>JBJMWM010000027.1:0-265719 GCA_045810105.1 Steroidobacteraceae bacterium | reverse complement strand
ATACGCCATGAATTGACCGCCGAATGTCTCGGCCATCACCTTCGTCAGCGCCGCCGTCAAAGTCGTCTTCCCGTGATCCACGTGTCCAATCGTCCCCACGTTCACGTGCGGCTTGCTGCGTTCGAATTTCTCTTTCGACATGATACTTTCCTCGAAACTGACGCGGTCTCACTGGCCTGCGGCCATATCTTCATGGGCTGCGCCCAACTTCTCAGGGGGATCGCGCTTCGCGCGACCCCCTCCATACTGCGGCGCTACGCGCCGGAAAAAACATGTCCAACCGCCACCGGTTGGAGCCCACGACCGGAATCGAACCGGTGACCTCGTCCTTACCAAGGACGTGCTCTACCGACTGAGCTACGTGGGCAAACTCACTGGAGCGGGTAGTGGGAATCGAACCCACGTCATCAGCTTGGAAGGCTGAGGTTCTACCATTGAACTACACCCGCTGATGCCGTACCCGCCAGGACCCACGAACGCGGTTCGGAGCCGACCCCGGCCTGCGTGGTGGAGGGGGTAGGATTCGAACCTACGAAGGCGTAAGCCGGCAGATTTACAGTCTGCTCCCGTTGGCCGCTTGGGTACCCCTCCGCGAAAACGAGCCGCGTATTCTGATTTCGGGGGCGTAGGGTGTCAATGCATCTTGGCGCGGTATTTGCTGGGTTAGGGTCGGTTCGGGCGCTTTTTTTTCAAAACCGACCGGGGCGAAGGCCTCGTCGGGACTCGGCGGACCTCCGGCCTGGCGCCGCGGACCTCACTTGGGAGCCATCGATGGCCTCGCTTCGGCGCTGCCGAGCTCTGCATCGAGCTGCTGGAGCTCGTGGGCGATGAGCCGCTCGAGCTTGCTGACGGCAGCGTGAATTGCCTCGGTGAGTGTGGCGGCTTCGTGGCTGGCAGTCACTGATCCAGCGGCGGCCATCCACGCCTCCAGAGTACAAACTTTGTCTCGAATCCCGGGCTTTACGCCGCCAACGTCCCTCAATTGCACTTCAACGCGAGAGATGCGGCTACTGAAACGCTCCAGCGTTCCCGCGATGACGCCTTCGACGCGCTGAAACAGATTTTCATCGCAGCAGATGGGGTCATCGCAACTGACCAGAACCTGCATCAGCCAGAACTCCTCTCGCCTCGAATGCCGTCTATTCCATCGCAAGGAGCATGCCGCGGCGCGATGCGCCCTACGGCCGCTCATGCCTCCGCAAGGTGGACGGCTCTGGCCAGCTTTGCCGCTGTGTCGGCATCCGCGGTGCGCCACCCGCCAGGCCTGAGGTCGCGCGGAAGCTCAATCGGTCCGTAACGAATCCGCATGAGCCGGCTCACTTCGAATCCAATCGCGCTCCAGATCCGCCGTACCTCGCGGTTGCGGCCTTCGTGCAGCACGACCCGGAAAGTCGTGTGACTGCCGTCAGTCTCGTCCTGGACGATGTCATCGAAACGAGCAGGACCGTCCTCGAGCGCCACACCCTCGAGCAACTGATTGAGGGCGAACGGCGAGGGGCGCCCGCGAATCCGCACGAGATATTCGCGATCGATCTCGCTGGAAGGATGCATCAAGCGATGCGCCAGCTCGCCATCCGTCGTGAAGAGCAGCAGCCCGGATGTGTTGACGTCCAGCCTGCCGACTGTGATCCATCGGCCATTGCGCGGCTGCGGCAAGCGCTCGAAAACCGTTGGCCGGCCCTGCGGATCGGCGCGAGTTGTCATCTCGCCGACCGGCTTGTGGTAAAGCAGAATCTCGCGCTCGGGCGCCCGTGTCGTCTCGAGATCGAGTTTGCGGCCGTCGAGCAGCACCTCGTCAGTCGGGCCCGCGCGATCCCCAAGCTGCGCGACACGGCCGGCGATGGTAATGCGCCCATCCCGGATCCATTGTTCGATGCTTCGGCGCGAACCGAGCCCCGCGGCGGCTAACAATTTCTGCAGTCTGGTCATGAGATGCGTACAACTCTAGTATAACGATCAGGCATTTGGTGAGGCTCGACCATTCGTTGCGGTGTCCACCTGGGCAGGCGCATAAGAAGGACCCATGATCTACGACAACATTCTCGGCACGATCGGCCACACACCCATTGTGAAGATTCAGCGCCTGGCGCCGAAGAACATCACGATGTATGTGAAGTGCGAGTTCTTCAACCCGCTCGGCTCGGTGAAGGACCGGCTCGCGATCGCCATCATTGAAGATGCGGAACGCACCGGCGCGCTGAAGCCGGGCCAGACCGTCGTGGAAGCCACCTCCGGCAACACGGGAATCGCACTCGCCATGGTATGCGCCGCCAAGGGCTACCCGTTTGTCGCTCTCATGGTGGAAACCTTCTCGGTCGAGCGCCGCAAGATCATGCGGATGCTCGGGGCCAAGGTCATTCTGACACCGGCCGCCGAGCGCGGCACCGGCATGGTGAAGAAAGCCGCGGAGCTGGCGCAGAAACACGGTTGGTTTCTGGCGCGGCAGTTTGAGAACGAGGCCAATCCTGCTTACCACCGCAACACCACGGGCCCCGAAATCCTCCAGGACTTCGCAGGCTCGCGTCTCGATTTCTTCGTGACGGGATGGGGCACGGGCGGCACGCTGACCGGCGCCGGCCAGATGATCCGGCTGGCACGGCCCGACACACAGATCATCGCGACCGAGCCCGCGGGAGCATCACTCCTGTCCGGCAATGCTTGGGCGCCCCACAAGATTCAGGGGTGGACGCCTGACTTTCTTCCCAAGGTACTCGATCGGGAAGTGGCCCATCGGATCGTGCTGGTCACGGACGTCGAGGCCGTCGAGACCGCCCGCTCACTGGCACGCAGCGAAGGCATTTTCTGCGGAATATCTTCGGGTGGGACCTTCGCGGCAGCCCTCAAGGTAGCCGGCGAAGCGCCGGCCGGCTCCGTAATTCTGGCGATGCTGCCTGACACCGGCGAACGCTACCTCTCCACGCCGCTCTTCGAAGGGATTCCTGACGGCAGCGATCCCGAGCCGTGAATGCGGCCGTGAGCGATTCAGGAGCCCAGCGGCGCGAGGACGCTCGGCGCTTCGCCGTGCTTCCCGATCCATTCCCCATGCTCCGCGGCGGACAGTTGCGTGGCGCTCGTATCGCCTACGAAACCTGGGGCGAGCTGAACGAAGCGCGCGATAACACCATTCTGCTATTCACCGGACTGTCACCGTCGGCGCATGCAGCAGCCTCCCCCGCGGATCCCAGCGAAGGTTGGTGGGAGGGAATGGTGGGTCCTGGGCTTGCGATCGATTCCAACCGTTATTTCGTGGTGTGCATCAACTCGCTCGGGAGTTGCTTTGGCTCCACTGGACCAGCCTCGATCAATCCGGCCACGGGCGTACCCTATCGGCTTGCCTTTCCCGACTTGTCAGTCGAGGACATCGCGCGTGCGGGCTATGAGACATTGCGTTCGCTCAGGATCGAGCGCGCCAACACGATTATCGGGCCGTCCTTGGGTGGCATGGTCGTGCTCGCGTATGCCGCGCAGTTTCCGGGAGCGACACGCCGGCTCATCAGCATTTCAGGGTCGGCGGCTGCGTCGCCATTCGCCATCGCGCTGCGGTCGATTCAGCGTGAGGCCATTCTGCGCGACCCCGACTGGCGCGGGGGTGCTTACACGGACGAGCAGCCTCCAGCGACCGGCATGCGTATAGCCCGCAAGCTCGGCATGATGACGTATCGCTCCGCGCATGAGTGGCGCGAACGCTTCGGGCGTAAACCAGCGACGGAACAGCAGGAAGGTCCGTTTGCGCCGGAGTTCGCCATTCAGAGTTATCTTGAAGCCCACGCACGCCGCTTTGTGCGCGCTTTCGACCCCAACTGCTACTTGTACATCTCGCGCGCGATGGACCGCTTCGACCTCGCGGCCCATGGTGAATCGCACACCGCGGTCCTGGCGCGCTCGCGCATCGAGAAGGCGCTCGTCATCGGCGTAGAATCAGACATGTTGTTTGCGATCGACGAGCAGGAGCGGCTGGCGAAGTCTTTCGAGCAGGCAGGGGCGGCAACTTCGTTCGCGCCATTGGATTGCATCGAAGGCCACGATTCGTTCCTGATCGACCTCGACCGCTTCGGTGCCGAGATCCGCACCTTCCTGAACCGCTAATAGCCCATTCTTCCCGGCGCGCTTCGCGCCCGCTAATCATCGCGGGTCGCGGTCTTCCGCGATCCCGCCGGGCAGTTGGTCATGACAGGCATGGGGCAGTGGAGCAATGCACACACGGTCCGCAGCAACTCCGACTCCGCCGCCGTCATCACCTCATCACTGGTAATCGTCTTTACCAGTCCATCGATCACAGTCCTCTTGGCAAACGGGCTCAGTCGCCCCAGACGCGGCAAAGCAGCGCTCAGCTGCCGCGGCCAGTCGCTCAACGCCCTGTATTCGGGAGGCCGCATCGGCAGCACGACGGTCATACCCGCTTCGTAGGCGATCTGTGCACTGTGCTCGTCCTGCGCCCCCAGTTGGGCGAGCGTTGCGAACAACACGTTGATCTCCTCCTCAACGTCTTCCAGTGACGCGGTACCGTGAGGTACGCGAGCGTCCAGCTCATCGTTCAACAGCGTTTCGAGCAGCTTGGCGAGCGAGAACTCAAAAGCGTCGATGCGCGCGTCGGCATGGATGAGTTGCGATGCGAGTTGCGCGAGCGCCCGGCGCTGTGCAACCGGGGCACGGCGCAGCGCCGGGAAGACCTGTTGCAGCGCCGGCAATCGCAACATCGGGTCGAGCGCATCGGCCACAGGCGTGATCTGCTGCACAACGGCGAAGTTACCAACGCTCAGCGACCGTCCCAACAGGGCATATTGAGCGTGGCGTATCGCGGGTTCCTTGCTGAGAAGTAACGCGAGCACGAAGGCCTGCGCTCTGCCCGGTGATTGAAATTCGCGCAGGTTGTCAGGTAGCGCCGCATGGATGGCTTGCGCTTGCCGGATATGACTCGCATCCACCGTTCCGGCCAGCGCAGACACGCCAGCAGCAGGGGTGGTAATACTGAGCGCCGATGTCGGACCGGCAAGGCCACCCAGGCTCGCCCGTCCCGCGTCGGCGCCTGTCTGACTGACATCCGCTCCTGCCTCACCAGCATCTGCGGCCCGTTCATACTCAGCCGCCACACGCGCGAGCTCGCGCTCGTCGAACTGCGGATCCAACTCACGAATCCGCTCGAGTATGGGCGGATGCGTCGCGAAAAAACGGCTCAGGCCCTCAGCGAAAAACATATGCGCTGCCTGCTCGGCATGCGGCGTAGTCAGCACTGACCCATCCGGTATAGCCGCAATCTTCACCAGCGCGTCCTTCAGCCCCTGGGGATTGCGCGTGAACTGCACACCAGAGGCATCAGCCAGCCGCTCCCGCTGCCGCGACACCGCCGCCTGCATGAGCCGGCCGAGCACCAATCCAACATACCCGAGCACCATGACCGCAAAGCCCAACGCCAGGATGCCGTTGTTGCCACGCCGGTTGCGGGGGCTGAAGTTGAGAATGAGCCGGCCGATCAAGGCGACCACGAACAGCCCGAAGACCCACCCCATGAGCTGCACGTTCAGGCGCATGTCCCCGTTCAGTATGTGACTGAACTCATGCCCGATCACCCCCTGCAGCTGCTCGCGGTTGAGCCTGTCGAGAGCGCCCTGAGTCACAGTCACAGCGGCGTTCGCAGGTGTGTGCCCGGCTGCGAACGCATTGATCGCCGACTCCTGCTCGAGCACATACACCTCGGGCATCGGCACCCCGGAGGCAATCGCCATCTCGGAGACGACATTCAACAGCCGCTTGCGTTGAATGTCCGTCGTGTCCTGCGCCACCAGCACTCCGCCGAGGTTGCGCGCAACGACCCCGCCGCCCGCGCGTAGCTCCAGCGACTTGTACAGGCTCGCGAGCCCAAGCACTCCCATCACGAGCAGCGTGGAAAACAGCGCCACGCCGGGATTAAGCGCAGCGAACTCCAGCGGATTGACGCCAGGCCCGTCTGCGTTCCGGGATGATAGGAAAGTGAACAGCACCAGGTCCAATGCCAGCGCGACAGCAAGCAAAGAGAGGACGAAGCCGATTACCAGCCAGCGCGTCTGGCCGCGTGCCGCTGCCTGCCTCGCATAGAAATCCATTTGACGGGGCCCCTGGCCGGGCGCGCGCGCCGTCAGGTAAAGCTGACCTTGGGGGCTTCACGCGCTTCTGGCTTTGCGATGTCCAGCGGCTGCGCGGGCTGGAAATTGAACATGCCGGCCACCATGCTGCTCGGAAAGACCTCGCGGGCGTTGTTGTAGCTCATCACCGAGTCGTTGTAGGCCTGCCGCGCAAACGCCACCTTGTTCTCGGTCGAGGTGAGCTCTTCCGACAACTGCATCATGTTCTGGTTGGCCTTGAGATCCGGGTAACTTTCCGCAACCGCCAGCAGCCGTCCGAGCGCGCCTCCCAGCTGTTGATCGGCACCCGATAGCTGCTGCACGGCCACGGCATTGCCCGGATCCGAAGCGGCCGTCTTCAGGCCCGCGTATGCGATGTTACGCGCCTTGATCACGGCCTCGAGAGTCTCGCGCTCGTGCTTGATGTAGCCCTTGGCGGTTTCCACCAGGTTCGGGATCAGATCGTAGCGCCGGGTGAGCTGCACATCGATCTGCGCAAACGCGTTCTTGAACGCGTTCCGGGCCGTCACCAGGCGGTTGTACGTCGAGATGAAGACCAGCACGATCCCAACGATGACGAGCAGAACGATCCAGCCCATGACAACCTCTTGACCCGTGCGTCCCGGCGACGACGGGTCAGACACTACCGGGAACCGAAATTAAGTCAATCTCAGTTCCAGCAGGTCGTCGTTGCAGTATCGCTCGAATCCGTAGCGGTTTGCTGCCCGAGCTGATTGACCGTAAAGGTCTTGCAGGCCGTGTCTTTGAGTTGCGAGCCTGTGGCGGTCGCCGTGATCGTGAAAGTCGGCAGTGTCGGCGGCGAGACCGTCGTGTCCGGGTCGTTCTTGCCCACGCTCAACGTGTAATAGCCACTGCCTATCGCGCCCACGGCCGCCCAGGTTGTACTCGCGCCGTAGCCCAGCTCGCTGGGAGTCTGGCTATAGAGATTGTAGATGCTCAGGTATCGCTCCTCGCGGGCGGCCAGATCGAGCACGGCGTTGCGTGCCTCCACTCGTCGCGACTTACGGATCTGGCTCTGGTACGCCGGCACCGCGATGGACAGAAGGATCGATGCGATCACGATGGTGACCATGAGCTCGACGAGCGTAAACCCCGCGCCCGGCCGTGCCTTGGAATGAATTCGGGTAGTCATGTTGCTGCTGCTCCTAGCGCCGCTGAATCCAGGTGAGCCGCTTGCCCGCCGAAGCGGCCTGGCTGGTCTGCGTCGAGCAGTACAGCGCGCCCGGAGGACAGGCGACTGGACCATTGCTCTTTCCGTTGCCCAGCGACTGGGTGATCAGGTACGACTGTCCGCCAGCCAACACTATAAAAGGCGTTCCCGTGCCGTTCGTCAGCGAGGCGGCTGCCGAAGTATCGTTGTAGGTCTTGAAGAAACCGGGCAGCGAGCCACCAGTAGCGAGCGAGACCGCGATGGTGTAGCCCGTGTCGCTATTGACCGCGCAACTCGTCTGGTTGTTGCTGGCCGGGATGGTCGTGTTCACGACAAACGCGTTCTGGAACATGAGCGGACTGAAGATCACCTGCTCATTCGACCCGGGCAGGGCCAGGACCCAACCAAATTGGGTATTGCCGCTGCTACAAGTGGTTGAGCCGGACCAGCAGACATTATTTGCCGTCACGTCACGCACACCCGCCGTGGGCACGCTGAACGTCTGCGCCTGAAGGTTTGTGGCTGTGATGCTCTGGGGTGCGGTCAGGCTCGCCAATTGGGCAGCCGTCCCCGCCTTCGTGTTCCATGCGGCCATATTCCAGTCCCAGATTCCATAGAGCTTGTGCGACCCACTTGCGTAGGTCACCGCCGAAGTCTTGGTCTGAGGGTTCTTCTGCCCGGTGCCGAAATCAACCATGAGGCGAGGAGATCCCGTGGTCTGCGGCACGATGGCCAACAGCAGCTTGGTCGTGATCGGCACTCCTGAGACAGTGAACAGGGCGCTGCTGCCCGCGGCCCAGGCGCTTTCCGAGTTACTGGTCAGATCGAAGCGCCAGATATTGCCCTTCAGATCACCGGCGTACACATAATCGGTGACGTGATCGCCATCCAGGTCAGCGGGTGATACGTACGCAATACCGTTGGACCCAGTGGCGCCCGTGCTCAGGTAATAGAAAGTCCTCGAGGCGTCCGTCGGGTCAACCGTCATGATGAATATTCCCGCGTCGCCGGAACTGCTGCCGAAGCCGTTACCGAAAATGACAGCCCACTTGCCATCGTGCAGGCGGCGGATAACCGGCACACCGTAGGTGTTGCCGAGATTAGTCCCGCAGGTCGTGCCACCAGGAGTGCTGCATGAGATCGTGGACGGAGTCCACTCGCCGATTACCAGGGTCGCTGCGTTCGCTTCAGCGAACTTGGTCGGGTCCGTGACATCGAGAGCATACAACGCGGCGCCGCCTGGCCCGAGGCCTCCCACGAGCCATGTGTGCCATTTACCACCGTAAAAGAGCTCGTCCTGATCAGGCGTGGCGTCAACATGGAAGCTATGGGAATACTGGGAGCTCGAATAGTCGAGGGTCGAGTCTACGGTGGTGGAAGGTGCGATCACGCCGTGAATACCGTTGGTCAAAACCGCTCCGGGCATATACGCAAGCACTTCCTTGCCATCGTTGTAGGTGGATACGTAGTTACCCGTGGAGTCAAAAGATCCGCTGCGGAAACCGTGCAGTAAGCCGTCGTTAGCACCGCTGTACACTATGTTGGTACGTGTCTGGGCGGTCGTGACGTACTGCGTATAGGTCTGCGTGCCGGAATTCTCGCTCGCGCTGGCCGAGCTGTAGAGCAGATCTTTCCATGTCGACGTATACGGTGAGCTGGGTGGGCCAACCCACGTCGGGCTCGAATCGATGATATCGCCCAACACGCTGTCTCTTGCGCGGAACGTCCCGTGCACCGCACCGCTCGCATCCGAGTAGAGCTCGTTGGTGCGATCGCCACGCAAGTATGCAAGTCGGTCGCCGTTGATAGGTGAGGTGTCGCCGACGTCCAAAGCATTTTGCTCGGCGGTCGTGAGCGAGCCCCACTGAAACGCAATTCCATTAGTCCCGTCCCACGTCAGAATAGTGCGCGAACTAGACCCCTGGGCAGCTACTGGACCGGCTGCTGTGGTCGTCGGACATGTCTTACCCGATGCAACACCGGTCAGGTTGCAGGATGCGTCCCAATTGGCCGTTGAGGCGATGCCAACTGTCGTGCCGTCGTATGTCAGATCGCTCGCCGTCAAACGCCCGGTCCAGTTGCTCGGGTAGTAGTACGCCAGATACGCCTGTGTACCGGAGGCAATCTTGGTGGCTTCCTTTGCATTGACGCCAACCGAAGTGGACGCAAGATCCGCAGGAGTCGCCTGGAAGCACAGAATCTCGTGAATGTTCGTGCTGCCACCCGTCGAGCCCGCGAATCCGAAGCGGAAGGAGCTCGGCAGCGGACCGTTGGAAGCCTTGATCTGCTGCTTGCTGATGACCGGCAGGAAGGTCCCGCCGTTATAGCTATAGGACAGGCTCAGCAAACCGTCCTGGGTGATCTTCAGGTTGTAGGTAATCGGTATCGCATCTGCGCGGACGAGGGCGCTTTCGTTCGCGATCTTCACCCCCGAGAGCACCTGGTAGGCACCAGGGATGGCCGGATAGTCCATGACCTTCGCGGTGTTCACCGAGTTGCTGAGGTCTGCGTTGCCCACGCCCGTCGGCGCGCTCGGGTTGCTGTAGTTGTACAAGAGTCCCGTCTTGCAGGTCTTTTGAGTAGCTAGCTGCGACCAGGGCGCGGCTGACCCCGGAGTCACGGGCGAAGTGGCGCTCAGGGTGGCACCCGTCGTCGTCGTCGTGCCTTTTTTCGTCTTCGTGCAATTGGCGCTCAGGTCGCCAGTGGAATCGAAGGTATAACCGCTGGGGCAACTTTCGCATTGACCGGCAGCGAGCCCAGTCGAGACATAGCTTCCCGCGGAGCATACGTTAGTGTTGATACACCTTCCGGTGGCAGTGTCGTAAGTACCGCTCGAGCAGGTATTACACGTGGCGCGGGTCGTATCGTAGGTGCCGGAAGAGCAGCTGGTAGCGAGCGATGCCGGATAGTACGGCATGGCGGAGTTGCTCGGATCCGTTCCGTAGGAGGCTGTGAGGTTGGCCCACGCAACGTTGCCGGCCCCGCGCAAACCGATGCGCCCCGGTTGATAAAGTCCACCGGAAGCGGTGTTGTCACCACCCGTATTGGTACTGCCAGTCTCGCCCAGAGTGTTGGTAGTGCCGTTCAGAAAGTTACCGTACTCGTCCATACCGAGGCCGATATAACCACCGATCAGGCCGTCGTAAGGTGGGTTTGAGTTTGAGCAGGAGTAGGCCAAGCTGCCACCCCAGGCGCCGATGCCCGCCGCCTTGCTGCCGTCCATCAGATAGAAGCTGATACCGTCGGCGCCATCCCCACCGCCGCCACCCGAGTCACCGCGATAAGTGACGGTCTTGAAGGTGACCTGCAGTCCACCGCTCGTATCGAACGTGAAGTTGGAAACGACAGCCCCGCTCTGATGATATCCACCCGGATACCCGTTGGTGAAACGCAGAGCTCCGTTTCCGGCAGTGTCGGGCAGGGTCCCGGTTGCACCACCAACGAGGGTCTCGCTTCCGTAGTACCCCAGCCCGAAGCATTTCGGGATATTCCCCGTACCATCGCCTGCCGTGAGGCAGGCGCCGTTGAAGGTCTTCCAATTGTTGGTATCCGAGGCGCCGGTGAAGTCGTCCTGAACAGTCACCTGCGCGGCCGCACTCGAACAGAGCGCCATGCCCAGCACGCCGGCCAGGACCGCGATCGAAGCAGCGAGTTTGGTGTGCATCATTTGTCAGGATTCTTTGGAATGTTGAGGGTGACCAGGTAAGTACTCTCGACGACGGCGACCGCGGAAGGCGAGCCGCCATAGCCGAGCGCATCGATCTGGAAGACTTCGCCGGGAGTGCCGCCGACTTTGGGACCGAGGTCCGTAATGTAGAAGGTCGGCGTCTGGTAGTAGGACGTCTGCAGAGTCGCGCCTGAACCAGTGGAGGTCGGAGTACTGCTGACGGTATTCATCACGCCGTTGCCGTTGTTGGTCGTGAAAGAGGTATACGTCACGCCAATAGTCCACGGCACGGTGGTGTAGCTGATTGTATTGTTGCAAACCTGTGGTGCCGTGGAAGGAACGATGCCGGTGCATGCCCCAGGCGGGGGAGCCGTGCCGGAAGACAGCAGCCATTCGGCATACTGCTGCGCGCTCACTGCAGCGTTTACGGCACGTTGCTTCTCTCGTACGTTGCCCGCGATTTTTTCCTGCGTGCCGTAGCTGCGGAACATGCTGACGGCCATGATCGTTACGATCAGCAGCAACAGCAGGGAGGAAATGAGCGCCATACCGCTCTGTCTGGGCAGGGACGACACGTTGGAGGACCTCATGTGCCTGCCGTGTTCATCACGGCTATGACGCGGGTGATGGGAATGTCAGGGCCGGCGGTTGGTGACATTGGATTGATGAACGTCAAGGTCACCTTTACGGAGCACACCAGATTCCAATTTCCGGTCGCCACCATTTGGGCCGTGGTCAGATAGGAGGTCGTACAACTTCCGCCAGTGCCTCCTGCCAGCTGCACGCCATAGGAGATCGCCATGCTCTTCACACCCAGTGTCGTCACGCCCGCGGTGGTATTGGCCGCAATCAGCGGATAGTCGACGCCGTTGTACGTGCAGATGAGTTGGTTGCCCGCCACCTTGAAAGTGTTCGTGAAAACAGTGAACCCGGCTACGGCGGTGTTGCGGCCGCCTATGCAGTTGTAGATGTTGTCGTTGAGCCCGGCCGCGTATCTGACCGTAATGGTATCGCCGGCCGCACCGAAGATGCCTTGGCCATCGGAACCAAATGATCCGCCAGCGGGCAACACGGTCCCCGGCAAGTTGTTCCTGGGATCGGGGAAATAACCCGCGGCCTCGACCACCGAGGTCAGCAGCGAGATCGCCAGCCGCTCGTTGTCCTGGAGCTGCGAGAGCAGATTCTGATTGCCGTAGGCGCGCCGCGTGCTCTGCACGGTGGTGAACAGGCCGCCGAGCAGGAATACAGCTATTGTGGTGGCTACCATGAGCTCTACCAGCGTGAAGCCGCGCTGCGCACGCCCACTCCCGCGGGCCAGGTTGAGGTGTGAGTTTTTCATGGTTGGACGAACAGCGAGTAGGTCGGACTTTGTAATACGCTCGCCGCCGCGGACTGCTGCGAATTGAGCGCGACCGAGTTTTCGTTCCAGGCGATGACGATGTTGCAACTGACAGGTGTCAGCGTCCCGCAGGCAACCGACGTCGAGTGCCCCGGCAGGACCGCGTTGAGATTCTTCGCCCACTCGTTGAGATCGTAGGCTGCGAGCTTCTGGGCAGTGCAGGCGGCCGTCGTTGACGTGCAGGCCGGGGCCGGGGATTGCGCGGCAGTCAACAAGGGGGCGCCGTTCGCAACCGTCACGGTAGTACCCTTGATGGTGAAGGTGGCGCCCGACGCATCGCTGTTGGTCCAGTAGCCACGATTTTCGTGCATCATGGCCGCAAGGCTGGCCGCCTCGATCGCCGCCAGCGAGCGCTTGGCGGCAATTGACGTGCTGGACAGCGCCACCGACTGCATCCGCGCTATGCCGAGCAGCCCGACGCACAGCACGATCACGGCGACCATCACTTCGACGAGGCTGAATCCCGCGGCGCCGCCGCTCGGTGCTGGTGCGCTCTGTGTTTTGCGCTTGATCATGGGCATGAGCCGGCACCGTGTATCTGGGTCTGCAGTGCCCCGACAATCGTTATGGCGAGGCAGCGGGTGTATCCCACATTCGCCGTGGAGTCCTTCAATGCCATTGTCACCGTCCCTGGAAGCTGCAATGCGAAGCCGTCACGGCTGAAGGTCACTGCGCTGATAGTGTTGTCGGCAGTCAACTTATCGCCGCCCATCAGACCCGTCTGCACGCGCAACACACGATCTGTCGCGACATCTACCGTGCCAATCGTTCCCGCGGCATCCGAGTCCGAAAACACAATCCAGCCGGTAGTCCAAGTCGCGACACCTGAGCAAGTGGCGCCATCCGTGCTGGCGCAGAGACTGACGGGCTGGCCTTCCCGGATCGCCTCAGCGCGTGCGAACTGCATATCACCAAGCAGTCCGTTGATCTCGCTCGAGATCCGATTAGCTGTGGTGAAATACCTGTACGACGGCGTGCCAACCGCCATCAGGATCCCGACGATGCTGATGACGACGATCAGCTCGACCATCGTGAAGCCATGTTGGGTGCTTTTCATGGCTGGGCAGTCTCCGGGGTCCCGGGACCGTCTGCGCGACCTCCCGACCAATGGTTGTGGCGCGCCGATCAGCGGCACGGCAATGTGACGCAGGTCACAGTCGCGAATTCACTTAAGCCGGCACGCGCTACGGGCCCGACCGGGCCGAACGTCTTGGCCGACGTTGCGCGCGCGCAGCACCCCTTGCCGACGGCTGTGCCGCGATCCAAAATCACTGCGCAATTAAGTTGAAGCGGTGCATGGCGTGGGGCCGGACGACGGCATAATGGTTCAGGTCGCGACGCACAACTAATAGAACTACGCGAGGCTCATTCAAGTGGAACGCCGCCTGCACACGAGGCACCGTGCTAGAACCGTTGTCTACATAACCATTCCGGGTGGGCGCAGGAAGCTATGCAAGGCGGTCAATCTGAGCGCCACCGGGGTGTTCATCGAGACCACCAACCTGGGCCTGCGTAAAGGCCAGCAGGTCGTACTGGCATTCGCGATCAATCTGGGTACCGTGACCAAGCTGCACCGGCGGACAGCGGTAGTCGCTCACGTCTCACGCGGCGGCACGGGCCTGATGATGGAGAGCTACGGGGCCGCGCGCTCGAGCTGAGCGAGGGGACGGTGCCTTTGGAAGGCTTCGACGGCAGCGCGGGCAGCCGGACCCGCCAGATCCGCATTTACCAACACCAGGCTCAGCGGCACGTTGCGCGATGCACCTGCCACAAGCGGCAGGCGGCGGATCACACCCCTGTCCAGCGGCGCTCGTACCAGATGCTCCGGCAACCACGCGTAAGCGAGACCGGCCTCAACGGTAGCAAGCGACGCCTCCATACTGCTCACCGTGCACCGGAGTTCCGCACCCAGCCATCCTTCGTCACGGGGCTGCTTCATTCCCGAGTCGCGTACCACCACCTGCACATGACGGGTCAGATCCCCAGGTGTCAGCGCATGATCCACATCAAAAAGAGCGTGCTCCGATCGTGCTACAGCGACGAACGCTACATCCAGGAGCCAATCGCCCAGATGGCCCGCCGGCACGCGAGTCGTGACTACGACATCTGCAGTGGCATCAACAATTGCATCCTCGGCGCCTGACAATACGGCATCCGATAATTGCATTTGGGTGCTCGGGCACAGCTGCTGCAGCTCTCCGACAATGCTGAGCAGGCGCTCGCGCGGGAAGGCAGCGTCCACCACGAGCCTCAGCTCGGGCTCCCACCCCTGCTGCAGGCTGCGCGCCAGCAGCTCGAGCTTCCCGAGATCCACCAGTAAAGAGCGTGATCGCTTCAGCAGGACCCGACCGTGCTCGGTCAGCACTGCCTTGCGCCCCTCAATGACGAGCAGGGGAACACCCAAGGCTTCTTGGAGCCGTGCCACTGCGTAGCTGACGGCCGATTGGCTCCGGTTCAATGCTGACGCGGCTTGCGCAAAACCGCCGTGATCCACGACAGCCGCCAGCACTGCCCACTGCTCTAGCGAAGTCCTCGCTAACGCCATCTGACGCATCCAATTTATCGATTGATGTAAGCCAAATTTTGCGCTTTTTTATTTGATTTGTGGGGCTTATTGTTCGTCGCACCCACAGGAGGTCTTATGAACGAAATTCGCCGCAGCAACGAGCGGGGCTATGCCGATCACGGCTGGCTCAAGTCCTTCCACACCTTCTCTTTCGCGGACTATTACGACCCGCGGCACGTCGAGTTCGGTCCCTTGCGCGTGATCAATGAAGATCGCGTCCAGGCTGGAGCCGGGTTTGGGACGCACGCACACCGTGACATGGAAATCATCAGCTATGTGCTGGCTGGTGAGCTCGCACACAAGGACTCGATGGGCAACGGCTCCACGATCCGCCCTGGCGACGTTCAGAGGATGAGCGCGGGCTCGGGCGTCCGTCACAGCGAGTTCAACCCGTCGGGCAGCGAGCCGGTGCATTTCCTCCAGATCTGGATCCAGCCGAATGCACAGGGAATCGAGCCGAGCTATGAGGAGAAGAGCTTCTCCGCAGAAGAAAAGCGGGGCCGCCTGCGTCTCATCGCCTCTCCGGACCAGGCTGACGGTTCGGTCCTCATTCACCAGGACGCGCGCGTGTACGCCGGATTGTTTGACGGGACGGAAAGCACCACGCTCATCACCAAACCCGGTCGAAGGGTCTATGTGCACGTTGCCCGCGGTACGGTGACAGCAAATGGAACAGTTCTAGCTACCGGTGACGCCCTGAAGCTCACCGACACAAACGAACTGGTCCTAAATCAAGGCAGTCAGGCGGAAGTTCTGGTATTCGATCTTCCGACGTCGAAATCCTGAACCTGGCGGCAGCGCCAAGGAAGGCGCCGCTCATGCCTGCAGCCGTGCAGCCGTGCAGCCGTGACCGAGACGACTGCGGTACCTTAGACTGTCGTAGAAATGTCATCCAGCGCCCGTCCCGCCCGGAAAGAAGAACCCAGTCACAAGGATGGGCGCGAAGTGGAGTGGCAGCTCGCCTCGACTGATCTCGCGTCCGTGCGCCGATGGCTGGACGATCACGGCACCATTGAGGGCCTCGTGCTCGAACCGCGCTCCACGCTGAAGATCTTTGATACCTACTTCGATACCGACGACTGGCGTATCCACCGCGCCGGCTTTGCGTTACGCATACGATCAGAGGATGGAAAGTCGGAGGCGACGCTCAAGTCGCTTCGCTCCAATAGCACTGTGATGGCGGATCGTCGCGAGCTGAGCGAAACGCTCCAGAGTACAGATAGTGAGTCGATCGCGCGGTCGACGGGACCTGTTGGAATGCGCGTACACGCGGTGAGCGGTGCGCATCCGTTGCAACCATTGTTCGAAGTGCACACTTCCAGGCAGCGATACGCGGTGCACACAGCAAACGACGAGAGGCCGCTCGGTGAAATCGCTCTCGACGAGACCGTTATCTCCCGTCCACAGGGTGAGCCGCAGACCAGCCTCCAGCGCGTGGAAGTTGAAGCGTTGACGGACGCTCATGAGCCCCTGCAAACGTTGGTAAAGGCGCTTCAGAGCGGTTGCTCGCTCGAAGCGGCATCCGACACCAAATTCTCACAGGGTTTGAAGTCCGTTGGCCTCGCGCCAGTCCCGCCTGCTGAGCTCGCCCCAACCGCCGTCAATGCAGCGATGCGCATCGAGGAAGTTGGTCTCGCAAACCTGCGCCTTTACATGTCGGCATGGGATCTACACGAGCCAGGCGCGCGGCTGGGAGACGATCCGGAGGAGCTCCACGACCTGCGGTTGGCCGGGCGCCGCCTGGACGCCATCCTGCGCCAGTTCGGCGCGTATCTTCCCGCAGCGTTGGTGCAAATCCGGCCGACCCTCAAGACGGTTCTGCGCGCCTTGGGCGAAGCACGCGATCTGGACGTCGCCCTGTTAGAGCTGGATGCATTCAACCGCCGGTTGTCTGGAGCGGACCAGGCCACCTTGGAACCCTTGAAACAGCACTTGCGTTCCGAGCGTGCGGGGGCGCGCACCCGGATGCTGACCCTGCTCGACTCGAGCACAGTGCAGAAGGACTTCAATGAGCTGCGGCTCGGACTGGCCCAACCCTCCGACGCCATCGCGGCGCCAGGAGCGCCTGCACTCCAGGTGGTGCCCGGACTGATCCGAGCGCGTTACAAGAAGGTGCGTAAGGGCGCCAAGCGTCTTACTCCGGAATCTGCGATGGAGTCGTACCACGCGGTCCGCGCCAATGTGAAGAAAGTGCGTTACCTCCTCGAATCGGTCTCTGGCATGTTCGGGAAACCTGCGGGTGGAATGGTCCGTTCGCTGCGCCGATGGCAGGAAAAGCTCGGCGTGCAACAGGATGCGGACGTGGCCAGCCGACGTCTGCAGTCCCTCGCCGCCGCGCCGCCAAAGGGTTTGCCGCCCGAGACCCTTTTCTTGATGGGCCGGCTCGCTGCGCACTATGCTGATCGCGCTTCTAAGGCGCGGAAGCGGCATCCGCGCGCCTATCGGAAGGTCCGGGGACGATGGAAGGTATTGAAATCAAAACTAGAGGAAGTCACACCGCGCCTCCCGCCCCTGCCCAGCTCCGGGCCGTGATTCAATGGACTTGTTGATCATCCGGCATGCGATCGCCTTTGACCGCGACCGGCACCGGTGGCAGGACGACGCGACCCGTCCACTTTCGCCAGCTGGCATACGCCGCGCGCGCAAGGCCGCTGCCGGACTGAAAAAGCTCACCGCCCGGCCGCAGCGCCTGTTGACGAGCCCGCTGGTGCGTGCGAAGCAAACTGCACAGATTCTGAGCGAGGTCGCCGGCTGGCCAGCCGCCGAGGAGACCCCCGAGCTGTCGCCAGGCCAGCCGGCACTGGCGGTATTGGACCTGCTCGCGCAAGACCGCAGCAAGCTGACAGCCGTAGTCGGCCATCAACCGGACCTGGGATACCTGCTCGCCGCGTGCCTGCTCGGCGGCGGTGGCTCGCTAGCCGTCGAAATGAAAAAAAACGCGGTGGCGTGCGTGTCGTTCGATGGCAAGACCCGCGCCGGACATGCCGCACTCAAATGGCTCGCAACGCCGCGGATGCTGCGCGCGCTTCGTTAGTTGCTCGTCCGCCCCGGCCTGCGGATCCGCGGGCTGCCTGATACCTGCGTCACATTGCTAACACCTTCTTGTGCCTGTCAACGCTTTGTCGCTGGCATGTAACATGCAGGGTGCAACCTGTTTTAAACATCGCAACAGGAAAATGGCTCATGAGTTTCGAGGCGACAGGTGATCGCTGGCAGGCAGCCGCGACCACGGCATGCACCGGCACGTTGGCCGACCGGTGGCAAATCACGACCCGTCAATGGCTGGAGGCGAAAGCCGAATACCGCGCGCTCTACGATGCGGAAATCACGAACGTTGCGGCGCTTCGCAAAGCTGCGCAGCGGCTGCACGACCTGAGCCAACTTCGGAAGGTACTCGCCAGCGGCCACGGTTAGCTGCTCAGCGCGCGAATCCATCCAACCACCAGCGGCGCCAGCGCGAGCAGGCCTGCGAGCCATTGCGGCACGCGATTCAACATGCGCGTGACGGATTCGAGTGCCGCGCCCCCACCGGCTAACAATCCCACCGCAAATCCGAGCGCGTGCGCGGCGACATCGACTGTCTGTCCGGTGCCACCGCCCGGTTCGTCCAGCGATTGCCCCCCCGTACCGGTCCAGCTCAGGAGCACGACCCCTGCGACCAGGGGGCCCCAGCGAAGTGCCCAACGCTGCGGGTATGCAAGTCGCGTCCGCCATGAGAAGGCTGACAGTAGCCCCAAGGCGGTGAACACCGCAGTAGAGGCACCAACAGAGCGGTGCGTCGCGGGTCCCAAGAAAGCTTCGATCCAGTTCGCAAGCCCCGCCCCCATGACGACCAGGAACCAGGCGTTGCCCGTGCCGAGCAGGCGCCCGGCAAGATAACCAAACCAGACGCCCGCCAGCATATTCGCCGCGAGATGTGGCCCGTCCAGGTGCAAGGTCAGAGCTGTCCACACCCGCCACCACTGCCCTTGCTGCACCAGGCCCGCATCGAGCTCACCTACATCGAACGCGTCGAGCCGCCACAGGCCGTTGGAGATTGCGAATGCAACACCTGCGACGAGCAGGGCGTAGATAATGCTCCCGGTCCAGGCGTGCGGATGCAGTTTCGGTGGCGGCGGAGGCGGCGGGGGTTTGTTGAGTCGCTCGATCTCGTACTGGCGCAGATGTTCGAGCGCAGTCGGCGCGTCGCCGGGCTCTACCAGCAAAACGCAACCGCTGGAATCTCTCGCAATCGCACTTGCAATCCCGACCGCATAGAGCATGAATGCACGCTCATTGCACTCCGGAACGCGCTCCGAGCGGAACACCTCGACCGCGTGCCCGACATGTTCCAATTCCATAGCCTAACGACTAATCTTGTTTCCGCGTAGGGACGATGTCGATGGTTTCGGTATTCGGATCGAACACGATCTGTGCCTCTGCGCGCTCGAGCTGGCGATACACGTGAGCCAGCTTTTGCTCCAGCGAGAACTCCCGTTCGCCGTAGTCCGTGCCCTCGCGCAGCACGAACGACTCTACGACACCGCGCAGCGTCTCGGGGGACAGCTCCGTGTGGGGAACGAACACGGGCTCCTGCGGTTCATCGCTGCTGTCGCTTGGCGTCAATTTCTATTCATTCCGGCGTTTCGGTAGGCAACAATAGCTCATGCGGCCAGTCATCAGCGTTTCAAGTCTCTACAAAACCTATTCCTCGGGCCTGCACGCCCTCAAAGACATCAATCTGCAGATCCGGCAGGGCGAGATATTCGCCCTCCTCGGACCCAATGGGGCCGGCAAGACCACCCTGATCAGCATCATTTGCGGGATCGTCAATCCCAGCCACGGCGTCGTCCTGGCGGACGGCCACGACATCATTCGTGATTACCGCGCGGCGCGCTCAAAGATCGGCCTCGTCCCGCAGGAGTTGACTACCGATGCCTTCGAGAGCGTGTGGGACACGGTAAAGTTCAGCCGCGGCCTGTTCGGCAAGGCACCCGATCCGGCGTATCTCGAAAAAGTGCTCCGCGACCTGTCGCTGTGGGAGAAACGGGATTCGAAGATCATGACGCTCTCCGGCGGCATGAAGCGCCGGGTGATGATTGCCAAGGCGCTGTCGCACGAGCCGCGGATTCTGTTCCTCGATGAGCCCACCGCCGGTGTTGACGTGGAGTTGCGGCGCGCGATGTGGGACATGGTGCGCGGGCTCAGGAGCAGCGGCGTCACCATCATCCTGACCACCCACTACATCCAGGAGGCCCAGGAGATGGCGGACCGCATCGGTGTCATCAACAAGGGGGAGATCATTCTGATCGAGGAGAAGAGCCTGCTGATGAAGAAGCTCGGCAAGAAGAAACTCACCCTGCAATTGCGCAATCCGCTGCCAGGCGTCCCCGCCGATCTTACGCAATGGCAGCTCGAGCTCGCTGCCGACGGTACAGAGCTGGTCTACACGTTCGACACTCAGCGCGAGCGCACGGGCATCGCCACTCTGCTGAACAAGCTGGGCGAGCACGGCATCAGTATCAGGGACCTGCAGACGAGCGAAAGCTCGCTGGAGGATATCTTTGTCAGTCTCGTGAGCTCGAACCGATGAACGTCCACGCGATCCGGGCCATCTACGGGTTCGAGTTGAGCCGGACCTGGCGCACCATCTTTCAGAGCATCGCCTCCCCGGTACTCTCGACCTCGCTGTATTTCATCGTCTTCGGAGCCGCGATTGGCTCACGCATGGCGCACATCGATGGTGTCAGTTACGCCGCCTTTATCGTACCCGGCCTCATCATGCTCTCCATTCTCACCGAGAGCGTGTCCAACGCCGCTTTCGGCATCTACATGCCAAAGTACTCGGGGACTATCTACGAGATATTGTCAGCCCCCATATCCACGGCGGAGATCGTCATCGGTTATATAGGTGCGGCCGCAACTAAATCGGTCATCCTGGGCAGCATCATTCTGGTCACCGCGCGGCTGTTCGTAACGTTCTCGATCGCTCACCCGCTGTGGATGGTGGCCACGCTGCTGCTGACTGCCGTGACTTTCAGTTTCTTCGGCTTCATTATCGGCATCTGGGCCGAGGGGTGGGAAAAGCTGCAGATCGTGCCGTTGATGATTGTTACACCGCTGACTTTTCTCGGCGGGAGTTTCTATTCAATCAGCATGCTGCCGCCGTTGTGGCAGAAGGTCGCGCTGTTCAACCCGGTCGTGTACCTCATCAGTGGCTTCCGCTGGAGCTTCTACGGTATCTCGGACGTCAACATCGTAGTCAGCTTCAGCATGATCGCGGTTTTTCTGGTGGCGTGCTTCGCGGCCGTCTGGGTCATCTTCCGCACGGGATACAAACTCAAGGCGTGACGACAGTTCCGAATCTGGCCGCGAATGCGTCGGCCCCGAACGGGGCGACCCCCATCGGGGCAACCGATCCGGCGGTTTCGTGGACACCCGCCGAGCGCGAAAGCTTCTTCGACTCGATCGCGCGTCACAGACGCGCCGCCTGGCGTGTAACGTTTGCCAGCCGCCTCATCAACCTCGCGGTCACGTTGATCGTCGCGATTCTCATGTCCCCCCTCTTCTACGGCGCCCTGGCGCTGCTGCTCGACCTGCTCAACCTGGTCATTCCGGCACCGAATCTCGTTCCGGGCATTGGCCATATCCTCGATGGGGTCATCAACGCCCCCGAGAAGCTGAGCGTCGGTAACTGGGTGAGTTTCGTGGCCGTGGCGGCACTGCCCGGACTAGTTTGGATGGCATTCGTTCTCAACGCGCTGCGGCGGGTGCTGGGCCTGTGCATGGCTTTTGACTCCGGCGACCTGTCGGCGCGGCCGCCCGATCCAACGGTGCTGGCGGAACAGCGCTTCGGCAATGTCGTGGCGGAGATGGCAATCGCCGCAAACCTGCCGCAGCCACGCGTGTTCGTGGCTCACAGCGCGGCGGTCGACGCAGTGGCGTTCGGCATGGATGAGCAACACTCCACCATCGTCATCTCCCAGGGGCTGCTGGGCCTGTTGAACCGCGCACAGATGGAAGGTGTGGCAGCCAACCTGATCGGATCGATTGCCGATGGCGACATGAGGATCGGTGTGCGCGCCGCGTTGAGTCTGAGTCTGTTCGCACTGATCACGCGCCTGGGCACGGTAGTCACCAAGAGCCACGCGCGCAGGAATGTGATGCAGATTGTCGTCGCGACGCTGCTGCCGACCAGGGCGCGAGCACGCAAGCTGGTCATGGATCTGACGAGCCCGTTCGATGACGAGCCGCAGGAGAAGGCAGTTGCGGACAACAGCCGCACCACTACTGCGGTGCCCAGCTTCATCTCCAACCCACGCGCAGCGCTCACTGCCCGGTGGGAGAAGATCCGGCCTTACCTGTGGCTGCCTCTCGCAGGCCCACTCGTCATGACCGGATTTCTCGGCGCGATCTTCAACCTGTTCGTGTTGGGTCCATTGCTATCGCTGGCGTGGAGACAGCGCAAGTACATGGCCGACGCCACGGCCGTGAGGTTGACGCGCGACCCTGACACTCTCGCCGGGGCGCTGGAAAAAGTGACGGGCGCACAGGGTGCGCCGCTCGCCCCGTGGGCCGCCCACATGTCAATGGCCGATCACAGGGGCAACCAAGCGAGCGTGTTTGGTAGCAGCGCTGTCCCCATGTTTCCATCGATCGACCGCAGATTGCGCGCGCTCGGGGCCATGGGCGCCCACATCACCCGGGCGGCGCGGCCACAGATGCCCCTGCGTGCGTGGCTCTTCATTGCACCACTGCTCGCGATCCTGGCCGTTCTGGTCGCCATGCTGTTTCCCCTCCTGATCTGGCTGTCCCTCGCACTGACGATGTTATTCACTGGCATGCCGTTCGCGATAATTCACGTAGTGCTGCGTTGGTTGGGACACCATTGAGGCGGCGCACTCGGGCGCTCGGCTCAGTGAGAATCGTCGTCGTCCGGTGGAAAGCCGATGGAAGTTGCAGGAATCATGATGGTCGGCGAGTCGTCCACTTCCAGTGGCTTCACCATGACCGTTTCCTCGTAATCCGGTTCCTTCTGAGGCGCGAACGTGCCGGTCGCCTGCGTGGGCTGGAAAGGATGTTGGGTCCGCAAGCGCTGCAGAGCCAACTCAGCCTCGATCGGCTCGCTGAAATAGTAACCCTGCCCGAAGTCGCACCCCATTTCCTGCAGGGCGCGCGCCGCCGCCTCGGTCTCGATGATCTCGGCAATGGCAGTCAGCTTGAGGCTGCCGGCCATTTGCACCAGCGCCGCCATCATGCCCGTATTGGCCTGGTCGGAACCCGAGCTGTTGACGAACGGGCGGTCGATCTTCACGAAATCGAACGGAAACAACTGCAGGTAACTCAGCGACGAGTAGCCGGTACCGAAGTCATCGAGCATCAGCTGAATGCCCATGGCATGCAGGCGATCCAGTGTCTCGCGCGCCGCGCCGACATTGCTGATGAGGGCGGCTTCCGTCAGCTCGAATTTGAGCAATGAGGGTGGCAGCTGGGTCTCGCGCAGCAGCGCGGCAATGTACTCGGCCAGGCCCGGATCGCGCAGCGCCGTGGGCGACAGGTTGATACTGATGAAGAACTTCTGATTGGCCGGCAGGCGCCGCAGCCACTCCCCGGCCAGCTTGATCACCCGCAGAATGATCCAACGGGTGATCGGCACCATGAGCCCGGCTTCTTCGGCAATCCGCAGGAATTTGTCGGGCGCGAGCACACTCTCCACGGGGTGGCGCCACCGCAGCAGCGCCTCGGCGCCCACCATCCGGTAGGTGCGCAGATCGACGATCGGCTGAAACAGAAGCCGCAGCTCGTGCTTTTCCAGCGCCACATGCAGGTCTGCTTCCAGGCTGACGAGTGTGGCCGCCTGCCCCGCCATGTTGGGCGAGTAGACGACGATCTTCGAGGTCTCCTGGCGCTTGGCGACAGTCAAGGCAATATCGGCTTCGCGAACTACGTCTTCGGCGCGCTGCTGACCCGAATCGACGCTGGTAACACCAAACGTGGCAGTCACGACCAGCTTGTGGCGTCGCAGCTCGAACGGCGTACGCAATTCATCCTGCAGCAGCCCCGCAACCTGCAGCGCCACATCGGTCGAGGCGATATCCAGGATCAACACGGCAAACTGGTCGCCGCCCCAGCGGGCCAACACCCCTTCGAACGCCGCCGTCGATTTCTCGAACCGGCGCGCCGCCTGCACCATCAACTCATCCCCGGCCGTATGACCCAGCATATCATTGACGAGCTTGAACCGGGAGATATCCACGATGATGACACCTATCCGCTGGCGCCGCTTCGTGCGTACATCGCGCAGTGCCCTATCTAACTGGTCCATGAAATAGCGCCGGTTGGGCAAGCCGGTAAACGCGTCGTGAAAACGCGCATGGTCGAACGTCTCCTGCAGATTGAGACGCTGCTGCATCTCGGTCGCCAGCTGCTGGTTGATGTTGCGAAGACGCTTGCGGGCTGCGGCAAGGGCCGCGCGCGAGCGCTGCAAAGCATGACTCAAGTCATGCGTGCCGAAAGCGAGCAGCCAGGCAAGGAAAGCAAGCAGACCGATGTCAGAGGCGAGCTCCGTGGCGGGATACCAACCGTTGCGCGGGCGGATCGCCACCGCGAGGTAACTTCCGGGTACGGCGGGCGTAAACCCGTTGGGGAGCCGAATCCTCGCGGTCACCGCATCGAGCAGCGGATCCGTGCTGGAAGTTACAAAGATGCGCGACCGCGCGCTGCGCGGCTCGACCTGTGACAGCTCGAAGTCATAGCCGGCGACGGTGAGCCTGGACAGGTGAGCGTTGGAGATCAATTCATCGAGGTCAGCATAGGCGACCGCCCAACCACGCGCGGGGGACTGGACTGCGGCAACCGCCGGTACGACCGGCACACGCGCAGCAACCAGCCATTGACTGCCCAGCCGCAACGGCCCAAGAACGGATGAGCCGGGCACGGGGCGCGCGGACTCTGCCGATTCCCATTCGCTGGCGATACCACTCGCCTTGGCCGCCTCGGCAGGGCGCGCGGCGAGTACCCGGTCCTCAGAGGTCATCCAGAAGGTGTCGTTCACCAACGGGACTGACTCGAGCGAACTGAACCTGCTGGTATTCGCGAGCGCCTTGCCCGCAGCCCCCGCCTGGCGCGCCGCCAGATTCCCCAACCTCTGGAATTCGGGCTCTATCTTGCTCACATACGCCGCGACGCTCGTGGTGGCCGCCGCACGAGCGGCCGTGGCATGGTGCTGGATGCTCAGGTACATCAAACGCGACCCGGCAATGAGCACGACCGCGAGCACCACCACGGTGGGTAGCCACCCCAGGTTGCGCTTTTTGAGCAACGCCGCCACTGCTAAGTACCGTGATGTCCTATGTGAAACACGTAGTTGAGCGTACCGGTCCACCGCGTGCTGACGGATGTAAGGACGGTGACATTCCCAACCATGCCCTCGCCGCCTGACAAACGCTGGTAATCGGCAATTAGAGTCAGCTCACTGCGCAACTGGGGGAAAGACTTGACAATTCCAACATAACCTTCCCTGAGATCATGCGGTGCAAGGGTGATGTTTCCTTGCGGGCCCTGTTGCGTCACCACCTGCCCGAGTAGCGCAGGGGCCGCCTGCCCGAACGCGCCTCCAGCGAGAAAGCTCAGCTGCGAGGCATACACATCGATTCGCGCGGTGGTCAACCGGGTGCCGAGATTGCCACCAAATGAATGCTGGTGGCCCACGGTCGTCTGGATCCGCGGATTCCACAGATAGGCCAACTGCAACTTGGGAAGGTTCCCATGAGTCGACTCGACGTTGACTTGCTTGTCCTCCAACGTGGCCGAGAACCGATGGAAATAGGTGCCGGTGACGCCCAGGCCCTCAATCCGGTACTTGAACGCGTTCGGACCATTACGGCCGGCCCCCTCGTCCGCCTGACCGTAAAGGGTGTAACGCTGATCACCGGGACCCCGAGTGACTGCACCGCTCAAAGAGGCAAAAGCCCAGTGTGATACCGACAGAGCCTGGTACTGAGCGGCCACTCCGAGCAGCGTGTCGGCATCGAAGTTGTGTAACCAACCGGCCGACGCGCCACCGCCTCCACCGGTGCCGGTCAACGAAGACCCGTTGGCACTGAGTGCGATACGGTCATCGACCGTCGAGGGTGCCGCGTGCAACGCGCGCGCAGGTGCGAGCACCAATGCAACCGCGACCGCGACGCCATGCGTGGCGCCTCTGACAAGGGCCCTCATCGCAGCTGCCCCAGAGTGGGGGTGACCACGGTGGAGCTGGTCGCAAACGGATCGGCGCTGCCGGCTCGGGCGACAGGTAGAAATGCTACGGTGAAAATACGCTCCTCCTCGCCCGCCAGCGAAACGGCGGAACTGGTCACCTGGTAGATTCTCGGACCGATTTCAATATGCATTTTTCGCCTGCCTGTCAGTCCCGGCTCCCACCACCGTGGGGGTGCGTCCGGCTGTGCCAACAGCTGCGCGGCATCCGCGCCAACTTCCGCACCCCCGAACAGACCGCCCGCGGGCTTGTTGAAAGCAAGAACCAGGCCACGTGCATCGATGACGAACGCAGCATACTCCGAGGTATCCAGAGCGGCCTTCAGGCAGAAGACCTCGGTTGCATCTTCGATGGTCAGCAGCGCGAGCCGCCGGCCCTTGTGCGCAACGTGAAGCACCCGGATCTGCGTGACACGCAGCTGGTCCCCGATCCGAATGACGGTTGCCGGCGCCCCGCCATCCGAGCCGACAATCAGCTCCTGAACGATGTCAGGATAGGAAAATTTCAACGCATCGAAGAGTGGGCGTCCCTCGAGGGGTAATTCCCCAGCGCGTAGGTAAATACCCGCATGCTCGCTCGAAGCCACTACCCGCAACGTGTCCGGATCGATGAGCAACGCCGGTAGCGGCAGACGCTCGATCAAACCGGCCCACATCTCCTGGCCGCGCTCCGCTTCGGTCCGGGCCATGATGATGTGAGCGTTCAAACGCTCAAAGATGGTGCCGACGTATTCGGCTGCCACTGCGCAGGCGAACAGCAGGATCGCAAACACTTCGAGCAGTACGATCAGGTAATTCGATGGCGCATAGAAGCCTGAAAACGAGGGTTGTGGCACCGCGCTCTGGTTGCCGAACAGCCAGACGAGCCAGGCATCGCTACCGAACAGGCCGCTGGCGTACCAGCGCAGCTCCGGTGCCTGACTCAGTGCAACCACTGCGACCGCAATCACACTCACGGCAGCGATCAGGTAGGGATGCCACCGCGAGAGGAAGATTGCGCCGATCACCGGAAGAGCGAACACCGTCAGGAACATCGGGTTCTGGAGCGCGCCGACATGTTGCCAGATGAACCCGATCAGTACGACGCCGAGAATATCGAGCAACGTCAGTGCGCGGTCGCGCCACTTGCCATGTGCGCGGCTGGGGGAGGCCAATGCCGTGAGGGCGACGTGCAGGGCGCCCAAGGCGAGCAGGCCCCAGCTCGCCATCCCGAGATTTACTTCGAAACCAGTGGCAAACCACGGCACACCGGTCGCCACGAGAATGGCAACGATGGTCATCAGCCAGATGTCGTCGAGCAGATGAACGCGCGGGTTCTCCCAGACCGGGCGCGGAATCAACTGCGTGCTTTCGACGTTCGGCCTCACTGCTGAACTTTCCGCTGCTCTATTGCAGAGAGCGCTGCGCAGCAACGCTCGCAGTGCTCTTGCCGCTGACCGGACTATTGCCGAAATTGTTGTTATCCAGGAAGGGCTGCGACTGCACTTTCTGCCCGTTGGGCGGCTGGAAATCCTCGACGTGCAGCGCGTAGGCGTGCGCGCGCAGCACCTGGTTACGGCGCAGGATGGGCGAGTCGCCGATCACATCGATTCCGTTGAACTTCGCCTCGATGATCGTGTTGTCAACCGCCGTGCTGACTTTGGCCTTGTCGCCGAGCACGAACGCCAGCCCGTAGCCGCAGTTGTGTAACCGGTTCGAGCGAACCAGCGTGTTGGATGAGCCGCGGACCATGACCCCATAGGCCGTCAGCCCCTCCAGCTCATTGTCATCGATCACGGCCCCGCTGGCATTTTCGGCAACGATGCCCATCGCGGCGCCCCCGTTGATGCGGTTGCCGCGGATCACCGCTCCGGCGCCGACCACGTGCACGTCCGACTCGTGTGCGTTGATAAAATCATTGCGCTCGATCAGCACCGGAATGTTACCGGCGATGATGGCCGCGGTATCCTCGATGAACTTATTATCATGAATGCCGATGACATCATCGTGCGAGTCCGAAGCGCTGCGCACGGCCCACAGGCCTGCGTCCTTGTGCTCTTTGAACTCATTGTTGGCCACCGCCGTGTTATGACCCGAGGCTGC
Source organism: Steroidobacteraceae bacterium (assembly GCA_045810105.1). GTDB lineage: Bacteria > Pseudomonadota > Gammaproteobacteria > Steroidobacterales > Steroidobacteraceae > 13-2-20CM-66-19. The sequence continues at coordinate 237,498 of JBJMWM010000027.1, read as the reverse complement.
GAAGCGGATGCCGACGCGGTTCTTGGTGAAGTGATTGCGCTCCAACAGAGAATCACTGGCGTTCTCGGCGATTTCGACGCCGACGTCACATGACTCAATCGTGGTGGTAGACAGTCTGAAGTGCACCGAGCGCACGAGAATGGCGGCCGCGGGGCACTTGCTGACGGTAATACCCTCGATGGACGTGTTCGGCCCGGAGACATCGAAGACCGGACCCGCGTTCAACGCCTGCGCGTCGATGACGGTGCCGGCGGACTGGCCCACGAGCCGCACGCCACGCCCGTTGACGAGCGCCGGCAGAGCAGTCTCGAGCTTGATGGTGGGAATTTCGATGCTGATCGTGCTCGGGCTGGTTGCGCCTGCCACGATGAACAAAGCCTCGCGTAGCGTACCGGGCCCCCGGTCGCCGGCATTGGTGACATGGTGCACAGCGGCCTTGGTATCGGCGGCGTGCCCGGGCTGAGCGCGCCGGGTTTCGTACCAGTGACCGGCTGCCGCGACGATCGCGAGCAACACGAAAACGCCCATGGCTATGATGGAGCGACGCCTAACGGCCATATTCTGTTCCCCCGATTTTTTGTTCTAGGACAAACACCGCATGCCAGGACTGTTTGACTGCGCGACGGCCAAACAGTGCATCGACCGGCAGTGATAATGCGGTCGTGAGAACCAACAGACTCATAGAGACTATGCGCGGCAGCGTGCGCAGATGCGGCAGCAGCCGCATCCGCAGCGGTGCTGGATCGACTCCGGTGAGCGCCCGCAACTGCAGCGCGCAATCCCGAAAGAGCTCGAGGTAAACATCCCGGCGCCGCGCCTGGAACACTGTCGAATCACACCGATCCGCAGGCGTAGCCGGTGCGGCCTCGAGCAGAACCATCCGCCCAGCGGGTGCGAGGCGCGCGGCCATGCCGCGCACCGCTGCCCGCAGTAGCTGCGGATCAAGGATGTGCTGCAGGACAGTGACTCCCAACACCAGGTCGAACTGACCCTCTATTTGGAGCTGCGACAGGTCCTGAACTCGGAATTGACACCGGGCGCCCACACCTTCAGCCGCGGCCCGCCGCTGCGCCTGCGCGATCATGGTGGGACTCAGATCCACCCCGGTGACCTGGGCGCCTCGCGCGGCCAACAGGCGGCTCCAGCGCCCAACACCACACCCTACATCCAGCACGCGGGTGCCGGGCTTCACGTCGAGCCAGCGCCGCAGCGCCAAGCGCTGCTCCAGGTGTATGGCCCGGTTGTAGAACTCGGGCATTCCGTAGGCACAGACCGCGGCCAGGCCCGCGCCTTCGCCTGCGAACCGCTGCGCGCGGTCCTCCCAGTACGCACTGGGATGATAGAGCTGTGGAGCCGGAATTCCTCGCACCGTCATTCAGTCAGCCTCGCCCCGCCATTGCCATTACCGCCATTCACCAGCGTCGGATCAGTCGGACTCTCGTAGTGGTCCCGATAAAGCCGGCGGTTGAACAGCCGCAGCCAGAAGAAGTTCGCAAAGCCCACCGTCATCGGTACGATGTGCGTGATGGCATAACAAAGATACAGCGGCACGATCGGCGCGCAATACGCCCGCTCTGCCTTCGGAACGATGCTGAACAGCGCAATCACACCGAGGGCGAGATAGCTCGTGATGGCCGCCGTAAAGTAAGCCGGGTTGGTGATGCTCCCCTGGGGTACGAGATCCCCGAGCAACAAGGCATCCAGACCGGCCAGAAAGCTCAACACCAGAAGCGCCGCGCTCGCGATCTTGACCAGGTGCATCGCAAGGGAAAGACCGCCCACATACAGCAGGTAATGATACATCGCGAATGGCGAGCGGCGTCCGATCCGCATGATCTCGCCGAACCGCTCCGTGTAGACCTTGATCAGACCGTGATACCAGCCGACGCGCTGCGAAAACCAGCGCTGCAGCGACCCAGGACCTTCGGTGCTGACCACGAGCCGCCCGTCGTAGTAGATCCGCCCGCCCTGGCTGAGCATGATGACCGCGTTCTCGAAATCCTCGGCATACACCGACAAGGAGTGCTCGTTGAGTGCCCTTACCAGCGCACTTCTCTTGTAGAACGATACGCCGCCCGAAGTAATGCTGAAATCTCCGAGACTCTCGCGGCCGACTCGAAAGGCGAGCGCATATTCGAACGACTGGAAGCGGGCGAGGAACCCGTCCGGCTCGATCATGATGCGCGGGCAGGCCGCGGTCGCGCCGGATTGTTGAAAATCGCTGACGAACTGCTCCACATCGATACTGCTGCCGTCGTTCAGGCCACGGATCCGAATGTCAGGATCGATTACCATCACGGTCTCTATGTGCAGCGGCAGCCGCTCGAGCAGCCGGCGGATGGCGCCCGGCTTGCGACGGTTGACGCCGTCATCGAAACAACGCCATCCGGCCAGGCGCAGGCGCAGCACCGTGTTGTCGGTCGAGCCGTCGCTGATCAGCCAGACACGATCGCGATACGTGCCGAAGGCCTGGCAGAATTCATCGAACTGCTCCTCGAGGTTGTAGACCGAGGCGATGATCGCAAACGGCGAGGCCGGTACGACTCGCCGCGCATCCGGTGGCAGGATGGCGGCGAGGTTGATGGATACGTTGCCGAACTGCGTGCTCTCGGAAATGCCGCCGGCCGCTGCCGTATGGCGGCGGCGCATGTACAGCCGCAGAGCGAAGTCGAGCGCATCCGTGTAGACGATGAGGTTGGCAACGGCGAACACAAAGATCGAGAAACCAACCGAGCGCGCGTTAGCGACCGATAGCACTATCCAACCCGCGAGCAATGCGCAGACCGCGAGCGGCGCCAGGACGGACCAGGACCGCAGGATCTTCATGCAATGGCGGCTGCGAACCGCGCCGCCTCCCGCCGGAGCGTCGGAAGCCGGGCGTACAACTCGGCTCGGACTTCACTTTCTGCCGCGATGAAGTGCCCGCGCTCGGCCATGAGGGGCAGCGAGCACAGGATCCACAGGAGCGAGCGCACGCGTGAGGGCAGATGCGCCACCTCCTTCTCCAGGGGTGCCAACATCGCCTCGAAGCTGCGCTCCATTCGCAAGATGACATCCGTTACAACAGGATCCATCGGCAGAATCTTCGCTGGTTGCTCCCACGAAATTCCGGTGCCGGCAACCTGTCGGCGAATGTAGTGCGTGTAGGGGGCGAGACTGGGATCCTGCGCGAACGCCGCCCCCGAAAACGGGATGACGTAGGGATACATTCCGATCTCGCATCCTTCGCGCAGCCAACGATACGCCTGCCGCAGAGTCTCCGCGACATCTTCGAGCTGCGCGTGCGGCGAGCTCAGAATCAGATCGAGGAAGGGAGTGACCCCCGTAGCGAGTGCCGCCGTGAGCATCGGCTCGATGTGGCGATGGATCTGTGCCTTGTTGAATTCGCCGAGCACCCGCTGGGAGAAGCTCTCGATGCCGAAACCCAATACGCGAAAACCCGCACGCCGCATGGCGGACAGGCGCTCCGGGGTCATTGCATCGATCCGATTCGTACTGATGAATTGCAGTTGACTCGGAAGGCGGCCGCTGCGTTTGCCCGCGATGATGGCCTCGCACAGCGGCAGGATCCGGCGATCGCGGGTGAAGCTGAAAATGTCGTCCTGAAAGATGATGGTGCGCGCGCGGGGGTGTGCCGCAATGATCCGTTCGATCATGTGCACGCATTCATCGGCCTCCAGGCGGGCGATGGGGGCGACGCTTCCCTGTGCCGCGTGCAGAAAGTTCGTCGCCGAACAGAAGGTGCAACCCATCGGACAGTAGTTGAGCGTGATCAGGCGGACTGAGCGGATTTCCGCCAGATGCGCTTCGCGCGCTGCCTTGCTGGGAAGGCCGCCCACCCTGTACGCGGACTCGAGGCGCTCCCAGTACGCCGAATAAGGCATCTTGTCATAGGGCGTGCTGTAGATTGCCTCGCGCAACTCTTCTCGGGTCAGAGCGCGTTGCGGAATCCTGACAATCCGGCCGTCCTTGTTTCGCTCTGCCGTCCCCGTGATTCCGCCTAACGGTTGGCCTGCACGGACACGTGACGCCAGTTCGAGCAGCGGATGCTCGCCTTCACCGAGCACAATCAGATCGAACGGACCCAGCTCAAACATGAGATCCGGCCTGAAGGTCGCCTCCATTCCTCCCGCTACGATGATCGAGTCCGGCAGCATCCTGCGCACGATGTGCGCGAGCTCCAGGTCGTAGCGCAATGTCATCCCTGTCGTTGAAACACCGACAATGTCCCAGCCACCGCTCAGCAACTCGCGCTCGAGCGCTCGCTGGGGCGCTTCCCGGCAGCAGTTGGGATCGAAGACCTTGGCCGCGATCCCTGCCGCCGTTAGAACGCCTGCAAGCCGCCAGACACCCAGCGGAGGCGCAAGAAAAGTGTATTCACCGCAGTGTGGATCGTACGGACCGATCAGCAGCACGCTGGGCGAGCCTTCGGTGTTCACTTCTATTTGGCTCCTTCATGCACCCGCTCCCTTAGGGAGGGGTTATCCCACGCTTAAGCCCTCGTCATCGTTATAGGCCGCAATAAGTGTGCCCAGTCTACGCTGGCGCTCGGTTATGGAGCGGCGTCGCTCGAGTGTCCCCCCCGGTCGCGATGAGGTCAATGCTGTGTGATTTTGGAAACACGTGACAGGAAAAAACGCGACCCGGGGGATCGCAGTGCGCGAAATTTTTACTATTTTGCCGTTTCGTCCCCGGAGCGGAGAATCAGAAAGACACTGAGGACTATGAGAATACACGCCAGGAGGGTTCGCACGGTCAGCTGTTCGCCCCCGACGAAGTAGCCCAATGCCATAGCTACAACAGGATTCACGTAAGCATGGCTTGCCACCCGTGTGGCGGGCATGCGACCCAAGAGCCATACGTAGGCCGTGAAGGCGATCAGCGAGCCACCTACGATCAGGTACAACAAGGCAACACCTGCCCGCAGCGGAATGTAAGGCAAGGGATTCGCCTCGCCGGCCACTCGCGAGAGCGCCAACAACACGAGACCGCCCAGCATCATCGCGCCGCCGGACGTCAACGCCCGGGATCGCGGCAACGGCATCGATCGGATCCACACAGCCCCCAGGGACCACGCTAGCCCGGACGCCAGGATCACCATACACGGCAGCACCGTAAAATCCCGCTCCCTATTCTTCACGAGCAGCATAAGCACCCCGCCGAAGCCAACGGCCACGGAGCCCAGCATTCCCCAGCGAAACGGCTGTTGCCGGAAAACGAATACCTCGAGGGTCAGGGTCGTGATGGGCAGGGTAGCCTCGATCACCGAGGTGATACCGGAGGGCACATACTGTTCTGCCCAGAACAAGGCTCCGTAGGTAGCAACAAACATGAAGAGCGCCATCAGGCCGATGCTGCGCCACTGTGCCGGGGACGGACTCGCCTCGCCGCGCAGCCGCATGAAGCCATACAGGAGGCTGCCCGCCACGAAGAAACGCAGACCGGCCACGAGAAACGGCGGGACCTCCAGCACGGCCACCCGAATAGCCAGGAACGTGGCACCCCACAACACGTAGATGGCGAGGAACGCAGCCACCACTCGGACATCGATGCCCGTAGCCTTGAGGCGTGGCAGGGTGGATGTAACCGATGAAGTCCCCATAGAGGGTTAGTATGCCTGAAACCCCCTAACCTGTAAAATGCCATTCAAAGGTTAAGACATGGCTGCCACGGCACCCTTCAATCTGTGCGCCGGCCACCCGGTGCTGGACCTCGTGAATACGCTCGACAACCGCTTTCGTGCGGACGGGCCGACTGAGCTGTTGCCGAACTACGCGGCTCTGCTCAGTTTCATGGAACAGACAGGGCTGCTGCCGCCTGCCCAGCTGCGAGCTGCGAGCCGGCGCACAGATGCGGCGGAGGCTGAGCGGGCGACCGATTCCGCCCGTGAGCTGCGCGAACTGGCGGCGAATGTCCTGTATGCAGTCGCTGCAGGTTCTGATCCGCAGCCGACCGATGTTCGCAAGTTGGCCCGCCACCTGCAGAGCGCGCGCCAGCAGCAGGAGCTCCTCTGGTCCGCCGAGTCGAAATTTGTCTGGGAGTGGACAGCGGCGGCGCAGACCGAAGCCGCCCTGCCGGTCTGGATACTTTCACTGCAGACCTCCGCGCTGCTGACATCGGCTGCGATGAGCAGTCTGCGTACCTGCGGCTGCGAAACATGCCGCTGGCTCTTTCTCGATACGAGCAAGAATCACACACGCCGCTGGTGTGACATGAAGATATGCGGCAACCGAATGAAGGCGCGACGGTTTCAAGCGCGCAGGATGTGACGCGCAGCGTGGATCGCCTCACCGCCGATAAAACACACTAGGCGCAACTATTGGTGTGTCAGGGAGGCGCACATGGAAATGAAAAGGGCGAATGCGGTTATCGCAGCGGGCGTAGCGTTGGTATTGAGCGGCTGCGGTGGCGGCGATTCGAGCCTCGGCGGTACGGCGCCTCCTGGTTCCAATGCGACCCCTGGCGGGTTCTGGCGCGGAACCGATTCAATCAGTGGACTGCAGGTGACCGGGCTCGTCGATGAGTCGGGAAATTTTCATTTCCTGCGCGGCGACGGTGTGCAGTACGTCGGCATTGCCGCCATGAACCAGAATTCCCTCAGCGCCAACGTCGAAGGATTCGCGCCACTGGGCTTTCAGTTTGCGGATGGCTCGCGTCACGGCACCGGCAGCATCAGCGCGACGCTCCAGGCGCGCAAGACGATAACAGCCACAACCAGGTTTCAAACCGATCTTGGCAGCGCCTCGAACGGGACGCTCAACCTGACGTTCGATGCGGTCTACAATCGCCCGTCCTCGCTGACGACGCTGAGCGGGAATTTCACCAATGCCAGCAACAATGTAGTCGTGACGGTCGGCAGCAATGGCAGCCTGTTTTCGCAGGATTCCGTCAGTGGCTGCGTACTGAATGGCAACGTGTCAGTCATCAACGCGAGTTATAACGCTTACCGGATTCAATTTGATTATGCGAACTGTGCCGGGCAGGCAGCCGCGCTCAACGGAATACAGTTCAGTGGACTCGCCACTTTGGACAACACCGTGCTGCCCGAACGTATCATCGTAGGGGTCACCGGGCAGTCGGCCAGCACGAAATTCTCAGTGGTCCTGTACTTGAATCGGACCTGAGGCGGGGTGGGTGCCGCTTGCCTGCGAGTGTGCGGCTCGCTCGATGAGCCGCTGATGCTTCTCGTGAACCTGCCTCCAGGATTCAGCCACTCGCTCGCGCCATTGCGCATCGAACGCGCGTTCGAGCCGGGTCCGCTGCGCGCCGAGTAGCCGCTCGGCGCTGGTGCTTTCCAGCGGCGGCGCAAATTCGGCGCGCGCACCCATTGCCTGCAGTCGATCCGTCAGGGACGGGTGAGTGTCATGATACGAAGTCTTTGCGGCGAGCGCGGCGTGCTGCCAGGTACGTAACTCATCGGCCGGTACTGCCTGGATCGCCGTGGCCATGAATTCGCTGTAAGGGGCGAATGCGGGCTGCGGCAGATCGCGGGCGGACGCGTGAATTTTCGGCCAGTAGCGCTCGCTCAGATAGCTGCCGACGATACTGACTGCAGTAAGCGCCTGCGCGGTGCTGCGAGCAGATGTCAGCCTCGCAGCAGCCGCATCGGCTTCGTATTCGTTGGCGCGCGCCAACGGAAATGAAGTGGCGCTGAAGTGCGGAATGTACCAGCGGAAAAAGACCCGGATGGCTTTCGAGCCCCAGTGCGGATTTGCCGCGACGGCCCCTTCCAGCCGCTGCCAGATCCGCCGCAGCCGGTAGATCCAGTTGCCGGCCCGGGCGTGACCCCGCGCGAGATGCCCCAACTCGTGCGCGAGCACCGCCTCGAACTGCTCGGCGGTCAGTGACTTCATCAGCGGCAAGCCGATGAACAGGTAACTGCGATACCAACCCAACAACCAGAGGCGGGGCACCTGCATCACCCCGGCATTGAAATCCGGAGTGAGCAGCACCTTGTGCAGGGGCGGGGTGCGCAATCGGCGGCGCAATCCATCTATCATGTTGAATAGCTCGGGAGCCATCGCCCGCGTCAGCCGCTCGCCGGCCGGCGGTTGCATCTTTACCCGCAGCGAGCGCAACACGAGCAGCAGTGGAGCCACGAGAATGAAATACCCGTAGCCGAGCAGCGCGAGTGCCAACACCCGGCGCCGATAAGCGGCCGGATTGCCAATGGCAAGCGCCTCCATGCGCGCAATCAGCGCCTCGAACGCTGCACGATCCGTAGCCATAAGATTTCTCTTAGCCCGAGCGAGATTGATACGCCCGCGCATCTTATGACCCAGCGGCCGATGAGTGCCGCGTCACAGTTCAATTATTGGCAGGTACGCAGGCGAAACCAGATTATGCAAAGGAGGGTTTCGCGGCGCCACGGGCGCTGGACAACATCTGGGCGGCCAGCGTGCGCGCGGCACTCGCGGCATCACGGTTGCCATCCAAATAAGCAGCAATGGAGGCTCCGTCATACAGAAGTACGAGTTGCTTTCCGAGCAACCCCGGATCACTGGCACCCGCTTCGCGCGCAAGGTCCGTGAACTTACCTAGAATGAACGCCCGCGACTGCTCGCAGACACTCTTCACCTTGTCACTCGAGTTCGCATCGGCGCCGGCGCGGACAAATGCACAGCCGCGAAAGCCGGGTTGGGCCGCGAGCTCCCCGAGAAGATCGAAGATGCTGAGGATCTTCTCCTCGGGCGTGTGGTAGTGCGACAAGCGCTCAGTGATGCGGGCCCTGCGGGCCTCGCTGCGCGCCAGCAGATAAGAGCGCACGAGCTCGTCTTTGCTTCCAAAACAATCATATAGCGATGCCTTCGCAACGCCGGCGCGCTCGATGACCCGGTCTATGCCGACCGTATTGATTCCATTCTCGTAAAAGAGCTCGTCCGCGGCCGCCAGCAGGCGCTCGCGGGCCGACACCCTGGGAGCCGAACCGGTTTTCGTATTCATGGGTTGACTCTACCAGACAGGTCTGTATGATTCAATAAAGAACAGACCGGTCTGTCTGCTCTGGAGAGAGTCATGAGCTATACCTCAGCCGCTACCTTGAATTCACCCGCCGTCGCAGCCCGCAGCGACGGCCGACGGTTGTCCCCCACGGCCGCATTCCTGCTGCTCGCCTCAATTACGGTGTCCTTTCTGGCCGGATCGAGCGCCCCAACGCCGTTGTATCCGGTGTACATGGCGCAGTGGGGGCTGACGCCCCTGACGATCACAGTGATCTTCGGAATCTATGCGCTCGCGGTCCTGGTGGCGCTGCTCATCGCCGGGCGGATTTCGGATCACCTGGGTCGACGACCGGTACTTTTTACCGCCGCCCTCGCGCAGGCCGCGACAATGGTGCTGTTCGCAACCGCCACGAGCCTGGCGGGACTGCTCGTAGCACGCGTCGTTCAGGGCCTGACCACCGGGGCCGCTCTCGGCGCCGTCGGCGCGGCGATGATTGACCTGGACAAGACGCGTGGGACGGTCGCGAACGCAGTGACGCCCCCTTTCGGTACCGCGACCGGTGCATTGGCGGCGGGAATCCTCGTGCAGTACCTGCCCTTCCCCACTCACCTCGTGTACGCGATCTTCGCGATGATATTCATTCTGCAGGCGATCGGGCTTGCGTACATGCCGGACTCAATAGCGCCCCGCGGCAAAGTTCTCGCGTCCCTCAAGCCGCAATTGAGCCTTCCGCGTGCGACGCGCGAACCTCTATTGCTGGCGTTGCCGGCGCTCGTCGCGGTGTGGGCGCTTGCCGGCTTCTACGGCTCCCTCGGGCCGATGTTAGTGCGCGGCATGCTCGGATCGAGCAGCCCGCTACTGGGAGGCTTGTCGTTGTTTGTCCTGGCCGCCTGTGGCGGGGTCGCAGTTCTGCTCCTGCAGCACCGTGAGCCGAAAGACATGATGATGTTGGGAGTGGCGAGCTTGTTCGCAGGGGTTGCGATCGCCGTTGCGTCAGTTCCCTACAACGCCATCGGGCTCTTCTTCCTCGGCACCGCAGTTGCCGGTGTTGGGTTCGGTGCGGGCTTTCAAGGCGCGGTGCGTACCGTAGTGTCCCTCGCAGCTCCTCACGAGCGGGCGGGCGTGCTCTCGATTGTCTTCGTCATCTGTTACATCGCGATGGGTGTTCCCGCGGTCGTGGCCGGCTGGATGATCGCGCAACACGGAAGCATGGTTGCGACGGCGCAGATCTTCGGTGCGGTGATCCTGGCGCTCGCTGGCACTGCGCTGGTGGGCAGCGTGTTCCGAGCATTGACCAAGCGGGAACGCCGGGTGGCTGCGAGCTGATGCGCCGGACGTGAACGCCCCTGTCGAAAGGGGCGCTGGGCTTAAAGACAAGGCAGAAGGGCGCTGGGCTTACACACAAAGCAGAAGGGCCGCCCGAGCGCGACCCTCCTTTCGTAGAAGGGCTTCGTCGCGAGGACTATCCCGAATCTACGGCCCGCAGTGTGTCGAAGCGGACATTCGCGGCGTATCGGCGTGGACCGCTTCGCATTGTGGGCGCAGTCTGACAACCTGCGCGCTTTCCAGCTCGAGAGCGAGTGTGCTCCGCAGCGTGAGCTGACCGTTACGCCTTGAATCCGTGCGCCACCACGTAAACTTCCCGCGACCGGGGCCTGGAGGCGGCCGGCTTGCGCACCAACACCTTGCCGAACGAGCGGCGCAGGTCCTTCAGGTAGGCATCCGACCCCTCACCCTGAAATACCTTCGCCACGAAGTCGCCCTGCGGCTTCAGGGCCTGGCGCGCGAAATCGAGCGCGAGCTCCACCAGATACATGGACGAGGCCTGGTCGGCTGAGTCGATGCCGGTAATGTTGGGAGAGATGTCGCTGAGGATGAGGTCGGGCTTATGGCCGCCCAAAAGAGCGAGGACCTGGTTGAGCACCGCTTCTTCTGTGAAGTCGCCCTGCAGGAATTCGACGTTCTTGAGCGGGTCCATGGGCAGGATGTCGGTGGCCACTACCCTGCCTGCGTGGCCGACGAGACGTCCCGCCACCTGCGACCAGCCACCGGGAGCCGAGCCGAGATCCACGATCAGCATGCCCGGGCGGATCAGCCGGTCCTTCTCATTCAGCTGGATCAGTTTGTAACTGGCACGCGAGCGGTAGCCATCCCGCTGGGCCTGTTTGACGTACGGATCGTTGACGTGTTCCTGCAGCCACTGGTGGCTGCTCTTGGATCGGGCCATCTGCCAAAGAAGGGTCGTGGGGGCAAGCCGCGGGCGGCGATATACTGCTGCGGCTATTTTAACCCTCTTTGTCTTCCTCTGCCGGCATGACCGGCCAGGACCGCCATGATTCGGATTACCGAACTGTCGCTGCCGCTCGACTCCGATACCCCAGCGCTGCGCCGGGCCATCGTCAGACGACTGCAGATCAATGACGCCGATCTGTTGGATTTCTCGGTGTTCAAACGCAGCTATGACGCGCGTAAGAGAAACAGCGCCATCCTGTTCGTCTACGTCATCGACCTGCAGGCCCGCGATGAAGCCTCGATCCTGAAGCGCTTCGCGGCCGATCACAATGTGCGCCCGGCGCCGGACACGGGCTATCGCCAGGTCGGGCATGCGCCCGCGGATTTGAGCGAGCGGCCGGTCATCGTGGGCTTTGGACCCTGTGGGCTATTTGCCGCACTGCTGCTGGCCCAGATGGGGTTCAAGCCCATCGTGCTCGAACGCGGCCGCGACGTGCGCCGCCGTACCGCCGACACCTGGGCACTGTGGCGCAAGAATATTCTCACACCGGAATCCAACGTGCAGTTTGGCGAGGGCGGTGCCGGCCTGTTCTCTGATGGCAAGCTCTACAGCCAGATCAAGGATCCCAAATTCTACGGGCGCAAGGTGATGCAGGAGTTTGTTCGGGCGGGCGCGCCGGAAGGAATATTGTATGTCAGCAAACCGCATATCGGGACCTTCCGGCTCACTGGGGTCGTTGCGGCGATGCGCGCGGAAATCATCTGTCTGGGTGGCGAGGTACGCTTCGAAAGCAAGCTCACGGATCTGCTGATCGAGAACGGCAGCGTCGAGGCAGTGGTACTCGCCGATGGCGAGACGATCCGCACCCGCCATGTTGTGCTGGCGCCGGGCCATAGTTCCCGCGATACCTTCCGCATGCTGCAACGTCGGGACGTATTCATCGAGCCGAAACCCTTCTCGATTGGTTTGCGTATCGAGCACCCGCAATCGTTGATTGACACAGCCCGTCTGGGGAAATATGCCGGCCATCCGCAGCTCGGTGCCGCTGACTACAAGTTAGTTCATCACGCGTACAATGGCCGCGCCGTCTATAGCTTTTGCATGTGCCCTGGCGGCACTGTCGTGGCTGCAACGTCTGAGCCGCAGCGTGTCGTGACTAACGGCATGAGCCAATACTCCCGCAACGAGCGCAACGCCAATGCTGGCATCGTGGTCGGCATCAACCCCGCAGAGGACTTTCCCGGTGGCCCGCTGGCCGGCGTTGAATTGCAGGAGCGGCTCGAGTCGCAGGCGTATGAGCTGGGCGGTGCTGACTATTGCGCGCCGGGCCAATTGGTGGGCGATTTCATCCGCCGCACGCCCTCCACTGAGTGGGGCGGGATCGAGCCCTCCTACAAACCGGGCGTACGCCCCGGCGATCTGACTCAGTCGCTTCCGGACTACGCGGTCGAGGCCATCCGTGAAGCGCTGCCGGCGTTCGGCCGCCAGATTCGTGGCTTTGACCGCGCAGATGCCGTACTGACCGGTGTCGAAACGCGCACCTCCTCGCCGGTGCGCATTACGCGGGACCCTGACACGTTGCAGAGTCTCAATGTGCGGGGCCTGTTTCCGGCCGGCGAAGGAGCCGGTTATGCGGGTGGCATTCTGTCGGCAGGAGTAGATGGGATCAAGGTCGCCGAAGCGCTGGCGCAATCGCTGCTGGGTAAGCTGGCGCCATGAAATTCGACGACCTCAAAAAACTGCATCAAAAAAGATACCGGCAGGAGCTCGGCTATTTTCTGGTGGAAGGCGAGCATCCGGTACTCGAGCTGCAAAAGGCCGCCGCATGCAACCCGGCGCTGCAGGCTTGCGAGCTGTATGTGACGAAGGAGCATGCGCAGTGGCGCAGCCCGTTCGTGATCCACGTGATCAGTGGAATCCAAATGGCGCAGATCTCGGACACCCGCACACCCCAGGGGATCATTGCGCTCGTGCCGATGTGGCCGGCAGCGGCGCCGCGGGGCGACGAGCACGTCATTTATCTCCACGAAATTCAGGATCCGGGGAACCTCGGGACCATCCTGCGCACCTTGGCATGGTTCGGGAATTTCCGCTGCCTCCTCGGCCCCGGCAGCGTCGATCCGTATAACTCCAAAGTCGTGCGCGCCAGCATGGGAGCGATCTTTCATGTGCCCCTGGAGCAGGACGTAGAGCTGCAGTCGTTGCGCGCGCGCTTCGCAAGGATCGCCTGCCTGGATATGACCGGCGAGTCCCTGCAATCGACCGCCTTCAAGACGTTCGACTGTTATCTGTTCGGCAACGAAGCCCGCGGCCTGCCGCGTGAACAGCTGGCAGCCCTGGATGCGCAGCCCTTTACCATCGCTGGCAGTGGCAACATCGAGTCGCTGAATCTGGCGGCGGCGGTCAACATGTGCGTGTACGAGCTGAACCGCTAGTGATGCAGACCGGCATTCGCGGCACGCGGCCACGGTCTCATCCGCGGTGGCGCCGTCGGGCATGCAGACTAAGGCTCCCCTAGCCGTCCCACGAGCAAGCCGTCCAAATCATCCGTCGAGGCTGTTCGATAGGTATCGGCGACAGAATGAAACGTTGGGACCGTGCGCCGCGCGTTGCGCGAATACTCAGGGCGAAACATTCCTATGTCATAGCCTCCAACATGCAGTGCATGCGTCTGCCGAAGCCAACTGGCGAAGCCACTGGCATCCGCGGGGCTGGTGAAGATCACTCGAAAGGGTCCGTCTTTCGCGGAGAACAGCGCCACCCACCACTCGCTCCTGCCGAGTTCAGCCGATTTTCGCAGGTCCCACAGGTTTGGTGCGGTAGCGGTGCGATCAACCAGAATAAACCGGCTTTCGATCGAACAGGCCCACGGTTGGCGCGCGGTCCTGGAGGGCCTCGCTGTGAAATCGAGCGACAGTGTGGCCTCGACCTGGTCATACATTGTGAAATGCCGCAGCGGTACCAGGGAGATCGATACCCGCTCAGGTTGCAGCGGATGTAGTTGCGAATCCCACAGTGCCTGCGTTGCTACAACCATCTCATCGAGAGGGCCGCCCCCGGGTGTTACCAACAGGTCCAGTGACAGCGTCTGCGGCCGAAGACTGGCACCGATGACAAAGGGGTCGATTCGCAGCCGACCGGGACTGACTTCAAGCGCGCGCCCGTCCGAAACCTGCCTGATGCGCGGTGCGCTGTTGGTTATCGCGCCGCCGTCCTCATTGGGATTGACCATGCCCTCGAGAGTGCCGCCGAACGTCGTGATGGTTATTGCATTGGACACCAGGTGCAGCCCGGCTGCTGCGGATCCGGCAGAAAGAGAGATCACGACGCGCCGAGCGGCCACTGCATCCGTGGACTTGACGGGCGGAATGAGATTTGGAGGAATCGTGATCGCAGCCGCGTAAGCGGCGACCTTGACCTGCTCCTGCACGCTCGGCGGACAAGCCGGCGTGTCCGGCTCCTGCGGCCCGCTTTTTTCCATGGTGATGGGTCGGCAAGCAATCAGGGCGAGCGCCAGCACGAGGGCGGGCGTAGCAAAGGCGTATCCGCCACGTTTGAGCGTGAACATGCCTGGGTTCCTTTCCGGGTCGGGCGGCAGCCCCGTGGCCGCGTTTTGCACTCGTCGCCCCATATGCTACAGTACGTAGCATTACAGCGGGTAGCATTATGAGCGAGCACATTGCGGCCGATTTAGGCGACCTCGAACGGGAAGTGCTACAGCTGGTGTGGCGGTTGGGAGCCGCCACGGCCGAACAGGTCCGCGCCGAGTTGCAGCGTCCTCTGAAGGAGTCAACAGTCCGGACGGTACTTCGGCGCCTGGAGGACAAGGGCTACCTCTCACACACTGTGAATGGCCGCACGTTTGTGTTCCGCGCCGCAGAGTCCAGAACTCACGCAGCCGCGCAGGCGGTCAAGAGAATTGCCGAGTGGTTTTGCGAGGGCTCGGTTGCAGAAGTGATCAGCGGGTTGGTTGACGCGAAGCTGCTGAACAACACTGACCTGGCGCGCATCGGCGAGAAGATTGCTCAATCCAAGCGAGGGCCGGGCAAATGATCGAGTGGGTCATCGAGGCCGCATTGCGGTCACTGGCGGTCGCAGGCGTCCTGCGGCTGGGAATCGCCGTCTTCCGGGTCGCGAGCGCACCGCAGGAAAAGGCCATCTGGACGACCCTGTTGATCGGCGGACTGGCCATGCCGGCACTGCTGCGTTGGCCGTTACTGCCGTCTGCTCAAGCGTTATCGTTTTCCCTCCCAACCGTCGCCGTGCACGGGGCCGGCCTGGGTGAGCAGTACTACCTGGGCACTGCAATTCTGGTGTTATATCTGGGCGTGTCGGTGGTCTTTCTGTTGCGGTTGGCAGCCGGCGTCGGGCGAATGTGGTGGATCAAATCGAAAGCCGTGCCCATAAGAGAGCCGTGGACTCGCGCAATGGACGTCAGAACTACGAGGGAGATCTCAAGTCCAGCGACGTTCGGCACGACGATCCTGCTCCCGACCTGCCATGCGTCCTGGACGGACGCCAAGCGAAAAATCATCCTGGACCACGAGGAGGCTCACGTGCGACACCGCGACAGTCAGGTTCAGTGGCTCGCCGCACTTCACGCCGCGCTGTTCTGGTTCAGCCCATTGCCCTGGTGGCTGCGCCGGCGCCTTGCACAGCTCGCTGAATACACCAGCGATGATGACGTCCTGCGGCGCAATACGGACAAAACCGACTATGCGACGGTCCTCCTGGAAGAGGCCCAGGCGCATTCTTCCCACTCATTGCTGCCCGGCATAGCCAAGGAATCCATCGAGCGACGCGTCGACCGCATACTGGCTGCGGACCCTGTTGGAAGGCCCCCGGCACGATTCCGGCGTGGGCTCGCGGTACTGAGCGTCGTCCTGGTGATTGCTCTGGCTGCCGACGCAGTGATAGTCAGGGGACAGGCTTCGGCCAATGCTGCGCAGAACCTCTTCGCAATGGATGCTTCCCATCCATTCATCATCGCCGGTCCGTCAGGGAATGATCTGCGGGAGTACTACCCCGCGGTGGCGCAGCGCGAAGCAATCGATGGACTGGTTCAGATCACGGTAAGTCTGGATGAGGAGGGACGCGCCACGGACACGCTCATTCTCTCCGAGACGCCCACCGGAGTGGGATTTGGTGCGGCCGCTTCCGAGTTAGCGCACAAGTACCGGTATTCGAACCCGACAGGCCATCCCGCAACTGTGACCTATAAGGTGAAATTCGAGCTGGACCACTCCGCGCCCGGGCAGCCAGCTGCTAGTGATACCCGCAGTTGAGTCCCGCGGCGGTGTCCTTCACGAAGCGACGGCAGCAGTCCCGACGCGCGCTTGGACTCCGCGCTGCGCGATCTGTACGCGCGGCTCAGTCAGTGAGATGCTGAACCACACCCCGAGACTGAAATACAAGGTCATCCAAAGCACTTCACTCTTCCAGTCTTCCCAGCGGTACGAGACGACTCTGCGCTGCGCTACATCGGCCAGCCCCTGAGCGATGCTCAGGTAATGTCGATGAGTGATCTCGTCGGTGAGATGGCGCACCCAGTACGTGGGGACGTCGATCAGGAACATGTATACCACGTAGGTCAGGCCTGCCAGGCACCAGCCGAACAGCACCCAGCGCCGTCGCCCAGTGTAGTATGGAAGAATCGATATCATCGCACCCACAACCAACACGGCAGCTGTCGCCCAGAGCGAGTTTTCCGCGACGTGCCCCAGGTTCGAGGTCGTCAGGACCGCGTACCACGAGCAGACTTCCGCGGTCACGATGAGTGGCACCAGCAGGAGCGACACGGCCCTCGCGACCGTGCTGCCCGCCGACCTGGCAGTCGCGTTCAGTACCAGGGCCCACTGACTGACGAAACACAACTCGGCGACCGTCGCAACTGAGCGCCCGACGGCCACGGTCGACAGCCACGTATCGAATAAGCAGAGTCGTGGAATGTCGTAGACGGGGAAAACAGAACGGTATGCACATCCAAAAACATATACCGCTGACAACATGAGCTGGATGCGACACGCGGAATAGGACTCGACGGCCAGGGCGGCCTGCCGACGCCCGAGCGCCTGTGCCGACAGGGCCCATGTGGCCACATTGACTGCCGCGAGCACGCAGAGGAAATACCACCAGGATAGGACGGCAGATGACATTTACAGAGCCCCAGCATGCGGCGCGCCTGACCGTGCGGGAGTTTGCCATACCGGCTCAGAAGCGCCCACCCCGCGGCATGCACGGGTTCGCTCGCGGCCCGCTGCTGTTCTGACCGAAGAACCATGGCAGGTTCGAGGTTCCGTATTGTTGATCGCGGCCGAAGTTGTTCACCCCGGCGCCCTTGAAGTTGCCAAACACCAGGGCACAGCTCGAAGGGTCATCACCCTCCTCGAGAAGCGCATAGTACGGGTAGAAGTGCGCGGGGCGAGGCGGCACCACGCAACCTGCGCCGTCGGATTGGCAACTCGCCTCCGAATCGGCGACCGTGGACTCGATGTGCACGATCGGGAAGGGTTGATCGTAGCTACCGTCCTCATCCGACCAACTGATCGGCCCGATTCCGCCCCCGCGGATGGAGCGGATGGCGACCGAGGTGGCATGACTGGAAGTGCCATCCGGCCAGTCAGCCAGATACGAGGGCCCGTCGAAGTCGAGGTCCGCTCCCAGGCAGCCGGCGATGAGATCGTCCGGGCCCGTGAAACAGGGAGCATCATCGGAGTCCTTATCGCCGTGCGCGCCCCGCTCGAAGTGGCCAATTTCCATGGAGAAATTGATATTCGCCTGCAACACCGCCCAGGGCACGAAATTCCCGAACCGGGCCGTGTCGAACTCCGGATGGAAGTCATGCTTGAAGCCCGCGCAGGTATCCGGATCGGTGTTCTCGAAGCCATTGGCCGCGCTGGCAAACATCACCCCACGCTCGCCGGTGCTCAGATCCGTGATCTGGATGTACAGCCCCGAGGATGTGTCCTTGATCGTGATGCGCAGGTGATCGCCCGGGTTCATCAGCAGAGTGTGGGCGTTGGGAGTGAAGGTCGCAGCGGTGGCCGTCCCCGGGCCCGGTGGACCGGTCGGAACGCCGTTTTTCTGGATGAACGCGAAGTTCACCGGTTCCGTGCAGTTCGGGTTCAACTCGCCGTCGCTTCGCACTTCGATACTGTCGATATTGAGCGCAGCGCACCAATGAGCCAGGTCGCAACTGATGCCGGTGACGAAACCGGGCGGATACAGCTGCAGTTCCAGCAGCGCCGAACCGGCCAGCGCCGGGGTGTTCGCATCGCTGTCCGGCTTGCATGGGCCGTTGGGAAACGACCGGGGGTCACACAACGCCATGGAGAACCAGAAAGTTGGGTAGGTTTCGAAGGACTGCACGGCGGGCAGCTTGCGCTCGACGGGGAGTGTGATGTCCCACTGCACGTTGTTTCCGGAACCTCGCGCGGTCGAGATGAACCCGATGCTCGGCTCGTCGTGGCCGATGTAATGGCCATTGTCGTACCCGCGTCCATGCTCGGTCACACTGAAGAAGTCAGTGCAGGGGATATATTGCCGCAACGGCCGTTGCACCCGGCTGAAGCCATTACAGTCCAGATTGCCGCGCGCCGGCAGGGTTTGCGCCTGCAAACCCGCCGCCCGCAGCAAAAACACTCCGCACACGCCCAACAACGCCAACATCCGGTAGCTCGACATGACAATCTCCCTATCTGTTGCAGGCTTTATCGCTCAGGGGCGTTGCCGCACGCCGACCATGTTTGCTTTGTGGAGTGAATCTAGCGCGCCGTGACGTTAAGTTGAATTCGGGGAACACATTTCTTCGCGGCAAGGGCTTGCCGCCTGACGGCGCACCGGGTTAGTCAGTGGCCGCCGGGCTGCCTGGCAGGCAGGTCGATCCGTTTGCGGCCGAACAGCAGCCGATCGATCGACCAGGCGCCCGGCCCCAGCATGACCAGGCTGACAGCGACCGCTGCGCGGCAGATGTGCGCCTCCCCAGCCAAGCCACCGAAGAACACGGGCCACAGTTGTGCCAGTCCCAACATTGCGGCGGCATAGGGGGTCCACAGACCCAGCAACACCAGGGCGGAGGTGAGCACGCCAACCAGGCCGATTGCAGCGGCCGCCGGGCTATGTACCTCCAGCAGCGTGAACAGGCCGTCGGCCACGGCCGGAAAAGCCAGGACTATCCGCAGAAGGAGCAGGCCACCGCCGGGCCATGAATTGGGAAATGTCGAGAAGAGCCGCTGCATCGCCAGTCCTTTGTGACAGCTTGCAGCGCGGGCGCCCGCGACGCGCCCCTGCGGCAGGGGGTTCGCGGGGTACCCTTTCGGGGGGTACGGTTGTTTGGAGTTACAGCTGGATGATGCCCCGCTTCAGGGCAAGGGTGACCGCACGCGTGCGGTCAGGGGCGCCGAGCTTGGCAAGTATGCTCTTGAGGTGTCCCTTCGCGGTGTCCTCGGTGATGCTCAGGTAGGCCGCGATACGCTTATTACTGTTGCCGCCAGCAACAAGCGAGAGGACTTCGATCTCCCGCGCCGTCAGAGTGCTCTCGCCCGAATGTTGGGCGAGCTCGATCGCGACCTCCGGGTGAATGCGCTTCTGCCCACGACTGACCGCGCGAATGGTTTCTAAGAGGTCTTTACGCACTAACCCCTTGAGTACGTACGCCTGCGCGCCTGCCTTAATCGCTCGCATGGCAAGCGCGTCCCCGCCATAGGTTGTAAGCACGATGACTTTTGCCTTCGGCGCCTCTTCTCTAATGGCGATGAGGGCGTCGATGCCGCTCATGTCGGGCATCTGTACGTCCATCAGCGTGACGTCCGGTTGCACCTTGCGGAATTGATCGATGGCTTCGCGCCCGTTCGACGCTTCGGCAACGAGCTGCATGTCCGGCTCATTGGCGATCAGCGCGGCAATACCCTCGCGCAACAAGGGATGATCATCCACCGCCAGAATGCGCACGACAGGAGTATCGGAATTCATGAACGCCCTCGCTGCGTGTTCAGGTCTAAGCGCGCCTGCCTCGCACCCGCCTTTGCATATGCGAGGCCTGCGGGGATAGTGAGCTCGATCTCGGTTCCAGCGCCTTTCTCACTCCACACCTCGAACTTGCCGTTGATTGCGGCCGCGCGCTCGCGCATACCGCGAACGCCCCAGTGCCCGCTTCGCTCCGAATTCTCGAGCCGCTCTGGGTCGAAACCAGCACCATCATCTCTAACGCGCAGCGTAAATGTCCTGTCGCCGAACGTGAGCTCGGCCTCGATGGCGTTCGCGGCGGCGTGTTGAACTGCGTTTCGGAACGCCTCCTGCGCAATCCGGTAAGCCTCGTCGCGCACGAGCGGAACGAGCGGGCGGGGCTTTCCTTCCAGAACGACCCGGAACGCCAGGGGTTGTGCCGTGGTGGTGTCTTCCGCCAGTGCCTTCAGTGAGCTCACGATGTCCATTTCCATCAAAGAAGGTGTACGCAGTCGTTGAACGGCGGCTCGACCCTCATCTATAGCCTGGTCCGCCCGATCGAGCGCAACGCCTAGCGACCTGGCTGCTTCCGCGGCGCGCGCCGGCAACATATTCAGGATAGCCTGCAGCTGAAGGATCAATCCCTGGAAACTCTGCAAAAGTGAGTCGTGTAGATCGCGGGCAATCCGCGTGCGCTCGCTCATTCGCTCTTCGAAGCGAATCTCCAGCTGGCGCCCGAGGTGCTGAACACGGTAGCCGTAAGCCACAATGGCGAGCGCCACCACGACCAGAATAACTGTGACGCGAAACTGCCACATGCCCCACCAGGGTGGCTGGATGGTGATCCGCAGTGTGGCGCCAGGCTCACTCCAGGGGCTTCGGTTGGTCGCGCCCTGTACGCGAAGGTTATATACACCGGGCGGTAGTGTCGTGTAACTCGCGATGCGCCGATCGCTGCCCACTTCCTGCCAATCAGCATCGAGACCTTCGAGTCTGTATCGATAGCGGTTGGTGCCAGGGCTGCGGAAGCTTAGAGCAGCGAACTGCACGGCGAAGCGGCGCTGACTGTTTGAAAGCGTCAGCTCCTTCGTATAGCCAATCGTCTGGCTGAGCGGCGAGCCTTGGCCAGGTTGTACGAGCTCACCTGCCAACTCGAGCCGGGTCAGCACGACGGGCGGCGTATACAACTCATCAAGCACCGCGTTTGGATCGAATTCAACGGCGCCCGCGAAGCCGCCAAAGTACAGGGTTCCGAGCGCATTCCTGAAGCAGGCGCCCCAGCCGGTGAGATCACGACCTGGCAACCCATCTGCAACCGAGTAGTTGCGAAAACGGCCGCTGGCCGGATGGAAGCGCGAGAGTCCTTCGGTCGTGCTCATCCATAAGTCGCCGTGGGCGTCTTCGAGAATGCAGGAGATTGAGTCGCTGGCGAGACCGTCCCGATGCGTGTACATGCGGCTCTTGCCGCTCGATGGTTCGTATCGATAGAGCCCGGCCTGACTGCCGGCCCAAACCTCCCCCGCGGAAGAAACGAGCAGGCCCGTCCCGCGGAGCTGCTCTCCTTCCTTGTGTTGTACAAACGCGCCTTTGCCCGGGTCGAAATGCAGCAAGCCCGGAACACCACTGATCCACAACGTACCGTGCTTGTCTTCCGCCAGGCCGACATAAGTCGCGGCCCAGAATTCGGTTTCCTGCCTGAACGAGGTAAAGCTGTCGGTAACAGCGTCATAACGGCTGAGCCCGTTCCCGGTCGCGACCCACAGTGTGCCGTTGTGGTCGATATAAAGGTGTGTGACCACGTTGTCGCTCAGTGTCCGCGGGTCTCCGGCCACGTGTCGATAGAGCTTCAATTTGCCAGCGGCGGCGCCAAGCTTCGCGAGTCCCTGGCCGGACGTGCCCACCCATAGCGCACCTGCGCGATCTTCCACGATCGACAGCACGTCGCTGCTGATACCGTCGCCCGGAACCCGGAATCGCTGGTAGCTGCGCGTCGCCCGATCGTACCGATTGAGCGCTCCCGTGGTGCCGATCCAGAGCGTCCCGTGGGAATCCTCAAACAGCACGTTGACGAGTTTCTCGCCCAAATTGTCTGGGTTGCCGGTATCGAACGGCAGGGGCCGAAACGGGGGCGGCTTCGGCGAGAAGTGGTTCGGCTCCGAGGCTCCCAGACCAACCCAGATGTTGCCCTCGCGATCCTGCTTGAGCGCGGTTGTGCGATTCTCGGCGAGACTTTCGTAGTTCGTGGGGTCGTTGCGGTACCGGGTGGCCTTCAGACGGGTCCCGTCGAGCTTCAGTAGACCGTCCGAATGGGTGCCGAGCCATAGCTGTCCATTAGCGTCTTCGAGAATCGAGCTGAGCCCGGTGAGCGTCTCCGACGATACCGCTGTCTTCGCAAAGGAGTAGCGCGTAAGTACCCGCGACTTGCGATCGAGCGCGGCAAGGCCATTGTTCGACGCGTAAATGATCCAGAACGCGCCGGCACGATCTTCCAGCATTGACATCTCACGCGGTTCACGGATCGGCACATGCAATGTCACACGACCGCTGTGCGGATCGAATGCATCAATGCCTTCGCTGTTCGCCACCCAGAGCGTGCCGCCGCGGTCGATGTACGTGGATTTCACATCGTTGCTGCTGAGGCTCGCAGCATTGGCCGCGTCGTGGTGGAAACCCACCGAATGGCCCGAAGAGGGATCCAGCTGGTAGAGCCCGTGACCAGTGGCAACCCATAGCATCCCATCACTATCCTGGCTGATATGACGAGGGCTAGCGGTGAGATCTGGTGGCCCGGCGGCTTCCAGTTGATAGTGCGTGAATGTTTCCGTAGCAGGCTCGTACCGGTCGAGCATCCGCTCGCACGCGAGCCATAGGCGGCCTTCCCGATCCTCGAACAGTGTGCGGATGTAAACGCCGCACACACTACGCGTATCGCCATCGATGTGGCGAAATGACCGAAATTCATGGCCGTCGTAGCGATTCACGCCGTATTGGGTGCCGAACCACATGAAGCCACGGTCGTCCTGCACGATCGTCTCGACCCGCGTCTGTGAGATACCCTGCGCAAGGGCCAAACGTGTGAAGCGGATGTCGGTGCCTTCCGTTACCTGCAGTTGCACCACTTTTGGGTCAAGGTGTACCTGCGGAGGAGTGGCCCCGAGGGGCTCAGCCACCACCCGGCAGCTGAACACTGCCAGCGAGCAGATGAGCAAAGCGAGCGGGCGACTGCATCCCATGTCTGAATGCTAGCATCCCCCTACTAAGCTGATGTTTGCGCTCGCGACTCCGACGTGCCTAGTCGCGGCGTCAAGGGGTAGCGGCGCGCGTGCCCGAGCTTGGCCGTAACCGTAAACAAAAGCTGTCGCTGGGCGTTCGTGCCCGTGCTTAAAACTTCCAGGCGAAGGTGATGCCACCATTGCTCCCATCGACGCTGCCGGCGAAGGGTCCGCGATACTTGATGTTGGTATAACTCACGCCGATCCAACGCCAGCCAAAGCCAACCATGCCTCCCACGGCATCATCGAAATCGACATCCGGCACGTAGCCGTCGCCGTTCAAGGTGGTCCCCACGTGCCAGACCGGACCTGCGGTAAACCAGAAGTGATTTCCCAGCGGCACGGTACCGGTGAGTTTGATGACCCCGCGGTTGACTCCGAGGTCGGTATCGTACGAGGAGGTTCTGACAAACTTGTAACCAACCGTCGCCGCGAAGTCGACCGGCAGCGCAACCGGCCGGTAGTGAATGCCGCCACCAACGGTGACTCCGTTACCGGCCCTGATGTGCTGGGTTCCGCCATGGCGGTAGAACACATCGACGAGGTTGTCGCCGCCGAGCTCGGCCGCAGAGTCGAGAACGAAGCCGAAATGGCCCGGATCGCCTGTTGCTTCACCCCACTCAGCCTCGGCGCGCTGACTCGCGGTGCTCACGGCGATGACAGCCACAGTGAGAAGTGCTAGAGATGCGCGTGTCGGGCGCGTGCGGCGGACACACGCATTACGCGGACGAACCTGAGAACTCGAGTCTGCTGCTTGCACGGGCACCGTCCATGGACGTTGGGGGTGCCTACTCTAGAGACAGGCTCACCTGGCGGCTGTGACAGGAAGCACATGCCGGTGCGCATACAGGCCCACCTGGTTACCGCGGGCTGCGGCGGCCGGCCAGGTGACTACCTGCTGTCGCGCAGCTTGCTCAGCAGCCGCAGAATTTCCATGTACAGCCACACGAGTGTGACCAACAGTCCGAACGCGGAGTACCACTCCATGTAGCGCGGTGCGCCTTGGGCCACACCGGATTCGATCAGATCGAAATCGAGTATGAGATTCAAAGCCGCCACGCCGCAGATGACCAGGGAAACGATGATGCCCAGCGGACTCGCCTCATTCAGCACAGGGACCGTGACATGGAACAGGCCAAGAACCATGCTGACGAGATAGAGCAGAGCGATGGCTCCGGTCGCGCCGATGACGATCGAGCGAAACTGTTGGGTGGCCCGGATCAGTCGCATTGAATAGGCCGCCAGCATCACGGCGAGCACAGCAAAGGTCAGCCCCACCGC
The DNA here is from genome assembly GCA_045810105.1 of Steroidobacteraceae bacterium. Taxonomy (GTDB): domain Bacteria; phylum Pseudomonadota; class Gammaproteobacteria; order Steroidobacterales; family Steroidobacteraceae; genus 13-2-20CM-66-19. Next base: position 212,826 of record JBJMWM010000027.1, on the reverse strand, counting down.
CTGGATGGCGATCCCGGGGTAGCGACGCTCGAGCAGCGCCGAAATGCCGCCCATGGCGAGCCCTTCCAGAGCCGCGTACGGTATCGCCAGGTACGGCGCGAGGGTCGCCTTGAAGCTGATGACCAGGGCGAGTACGAACCCGCCGAGCGCGCCAATCAGAATGGACGGGCCGACCACCGAGGCGTCGCCGCCCGACAGATATTGGGACCACGGCCACAGGGCGCCGGCCAGCAGCACGACCAGTAGCAGGAAAGACTTGTTGATCGAGCCCTGTAGAGTCATGCGCTCGCCGCCGGTCAGCGGCCGCGGCTGGCTCGAAAAAGTCTTGTCGTTCAATCCTGGATTGCCGGATCGAGACACCGGAAGGGGCATCGACATCTCCTTTGAGTACGTGTGGCTAGTATATTCGACCTGACAACGTCGAATTGTTCCCAACGTTCTGGCGTGGAACAGCGTTATGTCCAATTATCTCATATCCCGATCAGGCCCGCTTGCGCCCATCCGGTCACGCGGGGTACGGTATGGGCGTATTACAAACGGTATGGACGCATTACAATAAGCAGGTCCGGTCTCTCGCACTTCCCAATGCAATGCCCCGCGATTTAACGGCTGATTTCTCAGCTCTGTTCGCAGACAGAATTCGGCTCCCGAAGCGGCTCGAAGAGCTGCGCACCGCCTACAGCACGGCCCTGCCGTTTCCACACATAGTCATTGACGAGCTGTTTTCCCCGGACATTCTCGATCCGGTGCTGGCGGAAATGGCGGCCATGGCGAACAAGCAATGGCTGCTCGTGGATACCGCATCGCATGAACGGATGCGCCGGATGCGCTCAGGGGTGGAGTTGGGGCCGGCCGGCGCGCAGCTGGTGAGCGTGCTGCATTCCGCATCCTTCCTGTACCTGCTCTCCGAGATAACCGGAGTCTGGCAGCTGTTACCCGATCCGTATCTGCAAGGCGCCGGCTACGCGCAGATGCAGCGTGGGGATTTCTTCAACGTCCATTCCGATCGGAACATTGCCTACGAGACCGGCCTCAACCGCCGGCTGGCCATGATCGTTTTCCTGAACAAAGCCTGGGAGCCGAGCTACAACGGCAAGCTGGAGTTGTGGAATCACGAGGCCACGCGGTGCGACGTCGCCATCGAACCGTTGTACAACAGAACCGTGATTTTCGAAGTCGCCAATCCAAACTATCACGGTGTACCGGCGCCAATCGCCTGCCCTGCTGAGCGCAGCCGGCAATCCTTCATCGTCTACTACCATACGGTCGGAATTGACGGGAAACTGGCGGTGACGCCGCACAGCTCGATCTTCGCCCCCAACTTCTACCGTGAGACTCGCACGCTGAAGTCATTCGCGCGCGAACTGACACCTCCCGTACTCCTCAAGGCCGCCAAGAAGCTGGTCACCTTCTTGAAAGCCACCCCCACCCGTTCGCCTTAAACCGCGGCACAGGGAATGCCCTGTGAGCGCGCCTTTCCCGGCGCAGCCGGGAAAGGCACCTCTCCGAGGTGAGATCACAGCCGGATTCCGAGATGACGCCGCAGGCGATTTCGGATTTTCACCCCGAGCCGCCGAGCGAGAATGTTCCAACGGGGCCGGCAGGAGGCCGGCAGGATGGCGTAGCCATTCGCGAAACGGGATACCACGGGCGGCGGATCGACCGCGGCAATCGCCTCGGCATAAGTTTCGCGGAGTGCCTGTGCAAGCTCGGTACGGCCGAGCCACTCTGCCATTTCCACTTGATGTTGGCCGCACTCTCGGATTACCGAGATGCGCTCATCCGCGTTGGCCGCATGGTTCCCGGCGAAGTCGCGATAGTCGTCGAGCTCGTTGGCCAACTGCATGAGAAGTATGTCGCGCTCGAAGGGCGACATTTGCTTGAATCTCGCGTGACTGGCCAGGATGCCCTTGAGGCTACGCGAACCCACCGTATACGTGGCGACCAACGCCTCGGCTTCCGCACCGATTTCCGCGGCGAGATCCTTCCTCTTCCGCGGTGTCATGCCTTCCAGCGAGTTCGGAAAGTCACCTTCCTGATAGGCGGCATGCAACAGCTCCGCGACCACCATCTGGATCGGGGCCTGCAACCAGACGAGCACGGCACTGGCACCAACGAGGTGCGCGACAAACGGCCGTCCACACGACCGAAATCGATTGGCGAACAGCCTGGTCGCAACCAGATAAGCTTTCGCCACCAGCGCCACTTCGTCTCGTGAGTAACCCCTGCTGCGCATTTGCTGGAACAGTTGCAGATGGGTCTGAGCGATGTTCGCAACGATGAGACGGTCCGGGACGTTCATGGGAAAGTCGGTGCGTGGATTATGGGTGCCTGCAGAATAGCGCACCGAAAGAATCATCGACACGAGTGCGCAGCAGAGCAATGATGGCATGCCGCGGCCGGCGACAGTCGATCCCGAGCCGCTCGAGCCAGTTTCCAAAGAATTGACAACTTAAGGCACGGAGATCGCACGCCATGCAAGACCCGAACAAGAAGCTCTATTACTTTCGAGGTGACGCCAGCTCAGTGGGGGGCTACGTGGAGGAGCCCTTTGAGACCAACATTCCGACCGTCGCCGCGGTGTCGCTGCCGCCCGTGGGCGGATTTGCAATGGACCGTTCAGAGGCGTTTACTCTGGATGACATCGTCACGTGTTCGTTGGCGTACTCGCGTGTGTCGGGCCGTGATCACGGGAAATCGATTTTTATCGGCGTCCAGGCTGTGGTCGAAAACCTCAACATCCTCGATGTGGTAACGGCGAGGCGCGTCGTTTCCCAGATCTCGATCTGGATCAAGGACGGGAAGCGGAAGATTTCCCTGGAGGGCTCTTGTCTCGAAGGCCTGGAAGTGAAAGGAACGGACGCGTTCAAGGGCCCGGACATACGCAAGATAGGCTGGGCGCGCGGCGGCATACTGACCCAGAGCACCGAGAGCGATGCATGTTTGACCCCCAATGCGGCGTCCCAGACAGGCGACTGGCGTCCCATGATCGAGGGGTGCGAGGGTCCGCGCACGATCATCATTCCAGATTTTGGCCGGCTCACTCTCGGACAGCTGCTGGTTACCAAGGATTACGTGCAACTGGTTGGGATACGTGCCGATCTGGGTTGCCCGGTCAAGGGCGGAGTCACTATTTCCGCTGCTGGCGGTGGCGGCGCCCACGACGAATAGCGGTCTGGGGAGTCTTGCTGGCGTGCATCCTGTCCGCCTGGAGTTTGACAGGATGCCACGCCACATCGAGCCCGGCGCCGATCACTCTATTCCAAAGCATCTACAATGATTATCTGCACGGCAACATGGATGTCGCTCGTGCACGAGCGGAGCAGGCTCGTAAGCAATTCTCCGCGGCGGGCACCGGGAGTTCCCTGGCTTGGGGACTGAAATTTCGGTTACTCGAGGCAGAGATCCTGCTCAAACAGGGCCGGCGCAGGGACGTGATCGCTCTGCTCACGGACGCCGGCGTTGCCATTCCCCTGGAGGGGGACCTTGCGATCAAGCGCAACGTGCTTTGCGGCCTGGCGCACTCGCGGCTGGGTCAGGCTGAGGAATCCGCTCGAGAATTGCGCGAAGCGCGCCGACTCGCCGAGTCAGCCCATTCCGCGCTCATCGCTGACGTGCTGCGCGCTGAGGGCCTGGTTGAGCTTAATTCCGAGCACCTGGACCAGGCTACGGAGAAGTTCAAAAGCAGTCTGGCGGTAGCGCGCGCGCAGGGTGATGCCCTGTTGACTGCAGCCGATCTGGTCGATATCGGCTATGACCACCTGAAGAGCGGGCATTTCGATCCAGCCCTCGCCTGGTCGCAGCAGGCGGCTGAATTCGCCAGATCGATTCAGGCGCGCCGACAACTGCAACTGGCGCTTGGAAACATCGGCTGGGCGTATTACAACCTGGGTGATTTCGAGCGCGCGCTGGCCAACTTTCAGGACGCTGAACAGCAAGCGAAAGCCATTGGCGTGATCGGCTACCGGGTAGTGTGGCTGCAGGATGCCGGCTTGGCGCAGTACAGGCTCGGCAATCTGGGGGCCGCGAGAAAATATGACGAAGAGGCGCTGCGATTGGCCGCGTCGCTGCCTGCCGAGGATGAAGTCGACCAGATCGCGAACATCGAAACGAATCTGGCTTTGTTGTTCTACCAGCAAGCTCAGTATGAGGCCGCGAGGCGTTACAGCGATGCAGCCCTGCTCGCGGCGAAGAATTCCAAAGACAACATCGTGGTCGCTTATGCGCAGTTCCTGCGCGGACTGCTCGCTTCGCACCGGGCGCCGGACCAGGAGGCGCAAGACATTCTGATGTCGGCCCGGCAGTTGGCCAACAGCGACCCGGATCTGCGGGCGGACGTCGAGAACGCGATTGCGAAGTTATACTCCGCCAGACAGCAGCCGCTGCAGGCGGAACTGTGGTATCGCCGGGCGATCCAGACGTTCGAGGACAAGCGCTCTGCGGTCCAGAACGTCGCCCTGCGCCTGTCAGCTTTTGCCTATGGCGATGCGATCTACCGGGACTACGCCGAACTACTCATCGGCGCGCACAGGCCCAACGATGCCTTGCATCTACTGGACCGCAGCCGGGCAAGAACCCTCGAGGAGGGCCTTGGATTCGCTGGCGAGCAGTCGGACAGGCAGGAGCAGAAGGTGACCGATCTCCAAGCGGTTGCCCGCAAGCTCGATGCCTCGATCCTGTTCTATTCACTGGGGCCTGAGCAATCCCGCTTATGGGCGGTGACCGCGCACGACATGCGCATGTTCACTCTCCCCAGACAGGCGGACATCCAAGCGTTGGTCGAGAAGCATCAGGCAGACATCCAACAGGCCGACGATCTGCTGAAGACCGCGAACCCGCCTGCAGCAACCTTGTACGACGTCCTGATCAAGCCCGCTGCTGCGATGATCCCGCGTGACTCCAGGGTCTTTCTCGTTCCGGATGGCGTCCTGCACGGACTCAATTTCGAAACACTGGTGGTGGCCGGTGCGGATGGGCCCAGGTATTGGATCGAAGATGTCACAGTGACCACGGCGAGCTCGATCCGAATGCTCGCCGGGTTACAAGCAGTCAAGGCGAATGCGGCCACCCGGGATCTGCTGTTGATTGGTGATTCGGTTGCACCGCGGGCCGACTTCGCGGCTCTGCCGTATGCAGCTACGGAGATTCAACGGCTGCGGCAGCACTTTGCACCTGAAGGCCAGAGCGTGCTCACGCAGGCCCGGGCGATACCGGCTGCCTATGCGGCGAGCGGGCCGGATCAATTCCGCTACATCCACTTTGCGGCCCATGGCACGGCCAGCCGCTTGAGCCCGCTGGACTCCGCTGTGGTGTTGTCACCGCCCCAGAAGGGGCCGGAAGACTTCAAGCTCTATGCGCGTGACATCGTGCAACACCCGATCAACGCGAACCTGGTAACTATTTCGGGCTGCTATGGCTCGGGCGTGCGCACCTATGCGGGGGAAGGCCTTGTTGGTTTGGCCTGGGTATTCCTGCGCGCAGGCTCGCACAATGTGATTGCGGCGCTCTGGCAGGTCGCGGACGCCTCATCGCCCTTACTGATGGACCGGCTCTATGGCGAGCTTCAGGCGGGGAAAGCGCCCGCTGCGGCGCTGCGCACCGCGAAGTTGTCGCTCCTGCATTCCTCCAGCCCCTACCGCAGGCCCCTTTTCTGGGGGGCGTATCAGCTTTACGCCGGTTCGTGAACAGCACGCTCGCGGGTCAGGTGACCGGCGTCGCGTGCATCTGCAGGTGCAGCTGACTGTCGGTGTACGGGAAGTCCTTGATGAAATCCTCGTTCAACTCGATTCCGAGTCCCGGCTCGGTTGGCGGGATGACATAGCCCTGCTCCCAACGGATGGGCTTGCGCAGGATTTGCGCATGAAAGCCGTCCCACCGCTCGATGCCTTCGAGAATCAGGAAGTTCGGGCTGCAGGTGGCGAGTTGAATATTGGCGGCGCCGACCACCGGCCCACAGTACAGGTGGGGCGCGATCTGCACGTGGTCCACTTCAGCCATGGCGGCAATCTTCTTCGCCTCGAGAACCCCGCCGACGCGGCCGAGATTCATCTGCAGAATGGCGGCCGCGCCCGCGCGCAGTAAGCGCCCGAAATCGTATTTCGTTGCCAGCCGTTCGCCTGCCGCGATGGGGATAGAAGTCGCCCGGGCAACCTTCGCCATTTCCTCAGGAGCATCAGGCGGTACAGGCTCTTCGAACCAGAGCGGATCGTAGGGCTCCAGCCGCTTCGCCAGACGGATTGCTCCCGCCGCGGTCATCTGACCATGCGTGCCGAAGAGCAGATCGGCGTTCAACCCCACCGCCTCGCGCAACTGCTTGCAGAACCGCACGCACCGCTCGATGTCCAGCAGACCGAGTTGCCGGCCATCGAAGGCACTATAGGGTCCGGCAGGATCGAATTTCAGCGCGGTGAAGCCCTGCTGCAGATATTCAGCGGCGCGCTCCGCCGCAAGGTCCGGATCGCGATAGACATCCGTCCGGTCGCCGGGCCGGGCATAGATGTATGTGTAGGATCGCAGCCGCTCGTGAACCCGCCCGCCGAGTAAATTATAGACGGGTTGGCCAGCCTCCTTGCCGACGATGTCCCAACACGCCATCTCCAGTGCACTCAACACCCCCATGAGGGTCAAATCCGGATGCTGCGTGAAACCCGCCGAGTACACGCGGCGCCACATCTTTTCGATGTCGTGTGGATCCTCGTTGCACAGGTAACGCTCGAACACATCCTCGAGCATTTTCGCAACCAGGTGGGGCTCGAACGGCACGCAGTATGCCTCGCCGAGTCCCTCGACGGCAGCATCCGTAGTCAGCTTTACGAACAGGAAGTAGCGTCCGCCATAGTGTGGCGGCGGGTTTCCAACTACAAACGTCTCGATGTTGACGAGTTTCATGTCGCATCCGGCTCCAGTACCGCGGGGAAGCCCGGCGCGCGCAGATCCGTTTGCAGCGCGTCCTCGAGGAGCCTTACGACCTGGGTTGACCAGGCGCCGCCGCCGTACTGCTGACGAGCGCGCTGGAAGATCTGCTCCGTCATGCCCCCAAGCTCAAGGGGAACACCGAGCTCGCGCCCGTAGCGAGACGCGAAGCCAAGGTCCTTGCAGGCGAGGTCCATCGTGAATCCAATGTTGTAACTGCCGTTGAGAATCAGTTGGCTCTCGGTTTCATGGACAAAGCTGGTCCCGGAGCTCGCTTTGATGGCCGCGAAAACTTGCGCAAGGTCGAGATCGGCACGGCGGGCGAGCATCAATGCTTCGCCCGCAGCCACCAAGTGGATAAACGCGAGCATGTTGGTAATCACTTTGAGCACGCAAGCCTTGCCCAACTCCCCGACGTAGAAGATTGAGCCCCCCATCGCTTCAAACGCGGGTAGGTGCCTTTCGTACACAGCGCGGTCGCCACCGACGAGCACCGTAATTTCGCCTGCGGCTGCCCTATGCACGCCTCCAGTGACGGGCGCCTCCAGCGTCTCTATACCGCGGGCGGCAGCCAGCGCAGCCACCCGATGCACCTCGTGCTGATCCGTGGTGCTCATCTCGATCCAAACACCCCCTGGGCGCAATCCGTTCAGTACGCCGTCATCCGCGGTGAGTACCGTTGCCGACGCGGCCGGTGAAGGCAGGCAGGTAATCACCGCGTCAACGGCGGCCGCCAGGTCCTTAGGCGATTGCGCCCAGCGAGCCCCGCGTTCGATCAGGTTGCGAGCCGCTTCTTGATGGAGATCGTGAACCGTAAGGTCAAAGCCGTCGCGCAGCAGGCTCGCCGCGAGATGGCCGCCAAGATTGCCGAGACCGATGAAACCGTAGCGCAAGCACCCTCCCCCGATACATGTTTCACCATATGGTACGCCGGTGCCCGCATGAGTGGCCGAATATGCTGCATTGCATCCGCAGGTGCGCTGCGCCAACCGCCCGTGCAACTGCCGCTCTCAGCTGATGTGCCAAGTACATCTTTCCACCCGGTTCCATTCCGCCGAGGAGGCGTGTTGGTGGATGTAGTCATACGAGAAGCGGTCTCAGTGCGGCTGCTGCGCGAGGAAGGTGGCCCCGTTCCATCCGGTGCCTGGGTGCAGGCTTCCGCCTCGCGAGCCCCAGTAGGGCTCGACGGTTTGGCATTCGTGCAGGTGCACCCTGGTGTAAATCGCCTCGAGGTCACGTGGGAAGGCGGTCGTTGCTTCGCGGAGATCAGATTGCCGGCGCGATATCCCGACGACCCCTCGGATCTGGTATGTCGCCGCGTAATCTGAAACTGGGCGGGTTCATCCTGTTGGTGTGTTCGTCAGCACGGGCTTACGCGTCGTTGCAAAGCTGCGGCGTGTCAGCCACGGCTGTGGCGTTTGGCTCTTATGATCCGTCGAGCGCCACAGCTCGCGACAGCACTGGAACGATTACCGTGACATGCACAGCTACACTTCTGGGTATAGGGGCTTCATGGGACATCCCGCTGAGCACCGGGGGCAGTGGTTCCTTCACTCCCCGCCGATTGTTCAACGGCGGCAACTCGATGCAGTACAACCTGTATATCAATGCGGCGCGCACACAAGTGTGGGGCGATGCTACCGGAGGAACCGCCAAAGTGTCGGACTCGCAATTTGTCCTGGTCGGCACGAGCCAATATTCGTACACAACTTACGGCCGCATTCCAGCGCTTCAGAACCTCGGGCCCGGAACCTATACGGACACGATCACAGTGACCCTGAATTACCAGTAGTCCCGCCGCGCTCCGCACCTCTTAAACAGTTGAGCGAGCGTGGGACGGCGCCGGCCGTAATGGGCTGGCCGCGTTAATGTATAGTCCCCGCGATGAAAGTCGATGCGATCTGGCATGAGGGCGGCGGTCAGGGCCATCGAACGATCCTGCTCCTGCATGGCCTGGGCGCCACCTCAGCTGTGTGGGCCGGTGTCCATCAGGCACTGGAGCAACGCCGTTTTGGACGCTGGATGGCCCCCGATCTGAGCGGCCATGGGCAATCGCAATGGCAACCGCACTACAGTGTCGGACAACTCGCTGCGGCTGTGGCCGACCTCGTTGCCGGCTCACCCGAGCTGTTCATAGTCGGCCACTCACTGGGGGCATACGTTGGTCTCGCGCTCGCGAGCGGCTGGTTCGGTGTCCGGGTGGATGGTGTCCTGGGTGTGGGCCCGAAGATCGTGTGGCCGGAAGCCGATTTGCAGATGACCCGTGAGCTAGCGAATCGACCCGTTCGATTCCACGCTACGCAGGACGATGCTTGGACTCGCTACCGTCGCGTGTCGGGACTAACGCCGGAGATTGCGGCGGATCCGGTTTGGCTTGCGCGTGGCATCGTTGAGGCTAATGAGGGTTGGCGGCTGTCACAGGATCCTCGTACGTTCGCCGTCGCCGGTGCACCTTTTTCAGCCCTTGTCTCGAGCGCCAAAGCACGCATCGTCCTGGTGCGCGGCGAGCGCGACCCGATGGTATCAACGGAGGAGTTACGGGCGCACTGCGCGAATGTGGAAGAAGTCGAAGGAGCAGGGCACAATGTCCATGTCGAGAAGCCGGACTCGTTAGTCGCTCTGCTGGAGCAGCTCACTGACCCATGTCCGACCGCGATATCAGGCCGATAGATCTCGCCGCCGAGTTTGATCCCAACCGTCTGGGGACGCAGTTCTATGCGAACCCCTACCCCACCTACGCGGCCTTGCGCACCTTCGATCCCGTACACCGGTGTCCGGATGGCAGCTTCTTCCTGACCCGACATGCGGATCTCGATCGAATCTACCGCGACCGGCAGCATTTCAGCTCCGACAAGAAGGCGGTGTTCGGCCCGCGATTCGGGGTTGGCTCACCGTTGTACGAACATCACACCACGAGCCTCGTGTTCAATGATCCACCCTACCACTCGCGGGTGCGGCGGCAGATCGTGGGTGCGCTCACTCCGCAAGTGCTCAATTCCATGGAGCCGGGAGTCGTTGCTCTCGTTGATCAGTTGCTCGATCGCATGGAGGGGCAGCGCCGCTTCGACCTGATTGCGGACTACGCTGCGGCAATTCCCGTGGAGGTCATCGGCAACTTGCTCTGTGTTCCGCGCGACGATCGCGGACCACTACGCGCCTGGTCGCTGGCGATACTCGGCGCGCTGGAATCCGCCCCTACCGCTGAGCAACTGGCAGCCGGGAACCGTGCCGTTCTCGAGTTCAGCGAGTATCTGCGGACCCTCGTAGCGGACCGGCGCCGCCACCCGGGCGATGATACGGACATAGTGACCAGACTGCTGCGCGAAGAGCAGATGACGCAGCCCGAGCTGCTGCACAACTGCATCTTTCTGTTGAATGCCGGCCACGAGACGACGACCAATCTCATTGGCAACAGCCTCCACGCCCTGCTCAATGATCCGGGCTCGCTGACGAAGTTGCGCGACGCGCCAACCCTCATAGGCAGCGCAGTCGAGGAATTCCTACGTTTCGAGAGCTCCAACCAGTTGGGCAACCGGCTCGTCGTGGAGCGCGTCGTCTGCCGCGACGTGGTGCTGGGGCCCGGCACGTATCTGACACTTTGCATTGGAGCTGCCAATCGCGATCCGGACGAGTTTCAAGCTCCGGATCAACTCGATCTTGCGCGCAACCCCAACCGTCACCTTGCATTCGGTGCCGGTGCCCACGCGTGCGCCGGTATGTCAGTAGCGCGGCTGGAAGCGCGCGTTGCGATTCTCAGGGCGGTGCAGCGCTTGCCTGGGCTGCATCTCACTGCAGCCCCGACGAGAGACGCACGAGCGCGCTTCCGCGGCTTCAGGTCTCTGCCCGCGGCCAGCTGACTTTGCCCGCCAATCCGCTCGGACCTCCACAAACTCTTGAAAGGGTGCGAAGCTCGGGTGAAGCGTTCATTGGAGTGCCCACCTTGATTTATATAATTGGCTCGCGGCGCCTGGAGACAACTGACGATTCGTACTACGTCGCCCCTGGGGCGCATGTGATCGGATCAGTGCGCCTGGGCCGGGAGGCCAGCGTCTGGTTCAGCGCCGTGCTGCGAGGCGACAATGACTGGTTGATCATAGGTGACGGCTCGAACGTACAGGATGGAGCTGTCGTTCACACCGACCCGGGAATTCCGGTGGAGGTCGGCCGTAACGTGACGATCGGACACCTGGCCTTCCTACATGGTTGTGTCGTTGGGGACGACTCAATGATCGCTAATGGCGCCATGGTGTTGGATCGAGCCCGGGTCGGCCGAAACTGCATCATCGCGGCCGGCGCACTCGTTCCTCCGGGAAAGCAGATTCCGGATGGTTCCGTCGTAATGGGTGCTCCGGGGAGCGTCGTTCGACAGGTGTCCGAGAAGGACCTGGCGCTAATTGCGCAGGCGGGCGCCAGCTATCGGCGGCGCTCGAAGGAGTACCGAGCGAATCTTACGGTCGATCCGCGCAGCACTTGAATCTGATAGCGGTTCCGCCACCCGGCGCCATGTCGATCAGTATGCTGTCCTGCGCAGTCACGGTCCGGTGCTCGATTGTGAGCGGCTGCGGGTTGGTGCGGTAGTCCGCTGCAGGTCCGTCACGATAGATTTGCGCTTCGTATTGCTCGCCGGGTGCGAGAAACGACAGGGGCTGAGTCAGCGTGCGCGCGTTTGCGTTGGTCAGCGCACCCAGGAACCAATCCTTTCCGCCACGCTCCAAACGCGCGACGACGATGAATTCGCCGATGTCACCCTGCAGCGTCCTGGATGTTTCCCAATCGGTGGGCACGTCACGGATGAACTGGAATGCGTCGAGCCTCGCCTCGTAATTCTCCGGTAGGTCGGCAGCCATGGCGATCGGACTGTACAGGACGACATATTCAGCAAGCTGGGTCGCCACCGTTGATTGCACGCGGCGCGTAAGCTCTGTTTGACCATGAGCGACGTCGAAGATCCCGGGCGTAAAGTCCATCGGCCCGGCCAGCATGCGCGTAAATGGAATGATGACCGTGTGTTCCGGTGGGTTGGTCGGTCTGCCCCAGGCATTGAATTCCTGGCCCCGCGCGCCCTCGCGACTGACCATGTTGGGCCACGTCCGGCGCAGCCCGGTATCCTTGACGGGCTCATGTGAATCGATAGCAACATGGTGGCGTGCTGCCACCTCGGCTACCTTCAGATTGTGGCGCACCATGTACTGGCCGGCGAACCATTCACGGCCGCCACTGTCATCAACAATATCACCGCTGTGGTGCACATACCCTGTCTTGACGATCTGGATGCCGTGATCTTCGTACAAACGCATCGCATCCTCCAGCTGGGCTTCGTAGTTGGGGATGGCGCCCGCGGTCTCGTTGTGACCGATCAGCCTGACACCCCGCTGCCGTCCATATCCGACGACCGTGTCGAGGTCGAAATCCGGGTATGACTTGGTGAAGCTGAAGCGGTCGCCGTTCGCGCCCCAGTCGCCATCCCAGCCCTGGTTCCAGCCCTCCACCAGAACACCGCCAAAACCGTGCTTCGCAGCGAAATCCATGTAGTGTTGGACATTGCGGGTGTTAGCCCCGTGCCGCGGGCCACTGCCCCAGGTGGACTTGTTGAGGTGCATTTCCCACCAGACACCCACATACTTTTCCGGCTTGAACCAGGACACGTCCCCGAGCCTGTTGGGCTCATTGAGATTGAGCTCGATACGGCTGTCGGCGAGCGCCCCGGCGCTGTCGGTGATCAGCACCGTGCGCCAAGGTGTGGTGAATGGACCTGTTTTACGCGCGAGGACGCCATCCGGCCAGGGCATCAGCCACGCTGACAGCGTCCCGGCTCCATTTCCGGCGAGCAACATGCTCGGGAAATCGATCAACGCGGCTTCGTGGAATGAAAGATAGAGGCCGTTAGATCCCTTTAAGGTCAGAGGCGTCTCGGCGAGCGTGATGCGCCGGGCATCTGTGCGCGTGTACAGATATTCGTCCCGCTCCTGACCCAATGCCTGATACCACCAGGCGTCATAATTTCCCAGGGTACGAAACGAAGTACGGTCGGCGCTGACATGAACCTCGCGCCCGGCTGGTATGCCTGTGTACCCATAGCGTAGACCGATGCCATCGTCGAATAGCCTGAAGGTCACTGCAACTGTGCTGTTGATAGGCGTACTGCCCTTGAGACCGACAGTCATCTCGGTATGCCGGTCGCGAATCGTTCGCTCCTCACCCCAGGGTTGCTCCCAAGTGCTGTCCGACGAGCCGCGCCGCACGCTCGTGATCGAGCTGTATTGGGTCTCAGGCTCACCATCGAACTGCAGACCCAGATTCGACGGCGCCAGAACCGGCCTGCCCAGGCGGCTAACCTCAAACAGGGCGCGGCCTTCACGCACCGCGACACACAACTTGATCACGTGACCGGGGGACTCCGCGCATTCGGGCGAGGTCCCCCAAGCTAGGGCCGGGATACATCCCGCAGCCACGATTACAGCAAACAGGGGGGCCATCCTCTGCGGCCCGCTCATGGGCGCTGCTTGCCTGGAAACGAGGGAGCGTTCGATGGACCTCACAGCGCTGTCCCCCGGCATACGCGGTCCAGATAAGCCTGGTGTGTCGGTTGGTCGAGAACCTTTCTCTTTATAAACTCCAGCATGCGATGGAATTCCTCCCTTAGCCGCCGTGGAGAAATTCGATCTAAAGCCGGCCCCCAGCTCTCAGGTATGAGGCCGAGGCCGGCGAAAATCGCCCGCCAGCTGTCCTGAGAAAAGGTTTCGTCTTCCAGCGGTGCAATAACCGCCCGTGCGCGGAAGGTGGCGATCCTATGCGCAAGCGCCGCTGGCACAGCTCGATCACGAGCTCGTTGCCAGAATTCGCCCTCCAACCCCGATAGTGTGTAGAAAGCACACTGAAAATCGCGGACCCGCTCGTAATACGAGTGCATGATTCGATTGTACTCGGCGCGCTCGGCGCCGCACTGCTGTGTGACCGGGAACAAGGATAACAAGTGGACTATCCCCAGTTGTAAAACATGAAGCTCAACAGCATGCACTGGATCGAGGGCACACGCCGCTGCGCCGACAGCAATGCAATTGCCTGCCCATAATCTCGAGCGCAGATAAGGATTCACTGAGCGGAAGGCCACGTCGGCAAGCTCGACACGCGCTGCGGCAGTCGCCGACTGGAGCGCGGCTTCGTCGCTCGAGAGGTCTTTCGAATAAGCGTGGACGACGCCAGTGGTGCCCTGGCTTGGATGAAGTGCAGTCCAACCGATTTCTGCCACGCGTATTTCTGCGAACGGCGGAATTGACGTGAACGCGGGCGCCCGTCCTGAGAGAACGCGATCGACGCTGAAATGGTGGGCCCACTCTTCCCGCGGGACGCCGAGCGACCGGCCGATCAGGACCGCGTCTTCGCCGGTTGCGTCGACGAAAAGTTGGCCCTCCACCCGCAAAGACCCGTCGATCAGCAGCGCGGCAATGCCTTCGGCGTGTAGATCTCGCTCAACATCTACATGCTGCGCCTCGTGTATTGCGACCCCCAGGCCCGCCGCGATGAATTTGAGATAGCCAACATAGGCCATCGTCTGCAGGTGATAGCCATAGTCGGTTCGGCCAAATGCCGCCGTGGCCTCGTCCGGAAGCAGCATGCGCCCGTTTTGCGCCGCCACCGCAGTCAGGGAGAAATTTTGCAGGGAAATATTGAGGCCATGACGCCGCGCCTTGAGCCAGCACGGGAAGAAGGGACTCCCGTCAATAGGTGCTCCATAAGCCCCCCAAGCATGAAAGAAGTTGGGAATGCGGCTGGAGGCTGGAGCGCCGTAGTCCTGTCCGCCGAGAATATTCTGGCCGAATGAGAAGCTGCCTGCGGTGGCGCGAATCAGGGCTGATTCGTTGATTTCGAGTTGCGCGTGCAAAGCCTCCAGCGGTGGTTGTGTCGCGCTGATATGAGCGGACCTCAACCGGCTCGGCATCTCGATCGCAACCACGTCCACGCCTGCTGGCCCCAGCGCGCGGCTGATGGCGCAAACACAGAGCCACAGGTCTGCGTCGCGTCCTGTCACCACCACGCGCGAAAGTGGCTGCTGGGCACTCATGCCACAGTTTCCCCGGAGGCTGTTGCCTCGACCGCTTGGCAATACTTCGCAATGAACGCGCCGTGCGACGACATCGCGCCGACATTTGTCTGAATTCGATCGCGGATGTCCTTCAACCGTGCTTCGAGAGTGGGAAGCGCGAATGCATCGGCCAGTCGATCGTATCCCTGCGGGATGATCCCCTGTCCCATGAGGACCGATAGCCAGCTGTCGCGAGAAAACAGACCGTATTGGTAGCTCGGCAAAGCTGCGCGTGAGCGAAACAGCTGAAGTCTGTGAGCGAGGCTATCCGGCAACGGCATTGCGCGCACATAGTCCCAAAGTGGCTCACCGATGCGGCTGTTCGCGATGTAGTGCAGCACGAGGAAATCGCGGATCCGGCCATACTGCAATTCGTTGAGTCGGTTGAACTCAGCGGCGAGCCGAGGGTCCGGACGGGTTGATCCCGGCGTTGGCATGAGGTCGATGAGATCCATCACCGCCGCCTGGATCAGGAAGATACTGGTGGATTCGAGCGGCTCGAGAAAGCCGCTGGCCAGGCCGATCCCAACACAGTTGCCACACCATGCCGATTTGCGTCGCCCCGGTGAAAATCGCAACAGTCGCGGCTCCCCTTGCACAGGGCCATCCAACGCAGCCAACAGAGTATCCCGCGCATCGGTGTCACTGATGAAATGGCTGCAGAAGACGTAGCCGTTACCCGTGCGATGCTGGAGTGGAATTCGCCAAGTCCATCCTGCTCGGCGCGCCGTCGCACGCGTATACGGCGTCAGCGCATCAATCTTTTTGCTTGGAATGGCCAACGCACGATCGCAGGGGAGCCAATGCGTCCAGTCCTGCCAGGCGACGCCCAGGGTGCCTCCAAGCAACACAGACCTGAAACCAGAACAGTCGATGAAGAGATCACCGGCTATGCGCTCGCCTGACTTGAGCGTCAGTTCCACCAGATCGCCGGTGGCTGCGTTGCGACTGACATCGCACACCTGCCCTTCAACTCGACGCACACCCCGTCTCATAGCCCAGGAACGCAGGTATGCCGCATAGAGACCCGCGTCGAAGTGATAGGCATATACGTAGGTCGAGGCGATCGGGTCCTGGCTGTCGCTCGGAAATTCGAAGGCATCGTTCCGGGCCGCTACCACCGCGTAGGAATAGTCTTGGAGTGAACAGTGCTGCCGGCCCGCTTGGCTCGCCCTGAGCCAATGCTGCTGAAACTCCACGCCGCCCCAAGGCTCTCCAAACGCTCCGAACGGGTGAATGTAGCAATCACCGGGCCGGTCCCAGTCGCGAAACTGTATCCCCAACTTGAAGGTCGCGCGGGTCTCGCGCATGAAGTGCGCCTCATCGATCCCGAGCAGGTCGTTGAATCTCTTGATGTGTGGCAGCGTGGCCTCTCCAACGCCAACAGTGCCAATCTCGTCAGATTCGATGAGCACAACGCTGTAGTCTTCCGGAGGGAGTTGCTGCCTGATGCCAGCGGCGGCCATCCATCCAGCTGTACCGCCACCGACAATGACAACGCGCACCGGCTGTGAGCCCGTCAAAATTTGGCGCGGATCCCAAACTGGTAGCGGCGGTCTACGCGCGACCACCCCGAATCCCGGTAAACCGCGGCGGCGCCCGGCGTCGCCGTGGAGTCGCCGAATATCTGCTGCTGATAGGCAATCCGGGTATCCAGCAGGTTCGTTACATCGAGCGACAGCTCCAGATGGGAGCCCACCGAGTAACGTACCGAGCCGTCGAGGAAACCAGCGGCCTTCTGGAACACGGGCAAGCCGATGCAGCAATCCAGATTCTGCGTGAGATAGCGGGAGCGCCAGTTGTAAGCGAGCCGCAGTCCGATCGGCCCTTTCTCGTAAAGACCCACGAGGTTGAAGGTGTGGTCGGACACTCCCTGCAGGCGATGCGAGTCGATCACCACGCCCGACAGGACGGTATTGCCGGCGCCGAATGCACCGAGGGCGCCGCTGGAGGTCGCGGTGATCAGATTCGAATTATGGATCCCGGATTGACTGACGTACGTGTAGTTGGCCTGTAACCCCAGGCCGCTGAGCAGTCCGGGCAGGAAGTCGAAGAAGGTCTGATAGCCGAATTCCAGACCCTTGAGCTTACCCCCGTTCTCTTCATTGACGGGACCCAGGATTTCCGCGGTCTGAGTCGCGCCATTGTTGGTGAAGGTGCGGTCGAACTTGGCGTAATTGAGGCTGTTCGTCAGCTTCTTGTAGAACAAGCCCAGGGTCAGCGAGCTGCTTGGCCCGAAGTAGCGCTCGAACGAGAGATCGAACTGGTCGGCGATTTCCGGCAGCAGAGCCGCGTTACCCGCGGTGGCATTGAACAGGAACTTGTAACCGACGACATTCGCCGGGATGTGCGCCGCCGCCGGAGAGTTGTAGATGACATAGGGCGAGTCCGGAGTCGTATTGATCACCGGCAGATTGATCTGCACATAGTTGCGCAGCAAGCCAATCTCCGGCCGCGACAGCGCGCGCGAGTAGGCAAAGCGAATGAAATCCCGGTCATCCAGGCCGAAACGCACATTGAAGCTCGGCAGCCAGTTGGTATGGACCCCGTTGAACGTGTTTGGCGTGCCACCGCCGCCGGCGAAGGCGATGATATCTGGCGTGAGATAGCAACTCGGATTGACGACAGAGTTCGGCCCCAAGGGTGTGCCGCAGGGTTTCAATGCCAGCAGGTCCGTGGCCGTCGGATAGGCCGCGGCGCCGGCGCTGGTCTCCTCGGTTCGAACGACGCGCACACCAACGTTGCCCATGACGTTGATCTGCCCGAATATGTTTGTGTTGTCACCGCCGAAGTTCAACATTGCGTAGACGGCCTTGGTCCTCTCCTCGAGGCGCATCACTTCCGAAGGCGTGAAGCAGCCGTCAACGGTGGCGTCAGTTCGGTCGCAGATTGCTGTGTATCCGGTACCTAGCGGAGAGTTGGTCGTGGCGCCACTCAAAGCTTGTATCAGCGTCGGAAAATTGGTTACGGTCGCATTATTGAGGAATACCAGTGGTCCGTTCGGGTAGACCTTGCCATCGTAGAACGGACTGAAATTCTGGGTACCCCAGATCCCTGCCCCATAGCCTTTGAAATCAGGATGTCCGGCGGCGCACGGCGGATAAGGCCCGGACGAGGTATTGTCCGCATTGAAGCCGGGCCCGTTGCAGTTCCAGTTCGCAGCGATCGGTGTCCAGTTGAAAGTCGAATAGCGTACGGTCTGGGTCCGATCCGCATAGCGAACGCCCACCTTGAGGGAATCCAGCCAGCCGCCAGCCTTGTTCAGGTCGTATTTCAGATCGCCGCGAAACGCGGACTCGATGCCGCCGTTGCTTTCTACGTGTCCCTGAATGAAGGGAATCCAGTAATTGTGGGGGTTTGTGAGGCCACCAGAGGCATAGTTGACGTTGGAGCCGGGTTGCAACTGGACCTGGGGTGTCCCGTCGCCGTTTAAACTGTACTGGTAATTGGCCATGGAGCCGCTGGCGACGAGAATATCGCTGTTGTGGGTGCTTGCATCGATGTACTGGGCATCGAAGTTGGCA
Source organism: Steroidobacteraceae bacterium (assembly GCA_045810105.1). Classification (GTDB taxonomy): domain Bacteria; phylum Pseudomonadota; class Gammaproteobacteria; order Steroidobacterales; family Steroidobacteraceae; genus 13-2-20CM-66-19. Next base: position 194,307 of record JBJMWM010000027.1, on the reverse strand, counting down.
TGCAGCCATGACGTAACATCCCACTTGAGGTTCGCGGAGACGTCCTTCGTCTGCTCGGTGTGGTCGAAATCGCGCGCTTCATTCTGAAAATAAAGCCCGTCCCGCAACGTGCTGCACGTGAAGCCCGGACCGCAATCATTGACGAACGGCACGCCCGGCACAGCCGAACCGGTGTTGATTGCATCCTGGATGTTGGGCGAGAAGCTTCCAGCCCAGCTGCCATGACCCTGCGTCAGCACTCCCGACTGCAGCATGCCATCGGACCCAAAGACGAGCGGCCCCGTACCCGCGGCCGGACCCAGCACCGTCGTAGTTCGCGGGTTGAATGCAGGCGTGCCGAAATAGTTTCCCTCGAGAATGGCGTGGCTGGCATCCTCGAGCCATGCATTGTGGTATCTGGCGTCCGTGTACTGAACGGTAGCGACCAGGGACCTGGAATTGTTTTCATATTGACCCGCCACAGTGCTGCCTATCCGCGTGCGATCGTAGTCGACCTGCGAATAGCGGATTCCGTCTGGAGCGTACGCCCAGCCTGTGCCGCCAAAAGGGTTGGATGTACAGGGAATACTGCCGTCAGAACTGACGAGTGCGTGGTCCGCTGTGCCATATCCAGCCGAGCAGTACGTATCGATCTTATCCATCACCACGCTTTCGGTCCGCGTGACCACGTGCGAGCGCGCGTAATCGCCGAGAAGTCCAAACCGCCCGAAGTCCGTCCAGAGGGAGTCACTGGCCAGGACCGACCAGGCTGGTGTCAATTGCTTCGACCGGTCACCGTAGTCGCCCTGGATGGTGCCGACCGCCACGAGACCTTCCTGATCGAATGGCAGCCGCGTGCGCAAATCAATCGTCCCGGCGATGCCGCCCTCGACCATATCGGCTGTCTGGTTCTTGTAGGCATCGGCGCGGCTGAGCAATTCCGGGGAAATGTCGTTGAAGTTCAGGCCTCGCGCGGAGTCGGCCGAGAAAGTGTCCCGCCCGTTGAATTCAGTGCGCACCTGCGTCAAGCCGCGAATCAGTATGTTTGTAGGCTCGCCCGAGGGGTGCGTGCTGTCATCGTTCGACTGCAAGCGATTGACGGTGATGCCCGGCAACCGTTGCAGCGCATCCGAAGCTGACTTGTCAGGAAATGCACCCAGGTCAGTGGCCGTAATTGAATCGACGAACGTCTGGGCGTTTTTCTTGACTTCCTGCGAAGTCTCTATCGCGCGCCTCACCCCCACGATCACCACTTCCTGCAGACCACCAGTCCCGCCCGGGTTGCTCGACGCGGAATCCTGGGCCTGCCGCGCAGCCGTTTCCGCCTGAGCAAGCCGGACGTTTCTCGGGGACTTCTCGAGCAAGGAGCTGGGCGGAGGCGAGCTCGCCGGAGTGGGTGTATCGCCCGTGGCGGCCTTGGTGCCGGGAGCCGTTTTCTCGTCGATGGCAGCAGGACGAATCGTCGCGATATTGCCGTCGCTGTAAACCGCTTCCAAGCCGGATCCTTGCAACAATTGCTCGAGGGCAGCGTGCTTCTCGAGCCGACCGGCCACCGGCTTCGCCGTGGCACGGCCGACGACATCGTAGCGGTACAGCAGCTGCATCTTCGCTTGTGCCGCGAAATTCTTGAGCGCGCCGGGCATTGGTTGCGCGGCGATGTCAAATTGCGCCGAGTCGGCGCTCGCCCTGCCGGGTGCAGCCAGTACCAGCCCCGATGCACACGCCAGGGCTTGCAACACCGCTTTGCGGACCGGTCCCTTGATCGTCGTCATGAACGCCCCCCTCGTTTGGACTCGTATCTGCGACTCGCGAAGAGCCGTCTACTACTACGACCCCCAGGGGACGGGAAACCCCCAGTCGACTTACCGAGGGCTGCCACAACATCATGGAAAGGATAGCCGTGCGGCTCCGGAGTGCTGCCGTGGCGGGCTGATCAACGCACTACTTGTCGGATCCTTCGATATGGACGCGACCGTAGCCATCGCGCCGAATGGCCATGCCAAATCCATCGTGCAACATGGTCAACAGAGCTTCCGCTCCTTCGGGACTCGTTTGAAACGTTCCTCCGACACGGAGCTGGCGTAGAGCATCATCGTCAAAGTCGATCTGTAGTGTGGTGTAGCGCATCAGCTCATCAGCGACGTCACCCAGCGGCTGGTCCTCAAAATACAGGCTCCCCTGCCTCCAGGCCAGCAGCCGGCCGAGCTGCACCGAATTGAGCTCGTGGATCATTTCAGCGTGACCGTGGACATCGACCTGCTCACCTGCCGTGACGGCTGCCGCAGCCTTCGTGACGGCGGCACCCGAGGGGGGTGACCCATCGGATGTTGTATTCACGACATTGACAGTGCCCTCGCTAACGGTCACTACCGGCCCTGTGGGTCTCAAGTAGACATTGAATGCCGTACCGACCGCGCGGACCCAAGAATCACCGGCGTGCACCCAAAACGGCCGTTGCGTATCATGAGCTACTTTGAAGAAGGCTTCGCCGCGCTCCAGACTGATGACACGCCTGCGCTCGTTGTAGTCCACCGATGCCCGGCTATTGGTGTTGAGATCGATCGAAGAGCCGTCCGGCAGTTCCACCGCGGCGCGCTCACCGATGGCTGTTTGAAAGCGTGTCTCTTCCCGTTGCTTGTACAGGTTCCAGGCTGCGCCGAGAGCCATTGCCCCAATTCCAGCCGCTACCGCAATAACTGCCCAGCGCCTGCGCGCAGAGCGCGGCGTAGAGGCCGCATTCATCACTTGGCCGAAGGAGACGGCCCGAACCAGGGGGCCGGATTTCACGAGCTCCTGCCACGTGGCGGAAAGGTCCGCATAGGCCTTCGCGTTCCATGGATGAGCACTGAGCCAACTTTCAAAGCGAGCACGATCGTCGGCCGTAACATCATCGGCGTTCATACGAGCGAACCAGGCGCTTGCTTCGCGCTCGGTCTCATCCGTACTCGGGAGCGTATGAACCTCGCCCATGGTCCTACCTATACCGCCTCTTCAAGTAGTTGTGGATCTCACGTAAGCCACGCGCGATGTGCTTTTCGACCGTTTTGGGCGAGATGCCCAGGCGGTCCGCAACCTCTTTGTAAGAGCACTCGTGGAATACCCGCAGTGTGAATGCGGCACGGCATTGTGGGGGCAGTCGATCGATAGCCGCCTGTATGAGCCGGGTTCGCTCATCTCTCAGGAACTGCGACTCCAGCGACTCACACTCTATTTTGACCCGCGAATCCTGCAAATCCCCCACAGCACCTGCCTCAACGATCCGCCGATGACGGTATTCATTCGCAGCTAGATTGCGCGCCGTCGAGAATAGAAAGGCTCTGAGCGTGGTCACTGACTCACGCTGCCGGTACGTACGCAGAAACGCTTCCTGGACGATTTCTTTCGCCGTCTCACTCGAGCCGACGAAACGGCGAATGTAGCGCAGCAATGCCTGCCGGCTCTCGGCGAAGAGCTTCGTGAAAATCTCGGTGGGCGACTCAGATGTAGTCGGCATAGCCGCGTGATGCGTTCGATCTACGCTACCCCCACAAGAGGCTATACGGCAACTCTCGCAACTCGAGTGGGGGATTTTGTCCGCTCGGGTGTCGTGCGCATTAGCGACTCACTACGCATACGGCCGCTATGCGCTGCTGGCCATCCCCGCTCCCGCGCACACCATTACGCCGCAGCCTGCAGATGGCGCAAGAGCTACGGGCTTGACAGCAGCTACCGTCTGATAGACTGTATGCATACTATCATACAGCTTGAGTGCCATGCTTCCACCGCTCCAGCTTGAGGACAACGGCGTACCTGTGTACGTGCAGATCCGTGATCAGCTGCTGCAGGCCATTGGTGCTGGGATTCTGCGCCCGGGCGAGCAGATGCCCACCATGCGTCAGGTCGCCGTTTCCTTGAAAGTGGATCTGAACACAGTCCGGCACGCCTACGCAGACCTCGAGCAGACGGGCGCGATTGTCATCCTGCGGGCGCGCGGGACATACGTGGCAGACAAACCCCCACCGGTTGACGTGACACGGCAAGCCAAACGGGTGGCAAGCCTCGCCCAACAGGCCATCGCCATTTCGAATTCGGCGGGCGTCGATCCTATCGACGTCGCCCAGGAAATTCTGCGCACCGCAAAGCGACTGAGGACTAACAAATGAACGCTTCAGGTATGAACGCTCCCGCCATTGTCATCTCGATCGTGCTGCTCGTTGTGGCGTTCGCCGTCGCAACACTGTTCCATGGATGGGGACTGCTGCTGGGCTACCTCGTCCCAGGCGCTCTCGTGCTGGTGGCAGCTCTGACGCCCGTATCGCTGTTAATGGCCAAACAGTGGGAGAAGGCCGTAGTTCTGCGCTTCGGGAAACTTCATGCCATCCGCGGTCCAGGTCTGTTCGCCATCATCCCGTTCGTCGATGCCGTGACCGCCTGGATTGACCAGCGTATCCAAACGACTGAATTCAATGCCGAGCAAGCGCTCACCAAAGATACCGTGCCTGCGAACATCGACGCGATACTGTTCTGGCAAGTGCACGATCCGGAGCGCGCAGCGTTGGAAATTACGGACTACAGGTCGGCGATTCTGCGCGTAGCGCAAACATCCCTGCGGGAAATGATCGGCGCCTCACCGCTCAGCGCGTTGATGTCCGAGCGCAAGCTCGCTGACCAACAACTCAAGGAGGAAATTGGCCGTAAGACGGCAGACTGGGGTGTGGCGGCGATCTCCGTGGAGATTCGCGACGTGGCGATTCCTTCGCAGCTCCAGGATGCAATGAGCCGCCAGGCCCAGGCCGAGCGCGAAAAAGCCGCGCGGGTCATACTGGGCTCCGCTGAACAGGAGGTTGCCAGGAAATTTCTGGAGGCGGCTGATATCTATGCACGCAATCCCGCAGCGCTTCAATTGCGCGCCATGAATATCATCTACGAGACGACCAAGGAGCGTGGCACGACCATTCTGATCCCATCCGCGATGGTCGATTGCATGAACCCGGGCGGCATCATGGGCCTGGCTTCCGTGGCTCCAGGGGCAGTGGCACCCGCGACCGCGTTGTCGGGTTAGCCTTGAGGGCGACGCTCGCGGGAGCCTATTCTTCGACTGCGCCAGAAAGGAAGCGAGGGTACGCATGAAGCTTTTTGCACAGGTCACTGCCAGAACGGCCTTGGCGAGCAAACCGGATTGGGCAGCCGAGCTCTACGACTCGTTCCAGAGCGGCGCATCCGGCCAATTCATCCTGTACGGCAATGTCCATGATCGACTGGCCATCGGCGGCCGGCTCGTCAGCATTGAACGCTACATTGAGGATGAGTTGCTCGTGGGCTTTCAGGTCATTTTCACCTATGACCTCGGCAACGGCCTGGCCGTCGAGCGCGGAAGTGAGCGTCTGGCTGAGTGGGTTCCCGCCGTGATGCAGAGTCTGCCGCGCGACCCGCTCGCCGCCATCCGCTTCGTGAGCCGCTTTGGCAGGTATCTCGGCAATCTGGAGGCGGTTGGGAAACCCAACAATGTACAGGTTGCCGTACTGGTCCGGGGTGCCGACCAACTTCTGCCGGCCGATGGCCGTGGCTTCGAGCACGGCAGCCTGACGAGTCTCGTGCGGGAATGGGCCTCCGGCTCGCCGTTCACGGAGCTCCCGTTCGTGAGTCTGCTGATTGCAGACAATCTGAACGACCTTGAGCCGTTGATAGCATTCGGACCGCAGTCCACGCGCGTGCGCGTCCCACTTCCGTCCATGTCCGAGCTGCAATCCGCTTTGACCCTCTTACAGAAGGAGTTCAAGCAGACGATTCCCGCCGGGACAGACCTCGCGGTGCTCGCGGCGGCGATGACCGGTGTGTCAGTCAGCACGCTCGAGCAGCTCACGAAAGTCCGGGCGCACCGGGGACAAGTCCTGCAAACCTCGGACTTTGCCTTACTCAAGAAGGAGATGGTCGAGCATGACGCGCCCGGTCTCGTGGAGTTTCTCGAATCCAAACGGACGTTGGGCGAGTATCACGGGCAGGAAGCGTTGAAAGCGTGGCTGCGGCAGGACGTGACACTGTGGCGCACGAACGATCTGCGGGCACTACCCATGGGATATCTACTGTGCGGGCCCATCGGTACGGGTAAGACTTTCCTGGTCGAATGTCTCGCAGGCGAAGCCGGCGTGCCCGTGCTAAAGCTCAAGAATTTTCGTGAGAAGTGGGTGGGCTCGAGCGAAGGCAACCTGGAAAAGATCTTCCGCCTGGTCCGCGCGCTCGGCCGCTGCATCGTGTTTGTCGACGAGGCCGATCAGACGCTCGGCCGGCGCGATTCGGGCAACAACGACAGTGGGTTGTCGGGACGGTTATACTCCATGATCGCGCAGGAGATGTCCGACACCGCCAATCGTGGCAAGGTCGTGTGGGTGCTGGCCTCATCCAGACCCGATCTGATTGAAGCGGACCTGAAGCGCCCTGGCCGCATCGATCTGCGGGTGCCGATTTTGCCGACCACCTCGCACGCGGAGAGCCGGGAGCTGCTGGCGGCGTTGGCGCGCCGTTATGACTTGATGATTCCGGCCAACGAGTTGCAGCAAATGGAGTCAACACTTCCATTGATGCTTACACCGGGAGCCGCGGAGGCGTTGGTGATGAAGGCGTACCGCGTGTCCCGGACGCAGAACCTGTCGGGCGCAACGGCGCTTGCCAATTGTCTCAACGGCTACCAGAACCCGGTTCCGCAGGATGTGCTCGAAAAGCAGATGCGGCTGGCGGTTCGCGAGGCGACGGACCTGTCGTTTGTGCCGGAATCGCTGCGGCACCTGGCCACGAGCGAGCAGGCAAACTCCTGAGCGGATGCTGGCGCCGGGCGGATGCTGGCGCCGGGCGGATGCTGGCGCCGGGCGGACGCTGGCGCCGGGCCGCTACAGGCGGCGGACAGGAGGAGTCGAGTGGCTCAGCACAATCGTTCCTGTCGGGTCACGTTGCGAAACAATCAGGTAGTTCCTGCGCAACGCAGCCAGGAAGTCGTCGATGTCACCGGCACGAAAATCGCCGCTCACGCGAGTGTCGCTCAGCTGCGGATCGGCCAGCACGAAGCGCGTTTTCGTGTATCGATGAGTCTCTGTCAGGACATCCTCGAGGCGCTCGCCCTTGAACACGATCCTGCCGCGCTGCCAGGCGAGAAGGTCAGTTACGTCGCTTGCCTGGACCTTGCGCACGAATTGCAAACCTGGCTCCAGCTCCACCACTCCGGGACTGTCGACGGTCGTATCATCGAAGATCATGTTGGCACGTAGCCGCGCCATGGCTGGCGTTTCGGTCCGGTCCATCGGCACATCAAACACCTTCACACTCCCTTCCGTCACAATGAGCTCTATGCTGTCGGGTGTAAGTACACGCACGTCGAACTGCGTGCCCGCTGCCTGAAAACGACGGCGGCCGGCCCGCACGAAGAAGGGCCGGTCAGGCTCGCTCGCAACGTGAAAACTCGCCTCCCCGTACGGGAGCGAGACCTCTCTTTCCCGGAGCGAATACGTGACGACCAGGCTCGTAGCCGTGTTGAGTTTAATGGTGCTCCCATCCGGCAGGCGAACCTCTTGTTGCTGGCCCACTGCCGTCGAGTACGCGCCCTTGACCAGGGGCGGCGGATGGAGCGCGCCGTTCGCAGAGTGAGTCGTGGACCACGAGGCTGCGAAGCGCGACCAATGTCTCTGGTCGTTGAGCATCACGGCCCCGAGAAAGACCACGCCGGCCGCTGCAACGGCTGCAGCCAGAACGACCAGGGATCCCCGTCGGGCCTCCCGCGGCGTGGAATTGACGCCGATCGGGAAGAGCTCGGCCAGTAGCGCCAGTACCTCCGGACCGGAGGAGCGCCTTGCTATCTCCAGGATGGAGCTGCGGTTAACCGAGTGCTTCAGCCACTTGCGGAACAGTACGCCTTCGCCCTCGCGCAAGCCTCGGTCGAGTTTTGCCAGCCACTGGGCAGCTTCCTCGCGCGCTGCATGGCGCTTCAGATCCATCGAACGCTTCCTGGAACGAAGTCACCCCATGGTAACTCCTCCCAGGAAGCCCCAGCGAATCGCGCTTGATTAAATTTGTGTAAGCGCCTCGAATCCGACGTCAGCGACGCTTCTCTCAGAATACGTTGTACACGACGTCCAGTACCAGGCCGGTCGCGATCGCAGCTAATATCACGTTGCCGTCCACGCGGACCCAGCGGCAGCCATACGGAGGCTCCGGGAGCTGGTAGGTGTAGTAGTCACGAACGACGTACGCCGGTGCATAGTAGGCCGGTGACAACCGCTCACCGCGGTGCCAAAGGTGTCCGAAGCGGTATCCATGGCGGAAATACTCATCGTCATGGAATCGTTCGCCACGCCAGTCATGGTAGCCCACCCAGTCGCGGTGCTCCCGCCAACGATCGGCATCGTGACGGCGACCGTCGTCGTGCCATTCACGGCGATCCCAACCTCGTTCATCGCGGTGCCAGTCGTGATGCCGGTCATCGCGTGGGCCACCAAAGTCTCGGTGCTCGCCCGACCAGCTGTCGCGACCACCCCGATCGTGATGACCGTCCGCCATGGCCGCCGACGTGCCTAACAGTGAGAGGGCAATTGCAGCGGCAGCAAATCGTTTCATCGAAGTTCTCCATCAAGCCTATATATCGGCTTGGGTACAGCGTGCGCGCAGTGAGCTGAAAGATGACTGAATGGCCTGTTCAGGGAGGGTTCAGGCCCTTTGTCCGCTCTTGGCGGCCCTGCAGCAGGCGCATCGTTAGTCAGACGGGCTCCTAACTAGGACAGGCGTCGTTTGCGGTTTCGCACAGCGATATGCAAGCTCGCGAAATTGCCAAAACGCGCAATCAAACGGACTCCTATGACAGAGGGGCTACCTCTATCCTCCCCGGCAATCTCTGCCCAGCAAGGAGCATCAATGCGACTGACTTATGCGAGCTTGAGGCTCACGAACACGTTTACCGGCCTGAGCATTGAGGTGCAGGCGTTGGTCGATAGCGGCGCAATGCCGCTGTGTATTCCCGAGTCTGTTGCCAGGCAGCTCGGATTCGACACCACGGAGACGTATTCGGCACGCATCAAGATTGCGGATGCCTCGCGCATCAAGGTCCCAGTGGTCGCTCCGATCAGGATCGAGTTCGCGAACCGCAGCTGCACCACGGATGCATATGTGTTCGGGGATGAGCCGCTCATTGGCGTGATTCCCATCGAGGCGATGGATTGCATCATCGAGCCGCGCCACCGCAGGCTGGTTGTCAATCCAGATCATCCGGACTGCGCGGAAATTCGGGTGTAGGGGCGCGCCAGTCGAGCGCGCTGTTCGGGGCGGAGGTCCGTTACCGCCTGTGAGCCTGGAAGTACGCTCCGAAGCGAGCGCCGGCACATCCGCAGCTGATAATCGGCGAAGTTTTGCGAAGATCTGTCGCCCCCCGCACCGTTTCAGTGCGCTCTTAGGAGCGGCCGCCGCGAACGGCCCGCCCCTTCCAACAACCCGCCCGATTGCAGCCAGTCGGCTGCCGACGTGTTGAAACAAACAGTGTTCGTGATAGTAGACAGTTGTACAGCGTCTCGTCCTGTGGGCAGACTGTCTGAAACCGACTGTCAGTGAGTCCAGGGAAACGGGAAGGTCTGTCGCGCTGGCCGGGCGGTGTGGAGCGTTTCGCGTAGGTTTGCGCGGAACTGACAACTAACGAGAATTCTACGAATGAGTGACCTTATCTTCAGCGCGCACTCCCCGAGCTGCACCCACCCGCGGCCGCAGGCGAATCACAAGGGCTCCGCACAGTCGCTTTGACCCGTCATTTCTTCACCTGAAATCGAGCAATCGATCCATCCGGCGGCGTACGACTCTGCCGCAGTAATCGTCTATCAGCAGGGAGAGGAGACTGTATGTACCGTTCACCGGTGAGGGCCGCCGCCGCATCAATTCTGCTCGCACTCGCGCTAGGTTCGACGCGTGCGAACGCGGCTCTGCCACCAATCGATGTCAGCGGATTCGGCACGGGTGGATTTGTCGTGACCGATACCGGTAAAGCCGAGTTCGGACGCGCTCAAGAGCAGACGGTAGGGGCTAACAGTGAAGGTGATGTTGGGGTCGATTCACTGTTGGGCCTGCAGGGAACCGTGCACCTGAGCGACATGTTCTCCGCCACCGTTCAAGGCATGGTGCGGCGGATGTTCAACACGGGATTCCAGCTCGATGTACCCGTGTTTTTCGTGAAAGCCGAGTTGACGCGCGACGTGTCGGTGCGCGTCGGTAGAATCCAGCTGCCGGTGTTCATGAGCTCGGACTACCGGCAGGTTGGCTACTCCAATACCTGGGTCCGCCCGCCGATCGAGGTGTACGGGCAGATACCGTTCGACAGCGACGACGGCGGGGATATTCTGTACCGCAAGACGGTCGGCCCTGCCGACATCAGCGCACAGGTTTTTTATGGCAAGACCGACCTGAACTTTGCGGGGGCGGCCATCCAATCGAGGAAGAACTGGGGCGCCAACGCCAATGTCACGGTTGGGCCGCTGACCCTGCGTGTCGGGCGCAGTCAGTCGTCATTCACGTCGCGCTCAGCGACGGTTACCCAACTGCTCACCGCGGTGAATGCGGCAGGCTTTACCGCGCTCGCCAACCGGTTGAATCCCGTGAACGTGCCGTTCAAGTTCACCGATTTCGGTTTGAGTTTTGACGACACTCATCTGACCGTTCAGGGTGAGATTTCAAAAGCGACCGGTGGCGGCTTCCTGGCCAGCACGGATGGGCAATACCTGCTAGCCGGCTACCGCGTGGACAAATTCACGCCTTATGCAATTTACGCGCGGCAGAAAGTAACCAGCGCGCGTACGGACACGACAATTCCCCGATTTGGGGCGCTCCTGCCGCTCGCGGTCGGTGTCGACCAGCTCATCAACTCTGTCGGCGCCGACCAACACACATTTGCCGCCGGCATACGTTGGGACCTGCACGAATCGGTCGATCTGAAGCTCCAGGTCGACCGCGTAAGCCCGGAGGGTAACGGGCTCTTCTTCAACGTGCGGCCTGGGTTTCACGGCCCGGTGACAGTGGGCAGCATGACACTCGATTTCGTGTTCTGAGGAAGGCAGTCATGAAAAGATCCAGCAAGTCACTGATTGCCGCCGGCCTGGTATTCACGGTCGCCTTTCAACAGGCACGTGCCGACGTCGTTGTCATCGTCAGCACCCAAAGCACCACTACTATCACAGCCAGCGAGATATCGCGGGTTTACCTCGGAGAGTCGAATACGCTGACGCCGGTGGATATTGCGAATCCGTCGCGCGCCCGCCGGGAGTTCTATACCAAGGTCGTCGGGAAGACTGACAGCCAGGTCAGGGCGAAATGGTCGAAGCTCGTCTTTACCGGGAAGGGCTCCGCTCCCAAGGAGATGCCCTCGGGCGAGGATGTCGTGAAAGCCGTTGCCGCCGACCCGCACGTCATCGGCTACGTGGACAGGAGCTTCGTGAATATGACTGTAAAAGTCATTTTGACAGTGAAATGACCTTCCGATGCGTATGGCGCCCGATTTCCAGTCCGTGTTGAGCAAGCTGCTGGCTGCCGCGGCCTGTGTTCTCTTCTCGACGTCGGCAGCTTCTGCACAACTCACCCAGTATTACCTGCGGGCAACAGCGCCGGTTACTCTGATCTTTCGCGGTGTTGACCCCGCGCGCACGCCTATCGACGAGCGATGGCTGCTGCCAGAGCTTGCCGACGCGCTGCGGGCTAAGAGCCGCCAACAGTTCACGAGCATCGGTGAAGGGACCGCGGAACTGACTGGATTGCGAAGCCGACTGGACGAAGAGGCATCGCGGATTGTCTTCGAGTACGTGCACGTGGCTCGAAACCGGCTGGGGAACGAGTGGGGCCAGACTCTGACAATCCCGGTTCTGTACCGGTTCGAGCGGGGAACCGACGTCGTTACTGTGCGCTTGTGGCCGCCGCAGGTGGCGGAGCTTGCGACGCGTGCAACCCCCGGTGTCTCTTTCCTACCCGCTCCGAAACTGGGACCTATCAGGGAATTGCTCGAAGATTTCTCGGCAATCATCAATAGCGCGCCGTCCCTGAAGCTGCGTCATTCATTCCTGCTGGGCGGTGCGCAGGAGACCGGCGGCTCGCCGGAGGCATGTATCGCCAACTTCGATCGGCTGCTCGGGCGTTATGGATATACCAGGGGCGAGCAACGCTTATTTGATCCGCAGCATGATGATGTTTTCCTCTATCGAACGGCCCAGGAGAGTGTCGCGTTGAAGGTCTCCGCCGTCCCCTACCGCGGCGGCAGCAAAGTGTTCTATGAGGCGTGGATGCCATTCGAGCTATGGGCCGATGGGACGGTAGCCGGCTACGATTTGCCGCTGGCTCTGGAGTCCGACGTCGGGCAGGTGCTGGCGGATCAGTTGCCACGGGAATTCGAAGGCGGGCTCGCCGGCATACACAGCCCGGGCAAACCGCGCTGATGTTGCAATGAAGCTGCAGGAAATACAAACAATGGGTGTCACGATGACTGCAGCGATAGTGTTGGTGCGGTCGGTCATCGCCCGTAATCGGCCGGTGCTCGGCATGATGTGGGCACGGTGGGCTATCACCCGAATACGGCCGATGCTTGGCTTGGTGCTGGCACGGTGGTCTATCACCCGAATGCGCCCCGTGCTCGGCTTATTGCTGGGGCTGCCGTTCGCCGGTTGCGGCGCGCCCGATGCAGGGCCCGAGTTTACGGCGCCAGGCTCACCGACTTCGGGAGTTGTCATGCGCGTGCCTGCCGTGCCGAGCGGACTTCGGGCCACGGCCGGGGACGCCCAGGTGATGCTGAGCTGGATGGCCAGTACCGATGCGACCGCTTATCGCCTCAGCCGATCGACGCAGAGCGGTGGGCCATATACGCAAATCGCGGCCCCTACGGCGAGCGCCTTTACCGACAAAGGAGTGAAAAACGGTACCCGTTATTACTACGTCGTCGCGGCCAGCAACACAGCCGGCACGAGCGCCAACTCTGCGCAAGTCAGCGCAACGCCCACGGCTCCAAAGATGGGGGCCGGTGCTGGGGCCGGTTACTGGCACACCAGCGGAAGCGACATCCTCGATGCCAACGGCGTTCCGGTGCGCATTGCGGGAATCAACTGGTATGGATTCGAAACCACCGATCACCTTCTCGGTGGGCTCCATGCCCAGGATTACAAGGCGGTTCTCAACACCATCCGGTCGTTGGGTTACAACGTAATCCGCATGCCGTTCTCGAATGAGCTGGTGGAGAGTAACCCGATCCCAACCCATCTCAAAACCAGCGCTGCCGCCAACAAGGACCTGATAGGTCAGCGCGCCCTGACCGACGTCGATACCATCGTCAGTTATGCCGGGTCCATCGGTCTGCGCATCATCCTCGACAACCACCGCTCCGAAGCCGGCCACGCAAGCGAACCCAGCGGCCTGTGGTACACCAGCACCTACCCGCAGGAAAAGTGGCTGGCCGACTGGCAGAGCCTGGCTGCGCGTTACAGCGCCTCCAGATTTACGTTCGATGGCAACCCGACCGTGATCGGAGTCGACCTGCGGAACGCGCCGCATCTGCTGGGAGTAACGGCCACCAGCGGTGCCTGTTGGACCGGCGACACTGCAACGAACGGCTGCCCCACCTCTCTTACCTCGAGGAATTGGCCAGTAGCCGCGCAAGCTGCGGGAAACGCCATTCTGGCCATCAATCCGAAACTGTTGATCTTCGTCGAAGGGACCGACTGTTACAATTTTGTCTGTGGCTGGCAGGGTTCAAACCTGATGGGTGTCGCCACCAACCCGGTCGTGCTGGACGTTCAGAACCAACTTGTATATACGGCCCGTGACTACGGACCGTCGCTCTCGAAGCAGCCCTGGTTCAATGCCAACACCACGGCCGCCAGCCTGGATGCAGTTCGGAAGCAGCTCTGGGGCTACATCAGCGCCGCCGGTACCGCCCCGGTCTGGTTGAGCGAACTGGGAACCGGCAACGATAGTGCAGACCTGCAGAGCCCGGTCCCGGGCAGTCAGGGGCAGTGGTTCCAGAGCCTGATGACTTATCTGCAAAGTAACCCTTCCATTGGCTGGACCTATCGGGCGCTGAATGGGGAAGACAGATATGGTCTGCTCGACAGCCGCTACGATGCGACGCCGGTCAGTTCGCTGAAGCAAGCCGCGCTGCAGAGTATCCAGTTCCCGTTGGCGGGGGGCACGTCGACGCCCCTCAATTGAGCCTCTGTTGGACCTTACCGAAGATTGCCGTCACGATCCGCCGGTAATACGCAGATCGGCCCGGATCGGCGCGACCAGCAGACTCCCGATCACTTCCGTCGGACGCCGCCCGCGTCGAATTCCGCCATTTCGCGGCCCGGCCACATTGATGGTGAGCGACAATTCGTCGATACTACTCGTGTGAAGGTCGCTACTTCCCGTACAGCTCGCGTTTTACTTTTCGTTACCTGCGCTCTCCTGATCATGGCGCGGGTCAGCGGTACGCATTTGCATCTGTGTTTCGATGGTGGTGAGCCCCGCTCCAGCCTTCACCTGATCGAGGACGGCAATGCGGACCTGCACTTCGGTGCGAATAGCTCGCACGAGGACCTGGATGTCAGCGCGGTAGGGAACGTGCTCGTCAAACAGGATACGCTCGGCGTTAGCCTGCTGCCCATCCTTGTCGCCGCTGTGATCGTGCTCGGTCTCGTACGGCGCCGCTCCAGCAGGATTTCCTACTCGGCGCGGAATGTCCCCGTCCCGACGCCGCTGTTTGAGCTTCTTCCGCCGCCGCGCGGCCCTCCCGTTTAAGTCTCCACGACCTGTCTGTTGAGTTGTTGATCAGCTCGTGCTGCGTGCACGAGATCTTCCGTTTTGGAGACTTTTCATGAGATTTTCTTCCGCGCGCCTGAGACGCACGTGCGTGATTGCGTGCGTGTTGGGCGCAACACACTTGGCCGTCCCCGCCCTCGCCAGTGAGCCGTCGGATGGCGCGCTCACCCTTGCTCAAGCCATTGCAGCCACGATCGCCCGTAATCCCGATCTGCAGGCGAGCGCATTCGAACTCAAAGCCGCAGATGCGCGCATCACCCAAGCGCGGCTTCGTCCGAATCCTGAGATTTCCTTGGAGGTCGATGGACTTGCGGCACGAGGGATCGCTGCAGCGCCTGACGAGCGGCAGGCCACGCTCAGCTTGAGTCAGGTACTCGAACTCGGCGACAAGCGCGGGCGGCGCATTGCGGTCGCCGGTTCTGAGCGCGATGTCGCAACAATCGAGCATCAGGCGCGGCAACTCGATGCATTTGCTGAGGTGGCCCGGCGATTCATCGACGTGGTCGCAGCGCAGGAGCGGGTGTCACTCGCCCGGGAAGCCACCACTCTCACGGAACGAACGGCCAAAAACATTGCAGCGCGAGTGGCGGCAGCTCGCACCCCGCAGGCCGAACTGAGCCGCGCGCAAATCGCGGTCACCCGGGCACGGGCAGATGACAGGCAAGCTGAAAGCGTGCTGAGGGGCACGAGGCGCGCGTTGGTCGCGATGTGGGGCGATACGGGTGTTTCGTTCGAATCGGCGCGGGCTGATTTGTTGCGCCTCGAGCCTCTCGTTCCCTTGGAATCACTACAGGGGCGAATGGACCGGAATCCCGAGCTGGCGCGGTTTGCCTCGGAGGCGCGTCTTCGTGAGGCCGAGCTTCGCCTGGCCCAGTCACAGGCGCGTCCCAATCTCACCGTCGGTGTCGGCTTGCGGCGCTTTCAAGTTAGCGGAGACGTTGGGTTCACGGCGGGCATGTCCGTCGCGCTGCCAGTGTTCGATCGCAACCAAGGTGCCATTGCCCAGGCGGGTGTGCGCCGCCAGCAGACCGACTCACAGGAGAGGGCCACCAGAGTGCGGCTGCAAGCACAGCTGTTCGCACTTTATCAACAGCTGTTGTCCAGCCGTGATCTGCTCAACACGCTGCAGAATGAGGCGTTACCGCAGGCCCGCATGGCCCTGGACCAGACACAATCCGGGCATGACCGCGGTCGGTTCTCCTATCTGGAGTTGGGAGTGGCGCAACAGGAGCTCGTCGCTCTACGCGCTGCGGTGATTGATGCCGCCACTGACTATCACCGCCTGACCGCTGAGGTCGAGCGGCTGACCGCGGAACCCATCACCAGCGAACCCACCACAGGGGAGCTCCCATGATCCTGATGCAGCAAGTGAATAGATCCAGGATCTTCACCCAGTCTTGGCTGCGTGCCCTGATGGCCAGCGCGCTCGGATGCATGTTCGTATTGAACAGCGGCTGCTCGGAACACTCCGGTTCCGTTGCGCCCCCCTCGGGGGCTCAACAGGAAGTTCCAACTGGAAGTGGGGCGATCTCACCTGAGGCGGCGCGGGCCGCCGGTATCGAAGTTGTAGCGGCCCGATCCGCCCGAATTCAAACGACACTCACGTTGTACGGCGCTATTCGGCCCAATGCCGAGCGCGAACAGGAGGTTCGCGCCCGTTATCCCGGCGTGGTGCGCAGCGTGAGTAAGCGTGCCGGGGACGCGGTCAGCAAGGGCGAGGAAGTGCTGACCGTTGAATCCAACGAGAGTCTGCAAGTCTATCCGGTTCGGTCCCAGTTCACGGGCCGCCTGTTGGATCGAAGAGCCAATCCAGGGGATGGTGTGGATAGCAGCACCGTGTTGATGCGGATCGCAGATCTATCCACCGTCTGGGTCGAGTTCTCGGTGTTTGCGCGCGACGTAGACCACGTGCGCCAAGGAATGAGGGTATTCATCCAGAGTGCGGATGAAGACGCCAGGGCGGAATCTCGAATCGAATACATATCTGCCGCGGGCGACACCGACACGCAGAGCGTCACCGCGAGAGCCGTCATCGATAATCGCGACGGACATTGGGTCGCCGGTCAGTTTGTCGCGGGGCAGATTGTGATCGGCGATGTCCAAGCAGCTGTCGCCGTCGTTCCGACGGCACTACAGGAGGTGCAGGGTAAGCCTGTGGTCTTCGTCCGCAAGGATCAGCGCTTCGAGCCCCGGCCGGTTGAATTAGGTCACCGGGCGCAGGATGCAGTGGAAATCCTCCAGGGTCTGAGCGCAGGTGAGCTTTACGCCGGGCGTAACAGCTACCTCATCAAAGCGGACCTGCTCAAGTCCGAGACCGAGGAGGACTGAGTATGAGAAAGGCCGGCTCCATGTCAGTTAATTGCAGGCCATGCGAGGAGCGCCCGCATGATTGATCGGGTGATCCTTTTTGCCATTCAGAATCGTTGGCTCGTCATGGTCCTCGGCGTGGGCTTTGGTATCTACGGCTGCCTGCAATACCAGCGGCTGCCCATCGATGCGGTGCCGGACATCACCAACGTTCAGGTACAAATCAACACGCAGGCGCCCGGGTATTCGCCGCTGGAGACGGAACAGCGCGTCACCTTTCTGGTGGAGACGGCCATGGCCGGGCTGCCGGACCTGCAGAGTACGCGGTCGGTTTCCGCCTACGGCTTGTCGCAGGTCACGGTCATTTTCAAAGACGGCACGAGCGTCTATTTTGCGCGCCAGCTCGTCAATGAGCGCTTGCAGCAGATAACAAATCAGCTCCCGGCGGGTGTCCATCCCGAGATGGGGCCGGTTTCCACCGGCCTTGGCGAGATTTACATGTACACCGTCAGGGCCGGGCACGGCGCCCGCAAACCCGATGGAACGCCGTACACACCCACCGACCTGCGCAGCATCCAGGACTGGATCATTCGGCCGCAATTGCGCCAGGTCCCGGGTATCTCGGAAGTCAACAGCATCGGCGGGAACGCCAGGCAATACCAGGTCTCCCCCGATCCCGCCCGTCTGTTGGCCTTTGGACTGACCTTGGGCGATCTCATCAAGGCACTCGAAGCCAACAATATCAATGTTGGCGCAGGCTACATCGAAACCAATGGTGAGCAGAAGCTGGTGCGGGTGCCCGGGCAGATTGCTGATCTGGAGGCACTGCGCCGAACGGTCGTGGCCACCCGCGACCACATCCCGGTTACGGTGACCGACATTGCGGAGGTCGGCATCGGGAAGGAACTACGCACCGGGGCGGCCACCCAAGATAGTGCGGAAACGGTCCTTGGCACCGCGCTGATGCTCATTGGCGAGAACAGCCGGACCGTCTCACAACGGGTGGGGGCCCGTCTCGCCGAAATCAATAAGACCCTGCCGCCGGGCGTGAAGACTGAAACCGTCTACGATCGCACCCTGCTGGTCAACAAGACCATTGCAACGGTCCAGAAAAACCTTTTCGAAGGGGCGTTTCTGGTCGTGGCAGTCCTTTTCGTCTTCCTGGGCAATTTGCGCGCGGCGCTCCTGACGGCTCTCGTCATCCCGCTCTCGCTGCTGGCCACCTTTACCGGAATGGTTCAAAACCGCGTCAGCGGCAATCTGATGAGCCTGGGTGCGCTGGACTTCGGCCTGATCGTGGATGGCGCACTGATCATTGTCGAGAACTGCATTCTGCGGCTATCACGGGCTCAACACGCCCGCGGCGGGCTCTTGCCTAGCGGCGAACGTCTGGAGGTGATCTACCAGGCGACGCGGGAAGTGTTCCGGCCCAGTCTGGTGAGCGTCGTCGTCATCGTGTTGGTGAACCTGCCGATCTTTGCGTTGAGCGGTGTGGAAGGCAAGATGTTTCATCCCATGGCGTTTGCCGTGATCGCGGCGCTTGTAGGCGCCCTCGTCTTTTCGATCACGTTCGTGCCAGCGGGCTGTGCGTTGTTGCTGACGAACAAGATCCGGGAGGGGGATAACTTCATCGTCGCAGCGGCCAAGCGCGTCTACGAGCCGCTATTGCGTGCGGTGCTCGCAGCTCGCTGGGCTGTCACTGCGGGGGCGTTTCTCCTGGTACTTGCGTGTGGATGGCTCGCTTCCAGAATGGGCGCTGAGTTTATTCCCAATCTGGATGAGGGAGATGTGGCGGTGGAGGCCATCCGCCCGCCGGGCGCGGGCGTGGAACAGGGAGTACGGATGCAGCTCATGCTGAACGACGCGCTGCGCAAGCTACCCGAGGTCAAGACGGTCTTTGCTCGCAATGGAACAGCGGAAGTGGCTACGGATCTGATGCCGCCGGCACGCTCCGATACCTACGTCATGCTCAAGTCTCGCAGTGAGTGGCCCGATCCGGACAAGACCAAGACGCAACTGCTGCAGGAGATGGCCAGCGCCGCGCAGTCCGTACCCGGCACCGTTTACGGGTTTACACAACCGATTCAACTTCGCTTCAATGAGCTGATTTCCGGCGTGCGTAGCGATGCAGCCGTCAAAATTTTCGGCGACGATTTGGATACGCTCCTGAAGTTGGCAGGCGAAGTGCAACGCTTGATTGAAAAGACGCCGGGTGCCGTGGACGTCAAGACTGAGCAGGTATCCGGGCTACCGCTGCTGACCATTCAACCCCGGCGGGTCGAGCTGGCTCGCTACGGATTGACCGTGGCAGACGTGCAGGATGCCGTGTCGGTCGCGATGGGTGGGCGCAAAACCGGTCTCATCTATGAGGGCGATGCGCGCTACCCGCTCGAGGTGAGATTACCTGAGCGGATACGGATCGACCCACAGGCGCTCGCCCGATTGCCGATTGCCCGGCCTAACGGCATGTATTTACCGCTTTCGGAAGTGGCGTCAATCGACGCGCTGGAAGGTCCTAACCAGATCTCCCGAGATAATGGTAAGCGCCGCATTGTGGTCGCCGCTAACGTCCGCGGACGGGATCTGTCTGGATTCGTACAGGAACTGCAACTGAAGATCGACGGTGGCGTCAAACTTCCACCGGGGTACTTCGTGCAATACGGAGGTACATTCGAGCAACTGGCGTCCGCGGCCGAGCGCTTACGCACCGTTGTGCCTGTCTCGCTGTTACTCATCTTCGGCTTGTTATTTATGACGTTCCAATCGGCGAAGGACGCACTGCTGGTCTTCTCGGGCGTGCCCCTGGCACTAACAGGCGGGGTGCTGGCGCTGCTGTTGTGCGGAATTCCTCTGTCAATCACGGCCGGAGTGGGGTTCATCACGCTCTGCGGGGTTGCCGTTCTCACCGGTGTGGTGATGGTATCCGCGATTCGGGACTTGATCGGCCAAGGCATTCCAATCGAGGCGGCGATCCCGCAGGGTGCGTTGTTACGGCTTCGACCTATTCTGATGATTGGCCTGGTCGCCTCACTCGGGTTTCTGCCCATGGCACTCAACAGCGGTACGGGTGCAGAAGTGCAACGTCCTTTGGCGATCGTCGTCATCGGTGGGATCATCTCCGCTACGGTGCTGAGTCTCCTGGTTCTGCCTGCACTCTATCGATTGACGATCCGCGCGGATTATCGACCCAGTAGATCGGCGCAATGGCGCTCCAAGCCGGGAGTGGCCCCGAGGTGAATGAGCAGGCTGCTGCAAGGAAAGTGGGGTTGCAGTACCCTGGGCCGTGCTGCCAAGGGAGGCATCCATGCTGACATTGAAGCTCGGAATACTCGCAGTTCTGCTTGGGGCCGCAGTCGCTACCGGGGCTGAACAGCAGCGCATGCCAACGCCGGCCGTGGAAGTTGAACGGCGGGCGGTCGAGGATCTCACGTCGCGCTTTCTAGCGAGCTTCGAGCGGCTCGATATGTCCGCATTCATCGCCTGCTTTGCCGATGATGCGACCGTGTTCTTCCCGTCGCCGGAGCCGCCCGAGCGCTTCAGAGGCAAAGCCGCGGTCCTAAGTCATTTTCAGAAGGTCTTTGAGGGCATTCGCAGAAATGCCCCTTCGGGGCCGCCGTACCACCGACTCGAGCCGCAAGACTTCGAGGTCCAACTACTGGGCGCGGACGCCGCAGTCGTCTCATTTCACCTGCGAAATTCGGAACGACTTGCCCGGCGAACGCTGGTGCTGGAGAAGATCGGCGGGAAATGGCTGATCGCGCATCTTCATGCGTCAAACATCCGGGCCTCGGCCTCAAGGCAATGAGCTGCATCATGAAGCGCTCTGTGAGACTGGATAACCGCGATTCCTTGTCCTACTGACGCGCTTGGCCGCTAGGCCGCATCGGCAATCTTCACGAGCAGCGTGCCCTCGTTCCGGCCGGTAAAAAGATCCAGAAACGCATTGGGAAGGTTTTCAAATCCCATCCGGATATCCTCCCGATGCACGATCTTGCCTTCCTTTACCCACCGCATCAGATCCGCACGCCCTTGCTCGATATCATTCGGGAAATCACCAAGGACGAAGCCTTGGATGCGGACCCGCCCGTAGACCAACCGCATCATGTCGCGCGGACCCGGTGCGGGCTTGTCACTGTTATAGGCGCAGATCTGGCCGCATACAGCGATCCGCCCGTGGACGGCGATGTTATCCATGACCGCCTGCAGAATCTCGCCGCCGACGTTGTCGAAAAACACATTGACGCCGTTGGGGCAAAGCTCCTTGAGGCGGGCACCGACATTCTCGGACTTGTAGTCTATCGCCTCGTCGAGACCGCATGTCGAGACGAGCCAGTCACATTTTTGTCGGCCGCCCGCGATGCCAATCACACGGCAACCCACGAGTTTGGCAATCTGCGCTGCCATCACGCCTACGGATCCCGCGGCCGCGGAGACAACGACCGTCTCGCCGGGCTTGGGCTCGCCCACTTTGAGTACTCCCATATAGGCCGTCAGGCTGTTCATGCCGTAGACCCCGAGGGCTTCCGTCAAAGTGAGCGTTTCCGCAACGGGAATCACGGGCGTCGGCGACAGATCGGGCTCGAGCACCGAATAGTCTTCCCATCGTGAGACCGCCGTGAAGCATTGGCCGGGGTGCCAACGAGGGTTAGCGGACTTTACGACTTCGGCGCCGCCAGGGCTGATGATCGTCCCGCCGATTTCAACGGCCGCGCGATAGCTGCGGCTTGGTTCGTTCATCCAGTTCCGCATGGTGGGCGCCAGGTGAAACATCAGATTGCGCACGAAGACTTCGCCAGGCTTGAGTTCCGGCTCGACGAGCTTGGCTTCCCGGAAGGTGAAGTTTTCGTGCTTCACCGCACCCGAAGGACGGCTGGCCAGAAGCCACTGTCGGTTGCAGAGCATTGAAACGCTTCCTGGTACGCGGCGCTGTGCCCGCCAGCGCGAGGATAGCCGCTTTCGCCCTCCTGATTACAAGTTTGCGGAGCCAACAGCACTGATGGTGCTAGTCAGGATGGAGCAATCGGGTTCGAATGCAACATGTAGACCTGCGCCTTGCTCCCGGAACCAACCGTACGCGAGTATGGCACTGGCGCACCAGCCCTTCCGCGCAGTCGAGCGAGCCCAGTGCGGCGGCTGCCCCCGATTGGGATCTCGAGGCGGAAACGATCGCAAAGTCGATTGCGCCGGGCATGATCAAAGAGCTGCAGCGCAAATGCGCGGAAGCCGAGCAGCGCGCTCAAGCGCTGCCCGAGGGATGTAAGAAGCGCATCGATGCAAAAGTGTGGGACCCGGAGCCTAAGCGTGCTGGCGTCGTGGGAGGAATCCTTCCGTACGTGCGCCTCGGCAAATGCGTCGTGAGCTTGGGTGTTTTTGGTTGCTCCATCGGGAAGCAAAGTCCGAATGGCACGCTTCTCGAGGACATGCGCAGCCCGGATCGGCCGGTGAGCTCGGTGCCGGATTTACCGGAATCGAGACTGTCGCAGCAGCCGGTGCCGCGGGCATTCAGGGAATCGGAGCAACCGTAGGGTTCGCTTGGTGGCACGTCCACCAGCTGCACGGCAGACAAGCAGTTGTTGCGAGCCGCGAGCGTCGCCTCAAGGTGTGCGGCGGATCGTGGATGCGGCGTCGCACTCGACGGGGAACACCGATTTAGCGTGCGTCCCATTATCCGATTGAACAAATGAGAGCTGATGGGGCGACCCACCTGCGGTTGAGTTTCCATCATTCACAACATAGGGGGATTGGTCATGTATCAGCTCATGCGACAGCTCGGCGCCATGGCCCTCATCACGATTGTCGCGTCTTCCAGTGCGATCGCCGGCGATGACTCACGAGAGGAACGCGACGCCTATGTAGTAACGACGCTCACATCCAACCTGGCCGGTCATGTTGCAGCGCCGGATCCAATACTGCAGAACGCTTGGGGCATTGCCTTCTCGCCCGCAGGCAGCCCCTTCTGGGTCAATGACAACGCCACGGGCTGTTCGACTCTGTACGACGGCACCGGCGCGAAGATCACTGCTCTTCAGGTATCCATCCCATTGCCTGGCAATGTCGTACCGGTGACGTCCTGCCAACCAAATGATCCGAAAAAGCCTTCCAATCCGGCACCCGCGACTCCCACAGGAATCGTGTGGAATCCGTCGGCAGCTTTCCTGGTCCCCGGCACCAAGATTCAAGCCGCCTTCATCTTCGCCACTGAAGAGGGGACAATCTCCGCATGGGGTGGCGGACTGAATCCGGCGGACAATGCCGTGCTGGCGGCGGACGAATCATCGAGTGGCGCCATCTACAAAGGTCTGGCGTTCGCAGTGAATGCGAAGGGGCCGTTCCTGTTCGCGACTAACTTTAGTCACGGCACGGTGGATGTGTTCGGCCCGAACGGCGCGGACGGGATGTTCACGAAAGTCACCCTCGACGGCGATTTCAGCGATCCGGAAATACCGCATGGGTATGCGCCGTTCAACATTGTGATGGTCGACGGCGACCTGTTCGTGACTTACGCGAAGCAGAACGCGGAAAAGGAGGATGACGTAGCCGGTCGCGGCCATGGATTCGTTGACGTGTTCGATACGGACGGTCACCTCATTCGCCGCTTCGAGTCGCGCGGACGGCTCAACTCACCCTGGGGCGTTGCCCGAGCCTCGTTCGCATTCGGCCCCTTCAGCGGCAAGATTCTGATCGGCAACTTCGGAGACGGCCACATCAACGTGTTCAGCAATGATGGCAGATTCATCGATCAGCTCGAGGATGTGCATGGCAAGCCATTGGTCATCGAGGGATTGTGGACTTTGACGCTCGGCGGTGGACGCAATTCGAACCCGGACACCCTGTACTTCTCAGCGGGACCGAATGACGAGACCAACGGGCTATTCGGTACGATCACTTTGGATTCTTCACGCCACTAACTCTTAATCAGACTGAACTTCCGGGCCCCGCACGGAAGCGGGGCCCCATCAACAGGGCGTCTGATTTACACCAACCGCGCCATCGTCCGATCCCAGTCGATGGTGGCGGTGGGCACGGCGCTAAGGAGTGTTTGCCCTTTCAGCTCCTGATAGATTGGACGTCCATATCGGCCGCCTTCGAGCCGGTAGATGGCTAACGTTCGATCTGTAGGATGTACAAGCCAGACCTCTGGGACGCCAGCACGCTCGTAGAGAGGAAGTTTGACGCTCTGATCGTAGCTGGCGGTGCTCGGCGAAAGGACCTCTGCAAGCCAGTCAGGGGCGCCTCGCAGTCCGCGTTCATCGATCCTGCCACGATCGCAGACGATGAAAACATCGGGCTGAACCACCGTCTCGATCTTGTCGTCAGACTCGTCAGACCTTGGAAACCGGACGTCAAACGGGGCGACGCACACGCGACAGGACATACCTTCCAGCGCGCAGCGGAGCTGGTAGGAAAGCTCGAGGACCAATTCCTGGTGGATTGGTGAAGGTGAAGGCGGCTCCCTGACATAGGCGACGCCGTCGATTATTTCGTCGCCATAATCACGGGACCACTCGAGGTAGTCGCCGTAAGTATGACGCTGCGTATCGCGCTGGGTGACTGCCATGGAGCTACTCCTATCCGGCCGTTAGCTGATTGTGAAAGGCCATTATTCCGCAGGTTCAGAATTAATGACGAGCGACTCAAGTCAGTTACCAACGTATCGGACTCAACTCCCGGAATGAAGCCTCGATAATTGCCCAATAGGGGCAATTATTCCCGGGAGTCATTCAGCTCACCTTCAACGCCTCGAACCAAGCTGAACCGTTCAAACAAGATGGCGGCGTGCGCCCATTTCCCTTGCCCCCTGTGTAGCGCTGCAGATTGGTGTAGAGGGCGCCGGCCATCAGCGCATTGGCTTCAGTCGTGCCTGTGGCGAGCCCTGGGCGAGCACCATTGCGACGCAGGGCCCGCCCGCTTTTTAAGTACTTCGGCGAAATTTAGACTTCTTGATGCCATTTTCGCGGGGACCGATGTGGCGTTGACTGCCCGCGGTGGAAATAGTTAATTCACCTTCTTGTCAGTGCTGAAGCCGATTCCCGTGCCAATCCGAATTGAGAGGACGCCGTGATACAGCAGCAACCATTAGTACTAGTGTCGGCGTTTTTCCTATTGCTCTGTGCAGGGCCCGCTCAGTCCGAGGCTCCTCTCGTCACCCCTGCTGCACGGCCCACCCCGCCAACGAGATCATTCGACGGCCCGGGTGCTCCGCCATTCACTGTGATTTCGGGAGCGGGCGCCAATGCACCGACGGATGTCGAGGGAAACTTTGTCATCGGTCCTCAATACATGCCTGCGTCCGAGTTGAATGCCGTTGACGGCGTGCCGCAGGGCACGGTGCAACAGTTCACGATGGATTCGAAAGACAGTCGCTTCTATGCGGGCATCGCACATGACGAGGCGGGCACGGTGGACCCTGACAATTCCAGCGCTCTGATCGTGAAGGCACACGCGCAACCCTATCAGCGCACGATCACCGTCTACATTCCGAAGCAATACAAACCCGCTTCCCAGGCACCGTTCATCGTCATGCACGATGGTCCGATGCTGGGCCATCCGGATACGACGCTGCCTCGCGTTCTGGACAATCTCATCGCGCAACAGCGTGTGCCAGCGATGATCGCGATCATGATTCAAAACGGCGGTGGTGATGCTCAGGGCAGCGAGCGCGGTCTCGAGTACGACACGTTATCCGGCAAGTTCGCGGAGTTCATCCAGGCGGAGGTGTTGCCGGCAGTCGAGAAGGAGTACAAGGTGAAACTCACGCGCAAAGCCGACGGCCGCGCGGTCTTGGGGTGCAGCTCCGGCGCGGCAGCGGCGTTCACCATGGCGTGGTTCCATCCCGAGTGGTATCACCGTGTGATCAGCTATTCCGGAACATTCGTCAACCAGCAGTGGCCGTTCAATCCCAGCACGCCGGGGGGCGCTTGGGAGTATCACGCGACACTCATCCCGCAAAGCCCCCCGAAACCGCTTCGCATCTGGATGCAGGTAGGCGACCGCGATCTCCTCAACCCGAACGTCATGCGCGATAACATGCACGACTGGGTAGAAGCCAATCACAACATGGCGGCAGCGCTGAAATCCAAGGGCTACCACTACCAGTATGTCTTCGCGCTCAACTCCGTTCACTGCGACCCTGCAGTGCGCGCTCAAACGCTGCCGCAGGCGCTCGAATGGGTATGGAGAGGGTATCGGTCACATCAGTGATGGCGTGACCCGGGCGTTTATCTCGTCGGCCGAATCGCACTGGAGGTGTGCCAAAACACACCTCCAGCTCGAGTTGTCAGCATACCGACGGCGTAAGAGAGCTGTCTGAACGCGCTGCGCACGCCCGTGCGCTCTACATATCCATGCCGCCCATGCCGCCCATTCCTCCCATTCCGCCCCCTGGCATCCCGCCGTGGGCATGTTCTTCGTCCTTCGGAGCCTCGGCAATCATCACTTCGGTCGTGAGCAACAGGCCGGCGACGGATGCGGCATTCTGCAGCGCAAGCCGTGTGACCTTCGTTGGATCGAGAATACCCTCTTCGAGCATGTCGCCGAACTCGCCGGTCGCTGCGTTGTAGCCGTAGGCGCCTTTGCCTGCTTTCACCTGATTCAGGATGACCGCCGCATCCTCACCAGCATTCTCAACGATATTTCGCAGGGGCTCCTCAATTGAGCGAGCGAGAATGCGAATGCCGACCGTCTGATCCTCATTGGCACCCTCTAACTTATCGAGCGCCTTGAGGGCACGGATCAGCGCGACACCGCCGCCCGGCACCACTCCCTCCTCGACGGCGGCACGGGTTGCATGCAGAGCATCCTCCACGCGTGCCTTTTTCTCCTTCATCTCAATTTCGGTAGCTGCACCGACTTTGATCAGGGCGACACCCCCGGAGAGCTTCGCGACGCGCTCCTGAAGCTTCTCCTTGTCGTAGTCGCTCGTCGCTTCCTCGACCTGCCGGCGGATCGACTCGACGCGGGCCTTGATGTCCGTGGCCTTGCCGGCGCCGTCGATGATGGTCGTGTTTTCTTTCGCGACCACAACCTTCTTGGCTTCACCCAGATCATTCACGCTGATCTTCTCGAGCGACAGACCAACCTCATCGGAGATGACCGTGCCGCCGGTCAAGATCGCGATGTCCTGGAGCATCGCTTTGCGACGATCGCCGAAGCCCGGACTCTTCACGGCTGCAATCTTGAGGATGCCGCGGATGTTGTTGACCACCAGCGTCGCGAGCGCCTCGCCCTCCACGTCCTCAGCGATCACGACCAGCGGACGACCCGCCTTCGCAACACTCTCGAGAAGCGGGAGCATTTCGCGGACATTCGATATCTTCTTGTCGAGTAAGAGGATAAACGGCTTCTCGAACTCTGCCGTCTGACTCTGCTGCTGGTTGATGAAATACGGGGAGAGATAGCCGCGGTCGAACTGCATGCCATCGACCACCTCCAGCTCGTTATCGAGTCCTTGGCCCTCTTCGACGGTGATGACACCTTCTTTGCCAACTTTCTCCATTGCCGTAGCAATGGTCTCGCCGATGGACTCATCAGAGTTCGCGGAAATCGTGCCGACCTGAGCGATGGCTTTGGAGTCCTTACAGGGCTTTGACAAGCGTTTCAACTCGTCGGTCGTGACGCGCACGGCCTTGTCGATGCCCCGTTTGATGTCCATGGGATTGCGACCAGAGGCGACGGCCTTCAGCCCCTCACGGATGATCGCCTGGGCAAGCACCGTCGCCGTCGTCGTACCGTCGCCGGCTTCGTCCGACGTGTTGGAAGCGACTTCCTTCACCATCTGCGCGCCCATGTTCTCGAATTTGCCTTTGAGCTCGATCTCCTTCGCAACCGACACACCGTCCTTCGTGATCGTCGGGGGCCCGTAGCTCTTCTCGAGCACCGCGTTGCGGCCCTTCGGGCCGAGGGTGGCCTTCACCGCATTCGCAAGGACGTTGACGCCCCTGAACATGCGTTGGCGCGCATCGTCGCTGAATCGTACTTCTTTAGCTGCCATGATCGTGTCCTTCGCGTGAGTTACTTCAACTGGTGAGTTACTTCGACTCAAACACAGCCATGACGTCTTCTTCACGCATGACCAGGAGATCTTCGCCTTCGACTTTCACCTCGGTGCCGTTGTACTTGCCGAAAAGAATCTTGTCCCCGACCTTGACGTCGCAGGGCCGCACTTGTCCGTTTTCGAGGATCTTGCCTTTGCCGACCGCGACGATTGTTCCCTGTATGGGTTTTTCAGCCGCCGTGTTGGGAATCACGATGCCGCCAGGCGAGGTACGATCCTCTTCCAGACGCTTTACGATGACGCGGTCATGAAGAGGACGAATCTTCATAAATGGAAGCTCCTTTTGGAAACAGCAGGCGTTATTTTGAACTAACGAGCTTTGTGCCCGTGATATGGGGCCGGAAGCCCTGAATTTCAAGGGGCGATCTGCATCTCAGAAATTTGTTTGGGGTCATTCCGGGGCTTCTCGCTGCGCCCGACCGCCCCGAGCCGAGCCGAACGTCCGCAATGGTGCGCTGCCATCATTGCAGGTCCGTTTGGCACATCAGGCCGTTGCGGAACACAAAATACCCAGAATTGGGCCCTGCGACTGTTCTCTGGCGTACATAGGGGAGATTGCTCGCGTTTCGATCCGCGACTCCCCTGTGGTCGGAAATAGTTCCAAGGCCCTCTGCCAGTGCACTAGTGCTGCCGACGCGATGGCGGCACTCAAGTCTGCTTCGAGAGGTACAGACGGACCTTCAAGGCGTCAGTTCCAGCGGCCAACACCGCCGCTTCTAACTCTTCCTTGGAAATTCCGAATGCCTTGATCCATACGCGCATCTCATTGGAATCATGGATATTGATGCGATCGTTGTCGGCGGCCGCCTTCTGCGGGAATTTCTTGTTAGTCACTCATTCTCTCCTGAGCCCATGCTGGCCGGGTACACTACACTGAGTCAGCGCACGGAACGACGGATTCAACGAGTACTTTCTGGCGTTCGACAGAATCAACTGGCTTTGAGCCAACCGGCGTATTGGAATAGGCGCGCGGCTCCGGGCTCTGCGCCCAAGTCGTCGTCGGTGGTCGTGTCGCCGGTTCTACGCCACCGCTGTACTGCATCAGGGGCAGGATGGGCGTCCAACTATATCCAATTAGATCAATGAATTACCCTTAGATCGACACTCCGTTTCCGCGTGCGGTGCAATAAACCGATTTGC
Organism: Steroidobacteraceae bacterium; assembly: GCA_045810105.1. Taxonomy (GTDB): domain Bacteria; phylum Pseudomonadota; class Gammaproteobacteria; order Steroidobacterales; family Steroidobacteraceae; genus 13-2-20CM-66-19. The sequence goes on along the minus strand of JBJMWM010000027.1, from coordinate 165,056 downwards.
AGTCATTTGTCTGCGAGCCCATGACGCCGGACGGTCATCCTGGCGTACAAGCTTGGCTGGGTGAGCAGATCGCTGCGCCTAGCCGGCTTGCGCTTGCAGCGGAGCGGGGACGTCTGCGTAAATCTCGGCCTTGATCCGACCACCGCATGCGTGTACGTAAGTATCCCCGTACATGACCCTCCGAAATCCTCCCGCTTTGATGGCCTCGGCGATTCTCTCCTGCCACTCGGCGCGCGTCAGCTCAACCGTCGCGTAACTTTCGTAGTCAAAACCTTTAATTGGATTGCTCATGGTGGCCCCTCACTCGTTGTCGGTCGTTCTTAGTCCGGCGGGATGAATCTGGCTGAAAGTGTGAACATGAATACGCGCCAAGCCCAGTGCCGTTGGTCACAAGCATGTTCGAAGTTGCCGCGTTGATATTGACCTATCCCGTGAGTGCAGGGTGCCGTGAGTGCAGGGTGGCGGGCGAGGCCGAACGACAAACGCCCCGCCGGAAACATCCGGCAGGGCGTGCGTTGCGCGAGCGTCAGCAAGGGTGTGGGTGGTCTGGCTTCGCGACGGTCCAGATTGTGAACATCGACCCGCGCCGGGCCCAGTGGCTTTAGTCATGAGGTTGTAGGTCGGAAGCCCGCCCGCGGGTTTTCACAACAGACTGGGTGCGCTCGCCGCGCGACCGCGGATATGGCCTTCCAGCACGAGCCAGCGGCGGCTGAAGAAATCTGCGGGGTGAGGGATTCAAACGCCCGGCTAGTGACTCTGCGACACAAGCGCATTTGGCAGCGGCGTTTTGTTTTTAGTGTTATATACAGCGAACAACGCCGGCTGGTTGACCTTAGTCACCGCGTTTGTGATTGCGTCGTGCACGCAACGATCCTCCGCCGCGTCTGACTGGAACACATAATATGAGCAAAGGCTTTCGGCTGCCGCTCGGATGCGAGCGTAGAGTACAACCGCGCCAGCCTTAGTTGCGATGTTGAGATCCGCAAATTTCACGGCCTGGCTATCCCGCCCGGTGCTGGAGTCAGCGGCACAAACTGCGCCGAAGCTTGAGGCAAGCGCGCCGATGATCGCGGTAGAAATGAGGCCGCGAAGGCCGGTGGAAGTGGTCAAGGTGTTCATTATCTTCTCCTGAATTGCCGCTAGAAGGCGACTGGAGTACCCATCGGGGGCGGTCGCAGGCTGGCGGGCTGCGTCGGCCAACTTGGGTTGCGGTGCCGACCGAATGTGCCTTCCTCACCAATACAACATCCAGCCCGGGAATTCCGCAACGGTCGGGGTGTGGCCTACGGTGTGCGCCGCGACACGCGTTTCGCTGGCTCAATTGAGAGGCTTAGCGTGGGAGAGCTACGCGGACTCGTTAACTTGGCTATTATCGAACTACTGTCAAGACACTGGACTGATCAGTGAATCAGCTCACTACGCTGATAGGACGGATCCAGACGGGCGACACTGCAGCGCGCGATGCGTTGTTTGCGGCTGCGTATGCCGAACTGCACCGGCTGGCACGAGCTCGGCTGCGCCAAGGCGGACGCAACACAGTGCTGGACACGACCTGTCTGGTGCACGAGTCGTACTTGCGGTTTGTGCAGGCCGGGGAACTGCGTGCCGAGGACCGACGAGCGTTCTTCGCGTATGCCTCGAACGTCATGCGCTCGGTGATCGTCAACAGCCTGCGCGAGCGGCTCGCACAGAAGCGCGGTGGCGACCGGCGGCCGCTGACGTTGTCGACCAATCTGGCGGCCAATATTGCCTCACGCGAGACACGGTTCTCAGGGTGCATGAGGCGCTGGACGACTTGGAGAAGGCAGACGCTCGTTTGGCCCAGGTGGCACAGATGCGCTACTTTGGTGGGTACAGCGAGCAGGAATTGCCGAAACACTGGAAATTACCGAACGCACGGTGCAACGCGACTGGGAGAAGGCGCGGCTGATCCTCGCGGCGGCGCTGCGGTGAGCCATCAAGGCTGACCGTGCGCGCGTCATCAGTCTGTGGCCTCAGAGACCGATGGGGCTAACGATTGCTCAGATGGCCTCGATGAGCCGCCTGCTGGATGAGGCGCTGCCGCTCGATGCCGCCGGTCGCCGCCTCTGGCTCGAGAGACTGTCACCCGAGCATCTTGATCTCGCCCAACATCTGCGCGAAGCGCTGCTGCCGGAAGATGCTCAGGCTGCGGATTCTAAATCACCGTTGACGCTGTCGAAGGCTGCATTCGCCGACGACGTGAGTGCCGCGCCGGCGAGCGGCCTGCAACCGGGCGCACGCGTAGGCCCGTACGAGTTGATTGAGACCCTCGGGGCCGGGGGGATGGCCGAGGTGTGGCGCGCCCGACGTGCCGATGGGGCGTTCAAACGCGAGGTGGCACTGAAGCTGCCGAAGCTGACGCACCTGCGAAAGGATCTGGAGCAGCGTTTTGCCAGAGAGCGTGACATCCTGGCGAGCCTGGAGCATCCCCACATCGCGCGTTTCTACGATGCCGGAATCGATCCCGATGGGTTGCCGTATGTGGTGGCCATGGAGTATGTGCAGGGCCAACCGGTGACGACCTGGTGCGAGGTGCATCGCCTGGGCATCCCGTCGCGTCTGGAGTTATTCTCCAGGTCCTGGCGGCGGTGCAATATGCGCATGAGAAACACGTCATCCACCGGGACCTCAAGCTCTCCAACATTCTGGTGACCGAGTCCGGACAAGCGCGACTGCTCGACTTCGGCGTCGCCAAGCTCCTCGAGGGTGACGAGGGGCGGCTCACACAGCTGACGGGCGTCTACGGCCGTGCGCTGACTCCGGACTACGCTAGCCCCGAGCTGCTGTGCGGCGATTCGGTCGACGCCCGCAGCGACATCTATTCCTTGGGTGTGTTGCTCTACGAGACGCTCAGCGGCGTTCGCCCCTACCGACTGAAAAGCGCGGCGTCGATCGGAATGCTCGAACAGGCCATAGCGAGGGTCGACGTCAAGAGACCCAGCACGCAGCGTGAGCCGGATGGAATCGCAGACCGCCCTACCCCGCCAGAGAAGTTGACTAGGCAACTACACGGCGATTTGGATGCCATCGCGCTCAAAGCACTCGCGAAGGCTCCGGCCGAGCGCTACCCGAGTGCTGCCACGTTCGCGGACGATCTGCGACGCTACTTGGACGGAAAACCCATCGAGGCGCTACCAGCCCGATTCACCGATCGTCTGCGCAAGTTCGTGCGCCGCAACAAAACAGTGGCTGGGGTGACCGCAACGGCAGCCGCAGCAATTCTTGGGACGATTGGATACACGCTACACCGTGAAACCGTAAACCAGGCGAGGATCGCGGCGAACACGGTCACGGTATCGGCCGCGACGCCAGCGAGCGCGCCGGCAACGGTGAATCGCGGGGCGCCTGTCGCCACTTTTTCGCCGTCGGCGCACTCGATTGCCGTCCTGCCGTTTGTCGACATGAGCGAGAAGAAGGATCAGGAGTATTTCTCTGACGGCCTATCGGAAGAGCTGATCGAGTTGCTCGGGAAGACGCCAGGTCTGCAGGTCGTCGCGCGGACTTCGTCCTTCTACTTCAAGGGAAGGGCCGAAAAGCTCGAGACGATCGCTACAGAGCTGCGTGTAGCGAACGTACTCGAAGGCAGTGTCCGCAAGTCCGGCAATAACCTGCGAGTCACTGCACAGCTCATTCGCGCGGATAGCGGCGAGCGCCTTTGGTCTGAGACGTTCGATCGCGAACTCGGTGACGTCTTCAAAGTCCAGGACGAGATCGCCGGCGCCGTGGCTTTAGCGCTGAGGGTCAAACTCGTACCGGAGCAGCAAGTGCCGAACTTGCACCGCACGTCGAACCTTGAAGCCCATAACCAGTATCTCCTCGGTCGGAAATTCTTCGAACGCGGAGGTCTCGACAGCTGGCGTCGCGCCGCCGAAGCCTACCGCAAGGCCATCGAACTCGACCCCCGTTACGCCGCGGCCTATGCCGAACTCGCAGTATCGGAGTCCTTCGTAGCGGATCGGATGGGCGATGCCGCAGGGAAGCAGCAAGAAGCCCTAGCGGCGGCGGACAAGGCCGTAGAACTGGCGCCGGGCGACGCCGACGCCTATGCGGCGCGCGGTTATCTGCGAGTCAGGCACTGGGATTGGATCGGAGCACAGGCGGATCTTGAGAAGGCAGTGACTCTCGATTCAGGCAACAGCACACTACAGTGGCGATACGCCGCGCTGCAAAACGCCTTCGGCCGCCTGCCTGAGGCGGTTGCGGCGGCGAGGAAGGCGACCGAGTTAGATCCGTTATCGATGGCCGCGTGGGCGATCCTCAGCCAGAATCTCATCGAGAGCCGGCAGTTTACGGACGCCCACGAGGCCCTTCGCCGGGCACTGGAGATCCAACCCGAAGCGGCCACTCCCTCAAGTCTTCTTGGGGTCCTCCAGTTGCTCGAGGGCAAGGCCACGGAGGCGCTGGCGACGTTCCGTCAAATAGGTGAGGGAGGATTTCGTCTGTCGAGAGTCGCGATGGCCGAGCATACGCTAGGTCACCCCAAAGAATCGCGACAAGCCCTCGACGAGTTGGTCGCGAAGGAGGCGCAGAGTCGGCCCTACGGGATCGCGCAGGTCTATGCGTGGCGTGGCGAGAAGGACAAAGCCTTCGAATGGCTCGAGTGGGCTTACCAACGGCGCGATGGCGATCTGTACGGTATGAGAAACAGTGTGATCCTGGCCTCGCTGCGTGGCGATGCTCGCTTCGCCGCGATGCTGAGGAAGATGAACCTGCCGGAGTGAGACGGAGTGTCACGGTGCGAGAGCGGGCCGCGGGCCCGTCATGAGCGCCGTCCGCTACATCACTTCAGATGAGGGTCATTGCCGCCGGAAGGGAATCGCAAGGTAAAGATACATCCCTCACCCGGCCTGGACCGCACCGAGATAACGCCGCGGTTTGCCTGCGTCAGCTGCCGCGAAATGCTCAGTCCTACGCCAGAGCCGCTGCGCTTGGTGGTAAAGAAGGGTACGAAGATGCTGTCAATATGCTCGGTGGGGATGCCTGCCCCATTGTCCGACACCTGCAGCAACACGCTTCCCTGGTCGAGTGTGCCGCGCAGTTCGATGCGTGGCTCAGCGACGTCAGCCAGTGCCTCCACGGCATTACGAAGGAGATTGAGCAAAACCTGTTCTATTTGTTGTGTGTCGGCATGAATGCGCAGTGCGGACCCTTCGCAGTGCAGGTCAATGGTGATGTGACGCGCGTCGACCTCGTGCGCTACGAGCGTGCGCACGCGCGCGAGCAAGGTCGGCACGTCGACTTCCGAAAAAACGGGGTCCGGCGCCTTGGCGAAGCTGCGGTAGGCGCGCACAAATTCAAGCAGGCCGCCGCTGCGTGTATGAATAGCGAGGATGCTGCGCAGCATGTCGTCCTGTTCTTGCGGGGCTAGCGAACGAAACCGTGGCGGCACGCTCGTATGGTCGATCATGGTTTCGTGGAGCAAGCGGCTGAGCGAAATGATGGGCGTCACCGAGTTCATGATCTCGTGGGTGAGGACGCGGATGATCTTCTGCCAGGACTCGACCTCCTGTTGATCGAGTTCGGCGCGGATGTTCTGGAACGAGACGAGCTTGTGCCGTCGCTGCAGCAGCTCGAAAGTCGTCGCATAGAGCGTCAGCTGCAAGGTTTCCTCGCCGCGGCGAACCTCGAGCAGCGTGCGGCCGCCGTCGCCAAGGCGCTCCAGAATCCCTGGCAGGCGTGCATCGATACGCGCGAACGAGCGCAAGTTGTGCAGGTGAGGTACACCGAGCAAGCGTCGGCCCTGCTCGTTGAGCATCGTGACGTCACCGTGCTCATCGAGGCAGCACAGTGCCACGCCGACATGCTGGACAACCGCTGCAAGATGTTGATGGTTGGCGGCCTTCTGCAGATGCAGGCGACGGAACTCGCCCGCCAGCCGACGATAAGCATCCTGCAGTTCAGTGAATACCCGGCCCTTTCCCGGGGCGGTGCTCGGCACGGAAAAGTCCTGATTCGCGACGAAGGTTAGGAAGACGTTCAACTCGCGCGAGGTGCCCTCAACGTAACGGATCAGGTTGATGATCGCGACGAGCATCAGAAGGCCGCACGCGATCGGCGTCACCAGCCAGCGTGTATTGGGAATACTCCATGCCAACACCAAAGCAAGCGCGGCGAAGACCAATACGCGTGCGAGCACCTGGGCGCGAAAGTTACTCAATTCCATAGCGAACCATCTTTCGATACAGCGTGGTGCGCCCGAGGCCGAGCGCTTGCGCGGCTTTGCTTAGATTCCCGTGATTCAGAGCAATCGCCTGTCGGATGGCCTGCTGCTCCAGTATTTGAAGATTCAGGGTCGCAGTCGGCAGCGCTTGCGCGGTGGGTAACGGCAGCAAGCCGTCCAGCCGCAAGGTCACAGGATCACTCATGATGACCAGTCGTTCGATAGCGTGGCGCAGTTCGCGGACGTTCCCTGGCCACGGATAGCTCGTGAGTCGGTCTAACGTCCCGGCGTCCAGTGCCGGCTCAGGCCGGTGATACTTACGCGCGTACAGTTGCAGATAGTGGGCCGCAATCGCGGGAATGTCATCGCGGCGTTCGCGCAGCGGCGGCACGTGGATTTCGATGGTATTGATTCGGTACAGCAGGTCTTGTCGAAATCGCGTCGGGGCGCGCAACTCGTCCGTCGTGAGGTTTGTGGCGCAAATCACGCGCGCGTCGATGTTGATTGGTCGGTCCGAGCCGACGCGCGTGATCGTCATGCGCTCGAGCGCGCCGAGCAGCTTGGCCTGCATAGATAGACTCAGGTTGCCGATTTCATCCAGGAACAGCGTGCCGCCGGCAGCGACCTCGAAGCGGCCAGCCCGATCCTCGCGGGCGTCGGTGAAGGCGCCGCGACGGTGTCCGAAGAGCTCGGATTCAAACAATGACTCCGCTACCGCACCCAAGTCAACACCGATGAACGCGCGCTCGCAGCGTGCGGAGCGGCGATGAATCGCCCGCGCCACGAGGTCCTTGCCGGTTCCGTTTTCTCCGAGTATCAACACGTTAGCGTCGGTCTGCGCGACTTTTCCAATGCTATGCAAGACTTTGCGCATGCCGGCGGAATTGCCAATGAGGGGCTCGGGTTCCGCTCCGAGATGTTGATGCAGCGTACGCTCGCGCTCGCGCATGCTGGCCACTTGCCGATCCGCGCGAGCGAGCCTCGACACGGCAGATACGGTTGCGACGAGCTTTGCGTTATCCCAGGGTTTAACCACGAAGTCTGCGGCCCCTTCGCGGATCGCGCGGACCGCAGTCGCGATGTCGCCGTACGCTGTGATTAGCACCACCTGGGTCGCCGGCGCGAGGAAGCGGACCACTTTCAGCCAGTGCATACCCTCCCGGCCGGACGTCTCACCCGCCGTGAAGTTCATATCAAGCAGCAGTACGTCGAAGTTTCGCTCCGTCAGCAACTGGCTGATCTGGGCGGGGTCCGAGGCCGTGACGATGCTCTGAAATGACTTCTTCAGAACCAGCTCGGTGGCGAGCAGAACCTCGGGATCGTCATCGACTATCAAGATATCGCTGGCGGGATCTGTCATGGCGACCCGACGGGGCTTGACTCGGCTGTCTCAGAGTGAAACACAATGTGCGTCTAAATGAAACATTAGCGGCAGCAGCACGGAAGCCGTTGAATGGCATAGTTCGCGTTAACCCATTGAAAACAAAAGACCTGCGCACTGCTGGAGAAGGTGGCACGGATCTTGATCTGCTGCTTGAGCACATGGACAAACCCATAAAGAAGAATTCGCGCTCCGTCGGGCAGCGGGGTCTCGTCGGCGCTGCCGTCCTGGGCGTCCTAGCCCTGGGGTGGAATCTGTTTGCGCGCTCAACCACCACGCACTTGCTCGTCGACCCGCAGCGCCTGACGACGGCGATCGTAAAGCGAGGAGAATTCCTCGAGTACTTCCCTTTTGAGGGCACGGTACAGCCAGTGACCTCCGTGTATCTCGACGTGGAGGAAGGTGGCCGTGTCGAGACAATCGCCGTCGAGGGTGGCCAGCACGTCGAAAAAGGTGATCTGATCCTGCGGTTCTCGAATGCCACCCTACAACGGACCGCGATCGAGACCGAAACCCAGTTGCTGTACAACCTCGACATCCAACGTAACACTCAATTCGATCGCGCGGAAAGCGGCATGCTGCGACGGGAAACCTTGCTGGATCTGGAACACCAGATCCAGGATACCGAGAGCAGGTTCCGCCGTTACGACACCCTCATGACCGACGCGAATTCTCCCATAACTGCGGAGCAATTCGAGACGACGCGCAATCAACTAAAGTACCTGCATGCGAAGCGCGACCTGTTGCGGGAGCGCATCCGCCAGGAAGATAGGCTCGGTACCCGACAGGTCGCTGAAGTACGCAAGTCGATCGACCGACTCAACACGAGCCTGGACCTGCTCAGGCGCATCGTCCGGAGCCTGGAAGTGCGCGCTCCAATTACGGGCTATCTGTCGAGCATCGACGCCGAAGTCGGCCAGAATATCCAGCCAGGGCGGCGGATCGGCCAGATCGATCTGCTGGACCAGTCTGACGCGTCCAGGTTCAAAGTGCGCACCCGGATCGATCAGTACTACATCGGCCGGGTGCGGCTCGGTACGCCGGGACACCTCCAACTCGATAGCCGCGCATACAACGTGCGCGTGCAAAAGATCTATCCGGAGGTGAAAGACAACGCCTTTGCTGCTGATGTGGTGTTCGTTGGCACCGTGCCCGGCTCTGTCAAGCGTGGGCAAACCGTGACCGTGGAGCTGAGCTTCGGTGACCCATTCCAGACTCTGCGGGTGGCGAAGGGCGCATTCCTCGAGCAGACCGCCAGCCATTGGGTGTATCTCGTATCCAAGGACGGCAAAACTGCGCATCGCACGGCTGTGGGCTTTGGCCGCCGCAATCCACGCGAGGTGGAAGTGCTCGAAGGCCTGAACGCCGGTGACCGCATCATCACCTCCGGCTACGACACTTTCAACGCGGTCGACGAGCTGCGATTCACGGCAACACTCAGAGTCAGCCAAGGCACGACATGATCATCGAAACGCAAGGTCTCACCAAACTATATCGTACCGATGCCGTCGAAACAACGGCGATCAACTCCGTTGACTTGACAGTGAGCGCGGGACAGTTCGTTTCGGTCATGGGACCATCCGGTTGCGGCAAATCCACGTTGCTGCATCTGTTGGGGCTAATCGATACGCCCAGTGGCGGCCGCTATCGCTTCCTCGGCGAAGAGGTATCCGGTTATCGTGAGAGCAGGCGCGCCCAGATCCGTAAAGCCAACATCGGCTTCGTATTTCAAAGCTTCAATCTCATCGACGAGCTGACCGTAGCGGAGAACGTCGAGCTGCCCCTGATCTACGCCGGCGTTCCGGCGCGCGAGCGCCGCCGCCGCGTCGACGAGACGCTCGCCGGTATGGACATGGGCCATCGGCGGGACCACTTTCCGGGACAACTCTCGGGCGGGCAACAGCAGCGCGTCGCGGTCGCGCGAGCCGTGGTCAATCGCCCAAATCTCATTCTTGCAGATGAGCCGACCGGAAACCTCGATTCCGAGCATGGCAACGCGGTGATGAAGCTGCTGCTCAAGTTGAATGAGGCCGGTACCAGCATCCTGATGGTGACCCATTCCGCGCACAACGCTTCGTTCGGCACGCGTGTGGTGAACCTGTTCGACGGCAAGGTCGTCTCGGACCAAGCGCGGGGAAGCTAGTCGTGCGTCAGTATCTACAGGTGCTGTGGAGAACGCTGTGCCGCGAGAAGCTCTACACCGTGATCAACATTGCGGGCTTGTCACTCGGAGTGGCGTGCTTCCTGATACTGGCGCTGTTCCTGCGCGGCGAATGGACTTATGACTATCACAACGTCAAGCGCGACCGGATCTACCGGGTCGTCAACGAATTCAGGAATGCCAGCGACGCCCATGGAAGCTGGGCGACCACCCCGCATGTCCTCGCACACTTACTCGCGGCGGATAATCCGCAGATTGAGGCCTACGTGCGCTTTGACACCAACCCTTATGGTGAACTCACCGGCTCCCAGGCCCATGGATACGCGATCAGACATGGCACCGACACGTACTACTGGCGCGACGTGTACCTGGTCGATGACAACGTCTTCGAGGTGTTCACGCATGAGATCCTCGCTGGCGATCCGAAAACGGCCCTCAAGGATGACCTCAGCGTAGCGGTAAGCGAAACGTTCGCGCGGAAGTACTTCAACCGCATCGATGTGGTTGGCGAGGCCATCTACATGGAGCTCGTGGGCCTCAAGCGAATCACACTCGTGTTTGCCGATCTGCCTGCCAACAGCCACCTTAAATATGACGTTCTGCTCTCGAGCAACCCACAGTACCAGGACGACGATCCGCGGCGGCTGTGGGGGGTGGGTAGCTACACGTATCTGCTGATGGCCCCGGGATTTGATCCGACGAGCTGGTCGGATATCAGTGAAAGGTTCTTCAAACGATACATGCAGGACGCCGCAGGAGGCCGCACCTGGCACTCCTGGCTGCAACCACTCACTGCGACCCACTGGGACGGGGGATTGGACAATGATGTGCCGAATGGCAACCCCCTTTTTCTGTACGGCTACGCTGCAGTGGCGTTATTCATCCTGGCCGTGGCCTGTATCAACTACATGAATCTCGCCACCGCCCGCGCCACCCGGCGCGCTCGCTCGGTTGGCATTCGCAAGGTTCTCGGCGCCAGCCGCCTGTCACTCGGCCTGCAGTTCCTGAGTGAAGCGATATTGTTCGCACTGCTGGCGGTGATGCTGGCGATCGTAATCGTAGAAGTCGTCCTGCATGCGAGGCCGCTGAACTCCCTCATGGAGCAGCAGGTCAGGTTCGACCTGCGCTCGCACCCGGCCCTAATCGGCTGGCTGTTGGGGTTCGGTGTAGTCATCGGTACGTTGTCAGGTTTGTATCCGGCACTGTATCTCTCCGCTTGGGCTCCACTGGTTGCGCTGACAGGCAGGCACAACTCGGGTGAGCGGGGGCGGCGGTTGCGCGAAGCGCTGGTGCTGGTGCAGTTCACGATCTCCGGAGCGATGATTGCCGCGACGCTCCTGATGGCGTGGCAGATGCGTTTCATCGGGGAAAAGTCTCTCGGCTTCATCAAGGAAAACCGTGTACTCGTCAGTCTGCACGGCATCGAAACGATCGACAAGATCCCCGCAATGCGCGCGCAGTTGCGCCGCGATCGGCGCATTCTCGGCGCGGCGGAAATGGATCACAAGCTCGTGCCGGGCGAAGTACTGGACCTGCAGGAAGTTCCAGACATCGACAATGAGGTCGGTGTTCCGGGCGGTGCGCAGCTGTTCATAGCGGGCATCGGTGAAGGTTTCACGGGTGTCATGGGACTGAAGATCGTGGCCGGGCGTGACCTGTCGCGGGAGGACTTCTTCCAGTTATCTCAGCGGCTGTTGCCCGGCAGCGCGCCGAATTGCCTGGTCAATGAATCGTTGGTGCGCAGGATGGGCTGGCGCGAGCCGATCGGGAAGCAAATCGGGACCAAGCACGTCCTCGGCCGGGTCGTCGGGGTCGTAAGCGATTTTAACTTCAAATCGCTCCATACGCGGGTCGAGCCGCTGGTCCTGTATCCGGCCTACCATTTCTGGGACGACCTCCCGCAGTTCCTTCGGCCGTTCGTGGCGCGGACGCTGGTGGTCAGCATCTCGGGCGAAGACGTCGTGGGCGCGCTGAGCTACATCAAGCGCGTAGTGAGCGATGCCGACCCCCGGTATCCCTTCGACTATACATTTCTGGATGACTCACTCAACAGGTTGTATGCGTCCGAACAACGGATGTTGCAGTTGATCGGCATATTCGCAGTGCTGTGTGTCTTCATTGCGTGTCTCGGGCTTTTCGGCTTGGCTGCGTTCACTACGGCTCAGCGCACCAGGGAGATCGGTACGCGCAAGGTCCTGGGCGCGAGCCGCTGGCAGATCATCCGGGTACTGTCGAGCCGCATCATGTACCTGGTCGCGGTCGCGGCGGTCCTGGCGGGTGTGATCGCCTTTCTTGCGATGGACGAATGGTTATCGGGGTTTTCCTATCGGGCGCCCATGAGCCCTCTGATTTTTGTGCTGGCGGCGGTAATGATCGGCGCGGTGGCATTCGGCACGGTAACACTGCAAGCGATGAGGACGGCGAGCGAGGATCCGGCACTGGCGTTGCGGGAGAAGTAGATACAGGCGAAGCAAATGTTGGAGGAGTTGGTGAAAATCAAAGGCGTTGGAAGGACTGTGACGGTGGCGTTATTTTTGCTCAGCGGCACGGCAACCGGTGACTCGCCCAAGGTCCCGGAAGCTCGTATCGCCAGATCGCAGGCCATTCACTTCACGAGAGAAAACCTCTCGAGACCCAGTGGCGTGGAGCATGTGTACCGACGAATCGTACTCGCCGCCCGCAGCGTTTGTGGGTACGAGGAGGGCGTCAACATCCGGCAGTCGCCGGAATATGAGCAATGTTACGCGCATGCGGTGGATGAGGCGGTGACGAGCGTCGGCTCGAGTGCATTGACGGCGCTTCATCGCGACAGGACGAGATACAGAAGCGACCGGTACTGATATCTGCAAGGCTGTGGATGACGACCCTTGCCAATGCAGATATTTACGGACGTCAGGCGGCATACAGTGACTCGCGCGCCCTGTTGATGCTCTCCCACAGTTGACATCCACCTAAATCTGGCGTTGACTATTGCCTGCGCGCTGTAGGCGCCCGCAGGTTCGCGCGAAGGGCTAAGCCCACTACACACAATGCGATTCTCACTGCACGTCGACCATCGTGCCGCCTGATTGCGAACCCCAGGCTCAAGCACGGAGGTCCTATGACGCCGCAGTCGCTTCCCGATCGTCCCAATCTCGAGCATCTCAAAAATCAAGCCAAGTCGCTGCTACACGCCGCGCGTACAAAGGAGTTGACCGCGCTCGAGCGCTTCCGAGTACTTCCGGCGCTCGCCCAGAAACCTACTGCCGAACTCGGCACCATAAATCTGGCCTTGCACGACGCCCAGGCAGTCATTGCACGCGAACATGGATTCAACTCTTGGAACGGACTGCGCGACCACGTCGAGGAACGCACTCTGTCCTTTGCCGCGGCGATCGATGAATTCGTTCGCTGCGCAACCGGCGCTGCGCCCGAGCGTGCGCTACGCTTGCTCGCGCTACATCCTGCAATCGCCCACGCCAATCTGTACACCGAGCTCCTGCTCGGTGACGCTAAGGCGGTCGACGCCCGACTGCAGAAGCACCCCGAAGCCGCTGTGCAACCTGGAGGTATTCAGAATTGGGAGCCGCTGCTCTACGTCTGCCACACGTGTCTGCACAAAGATGTGCCGGAGCGAGCGGCGGGACTTGTAGCGATCGCGCGTGCCTTGCTCAAACGAGGTGCGAATCCCAATGCTGAATACCATTGGAACTGGCATCCCGAACTCCCGCGTACGGCGCTGTGGGCGTCTCTGTGCGCGGTCCGTCACCTGCCACTCGCAGAAGTTCTGCTTGAGGGCGGCGCCAACCCAACTGACGGCGTCTCAACGCACATCACGGCGGGAGGCGGCGATCTTCCCGCCCTTGAGCTGTTGCATCGGTTCGGTCTCAACGTAAACGGGATCCCCGGCGGCGTGCCGCCACTTCGCTACATTCTGGATTGGGCTGCGACCCCCACCGAGCGCGCAACGGGCGTGCATTGGCTGCTCGAGCACGGCGCCGACCCGAACCTTTCCTGGGGGGAACATGACGACGCGCCCATACACATTGCCGCGCAACGTTGGGACGTCGCTATGATCGAGTTGCTCGTGCGACATGGCGCCGACATCCATCGGCAGCGTGCGGATGGCCGCACGGCACATACACTGGCCAAGTTGCATGGAAATCAGGAAATCGCGACCTGGCTTCTCGCCCATGGAGCGAAGGATGAGCTCTCAACTCTGGAGCGTTTTGTTTCGACCTGTGCACGCGGCGATCGTGCGCGAGCTGAAGTCTTGCTCCAAACCCATCCCAACCTGCGCGGTGAGCTTCAGGTCGATCATCATCTCATGATGCACGTGCCCGCCGAGCGTGGTGATGCACAGGTTCTCGAGACGATGCTGGCGTGCGGTTTCGATCCGAATGTGAGGGATCACGATGGTGTGACCGCGCTGCACAGAGCCGCCATGGCCGGTCATGCCGACGCCACGCGCGTGCTGCTCGCGCACGGCGCATCGGTGCGCGCGCTGGACGGCATGTTTGCAGCGACGCCTTTGGTCTGGGCCACCGAAGGATGGAGCCACGCCTCACCTGGAACCGATCACCCCGCAGTCGCGCGCCTGCTCATCGCAGCAGGTTCTTCACTTGAGTGGATACCTCCCGAGAAGGCACCCGACCCTGAAGGTACACAGGAACGGTTGATTGAGCTCTGCCGCTTGGCGACTGCAACTTCCTAAGCGCGATCGCATTTCGGCATCGGCGCGTTAGCATGCGGCCGCTTACACTGGCCAGAGCTCAGGCGGCGGGGTTCGGCCATGAGGCTTCGATGTTGTTGTTGTCGGGGTCGAGGACAAAAGCGACGTGGTTTGCACGGGCTCGCTTACCTTGCGACCTAAAGCCTGGGGCCCCGTTATCGCGGCCACCGTTTGCGAGAGCGGCCGCATGGAAAGCGTCGACCGCTGCCCTATCGGGCGCTGCAAAAGCGAGGTGCAGCGGTGCGGCGCCTGGAGCATGCGCCGGGCGCCAGTAGCTCGGGTCGAACATGGCATCAGCCGCTCCGTTCGTGTCGGCCAGCCTCCGGCGTGCTGGCGTCAAGGAACCCTGGTGAACCAGGTAGTCCAGTTGATCTCCCAGGTCTTTCCGCCGTCCGCCGAGAAAGCCTGTTCCCACTGCCGGGTGTTGGGAGTGATATTCTTCCACAGGAAACGAACTTTGATGCGCGCGCCTTTGAATGTGTCATTGGCATAGAAGGCGCCGGTACCCTGCTCGAAGCCGCCTACGACGGGTACATCCATCTTGCTCGGATCATTTCCGTCGAGCCACCAGATCGACCATGTCTGCGTCTTGGGATCAAAGGCGCGAAGCGTAACGCCGCGCCTGATCGACCCGTCGGGCATGTTGAAAACGTTGTCGGTCATGTTGCCTTGTCCACCGAGAACCGGCTGCATGACCTGCGCACCATCGAACTCCATCCAGTCGTTACTGCCTGCAAGCCGTTCCTTCAACTTGCGATGGTGGGTGTGCCAGGTTCCAAAGAATCCGTCAAAATCATGGATGTGGCCTGATTCGGCGGCCACGGTCGATGCAGCAGGCCTGGTCGGCTCGGTTGGAGCGACGCCACCCGCGCGCGATGTGAGGCACGTCGCGCCCAGGCCCATGATGAGCGAGCCTCGCAGCGCCGCGCTCCACGAAATCAAGGGGAAGAAGCTCATGAGGGCTCTCTTCTGAATAGACAGGGCGAGATGTTGCGCGCAACCCGCACCGCGGCAGAAGGTCCATTTACACGAGTTTCACTGGGCCACCCAGCAAGCGAGTCAATGGACTCGCATATTGCGTGCAGTGGGCCAGAACTCCCGGGCCATGAGCCGCCAGTCGGTGAACCGCTTGTTCGCCGCGATCAAGTACAACTCCCTTCCATCCGGCGAGAACGTGGGTGAAGACTCATATCCAGTGGAGGAAATAGCCACCGGCGTCCAGATAGTCCGGCGAGGCGTGTCCCCGCCAGCGAACGTCAACGACGCTAAAGACAGCAAGGCCGCAGCCACCGTCCAGGATGCACGTGTCTTCACAGCAGGCCCGTGGCCGCTATCCGGGGCGCGCGTGTCTTCACAGCACAGCGCTCCCGCCACGAAACGCACGCCCCAGGCAGGCGACGATCGCCCTCGCGCGTCACCGCGGGCACGCGACGGCGCCGGGTCGGCCGGCCATCTCGATAGGATCAGCGCGCCGAAGATGGATTGGACGCCCCAGCGCGGCAAGCCCCGGCCGCTAACTGCCCGCGGTTGTCTCACCCGAGTAGAATCGGTCTGCTGTTCACACCGCGTATACGTTGGAAGGAGATGCACCTGTGTGCGATACCTCGGATGTCAACACTCGGAAATCTGCAAGCCGTGCCTCACAACAAGGATCCACGCATTGTGTTCTAGGCGATACCACACTTCGAGACTATTCACGCAAGCTTCGATTGTTTAATGCGTTTGCGGAACCGGAGCTGCGCGAGGCAATTGCGCACCTCGGGCTCAAAAGTGGAATGAGAGTTCTCGATGCGGGCTGTGGCACTGGTGAGGCACTATCTTGGCTCTCCGACGTGGTTGGCTCACAGGGTCACGTAGTAGGTATAGATCTCTCCACTGCGCACGTTTCTGTGGCTAGAAAGAGCTCTCCGGCAAACATAACCATCGTGCAAGGCGATCTTCAAAAACCTTGTTTGGCTGCATCCAGCTTCGATGCGATATGGTCGGTTAACACAATGAATCACTTCTCCGACCCTGTCGAAACGATTCGCAACCTGCTTCCCGCACTTCGGCGCGGAGGTCAACTGGCAGTCGCTCAGAGCTCATTCCTTCCGGAGATGTTCTTTGCATGGGACTCGCGCCTTGAGCGCCTTGCTAATGAAGCTGTCCGCCAGTACTACCGAGATCGCTACAAGCTATCAGAGCATGAACTCGCCGGCGTGCGTGCATCAGTCGGGTGGCTACGGCGCGCCAACTTACAGCAGGTTAGCGCAAGAACCTTCGTAGTGGAGCGTATAGCTCCTGTAAACCCTCGAGACGAGGCGTACTTGGTGGAGGCGATCTTTAGGGGCACATGGGGTGAACGCCTAAAGCCCTATCTGTCTGAGGACGACTATGCGGCTCTTGATCGATTGTGCGATCCAACTCATAGCGATTTTGCGCTCAACCGTCCTGATTTTCATCTTCTTCAGACGTTAACGTTAGTTACGGGCAGGTACGTGTAAACATAGCAATCACCATGAGGGCCGTACGGAAAGCCACGTCCGTGGGCAACTCGTGCTCGATAACTATTCCCAGGTGCCATCAACCTGCAACAGCCAACGTATCTCGAATCATGGCCTCCAGGCTGCTTGCGGTGACCCCGAGCAATCGGTCGGTATCCGCTGCATCGACGAGGAACGCGCTCTCGAACAGGTAGAGCATCTCAATGGCTTCGTGGAAGCCGATGCCGGATAACTGGGTCGCTGTCATTCCCCGTATCTCGGGTGCATTGATTTCGAGGGCTGCGGCAAACTTTCCGACCAGCTCGCGGATTGATACATGTTGCGCCGGTGCGTGAAACGCACGGCCCCATTTCCCGGTGTAGCGTGCTGCCGCAACGAGTGTCTTTGCAGTGTCCTTTGTGAAGGACCACGCGTGGAGCGCGTCGGGATTGCCCGGAAATGAGAGCGCTGCTTCCCGTTTAAGAAGAGAAGGCAACGCGAGCAGAGAGAAGTACGTGACCGCGCCTTGACCCAGAAAATCGCTCGCGCGGACCTCGATAGCCGGGACATTTGCCGCGGCGGCGCGCTGCCACATGATGGTCCTGACCGTCCCTTTTCTCGTCGTCGGGTTCAGAGGTAGTGCCGGAGAAACGGGTGCTGAAGCGTTTTCCCCGTAGCCGTAGAGATTTCCGAGCACGACGAGCTTTGCGCCCACCGTCTCGGCTGCTTTGACCGTCCCGTCCAGGACGGGAAAGAACTCCACCGGCCAGCGGTGGTAAGGGGCCATTGCACACATGAATATCACATCGGCGCCCCTGCTGATCTTGGTCAATTGCGCTGCATCGGTCGCGTCAGCCGAAACGGTGCGCACCGATCCTGCCTGAATCGAACCTGCATTTCTGCTCGTCAGAGCAACATTATGGCCTTCTTCCGCCAGCAGACGTGCCGTTTCCCGTCCGACCGGCCCCGCACCTACAACGACATAAAAACTCACTTGAGATCCTCCAACATAATCATGCGTCGACCCTGATTACCGTCTTGCCGACCGCATGGCTGCCGGCATACCAGGCCAACGCGGCTGACGCGTCATTGAAAGCAAACACCCGGGCGATCACCGGCCGTATACGATGCAACGCCACCGCGCGGACTACACTTGCTAGCTGCGCGCGGCTCCCAGCAATCACCGGTCGCAATACAGCTCCGGAAAGGAAGACTTCGCTCCCATCGATCAGCGACGGTCCGCCGCCCACCGAACCCACCAAACCCAGGTTCCCAGCGGTCGCCACAGCCTTGAGGGAGTGCGGCATTGTGCTGCCGCCGCCCACCTCCACGACGTGTTGTACGCCCACGCCACCGGTGAGACGCCGTACTTCGGCGCCCCATTCAGACACGCGGTGATAGTTCACGACTTGGTCGGCGCCCAGCGCTCGCAGCCGCTCGGCTTTCTGATCGGTAGAGGTCGTCGCGATTACACGGGCGCCGGCCGCCTTGGCGAGTTGGAGGGCGAACAGCGATACGCCGCCTGATCCGAGTGTGAGTACATCATCGCCGGCCTGTAAGGGCCGTGCTCCGCCGGCCAATGCGTTCCATGCAGTAACGGCTGCGCAAGGCAGAGTGGCGGCTTCTTCGTATGACAGGTGCTCAGGGATCGGCAGCAGTGCCTGTTCGGGAAGCACAGCGTATTCCGTAAGCAGTCCGTCCAATGAGCCTCCTAGCTGTGGGGCACTGCCTCCGGCGAACGGTCCGTCCAGCCAATGCGGAAAAATCGAAGCGATCACGCGCTCACCGACCTTCACGCGGCCAGTATCTTCGCCGAGCGCCACCACTTCGCCGGCGCCGTCGCACAACGCAACGGCGTCGGGCTTCACCGGGAGCGGGTAGCGTCCGTATTTTAGGATCAGGATCTCGCGGTAGTTCAGCGAGGTGGCATGCACGCGCAGCAGCACCTCACCCCGTCCCGGGTTTGGGATCTCTCGCTGACGAAGCGTCAAACCGTCCAGGCCGACACCCGGCCCATTCAGATGCCAGCTCTTCATAAGGTATAGCGATGTTCGAGGAGGTCCATAAGCCGCAGTCTGGGCGGGCGCAGGGCTATCCGTCCAACGCATTGCAGTCATACAATCTATGCATGAATGACATAGCTCTTGCTGCCCCTTCACGTCTCGAGACCCGCGACTTGCGGCTCATAGTTGCATTGGCGACGGCACGCACGACGGCCGCGGCCGCCAAGACGTTGCACCTCACGCAACCGGCTGTCAGCCGGGCGTTAATGGGGCTCGAGCAGCGGCTCGATGTGAGTCTATTTGACCGCACACCGCGTGGCCTGGAGCCCACGGAGGCCGGGCGCACACT
Organism: Steroidobacteraceae bacterium; assembly: GCA_045810105.1. Lineage (GTDB taxonomy): Bacteria > Pseudomonadota > Gammaproteobacteria > Steroidobacterales > Steroidobacteraceae > 13-2-20CM-66-19. The sequence continues at coordinate 145,808 of JBJMWM010000027.1, read as the reverse complement.
TCTGGCGAGCGCGCCCCGTCTGCTCCAGGAGCTGAACCTGCTCGAGGCGCAACTTCGCGGAAAAACGGTTCCCAAACGGCACTTGCGGCTGGTGTGCGAGTGCTACACCGCATATCACTGGATGCCCAGCGTACTTCAGACCCTGAAGGCGAGCCTTCCGGGTATCGATCTCTCGATAGCGCTCGAATGCACCGGCGATCCGATCGGTGCCCTGCAAGCTGGGGAGCTCGACGTGGCGCTGATCACCGAAGCGCCCACGCCACGCAGCCCGCGCGTCGGCGTAAAACCGCTGTTCTTCGACGAAGTCCTGTTCATCATGTCGGCCTCGCACCGTCTTGCATCGCGCGCGTCACTGACACGCGCTGACTTGGAGGATGAAATCTTATTTGCCGCGCACGTCCCCACCCGCGACACACAGTGGTTTCCCAGGGCAACTCTTGTAGGTAAGCGCGGAGACCGCGCGCTGACTTTTCAGGCGGTCCCGTTGACAGAGGCCATAGTAGACTTCGCGCGCGCCGGACTCGGTATTGGTGTGTTATCGGAATGGTTGGCTGAGCCGCACCTCAAGCGCCGCGAAGTGCTCGCCAGACGTCTGGCTTCGGGGCCGATCCTCAGGCCCTGGCGCCTGATGTGGCGCAGGGAAGTCGAGGAAGCGGCGCTGCAATTGTTTGAAGCGCTGGGAAAGTCGCAGCCGCGCGGCCTCACATTGCCGCCTGCGCCTGTCCTGCGGCGTGGCAGTGGTTGAGGTGGTTTCTCTGGGACGGTACTCGTAAAGGTGCACCGGTGCAGTGCCCCGACAAAAAAAAGCGGCAGGTACCGATGAGTTCTCGCGGCGCGGGAGTTCTATAGGTGAAGTCGAGCGCCTAACCACTCGCCGACCAGGAGAAGTAAAGATGCTTTTATTTGGCGCCCATAGCACGATGGGTCTCTCCTACATGGTCGCGCCGGTCATGCGCACGTGGATGCTTCCTGACTGGAAAGTGAACACCATGGCGATGCAGCGATGAGTACACGCGCGGCAAGACAGCCGCCGCGAATGAGAGACTCGACAACTTCACGGCATAGGACCCAGTTCGAAATCAGTATGCATCATGTGCATCCTTCAGAACTTAGGATGCAGTGACCAATCCTTGCAGGAGCCGCTTGCCCTCCGTCCACTGCCCCAAGCAACTGGCTGCGTTGATATGTCCCGCCTTTCCGACGTTGACGAACCGGCTCCCCCACGCCTCTGCACACCGTTGAGCGAAGCCAATATCGGCATAGGGATCGTCGACGCTCGCGACAACAATGGTCGGGCACGGCAATCGCACCATCGCTGTCGCCCCAAATCCCGCCGCCCGAGCTGGAAAATTCTGGCCATTCGGATCTGGTACGGCAACGAGTAGCGCTCCGCAGACGTTGACCGATGCATGGGCAAGCCAGTGAGTGACCAGTAAACATCCGAGGCTGTGGGCGGCTATGAAGACATGACGCCCGGCAGATCGAACGGCTGCTTCCAAAGGCACTACCCACTCGGCGAGAACCGGATTGTCCCAATCGCGCTGCTGGACTCGAACAAAAGCATCGTTCTGGGCCTCCCAGTGACTCTGCCAGTGATCCGGCCCGGAATTTCCGATACCAGGCACGGTCAGCACAGTTTTTCCGTACAAGGCAGAGTCATCTACTGATTCGTGCATGGCCAACTGACTCGTATGTCTTTGCAGTACGATGGGAGTAGCAGAGTAGATTCGCGTAGCGGTGAAGTGAACTGAATCCACCAGGAAATTCGGGCGTTGCACAGATGGAGTATTGCTTTTAATGAGGATTTTCCAATGAAACCAAAGCGAGCCGGGCGGCTCGACAGGGTCGACTGGCGCATTATTGAAGAGCTGCAGAACGATGGTCGAATGTCGCTATCGTCTCTGGGTAAGAGAGTTGGGCTTTCTCAGCCTGCTGTTTCCGAGCGAGTGAAGCGCCTCGAGTCGGTCGGAGTGATTGAGGGCTATGCGGCCCGCATCAATTTTCACGCGGTTGGCTTGGATCTCCTCGCGATCGCTCGGGTGAAGACTACGTTTGAGAAGCTGCAGGCATGCCTGAAGCTCTTCAAAGCAATGCCAGAAATTCTCGAAGTGCACCGCGTAACGGGTGAAGACTGTTTGATACTAAAACTCCTTGTTCCGCGTGCGGAACAGTTGGAGTCAGTAATAGATCGCCTTGCAAAATACGGCTCTGTCACCACTTCGATCGTGCTGTCGTCACTGCCGCCAACGCCAATCACACTGCGGGCTACCGGAAGTGAGTGAACCTCAATGAGCAATGGCGATCTTGCCGAAGTGTTGGCCGCCGTTTGCAAGGCGCGCGTACGCTTGTGCGGTCTCATCGATCGCGAACGTGCGGTCGATGACCGGTCTGATTCCGGCGGCCCCGATTGCCCGGGCGGCATCGCGCAGGTCCGCAACGGATCCGGTGTTGTTCCCTTGTAAGTTCAGCGCCTTGACAATGATGGGCAGCAGATCCACCTCACCACGGGTGCCGCTCACGAAACCGATGACAAACACGGTACCGCCGTAAGCGACCGCATTCAGCGACCGCGGGAAGGTTTCCGGACCAACCGTTTCCAGTACCAGGTCGGCGCCGCGGCCCTGCGTCAGAGCGAGCACTTCCTGGTCCCATGCCGGCATGCTCCGATAGTTGATTGTCAGGTCCGCTCCCAGCCGTTTTGCGCGCTCCAGCTTTTCCTCGGAGGAGGAGGTAAGAATGACGGTAGCACCCGCCGCCTTCGCGAGTTGCAACGCAAAGATACTCACGCCTCCCGTGCCCAGCAGAACTACAACGGAACCGGGACGCACGCGAGCGGCACGAAGCGCATTCCAGGCGGTCGTCGCTGCAATGGGCAGTGTTGCGGCTTCGATGTCGCTCAGGTGGGCGGGCGTGGGTACAAGCGCACTCGCAGGAAGCACGACGTACTCAGCGACCGAGCCCGGCAGCGTGATCCCGCGCATGACGGTACTGTTAACGGCTTCGATGGCGCCAGCCACCCACAGGGGTTTGGAATGGGGAATGACCCGCTGCCCAACGGTAAGTCCGTCCACACCAGGTCCGATCGCCGCGACTTCACCGGCTCCGTCGCAGACCGGAAGGAGGGGAAAACTGTCAACAGGATAGTGGCCGGTCGCGACGGCGATATCGATGTAGTTGAGACTCGCGGCCCGCATTTTCACCAGCACCTCGCCGGCACCCGGAGCCGGTTCCGGCCGGATTGTGCGGCGAAAGGAGCTGAGCGAGGGCGCAGTTAATTCTATGGCGTACATGGTGGCCTCCGTGTTGAATGATCCGCAGCGTACCGCGACGTAAATCCCTGATACATTGGCCCTGACACAAGACACTGGTGCATCGTATGCAGCAATGGCCCGAAGGCGCGCATGTCGAGGAGATGGCTGCTCTGGCGGCTGTGGCGGAACAAGGATCGTTTGCGAAGGCCGCCGATGCACTCCGGCGGGACGCCACCGTGTTGACCCGCCGCATACAGTCCCTCGAGCGGCGGCTCGGCGTGCGGCTGCTGGAACGCACGACCCGCCGGGTGACCCTCACCGAAGCCGGTGCTCGATTTCTCGCTCGGACTCGGGATGCCATGGCCGCGTTGATAGAGGCTCAGAACGAAGCCACTGCAGCGGCGACCGGAGAGCCCAGTGGCACCTTGCGGCTCGCCTTGCCGGGTACATTTGGGCGGAGGTGGATCGCACCATTCCTATCAGAGTTTCTGACCCGGTATCCGCAGGTGCGAATACAGGCTGAGTTCTCCAATCGCTTCGTGGATCTCATCGGCGAAGGATTTGATGCTGCGGTACGTCTCGGTGTGTTGTCCGATTCCAATCTCGTGGCGCGAAAAATCGCGGACCGGCGACGCTTGTTGTGCGCCTCGCCGGCTTACCTCGAGCATCACGGCATACCAGCGCGACCGGAAGATCTCCGAGATCATGCATGTCTCGGATTCACCGGTTTCTCGTTCCATCCGGATTGGAGTTTCCAGGACCGCGAAGGACAACGCGTCACAGTACGCATACAAGGACCACTCGTCGCCGACGATGCGGAGGCACTTGTGCCTGCCGGCGTAAGCGGACTCGGAATCATGATGTGTACGGACTGGTTGGTTGGCCGCGAGCTGGCGGAAGGGACGCTGATGCCCATACTCAGCGAGTGGATACTGGAGATCGAAGGCGGCGTGTACACCATTGTTCCATCACGGGGTCTGCTACCCGCTAAGACCCGAGCGTTCGTCGATTGGATCGCAGCGCGTTTCGCTCCAGTACCCCCGTGGCGAAATTGACCGATTCGGAGCAGTCATAGCGACTTCTGGATCGTTATCAGTCCAGCCTTTTCTTCGGTCACGTCAGGAAGCATCACCGCCGCTGTCACCTGCCGAATGGGCGTTTAGCCAAGGCAGGAGGGTTACGCTCCAGATGTTCTGGCTGCCGTTATCCCATGACTGTATGCGTTCGAGATCTTTCTGTGCCTGCTCCTGCGTCCGGGGAAACTTGATTGCAGCCGCATGGTCGGTGCTGAAGTACAGAGTTTGCCGGTCAGGTCCGAGACGCGGCTCGTTGTTGTCGTTTGCACCTGATCCGTTGACCGCATCGCCGAGGTCGATGGGCTTACCCCAGCCGCCGGTTGCGCGAAATGCGATAAACAGCCGCTCATGTTGGTCGGGTCCGGGATGCATGGAAGCAAAGACAATGAACGATTCGTCGGGTGCTACGGCAGGGTCAACGTCCTGCGTGGTCGAGTCGCCAAATGACACCGGCACCGCCATCTCATAATTCCCGTCCCGGTACTGCGAGCGCCACAGGCGGAATATTGGTCCCACCTTCTTGATGAAATACAGGCTCCCATCGCCTGCGATACTTGGTGCCCAAATACTGGCGTCGCTGTTGACCGTGGCGGGCAGATGGAGTGGTTCGCTCCAACCGCGTCCCTGCCGATTGACGCGCCAAAGGTTGCCAGCAGGATGAGTGCCGGCGCCTGACTCGACCGGCCTGTTCGACACAAACACGATGAAAGATCCGTCCGGCGCCATCGTCGGCTGCCGGTCAGCCCATTGACCGGAAAAGGGCGCAATTTGCGGCCGCGACCAGAGACTACCTGATTTGTGAGAAACGAGGACGGTGCTGTTGCGAGCGAAAAACACAGTATTGCCATCCGGGGCAAATGCCGCGTCCGCATCATCTGCGGGACCGGAAATGACACCCGGTGCAAATATCGCAGGGTGAGCAGGGGTGGTGTCTTTCGGAGTTTCTTCCGTAGCGCAGGCTCCATTCGAAATGAGCAGGCACGTGACTACAACAGGAATGAGCGGCAAGCTTCGCATGGGTCGTTCAGCATCCGTGAGGGAGAACTCACTTTAGCAGGCGGCGCAAGTCGAAATTGATCGCTTTGGCGCATCCTGTGTCCGTGCCGTCGCGACACGCGCGAACGGCATCAGTCGATGGTAGTAGAGACGCATGGTTGGGTTCCCTCGGCCCTTACGCTTTGCGGCCCCAAGGTGACGCAGGCGCCGGCAGGTTGCGAACGCCCCCGGCATGCCAGCAGCACCTTTCGCGTTGTCGACATCAACCCGCGACCCTAACGCGTAGATCGCCCGCCGGAATCGCAACTCGCGCAGCCCGTTGGCGGTTTCGATCACGAGAACCCGTTGGTCCGGCTCCAGCGCGATCACGCGGCCATGGAGGAAATCGATGGGGGTTCGGTCCAAATATGCTTGCAGCCAGGCGATGCGCGGTTTGACGGGGACGATCATGTCCTCCTGAAGGCGCACACGCTCGATAAAGCTTTCTGCGGCATTCACCAGAGCGACTCGCAATCCGAGCGTGCGTCGGCCCAGTCGCAAGGCCGCCATCAGGCCGGAATATCCGGCGCCCAGGACAACCACATCGTACTCAAACTGATCTGCGGACATAAAAGCCCCTGATAACTCTTTCGGTGATGACGATCTGAGCCGACCCCGCACAATCACCCGATGTATCGAGCAGTCACCATGCACAGCACGGTTACCGCCAACAGCTCAGCGGCGATCCCGTGTGCGAGCGCAGGCGACGCGGCCGCGTGCTCTTTGGACGCAGCCGAAGCGATCGAACACAACGCTTCAAGCGTTGCACGTGCGATCCTGTTCCCCGGACTCGGGACCCCACCTCGGTCTCATGCATCTAAGACCGCGTAGGCAGGTGCTTTCTGACAGGGATCGCCTAGGACCGAGGCATGACATCAAGCCGCGCCTTGGCACAGCGCGGATGCCGCAGAACGAGTGGCCTGTTCGTAGACGCCGATCATTGTTTTCACCCCCGCTTACGATCACTACGCGCTGCAGGGTTTTGCGGTGAATGCGGGCGACTACCTGCTCAAAATTGCCACACAACTCACCTCGATGCCAAGGAGCCAACTTCCTGGATCATCCGCTGCGCCGTATCCTCGAAGAAAAAGTGGTTGGCATCGGGCAGCTCGACCGTCTTGTGATCGGGAAACGCTCGCTCCCATCGGACCAGATCACTACGAGGAAATCCGATGTCCTTGCCCGCCCAGAAGATCAGTGCTGGCTTGTCCGCCACACGCCCCAAACCGGCCTCCAGCTCTCTGAAGTAGTCGTCGGCTGCCGTGATCTCATACGGATAGAACGCCGCAATTCCACGGCGGTCCAGCGGGAGAAACGGGCGCCTGTACAGTGCCGCGACCTCGGGTGGTAGCTGGCGCACGATGCCGTTACTTAACGAGGCGGCTACTACGCCATTGAAGTTGATCTGCAGGAACTCACCGATGGGCCCTCCTGCAATCACTGACCATTTGCCGCGAGGTTCGCCAGCACCCGTCCGCCATGCCCAGGTACTGCCCAGAACGACGCGGCGAATGAGCTCGGGTCGCCGAATCGCAAGCCCCATGCCGATCGGTCCGCCCCAATCCTGCATTACCAGAGTCACGTTCTTGAGTTTGAGTTGCTCGACGAATTCTTCAACGACGAGGCTTTCCTCGCGCGGTGTGTAGGCAAAGGAGCCTGGCGCCGTGGAAAGTCCGAACCCGGGATAATCGAGTGTAACGCAGCGGAACGAACCCTGTAGACCGCCAATCAGCTCCCGCCATTGAAATGACCAAGACGGGTTGCCGTGCAGGAACAGAAGGGTTTCGCCACTGCCGACATCAACGTAGTGGATACGTGCGCCGCTCGGAAGGTCGATGAATCTCTGCTGCGCGTCGAGCATGGATCGCGGGATCTCGAACTCCGATTCACCGGCGGCTCCAGTCAGAGGATGCTCTGTTGCGAGAGCTGCGACAACACCGAAGATCTCGATAAAACCCAATATCGCCGTCGTCACGACTACCCATTTTCGCCGCGGTGGGCTCTCCACCAGGCCTGGCACCAACAACGCACTGATCAGGTTAACAACAACCACGGGAGCAATGGCGGCCCGAGCCAGCCCACGGGGACCCAGGATGTCCATTAGCTCAAGGACGACGAGCGCCACTACAACCAGGCACCCCCTTAGCAGCCAGCGGGGACGATTCGAACGCGCGACCAGCCAGCGGTACAGGCAAGCGGCTGCCAGTGTATTCACCAGGCATGTGGATGTAATCACCACATACCGGAGCTGGGGAAAAAATCCGATCCCACGGACATGCGGCACGGCTTCCACGACGATGTTTGCCAGCACGACCAGGGGAGCCCACGCAACACATGCGGCCCATACAGTGCCCACGACCATCTCACGTGTCCAATGGCGCGCCGAACTGGACGTGCCAACTTCCATATTCATGACCATCCTCGTAATCTACAAACGATCAGTAGGGCTTGCGCCAATACTCGGCTCGCTCGATCTGCACACCGAGTCGCTTCATGATCTCCGGGGGATTGAATCCAACCTGCTGAAAGAAGGCTGCAGCCGATTTCTTAGCTTCCCCCGTGGCCTTCTCGCTCTCCCACACTGCAGTCGTGACGATATTGAAACGCCCGGTACCCGTGGCGCGCTCGTACACGTATCCCTCGACGAAACCCGGAAGTGTTTTCAGGTAGTCGGCTGAGAAATGCACTTTGGACAGGAACTCCTGGCGCGCCTCCTCCGGCACCACGAACACATCGATCAACACGGTTTCCACGTCACATCTCCTCGATTTCGCCTTGCAATTCACGGCGTGCGCTACTGCGTACGGGCGCAATCATGTGCAAGGCCTATCGTTACGGCAAGTGACTATTGGTGAGGGCATTAGTCACCAATAATGATGTTCCTAGAGCGTAGTGACGTCGCGCAGCGGCTCCAGTGTTACTTCACGCCTCTTTCTGACGTCATTGCAGGTGAGAAGTCATGGGCTATAAACTCACTGCCCATGAGCATAACCTCGTTGGATCTCAATCTATTGCGGGTTCTCGATGCCGTCCTCACTGAAGGGAGCGTTTCGAGAGCGGCGCGTCGATTGCACGTGACGCCCTCTGCCGTGAGTAATGCGCTTGCGCGCCTTCGAACTCTCGTTGGTGACCGGCTTATCACCAAGAAGGGTCGCGGTATCGTGCCAACCCCGCGGGCGCTTGAGCTCGCGCCCGTGTTGGCCAAGAGCCTGCGCGATTTGCAGCATGCTATTCACGGCGGTGCGTTCAATCCCGCGATGACTACGCGTAGCTTTACCATTGCCCTTTCCGACGCAAACCAGCTGGTGCTCCTGCCGCGCATCGCATCTTTGATTTCGACCGTGCTGCCGCGCGCCCGGCTCCGAGCGATTAGCATTGATTCGGTGGCGCCATTGGGAGGACTCGCGGGATCGGAGCTGGACGTTGTCATTGGCCCCCATGCAGGGGGTGAGGACATTCACGCTGAACTGTTGGTTGACCAGCCAACCGTCCTCGTTTGTCGGCGTGATCATCCGATCGCGTCAAGGCCACGATCTCGAGACATGATGACCACACTGCAACATGTGGCTGTCGAGATGGCGCCGGGGAAAAATCTCCGTGATATGACGGATGCTGCGTATTCTGCCGCCGGAGTTGCTCGGCACGTAGTAATGACTGTGCCCTCCTTCATGTGCGCGGCGGCGGTGGCGGCCAGGACGGATTTCGTTGCTACTGTGCCGGAGGTCTTGTACGACGCTGTGGGGCTGACATTGCGCTTACGGACAATTCCGGCTCCGATACCGCCATTCTCCGTTCCCATGAAACTGTGCTGGCACGAGCGCACTGATTCAGACCCCGCTGCAGCGGCATTTCGCGAGTTGGTGCGTCGGGCGGTCACCACTACTCCGACGCAGCACGACGACACACCTGATGCTGGTCCGCGAGTCGATGTTGGGCCCGTTACCGCGTCACAGGTTGCGCGCGGCCGGGGTCGAAGCACTCGCGCCAGGCGCTGAACATGAAATACCCGGCTGAGCTCTACTCGCCTTCACCGCGGCCCTATCAAGGCCTGGGCGAGCTGGAATACCCTTTCACGTCGCACGATCACGGTCACCAGCTGTGGCCGCATGGCAAACTTTTTTTGCGGGATGCGAAGGAGAAGCTCGCACCTCACTCCAGCGGCACCCACAGCGCGATTCCGCCTTCGCCCGTGCGCGGATCGAATTGAGGATTGTGTCGCTCGATCACAGGTGCATCCGCCAACGTACGGCCCATAGAAGGCAGAGCGGTGTTCCAGATTGCCGAATATGTGTCATACAGCGTTGATACATGGCGACGATGTTCAAAAACAGCATAACCTCTCGGAGGTAATTCGATTTTGACCAGTTCCTTGGGGACGTCGCCGAAACGAGAAACCTCCACTCCACAGGTGTAACTGAATCGCCCCTCATCATCCACGGCACCCGCCAGACCGACCGGTATGGAGTCGAGCTTGGCGGGTATGGCGTTGTAGTAAAGCATGAAGCGCTGCCATTGCGCTGGAATCTGAATGGTGGTATCGAACGAGCAACTATCGGTCATCCCTACAACGCGCAGCAATTCCTCGCTTGCAAGGCGCGGCGGATCGAGTGAAACCGGATTCGTTGCCGTCAGGCCAACAGGCGTTACCAACGCTAGTCCATCCACACTCGCGCGCTGACGCACGTTCTCCGGCGGGACATTGAATTGCTCCCGAAAAGCGCGAGTGAACGCTTCGTGTGAGCCGTAACCCGCCTCCAACGCGATCGACAATATATCCTTGCCGCCCATGGCCAAGGTCCGCGCAGCGTCACTCAGGCGACGGGCGCGTAGATACTTCATTACTGGCATCCCTGTTGCGGCGCCAAACGCGAACGCGAGATGGGACCTCGAGACCCCACACGCCTCTGCGATCGCGTTCAACGTCAGCGGTTGTTCGGAATTGCGTTCGATGACCCATACGGCCTTATCTGCGATCGACATGCTGAGCTCCTCTGCTCGTCAGTACTGGCTTATAGACTAGCCACCGGTAGCATCACGCATTTGATCGATCGTCCGGTGGAAGAGTGCCGCAAGCGGATGACCGTCGACGTGGGCGGTGTGGGTCACACCGATTGCTGGGACACGTCGGGAATCCCCCGTGAGCTTCGGCGAGTGATCGCAGTCACCTTGCGCTGATGTCCATCTGGTTTTCGATCAGGGCTCGTTCGCGCAGCAGCTCCCTTTGCAGCTCTTCCTCGCTGGGCAACGTGAAGCGATAGCGCGAGGCGAACAGTTGCTGGCTCTCGTGCAGGACAGAATAACGAGCAACGGCCTCGTTCTTCTCGGAGCAGAGAATCAGACCGATGGTGGGGTTGTCGCCTTCGAGTCGGTGCTGTTTTTCATAGAGGCGGACGTAGCCATCCATCTGCCCGATATCCTGGTGGGTGAGTTCCCAAGGCACGATAGTGGGACCAGCTTAGATTGGGGTGTCCAAAATGGACGTGATCCGCTCAAGCAGATCGTCTGTGGCCTGCAACCGAGCGCTGTCAACACCTCGGCCACTCATGGCGCCAACTGCCGATCGCCGAAACACATGGGACGACCGGACATCGCTTCACATTGTTGAGCAGCGAGCGGTATAGCGTTCCAGGTATTCATCGCTGGGAAATCCGAACTCGATCACCCCAGAATTCGGAGGTCGGTCAGTTTCGAATGCTGAGTTGGGAAACTGCAACTGTCTGCGACCAACCAAGTGTGGCGGCCACCGCCAAGAGTCGGGCACCACCCGCGGAGGTTAGCGCCGCGAAGTAAAAACCTTGGAGGGGCTTTCCGGCTTGGACGGATTGCGCTGTACCGGCAATGACAGTGCGGATCAGAATGAAGTAAGTAGTTTGGCGGTTAACCAATTCGCACGGGTACGAAGATCCGGGAGGCGCCGCGTTGGACGAGTAGGGCGATATGCCCCTTGGACCTCAAAAGAACGTTGCGAAAATCATCTACATTCGACAGTGCCACGCCGTTCGCGGCAACCACGATGTCGCCTCGCTGAACACCCGCCGCCGCAGCTGGGTCTTTCGCCCGTTCAACCATCAGGCCAACCTTCATGTTGCTCTGACGTTGATCTTCGCTGGTCAGTGCACGGATAGTGAGCCCGCTCGTTGGCACAGCAACTCCCTCACTCGAGTTGTCCAGTACTGAAGCCGCATCCGTCGCTCCCGTTGCCGACGCTGGTGGGCTCGTTTCGACGTCATACAGCATGCCGGACATTGAGGCGATCACAGCCGATAACAGCAACGCGGCAGCAATCAAAAGTCCAAAGAGTGCACCTCGGGTCATGGTGTGGAGGGCCGAACCGGCAAAAGCCGAACTCCGTCCTGCGTGAGGGTCAACAGAGCTTCATAGTGCGTCGTCTCCAATGTGAATGACAGCTTCCTTTTGGGCGGGTTACTCGCCAACAGCACGGGGAAATAAGCGATTTCCGTGGCCTTGAACTGCGCCTTCATCCATCGACTGACGGATCGTTCTGGAATCTCGTCGACTTCCGCCAGGATCTGCCGGATTTTCGTGTAGTGATCTGGATTGTCGCGGGCAAGTCGGTCCAGCGCTCCCGGCTCGTTAAGATCGATTGCGGTGTGTCGTACTTCCACGCCGGTTTCTGGCGCTGCAGTGGCGACTACTGAGCCGATCCGTGCATCAGCGGCACGGGGATCAGCGTTTAGCACCAAGTCATTCAAGCCCGTGGCACTGTTGCTTTCCCGAGCGCCATGCCACAAACGCAGGTTCGATGGCGCCTGGGCAATACGTGAGGCGGATGCCGCCATTGTGGCTGGTGCTTTCGGATCGTTGCTATCCTGATAGACACGCGCGGCTGACGTCTCGGGGCGCGGCGGTGTATGCCCTTGATGTCCGTGGCGGGTCGTGACCGTGCCGCTAACAGGCGTACCCCATGAGGCCTGTGTGGCCACCGATTGGACCTCTGACCTCTGCGGTATCTGGGGCGGCGCAAATTGCACTGGTGCGGATGATGCGGGATGCCCTGTCAAGTTTGAATTGGGGCGCGCAAGGGTCACAACGTTTGCGTCCACGCGAGCTACGGGTGTCTGCGGAAGCGGATCTTGCACATGAAGAGCGGTGAGGTGGTAGGAAATAAGAGCCACCCATCCCGCACATGCAATCCCGGCTGCAACGGCAGCGTAACGCATAGGCCGCAAACGACGACGCCGAGAGTTCGCGGAAGCCGCGAAAAGAATCGCCGAGTCCAGAGTCGGGCTCGGCATGTCTGCGGCAATCCGCTCCGTCGTGTCGACGATCGCGCGATAGCCAGCAATAATCTTCGCATAACCGGGTGTTTTCGGTAGGGACGTGTGTGCGTTCATTTCCAGTTCCTCAACGCAGCTCGCAAATGGGCGAGCGCATATCTCAAGCGACTCTTAGCTGCCTCGCGTGTGGTCCCCATGATTGCCGCAATCTCCTCCAACGAGAGGTCTGCCTCCGCCTTCATGAGAAAGACTTCCCGTTGAGGCACGGGTAGCTTGGTTAATGCGGTCATCAATGCACGTTGCAGCTGTGCGTGTTGAGTCCATTCATCGGGTGCCACCATAAAGTCGTCGGCGACTTCGTCTGGATCGCAGGGGCTGTGGCCATCCGTTTGGAAGGGGGCGACACGCTTAAATCGGCGCCATCGGTCAACGAGGCGTCGATGTGCTATCGCGAACAGATAGGCTGGGAAGCGGCCGACCGGGCAATTTTTATCGATCCCACGGATCACGGCGAGCCAAGTCTCCTGGAAAACCTCCTCTGCCTCGTGAGAGTCGCGGGAAAGCCTTAGGATGAAGCGATGGAGGCGGAGGCGATATCGGCCATATAGCGAATGAAACGCCATCTGGTCGTCTGCGTCGCTGTACCGGCGCAGGAGCTCTTCGTCGCAGAGTGCGTCCATGCGTGCATCTGTTGTCTTCGTTGGGTCATCCGCCACAGGTCTTTCCGTACCGGTCGCCTCCGTTCGGGTGTCAATCGCGGACGTACTGGTGGCCATGCCACAGGGGCTTGCCGCGTTTCCCGCCGGCGCCTCCCGCAAACCAAAGGCGAGCGTTTGGGAGGCATCAGCAAGTGCCACTACCGGCAATTGATCCAAGACTGGTGAGACGGTCGCGCTCACGATCCACCCAAGAAATCGGTTTCCGAAAGGATATGTCGCTCGCCAACCTGAATTGGGGTTAACTGAAGATGGGATTTGGGGTTCTGCGCGCCGGTAGCGATTTACGCCCTCATCAACCCAGACTGCGTCAACGATCGCAGCATCCGATGTTTGCTGCTGCAGCGTTCCCCGAAGTCATGGAGGCCGTCACTGCACTCCGCACTGACGGCCGCTCACCGGGTTACACAAAATGGCCTCTAGCGCCCCGGTTAGTTTGTCTTGCTAGATAGGGATTTGTTTCTCGCCCCACTCCTCGCCCGCGTAGCGGAGGATGTTTTCAATATCCTGTTCCGCCTTGGGCGAGAGGACGAGCCGATATTCAGGCGGTGACGTCCGGGTCAATGGGTTTACCGCTGCCGAAATTCTTGCGCGCGGTGTCCGCGAGCTCGTTCATGCGCTCACGGCTGTACTCGCGCCCTTCGCCGCGGTCAAGCTGCGCTTCCCCTTCGGCGACAGCCTTGCGGAAGGCGGCAACCCGCTGTTCCTCGGCTTGCATGCGCCGGATAGCGTCGCGGATAACCTCCGTGGCATTGCCGTAGAAGCCGCTGTTGACCTTGCCCTTGATATAGCTCTCCATCTCCGGAGAGAGGTTAATATGCATAGTCATGACCATAAAATATCCATACTATGGATACATGGCAATCTGATTATTCCACCCTGGCCACGTTTGCCGAGTTCGAGGCAGACCTCATTCGGCTTCGCACGCGAGAGGGGATGGCCATCGCTCGGGCGAAGGGGAAGCTCCGTGGCAAGCAGCCGAAGCTATCGGTGAAGCAGCAAAAGTAATTGGCGCAGATGCACGGGACAGGGAAATATTCGATCAGCGATCTGGCGGAGCTTTTCTCGATCTCCCGACCTACGGTCTATCGAATTCTGACTCGTGCAGCTGTCAAAACCCTTCGGAGCCTCAATGTTGAAAAGATCAGTTCTCGCGCTGAGCTGCGTCGTGATGTGGAGTGCTTCGTATAATGGTCATGCCGCCATGCTCGCCGACAGCACTGAGGCGTGTCAGTCCCTGGCGCAGCAGGATTTCTCATTCACCGAAGATGCACCCACGCAAATCACAAGCGCTAAGGTGTTGAGCCCTGAAGGGCAACGTTTCCCAGTCTGCCAAGTTGATGGCTATGTGGCCCCGCAAGTAGGCTTTATCCTCCAGCTGCCGACGTCCGAGTGGAACGGAAAATTCACGGAGGTCGGCTGTGGCGGCTGGTGTGGATCGATCAATGCTGAGGCCTGTGCCGATCCAGTCCACCGCGGCTACGCGTGCATCGCTTCGGATATGGGCCATAAGGACGCCAGCGGCGGCGTGCTTTGGGCGCTAGGTAACCTCCAGGCACAAGTTGATTTTGGCTATCGTGCGACACATGTTGCGGCGCTTGCTGGAAAGGCGATCGCGAACCGCTTCTACCAGAAACCAGCGACCCGCTCGTATTTCGTTGGGTGCTCCACAGGGGGTTATCAGGGCGTGACCGAAGCGCAACGATTTCCCTGGGATTTCGATGGCATCATCGCCGGTGCGCCGGATATTGACGAAGGAGGCGCGAACCTGCGTGCCCTGTGGAGTGCTCGCGCGATTCTGGACAGCTCAGGTCAGTCTATTTTGACACCGAGCGCGCTTGAGGTGCTCCACAAGACAGCACTTGAGCACTGTGATTTGGACGACGGGCACAAGGACGGCGTCATTGGCAATCCCGTTGCGTGTCACGTAGACCCCCGAGCTCTCATTTGTAAGAGCGGTGAGACCAAGAATTGTCTAACTATCGCCCAAGCCGAAGCGGCGAGGAAGCTTTACGAGGGAGCCTCGACCTCCGATGGAACCAGGATTTCCACTCGCGGCCCATACCCCGGATCTGAGCTGCGATGGCAGGAGGACTTTTCGTCCTACGGGGCGGTGACCGAGCCGTACTACCGCTACGGAGTCAGCGGATCGACGGACAGTCCAGCCTGGAAATACACCGACTTTAACTTTGATCAAGATTATCGGAGAAATGGACTTCAATCCGCGTATGACAACAGCAACCCGGACCTCCGACGGTTTAAGGCCGCGGGCGGCAAGCTGATCATTTACCAGGGTGGCAACGACACCGTCGATCTGCCAGCGCCAGTGATTGATTACTATGAAACTGTCGAGAGAACGATGGGCGGGAAGGCAGCGACTCAAGACTTCTTTCGGCTGTTTGTCGTCCCTGGGATGAATCACTGCACCGGCGGCGACGGTGCTTACGCGGTCGATTACCTGAGTTACCTGGAAGCGTGGGTCGAACGGGGCATGAGGCCAGATCAGTTAATTGGATCGCACGTGAAGGAGTCCTATCTGGCCTCTCACGCCCCAGCATCGATTCCACCCACTATGTCCGAAGGGGATCGAATTTACTACGCCGCCTTCGACCTGAAATTTCCGCTCGATCCGGCGATTCCGATCAGCTTCACCCGGCCGATCTATCCGTATCCAACATTCGCGAAGTATTCAGGGCACGGAGACCCGAACGTTGCAGGGAGCTTTACCGCTGTCGAACCCAAGCAGGGTGACAAATAGCGGTGATGTATGAGTGCCATTTATCTCTGAAAATCACACCGCGCCCTGTGTAGCACTTACGCTCGCATTCGTGCTGCCCCACGACCTTTGCTGGAACTAGGAAAGACAGGACCCAACAGAAGCTTCCAAAGTCGGGACGGCAGGCGGTTGTCAACTGCGCCGGGTCATAACAGACTTGACTTGATCCGCTGTTTTTCTTTGCTTGCGCGTCATCTTGGACGAAGAATTCTGTCGGCCGCGTGCACGCTGCAGAAGCAGGTCTGCAACTGCATGGCGCGCATCGGTTGCGCTCGTACCCGCTGGAAACTCGAAGACCTCGGCCGCGTCAAACGGATTTGTGAAACGAACTGGCGCGTTATCCGTCGGGGGCAGGGCTGGGGCCGCCTCAGCAGCGGCCGAGCGGTCAACGGTATGCGCACTGATATCGACCGGTCGTGCCCGGGTGGTAGCGATGTAAGCTATGCCAACTAGTAACACCGAGGCAGCCGAGATACCGAGAACCAGCGCAGCCCGAGCGCCGCGCTGATCTTCTGGCGCATTCGGGAGTGGCTTCTCTGCTGATGAGACTGGAATGGGGTTCGGCTCGATTGCTGCGTCAGCTCGCGACAGCGCTGAGACTTGCTCTCCACTGAACTCTAATTCAATAGTGTCCTCGCTTTCCGCGTCTGTTAACCCGGGTGCACTGCCGTCGAGTGGCTTCGTCATGAGCCCACCCTAACAAGGGCACATCCAGCCTCCCGCGAATTGATTCACTGTTCTCATACGATGCGAAAACGGTGAGTTCTCTGATGTTTAAATCCGCTGCGCAGCCGACTGGCTTGAGCTGCAGGGTAGCCGTCGCACACGGTATTTTGTTAAGCCGCCAGGACCCTCTTCCAAGCGAGTCCGCTGGCGGGTCCCCATTAAGACTTACCCCAAGCGCCTCGGAGACACGCAACCTCTCAATGTTCGTGGGCGCTTGGGTTGCGCTAAATAGCGACCGTTACGGCTCAGGTACAGACCTGTAGCCGTGCTCGAAGAGGATGACGGCAGCAATCGATCACCATACCTCCGGATGCACAGATGCCACTGAAGGTGCGGGGGGCTAATCGCGACATCCATCACGTCACCCTTCGACGCGTGATTTGCCGCTGAGTCATTATTGATCGTTCCATAAGTGGTAGCAGACCAAATGGAAGCGGCAACGACCAACAGAGTCGGAATGCGCCCATTCCACTACGTACTCCACCTCAGTTCTTCTCGATCGGCAGATCGCAGAGCGCACACAGCTCCCCGCTTCCATATCCTGCTGATCGGTATCCGCTGTCTTTGGGCGGCAGTTGACGCAAGTGAGTTCGCTGCGCCAACACCTCTTCCTCTTGTGGTCGAGTCATATTTTCATCTTTGCACAAAGTATGCCCGCGTGAATTTCCCCTGAGCGCGGCCGTATAGGCCGGCCAGAGTTGGCTTCCTGAGTGGGATGCCAGCATTGAGGCCAAAATGTCCCACACATGGTAATTTTTACTTTGCCGTAGAGAGATGCTTCGGATCATGTTAAATCAATATCGAGATGTGAGATCCAGTCCCGTTGCCTGCGCGCAGGCAGTGGCGTCGTCTATAGCCGCCGCGCGTGATAGTCGAAGTCTGTCGCACCTGTCGCGCGAAAGCGGCATGACATTTGCACTAACAGTGCTTCATCTCGATTTCCGACAAGCTAAGGGCATCGACATAGGAGCGCACCCAGAGGTTGTTTGCGGGGGTTGCCGAATTGTCGCCGCATTGGGTTGGATAGTCACAATAACGATCATCATGCGTGCAGATGAAACTTTACCAGCCGAAGTGCAAGCACTTGGCAAATGTCTTGAGGCGAAGCCCGCCGGCACAGAACGCAGGTGGAGCTCCAACAGAGTGGATGACTGCTTAAGCTGTTGGGTAATACGACGGCCTGGTGCCCCGGCGCATGGCATGAGGCCGCGTCTGTGCGATGCCCCACGGTTTCTCCAGCAAAGTGCAATGCAGTTCACAGGTCTGCTGCAGAACGTCGTGTAAGAAAGCTAGCGTGCAGCGACGCGCGAGGCCGCGCCACTGCAAGGAGTTTTTGCCTGCGGGAGTGTCCGAACATGGCTGCGCATGGGCGCCCTGAACACGATCGCGTCGAAGCGGTAGCGGACGGCGGCACTCAGGCTCGTGTCGCCGGTGGCGACATCCGCATTCTGGTGGTTGAGGACGTGCCTGACGAAGCCGAGCTGACCATCCGGCATGTTCGCAAGGGAGGCATAGCGTGCGTTTGGCAGCGAGTCGATACCGAGTTCGCACTGCGGAATGCTTTGCGCGACTTCAAACCGAATGTCATTCTCTCCGACTTCTCGCTTCCCCAATTCAATGGGATCGCTGCGCTGGCGATAGCACGCGAGGTTGCACCGAATCTGCCGTTTATTTTCGTTTCCGGCACCATTGGTGAAGAGCGCGCAATCGAGGTCTTGCGTTGTGGAGCGGTGGACTACGTCCTCAAGGGCAACCTCAGTCGCCTGGCCCCGGCCATTACTCGCGCGCTCGATGAGGCTGCCGCCCGCGTGGCGAGCCGCCGGCAGGAGGAGCAGATCGCACGCCTCACGCGTGTGCTTCGCATGTTGAGCGGTATCAACGGAGCGGTTCTTCGGATCCGCGACAGCGGCGAGTTGTTCGGCGAGGCGTGCCGGCTCGCCGTTACGGTCGGTGGTTACACCACGGCCATCGTGATGCTTCCGAACCCCGCCACCCGCGCGGTCGAGCCCGTCGCCTGCTCGGGTGTTGACCCTGTGGCCACCGAGACTCTCCGCGCGGCTGTCGCCGAGTCCGTCAACCGGGAGACGAGCATCATCAGCCGCGTCCTGAAAACAGGCGCCGCATTCGTGTGTAACGACACGACCGATCCAACCGCCACGATTAGCATCCCCGA
This sequence comes from Steroidobacteraceae bacterium, assembly GCA_045810105.1. GTDB lineage: Bacteria > Pseudomonadota > Gammaproteobacteria > Steroidobacterales > Steroidobacteraceae > 13-2-20CM-66-19. Next base: position 126,817 of record JBJMWM010000027.1, on the reverse strand, counting down.
GATTATGGCGCAGACTGGATTTCGATCCGTTGTTGCCCTGCCGCTTCTGATCGACAAGACAGCAATCGGCGTCCTGATGCTGACTGCGCCGGATGTGGGCACGCTGAGCGATGAAGAGCTACATATGCTGCGCGAGGTCGCCGCGAACCTTGCCTTCGCGCTGCAGTCTCTTCAGAAGGACAACACGGTTCGCTTTCTCTCGCACTTCGATGCTCAAACCGGGCTCGCGAAGCGTTCGCTCTTCTGCGAGCGGATCGGGAGACTCTGGAACCGTTCAGGCAACCGCCGGGTCCGCAGCGCAGTCGTCGTCATTGATGTCGAGAAGCTGAGCGTGATTAACGATTCGTTCGGCCGGCACACGGGGGATCTCCTCCTGCAGCATGTGGCTGACCGGCTCCGCCGGCATTTCCACGATACCGACTTGCTCGCGCAGTTTGGCGGTGGCACGTTTGCCGTCGCCCTGGATATGACACGGGAGGCCGCAGAGCCAATGGCGACTCTGCAGGGGAATCTTGCTGCCGTCTTCGGACGGCCCTTCGAGATTGAAGGACGCGAGATACCGGTTAGCGTCAAGTCCGGATTGGCGCTCTATCCCGAGGATGGCACAGAGACAGCGGTGCTTGCGCAGAATGCCGAGGCGGCTCTGCGCAATGCCAGGGCAAGCGGTCAGCGGCATTTGCATTTCAGCCTTGAGCAGCACTCCGCAGTTGTGGCGCGCCTGGCGCTCGAGCACAGGCTGCGAACTGCCATCGAGCGCCGCCAGTTCGAGCTCCACTACCAGCTGAAACTGGGCGTCAAGTCGCGGCGCATCGACGGCGTGGAGGCGCTCATTCGCTGGCGCGACCCGGGGTCTGGCATTGTCATGCCCGGAGCGTTCCTGCCACTACTGGAATCGACGGGCCTGATTGCCGAGGTGGGAGACTGGGTGTTGGAGCAGGCTGCACGGGACTGCGAGCATTGGCAGCGGCTGGGATTGCCTGCGGTGCGCGTCGCCGTCAACATCTCGCCCGTACAACTCCGTCGCCCGGATTTCGCGGAGCGCTTCCTCGAGGTGACGCAACCTTGGGCGAACGCTGGCTACGGGCTCGATATCGAGATCACGGAGGGCGCGTTGTTCGATGACGGTGCCGCCGAAGTGAAGAGACTGAAGCTGCTCCGCGCCGCCGGGGTTCGCATCGCCATCGACGACTTCGGCACCGGATACTCCTCATTGAGCCGCCTGTCGGACCTGCCAATCGACACGCTGAAGATCGATCGCACGTTCGTCAGCCGCTTGGCGGAAGACGGCCCCGGCAAGACGCTCGTCTCGACGATCATCTCGCTCGCGCACGCCTTTGGCATGAGCGTTGTGGCCGAGGGCGTCGAAACCGAAGACCAACTCAGCTTACTACGGGAAATGGGTTGCGATCAGGCACAGGGTTTCCTGCTCGGCAACCCGGTGCCCGCAGATGCGTTCGCTGAGCTGCTCGAGAAGAGGAAAGGACGTCTCACCTTCCGGGCCGAAAGCAGGCGACGCCCGAACCCAAAGCCGTAGCGGCGCGATAGTCGATGCCGCATCTGGGGATGTCTCCATATCCGTGGCTGTGGATGGGCCACCTGGAATTCATTGGTTAAAAACTGGTCAATCACGAAAGCATTTGATCCGACAAGGTAAATCCGACTTGTCCACAGGGTTGTACCCAATTTTCGTCAGTAACTTCTTCGTTCCCGCCTTACTATCAACGGCGGCAGACGAGTCGTGCACCATTGCGCGAAATAGCCCTGAAGCAAGCTGTTCGACGACATCTTCTGCTCGTAAACTTCCGGCACGGGTACATTCCCCAGGTGTTTAACCGCGGCGTTTGGAGCGAGGATGTGCTGTTCGGCGCTCAGCTGTGTTTGTCTGATCTCCTTACGCCGTTGTGTCGGCCGTAATTCTCCCCGTGAGACTGATAGAGAGCGTGTCGCCAGCGATTCTCGGCCGGCCAGTAGTAATAATTGCTGGTCCAGCTGATGCCGTTGTGATCGTACGCCTCGATCCACCAGCTCTCGGCACCTTCGGGTATGACACTCTCCTCAGACTTCTCGCGCTCGAAGCAGAATGTCCACCAGCATTGGCCCAGCGCGTAGCCGATGACATACGTACAGGCCAAACCCTTACCGATGAGTCGGCGTATCCAAGGCGCACCGTGGGTCCGTGCCTCGGACTCCTCGAGTCGTTTTGCCTCGGGCGGCGCTTCGCCGTTCCACGCGATGAAGGACTCCATACGATAATCAATTGAATACACGAGAATGGACCCTCGAAAAAAAGTTAAGCGGGCACAAACCCGCCTTGCGATCCGTGCGAACGTCGCCTGTCTAACCCGCTCATACAAAACGCAACCACGCTTTCCGGCGCCGTGCCGCGAATGCTTTCGAGCAGTCGCAACTGTCGCTTGACGCGGCAGGCGAATTGCGTAGAGCAGTGATTTCCTATCGCCAGGGCCGCTTCATGCGGATGCGGACTTCTTATGGCGATGCAGCATGCCACCATCTGAGCCGGGGCTCAACGGCAGCGGCCCCAGCGGTGGTTGGTCATTGACCACCGTAGCTGCAAGGGTGAGCACGGCCTCGTGAGAATTAGCTACCGCCAAGTTTACGGTTGTGCCGGCTGCCTCGCGCCAGGTCTGCAGGAGCTCAGATAACGAGCTAATGGGTCGCGGCTCTGAGCCTGCGCATCGCCGCACAAGGCCACGAGTTATCGAGCTGCCAGAAGTGAGAGTCATCTCCCGTGGCTAATCGCAGGAGTTCAGCGTCTTTGTTGGAACGGCGAGGGTCACCCCCTGCGTTGGTGCTCCTATGGATGCCCAAAAAGAAAAGCGGCTCTCGCTTCCCCACGTCGGTGTTGGAGGGGCTCAAGGCGATGGCCGCGGGGCCGCCGCGTAGCCCAATCCGATGCACCGCCAGTTGCCGCGCCTTGAAGCGGGCCGACCGAAGATGCGGCCATGCGCATCCCCAGCACCTCAGCCGAGGACCGGACGAGGACTAGCGAAACCGCATTGAACGTGCGAATCGGTTCGCAGAGTACTGTGTCTGCCTGACGGACACCAGGAAACGCTCAGGAGTGTGTGATGTCATTTTCGTTCGATTCATCTCCGATCACGCTCCTGGTCGCAACGGAAATCCTGCGGTTGAATCAGGAGCGCCTCGAGACGATCTTGAAGGCCGATGCGATCAACAAGCCGTTTGCAGGACTAAAGTCTCGGCTTCGCATAATAACGATTCGGCGGGGCTGACCATGCCCATTCTCACGCGACGGGTCGGTGAATCCCTGAAAGTTGGCGAAGACGTCACTGTCACCGTTTCAGGTGTAAAGGACAACTAGGTTCGAGCCGGTAGCGCCGCCGAAGTCCGTCGCCGCGCATCGTGAAGAGATTTCGAGCGGATCAAGTTGGAGCGAGCGCCACCGGCACCTCCGGCGGAATAACTCGTGTCGGTGACCACGTCTCGCGCGATTGCAGTGGCTCGTACGTCGGTGACACGGTTGGACAGTCACAGGGCAGAGAGCCGTCAGCGGGCTCGATCCGACGAACTAGAACCAGTAAGCTTCGGCGGTACGCATGGCAACCGCGTCGAAATCACGCCGCGCAAAGCCGGTCTTCGTCACACCGATGGCGGCACAGTCGGTCAGCAAGTTGCCCGAAGGTGGTGACTGGCTATACGAGCTGAAGCTGGATGGTTCACCCTACAACAGACCTGTTATTAGACTAAGGTTGGCGGATCTCGTCGTGCCGGTCACCTCAGCGGACGAAGCTAAATGTGCGATTCACGGCGGCTAAATCGACCCAGAGGTGTTAGTCAGTCGCGCAACCTCCCATCCGCGTCCAGCTCATCGAGAATGTGTTTCACAGACATGTTGCTAGGGTCTAACTCGAGGGCGTGCCGGTAGGCCGCGAGGGCCAAATGCCGCTGACCGGACGCCCTGTATGCCTCGGCGAGACCAACGTAGGCACGGCTGGAAGAATCCAGCTGTGTTTCCAGCTTCATTACCTGGACTGCTTCGGAGAAGTGACCGTTGCCCATGAGCTCATAACCCCAGGAGTCGACGGACTGCGGATCGAGCGTGAAATCAGGATGCTCCTTCCGCACGGTCGCGTAGATTTCGGCGGCATGATCGAGTCCCTCACGCCCCACTGCAGCCTCAAAGGAATCGAGTGACGGGGGTAGCGATTGCGCTGTGCGAAAATTGACCGCCATCAGGTGCGCGGGCACCCCGATCTCGGAGGGTTTGCTCTTCAGGTATTGCAACGCTTGCACATCATGCTTGAGATATGCGTCCAGGAATTTCCCGGTGTACCGAGCGACCCAAGCGTAGCCGATCATCCCGTCTTCACGCCCGTAGTCCGCCTCCTGCAAGCTGTCGAACTCATCTCTCCAGAAGTTCTCATTGCGCTGAGCCACTGAGCTGAACTCCGGATGCACCAAACCCAACATCTGCACGCTGATCAGATCCCCATGGATCCATTCGTTCAGCACGTACGGGTCCTCGCGCGGCACAGTTGGGGCTACGCTTTTGATCCGGTCATTGAGGCGCGCCTGGTCTTCGACTGAAAACTGGGACTTAAAGAAAAGCAGCGGCAGAGTCATTGTTTTGGGATTGACTTCACCGGATTGTCTTACGAGTCCCGGCCAGGAGCGCATGCTGCCGTCCAACGCAGCGAGGGCTTTGATTCGATTGTCTCGTGCTGCCGAGAAGAGACCAGACAAGCCGCCCCAGCTGAATCCGATGACGGCGACCTCGGCCGCGTCTGTATTCGATAGCGTCTGCGCATACCCAATCAGAAACGAAATGTCCCTAGCCTGTGCGTCGACCCCTGCTAGGTCGTGTGTCGACTCCTTTCGCACACCCATGCCCGGACTAGCGATGACGACATAACCGTAACTCGCAATGTACTCGCACAGATCAGCGTTCTCCCACGCCGCCGATGAGAAGCTTGGTGCGTAAATGATGATGGGAAAGCGTCCCGATGCGATAGGTGCATCGCGCACCGACCACATAGGGGATGCACGGACCGGTTTCATCACTCTGAGCCACCACTCACCGGGTCCCTTTGCTGATTTTGGCTTCCCGAAACTGGTCTCCGTTGCACCGAGGTCCATATACTCTCCAAACGTCACGGGCTTGCCAGACGCCCTCTCTGCCGGATACCAAACCAAGGTCTGAAGGGGTCTAGCCCTCTCGCCTTGATAGGGCTTACCAAGTTCATCGAGCAACGGCCGAAACGTGCGAGAGTAGTCATACTGTTCAACTACTCTCAATCCAACGAGCTGCGGACCCGGTTCGGCACGGAGGGAAAACCTCGACACGCTCTCCTCCGCGGCGAGCACAGGTGTCAAGGCGAATAACAACAACCAGCAGGCCTTGTTCATAGGTCAACCCACAACCGGATCGTCAAAATCGTTGCGCACACCCATTTCGCCTTACCTTCCGAGGGTACCCGCCGCAGACACGTACTTTGTACGGGCAGGCACCGTCCATGAGCAGCACAGCTACCGCTACAGTGCCTCGATAGCGCTCGCGTATGTATCCGGCGGCTGCGAAGCCGCATCAACTTAACTTGGGTACTCCGGCCGCACCAGCGCATCTCACCGCAGTAATTTCTCCTTCTGCCGGAAAAAGTCTCAAGATCCGCTAAGCGTTACAGACCGCCACCGATCCCGTAAGCTCTGCAATACGGTCGTCCCATCGAGTGTGCCCTCATGCCGGTCACCTGAATCGTGGCACGACCCTTTTTGTGCGGCGCGTGAGTAGTCACTATCATGATGAAGTGGCGCCCCGCTCGTCGAAAACCAGTTCGAGACCTACCTTCGTAACACCCATGGCCGCGGAATCGGCCGCGGAGTTACCCGAGGGCGCTGATTGGCTCTACGAATTGAAGCTCGACGGTTCACCCTACTTTTTAGTAGTTATTTCCAGTGTCTGATGAGCTCCTGGGTAAGGCCGTATTTGGCGCGCTGTTTACGCACAGTGGCCGCACCTGCTCCAGAAGGACTTTCAAGAGCATGTCCCACGAGCTAGGTGCGGGATCTCCTCCAGGCTAAATCCGAGCTCGCGACCCCGCGCGATGAAACGCAAACGCTCGAGTTCCTCCTGGCGATAGTCGCGATAGCGGTTCGAGCATCGAGCTGCCTTTGTAAGCAGGCCCACGCACTCGTAGTACCGGAGGCCAAAACCCTCTACCGTCACATCGCGCTGGCGAGCATCGATATTGCTGAGGCGCTCCGCCGCGGCTCTGCTACGGTCTCAATCATTGCCGGATCGACGTCAATGGCGTGTACGGTGCTCGCTCAAGCGCCATCTTTCAATCGACGGCTTGACCAGTGGATGTGAACAATGCGCCACCCCTCCGAGGTCTTACGCAGCACCATGGTCTCCGTACTGACCAGATTCACTGGCTTGCCCTTGGAGCTGCTGGAAAGCTGCGATTCGCTCGCTACCCACGCGAGGTCCCCAAGCGTGTCACCGGTCCGTGACAGGAGTCGATGCCGTGCCGTTTTCAAGAAGGCGACGTCGCTTCCCAGATGGTGCGAGGTGTATTCCTCGCGGGAGCGTTCAGCTCCTCCGCTTTCGTAGATCAACACCGCGGGGTCCAAGATCCGCGTGACGCTAGCCGTGTCACCAGACGCAAGCGCGCGAAAAAACTCATCGACCACCGCAAGCGGCGCCGCAGCACTCGCGGGCAACCGGCCGCCCGCACTGGCGGCAACCTTAGACACCGCGTGGTGTGAGGGGTCGCTGCCATCGTCCTCGGCGTGATCCTGAGCAGACACTGCTATCTTTGAGCTGTCCTGATGCGAGTGTTCATCACCAGACTCACTCCCCGTTTCAGAATCAGACCCATGCTCCTCGTCGCCGTGAGAGTGTCCGCCGCCCTGCCCCACCAAGTCGCGGTAAGCGTCCGGGGACAGTTGGGGCAGTTTGTTCACGAAGGCGACCATCGCCCAAATGCTGTGGTCATCGTGCGTGATCCCCCAAGCCGGCATGGCCGTCATTTTCAGGCCGTGCTTGATGATCCAGAACGTCTGCTCTGGGCTGCGGTGCGTGCCATGCTCCGTGAGATTGGGGGGCTTTGGGTTCATGCCCGCACGCAACTCCGAATCCTTGCGGCCGGGCGCGAGATGGCATCCCGTACACATCTCCTCGTAATGCTCAGCGCCCATTGCGATGAGGTGTGTGTCATCGAGGGAAGGTGCTTTAAGGCCCACGGCTCGCACAGCGATTGAGCGCTCGCGCGCAAATTCAATCATACGATAGGTAAGCTTCCAGTGCGGCTCGTCCGCAGCGACGTTGAAGATACCGGCATACACGAACCCGATGCCGGCCACGATCAACACAGCGATAATGATCACAGAGGTTTTAAGTTTTTTCATACATCATTTGAGGTGTAGTAATCAGCACCCGCGCGATCAACGAGAGCGCAGGACTGCCCTTCTGCAGGTGAGCGTGAGCGCTAGCGGTGATCCCACATCAAGAGGGCCAGACCAGACAAGAGCGGTAACATTTTCACCTCCACAAAAAGCAAGTTATTGGTTGATAGCAACGAGAAAAAGACACGCATGCAAGGACCGAGCGATCCGGACTTCAATTTCGCACTACAACCAGGCCCGCACGCCCGCGACGAACTGCACATCGCTGGGATCTCCGCCGGTCTCGCGCACGCGGTCCGCGGTGCCCCCGAACTGACGTGACCACACGATCCCGATGTAAGGAGCAAGCTCCCGTCGCATCTCGTAGCGAAGCCGGAGGCCGATCTCGAGATCCGACAAGCCCGAGCCCAGTTGACGCGCCGGATCGGCTTTGCCGTAGAAATTGGCCTCCGCTTCTGGTTGCAGGACCCATCGTTGCGTGAGGAGCAGTTCGTATTCGCTCTTGAGTCTCAGCGCGGTGCGCCCCTGCTCGCCCACATAGAACGTCGCCTGTGTCTCGAACCAATAGGGAGCCAATCCCTGGACGCCGAGCGCTGCCCAAGTGCGCGCCGGGCCCGTACCGAAATCCTGGCGACCTCCGGCCTGCACGCTCCACCAACGCGCAAAAGTATGGTCCCATAGCAAATCGGCGCGCGCGTCCTGCGTCGTGCCCCCGACGCGTTCACCTTCCGATCTCACCCAGATCTTGTTGTAGTCACCCCCGTACCAGCCTTGTGCATCCCACGCCGCAGCATTACCTTCAGCCGTGTTGCGCCACTCGAGCTGATCGAAGAGCACCATCGCCGTGCGGGCGCGGTCGTCCATTTGCATCATCGCGGCCATCTCGCGATAGGGCATGTCGCCCATCGTATGTTCCGGCGGGTCCGGCGGCACGTGAGCCGCTTCGCTCGCAGTCTCCTCGCCATTGGGCACCGGCGGTGGGGATGGCGACGCGGTGCTTTGCGAGGTGCCGTGTTGAGAATGAGGGGTCGATTCCTGAGACCCATCGCCGAGCGCCACCGAGGCGGCCAGGAGACCGAGCGCGCCGCACAACATGGCGAGTTTGGCGCGAGACGTCACGAGCCCTTCCCCTCTTTCGAGGAGCGTTCGACATGCACCTCTCTAAACATGCCTGCTTCCATGTGATACAGGAGGTGACAGTGATAGGCCCAGCGGCCGAGCGCGTCGGCGGTTACCCAATATGCAAGGCGCTGGCCCGGTTGCACCGTGATCGTGTGCTTGCGGACCAGGAACTCTCCCTTCTCCGACTCGATCTCGCCCCACATGCCGTGCAGGTGAATGGGGTGATTCATCATGCTGTCATTCACCAATACCAAACGTAACCTCTCGCCATAGTTGAATCGCAACGGCTCGGCCTCTGAGAACTTCTGGCCACTGAAAGACCACACGAAGCGCTCCATATGCCCCGTGAGATGCAGCTCGATATCGCGGCCGGCGGCCCGATGATCGATGGGGCCACCGAGGGTGTGTAGGTCCGCATAAGTCAGCACGCGTCGGCCGTTGTTCCTGAGGCCAACGCCCGGATCGTCAAGGCGGCTTTGCGGTTGCAGGGCTACCGAATCCACATTGGGGCCGTACTCGGCCGGCGCGTGATGCGGCTGCGCGCTCATGTCGTGGCCCATCTGCATGGCGTCGTGATCCATCGCGTCATGGTCCATGCCCGCCATGTTGCTCATGTCGTGATCCATGCCCTGCGTTGACCCGGCGTCACTTGCAGAGGTCTCGCCCTGTTGGGCGCCTTTCGGATTGCCGCTATCTTGCCCCATGCCGTGCATCGATCCATGACTCATGCCCTTCATCGAGCTCATGTCCATGCCCTTCATGTCCATGCCCTTCATGTCCATGCCCTTCATGTCCATGCCACCCTGGTCCATCCCTGCCATGCCGTGTGCCATACCCATATCCAACATGGTGAGCAGCGGCCGCGGATCGAGCGGGGGCACGTCCGCTTGCATGCCAAGTTGGGGTGCCAACGTGCCCCGGGCGTAGCCCGAGCGGTCGAGTGACTGTGCGAAGATCGTGTAGGCGCGGTCATCCTTCGGTTCCACGATCACGTCGCAAACTTCCGCGTTCCCAATCCGGAACTCGTCCACCGTGACGGGCTCGACATCCTGCCCGTCAGCGGCCACGACAGTCAGCTTCAGACCCGGAATTCGCACATCGAAGAAGGTCATCGAGGAGCCATTGATAAAACGTAACCGGACCCGCTCGCCCCTTCTGAACAGTCCCGTCCAGTTTCCGGCCGGGGTAGCGCCGTTCACGAGGTACGTGTAGGCGTACCCGGACACGTCCGCGAGGTCCGTCGGATCCATGCGCATCTGCCCCCACATGTTCCGGTCAGCGAGTGTGGGTTTCCAACCCTGCCGATGCACGTCCTTGAAAAAATCGGCTACCGTGCGTTGATGAAAGTTGAAGTAGTTACTCTGTCGCTTGAGCGTTCGGTAAATATGTTCAGGGTCGAGATCCGTCCATTCTGACAGCAACACAACGTGTTCGCGGTCTGCGCGGTGGCGCTCGCCGGCGCGGGGCTCGATGATGAGTGGGCCATACAGCCCCGTTTGTTCCTGGAATCGCGAGTGACTGTGATACCAGTACGTTCCGGATTGGTTGACTTTAAAATGGTAGCGGTAGGTCTCGCCTGGCCCGATGCCACGGAAGCTCACGCCCGGCACACCATCCATGTCTGCGGGGACAATAACCCCATGCCAGTGGATAGAGGTCGGTGCCGGTAACCTGTTGGACACGCGCAGCGTAATGGTATCGCCTTCTCGCCACCGCAAAAGCGGCGCCGGAAGTCGTCCGTTCACGGTCGTGGCGATGCCCGGCTCGCCCGTAAAATTGACCGGCTGTGCGCCGATTGCAAGATCAAATTCCGTGCCCGTCAGAACGGCGCCCGTATCAGTCGAAGCTGGAATACCGGCTGTCGCCCAGCCAAAATGTCGGGCACTGAGCGCAACGAGTGTGCCGCCGGCCAGCCCTTGCACGAAGCGCCGACGCGATGGATTCAATCGCGTGGGCGCGAAACGAAATCGAGACATCGTAGTTCCTTCCTCAATCATCAATCATCAATCGTCGTGACACGTCAATGGTCACCGGCACGAGATGAAACAAGCTAACGCGCTGAGTTATTGCAGTGCTGAGAGGCATCGGGATCTACCCGTGTCGCGTGAGCGAACAGGGTGGCGCACTTCGGCGCGCCGTAGCCGAAGCACGTGCGCCGCCACCCCTGTTTGTATAGGGGCGAGCAAGCGAAAGACGCCTGCAGCTAGGCGATTGGAGGTCGAAAGAACTCGGTGCTGCGCGTTAGAGGCGTACGCGAGTTGACGGTTGACGGAAGCACTGAAGGTAGCTGAGCACTTGCGATCAGAAGGGTCAGCGTGGCGAACTGTTGTGCGCAATTACACTGACAACCGGCAGAATGACAGCAATCATGTTTACCGAATTTGCCATGTGGGGAGAACATCCCATCCGTCTGCCCTCCTGGAATCGTCCCGCCTCCGTCAGCCCTCAGCTGGTGGGATGAACAATGAGCACCGTGCGGGCTGTTCATTCCCTGCTCAGCCGGAGCGATCCCGGCATACGCCGTTTGCCACTGCAGACCGACGGCTAGCTGAAACATCAGCAGCGCTGTGATGATGACATTTAGAGGAGTTCGACGCATGCTCTACAGCCTACACCTGCTAGCGGCCACAGGAGAAGGGGCACAGAGTTCTTCCTGATCTCGCAAAGCCAACCTACTTGGTGACGCCTGAGAAGAGGAACCAGCCTCCGTAAGCGTCAGAGCTAACCGGTCCCGAGAGCCAGAAGGAACCGATTTACGAGTGGACGTACTTGCCGACCAGCTTGACCGCGGAATGCATCTTGCGCCCGTCAACTTCGCAAAGCGGAGTGAAGTGCGATTCGGAAACCAACCCGCAGGAGGGACGATCATGCGTGCGAATCGTTTAGCACATGCACCAGGGTGGCTGCCGTTACGGCCTTGACATTGGCGGTGTCAAGTGGCCTCCGAGATCACCCACGATGAGCTTCATCGGAACAGGCCGCTGGCGTACCAGCGCAGCGGTATTGCTCCGGCAGCGTCCACAGTCAGATCAACGACATCCAGGACATGCGCGAGATGCTCTGCAAACAGTTCTCCATCTGCGATTACCAGCCGCTTGTGGGACTCAAAGGCCGTCACTCCGGCGCCGAGGGCAACACGTATCTCAGCGCACCATCGGTGGAGGAGTGAGTGGCCTGTGCGCTATTGGTGAGGGCTTCAGGAGGAGAGCGCCAAAGACTGGTAATAGGCAATATGCCCCACGAGCAGCGTGCGCTCAGCCAGTCGTTGCGGTTCCGACAGGCCCGTCTGGCGCATGAGACTGAGAATCCGTTCATCGGAGTTGTCTTTCAGGAGATGACCCGAGTGCAGCCGGCGCGCGATCGGACCTGCCGACTTCGAGTCCGGCGTCGCGAAGTCCAACAGGTGAAATCGGGCCCCCGGCTTCAACACACGTCGCACCTCGCGTAGCGTGGCCTCCTTGTTGGCAGGCTCCAGGTGATGAAGCATGAAGGAAGAGAATACCCGATCGAAGGAGCCGTCCGTGTATGGCAGCTCGTCCGCAAATCCCTGATCAAGTTGGATCGACAGGCCGGCCTTTTGCGCCTTGCGCTTAGCGCGGGCAAGCGCCCGGGGGTCGGGGTCCAATCCTACGACCTCGACTTCCGGATAGCGCCGCTTGATCAGCACGCCGAGGGTGCCTGTGCCACATCCGATATCGAGAATTCGGTGTCCTGGGCGCAGAGCCGCGTGCTCCAGAAGTGTCGCCCTGGCTGCATCAGCACCGAGGAGCTTTACAAATGGGTCATACAGAGGCAACGACCAATCGTGACCGGATGCGGGTAAGTAGCTCCTGCCGGATTGAACCATAGAAAGGCCCCTTCTTTTGCTTCATTGGCGAGGCTCGACGTTACACCCTGGACTACGGTCCAGAGTCAAATCTGACCACGCGCTCACAGCGACTTTCGCAAACGTCTAGCACCAATCGCGATTCCAGTGCAGCTGACCAAAAGACCGAGGGCAGCCGCAACCAGAATAAGCACATGCCTCGCGTCGGGTTAACATCCTGGCGACGGCGGCTGCAATAGGTTGAGCGGTCTGTTGCTCGAACCAGATAAACCCGGGCGATGTGTTTACCTCAAAACACCACCAGTGACCTTCGGCATCTACGCGCAGATCGATACCCGCCAGTCCGAGACCGAGGGCCTTGGCGACTGCAATGCATTTTCTACCGACGTCTTCCGGGAGAGTCACGGAGTGCATTCGCGTGGGCCGGTCCGCTGGCGTCGCGTACCGATAGTCCACCGCTCCCGTCTCGATGTGTGTCGCGAACACTTCCCGCCCTACCACATGCACCCGATGGTCGATGCCGGCGACGAACTGCTGGAACTGAGTCGGACAGGTCCGCACGTCCTCTATTCGCTTTTCGTCGCTTGCTTTGAGCAACGTCACAATACTGCGCACGCCGCTCGTGGACTTGTAGATCAGTTGCCCGTGCTCAGCGCGGAATGCGCGCACGTCATCCGGGTCGGTCGTGACCAATGTATCGGGAGTCTTGAAGCCTGCTTCTCGCAACAATCTCAGTTGATAAGGCTTCGAGCGGTTCGACGCGCCTGCACTCAAACGATTCAGCACCACCGCCGAAGTGAGCTCGGTCCAGGCGGCGAGCGCTGCGTAAGAGCAAGGCTCTGTCGTATCCGAGGGCCGAACCAATACACCCGAAATATCCGAGAGCCGTAGCCTTTCGCCTGTCGCTGTCGTCAGGTCGCCATCCACGTCGACGGATTCGATGTTAGAGCCGTCCACGACTGCGACCGCGGTGCCCATCCTCGCCAACGCGGACGCGACGGCGGCGACCACGCTATCTTCGTGTGAGCCCCACAACAATACGCTCACTGCGAGCCCAGCCACTCGAACAGCTTCTCGGCCACGGCGGGCGAGCCCGCTGCCGGTCGAATCGCTGCGCCAATCAGAACCGGCTCCCTCTGGCCGGCGGCAAAATACAGCGTGACCAGAGAGCGCCGCCCCGCACGGGCAATCTCCTCGGCCGCGCCGGCAAGCCCCTTATCGCTGTGCGAGCACGCGACGGCTCGGCCCTGCAAAACCGTGACCTCGGCCCGGGGCCCCGACCATTGAGTGTCGGCATGAATACCAACCTGCTTGGCTAACGCGGCCCACTGTGCTGGCCAACGCCCACACCCCGCCAATGAAAGAGGCGTGGGCCGATCAATCATCGGACGATCGAGCTCGCTCAGCCAAGCGAGCAGAAACGCAGCCACTTCGTTCGCAACGTATTCCCGATCGTCCGGGTCGATGTGCGGCAGATCGTGAACAGATACCCACGGCAGTAAGTTCACCACCGCCCTGATATCGTCGCCGCGAACAACCTGACTACGCAGCCCCGCCTGCAGATCAACGGGACGTCCGATCCGAAGACGCCACCCCGGTCTAGAGAGATCAGCAGGTGTTACCACTTCCACGGATACATCACAGCACGCCCATTGTTCTGCCAGACGCCTCGGCTCATCATCGAGGCTCGATCCGAGTATGAGCCACATTCACCCCACCTTCGGCCGTTGGTCCTTGCGAATAAAAGCCTGCAGACGGCCCTGATGAACAAGATTCTCGAGCTGCGCAACGCGCTGCGAGATCTGGACAAGTGGATCACCCGGATCGACACGACCCGGCACTTCGACAAGTTCCTTCGGATTCTTGGGGGGGAACTCAAATTGCTTTGTGACGACGTCCCGCAGAATTTTTGGATTGACATCGACCACGTCCTTGATCGTGAACTTCGGGTTATCAACGACGTCCTTGATTGCACTCTTATGACTGGTCAGCCAGTGGCCACGCCACGTATCGATCATCCCGTGCCATTGATAGAACATGAAATACTTGCACGAATCGAGATCGCCGAACTCGGGCTGACCATACAGCGCTGCAATCCAGCCGTGCACACTGTTGTGAGTCGCCTCAACAAAAATGCCCAATGAATCCTCTGTGCTGAACAAGGAGCCGTCGCTGGCGTTATTCTCGAAGTCGGTCAGGGCGGGATGCGCTGCAACCAAGTCCGCAGGGAAATGCAGCCAGGCATCGAGCTTCGATGGAATGCTTCCGGGCACGCCTGCGTACCAGCTCTTCACGTCCGCGACGAATTGATGATGAAAGTCCAGGAACTCTGCTCCCGAACCCACTTGGCCCTGCGGGATCGTCCGGCCTCCCATATGCCAGTTCATGTGCCGATCCATGAATGTCTGCGGATAGTTTGGAATTTCCTCGAGCATTTGAATCTCCCTACGCTGTGAGCTCTATCGAGCCTGTCGTTTATTGTGGAATCCCCAGCATCACATCACGGTCACGCTGCCGGACATGCCGAGGCCATTCGGCCCGCCGTGGATCTGGCAGTGGTACTTGCAGACTCCTGGCGTGGCAAAGGTGTTCTGAAACGTCGGAAACGGTGGACCGCCGCTTTTAACGCCCGAGTTTGTCCAGGCGTTGGTGTCCGACGTCACACTGTGGTCAGTGGCGTCGTCCCACCTCCAGGTGACTGTGTCACCGGCGTTGATCATGATGTCCTTGGGTGAAAATACTGCTGCGGTCGTTAGATGGACTTCCTTCGTCTGGGTCTGGCTACCACCCGCGTCGGGCGGGCACAGCACGCCCGCCGGCAGTCCGAATGCCAGTTCGCCGCCTTTGACGATCAACAGCGACCCCATCATGCCGCTGTCCATGTGATTCAACACGTGGCAATGCATGTGCCACTCGCCCAGCGACTCATCACGGCCCGGACCTCCGGCCCGCATGAAACTGCCGCTCTGACCCTGGATGGTGAACACAAAGGAATTGGCGGGACCGAAGAGTCGTGTGTCCTCGAACTGGGACACCGCCGTGATTTGCGCGCTGCTCTGGATAGCCGTTGGCGTGTTACCGTCCGGCCCTGCTTGAACTGTCCGGTGACGCCGATCGAAGCCCACAACGGCGCTTCGGGCCCAGTTGGTTGGGAGGAGTCCGGAGGAGTTAGCGGATACGCCCCGTCAGAAGTTGCCTGGAACACGAAGCCGTGCGGGTGCAGGCTATGCGTGCGAGTCAGCACAGATTGGCCAACGCGACCGTCGCCGTTCTTGAAATGCACGACCACACCGTCGCCGACGTTGCATTCGATTACCGGGCCCGGAATCGTGCCCATCGTCCCCGACTCGCCCGGATTGTGCTCGTTCAGATCCCAAGGATTGACCTTCCGATCATCAGGCACAGTCCACGCGTCACTTTGATCCGCGGCCACTGGCGGGCGATAGCGTCGAAGGATCAGTGCGTCGGTAACGTCACCCGCGTCATCGCGGATCGGGTTGAACATCGTCACCATCCGTGGCGACGTGCCTGGCACAACCGAGTTGAGCGTGACGGTCGCGGGGGCCTTGGTGGTGATCTGTTGCATGGTCCGGCCCGTCATGCGATCGATGTTGTGCGGACTCATGTCCCACGGGCGATTCTCGAGCTGGATCCAATATTCGATCGTGGCCATTTCAATCTCCGTTGAATTCTCCCCCCACTGCTCCTGTCCCGAGCGATAGAAATGTCGCAGTGAGCGCATTGCTCCCCGCAGGAACAAAATCTTGGTTGCGTGTATGGGATACACACCCATGTCACCACAGAGTTTGAGTGCAGGTTTGCACGTGGCGGCAGTGCGCACCGCAACATAACAAGTCTCTCGCGCATCAATTGGCACGCAACTACTGCCGCGGCAAGAGAACTCGAAAGTCGCACCAGGAGCGTCTCATGGCGATTCGCAACATTTATCTGAAGATCGAAGAAATCCTCGACTACAGCCCGGTGGAGCCGAGCGCTCATGCGGCCGCCAACTATCGGCGCGATTGCATGCGAAATCCGGGCCACGAAGATGGAACCATTCCGCTCTCAGAGGTCGATGCGCGACGGCTGAACGCCCTCATCTATCGGGAGTACCTTGATCCGGGTTACCTCATTCCCAAACCCGACAAACTGGTGCTGACGGACATCAATGAGCCGATCTACGCGCACCGGGTGCCCGGCACCGTGATCTATGCCCGGCCCGGTGATCATCTGCACATCCGGGTTCTGAACGGCGACTCGATGCCGCACAGCTTCCACGTGCACGGCCTGCGCTATGGCATCGACTCCGACGGTTCCTGGCCGTTGGGTACCCAAAGCACCGACGGGCGACGATCCGATGAGATCTGCCCAGGACAGTTCTGGCTCTACCACTTCACCATCACCGAGCAAATGGTTGGCGCCTGGCCCTTCCACGATCATTCGCGCCACATCGGTGAGAGCGTCAATCGCGGTTTGTTCGGTGGAATCGTTGTGCTGCCGGGCGACTGCGAGCACCCGCGCCACATGGAATTACCGCCAATGGTCGCGGGCTATCTCAAAAGGAAATCCGCCGAGTCCTCACACGACCATCACGACGAGGTCGCTCCTGCCGCTCCTGCCGACGCCGCCGGTCACGATCACGGCGGCGGACATGGTGAGCATGGCAGCCACCTCCCCGGAATGGAGGTGGACTTCGATCTGCGGGCGCAGCGCGACTTCCTCGAGGAATGGTCGCAGCTCGAGTACGCGCATCATCGGCCGGAGCCGGCGGAAACCCTGCACGTTCCGGTGTTCTTTCACTCGATGAGCAAAGTGAAAGGCGCCGCAGCGTTCAACAAGAGCCCGTTCTCGCCCGGCGATCCGCCGTTCGAAGTCATCTTCGGAACCGCAGGTACCTTCGGCTATCACTGCGAGATTCACACCTCGATGCAAGGGACCGTCGTGGTCGAGGCCGGTGGATTGCCTGAGGCGGTGGTCGCCATCATCGACACCGATCCCATGAACATGCGCTTCAGTCCCGCGGAAGTTCATATCCAACCGGGAGGCAAGGTGCGCTGGACGGCCGGCACCGTCCAGACACACACGATCACGGAAAACGGTGCGGGCCTGCCCAGCTACTGCCTCAACGGACGCTCCTTCATCGGCAACACGCCGACGATCCTTGCGCACAGCGGGCAGAAGATCCGCTGGTATGTCTTCAATCTCGATCTGAGCATGGGCTGGCACAACTTTCACGTTCATGCGCAGCGCTGGCAATTCGCGAACGAGACAGTCGACACACGCAGCATCGGCCCGGCAGAGTCGTTCGTCGTCGAGACCGTGGCCCCACCGGTCATTCTGTTGCCAGTGGATATTGAAGCCGCCCAGGAACCGCATCACCGACCGAAGCACGCAAGGGCCTACCACCTGCGCGGAGACTTCCTTTTCCACTGTCATGTCGAGATGCACATGATGCAAGGCCTCGCTGGGTTAGTGCGGGCACGCCAGACGGTATGGCTCACGCCGGAGCAGGCGAAGAAAATCGCCGCGGAGAGCGGCCTCCCACTGGATCACGGCGGCAATACGTGCCCGGTCGTGGACGAGACTCGCTGCGAAGTACTGAATTGCGGTAAGTGGGAGCTGGTGCCCGGCGCGACCGATGTCTGCATGATGCACGCCGCGCTGCTGCCCAATACCCAACGAGTACTGCTCTTCGGCTACGGCGATACGCGCGATGACCTGAGCCGCGTGTGGGATTACAGTACCCCTGCAGGCAGTTTCATGGTGCCGCCCAATCAACCGTTTGACGTAACGTTGCCGGTACACAGCCGACCGCTCGCCAACATCTGGTCAGCCGAGCACGCCTTCATCAACGATGCACAGGGCACACTCCTCGTACACGGTGGCTTCACACCGCGAGAGAGCTTTCTGTTCAGTCCGGCAACGCTGCAGTGGTCGCGCGTCCCCCCCACTGCCGAGGAGCGGTTCTACTCAAGCACCCTCACCCTAGCCGACGGTCGCCTGATGACGCTCTTCGGTTCGGGCTCCAAGTCCATCGAGATCTACGATCCGGGCACCAGCACCTGGGCCGCGCCGATTCCGTTTCCGCCCTCCATGGCGCACCACCAGTACTATCCCTGGACGTACCTCCTTCCCAGCGGCAAGTTGTTCATCGCCGGCCCCCACGTACCCACTCAGCGGTTCGACTGGAATCCGGCAGTCGCGAACGTTGAATCGTTCCCGACGATTGCGGGCAATCGCAGCACCGGCGGGGAACGGGCGACGTCGGTACTACTGCCACTGCGACCGCCGGCCTATGTGCCGCGCGTGCTCATCGCCGGTGGCGATCCAGCACTTGCACAGCAAACGGCCGAGATCATCGACCTGTCAGTCACTACACCAGTGTGGACCGCACTGCCCAACCTGAATCGACCGCGCATGCATCAGGTCAACACAGTGCTCTTGCCCGACGGCCGCGTGATGTTGGCCGGCGGT
Source organism: Steroidobacteraceae bacterium (assembly GCA_045810105.1). GTDB lineage: Bacteria > Pseudomonadota > Gammaproteobacteria > Steroidobacterales > Steroidobacteraceae > 13-2-20CM-66-19. Next base: position 108,009 of record JBJMWM010000027.1, on the reverse strand, counting down.
ATCGATGCGGCCGACGGCGGCCCGGCGGAGCTGTTCGATCCGCGCAACCCCGCCGCGGGTTGGGAACTATGCGCCACGATGTCAATCCCTCGTGGTTACCATTCCGCCGCAATTCTGCTCGCCGATGGCAGCGTGCTTATGGGCGGCGACCGGCCAGGTGCGTGGAAGTCCGGCGAAACCACCGCCCACGAACGATACTTCCCCTGGTACTACTCGCTCGCGCGGCCGACTATAACCGCCGCACCAGCGAGCGTCGCTTACGGAACCACGTTTGATATTCAGACACCCAGCCCGGCGGCGATTGCCGAGGTCGTCCTGCTGCGTCCAGGCGCTGTGACGCATGGTTGGAACCAGTCGCAGCGGTATGTTGAGTGCGCTATCACGGGCGGCACGGCCGCTGCGGTCCGTGTCCAGGCACCGCCCAATGGCAAGGTGGCACCGCCAGGCCACTATCTGTTGTTCATACTCACGGCCGGTCGGGTGCCTTCTCATGGACGATGGATCAGGGTGTCATGACCTCTTGCGTATGCCGCATCACGCGCGCTCATCGGTCTCATGCAGTTGGAATGTAATGCCGAACTGAATCGGCAACGTTCCACAGGGCGGCTGATAGCTGGAACATCGCCGATGTCCGACGGCTGTGCAGCTTCCGCCTTTGCGACTGCGGCAACGAACTCATCTGTATCGCGGTCGAACGCTAGCGCAGGCGCCGCGGCGGCCCGAACCGCGACGCTCCTGGCGTGGCTTGGTTAGTGTCAACAGACACGACCGCAAACAATAGCCACCCTTTTGTCAACATTTCGACCGAAGTCGACCATTTTGTTGGCTGCGCCGCCCGGGATTCTGCTCACTCACATGGATCGGCGAAACAATCCTGTGCGATGAAGATCAGCAATCCGGTGAGCGCAACTACGTCATCGCGCGAACGCCACTCGCACACCCATGTCGGGCAAAATTCGCTGATCGTGCTCTTTAAACCCGAGGCGAACTTTGACGGTCGCTTTCGAGCGATCCGCTGTTGGGATGACGGCTATCACTTCGGCAGGAACCTCCCACTCCGGATAAGCATTGAGCTTCACGGTGGCGGCTTGCCCAGGATGAATGCGATTGATGAAGCTCTCGCTAACATCGACTTCCACTTCAAGTGAATCCATGTCAACAATCGTCCCGATGCCAGTGCGTATCGAGCCTCCTGCTGCGCCGGGTGAGACCACCTCGCCGGGCTGTGCAATCTTGTCCGTAACTACCCCGGAAAAAGGCGCACGCACGACTGTGTCGGTCATATTGCGCGCCGCGACGGCGACCTGCGCTTCAGCAAGCGCGACCGCTCTGCGTTCTATTTCAAGATTGGATGAAATTGTGTCATAACCATTCCTCGCATCGTCGAGTGCCTGCGCGCTCACCACTCCTACAGCGTGCTGCTTGCGAACACGCTGCAGAGTGGGCTCCGCGTCCGCGAGCGCGACTTCGGCGGCGTGCAATTTCGCCCGAGATGATTCGAGCTGGGCCCGGGCTTCTGCCAACTGTAAACGATACGGGGCATCGTCAAGGCGCGCCAGAACATCGCCTTTCTGCACACGCGTACCTTCGTTGATCAGCACGTCGACGACTCGGCCGTTGATGATCCCAGAAACCGTCGCTTTGCGGCGTGCAACCACATAGCCGGAAGCGTCCAACGACGGCGACGACGGAGCAGCGCCGCTTGTCGCTGCGTTGGCCCCTGTCGCCGCAACTGCAGCGGACTCCGACGCGGACTGTCCGTGCCATAACAACCACGCCGCAATGCTTCCGCCGAGCAGCACAACCGCGGCAACACCCGACCACAGCCGCCAACGCGAATTCGGCGACGACTCGCGATTCTCGCCACGATCGATCTGCAGCACCTCGATGAGCTTGGATTTGTCGTCCACCCAGCGCAGCCTCAAATGGCTCGCAGCGCTTCAGCAACCGGAACTCTTGCAGCGCGTAGCGCCGGAAACAGCCCGCCGATCAATCCCATCGCCAACGCCCATCCAACACCGAGCGCGATGACATCTGCTGTCACTGTCAAATCGATGCTGAAGCCGACCGGAGTCACGTGATGACCGTTGAACAGAGTCCAGGCGACTGCCACACCGAGCAACGCGCCAGGCACGGCGATCAACAAAGACTCCAGCAACACGGCTACGATGAGGGCGAACGAGCCGAAACCAATCGCACGCAAGGTCGCCATTTCACGGCGCCGCTGGTCAACGATCATGTACATGATGTTGACAGTACCCACCGTCGCACCGATCGCCATGATGGAAGCAATGAAGTAGCTGATGAAATCCAGGAGGGTGGTGAGCTGCCTGGATTCATGTGCCAGAAATTTGTCTTCCGCTTCGGCGTTCACGCTGAGTGTCGGGTTCGCCTTGACTGCCTGCTTGAACTTTTCCAGATCCCGCGCCGAGTTCAACAGCACCGCGACATAGTGGAACGTATTGGACTTGAGCGCAGCCATCAACGTCTCCGCATCGGTCATTGCGCCATCGTCGAGAAATGCAATTCCTTGGTAATGACCGACCACGAGCCAATCCTCTCCGCGCATGCGAATGCGGTCGCCCAGCTCCAACCCGAGCGTCGCCGTCCGACGTGCAGTGCCGACGATCACCTCGTGCAACCCGGGTTGGAACATGCGCCCATCTGTCAAACGCAGCTCCGGAACGATCGCGAAAAAATTTGGCCCCACACCGCGAATGCCATAATTGACACGCACACCGTCGATTCGCTTGCGCCCTTCAGCGAAGCCGAACAAAACGCCCGAGGCTAGCGGCTTTCCGCCGACATCCCTTTTCACGCCGTCCAAGTCTGACAGAGCGAGCACCGTATCTCGCTTTATTGGGCCGCCCTGACCGCCCCCAGGTATCACAATCAGGCGATCCGGACGGGTGCCTTTGGTTGCCATGGAACGAAAACTGGCTCCCATCGACAACATCGAAATCAGCACGCCGACAACGCATGCTATTCCGACGATTACGACCAGCATCGGACCAAGCCGTGCCTTGACACCGCCGAGGCTCATCTCCAGAAGGACGAGGATTTGACTGCCTGCTCCCATGATGGTGTTATCTTCCAGCGAGTGCTTCTGCGATCTCCAGCTTCAAGCTGCGGCGCGCGGGCAGGAGCGAGCTGACCAGCGCCAGGATGACCGCGAGCCCAATGCCCATCAGGACGACCGCGAGCGGCAGCTCGAGACGAGCATCGATCGGAATCCTGCCGCTCGCGAACCACAGCAATCCTTCGGCCAAGGCCATCCCGATCGCCGTGGATGCGAGGCACAGCACCAGGGATTCGCACAACAGGAGCGCCACCACGGCCCAATCCTTGAAACCAACCGTCTTGAGCACCGCCAGCTCGGTTGTTCGCTCGCGCACGCCTTGCATCAGCAGGGTGCCGGTCGAGAACAACAGCGAAAACAGCACGGCGGTGCTGATCGAGCGAATGATGAAGCTCAAATCCCCAATGGCCTGAAACTGCGATTGAGCCATTTCCCGCTTCGATTGCGTACGGGTTTCGTCAGAGGAGTTGGCGAAGAGCGCGTCGATGGCATCTGCGATAGTCGCGGCTTGCTTCGGGTCGCTCACCTTGACGAAGAACTGCGTGACTCTGCCCTTGTGGTCGAGCCGTGCAGCATCGAAGTAGTCGTAATTGACGGTCATCCAGTCGGATCGCTCTGCGCGGATGGCGGGGTCCTTCGTTTCGACCACGCCGACGATGTCGAAGGCCCAATTGTTCGATCCATCTTCCCGGACCACATTTGTTTGCAGATGAATTCGTTGCCCAACCTTCCAACCGTACCGGTGCATGAAGGTGATGCCCACGAGCGCACCGGTTCGATGACTCTGCAGCGCCTCGACCGCGCCGGGCGGAATGTTCACCTCGGCGGTCTCCATGGCTGACCAGTTCTTCGGCAGCGTGGCCACGACTAAAAGCTCTTGCGGTGAATTTTGATAGGTGCCGTTCGTGTACGTTTCGTGATTGACGGCGATGACACCGTTGAGGCGCGCAATGCGGTCGGCATAGGCGACGGGCAGATCAAAATTCCCGCCCCGGCTTTGCACCATCAGCAAATCGGCAGCCGTGTCCGCGATCATCCGCTGCACGCTGGCGCCGAAGCCATACAGCACTCCGAAGAGCACAAAAGAGACCGATATCTGGACCAAGGCAAGCCAGGTGCGCCCGCGCTTGCGCCACAGTCCGTGCCAAATCAGCGGGAAGTATCTCATGCGGCGCTCGTCACCTGATCATGGACGAGCTGTCCCTTATCGAGTTGCAGCTCGCGCGATGCATAGGTGGCTGCCTTCGGATCGTGCGTCACCATCACGATGGACTTTTGATACTGCCGATTGAGCAGCTGCAGCAGGGTCAGAATCTCTTCGGCCGTGTGACGATCGAGATCGCCCGTCGGCTCATCGCAGATGAGCAACTGCGGATCGCTGATCAACGCACGAGCAATCGCCACACGCTGCTGTTGGCCGCCCGACAGCTCTCCGGGAGTGTGTCGCGAGCGATCCGCCAGACCTACCAACTCGAGGGCCGCGGCCACTTTGCGCTTGCGCTCGCTGGCAGACAGTGACCACAGCAACAATGGTATTTCCACGTTCCTTGCCGCGGAGAGCGTGGGCATCAAGTTGTAAAACTGAAAAACGAAGCCGACATTGCGACCGCGCCACGCTGCCAACTGCGAACCCGACAATTGATCGAGCCGCTTGTCGGCGACGATGACCTCGCCCGCCGAGGGCCTGTCCAACCCACCCAACAGATTGAGCAGCGTGGTCTTGCCGGAACCCGATGGGCCCATGATTGCGACGAACTCGCCGCGAGCGATGGTCAAATCGATAGCGCTCAAGACTGAAACGCTTTCCTTGCCCCGCTTGTACTGCTTGGTGACTGACCGGCACGACACGATGTTTTCCATCACCGCTTCCTCTCATCCCGGCACCGCAGACATTCTTCAACCTTTTCCGTCGCGAGCGAAAAAAGGGCGGCCTTCAATTCGATGACGCCACTGCTACTACCTTGCGGATGCTTGATTGGAGTCCTGCATATCTCACGCGACATCAAGTTTCGCCGCACCGCCCCGGCGACAAAAGTATTCTATTTTTTGCGAATATGGAATACTCGTTGCAAACGAAAGCTCCGCTAGCGATCGTGCCGGACTTACGCGGTCAGTGTGAAGTAACCTGTGCTGTGACGGGCCTGGTTACCGCCGCGGTCGGCACCACCAGACGATTCATGTGCGCTGCGTTCTTGGCCTCCGAACCGATCCCGGAAGGCCTGTCAACCGTCAGCCGCCCGGCGCTGCGGTATTACCATTCCCCGGGTTCAGGGCAGCGGGGACAACCCCCTATCAGCGTGAGCGCGGGAACGGCGGCCAAAGGAGTCGCGCGTATCGTATCAGCACATCAGAACGACGCACGAACCTCGACGCCGATCGTCCGCGGCTGATTCAACAACAGGCGCGGTCGTCCTGGAGTCTCCGCCGCGATCGACCTGCTGTCGCCGAGATTGGCGTGCTCGTTCGTAACGTTCTTGCCGACAAGCGCCACCTCGTACGGGAAACGGGCCAATGCCACACGCAGGCCGAGAAGGTTGTAGCCCGGCCGCTCGCGTGTCAGGAATATACCGCTCTCATCCGGCGCGAGGTTGTTCGCACTGAAGCTGCGGCCCACATAGGAGAAGTCGACAGTGCCCACCAGCTTCCAGTCGGAGGCAATCGGTTGAGTCCAGGTGATCGAACCATTCCCGGTCCAGTCGGGCACCTGGAACACCGGATCGCCGGCACGCTGCGGAGACAAGGCGCCGGCCTCGGTAATCTTGGCATTCTGATATCCAAGCCCCACCGACAGTTCCAGGGGCTCGATGGGGCGCGCACGCAGCTCGGCCTCACCGCCCTTGCTTTCTGCCGCCCCGGCATTCGCCCTGTATTGGAAGCCGCATCCGAGCAGGATGTTCTGTTGAATGTTCTTCCACTTGATGTAGAAGGCTGCGGCATTGAATGTCAGCTTGTTGTCAAACCAGCCCGTCTTGGTGCCGAGCTCGTAGTTCCACAGCGAATCCGACTTGAACGAACGGGTCTGATCCACGGTGATCCCGGCCGGCAACTGATCGGAGCACAACGCGGCCGGCACTGACGGTACTAATCCGCCGGGGCGGAACCCCTTGGCAATCATCGTGTAGACCATGGCGCTCGGCGTCAGCTTGTAGTCGAGCTGGAACTTCGGCGTGGTGCTGGTCTCCTTGGTCGTCACATCCGGATCGATCACCCGCCCGATTGGCGGCACGGCATAGTAGTTCGTATTAGACTGAGTGACCGTGCCTTCCACGTATCCGCCGGCAGTCGTCTTGACCTGGCTCCAGCGCAGCCCGGCCGTGGCTTTCAGCTCCGGCGTAATTTCGTAGGAAACTTCGCCGAACACCGCCGGCTCCTTGATCTCGGTGCGATAGTCCGAACCGAAAATCTGGTCGGGATTGTTTGGATTCGGGCACAGGTAGGTGCCCGCGGGCGCCGGCGGCGGCACGCACGAGCCGAATACGTTGATCAGGATGTTTCCATAGCCCGGAGCAGCGGACGAGGGGTAGCTGGACGCGAACGGCAGCCGGCCATGAAAGTCGGAGAAGAATCCCCCCGCGACGAGCTGCACGGGACCAGGAAGATGCGAGGCGAAGCGGATTTCCTGGACGAAACGCTGATAGTTCTTTTCCTCCGTGATATTGGCGGGCAGAGCCTGGAACCCACCGAGCAGGGCCGCGAATACGAAATCGGTCTGATCTTCCGTCTCATTCACCTTGCGGTCGAAGTAGGCCGTTGAGGACACGATCTCTCCGATTCCCACATTCCATCGCAGCGCGACGCTATACAGATTCCAGCGATCCGAGCCGCCTTCAGGAATGTTGAAGATGCGCGCCTGCACGAAGTTGGTCGGATCGAGTTTCGGCAGGGTCGTGGGTCCCGACGGCACTGGATACCCGTAGCCGTTCTCCGGGGTTGTCAGGATGTCGGACATCGGCAGGCCGTTATAAGTCGTCCGCTGCATCATGATCCGAGGTGTCACCGTGAGGTTATCAGTCACCTTGATGGTGAGGGCCGCGGCACCACCATAGGTTTTCAAGTCCGCCACATTGTCCACGGTCGTCGTGAGTTCCGGAGTGTTCGTCAAAGGCGTGCAGGTGGGAGTGGCGTTGAGGTTGAAAGCGGTCGTGTTTGGGTCCGTACAGTAACTGCGTTTCAAGTAACCCGCTTCGTAGTCATAGAAACCCGAAACCCGCAGCGCCATCCGGCCCGCCATGATCGGAATGTTCACCACGGCATCGCCCGTGTAGTTAGGCCGGTCGGCGTTCCAGGTCTTGCCGGCACCCCCGTGCAGATCCACCGAGAAGTGAGCGAGCTCCGGTGTCTTGGTAATGATGCGGACCGTACCTCCCATCGACCGCGCGCCATACAACGTGCCCTGCGGTCCGCGCAGCACTTCGATATGATCGACGTCGAGCACCCGCGGATCGATCGAGTCCGGCAACGGAGTCTCGTCGACATAAAATCCCGTGACGTTGTCGCCGGAGATGCCGCGTATCGAGATCGTCCTCGAGGTCCCGACGCCATCACCGGTCATCGCGAATGCCAGGTTGGGCACCTTCGTCGCGTAGTCGAAGAAGGTTGAAATGGCCTTCTGTTGCAGGGCCACCTCGCCAAACGTCGTCATGGACAGTGGCACGGTCTGCTCACTCTCCGAACGCTTCTGCGCGGTGACGATGACCTCAGCCAATCCTTCACTCGCGGGCGTTGTATCGGCGGCCTGGGCACCGGACATGACTGCAAGCAACGTCGCAAAACCTGCCAACGGCCTCGTCGTCAATGTACTCATAACACTCCCAGTGACTCGTCCCTGGGTCGGTTGATTTGGCTCACCCGGTACACCGCTGCAACACCGAAACCGGACGCCGCGGCGATCTGCTCGAAGGTCGTACGAGCGTACCCCTTCTGCGAAAACAAGCGGGCGGCGGATTCGAGCATCGCGGCGCGCCGGATCTCCTTCTGCCGCTCGGGAGGCATGCCGGACTCGTGCCGGGGCGGACGCGTGCCGCTGCCGGCGCGCTTCACAGGCGCACTGCGAGGGCGGATGAAGTATTCAAATGGCAACTATCCAACCCATGGCGCCACGCTCGGCCATGTGGCTTTGATGTGGGTGAAACATGTAGCGTCCGCGACTCGGCAGCCGGAATTCGAGGATCGCGCGCTCGGCGGGACCGAGGCTCACGATGTCGGTGTGCTCGTGAGGAGTCAGTGCCGTACCCGATCTGTATACATCGAAAGTGTGTGCGTGCAGATGAAACGACGCGAATGAGTCGTTTTCAACCATGTTCATCAGGTAGATGCGCACGAGCTCACCGGCAGGCACCTTGAGCGGGAACCGGTCGTAGTAGCCTGCGACCCCGTTCCACGCGTACGTATCGTTTCGGCCAGTGCCCTCCACGTCAAAGCCGCAAAGACACAACACAAATTCGTGCGCGGGTGGGCGGTTGTCTACCGGATCGACGATCAATCCTCCGTACATTCCCCTCCCGACGTGCCGTGAGTAGGGTGGGACGTGGCAGTGATACGGATGAAAACCGGCAGGACCGGCGGTGAATTCATAGACCTGCCGCTCGCCCGGCGCGACCCGCCCCAGTCCGTCCTGCGTGACTTGATGAGAACCGTGAAAATGAACGCTGTGACCGGTGGAGGTGTGATTGGTCAGGTTGACGCGCACCCGATCGCCCAACGTCGTTCGAATGATCGGTCCTGGGACTGTTCCGCCGTAGGCCCAGACGCGGACGTTGCGCCCGTTTGCCACTTCGAGCGTCGTCTCGATGATCGGCAGATCGACTTCAACAGGCTCCGCAGAGACGCCGGCGCGCGGCGGCGGTGGTGAATGCAAGCGATCCCGCGATCCCACACTCAAGTACGGAGCCGGCTGAAAGCGGGCCGCATAGCCTTCCCCACCGGCCACCTGGCTGTCACTCGCGCAATCGACAGGCAGTGGAGGCGGATTCTCTGCGTTGCGCGCGGATCGCGAGCCGAGCCATTTAGTGGCCGGATAGGCAAGCGCTCCAAGGCTTGCAAACACGCCGCCAACAGCGCCGATTCTGAAAAGGTCACGTCGCGCGATGGACATCAACTCACTCCGGACAACATTCCCAGCAGCAAGACCAGTACGTACGCACCGGCACCCCCACCGAGTGCCGTGATCCGCAGACGTGCGGGAATTTGGCCTCCTGCCGCGAGGAGATAAGCAATGGGGCCTATAAAGGGAAGCAGGAAGAGCGCGAGCGTCCAACACCACACGGCGCCACGTCTAAGATCGCCTCTTTTTCCCAGGTCCCAAAGCGCAAGCGTCGTCCACAACACGTAGAGCAGCGTGGGCAGCAGGTACCCATACAGGCCCAGCAGCATCTGGTAACCGTTGGGTAGAAGATCAGTCGAGTTTGTCACTTTGTAATCTCCCAGCGACCGTAGGATCAACTCAGCGCCTTCGGGCCCAGTGGTCGGCCGACCAGCCAGACAGCCACGCACAGCGGGATGAGCCAGACGACCGAGCCCACCACCACCGCCGCAATCCGCCCGGTCCGCCGCAGGATGCGAGCCCGTGTCAGCAGATACCAGGCGCCACCAACCAGCGGCAACAGAATCACGGCGAGCGTGGCACCCCAGCGAGTGTTGGGATCATTCGTCTCGGCGATGTCCATGATCGAAAGCGACGCCCACGTCGCGTACAACAGGATCGGGAGAAGGTAGACGTAGACAATGAACCACACCTGGAACATCGTCACCGGCCCGGACATGGAAAACAGCGACGGCATCATGTGTGCTCCTCTGGCACCCGAATGGCCTCGAGATTGATCTTGTGATCCTCAAACGGGTGCACGGCAGGAACGACCGGCGCGTCCGCGCGCAGTGGCATTGCTGGCTGGGCGGCCGGCACCGGGCGATCCCGGTAGTCGGATACCTTGAACTGACCGAGAAAAACCTGCGCAATCGAACCGAAGAAAGTCATGTTGCCGGACAAGTCCGATGCAACCGGCAGGCGTGCCCCGCCACAGCCGTTCAACTGCTGCAGCCCCCACGGCAGGGACGTCCGATAACGGTTACCTGAAAAGCAGTTGTTCAGAGTACCAAACCCGCTGGCCGCAAGATCAGCGCGGCCCGAATCCACAACCGTATTATTCCGCACGACGTGCCGGGTTGACGGCCAATAGTGCCGGTCAAGAAGAGGCAGCACGAGGATGCCGTTATTCCGGCTCCGCGCGACATAGTTGCGCTCCACCAGGTTGGCGTGCGTTCCAACGAGACCGATGCCGGTCCCTGCCAGCGTCTCGGTCGCGTAGAAACCCGCCGCCTCATTGTCGAGCCCGCTGTCGGTGACCACATTTCCCGCGATGGTGGTGTCCCGGCCCGGCGGATACAGCTCGATATCGAAGGTGGTGGTGCTCATGCCGCTGCGGTTGTGCACAAACCGCGAATTGAGAATGTACATCTGGCCACCCGAGTTGGTCCCGGAGTAGCCGAGCCCGCTGTAGGCGCCGGTAACATCATCGATCACGACCTTGCACGGATAGCATTGTCCGATATAGAAAGCCGAGTCCGGCGAGCCGCTGGCGTACGAGTGCTCGAACACGCCGTTGGTGGCACCAAAACCGTAGATACCGTAATCGCCGTTGTTGTATGCCGTCAGGTAGGAGCCCCGAAAACCGTTCACCCCGGTCCAATAGAACCCATTGAGCGTAAAATTGCGCGCGGTCATGTTCTCGACGGCGACCGCGTTTGCACCAACCATAACACCCGTACCCAACGTAAACTTGCCGTCGAGAATCACCTCGTTTCTGTCCACGCCTCGGATAGTGATGGACGGAGTCGTCACGAATACGCTCTCGACGTAGACCCCCTTGTCGATGAGCACGAGGTCGCCCGGATCGGCTGCATCGACAGCAGTCTGGATATCCGGGTAGTCAGCCGGTACGCGACGAGTAACATCGGTAGGCTTGTCGGTCACCGACAACACGCCGCGACTGCCAGCAGGGGGCGTGTACTGGACGTCGCCGACGACAACGACGCCGACCATCCCCGCCTTGCCATCCGGCGTCCCGTGAAATGTGCAGTAGAACGGATAAACACCCGCCTTCGGGAAGACCATCTCGGTCATCTGTTCCGGCGGAATACTGATATTTCCGAAGCTCTGTTCGCTGGACCAGGACTTGTCCACCGAGATCGCGTTGTGGGCGCTTCGTCCGGCGTTGTGAAACACAACTGAGCCGCCGACCGGAATGCGCACGATGCTGGGCGTGAACGTGTTGTCAGCCATCGCCACGAGGACCGTACCCGACGGATGGGCCTCGTGTCTGGCGCAGGCAGCCAGGACCAGCGAGCCCAGCAAAATCGCTGCCGAAAGCCACTTCGCCAACACGGCCGACCTCCCCGAGCAGCGCGACTCAGCCGCCCGAATCGTAGGGCCAAAACATATAGTAATTGTTCTTGCACTCTACCTTAGGCCCGCCGCAACTGGCGCGTCAAGCACCTGGCCGGTTACAGTTTGAACAGCTGAAGCCGCGGGGAATCGCCCATGGTCGATCACACCAGACGCAAGCTGCTCACGGTTGGAGTCGGAGCCACCGCAATTTCGGAAACAATTGCGGTCGCGGCCGATTCAACCAAACCGCCCACCCGCCCAGGCGGCAATGTTGTGGTGCAATCATCCCGCGCCGATGGCGTGCATACCGGCGGAAGCCGGACCGTCCGGATCGACGGGCGTTACGATGTCTGGGTGAAACAGGTCGGCACGGGGGATATACCCGTCCTCACGCTGCACGGTGGTCCGGGCTTCAATCACTTCTACCTGGAATGCTTCGAGGACTTTCTGCCCCAGGCCGGCGTTCGATTCTGGTACTACGACCAGCTGGGCTGTGGTTTCTCTGATACCCCGGACGATGCCTCCCTCTGGACCCTGGATCGATACCGCGATGAGGTTGAGCAGGTTCGGCGCGCACTCGGTCTCGACAGGTTCATACTGTACGGTCACTCCTGGGGCGGCATGCTGACCCTGGAGTACGCATTGAAATACCCGCAGCATCTTGCCGGGATCGTGGTCTCCAACATGACCGCGAGCGTGGCTGAGTACGTGAAATATGCGGCCGCCCTCGTGAGACAGCTGCCGGCGGACGCCCAGGAAGTGATCGCACGACACCGCGCGACCGGTGACTACGAAGCACCCGAGTATCAAAAGGTGCTGATGGAGCAGGTCTACAGCCGCCACGTCTGCCGCCTGGATCCCTGGCCGGAGCCCATCCAGCGATGCTTCCGGACGATGAATGCGAAAATCTACAACGTGATGCAGGGCCCGGATGAATTCAACATTACCGGGAACTTCAGGCACTGGGACATCTGGGCCCGGCTGCCGGGCATCAAGGTGCCGGCCCTGTTGATCGCGGCCCGGTATGATGAAATGTCCCCGGAACAGATCCAGCGCATGGGTTCATTGATTCCAAACGCGCGCGTGGCCGTATGCCCCAAGGGCAGCCACATGGCCCTGTACGATGATCAGCAGGCCTATTTCGACGCGCTGATTCCCTTCCTCCAGAAGACATACAAGGGTGTCTGAGAACACATTCTCGTTCCCAGGCCCTTCGTCGCGGCAGTTACGTTACGAATTCATGCAATCTGACTCGAAATCCGGAGATGCCACACCCGGAGGCCGTCCGGAAATGCGTACCTCCATTCAACTCCGCTATTTTGGCTGTCGGCGGGCCGGCGGAGTTGGCCCGCGGCAAGGTGTACAACATTACGGTGCTCATGCGCCAGCATTGCTGCTTGCCGTACAGGAAACGCTACAGGCCTTTCCGGCTCCTTCGGCCTAGTCGACTCGACCGCACCTTTCCGATACCAGTCAGTAGAAGCAGATGCTGGTGTCTGAACGCACCGGCGAATCGACTGCAGGCTACTGATCGGGGTTTGCCGGCTGAGGGATTCGAACCCCCGACCCCCTGATTAAAAAGTCTCCTCACCCTCTCCGGGCACGACCGGGCAAGAGCAGACTTTCCCGGTCGAAACAAGCGGCTAGCCGCAGGCAAGACCCGGCCCCGGCTCAAGGCCATGCACAGCCGCTCGTGACCGCGAGAGGCAAAACAGTAAAGCGCAGTTACGCCGACCGTCTTCGAAGCAGCCGTCGCGGGCAGGCTTCGACGCCCAGTGGTCTCGAGCATGCGGGGCGAGCCGAAAGCGCCTCCTCGGGCGTGGGCGCAGACCATGGGCGTACGTTAACGAGCGAGTCCTCAAGCGCCGGACAAACTTTCAGTTCTCCGGTCCGGGCGGCAACGCGCCTGCGCGCCGCGGGGAAGAAAGATGTCCGGCGGAGGGCGCGTCAAACGTTAAAGGATTGGATGGACACCGAGGTCGGGCCGCCCACTCTCACGATCTCGCGGTGTCTACATGATTGGTAGTGAACAACATCAGTAGAAGGAAGAAGCACAATGGGAAAGATCGTGATCGCCACAAACTGTACGCTCGATGGAGTGGTCCAGGACCCGGACGGTGAGGAAGGGTTCAAACGGGGTGGCTGGTGGAAGCAGTTTGTCGGCAAGGACCTCGACGCGTGGTTCAAACTCGAGACCGACGAGGCGTTGCGCGCCAAGGCGTTACTGCTGGGTCGGCGGAGCGACGAGTGGTTCGGGTCGCGGACTCCATCGCGAAGTGGCGAGTATTTCGATCGGCTGAACAGCCTGCCCAAATACGTCGTGTCATCAGCGCTCAAAGATCCCGTCTGGAAGAACGCGACGGTCCTGAAGGGTGATGTGGCGACAGAGGTCTCGAAGCTTAAGCAGAAAGTTGATGGGGACATTCTCGTCTACGGCAGCTATCAACTCGGGCATGCCCTGATGGAGTGCGACCTGGTCGACGAGCTACGGCTGGTCATCTTCCCGGTCGTGATCGGCGCCGGCGAGCGTCTCTTCGGCGCGACCAGCGCCATGAAGCCCTTCCGCGTGGTCGAGACGCGGACCCTAGGTGAAGGTCTAGTCTTTCTCACCTACCAACGCGTCCGAGGCGCCTAGCTCGAAAGCCTTGCGTCGAATCGTGCGCCGCGCGCCCAAATCCGAGGCGCGGGCGCGCGAGCTGGGGCTGCTCCCTTTGCTGACGGAGTACCCGCATCTCTAGCGGTGGGGCGCCTCGCTCCGACGCCGCGGTGAGACCCTGTCGCGCTCAGAGGTTGCTGGGGTCGCCTCGACGGCGTCGTGCGCTTTGGGAGCTCGGGAACCTCGAACTAACGCTCCCAGAGCGCCTCGTAGAAATCCGTTTTGAGGTTCGTGCCGCTTTTACACGCCGCAATACGTTGCTCAAAGAATCCTTGCTCAATCGGATTGCGGGCTAACGCGGCGGCTTGCGCGAAATGCTCTCCTGCACTCTCAAACCTCCCCCTCCGAAGTTCGAGCTCTCCCCGTGCAGCTGAGTAAAACGGATACCCAGCCAAGCGCTCCTGATCCGCTATGAGGTGAATTTCTTCAAGGCCTCGGACAGGACCATCCCGTTGTCCGATTGCGATCGCTCGATTCAGCGCGACAATCGGGGACGGACGAATCGTAAACAATTCATCGTAGAGAGACACGATTCTCCCCCAGCTCGTGTCCTCGATACCGGAGGCCATTGTGTGTACCGCGGCAATAGCGGACTCGACGTGATACTCGTTGAGTTCGGAGCCGTCGGCCGACATCTCCAGAAATCGCAGTCCCTGCGAAATCAGCTCTTGATCCCATAGGGCTCGATTCTGATCAGCGAGCGACCTCAAATTGCCTGATTCGTCGATGCGGGCCGGCAAACGTGCAGCGTTCAAGCACATCAGCGCCGAGAGAGCATGCGTTGCCGGTGCTGCACCATAGGGATGGTCCAACAGCGCGGCCGCGAGGCGCATCGCTTCCCGGCAGAGTTCAGCGCGAACAGCAAACTGTGGGGACGCCCCGTGATAGCCCTCATTGAACAACAAGTAGAGCCCCCGGAGGACAGCCGGAAGACGGCTGGAGAAATCCGCGGCTGATGCAACATCGAACAGCTTTTTCGAGGATGCGAGTACTGTCTTCGCCCTCTGGATGCGCTTCTCGATGGCAGCATGGCCACTGACAAACGCGCTTGCGACCTCGCGCACACTGAAGCCACATAGAATATGGAGTATGAGCGCGACCTGCGCCTCCTCGGGTAAACGAGGATGGCAGCAAGAGAACATCATGCGCAGCAGATCTTCCTTGATGGCATTCGCTCCAAACAATTCATCGACTGCTGGAGCAAGCGCCCATTCGCTGTCCAACAATCGGCCGACTTCTGGCGCGAAGGTCTGCTCCGTGCGCCGGCGCCGCAGGATGTCGAGCGCCCGATTCTTCGCTGTGGCCATGAGCCATCCAGAAGGATTGTCGGGCACGCCGCGAAACGTCCAAACCTCCAACGCGCGGCAGAAAGCATCCTGCACAACGTCCTCGGCCAAGGCGAGGTTCTGTACCCCGAAGACACGGATCAACGCGGCGACCATGCGTCCCGACTCGCGTCGGAAAAGATGATCGCCGGGCTCCATTTACTCGTTCATCTTCTGAATTGGACGCACTTCCACGGAACCGCCAACTTCGAGGATTGGGCAGCCTTTCGAGAGTTCAGTTGCATGCAGCAAATCTCTGGCCTCAACGAGCGTGAAGCCACCCACCACATCCTTCGCCTCCGCATAGGGCCCGTCGGTCACGGCCTTCTGCTTGCCCGTGACAACCTTTCCCATGCCTTCAAGAGGATGGCCAGGATCCTTGATATGGCCTTTCGCACTGAGCTCCTTGAACCACACCAGCCATTTCTCCAGGTGCTTTTGCATCTGCTCGGGGGATAGGGACGTATCCCTGCCGCGATATAGAAAAGCAAATTCACTCATAATGATACCTCCTCGGAATCGGATGATCAGTAGGTTAGCCGCACGGCATCAATCGGCCACGTCGCTGTATTTTCGGTCTGCGTAACGATCTGCCAAGGTTGATCAACGTGCTGACGATGCCTGCCACGCGGCCATCGAGGCGTCCCTCGCAGCTAAGGATTCCTGCCAGGCGGGCAACAATGCGAGTCCCTCGTACCACCGCGTGATGTTCGGGAACTCTGCGACTGGGAGCTGCAAGCGCTGTGCGGCGGGCACGAATGCGCCGATGGAGAAGTCGGCGATCGTTAGGGCATCGCCTGTCAGCCATCGCCGGCCTTGCAGCGACTCGTTGAGTGCCGCCGCGAAACGCGCGAAATTCTGTTCGCCTCGAGCAATAAATGCAGGGTCTGGCGGACCGAGTCCCAGGACCGCCTTGGAGACCTTCTCATAGATGACCATTCCCCAAGACTCGGCGTCCCAGTGAGCGCTCTGCCAAAAAAGCCAACGCAACACATCCGCCTGGTGCCTCATGGCGGACGGCCACAGGCCGCTCTGCGGCATCTTCGTGGCCAGATAAAAGAGAATCGCATTTGATTCCCACAGCACGAACCCTTTGTCTTCGAGCATCGGCTGCTTATTGTTCGGATTCATAGCCCGATATTCGAGTGTGAGGTGATCGCCCTTCCCGAGGTCGACAGTCTGCGTCTGACATTTGAGACCGAGATGGTTCATGAGCGCGATCACGGCGAGGGCACGCGACGACGGTGGAAAATAGTAAAGCTTCATCTGCTTACCTCGGGACAGGAAGGTGGGCGCGCGTCGAAATTGGTCGGACGGCGGCCGCCACCGCGGCCAGCCACAGATCAAGGCTATGCGAGCCCGGCCAACAGCTCGGCCAGTTCTCCTGGCATGTCGACCATGACGTGGTGCCCGCACGGCAGGCAGGCCGACTCCCAGCCAGGGACGCCGGCGTACTTGTTCGCGAAATAGCGGCAGGGGTTCGGATCCCAGCCGTCGGCGAGGACGTAGAGCTTGCGTCGCACGGTGTCGCTGTCGCCGGTCAGTAGAAGCGGCATCTCAATGGTCGCGAGCGCCTGCGGCACGCACCGTCGGTTCACCCATTCCTCATTTGCAGGTGTGACGTTGAACATCTCCGCAGGCAGAGGTGAAGTCATGCCGGCATTGTTCTTCGCCGCGCCGCGAAATCCCTCGAGAAACTGCGCCGCCACGGGCGGCTCGAGCGCCTCATTGAGAAGCGTGATCATGGACTGTCCGTCTTGCGGCACGAAGGAGTCGAGGTAGACGAGGGTCTTGATCTGGGCAGCCATGCGGTCCGCAACGCCGGTGATCACCATGCCGCTGTACGAATGGCCGAGCAGCACGACCTCTTCAAGCTCCTCGGCCTCGAGGCATCCGGCCACATCACGGATGTGGGTCTCCAAGGTGATGGCCTGGTCAGCTTGGTGCGCTCGCTCGCCAAGCCCTGTCAGGGTTGGCGTAAAGACGGAATGTCCCCTCTGGCGCAGGGCCGCAGCCGTTTCGCGATAGCACCATCCGCCGCTCCACGCGCCGTGCACAAGAACAAAGTGGGTCATGGGCGCTATGTCCTCAATCTTTGGTGTGATCCGCGACATTGCCTCAGGGGTTGACCATCGGCAGACGAAATCGCGAGCCGGTTCATCAGACCAAAGACGTTCGAAGGTCCGCTCGCCGGACATTTATTTTCACTCGGGTAGGAGTGGAGCCCGTGGAAGCCGGTACACAGATTGAGTGTGCCTAAAGTGTGCCTCGATCAGGCTGGAATGCGGCTGGCAAGTTCCGCAAGTGACTGATTATTAAGGCGACTGGCGATCGTTCGACGGACTGAAAATCCGCGTGTCGGTGGTATGTACGCTCTCGGCTGGTGGGATATCGGTTGGGTCGAACAACATCTCCAGCACTCCATTCTTACGATAAGGTAGCGCTACCTTCTATCCAGCACCGATGAGTCTCGCCCATGCCCGCTGTCTTCAAGTGCATGGCGAGGCAGATAGGGCAATCCGGGACAGGACATGAACAGGGCCATTGGAACGCTGAAGGGGAAGAATGTGGTCGTTCTGGGCGCAAGCCGCGGCGTCGGACGAGAGACCGTTCGTCGCGCATTCATGGAAGGGGCGTGCGTCTTGGCCGTGGCGAGAGGCAGCGACGGCCTGCAGCAATTAACCGACGAACTGCCGGGCATTCAGACGCTTGCCCTGGACGCTGCGGCGGACCACGCGCCGCCAAGAGTGTTTGACAGGTTGTGTCCAGATGTCATGGTGGTCTGCGGCGGCGCCATTCCAACACTCAGACCGGTTCACAACCTATCCTGGGAGCAGTTTGCGACGGCTTGGGAAACGGACGTCAAGATGTCCTTTTTGTTCTGTAGCCACGCGTTGCGCACTCCTCTTGCACACGGCTCCACCGTGATCCTGATTTCGAGCGGTGCGGGGATACACGGCTCGCCCATTTCGGGCGGCTACGCCGGCGCCAAGCGCATGCAGATGTTCATGGCGAGCTATTGTCAGAAGGAGTCGGCTCGATTGGGGCTGGGCATCCGGTTCGCTGCATTGGTACCCATGCGACTCATGCCGGAAACCGCGCTGGGAAAGGTTGCAGTCGAGGGCTACGCCCGGTACCTGGGCATGAAGCCGGCTGAATTCATAGAGTGCATGACTGGCCGGCAGTCCGCCGCCGACGTGGCTGCCGCGGTCGTGCGAATTGCAACAGAGAGCTCCGCCGGCAGCGATACGGTGTTTACCGTTTCAGCGGAGGGCATGTCGCTTCTGTCATGAAGAGGGAGGCCAGAGAAGGTGTGCCGGAAGACTTGAGTCGCGAGACTTTCCCGCGGCTCGCTGAACCGCACCGGCAGGCGTTGAAACTCTATTGCTACCGCATGCTCGGGTCCCTCCAGGATGCCGAGGACGTGGTTCAGGACACCTTCGTGAGTGCATGGAATGCGCTCGATCAATTCGAGGGTCGCGCATCTTTCAAGAATTGGCTCTACCGCATAGCCACCAACACCTGCCTCAACGCCTTGGCCAGCCGCTCCCGGCGACGTCGGCTGATGCCTGAGCAGCTCGGCGCACCCTCGACGGAAGTGCCGCAGGGTACGCCGGAGACCGAAATCCCGTGGCTTCAGCCTTATCCGGATTTCGAGCTCGAAGGCATTGCCGATGCGAGCGCAGGACCCGAAACTCGCTACCAGATGAGAGAATCGGTCCGCCTTGCGTTCATGGCTGCCATCCAGCAACTACCACCGCGACAGCGCGCGATCCTCATCTTGAGCGACGTCATGGACTGGTCGGCGGCGGAAGTGGCAACTCTTCTGGGAGGCTCGGTCGCATCGGTCAATAGCGTACTGCAGAGAGCCCGTGCGACGATGCGCGCACGTTATAGCGAGGACGAGCGGCAGGGGCGATCGGCCGGAGATCCCGACCACGAGCGGCTGTTGGATCGCTACGTGCAAGCCTGGGAGAGCACCGACCTGAATGGATTCGTGAGCTTGCTGAAGCAGGAGGCCACTTATTCGATGCCACCCTGGCGGCAGTGGTACGCGGGGCGCGACTCGATCAGGAATTTTTTCGGTACCGTCTGGAAGTTCTACCGCGGTTTTCGCCTGGTGCCCATTGCCGCGAATACACAACCCGCGTTTGCGCTGTATACACTCGCGAGCGAGCCGGGCCTCTGGAATGCACACTCGTTGCAGGTGCTGTCCGTCCGTGACGACCGCATTTCCCAGCTGACGATATTCATGAAACCGCTGGGCCCTGAACTTTTTCCCGCCTTCAGACTGCCGTTGACCCTCCAAGATTAAAGACACGCTCGCTTCGGTGCGACCTCAGCACGAGCTGCGCACCGATGAGTTTTCAAAGCCTCGTTGGTCTCCACTGTGCACACGCCTGCGCAAAGGAGCCAACATGACCGCGTGGACCCACCTGATGATCCGGCACCGCTACTGGGTAATGGGGATTGTGATCGCCCTCACCCTCGGCTTGATGAGCCAGATCGGACACCTGACCATTATCGTCAACTCCGACAACATGATGCCGCAGTCGAATCATTACGTTCGGATCGGCAACGAAATCGAGAGCACCTTCGGCAACAAGAACACGGTTGTCGTCGCAGTCACCCCTACGCAGGGAACCATCTATCAAACCCCGATTCTCGCCAAGGTTCAAAGGATCACGGCGCGCCTGACCAACACGCCGGGCGTCATCAAGACGAGCGTCATCGGTCTCGCCGCGCACAAAGCGAAGGCGATCCAAGGCACCGACGAGGGCATGAGCGTGCGTCCTTTGATGGAGCAGGCGCCGCAGAATGATGCGGAAATGCAGGCCTTGAAGGCCGGGGTCGCGTCAACGCCGGCCTACGACAACCTGTTGATTTCACGGGACGCCAGGACCACGCAGATCGTGGCGGAGTTCAAGGACCCCGCCGCAGGCATGAAGTCGATCGAGGACGCGACGCGGGCGGCCGTGGATCCGGAACGTGACGCGAGCGTCGAGATTGCCGTCGGCGGCCTGCCGATCTGGCTGTCGAAGCTCGAGCAATTCTCCGCGCGGATGGCATTCCTGCTGCCGCTCGCGCTACTCGTGGTTGGGCTGATCCACTTCGAAGCTTTTGGAACCGTGCAAGCACTGGTGCTGCCGCTGGTGACCGCAGTCATCGCGGTCATCTGGGCGGTCTCGTCTCTCGCATTCGCGCGCATCCCACTGGATGTCTTCAATGCGACGACACCGATCCTGATCCTCGCGATCGCAGCGGGTCACGCGGTCCAGATCCTCAAGAGATACTACGAGGAGTACTCGAAACTCAGGGAATCCAATCCCGCACAGGATGCCCGCGAACGCAACCGGCTAGCGATCGCTGCTGCGCTGACGCGCGTGGGGCCAGTGATGATCGTCGCCTGTGTGGTCGCGGCGCTGGGCTTCTTCTCACTCGTCATATTTGACATCAAGTCAGTCCGCACTTTCGGCGTGATGACGGGTATCGGCGTGTTCAGCGCGCTGATTCTCGAGTTGACGTTCATACCGGCATTGCGAGCAACATTGCGCGCGCCCGGGGAGCGCGAGTATCGACGCGAACAACAGCGGACCTACTGGGATCGGCTCCTGGAAACCCTGTACGGCCTGGTGACGAACCGCCGCAAACTGTTGAACACAGTGACGATCGCCGTTTTGGTGATCCTCTCATTCGGCGGGTACCTGCTCAAACACGACAGCTCCGTCAAGGGCTTTTTCTTCGGCAACTCCGAGATCAAGCGCGACGATGACAAGCTCAACACCCGGATGGCTGGGACCAACACGGTCTATGTGCTCATCGATGCCGCCGTGGTCGACGGCATCAAGAACCCGGCGGTGCTGAATGCGATGGACAAGATCCAGCAGCACCTACAACAGGAACCCAAGGTCGGAAGAACGCTGTCGCTTGCCGATTTCATCAAGCGTATGAACCAGGCAATGAACGCGGATCAGAAGAGCTTCTACAGCATCCCGGCCAGCCAGGATCTCGTAGCCCAGTACTTGCTGTTGTATTCCAGTTCAGGAGAGCCACAAGATTTCGACTCATACGTCGATAACGACTACCGCAAAGCGGCCATTCAGATCTTCGTCAAAACCGATAGCACCGCAGAGTTGAAAGGGCTCGTCGCGAGGACACAGGCGTATGCGGACAGCGTCGTTCCCCGCGGCGTCAGTGTCCGAATCGGCGGCGGCATGATCAGCGGCGTTGCCATCGACGAGGAAATGGTCCGTGGCAAATTGCTCAACATTCTCCAGATCCTCGCCTGCGTATTCGTCATCTCTTCACTGGTGTTTCGCTCCCCGTTGGCGGGCGGCCTCATTCTGATCCCGCTGGTCGCCACGGTGTTCGCGAACTTCGGATTCATGGGGCTACTGGGCATTCCACTGAATATCCCGAATTCGCTCGTGGCCGCGATGGCGGTCGGTGTCGGGGCGGACTACGCGATCTATCTGAGCTACCGCATGCGCGAGGAGCTGCAGTCGGGCCTACCGGAAAGCGAAGCGATCCGTCGTGCTTTCCTGTCTGCAGGCAAGGCGACGTTGTTTGTGAGCTCTGCAGTCGCCGCCGGCTTCGGCGTGCTCCTGCTCTCGTGGGGATTCTTCATCCACATCTGGATGGCTCTGTTGCTCGGGCTCGCCATGCTCACGAGCTCCATCGCGACACTGACCATCTTTGCATCACTGATATTGACGCTGCGTCCCAAATACATCTTCGCAGACAAACCGAGGGATCTCTCATGGAACGCAAACTTGTCACAAGTGTGATCACGGCCTTGTTTGGATTCGCGGCGCTGGCTCAACGCGCCTTCGCTGCTCCATCGGCCGAGGACATCATGGCAAAGAACCTGCTCGCGACGAAGGTTGCCGACTCGACGACCAACTCCACGTTTCGGCTGATCAATGCCTCCGGCCAGGAACGCGTGCGCGAAACCGACGGAGATAGCAAGCTCATCGGCGGCACGACAGACAACAGGCGGCTGGTCAACTTCCTGAGCCCGTCGGACATCCGCGGGACCAAAACGCTGCTGATCGAGCACTCCAACGCGGAGGACGACATGTGGATCTACCTTCCCGCGATGAAAAAAGTGCGTCGGCTGGTCGCGAGCAACAAGAAGGACTCGTTCGTCGGCACGGACTTTTCCTACGGCGACGTCATCGGCTACAAGGTCGAGGAGTGGAATCACAAGCTCGTGCGGGAGGAAGACGTCGCGGGCCGGGATTGCTACGTCATCGAATCCACCCCCAAGACCCCGCAGATCGGCGCCAACACCGGCTACTCCAAGCGGATCGGCTGGATCGACAAGGAGAGCTTCGTCGCCCTACGCACCGAGATCTACGACCTCAACGGCGAGCTGCTCAAGAAGCTGACCGACGAGGACGTGCAGAAAGTCGATTCGAACAACAATCGCTATCAACCCATGAAGCTCACGGCGCAGAACGTGCAGACCGGCCACAAAACGATCATCGAATTCAAGAACTTCAAGGCCAACGTCGGGATCGGCGATGCCGTATTCACGGCACGTTCTTTGGACCGTTAGTCTTGGACTGGCGCTGGTGTCGCTTGCCGCGCAAACCGCGATGGGCGACCCGGTGCCGGGCCCACAGGCCGCCGAGCCGGAGCCGGAGGGATCCCTCATGAAAGACGTCCTGGGATTGTCCGGCTCCGTGCGGGCGGACTACTTCTCCAAGGACAAGTCATTCAGCGGCAAGACCGGCTACGCGGTCGGGTCGATCTGGGCCACGGCCATCCCGCAGGAGGTCGCCGGTATCCGCACATACTTCGATGCCCGTCTCCAAGGGCAAGACCTGACACGCGGCTCGCGAGTCTCGGCGGACTTAAGGGAAGCGTACGCGCAAACCGCACTTGGGGAGTTTGACCTCCGTGTTGGCCGTCAGATCACCGTCTGGGGCCGGGCAGACAAGGTCAATCCCACCGATGCGTGGAGCATCCGCGACTACACGCTGCTCGTGCCCAACGACGAGGACCAACGCCTGGGCGTCGCATCACTGCAGGGCACCGTGAACCACGGCGCCTACCGCGTAATCGGCCTGTGGCAGCCGGAGTGGCGCTCCCCCGTGCTGCCGATCCCCCCACTTCCGCCGGGCATATCGCTGCAGAACGTCGCGCCGACCCACCCGACCGGGCAATTCGGGATCAAGCTCGACCACTCGGGTGAGGGCGTCGATTGGTCGGTGTCGTACGCCCACAGCATCAGCCGGACGCCGGATTTCGCGATCCTGTCGCAGGGCTTGCCCGGCGCCTCGATCGTTCTGCTCTATCGGCATGTCGAGGTCATTGGAGCGGATGCCGCGGTTCCGGTCGGCCAATACGGTCTGCGCGCGGAGATCGCCTATACCAAAACCGGCAACCGAGGCGGCAACGATCCGTTCGCCCAGAACAACAATATGTTCGCCGTCTTCGGCGTCGAACGCACTTTCGCAGGCGAGCTCAACGTGAACGCCCAGTACCTGTACCGCAGGACTTTCGATCTCAGGGACCCTGACACGAACGCTGCGCCCGATATCCGGCTCCTTGCCCTCGAGGAGCGTCTGTTGAGCAATCAGCTCGCAACCAACACGCACGGTGCGTCGCTGCGCATCAATTACAAGGCCTGGAATGAGACTCTCGAAGTGGAGCTTGCTGGGGTGGTCTGGTTCAAGAATGGCGATACAGCGATTCGGCCGAAAGTCACCTACGCCTTCACGGATCGCGTGAAGGGCATCCTTGGCGGGGAGATCTACCACGGGCCAGGCCGGAGCTTTTTTGGCCAACTCAACCCAACCTCCAGCGCCTACGCAGAGCTGCAGTTGGGCTTTTGAACCGGGAGATACGCGATTGCGCTTCTTACACCGATGAGTTTGACGGGCGGCGCTTGTCTCTAAGGCGAGAGCAGCCGGACATTGAGTTCGGAACGAGTACAAGGAGTCGAAGATTTTCTTGCCCTATGTCGCCGAAAACCGTGCGGCGTTCGGTGGCTGATCGAAAGACCAACTGTGAGGAGATAAAGAATGGCACTCGAGATTTTCTGGGGCAGCGGCAGTTCGTTTTCCTGGCGTGTCCTCCTCGGCGCGGAGATCAAAGGGCTGGAGTACGAATCACGGCTGCTGGAGTTTTCCAAGGGCCACATGAAAGCGCCGGAATTCTTGCAGATGAATCCACGCGGCAGGGTACCGGTGATCCGTGATGATGGATTCGTTCTCTTCGAGTCCCTCCCCATCCTCGAGTACTTCGAGGACAAGTCGCCGGAGGTCCCCCTCTTCGGCAAAGATCCGCACGAGGGCGCCTGCACTGACAAGCCATGCAGGAGTGTTGCGAAGAAATCGCCCAAACTCTCGGTATCAGTAGCTTTCGACAGCTCGCCGGATTCAACTGCCCGCTTCAGCCGGGCTATGATCGAGGCGGTGCGCTTGCGACGGTGCTGAGCCAGCCACTCTCCCACTGCGTCATTGGCGCTTGAATAGTTGATCGCCGCCGACACGACCATGCAGCCGTGAGGCCGGCCACGCATGCGCGAGTTTTAGGTGCCCTGCGTCGGGAGACCGGGTAGCGGGCTCCTCGACCACATCGCCGATGAGTTTGTGTGGGCCGCAGTGTCTTCAGTGCGTACACACAACCTGCCGGATGACGCAATTGGACGGCATCTGTGCGCAAACCCAAGGAGAATCGTCATGAGCGTCAATCGTGTTGTCAGTCTTGCCGCCGCGGTCGTCATCAGTGCAGTTCAGGTGACGGCACTCTCGCGCCCCGTGTCGCATGCGCAATCAGTCCCGGCCGCTGCCGCCATCTCAATTGCAGACGATGCGTCCGCAGGTCCGCCGCCAGTTGTCGTTGTGACAGCGCACAGCACTCTTGGTCGCGATCGTCAGGCTCACTAAGCATGCGTTGCAAAGGTAACGGAAGCCACCGCGCGTTCGACGGCTGATCGAAAGACCAAAGGTCAGGAGAAGAGAATGGTCGGGAAATCCATGAGAGAGTTTCTCAGCGTTCGAACCTTTGCTTTGATCGTCCTCACGCTGGCGGGCCCTTGGGCTGCTGCTCAATTCCCGGGAATGCCTCAGCCAAAACACTATGCATGGTCTGATGTGAGGTTGTCTCCGGACCAGCGTGCCGATCTGGTCATCAAAGAGATGAGCCTGGATGAAAAGATCTCGCTACTCCACGGCCAAGGCGCGCACTTCTTCAGCGGGTCCGGGCCGGACGGCGGTGTAGATGGCACAACCGCCATTCCCCGCCTGGGAATTCCGGCAATCCGGATGGCGGACTCGTCCTACGGCGTGACCAAAGGTGCCGCAGGCGGAAGGTATTCGACCATCCTACCAAACAACCTGGCAGCGGCATCGTCATGGGACCCAGCCACGGTATTCGAGTATGGAGCACTCATCGGCCGCGAATTGCGACACCAGGGATACAACATGTCGCTGGGCGGGGCTGTGAATTTGACTCGCGAACCGCGCTGTGGGCGCACGTTCGAGTATCAGGGGGAAGACCCCTTGCTCGCAGGCACGCTGGCGGGCAACTTCGTCCGCGGCATCCAGTCCGAACACATCATCGGCGACCTGAAGCATTTCGCCGTCAATGACCAGGAGAGCGGCCGAAATTCTCTCAACGCCAACATCAACAAACGAGCCATGCGCGAGACGGATGTGCGCGCATTCGAGATCGCTCTGGGCATCTCTGAGGCCGGCGGCGTCATGTGTGCCTACAATCGCGTGAACGGCGATTTTGCATGCGAGAACAGCTATCTGCTGACGAATGTGTTGAAGAATGATTTTGGCTTCAAGGGGTTCGTGCTCGCTGACTGGGGTGCCACCCACTCAACTGTCAAAGCGTCACATGCCGGGCTCGACATGGAGCAGCCGCACAAGCTCTTCTTCGGAGACGCACTTAAGAAGGCTGTCGAGAGCGGCGAAGTTCCCCAAAACGAGCTTGATGAGCATGTACACCGCGTTCTGCGCACGATCTTCGCGACTGGGCTGTTCGATCATCCTGTAGTCGCGCAGGTTCCAGACGTGGAAGGCGGCTATCGAGTTGCCCAGGACATCGCCGAGAAAAGCATTGTTCTGCTCAAGAACCAGAATCACGTGTTGCCGTTGCCTGCGGATGTGCGCTCAGTGGTCCTCATTGGGGGACATGCCGACGTGGCAGTGCTCTCGGGAGGAGGTTCCGGCCAGGTCGATCCTCCGGGAGGCTCCCCAGTGCCGCCTCCGCCCCCTCACGACTTTATCTCCGCAGTCATTCGGCCCTCCTGGGTGCCGAGCTCGCCGTTGCGAGCAATTACCGCGAAGATGCCTGCCGCGAAGATTTCCTACATTTCAGGAGAAGATCCAGCCGCAGCGGCGGCTGCTGCGAGAGCCGCGGATGTGGCAATCGTTTTCGCGTATCAGTGGGAATCGGAGGTCGTTGACCTTCCAAGCCTGGATCTTCCCGCGGATCAAAACAAGCTCATCGAAGGCGTGGCCACCGCGAATGCGAAGACCATTGTCATACTCGAGACCGGCAGCCCGGCGACCATGCCCTGGATCGACAAGGTGGCCGGCCTCATCGAAGCCTGGTACCCCGGAATTCGCGGTGCCGAAGCTCTGGCGGACATCTTGACCGGATCGGTAAATCCAACCGGAAAATTGGCCGTCACCTTCCCAAAGAGCGATGCCGATCTGCCGCATCCCAAGTTAGTGCTTCCACCGCCTGGATCCATGCCGGACTTCAACCATTTGGTCGCTGACGATTCAAATATCTTCAGTGTCTTGTTCCAACCGTTGCCTGCGTTTCAGATCAACTACGATGAAGGATTGAAGGTTGGCTACAACTGGTATGAGGCCGCGCATAAGTCGGTGCTCTTCCCGTTTGGATTCGGAATTTCCTACACAACCTACGCATATTCGGCACTATCGGTGACGCGTGGCGACACCACGACGGTCTCCTTCACCGTAAAGAACACAGGCGAGCGCGCTGGAACTGAGATCGCAGAGATATACGCGTCCTTGCCAAGGGCCGCGGGCGAGCCGCCGAAGCGCTTGATCGGATGGGCAAGAGTTGACCTCGCTTCAGGGGAATCGAAGCGAATTACCGTACCGGTGAGCCGTGACCACCTGATGATCTATGATGAGACCACGGACTCCTGGAAGCTCGTGTCTGGGAAGTACGTGATTCGGGTCGGCGGCTCATCGCAGGACTTGCCGTTGCAGGAGACAATTTCGCTTTAGAAGGTACGACCATGTCATCGCGAACAGCGACCTGTTCTTGCGGGCAACTGCGTATTGAAGTGAACGGTGAGCCACAAGGCGTGGGTATTTGCCATTGCCTCGCGTGCCAGCGGAGAACCGGCAGCGTTTTTGCCGCACTGGCAACCTTCGCCGCGCCGTTCAAGGTCTTCGGTACCGCCATCGAGTTCACTCGTGTCGGGGACCAGGGAAGCGTGTTCATCTTTCGGTTCTGCCCGCGGTGCGGAACGACAGTTTTTCACACCGAAGTCGGTCGAGATGATTCAGTCAGTGTGGCCGTGGGTGCGTTTGCGGATCCTGATTTTCCGGCCCCTGAGGTTTCCGTCTACGACTGTCGTCGCCATGGGTGGGTTCAGTTGCGCCCCGGCATGGAGACGTTCGACAAAGATCCTTCCTGACCGGAGCGACGACCATCTGATGGCTTCACACCGCTACTTGATACAAGCCGGCTCACTTATCCCGAAGCCGGGGCTGTCAGCTTCGAGCAGATTGCCAAGCGATCAGGTGTCAGCAGGACGGCCATCTATCGCAGGTGGGCATCCAAGGAAGAGATTATCGCTCGCGCTCTGGGGAGCCTCCGTGAGCAGGCGGAGTACACGTTCGCAGGATGGGCCGAACGTCCACGTTCCGAGGTGATGGACTGGTTCGTCGAAAACGTGCCCAGGCAGATGCTCAATCCGCTCTATCGAAACCTGTCGCGCAGCGTGCTGGCCCTCGGAGAAACTTCCGAACTGAAGGCGATCTATGGCGATTCGCAGGACAAGCGCAACCCCACAATGTGCATGACCCCACCCAGGAAACTCCCGACCCGGACAGGGTCCCCTGCCTTCATAGCCCGCATCTATATGGAATTGATAGTGCTCGAGCGCAGGCGAATGTCGTTGTAAGGGACACGCTCTCTAGACTGCCCGGACAATCGCCTTTGAAGGCGCCGATGCGTTGCGAGGGTCCTCGACCCATTCGCTACGACTCGCGCGTTGTGACGAGAAACGAAATCAACGGCGCGTGACCGGCGGGATAACGCGCCACCGACATGAACAAAGCTCCCCATGCCGCCGGCGTGTTTCTACGATTGCGGCCGCAACGTGCTTCTCTAAGGATTATGTGCGTTTGTGAATCGCGTAGTACGGCTGGTTACTCCAGGTGGAGTTGAAGGGCGGGTGGAGGCTAGCGTCGGAAGCTGTACGCAGCTCGAAGTAGTACTGGAGCGGGTAGAGCGAGTTGGTGTAGTCGGCGGGGATGGCGGCCGAGTGCGAGCCGGCGGAATGTTGCATGGAGACAGAGCGCCAGCGCTCACCATGGTTGACATGACGATACCAGAGGGCTGCGTCGGTCACGGTGGGTGGTGTTGAGATGGTGAGGACGAGATCGCTTCCGGGGTGGAAGGAGTCGGCGGGACTGTGGTGAGCGTCGATGGTCAGGCGGGGAGCGGGTTCGGCCCGGCGGAGACTAGCGGCTGCGGAGGCGGCCTTTGCGGGTGCTGACGCGAAGGACTGTTCGAGGGTGGCGAGATCAGTGTCGATGTCGGGGAGGCGGTCAGCCCAGTTGCCGCGGCGGAAGGCAGGCCGGCCATAGCTGACATCGGCGGCGTAGACGGATTTTGCGCGCGCCGAGAAGTCGGCCCACGACTGGCGCGCCTTGCGAAACGCGGCGAGTGATTGCCGCGCGGCGGCGGGATCACCTGTCTTCTCGTGGATAGAATAGAGAAGTCCGGCGCGGAAGAGCCCTGCATAAAAGCTGCCAAGGCCGTTGAGGATGAGGATGTCTTCTTGGGCGCGGCGGAACTCGCGGGTGCGGGCGTTTGCGACGGCGGCGGTGCGCGCTCTGGCGAGTGCGTTGTTCGATGTAGTAACAAGGGTTTCGAGCCACCTGATGACGTCGCTGGTGTTGTAGCGAGCGTCCGGTTTGTTGTTGACGAGGTTCTCCGCGTGCTGATCGATTGTGGTGAAGAGCTGCGGGTCGAGCGGCGAGATGGCGGAGACGTTGTGCGGCGCGGGGTTATCTCCGTAGAGCGGGCTCTTGGTATAAGGGAGGATCTGGACGGTAGTCAGCATCTCCGGCCAGAACTCGTGGTTGGAGGCCGAGGGCAGCCAAGCTGTTGTGACGAGCGGCAGGAGACGGCTGGAGGCGGCGAGCGCGGTCTCGAGCGCAGGGCCGGCGGGGCCGAACTGTTGGGCGAGTGCGCGGTGGTAGAAGGTGGGATCGGTGTCCGGGTTGTAGAGATGGCGGCCCCAGCTCATGTAGGTGAGGACAAACTTTGCGCTGTCGGGGTCGGCGCCCAAAGACCTTTCAACGTAAGAGTCGCGGCCGCCGGGATGGCCTGAGCCTTCGCGGCCCTTGAAGAAGAGCGGCTCCATGATCTCCATGCCGGCGGCGCCGCAGAAGTTGGCGCAGCGGCCGTAGCCGGAAGAGAGCGCGGGGTCCGCCCAGAGGAGATGGCGCTGCGTGCCGGGCCAGACGCGGTAGAGCAACTCGAGGCCGAAGTCTTCCCGATAGAAGTCGCCGTAGCCGTAACGGGTAAAGTTGCGCGCGCCGTTGGAAACGGCGAAGGTGCCAGTGACGCCGCTGCGCGGGTACTCGGTAGCACGTATGTCGGCCTGGTGGTAACCGAGGCCGCAATGCTCCGCCCAGAACTTGGCACCGGCTTTGACCGGCATACCGGTGGCGCGGGCGATAGCGATAGTCTCGGAGTCGAGACCTTTAGCGTGCAGGTCGAGTTCGATCAAGCGCGGCTTGCCTTCCGGCGTGCGCGCGGCGACGACGGCCTCCCAAAAAGTCCTCCAAAATGGATGGCTGCCTTCGGGGATGCCTGACTCGCCGTGAATGCGCATAGTGAGGCCGGTGATCTGCGGGCAGGCCCTGAGGAGCAGCGCTAACGCGTCGCGGCAGTAGGCGGCGTGGGTCTCAGGTGTGAGACCGATGATGTGGTGGTCGGAGTTAGGTGAATCAGTCCACTGATAGGCGTGGGTCCATAGGCCGAGTTGGAACTCGAGGCCGCGGCGGGTGGTCTCGGCGGCGATGAACTGGAGAGCCTCCAGATTGCGCTGGCGCTCGCCGGGTTGGAGGGCGGGCTCGACGTGTACCTCCTCGTACCCCGGGACCTCAACGAGGTAGGGGTAGGGGAAGTGGAGGTAATCGCCGGTGACGCCGCGCGGAAAGTCATAGCCGAGGCCGAAGGTCAGGGCGAAGCGGTTGAAGCGTGCGGCGGCTAGGGTATCGAGGTAACTCGTCCAGAATGCGCGATCGTAGTACCAGGGCTTGTCTTCGACCTCCGAGCAGAAGCCGCGCGAGACACTGCGGACCTTGTTGGGAGAGGTCTCGATGAGCGGCATGGGGAGATGGAGAGAGGAGAGAGGGTCGGGCGAGGAGCGCACACGATCGGCGAGTTCGAGCAGGCCGTAGACAATACCGCGCGCATCGACACCGGTGACGAGGATAGCGGGCTTGCCCATGTGGGTG
This sequence comes from Steroidobacteraceae bacterium, assembly GCA_045810105.1. GTDB lineage: Bacteria > Pseudomonadota > Gammaproteobacteria > Steroidobacterales > Steroidobacteraceae > 13-2-20CM-66-19. The sequence goes on along the minus strand of JBJMWM010000027.1, from coordinate 76,862 downwards.
CCGGGGATGAGCGCGACGGTCTCGCCATGTGTCACAGAGGACGAGCGGGAGAATGGCTTCGCGAGCAAGCTGTCCGGCAGCGCGATGTGAATGTGAAGCGCGGCGGCGGCTCGGTCGTCTGTCAGATGTGCGGCCGTGGTGGCCTCGCGGAGCACGCCGAGCGCATACTGAACCGGCTCGCTGCGAACCAGTGCAGAGTTGTCAGTATTGATGGCGATGTGGCCGGGGCCGTCTCCACTATGAGCGAGTTTGGCCGAGGATGCAGCAGCGAGCGCGGCGGAGAGCTTGAGGAAACCGCGGCGTGAGGGCTTATGAAACATGGTCAACTACCGCACGAAGCGCGCAGGTCCCCACCATTGCGGCAGACATGACAGCATCTGCGCGAACTCAAAAAGATCAAAGCGATTTTGTTCATCTTGTCCCGCTTCCATGCATGTGGGCTTGCGCCCGGAACGCCCGCGTCTAACCCTCATCCTGCCACACGCTGTAGTGAATCCCAAGCCACGTAAAGTACGCCGTACGACCGGCCTCGCAGACTTGGGTGGCGGCCGCAGCCTCCGCCCGACCACCGCCAGTCACGAAGGCCGCGTCGCGGTTCGCTTGCGATGAGCCTCCGCAGCTTCGGCACACGCTTGGCTCAGCAGCGCCTGCACTGCCCTTGTTGCCGATGAAGCCCCGGCGTGTTGCAAAGCGAGGGCTGTTTGTAGCTGCTCGCGCTCTTCGAAATGAAGGCTTCCACAACTGTTACAGCAGAAGACTTTCGTCACCTCGATTGGTTCTTCAAGGAGGGCCCGGGAAAGGCACACAAAGGTGCAGCATTCGTGATCTACCTGGGGGATCAAGTTCTTTCGTTCGGACCGACCAGGTTGGCTTTGCCTCCCTCCATTCTCTGGTCGTTTCCGAACCCACAACGAACTCGTAAGCACACCTAACGGATCAACCGCGATGTTCAAACCGGGGAACCCCAGCAAAAGCCACTACCCGAAGGCGATTGAGATCCGCTTCCGCGTCGTCCGCGGAGCTGAACGCTTGTTTCCGAACCAGACACCAATGCGCAACTCGCTCGCTGCTGGGGGAAATTCTGGGGACAACTCCAGGGCCACCCCAAACACCGACCCGGCGGCAATCATCGCAACGCCTTATCCAGGCACGATTCCTGAAAATCCGCGTGTCGGTGGTTCGATTCCGCCCCTGGCCACCATAACTACCTTAAGGTTCAACAACTTACCGGCGCGCCACTCCCGGTCGAAAATTCTTAGCTAAAAAAATTATATTTCTTGCCGCGCCCTGTGTAGCACTCCTGCTGTCACGAGAGATTCCATCGAAAGCGTGCGCGCCTTCGGGCGAGCCGCGGGCGGGCGGCCTCCACCCCAGGACTGCGCTCGGCTCAAGGCTCTTTGCACGTGTAGTTGGATCGCATGCCGCGCAGGGCGGCACGGTGGGGCTTGCCTGGGCCGCCGATTATCTGGCTTCGCCCCGCACGCTGCGATGATAGAAATCGCGCAGCGCTTGAATCGTGTAGAAGTACCGGCCGCCGATCTTGAGAAATGACGGACCACGCCGGACGGTGCGCCAACGGCGGAGCGTCCGAATGTCGCGCGGCTTGCCGTTGCTGCCACCGACGTATGGGGAGGCGATGACGGCCTTCTCGGGAACGATTTGGGTGCCAGGGCGGCACTCCCACTCCAACAGATCAGGCAGCTCTGCTGATTCCAACACCGGTCCCTGAATCGATGAGTCGTGGTCCATTGCTGCGGGTCCGAACGTCTATTCGCCCAAGAGCTAAATTGCCCCTTTGCGCGAGCTTCCGTGAGGCGCCAGCGTATTGCCGCAGGATCGTCGCGCGAACCCAGCCGGGCGTAACGGGGCGAAACCGGGCGTGAGGCGTCTTTGCAATCGGCGTCCTCAGACACAGGTGCTGCGAACGCTACCGAGCGCGAGCATGGATCTCGTCGTCACGGATCCACCTTACTTCGTCCGCTACAAAGATCGGGCCGGTCGTTCGATCGCCAATGATGGCGATCCCGGAAGTGTCCTCGGCGCCTTCGACGAACTCTTTCGCGTCCTGCGCCCCGATACCTACTGCGTCTCGTTTTACGGTTGGAACTCCATCGCGGCGTTCTTCGACGCATGGACGAGGGCAGGCTTCAAAGCGGTCGGCCATATTGTCTGGCACAAGGGCTATGCTTCGAGACGCGGATTTCTGAACGCTCGGCACGAGCAAGCCTACGTGTTGGTCAAGGGCCGCCCCGCAAAACCCATTCATCCCATAGACGACGTTCAACCCTGGGAGTACAGCGGCAATATCGTTCACCCGACCGCGAAGGCTGTCAGCATTTTGAAGCCGCTGATTCAGTCATTCTCATATCGCGGCGGTGTGGTGCTCGACGCGTTTGCAGGGAGTGGTTCTACCCTGGTAGCTGCCGCGCTGCTAGATCGCCACTATCTGGGCATCGAACTCGAAGCAAAGTACGTCGAGCATGCGCGCCGGCGCCTCATGGGTGTTGAACGCGCCAGAGCTCGCCACGCTTCTTCATCGCTTCGAGGCTGCCGTGGCCTATCGCGGCAGTCTCGATTTCTATCCACGGGCGCTTGCAATAGTGAGCACCGACAGTCGCCGACGAACACATCCAGACTGCGCGTCCAACCTGCGATGCGTCGGAAAATGTCACGTGGAGGTAGAGACGTTCGGAGCAGTGGGACGCGTTGCTCGAGGTACTGTGTGCAACGACTGCCCGCGGCCATCACATCATCATCTGACGCTGCAACCGGAGCTCGCGAGCCACTCCTGTGCAAGTCGCGCACTGATCTGCGGGCCCACGGAGCGGGGGCACACGTCGCCTGGAACGGGCAGTAATCGATCCCTAGCAGGGCACGATGGCCATTAGCGCCGACGTTGAGCTGTTTCTCAAGCTCATCGCAAGTATTGACTGGATTGCGTCTACCTTCCAAACAGAATACGCCGCTTCAATGTGCGAGCTTTTCCAGAGCCGGGCACGAGTCCCCGGTGTTGGCATCGCACGCGGCGACCCACGTGCGTAACTCACGTCGCAGTCGCATCAGTATCCGCATCTTCTCCTCGATTGCTTCCAACTTCTTCGCCGCCAATGTGCGGCTTTCTTTGCACGCTGGGCGACCGCTCAATGCAAGCAGCACCTGGATCTCTTGCAAGGTAAAGCCGCTCTGTTGCGCATGTTTTATGAAACGCAAGCGGGATACGTCACCCTTGTCGTACCGGCGAATTCCGTTGAGCGGACGGGCGGGCTCTCGCAGCAGGCCTCGCCGTTGATAGTAGCGAACGGTTTCCACATGCACGCCGGCAGATTCGGCAAGCCCACCAATAGTGAGCGATTCAGGCATCGCTTGACTCCGTACTTAGGTACGGGAGATATGATGCGGCCATGGACGCTTTGCCTTCAAGGAATTCTACGCGTTGGGCGTTGGTGACCGGAGCTGCGGCCGCGCTTGGCGCGTCGCTGTGCTGCGTAGTACCGCTCGCGCTCGTCTCCATGGGGATCAGCGGCGCCTGGCTGGCCAGTCTGACCGCGCTTGAGCCTTATCGCCCCTGGTTTGCGACCTCGGCTGTCGCCGCATTGGCTTTCGCCGGGTGGCGGCTCTACGGTCCTGCCAGTCGGTGCGCGGATGAGCGAATCTGTGGTAACCCGCGGGTCCTGCGTCGGCGCCGACGACTACTGTGGATTGCCATCGCAGTCATCATGCCGCTGCTGCTCTTTCCGTACTACATCACCTGGTTTGTTTAGGAGAAATGTCATGTTCAGGGCAGGTGTCGCTTCATTCCTCTTGCTCTCGGGTTCCGCTCTAGCGGCGGAGCCGCGCACAGTCACGATTGGGGTCGAACACATGACTTGCGCGGCCTGCCCAATCACCGTGCGCAAGGCGCTGTCGCAAGTCGCAGGCGTTTCAGCATCGACGGTGGACATGAAGGCACATACTGCGACCGTCACCTTCGATCCTGGTCGCACCACTCCCGACGCACTTGCCGCCGCGGTAAGCAATGCGGGATTTCCCGCAAAGGTCCTGCGTAATGGCGGCTGAGGTTGCATTGACAAGCGAACTGACTTGCCCCCACTGCGGGCACCGCCAGATCGAAGCCATGCCAACCGATGCCTGCATCTACTTCCATCAATGCGCAGCTTGTAACACGATGCTGCGTCCGAAACCCGGCGATTGTTGCGTCTTTTGCTCGTATGGTTCTGTTCCCTGTCCGCCCGTGCAGGCTGCACAACCGTGCTGTAGAGGCCCGACATGACGAGCGGCGCACAAGTCCAGTCAAACCACGATACTGCGAGACTCTCAAAGTCGAGTGAGGCGAGCCACAACGACTGGGCCTACGGCGGACGATTTTTGCTCATCTGGGTCTTACCAACCGCCATATTGATATGGAGTGCGTTCATCACTTGGCACTATCTCATCGTCGCGTGGCCGACTCTTCTTACTGGCATGGGCGGGGCATGCTTGCTGAACGCGCGTCGCTGTGCGCGAACACACTGTTATATCAGTGGTCCATTTTTCCTGATGCTCGCGATCGTAGGGCTCCTCTACGGTCTTGGCGCGCTTCCCTTAGGCGTGAACGGCTGGCGAGTTCTGTCGGCAGCGCTGCTCATTGGCGGCGCGATTCTCGTTTATGTCCCGGATCGTCTGTTCGGGCATTATGGATCCGCCAAGAGCGAGCAGACTTGTTGCTAGCCGCTGGCCCGGAATCACGACGGCCATCGGGTCAAAAACCCGGTTGCTTTCCTCTTCATACATACAATGGGCTACATACATACGGCGGGCTACGCCACATACTTGAACGCGATTGATACGCTTGACGGAACTTATCTTGGGGCCTAGCGTCTACACAGCTAGGGGGCGGAGAACGGAACGGGTGATGCGTCGGCTGACAGCCATTTTGGCGATCTGGTTGAGTCTCTTGGGCGTAGCCATGCCCGTGCTGGCTTGCTCGATGGGCGCCGACGGCTGTTGCCCGGTGCGGACGCAGTCTCCGTGTGGCGGCAGCGGCGAGCCGCAGTGGAATGCTACGGTAACTGTCTGCTGCAGTGCGGGCCCGACCTTTGCCTCCGGCTCGTCTGTCGAACCCAGCCGTAGCTCCCAAGCTCCCCTTCACCCGGGAACGCCCGATCAGCTCGTTGTAAGCGGCTGGACAACGACCAAGCCCGTCAACGCTGCTGGGCAACTCATCGCTAGTTCCTCGATTGTTCCGCACCGCGCAGATGCCGCACTGACCTATCTGCGCACCGGACGATTGCGCCTTTAGATCCCCTCCCGCGAACCCCGGCGTGGCGCTAGCCATCCGGATCGTTCGTCGTTCAGATCATTCGATGTCGATCATTCCGTACCCTGCGCGAGCGCGCGAGGTTATCGGTTGATCGCCTCAAGAAATCACACTTCTGACATGAGGGAATTACGATGAACCGTTTCATACACAGACTGATCAAGGCCGGAGCTATTGCGACGGTGGCTGTCGGCTCCTACACGTTACCGGCGTTGGCACTCGCGGCTCCTCCTTCCAACACGGTCGCGATCACGGCGGCCGACAATCAGGCCAAGGCCGATCGCTACGCGAAGATCGAAGCTGACTATCGAGCTCGCATGCGTGTTGACGAGAAACATTCGATCCAGATGTTCACGCTGGCCAATTATTGGTATCACAAGGGGGAAAAACTGCGCATAGCCGCGGCAGACACCGGAGCAGCGCCCCGGCTCTGATGTCATTGAGGCCGTGAGAACCCGGATGGATCAGTGATCAGACCGGGCCGGCGGACTCGCCGGCCCCGGTTTGCCCTCTGCATGTCGCGGCGCTCGGCCCTGGAAAGTGAGATGGCACGCACATCTAGGCTGAATTCTCCTGGTTTGGGAGGGACGAGGGGCCACACTGCGGCCTGCTATTGTGGCGGTCGAAGTATTCCGGCTACCATGCCTGGGCTACGCGGGCAATTCTTTTCCGGTATCCCCGGTCTCAATACACATGCGCAGGCTTAGGCTACTGACGGTGCTACTGACCTTGCTGACGCTGCCCGGCTACGGGTTGGCGGGGCTCGCGCACGACCGCAGCTGCCAAGCGCAGATGAGAGCCTCCGATCACATCATCATGCTCGGCGACTGCTGTCCAGGTAAGGCCGACCAGAGCGCTCCGTGCAAGCGGTTCGGCGACGGCTCTGGCAAGAACGGAACCTGCACCCCTTGCAAAGCGGGCTACAACTGCAAGAGCCCGCAAACCTACGAGCCAACACATCTCGTGACGATGGTCGTCTCGCCGGCCCGCCCCGTCTTAACCGCAACTCCTCCTGCGCTCATCGTTTCCCACAGTTCCAACGGACTGTGGCGACCACCCCGCCTCATCTGAACGGCTCCTTGCCGGCTTGGCCGGCGCTCGCTCGCATCTAGGACGCTCTGCGGTCCCGATGCGCGCGGGCTCTGCCGCCGCGCGCCGTGCGTGACTCGTCGTCACGCGAGCGGCGCGACCCCCGAGTCTTCCACGCTGGGATTCGCACCATGTTCAGATGTGTTTTGTTGATTTGTTTTCTGGGAGCCGCAGGTGTTGCGGTCGCTGAGCCGCTCACCTTCGATGCGGCTCTGGAGCTTGCGACTCGATCCTCACCCGACATCGCGGTGCAGACCGCGAGCGTCGAAGCTGCACAATCCGCCTCCGTAGCCGCGGGAAGGCTGCCCGATCCAAAGCTCACCCTCGGCATTGAGAACCTTCCAGTCACCGGTGAGGAGCGGGGAAGCCTGACTCGCGACTTCATGACGATGCGCAAGGTAGGGCTGATGCAGGATGTGCCTAACGGCGGCAAACGGGAGTCTCGGGATGCTGCCGCGGCAGCGGATACTGAGCGGGCACGAGCGGAACGGCGTGTGAGTATTCTGGCCGTGCGCCGGGATACGGCACTCGCCTGGATCACTCGCTATTACCTTGAGCGCCGTCAAGCACTGTTCGACGAGCTGGACCGGGAAAATCAACTCTTCGCGCAATCTGTTCAAGCGCAATTTGCAGGCGGTCGCGGGATGCCGGCGGATGTCGTCGCACCCAAGCAGGAGGCTGCCGAGATCGCGGATCACCGCGATGAGCTCGCCAGTGAGATCGCCAAGTCCAAAGCGACCCTGAGAAGGTGGACCGGACCTGCCGGCGATGAGGCGCTTGCGGGCAGTCCGCCTGCACTGACCTTGGATACCGAACATCTTCGCGGACACATTCACGAACACCCTGAGTTAGCCGTGTTCGTCCCCATGACACAGATGGCACAAGCCCAAGTGCACGAGGCAGAAGCCGCGAAGCGACCTGACTGGGGTGTAGAGCTTTCTTACGGCCGGCGCGGATCAGCCTTCAGCGACATGGTCTCCCTGCAGTTCACGCTGGACCTGCCACTGTTCGCCCGGACTCGGCAAGATCCGCAAATTGCTGCGAAGCGCCAGGAGCTCAACCGGGTCGAGTCACAGCGGGACGCGATGCTGCGCGATCATACCGAGGAGCTCGATGCTGAACTGGCCGAGTACGAGGTGGCCACGCGGCAACTCGCCCGCCTACGGCAGACTCATCTGCCACTCGCGCAACAGAAGGTCGATTACCAGTTTGCGAGTTACCGCGCCGGCAAAGCGGATCTGACTGCGGTGTTGAACGCGCGTCGCGAGCTAATCGACCAGCGGTTGAAGGGCATCGAGATCGAAGGTAAGCGCGCCGCGACAGTCGCCAAGCTCTATTTCTTCTATGGCCCCGGTGCAACCGACCTGAAGGCGCTCTCTGATGGGGAGGGCTCGCAATGAACGATGGATCTGGAACGTTTCAATCACAGATCAGACGAGTCCCCGTCCTCGCGTGGATCGGCCTGATTGTCGGTGTCGGAGTGCTGGGTGCTGCGGGCGGGTATTGGTTCGCTCGTCACGGAAGCGGACAGACGGATGTCATGCGTCCGGCGACGCAAGGGAACTCTGCGGGGCCCGGGAGTTCGGATCGGCCGGCACTGTATTGGTACGACCCGATGGTGCCGAACCAACATTTTGACAAACCCGGCAAATCCCCCTTCATGGACATGCAGCTGGTACCGAAGTACGCCGACGAAGGTGGCGCCAGCGGCGGTGTGCAAATCAGTCCCAACATCGTGCAGAACCTCGGGCTGCGGACCGCGCCTGTCGAGCTCGGCCGCCTCTCACAGCCGATCGAGGCAGTGGGCAACATCGGTTTTAACCAACGCAACGTGGCTATCGTACAGAGCCGCACGAATGGATTTGTATCACGCGTGTACAACCGGGCGCCGGCTGATGTACTTCGTCGAGGCGCGCCGCTCGTCGATCTCCTCGTGCCGGAATGGGCGGGAGCGCAGGCGGAGTTTCTCGCCCTACTGCGAAGCGGCGATCGCGATCTGATCGAGGCTGCCCACCAACGATTGGTGCTGCTGGGAATGCCCGCAGACCTGATCACTCGCATCGAAGACAGTCACCAACAGCAGGCGACGATCACGATCGCCGCTCCGATTGCGGGCGCTATCGAATCCCTGGACGTTCGCGAGGGCATGACCGTGAGTGCCGGCGTCACGTTGGCGAAGATCAATGGGCTGGAGACCGTGTGGCTGGAAGCGGCGATTCCGGAGGCCCAAAGCGGGCTCGTCGCACTCGGGCAGTCTGTGGAAGCGCGGTTGGCCGCCTATTCCGGCGAGACGGTGAAGGGTCGGGTCATCGCGATCCTCCCGGAGACCAGTGTTGAAACGCGAACCACTCGGGTCCGGGTGGACCTGCCGAATCCGAACCTGCGGCTGCGACCAGGTATGTTTGCGCAGCTGCAGCTGCATGCGGGAGATGACACGCCGCGGCTGTGGGTTCCAACGGAGGCGATCATCCGCACCGGTACGCGCAATCTGGTTATCGTCGCGGCGGAGGCCAACCGGTTCGAACCCACGGAGGTGCAGATCGGTCCCGAAGCTGGCGGTAGGACTGTGATTCTCGCGGGACTCAAGGAAGGCCAGGATGTCGTCGCTTCCGGCCAGTTTCTGATCGATTCCGAGGCGAGCTTGCGGGGCGTGCTCGCGCGGTTGAACAGCTCAGACTCAACGAATAACACGGACACCCGAGACACTGAGAATATGACGGAGAACCGGCAGAACGCGATGGGGGTGAATGCCGCGACCGCGGGTCACACCGAAATGAACTCGCCTGCGACGGCATTGCACGAGGCCACGGGTAAGGTGGAGTCGGTCACCGATCAGGAAATCGTGCTTTCGCACGGTCCCGTGAAGTCCTTGGGATGGCCTCCCATGACGATGCCTTTCAAACTCCCGCATCCCGACATGGCGCGTGCGCTCAAACCGGGCGATACGGTCCACTTCCAATTTCGAAAGGCGGAGGGTGGCTTCGCGATCGAGCGATTGGAAAAGCTAAGGAAGCAGCCATGATTGAGCAACTCATCCGCTGGTCCGTTCGCAATCGCTTTCTCGTGGTGCTCGCGGCGGTTTTTGTCGCCGCGTGGGGCATCTGGGCCCTGAAGACCACGCCGGTCGATGCCTTACCGGATCTATCGGACGTTCAGGTGATCCTGCGCACGAGCTTTCCGGGACAAGCCCCGCAGATCGTTGAGAACCAGGTCACCTATCCCCTCACCACGACGATGTTGTCGGTCCCGGGGGCGAAAACCGTCCGCGGGTTCTCCTTCTTCGGCGATTCCTTCGTCTATGTGTTGTTTGAAGATGGGACCGATCCGTACTGGGCGCGCTCGCGGGTGCTCGAGTATCTGAATCAAGTTGAGAGCCGGATGCCAGCAACGGCGAAGACCTCCTTGGGGCCCGATGCGACCGGTGTGGGTTGGATTTTCGAGTATGCGTTGGTCGACCGTACCGGCGGCCATGACTTGAGCCAACTGCGAGCATTACAGGACTGGTTCCTGAAATACGAGCTCAAGACGCTGCCGAATGTGGCCGAAGTGGCAAGCATCGGCGGCATGGTGAAGCAGTACCAGGTCGTGCTCGATCCCGCAAAGCTCGTCGCGTACGGCATTCCGCACGCCAAGGTCATCCAAGCCATCCAACAAGCCAATCAGGAGACCGGGGGCTCGGTGCTGGAGATGGGCGAGGCCGACTACATGGTGCGTGCCTCCGGCTACCTCAAGTCACTGGATGACTTCCGCGCCGTCCCGCTCGGAGTCCGTGCCGGCGGTGTGCCCGTGCGATTGGGCGACGTGGCAAACATTCAACTGGGGCCCGAGATGCGCCGGGGCGTTACCGAGCTGAATGGCGAAGGCGAAGTGGCCGGCGGCGTGGTGATCCTGCGTTCGGGTAAGAATGCCCGGACCGCCATTGATTCCGTGAAGGCGAAACTCGCCGAGCTGCAGAAGAGTCTGCCGCACGGCGTGGAGATCGTCACAACTTACGACCGCTCGCAGTTGATCGACCGGGCCGTGGAGAACCTGACCCACAAGTTGATCGAGGAATTCCTCGTGGTAGCCGTAGTCTGCGGGGTGTTTCTGTGGCACCTGCGTTCCGCCGGGGTCGCCATCATCTCGCTGCCGCTCGGCATCCTCATCGCCTTTATCGTGATGCGCTACCAGGGCGTCAGCGCCAACATCATGTCCCTGGGCGGCGTGGCCATTGCCATCGGGGCGATGGTCGATGCCGCCGTGGTTATGATCGAGAACGCGCACAAGCGCGTCGAGGCCTGGACGCACGCGCATCCCGGGCAGTCGCTGCAAGGGCAAGCGCACTGGCGAGTGATGACAGAGGCCGCCGTCGAGGTAGGTCCCGCGCTTTTTTTCAGCCTTTTGATCATCACCCTCTCCTTCATCCCGGTCTTCACGCTCGAGGCTCAAGAGGGCCGGCTGTTCGGTCCCCTGGCGCTCACCAAGACCTATGCGATGGCCGCCTCGGCGGGCCTGTCGGTCACGTTGGTGCCCATCCTCATGGGGTACTGGATCCGCGGGAAAATTCCGGAAGAGACCCGCAATCCGCTCAACCGGGGGCTGATCCACCTGTATCGTCCGTGGCTCGATCGGGTGTTGGAAAAGCCGATTCTGACCATCGTGGTTGCAGCTCTTGCGCTGTTCTCGACCGCGTGGCCTCTGAGTCATCTAGGCGGAGAGTTCATGCCGCCGCTGGAGGAAGGGGATCTGCTGTACATGCCCTCGGCGCTACCCGGGTTGTCGGCGCAGAAGGCTTCCGAACTGCTGCAATTGACCGACCGCATGATCAAGACTGTCCCTGAAGTCGCGACTGTGTTCGGTAAAGCGGGACGCGCCGAGACGGCCACCGATCCGGCACCGTTGGAAATGTTCGAGACGACAATCCAGTTCAAACCGCGCGAGCAATGGCGCCCCGGAATGACGCCCGAAAAGCTGGTCGAGATACTCGATCAAACTGTAAAAGTGCCGGGCTTGACTACCGTCTGGATACCACCGATCCGCAACCGGATCGACATGCTGGCCACCGGAATCAAGAGTCCCATCGGGGTCAAAGTATCCGGTACAGACCTCGCCGACATCGACCGCGTGACGCAGCAGGTGGAGCAGGTAGCGAAGCATGTTCGAGGCGTGAGCTCCGCGCTCGCCGAGCGCCTGACCGGCGGACGTTACGTCGATATCGACATCGATCGCGCGGCGGCCTCACGCTACGGACTCAACATCGCCGATGTGCAGTCGGTGGTCGCCTCGGCCGTCGGCGGGGAGACGATCGGCGAGACCGTTGAGGGCCTCGCGCGCTTTCCGATCAGCGTGCGCTATCCCAGGGAACTGCGCGATTCCATCGAGAACTTGCGGCAGCTTCCCATTCTTACCGACATGGGACAACAGATCACACTGGGTACCGTCGCCCGGTTGAAGATCAGCGAAGGGCCGCCGATGTTGAAAAGCGAGAACGCGCGGCCTTCGGGCTGGGTGTACGTCGATGCGCGCGGCCGTGACCTGGCCTCCACGGTAGAGGAACTGCGGGCGGCGGTTGCGCGGCAAGTGCCCTTGAAGGCCGGCGTGAGCATCGCCTATTCCGGGCAGTTCGAGTACCTGGAGCGCGCCAATGAGCGCCTGAAGCTGGTGGTCCCGGCGACTTTGCTGATTATTTTCGTGCTGTTATATCTGACCTTCCGCCGCATCGACGAGGCGGCGCTCATCATGGGCACCCTGCCCTTCGCGTTGACGGGTGGAGTCTGGTTCCTCTACCTGCAAGGCTACAACCTGTCGATTGCCACCGGGGTGGGATTTATTGCGCTCGCGGGCGTCGCGGCGGAATTCGGCGTTGTGATGCTGCTGTATCTGAAACAGGCTGTGGCGGAACGCCAGGAAGAGGGGCTCGAGCTGGTGCCGGAGGTTCTCGACGATGCGATTCGCCATGGCGCAGTGCTACGGGTCCGGCCGAAAGCTATGACCGTCGCGGTGATCGTCGCTGGGTTACTGCCGATCTTCTGGGGCCACGGGACTGGCTCGGAAGTGATGAGCCGCATCGCAGCTCCGATGGTGGGCGGCATGATCACCGCCCCTCTGCTGTCGATGTTCGTGATTCCCGCGGCCTATCAGCTCATGCGAAGGAGGAGGCACGCAGCTGCCACTGTGCAAGCGGATAGTCTGACTTAAGCCAATCGCCCTATGAGCACCTTGACACGCAAGATGCCGGACGACGCTCGTTCAATCCAAAGATGGAGGTAATCCCGAATGTTGAGCCCATTATTGCTCGTGAGCCGATATTCAGTCCTGATCTTCGCTCTACTCGCCTTCGCCGCCTGTTCGCGAACGGCTGACACGTCGGGGAGCGGGCACGAGTTGGTCAGTGTGTATAAGAATGAGAGCTGCGGGTGTTGCAAGCTATGGGTGCGTCATTTGCAGGATGCGGGTTTCGCAGTCGATGTTCACGACATCGGTAATCTCGGGCCGACGAAGGAGCGTGTTGGAATCCCGGTCGCGATGGGTTCGTGTCACACGGCCGAGGTGGGCGGCTACTTCGTGGAGGGCCACGTACCGGCGGAGGATATCAAACGCCTTCTGCGCGAGCGGCCGGATGCGAAAGGTTTGACCGTTCCGGGAATGCCGGCCGGGTCACCGGGGATGGAGGTCCCTTCAGGTCAGTCTCAACCGTATGATGTGTATCTCGTATCGAAGGATGGCACGACGTCAGTCTACGCGCACCACGGTGGCTGAAGCGTGCGGCGCCGGAGTTGGACTGCACGTGCACGTGCGCATGCGCGGAGCCGCGCCGCCTTGATCGCGCGCGCCTCGATAGCGATTCCGACACGGGAAATTACGATCATGCGGTCAACGGCAGGTAGCGTACACCTCCTCACAGAACAACCCGCACTAGTCGCGACTGGTTGCGGGGGCCGCAGTATCGTGTGGGCCAGCCACCACCCGCTGCGGTTGGCCTGCTCCCAAGCTCCTCGAAATGGGCCTTTTGCGTCAAATCTGCCATGGCACGTGCTTTGCAAATACGCACTCCATAAGCAACATGGATCAACTCGTATGGGCCGTAACCGCGCGAAGTCGCGCCATCACGCACTCGACTGTGGGTTTCGTAGCCGTGCTCCTTTTCGCGCTGACTTCGCCGCCGGCGCAAACTCAAGTCATCCTAAACGAGATGCCGATCAGCGCCACCATCGAGGCCTACGGAAACGCGACGGCTGGCGTAATGCGCGGGGCGGCCTCATTTCGCGGGCAGACGCCTGATGCTGTATCGTTCGACGGTGCTGCTCGGGTATTAGCAAGGCTCGCGCCTCTGAATGGCCCGAATATAGGCCTGCGGGTCGTGGCGGAGGTTTCCAATCACGACGCTCGTGTGAGCGAAGTGAGTATCTTGCTGTTTGGGTCCGCGGGACGGCTGGAAATCGGCAAGCGGATGGGCTTGCCGGACGTCTTGACCGGATACGCTCCCAACAGCTTCACGTTCACGACCGCCGAATTTGGCCCGCCGACGGGGCGGACCCTCGATCCAGGTGGTGGACTGCAAACACAGTTTCTGCGGGATGCCGTGCGTGCGCGCCTCGAGCCTCTTGCAAGCCACGGCGTCACGGCGTCGCTGTTCAACGACGAATCAACCAAGATCCTGTACGTCCTCCCCAAACACAATGGCTGGTTGGGAGGTGTTTCGTTCGCCACCGATGCCGAGGATTCCCGATTCGACCGCCTGGCGCAGATCGGGCTCGTCCACGAGAGCTATTGGCACCAGAACGTCTGGCGCTGGGGCGGTACCTACGCGCATGCGCGCGCGAATCAAGCAGGCTTTGGCGCTGGGCTGAGGGATCTCAATACTGTTGGCTTCGGCACGAGTGTGACACTCGACGACTCCCTCGATATCGGACTCTCCGCGAGCTACGACGGAAGGAGCGGCACCTCCCGCATCGTCTCAGACAACGGCGCCTCGGCGACGTGGGGTGCTTCGGCCAGTATCAACTACAACACGGGACCCTGGACCGTGGGTGGTTATTACCAGCAGGCACGCGCGCCGGCGGCGGGGATCCAGGCGGTAAACGATCGCCTCTCGGCACTCGAGCTCGGAGCGTCGTATCGATTCACGACCCGACTACGCCTCTATGGTGCCTGGTTTCTCTACGATCTCACGAACGACCGCCGTGGCAGCGATCCGATCGCCGGCAGCGGCCACGTGTTCACCCTCGGATTTCGCGCCACGCTTTGACTGCATTGACGATCGAGCATCAGCAGTACCCGACTAACTACCTGAACGACTTGGAGATTCTACGATGAATACAACTACCGACGAGGCCCGCGCCGCGCTGCTTGCGGCGGCAGTGCTCTCTCTGTTTTCCGCTGCGGCAACAGCACAGGTTCATCCGGAAAAGCCAACCTACAAGTACGACAAGTGCTATGGCGTCGCTCGCGCCGGGATGAACGATTGCTTTTTCGGTTCCAATTCCTGCGCCGGAACACTCGCCAAGGACAACGATCCGCGGTCATGGATCTACGTGCCTCAGGGCACGTGCAAGAAGATCACCGGCGGCACGCTTGAGCCACCGAAATGAGGGCCGGCTCCGGCTTGCCGTAACTGCCTCGGCGCTCGCGCCCGAATCAGCAGCGGATATGTCGCCTGGCATTTACGTTTTCGTTCAAACACCCGTAAGTTATGAGGAAATCTATCATGAAGAAACTTCTGCCTGTTATTGCTATGTTATTAGTCGGAGTCGCGCTCGTGCAAGGGGCATCGGCTGCCACCGGTGCGTCGCTCGAGGCACGGATGGAGGACTGCTTCCGGGCGCACGGCCACCTGATGGAAAAGCCAGGCCTGCGCAATCGACTTACGTGCTGGTGGGCGCATTCATATCTGATGGAGCGCTGACAGTTGTAGGACGGCGGTACATCTGTGGCCGATCCTATCGTACGCAACATCTCTTGCTGGGCCGGCCGCAAAACTATGCAACCTTGGTCGTGGGTTACGGCGCTGCGATCAGCATTACGGGCATTGGCCATTATCATGATTGGTCCAAGACAAACATGATTGTGGCACTCAGTCATTGCGCGCTCGACGTGCGACAGCAGGGCTGGGCAGCTTGCACGGGTGGGCAGGGAATGGACCCATAAGAGCAGAAGACACAACAGTCGCCGGGCTTCGGTCGCAACATCGTCTTGCAACCTGCGCACTGATGGAAGTAGATGCAGGCATCAGTTGGCATGGTTTCGATCTGCCGATATCCGCAGTGCGGGCAGGTCAGTTCACTCGTTAGAATGACTTCAGCCGCCATTGCACAGACCGTTTGCCGGAAAGCCCGCATTGCTCACGGCAGCAGCCAGTGGTCCGGAGTCGTTCGAGCAGAATCGTAGCTGACGACGGTAGCTGTTCACAGTGGTTTTGCCCATCCCTCGTACAGGAATGTCATGGGTTTGGGGCCTTTCATATATCCTGTCTCGAGCTGCGCGACGCCAAAACCTGCGCCTTCAATGAGATCGCGAATCGGTCGGTCAGATGGCAGCCGCCACCTAACTTCTTCCAGACCGGTGTCAAGCGGTGTTGCCATCGCTGGACGTTGTGTTCAGGTGCCAGCCCATGCTCGACGAAGAGGCGCCCATGCCAACCTCCTTGGATATCGCCATCGCGCGCAGCACAGGCGAGAGCTCGACCCGCCCTGAGTGGCACGCCGAGCCGGTCGAGGCGGCTACGCCCTCCAGGGCTGCCAGAATGTCGGCGCCGAGACGGCCGATAAACGAAACGTTCAGCGTATTGGGCAGGCGCTGCTCCCGGTGTCCATTCGTGACGACGCGATCGCCGAGACGAGCGCGAAGGGAAGTCCAAAAGCTGTCACGCAGCGTGTGTACGCGTTCCGTCCAGGCAAGGTCACTGGCAAGTCGAGATGCAGCTCCAAGTCCGGCGGCAAGCAGCGCGCTTTCGGTGCCCGCGCGGCGCCCGGCCTCATGTCCCGCACCGTGAATGAGAGGTTCGAGCTTGGTTCCTGCGCGTATGTAGAGCGCATCAACGCCCTTGGGCGCGTAGAGCTTGTGACCCGCAATCGAAAGCAGGTCAACTCCGAGCTCATCGACGCGAGTGGGTATCTTCCCAGCAGATCAAGCACAGTCTTGCCCGCAAGAAGAAGGCGTAGATTACGCGACTTGTCATCCATCTCGGTGTCGCCACGCTTCCCACCGTGAAAGAGATTGTTCCTGACGGTCGTCAGCATATTCACCACCTTGCACAGTTCCGTTGCACATTTCGATATATCCACGGGCGCCCAATCAAGCTCACCGGCGCCAACGATCTGCCGCAGCGCAACTATTTATTCGCTTTTTTGAGCCGAGACGAAGGCGCGATAGGGCTCTTGGGCGACTGCCCAGGCCGGGGAGCCGGTCAATCCTGTATCTGCAGCTCGGCGCGCCTCTGCTCCGACATCAACTTCAGCATCTGCGGAAGTTTCTTACTCACGAACTTCCTGATATGCCTCACAGGAGCCGGATCGATCGCGTCCGCCACATGCACACCATACCGTTTCGCCACCTTACGGCCGGCATCGGACAGTGCCAGGCGCTCGATGCGAGATAAGTGGCGCAAGGCGACCGGTCGACCGGGTTCGTCCACGCCGATTGCCTCCTGCGAGGCGATGTCGGCCACAAACTTCCGAGCGACATCGATGGCTACCCTCAATTGCGCCACACCATGCTCATCCTGTTTAGCAGATAACCCGTATACGTTCTCGAGGCGGCCCTGCAGGACATCGAGGGGATGCATGACGAGGAACGGGCCAGCTGGACTTTCGGCCAGCACCGCGCGACTCGCGATGGCTTTGGTCGTGATGTCACCGTAGACCCGGGACATAACATCAATGTTGATGTAGTTGCCATCGGGCAGGTCCTTCAGAACCTGCCCTACCAGCAGGGTGACTGCGCTCTTGTGAGGAAACACCGCCCTGGCATCCAGTCCGCGCGCCAGTCGCTCAACATCCGCCTTTGTGCCCAGGAGGTCGACATCCTTGGTGATGGCAATGTGGGGCGCCGGAGTGTCGTAATAGGTTGTCCAAAACCCGAGCGCCTGGCCCCCGATCAGGATCATGCCGTTGTCGGCGAGCTCGAGGATCCGTTCCAGCAGCTCCGGGGGAACCGAAACCTCGATCTGTTGCGTCACGAAGTGCTTTTCAATTCCTGAAACCGCACCTTGGTCTGTCGCGCAAGGGCGACAGGGAAGAGATACATACTTTCTTGGTTCGCCAGACCGAGCTTCAGCATGAGGCGTTCACGCGCGCGTAAGTCGCCCCCAAGAATGTCGAGGACCTGCGCCGTCGTAACCCCGGCGGCCTCGAGAGCACGCCCCAGCTCCGCCCAGTGCTCGACTTGCTGAGCTAGCGACCGATGCACCTTCCGGGAGGTAGTATCGGCCAATTGATAGAGCCGGTCAGAGACTCGAATGGATTTCGCCATGTGTAGCATTCTATCGCATAGTGTGGCACTTTACCACATATTGAACTGGCCGAAAGCGTGCTTCGCGCACTAACTGAGAAGCTGAAGAAGCGCCCCACCAGCTTTCTGGTCGCGCAACTGAATGCCAGATCGAGGGGCTGGCGGTCTATTTGAAGGGCACCGATCTACAGGATCACGTCTACCGCGAATGCGATTCGAACTTCGTCCATAGTGAGTTCAACCGGCTACTCGACGGCTCGGGACGCGTGTTGAGCTTCTGGACTACCTAGCGATTACCCCATGCTGCTTGGCACGATCAAGGCATGAATTCAGCACGAGCGTCTATCTGCGGTCATCACCGCAAATTCGGCGATGGTTCTACTCTATTGGGACATCGGCCGCATAATCCTCGAACGACAGCGTCGCTCCGGATGGGGAGCAAAAATAATCGATCGGCTGGCGGGCGACTTGCGCGACGCATACCCGGATATGAAGGGGCTTGCGCCCCACGTGATTTGTGCAAGGGGTGCTTGCACAATTGCTCAATCCGGCCAGGTCGCGCAGCAGGCGCGCACATATTTCAAGTTGCGACTCGAGTAACCAGCTTGGATAACTGGCGGAAGAAATCCGTAACAGAACATTGTTGATCGTGGTGATGCACAAACGGCCGTAGTTCATGACGCTCACGCAACCTCTTCGAACTCGGATTGAATGTAATTCAGTGCCGAATACCGGCTGCTCGGGTGGGTACACAATTCGGTCTGAAGGCGGCCACCCATCAAACTCCAACCGAGGGGATCTGTCTGAAACTGATCTCAACCCGATTCCAAGCGTTAGTTGCGGCGATCGCCAAGGTGAGATTGACCAGCTGTTCTTCCGTAAAGCACTGGCGCATTTCTTCAAACACGCCATCCGGCACTTGGCTATGAGAGACCAGGGTCACCGCCTCTGTCCATGCAAGAGCCGCTCTCTCCCGTCGCGAGTAGACAGGCGCGTTGCGCCACGCATCCAGCATGTAGAGCCGCTCCTCGGTCTCGCCCCTGGCCCGTGCGTTGCGCGTATGTAGGCTGATGCCGTGGGCGCATCCATTTATCTGGGACACGCGGGTCCGCAAGAGCTCCATCAACGACACATCGAGTCCGGTCATGTATGTGCAGTCCTGGAAAGAGATGAGCTCCTGCATGGCCTGCGGGGATGCCAGGTATGGATTCAGCCTGGGTACCATGTACCTTCCTCCTCGATTCACTCTGTAACGATAACGACATCGGCAACGCCCGGAAGACCGTACTGCTCCCATCGTCTCCTCTGCTTCACTGGTGACGGCGCGCGTACGAGACCGGATAGGCTTCGTTGCGCGTCTCGAGCATCGGATCTTCGGGTTCAATGCCGGGCGGCAGTGCGAGCGGCATAAAGAGCAGCTTGCGTTGTTGTGACTCGCTGTCAGACACGACGCGCGTGATCTCCAACGTGCCGATCTCAATCTGTTTGCGAGTCTCGGGCCATGCGACGGACGGATCGTCGAGCGGATCCCCTGGCTCTGCGATCTGGACAGCCATTTTGAATCGAATGGGCGAGTTTGCCAGGCGGCCCGGCAACTCCGTGGCCAGATAGTTCGAATCGGCGGTGGCGATCTGCTCTTGGGTCAGGAATTTCCGGCCCAAGACGGGTTCGATCCGATAGCGGCCGTAGGCTACTTTGCCCTGAGCGTTGGTGAATTTGAAGGCATTCGCGCCAAAGTAGCTGATCGTACCGTAGCTCACTGGAGGCGGCGGTTGCGTCTGCAGAAATGTCTTTGCAACAGGATGCGCCGCCAGGTAGGTATCCGCAGGAGTCGGCTTCGCGACACCCGGACCACTGGCCGCGAGCGCCATCAGAAATTGACGGAACTCATCCGCCGTCGGCGCCGGAAAGCCGTTGAAAGAGTGCGTGACCAGATCTGTGTCCGAACCGTCGGGCAAGTGAAACTTCAAAGCGAGCCCGCGGGGCGAGGCGAGCGGGTCCGCGTCGGAGACGGTCGGGATGCCCGCAAAGTCGGAAAATCGCGCCGTAACCGGGACTGTGGTTGCGAAATGCGGCGCCTTACTGAGGGCCACCGCACCGGCGGCGGGTGTAAATGAACCCTCCACGACGATTCCTTTCGCGTGCACCGCTCGTCCAGTGGTCTGTTTCCCAAACAGGCCGTTCAAGGCGTCAACGAGCTGCGCCGGAGTCGATTTCTGCGGTACCTCCTCAGCGTTGATGGACTGTTTGTCCAGAAATTCACGAATCGCAGTAACGGTGTTGGCTGACTGCTCTTCCATCAGCCAATGGCCGGCATCAGCGATGACCCTCCCGGTAACGTCCGTCGCAACGACCTGGTATTCGGACGCCATAGCCGCGCCGTAAGAGTGGTCTCCACCGATTGCCAGAACTGGAAAGTCCAGCTTGCCCTTGGCGAGGAAGGCGCGGTTGTCGACGCCATCCTGAGGGAATGCCACGAATTGCTCGAACGCATCATGCATCGCATGCGGCCGCGCATAGAGCCGGGCGTAGTGCGCCCGCGTCTGCTCATCGATTCCCTGGGGATTGGCCGACAGCTCATTCCAGAAGCGATCGAGGAAGATGCGCTCGCGGCCCGCGACCAACTTTTCCTCGTCGGGTCCGTGAAAGTTGAAGTGCCACGTCTTTGGATTGCTGAGCTGTGCGGCCCAGTTGCCAATACCCGGAAGCGGCGCATCCATCGCAACCCAGCGGCGAACGCGTTGCGGATACTGGGCAGCGAAGGCGTAGCCCACCATATTTCCGATGTCGTGGGTAACGAGATCGACGCGACCGACATCGAGACTATCCAACACCTGCGCGAGGTCCCGGGCCTGGGTCTTCTTGTCGTACCCAATGTCCGGATGTGACGAGAGGCCCATGCCCCGCAGGTCAGGAACCACCACGGTATGCTCGTGCATCATCGCGATGGCGAGCGGCTGCCACATATCGCCTGTATCGCCGAAACCATGCAGCATCAGGACTGCCGGCCCCCGCCCCGCGACGCGCACATGAATGACAGCACCCTCAGTGGGGACATCTATCGTACGGAAAGTTGCCGGATAGGGCTCGACGCGGGCCAGAGCGGCCAACGGCAAGCTGACCGTGAGAAGCATTCCTAACAGAGCTCGCCGCATTTTTGATCTCCTCACGCCAGGCTGCGGCGCAGTGAGAATGATCGGCGCTTCTGTGACGGCCTTCTTTCAAAGCCCGGCTCGTTTTTTTACATTTGACGCGAATTAAGTGACGGATGCGCGCCAGATATGCAATGTCAGCCAGTAAAGCGGCGCCACTGCTCGGGTGAAGTACCGACCATTTGCGAAAATACGCGCTTCAGGTGCTCCCGGCCCGCAAAGCCGCATGCCGCCGCAATTTCCTCGAGCGACCGGCGCGATCGCAGCAGGTCCTTGGCACGCTCGACACGCTGTTCGAGCAGCCATCGATGCGGCAGCCGCCCGGTTGATTTGCGGAAGGCGCTGCTGAATGCACGAGATGACAGTCCACATTCCCTGGCCAGTTGCGCGACTGATAGCACCCCATCCAACCGCGCGCGCAACATTTCCTTGGCGCGCTGCTCCTGCCAGTGTGTAAGGCCGTTCGTTGGCGGCGAGACCCGAGGGCCGACGAATAAGTGCGAAACGTAAGCCGCCGCGGCCGTGGTGATGTGATCGACGAATATTGTCGTCACTTCGTCCGGCCGCTCGAAGGCGGGCAACAACGAGCTGCCCAGGCTGCGGATCACCTGGTCATCCATTCCAACGCCGGGGTTGTGCGGAAGCGCATCCAACATTGATGTGCCATCACCCTCCGCGGCGGCATCCAGCGCAGTGCGAGAGAAGTAGAAATGCAGATTCCGGAACGGGCTGATGCTGTTGACCACCGGACTGCGACGCAGGTCGTAAACGCAAGTCGTCCCTGCGGTCAGCGGTTCCGTCTTCATGGCCCTACCGTCGAGCCACAGGTCATGCGCAGGGCAGTCGCGCAGCTGCAATGTGACCAGAAAGGCATCTTCCCGAGGAATCAGTGCGGACAGACCGTTATTTTCCACATCGCAGGTGATCTGCGTAACGGCGATCTCGGAGTGGCGCAACGTGCGCGATACGAAGCTCGGAGCCCTGTCGATGCGAAAACAATCGGCCAGGTTCTGACCATAGGCGCCGCGCGAGGTCATCGTGCTTGCCCCCCCGTCATCCTGGTCATTCCTGCAGACATCGGCGCCAGACACCCGGAGGGGCTCCCACTACTCGAGAGAATACCCGCGTGAAGTGGCTCTGATCCGCGAAACCGCAGGCGAGCGCTACCTCGGACAGCGACAACTGTCGATTCGCCAGCAAACCCTTCGCGTGAGCAACTCGCCGCTTGAGCAACCAGTTATGCGGAGCCATCCCGACGGATACCCGAAACCCGCGGGAGAAATGGCTGGTTGACAGGCCACACTCCTCTGCTATGTCCTTCAGTGTCACGCTGCCGTCGAGGTTGGCGCTAAGTATTTCCTTCGCGCGCTTCGCCTGCCAGGCAGCCAGACCACCGCGCAAGGGACGTACAGTTGGCTTGAGACTTCCGTAAGTTTGAGCGACGTGGGTTGCCACGGCGAGTGTCACATGATCCACGAACAGCCGGCTCGCCCTCTGCGGATGCGCGAACGCCGCGAGCATGGACTGGCCCAGGCAGAGGATCGTATTGTCAGCCACACCCGCACCCGGTCGATACTCCAACTCACCTAGCCGTGGCGCGTTGACATCGTCTGCGATCGCATTCAACGCCACCCGTGGTATGTAGAAATGAATGGAATGGTACGGCTTGTCGATGTTGGCAATGGGATCGCGCTTCAGGTCATAAAACGTGCACTCGCCGGCGCGCAAGTCGTAAATCGGGGCCTGGCGGCCGTCCTCCCAGTATTCGTGACGAGGGAAATCGCGCAGCTGCAGGCCGATCAGGAATGCATCCTCCCGGGGTATGGCATCCGTCAGCCGGGGCTGCGGGTTCTCGGACCGCACCTCGGTCACCACGATCTCGGCCTTGCGCAAGGCGCGCGTGACGATGACCGGCACATCTTCGAGTCCGAAGTTCTGGCCGAACTGTTTACCGTAGGCGCCGGATTGAGGCATGCCCGAGTAACTCCCCGCAGTCCCAACAAAGCGCACAAGCGCGCCAGAATGCTTACAAATTCGACCGAAGTTCACAACAGGAAAGACCCGGTTGTCGAAGCCGGGAATGTACAAAAGAGCGCTTTTAGACAAGACCCGCACTCTTCGAAAAATACGCATTTGCGCGGCGCCCTTAAACAAGGCGTCGAAGTGGCTACAGGAGCTCCATGGTGCGTAGGAAGGGTTTGGCGCGGCTCGCGGTCGTTTTGTGCGCGGATCTTTCCTGCGGCGAGCTTTTGGCCCAAACCAGGAGTATCGGAAGTGTCACCGAAACCGTGATGGTCACGACGGAAAAGCGACCCGAACCGGTCACAGAAGTCGCGATGTCGGTCGCAACGGCCACCGGGGAAGAGCTCGCGGCCCTTGGCGTCTTTTCCGCGGGAGACCTGCAGAAGATCGTCCCGGATTTCACCTACACGCCGACTCCCTACGGGGCGCCGATATTCGCGATCCGCGGGGTCGGCTTCTTCGATGAAGCCATCGGTGCCGCCCCCACGGTCAGTGTCTACGTGGACCAGGTCCCCATGCCCTTCTCACGGATGACCCGGGGAGCCGCGCTGGATTTGGATCGAGTGGAAGTGCTGAAGGGCCCGCAAGGAACGCTATTCGGGCAGAATTCCACCGGCGGCGCGATCAACTTCATTCCGGCCAAGCCCACCGATACCCTGCAATCCGGGGCGCGCCTCACCGTGGGACGATTCGCTGAAACCAACGCCGAGATGTTCGTCAGCGGACCGTTGGCTTCAACCTTGACCGCCCGGTTGGTGGTTCGCGTAGAGCGGAGCGGTGACTGGCAGCAGAGCGCGTCGCGCGATCAGCTCTCGGGCGCGCGAGCATTTACCAATAGCCGATTACTGGTCGACTACCACCCGGACAATGCCCTCTCGCTGGAATTGACTGCCAGCGGCTGGAGCGACCGGTCCGATGCTCAGGCTGCGCAGTTCCTGGCCTACTCCCCCACGACACCGCCGCAGCAGGGCGCCTTCAGCGGCTCGCCCTCCCAGCCGCATCTGGCTGCGGCCCTGGAGGGCCTGCCGCCGCCCGCGCACAACGATCGAGCGGCCGATTGGGATCCCGGAACCTCCTTACAGCGCAATGATCATTTCCAGTCACTTTCGCTGCGAGGCGATCTGGTCCTCGGTGGCAACATGACAATGACGGCGATTTCCGCTTACTCGGCGCTGCGCCTGACCGATCCGAGCGATGATGACGGCACCCAGTATGTGGATCTGTTTCTGACCGTCGAGGGTAGGATCAGATCCTTCTCGCAGGAACTGCGCCTCGCGGGGCAATCGGACAGTGCACGTTGGACATTGGGCGCCAACTACCAACACGATTCCACACACGATGTGCAGCACGTCCACAATGAGGGAACCAATAGCGGGCTGTTCCAAGGCACGCCGATGGAGTACCGCTATTACACGCTGGCAAATCTCAGCGATCAGCGAGTCACCACGGCGGCGATTTTCGGGGGAGCCGACCATCAGCTGACCGACACACTCACCGCGCAGCTCTCAGCGCGCTATACGGACACCCAGCGGACGTTCGATGGATGTCTGCTCGACGGCGGCGACGGGCAATTCGGTCGCGGCTTCGGCTTACTATCCAACGTATTGAACGGAATGGATTCGTTTCCGTCACCAGGAGACCCGGGGTACATAGGCCCCAGGAGCTGCTCTACGCTGGATACAACAACCAACAGGCCGCTGACCGGCGTACACAGCGCGACGCACGAGCGCAACGTTTCCTGGCGAGGGGGGCTCGCCTGGAAAGTGCGGCCCACGCTGCTTCTTTACGCGAATGCGACTCAAGGCTTCAAGTCGGGCAACGTAGGTACTCTACCTCTAGTCTATCCCACGCAGGCAGAGGCGGTGCCCGCGGAGCGACTGATCGCATACGAGATGGGCTTTAAGACATCGCTATTGGAGCAGACGGCCACTTTTGCAGGCGCGGCCTACTACTATGATTACCACCACAAGCAGCTCCTCGGGTATATCAACACAGGAGAGGTCTTCGGAGATCTGCCCGGTGAAGTCAGTATTCCCAGATCTCGCGTTGTCGGCGGTGAGCTGTCCGCAACGATTCGGCCCGTAACCAGTTTGGCCGTCAGCGTTGGTGCGTCCCACGTTACGTCAAAGGTGACTAGCGACTACCTTGTGTCCCGACCGGTATCGACCTTGCCGGGCCTGGTGAACATCAAGGGCGAGCAATTCCCGGACACACCTCCATGGAATCTGGTTGTACGAGTTGACTATACGCACACGTTGACCGGAAACTGGAGCTCGTTTGTGGGCGTCAGCCTCACTGGGCGTGGCTCCACGTACTCCTCGTTCGCGCCGACTCGGGACTTTGCTATCGATGGTTACACCCTGCTGGATCTAAGAGCGGGATTCACCCGATGCGATAACAGACTGCGGATCGAGTTCTGGGGCCACAACATCACCGACCGATACTATTGGACTGACGTCGCCCGTATCCAGGACACCCTCTTTCGCACGGCGGGTATGCCAGCCACCTACGGTTTGACAATCGCTTCCCGTTTCTGATCCCGGCGAGACACTCAGGAGATCCGGCAAATGCACTACAGGCTCTTCGGGCGCGGCACTGGTTTACGCGTGTCCGAAATCGCTCTGGGTGGGGCGTTATTTGGCACCGCATGGGGATATGGCACTGCTGCCGCCGAGATCAGACGGATACTCGACCGTTATGCGCAGGAGGGTGGAAATTTTCTCGACACGGCCGACTCTTACCAGTGCGGACAATCGGAGTCCGCGTTGGGAGATTTTCTGCACGGCCAGCGTGATCATTTTGTCGTGGCGACCAAATACACGCTCGGCGCCGAACCGGCAGCCAACGTGCTGACGACCGGCAACAGTCGAAAGAATATGCAGCGCTCCGTGGAAGCAAGCCTGCGGCGCTTGCATACCGATCGCATAGACCTCTTCTGGGTTCACATGTCCGACGGTGTAACGGCCACGGAGGAAATCGTTCGCGGCTTGGATGATCTGGTGCGAGCCGGAAAGATCGTTTACGCGGGCCTGTCCGATTTCCCGGCATGGCGCGTCGCCCGGGCGGCCACGATCGCCGAATTGCGCGGCTGGTCACCCATCATCGGATTGCAGGTTGAATACAGCCTCGTCGAGCGCACGGCAGATCGTGAACTGATACCCATGGCACGGGCGCTAGGACTGGGCGTGACGGCCTGGTCGCCTCTGGGAGGCGGGCTGCTGACCGGCAAATATCGCCACGGTGAGCCGGGCCGTGCAACCACATTCGGCGCAGTAGTTCATACCGAAGTGGACGCACACACCACCGCCATTGTGGATGCCCTCATGAAAGTAGCGCGTGAGGAAGACATGTTGCCCACACAGGTGGCGCTAGCGTGGCTTGGATCGCGCGGAGCGATCCCGGTGATCGGACCGCGCACGCTGCAACAACTCAACGAGAATCTGGGAGCTGTCGGAGTGACACTCAGCCCCGATCAACTTGGGAGACTGAATGAGGTCAGTGAGGTGTCCCTGGGATTCCCTCATGACTTCCTGGCGGATGACCCGCAGCGAGTGCGTATGGCAGGCGGCGATCCGGACAAGGTGCAGATGCCGGGCACGTTGGCCGATTAATGAGCCGAATGTCGGAGTCGCCCGATCCACGCCTCAAAGGCCTGCAGAAACTGCGTGAAGAACTGTCGTGTGCTCGGATTCGTCACGTTGTCCGAACCGTCGAGCAGCTTCTCTGCGCCACCGATATAGAGCTCAGGTTGCTGCAGCGTCGGCATGTCGAGGAACACCAACGCCTGGCGAAGGTGATGGTTGGCCCCAAATGCACCCATCGCACCGGGAGACATGCTGACGATCGCAGCCGGTTTACCGGCCCAGGCATTCGCGCCGTACGGGCGCGATGCGACGTCGATGGCGTTCTTGAGAACTCCCGGGATCGAGCGGTTGTATTCCGGCGTTGCGAACAATACGGCGTCCGCGCGCCTGATGCGCTCGCGAAAGCTCCGCCATGCTATGGGCGGCATATCTTCCAGGTCCTGGTTATACAGGGTCAGCTGGGCTATCTCTGCAACTTCAATACGCAGGGAAGCCGGCGCCATCGCCGTTAGAGCCCCGACGAGTCTGCGCGTCAACGACTCGCGGCGAAGGCTTCCGATGACGGCCACCACATCAAATGGCGTAGTCATTACCGCCCTCCACACTAAATGCTTGAGACGGGCGCGCGCAACTCTCGGCAGCGAGGAGTCGAGCTCGCTCTCAATCAGCCCTCATACAACTTTCAGGACGATCTTGCCGCGCGTGCGGGGTCCCTTTCCCTCGAGCATCTCATGCGCGGTGCGTGCCTGCGCCAGTAACAGAACATGCCCGATGGAGGCAGTCAACTGCCGCCGATCGAACATGTCGGCCAGACGCGCCAAGTCGGTCGCGTTGACGTCGACGACAAAGAACATGGCGCGCAGACCGTGCTGTTGTGCGAGGTCCGCGCTCGGTTCAGAGACCGCCGACACGACGATTCCGCCTGGTTTCGCCAGCGCAAACAACTGCGCTTGCGACGCCCCGCCGACTGTATCAATCACAGCGTCGGCGCACCTCTGGAGATCCGCAAGGTTCGACGAGCTGGTATCGACTACATAACTTGCGCCCAAATCGCGCACAAATCCGGAATCGCCGTCCAATGCGCTTGCGATCACGCGTAGACCGCCGAGTCGCGCGAGCTGCACGGCGTAGGCCCCAACATTGCCGGCTCCGCCATGAACAAACACGGTCTGCCCCTGACTCGCAGCGGCATGCTTGAAGAGCATTTGCCACGCCGTGACTGCAACCACGGGGGCCGATGCGGCCTCGATGTCGGACAATACCTTTGGCTTGCGTGCGATCATCCTTGCCGAAGCAATGGCATATTCGGCATAACCGCCCGTAAAGCGCGGATTAGTCACACCAAAGACAGCTTCTCCCGGTCCGAACGCGGAAACATGTGCGCCGACGCTTTCGACGACGCCGCACACATCCGAGCCGAGAGTTAGAGGCAACGGCTGCGGCAGCACACTCTTGCCCGCGCGGATCCAGGAATCCCAGGGGCCGACGCCAGCCGCGTGCACGCGGACAAGAACTTCGTCGTCGCCACACTGTGGCACTTCGATCTGTTCCACAGCGATAGCGTCTGGCGGTCCGAACCGATGGACCCGAGCCGCCATCATCGTGCGTGGGAGCGCTTTGCCGGATGGCGCTGAGATGGTCGAAGGCTCGATGCTCATGGCACCTACTTCTGCGGTTTCGTCAGCTGCTCACCGTCATCGGCAACGAAAATCGCGAGCAGGCTCGCTGGCTCGGTGGAGCTGCCATTCTCGCTGACCAGGTGCACGCTGCCGGGGGGCTCGAAGAACGCCTCGCCCGTGGCGTACACCTTGGCCGGCCCGGTGGCAGAGTTCTCCGATCGGATCGATCCAGACAGTACATAGGCGAATACGCTTCCAGCATGAACATGCTTTGGCGACTTGCCGCCGGGCGCATAGTTCACGACCACTGCCGTCAGGCTCTTACCGGGGACGTTCGGTAGCTTGGCGGTAAACAGAGGTCTCTCGTGTCCGCCCGCCTTCTCGCCGGCTGCGTACAGTGCGGACCCGCCCAGAACGAGCCCACCCAACACAACTCCGCTGGCGACACTCCACCATAGGCGCTTAGTCACCAACGCATTCATGGATCGCCTCCTTCCGATGCCGCCCCTCAGGCGGCTTGATGTTTCGGAGGATGCCAGCGCGCACTCGGGGCGACTTGTCTAAAGCGGGCGCGCTTTGTCGCTTTCGACCCATCTCGTCACCGCGCGACACCACTTTGCGATATCGAGCTGGCTCAACCCGCCCGACTGGGTGAGAAAATAATTCTTTGGTAGCTAAAGTTGGTAGCTAAAGAAATTCGGCGTGTTGGTCGCGCGCTTGTAGTTTATTGATTTTGCGGGATATTTTTGGTGCCGGCTGAGGGATTCGAACCCCCGACCCCCTGATTACAAATCAGGTGCACTACCAACTGTGCTAAGCCGGCATATAGAAGATGCCCGTGAACCAAAGTCCCTTTCCGGGGCGAGGTCACGGCCTCGTGTCCGCGCATGAGCGAAGCAGACGACGCAGCCGCGCAGTATCGCGCAGATTGAGCCTCCTTGCCACTCGTGCGGAACCGCACGGCGCGAGACCCACCGCGGCGAGGCGGGCCGGTCAGCGTGAGGCCCACCGCGGCGAGGGGCGCCCCGGTCAGCGCGAGACCCATCTCGGCGAGGGGGGCCGGTCGGCGCGAGACTCGCGCTGATGAGTCCGCGCGCGAGGGTCCGTGAGCCTGGCCGGCGGGCGGGGTTGAAGAACGCCGGTGGCAGCGGACTCGAGGCTGCGCGCAGACAGCTCGGCGACCCGGTTGCACTCTCCTCGCTGACCCGGTTGCACTCTCCTCGGCGACCCGGCTTGCTGTCCGGGGTGTCAGTGGAGCGTCTCGCTTACCACTCGCAGACTAACATTGAAGGCCGCGCGCCGAGCTTGCGCACTGTCTCGGGGCGTCAACGGCGAGGGTCTGACCAAAATGAGGCGGTCTCGCGGCCACGGTCACGTTTGACCTCATCGGAATGGGTGGGTTTGACAGGCAGGGGCTTTGTGTCGGAGCTGGGCGGCATGGTCCGATTGTTGCATTCGTGGGTACTTTAATTGGACCGTTACTGAAGTCCGAACCTTTTACCGGGCACGCACGGCATTGGCCGTTAGTGTATCCGTTGTCTCCACAATGCGACAAACACAACAAGCAGAGCTGATAATCGAGGCGGGGGGGCGCTCAACGGGGTACTGGTCGCAGTTGTGGCGCTATCGCGAGTTGTTTTATTTCCTCGCGTGGCGCGACGTGCTGGTGCGCTACAAGCAGACGGTGATCGGCATCGCGTGGGCTCTCATCAAGGCGCTGACTACGCTGCTCGTGCTCACGTTCGTATTTGGCAGGCTGGCGAAAATGTCGTCTGAAGGGGTGCCTTACCCGCTGCTGGTGCTGGCAGCTGTGCTTCCCTGGCAATTTTTCGCGAGCGCCCTGACGGACAGCAGTAACAGCCTGGTGGCAGGAGCGGCTCTGATATCGAAGATCCATTTCCCGCGGGTGATCGTTCCGGGCAGCGCGGTCATTGTAAACCTGGTGGATTTTCTGATTTCGGGCGTGGTGTTGGTGATATTGCTCCTGTGGTATGGGTTTGTGCCCGATTGGAGGATTCTGACACTGCCGCTGTTCGCCATGCTGGCGGTCGCATTGTCCTTCGGAATGGGTGTATGGTTTGCCGCGCTGATGGTGGAGTATCGGGATTTCAAGTTCATCGTGCCGTTCGCGCTGCAACTGGGCCTGTACGCCTCGCCTGTAGGGTTCAGCAGCAGCGCCGTGCCAGAACGCTGGCGCCTGCTGTATTCCTTGAATCCGATGGTCGGCGTGATCGACGGTTTTCGTTGGGCGATCTTACGCGGCCACTCTTTGTATTACCCGGGCATGCTGCTGTCGTTGGTCATCACCAGTCTGTTACTTGCGACAGGCCTGGGGTATTTCCGCAGAACCGAGCGCACGTTTGCCGACGTCATCTGATGGACTGTGAATGTCAAAAATAGTCCTGCAGGCGCAAGGCATCGGAAAAAAATACATTCTCGGTCACCAAGCTGCGGGCCGTACGACCCTGCGCGACAAGATCGTCGAGCGGGCCACCGCTGCGGGACGTTGGCTCAGGTCCGACCCTCCCGCGCCAAAAACTCCATCGCGCGAGGAGTTCTGGGCACTGCGGGACGTTTCTCTGCAAGTGGCGCAGGGCGATGTGTTAGGGATCGTTGGCCGCAATGGCAGCGGCAAATCGACTCTACTGAAGCTCATCAGCCAGATTACCGAGCCCACCGAAGGCCGCATCACGCTGCGGGGACGGGTTGCCAGTCTTCTCGAGGTGGGTACGGGCTTTCACCCTGAGCTCACCGGACGCGAGAACATTTTTCTCAATGGCGCCATACTCGGCATGACCGGGGAGGAGATACGCAGGAAATTCGACCAGATCGTCGCCTTTGCGGAGGTGGAGCAGTTTCTCGATACGCCCATCAAGCGCTACTCGTCGGGAATGTACATTCGACTCGCCTTCGCGGTTGCGGCTCATCTGGAGCCGGAAATTCTGATCGTCGATGAAGTGCTCGCCGTGGGGGATGTCGCATTTCAGAAGAAATGCCTACGGCGGATGAATGACGTGGCCCGGGAGGGGCGCACGATCGTGTTGGTCAGCCACAACATGCTGTCCATTGAAGCTCTGTGTACGCAAGCGGTCTGGCTGAATGGCGGCAGGGTCATGGGTACGGGCGAACCGCATCGGGTCATTTCGCAGTATCTGCGCACTGCATTTTCGCCGCTTTCGCAACAGGATTGGAGGGATAAAGCGTCCGCACCGGGAAACGATCAGGTGCGGCTGCATCGTGCGTTGATCCGGCCCAAAGGTGGCTCGGCCGCCGATCCGGTCAGGGTGTGCGACGCTTGTGTGATGGAGTTCGAGCTGTGGAACCTGCGTCCCAATACGTACCTGTATGTCGGCATCCAGTTCTATAACGACCACGGCATCCTGATCTTTGAATCAGCGCCCGTAGAAGCAACACCGTGGCTGGGTAAGCCGTTCCCCGCCGGCCTGTTCAAATTTGCCTGTCACGTGCCGGCAAATCTGCTGAACGCCGGGGTGCATCGGGTCACTCTCGTGGTCTCGAAAAACGAGGATGTTCTGCTGCACAAGGAAGATGACGTTCTCGTTTTCGAAGTCGCTGACTCCACGGAAAAGCGTGGGGGCTGGTATGGATCATGGGACGGCGCGGTGCGCCCCATACTGGCGTGGGACACGCAATTACTGGGGGCCGACGGAGCGGTCACGAAGCTCAGCAATGCTGGTTAGTGGGCATCGCGTGGGCCACCGTGATGCGGGCCTTGTTAAGCATCGCGTGGACGGCCGCGAGACGAGCGTCAGTGAGCGTTGCGCAGGCGACCTTGATGCGAGCGTTGGTGAGCATTGCGTCGGCCAGCGCCATGCAGGCTTCAGTGAGCACAGCGTGGGCGACCCTGATTTGGCCGCTCCGCTGATCTCCGTAATCATTCCCTGCTACAACCAAGCCCATTACCTGGGCGAGGCCGTCGAGAGCGTCCTTGCTCAGACTTACCCTCTTTACGAAATCATCGTGGTCGACGACGGCTCGACAGACTCCACCAGTGAGGTCGCCTCAAGGTATACGGATGTACGGTGCGTAAGACAGAGTAACGCAGGCCTTTCCGCCGCGCGCAATGCCGGAGTAAAGGCGAGCCGCGGCCAGTATCTCGTGTTCCTGGATGCAGATGACCGGCTGCTGGCGGATGCGTTGCAGAGTGGCCTCAACTGCTTCAATGGCCACCCGGAATGCGTTTTCGTGTCGGGGCACTTCCGCCATATCAATGCTGACGGGTCACCCCGGCTGCAGTTTCCTCAGAGGCAGCTGGAGGTTGATCCCTATCAAACGTTGCTGCAACGGAACTATATAGGCATGCATGCGACGGTCATGTACCGCCGGCAGATTTTCGACATTGTCGGCGGTTTCGCTACATCCCTGAAGTGCTGCGAGGACTACGACATGTACCTGCGGATCGTGCGCAATCACAGCGTACGCCGCCACGATCGTATCATCGCCGAATACCGCTCCCATGACGCCAGCATGAGTATGGACGCCGCGCGTATGTTGCGTGGAGTGATGGCAACGTTGGCGGCGCAATGGCGCTACATCAATGGAGATCCGGCGCACGTTCGGGCCTATCGAACCGGTATCCGTATCAATCGCAGGAGTGTCCGTGTACCGTTGGTCAGTTATCTGCGCAGCAGCGTGCAAGCTGGACGCTGGTGGCAGGCAGGCCAGTTTCTTTGGAAACTGACCAGGTATCTGCTTGTGTGGCTAGCGGCAGTCTGGCTGGACGCACGCCTCTCGGTTCGGTTGCTATCTGGCAAGTTACGGCCGGCAGATTCGGCCGAATCGGTGCGACAAGCCAAGTCACCCGACTCGTGACGCAGGCGTGCACTGACTCGTGACAAAGATGGGCACGGCCTCGCCGCTCAGAGTCACCGTTCTGGTGATGACTTATAACCATGCGGGGTTCATCGCACAAGCCTTGGACAGCACGCTCGCGCAGCGCACTGACTTCGACTACGAGATCCTCATCAGCGAGGACTGCTCGACCGACGGCACACGCGAGACCGTCGTCTCGTACGGGCAGCAGCATCCCGGCAAGATACGGCTGTTGCTGTCCGAGCAGAACATTCATGGCAATGCCGTCGTGTCCCGCGGTATCAACGCGGCCCGCGGCGAATACATTGCCCTCCTCGATGGCGATGACTACTGGATCTCGCCAGACAAGCTGCAGAAGCAAGTCGACTTTCTCGATGCTCATCCCGACTGTTCCATTTGCTTTCACAATGCGCGTGTCATTCATGAGGATGGCAGTAAGACGCCCTGGAACTGGAACTCCCAGCATCAAGCGCCGTTCTCGAGCTTCGAGGACATCTGGATGGGCAACTTCATTACCCTGTGCTCAACCATGTTTCGTCGGCGAGCACTAGGTGAGCTACCGAGCTGGTACGATGAAATGGCCCTTACCGATTGGCCGCTGCACATTCTGAACGCGCGCAACGGGCGCATCGGCTACATCGATGAAGTGATGTGTGTATATCGACACCATAGGGGCGGCGCGTATTCCTCGCTCACGGAGTGGAACAAGCTCGAAAGGACTCTGCAGTTCTATCTGTCCATGAACTCGAATCTGAACTATCGGTGCGACACGCTCATCAGGACGGCAATGTCGAGGTATTTCTTCGAGTGGGCCCAGGAGTACGCCAAGAGAGGAGATCGCGCGCACGCCCGCAAATGCTTCAACACATCTCTGCGGGGCCGTCCAATCAACAAGTACGTCTCGGGCAAACAGCTGCTGAAGATGTTCTCGAGGCTCTATCTACGCATACCCGGGAAGATGGCATGAGCACTGACGCCACTCACCGTGCCAGGATCCCGCCGGTCTCGACAGACGGTCCGCGGCCTCGATGGTCTGTCATGATTCCTACATTCAATTGCGCCAGATATCTGGCCGATACGTTGAGGAGCGTGCTGGCGCAGGATCCTGGACCGGACATCATGCAAATCGAGGTCGTTGACGATCATTCGAACGAGGATGATTCTGAAGCTGTCGTTCGAAGTATTGGCCAAGGGAGGGTTCTGTTTTATCGCCAGACGAGCAACGTCGGCATCGCCAAAAACTTCGCTACTTGCTTGAGTCGATCGCGGGGCGAGCTCGTGCATCTGTTGCACGGCGATGACTGCGTGCGCGACGGATTCTATGCCAAGCTGGGACAGGCATTTGACGGCCGTCCGGAAATCGGCGCGGCGTTCTGCCGACATATTTTCATGGATGCGGATGGGCACTGGCTCTCAGTGTCAGATCTTGAACAACGTGCAAGCGCGATCCTGGACAAAGCGCTGGAGCGTCTTGCTCAGGAGCAACGCATCATGACCCCGAGCATTGTCGTCCGGCGCGCAGTTTATGAGGAGTTGGGCGGATTCGATTTGCGGTTGATTTGCAGCGAGGATTGGGAGATGTGGGTTCGAATCGCGGCGCGGTATCCCATCTGGTACGAAGTCGAGCCCCTTGCGGTCTACAGGATGCACGCACATTCGAACACGGGACGACATGTTGGGACCGCAGAGGATATGAGGTACACACGCGCGGCCATTGAGATGTTCAAGCATTATTTGCCCGCGGACCGGGCCGACCGCCTCACCCGTCAGGCCAGGGAAACTTACGCGCTCGCTGCTATCAACGCAGCTCGTACGCTGTTAGCCAGAGCTGAGGTCACCGCAGCACGCGCTCAACTGCATGAAGCGATGCACCTGAGCCATTCCCTGCGGGTTAAGTCGAAAATCGTCTGGTTGCTGATGCGTACGATGATGCCTGCTGCGAGTCCCTTACGCCGAGCACGTGAGCAGTGATGCAAACTGCACAGAAATCCGGGGGTTTTGTGGTGCCAGGCGGTGCTTCGGGCGGCGCGCTGCAAAGCCAGGGGTCGCTTCCGGGGGGCCCGGCACAGTGGTAAGAGTTGCTTTGGTCGGCTGCGGTGCGGTGGCACGGCTTTACTATGCCCCTGCGCTGCGCGAACTGGAGGCGCGGAGCCGGTTGAGTGTCGTGGCAGTTGCCGACCCGAATTCGATCAATGCGGCTCAGGTACGCGCGCAATTTCCGGCAGCCACTGTGGCGCGCGATGTGCGTGAGGTTCTTACGCACGGCATCGATCTCGCTATCGTCGCTTCCCCTCATTCCATGCACGCCGAACATAGCATCCAACTTCTCAATGCGGGCGTGTCCGTGCTGTGCGAGAAGCCTATGGCGACGTCGGTTGCAGACGCGCAAGCCATGATCGACGCGGCGGCCAGCGCCTCCGGAATTCTGGCTATAGGTATGTCGCGACGCTTTTTGCCCGCAACGCAGACCATCCGCCGGCTACTAGCGCTCAATGTCCTCGGCGAAATTACGTCCTTTAACTTTGCGGAAGGGGATGCGTCTTTTCTTTGGCCAGTCGCCTCACCCGGTTATTTCCGAAGAATGGATGCCCACGGGGGCGTGCTGCTGGATATAGGAATACATGCGCTCGATCTGATGCTTTGGTGGTTGGGTGAACCGATCGAGATCGTGTATGAGGACGACGCCATGGGTGGCATCGAAGTCAATTGCCGAATCCGATGCACTTTCTCCCAAGGCGCCGTCGGAGAGGTGCGGCTCAGCCGTGATTGCGCGTTGGCCAATCGCTATACCCTGCGCGGCACGAAGGGTTGGTTGAGTTGGACGGTCAATCAGGCTGATGGATTCGAGCTCGGCTTCGAGAACGCGGATCACGTGCTCAAGGCCGCACTGCAGGAGGCCGGGCTGCATGAGTCGGGGCAGCACAAGATCGGACACGCGTTCACGCACGCGGGGATAGGTAAACCGGCCCTTAACTTCGAGCAAAGCTTCGTGAGTCAACTGAGCAACGTGATTGGGGCCATGAGCAACACGGATGCGCTGCTCGTTTCCGCAAGTGAGGGCATCGCGGCCGTGCGGCTGATCGAGCACTGCTACCGAAACCGTAAACTCATGCCGATGCCGTGGCTCAGCCAAAGCGAAGTTCTGCGCGGCACCGAGCTGAATGTGGCGCCCTACACCGGCGGACCTGCACCGGCGGCCCGGACCGACGGACCTGTAATCGACACAGGCGGCGTTCGTTGACATGGCGACCGAGGTTGGTCAGCTTTAGATGAGCCTGAAACTTGCAATCATCGGTGCCAACGGATTCATCGGTAGCCGGGCGGTGGAGTGGCTGCACCTGGGCGGACAGGCCGAGGTGCGTCCCATTGTTCGCAGCATAAACAGTCTGGCCAGGTTGTCACGATTCGACTTGGATTGCCGGATAGCTGATGCGCGCGACCAGGGCGCTTTGCGCGCTGCGCTCGAGGGCTGCGAAGCAGTTGTTCATGCCGTTGCGGGTGACCCTGCAACCATTCTCGGATCACTGACCCCGACATATCTCGCGGCACAAGAAGCGGGGGTGAAGCGCTTCATCTATCTGAGCAGTGCCTCGGTGCACGGTCAGGCGCCGGCGCCCGGTACCGACGAGACCACTCCTTTGAAGAACCGGCAGCCCATCGCATACAACAACGCCAAGGTGCGGGCAGAAAGGCGGTTGTTGGCGTTGCGCAAGACCGGGGGCGTAGAGTTGGTCATACTTCGGCCGGGTATCGTGGTTGGCCCGCGGTCCTGGTGGATCAGTAGCTTTGTATCCAGCTTGCTCGCGGGAGACGCCTATCTCGTCAACCGGGGACGAGGAATCTGCAACAGCATTTATGTCGATAACCTGGTTCAGGCCATTTACCTGGCGGCCAGAGCACCGCGAGCCGATGGCCGGGCATTTCTGGTCGGCGACGCAGAGACCATCAGTTGGGCGGACCTGTACAGGCCCGTTGGGGATGCCCTGGGGTTCGATCTGGGTGAAGTGCCGAACCTCGAGTACGTGAAGCCGCCACGTCTCAACAGCCTCGTCCGTAGAGCGCGGACATCCGTTGCAGCCCGGTACTTGCGGACGATGGTGCCGAAGAGAGTCCGACGAGGCCTCCGTGCCGCACTGACTCAAGAAACGCCGCCGCTATCGCCATGGGCTGAGAGCGCGGCGCAATCACGCGCGGGGCCTGTGAGTGCACGAGTAACTCTGGAGATGGCATTGTTGTATCAGTGCGCCTACAAGTTGCCGCATGCCCAGGCGCAACGGATGTTGGGGTACGAACCCAGCGTACCTTTTGCCGAGGCTTGCCGCCGCACTCTGGGCTGGCTGGAGTTTTCCGGTTGTCCGGTACGGCCGTTCACTTGCGCCGGGAAACCAGTGCTCTGAAGGAATGGAGTGCACTGTAGGCCTTCGGATAGTGATAGGGGCGGAACGCGGCGCTGAGCGCACGCCGCAGGTTCTCTGACATGAGGCCATGTCCCTGCAGATAACGCTGCAACCATTCGAGATAGGCAAGCCGGGCCGGGTTCGCACGCAGCGGATGGTATTGACCGGAAGCCACGGCCAGCGCGGAGCTGGAATCCGGGTGTTGCCGGTACCGCTCGCCGCAGCCGGATTCCACATAGACCGGTCCTGACATGAGCATCTTCACCAGGAAGATCTGATCCTCGAAGAGATCCTGAATGTGTTCGTCGAACGCGCCGGTCAACTTCACTTCCGCTGTCCGGGCAAGCAGGCCGCAAATGCAAGGGACGATGCCTGGATCGCGGAGATACGCGACGAGCAGGTCCGGCGGAGAGTAGAGGCGCTCCGGGGTAACGCCGAGTCGGCCGTGCCAGTCCGGGTTACGGGCGCGCTCCGCCGTGACCCCAAGCCGGTCGCGCCAATCACGGCTAAATGCCCGCAACGAGGGGAGCCCGAGCAGGCCGCGAGAGTCGCCGGTCCGTGCCGGCTCCTCCCCTGCCGGCTCCTTGTGGGCCGGCTCCTTGTGGTCTGGCACCTGGTGCGCTGGCTCCTTTGCGGACTCCGTCTGCTCCGTGTCCCAACTGACCCAATACTCGGTAGTGCCGTAGACCATGACCGCTTGCGGGTAGCGCGCCAACAGCTGCGCCTGGCTCTCGAGCTTGCGAGGCAGGAAGACATCGTCGGCATCGAGAAAAGTCAGATACAGGCCGCGCGCATTGGCGATACCCAGATTGCGGGAAACACTCTTGCCTCGGTTGGTATGGCCGGGGTGCTCGAAGTACCGGATCTGCTGCGGAAAGCGCGTCGCGTAATCGCGCGCCAGCGAAGAGCTGCCATCGATAGAGCCATCATCGATGAGCAGCAGCTCGAAGGACGTCAGAGTCTGCGCCAATACACTTTCGATCGCATCCTCCATAAAGCGTCTGCCGTTGAGGAATGGAGTGACGACCGAGATGAGCGGCGGCTCGGCTCGACTCGCTTCGGGCTGCGGATCAACGCGTGCCATTACGCAGCACAGCGTTTCTGAGATTGTTGCATCGGACATAGAGACGGTACATTGCCGGCCAGCGCGATTCAAAGCGCTGCCGCCGTAGCGCGCGCCACACCGGACGCGCGCTTACATTGCCGCGCCGCAGATATTCAGCGAGCCAGCCTAACAGGCGCAGCCTCATCCGGCGCAACTCTCCCGAAGCCTCTGCCCGCGCAGAACAGCTGTCGCCGTGCTGCCGATAGCGCGCCCAACTCTGCGATGACACGTAAATCTTTGCCGCAGCAGCGATCTTCATGAAAAAGACCTGGTCTTCGAACATGCCGCGAAACGCCGCTTCGAAACGGCCCACCCGCGTAATGGCTGCGGCGCGCAGTAGCGCATTGCAGGTAGTAGGGGTTTGCGCGCGATTTTCGATGAGACTCACTAATAAGCGAGGGGGCTCGACTACGGCGTCGGCTTGCATGCCCAGACTGTAGTAGGTATCGGTTGCGGTCGAGCCAGGGTCGTGGCGCCAGCTGTGCCAAATAACTGTGCGACCGTAAACCATGTCGACGTCAGGATGCGCTTCCAATACGGCCACTTGATCCCGCAACTTATCGGGCATCCACACGTCGTCCGCATCGAGGAACCCGACGTATGTGCCACGCGCGTAGTCAAGGCCTAAATTTCGCGAGGCTCCCATCCCCCGATTGGCATGCCCCTCGTGCTCAACATAGCGGATTCGTCTGGGTTGCCGCGCGGCGTAAGCCTGCGCAATGGTCGAGCTTTGATCCGTAGAACCATCGTCTACCAGAATCAACTCCCAATGAGGATATGTTTGTGCGAGCACGCTCTCGAGCGCTTCTGCCAGAAAGCGCTCCTCATTCAGAAAGATGACGATTGCCGAGACGAGCGGGGTACTCGCCTTCACAGCGCCCCTTCCAAAAGGTGGAGGAGCTCCGCGCCGCTACAGTCGCCTATAGACAGACGGGGAAGCAGATAGGGCTGCGTATTCCTCGCGACACATCCACCTTCTACTGTACACGCAAAGTCGAAACCGCTTTCCCGGGCGAGATCCAGCGTCTCGGTTCCGTAGTCTCCATGGGGATATGCAAAGCCCGCCACGGGTCGGCCGATCAGCGCCTCGAGGTCCTGTTTCGATTGATGCATTTCCCAACGCTGCGCATCAGGGGACTGCGCGGATAACATGGGATGCGTGACGGAGTGAGCGCCGATGTCGATTTGCGGGGCGCCCGCTAGGCGAGTCACCTCGTCAGGTGTAAGGCTACGGTGGCTCTCGCGTGTCACTTGGGATTCCCGGAGTTGATCCCGGATTTGGGCGAGTGCGGTTTGCCTCGGCTCCTCCGCCAGTGTTCCTAGCCATTGCCAGACTGCGTAATAGAAGCCGAGGCGCGTGTCTGGGCCCGCCTCCCATGGCTGAGGCGACTGGGTCTGCCGCTGCAGGCTTTCGCCAGGGCCAACAATGCCGCCTGTCTCAAACAAACGGGTTTCAGTACCCGCCGTGAGTTGCAAAGTCCGCGGCAGACTTTGCGGGCGCAACAGCAGGCGTTCGAGCTCATCCCACCAGAATTCACATGTGGCACGCAATATTCCACTGGTGAGAAAGAAGGTCGCGGGAATCTCGTTGTGCTGCAGAATCGGCAGTGCCGCGTGCAAATTGTCCGCGTAGCCGTCGTCGAAAGTCACTGCCACCATTCGATTCCGAACCCCGCGGCGGCGGGCAAGTTGATTGAGGGGAACAGGCTCGTAGCAGCGGCGCAGTGCGTCCATGTGCTCTGCAAAGTTTTTCGGCGAAACGCATAGACGCCATGGGTCTGCCACGCCCGAGGCGACGCGGTGATACATGAGTATGATTCCGCGCTGTGTGAAACGCCGGCGGACCGTCTTGCGCATCGTTCGCAGCGCGCCACGGAGCCTCATAGCGCTCTCGTCGCCCGTACGACGACGAGGAGTGGATAAAGCGGGTCACGATGATCAAGCTCCGCTGCGCGCAGTTCTTCACTCGCCAGCCCTTGCAGGAAAGCGATGCTGGCGAGCACATTGCCGTATTCCACGATCTCGACTTCCTGGGGCCGGAACACTTCACAGACCAGGCGCTCGATGGACAGGCGCGTGAAGCCCCAATGCCAGACTGACTTCCAGGGTCCGCTCTCGATCTGACTGATCGTGCCGGGCACAGTGAGCAGCAGAGTGCCACCTGGTTTCAGGATCCGATGCAGGGTACGTATCGTGGAGGGCACATCGAATATGAGCTGCAAGGTTTGCGTTAGAACGATGCAATCGAAGGACGCGTCTGCAATGCCCTCGCCATGGGTCAGATCGGCGACAATGGTCGTGGCCGGAGCGCCGGGCCGAACGTTCAAGACATCGGAGTGAGACACCCGGTCAGCGCCATAGCGCTCCGTGTAATCGCGATCGCCTACTTCAAGCACGCGGCCGTGGATAAGCTGCGCGTGCTGACACAGGAATTGACTGATGTAGTAGCGATCTACCGGGGTGCCTCGATCAAACCCGTATTTACGGCTCACCGGCGTGAGTCGTCGGAGGTCGCCGAGGCGGACGGAGCCGATTCGAGGCGCGTAGTGAAAGCGCGGCCAACAACGAGTCACGGCTGCTCTGACAATCGAAGGCATAAAAGGAAGGGCCGCGCGCACGCTCCGTGCGGCGGCGGACAGGCAACTGCGTCCCAGCGATTTCCCGACTTGCTTATCGGTCAATTGGTCCACGGGAGCCCTTCGGTGTGTTGGACCGTGCCGGACAACAGCCCTCCCTTCGCGAGATGGGTCATGCCGTCAAAGCGCCTGGCGCGAATTCTTCGGATCATAGAATGGCCTTGCCGAAACGATGGCGGGATAGAGCGTCCCGGCGATGTCGACCTCCCATTTGCCGCCATTGAGATAAACGTCGTCTACGGGCGCCTTGGGCTCGACCATCATGAGTCCAACCGCCCCGCCCAAAGTGTGGCCGTAGGAGGCGGCTCGAACGTAACCCACCGCGACGCCATCTCGACGCACGACCTCGGAGTGAAACATCAGGGGCTCCGGGTCTTTGACGAGTACCTGAACGAGCCGGCGAGTCAGCGGGCCTTTGGCCTTGTTGGCGAGCACCGCTTCCTTCCCAATGAAGCCGTCCGGCTTGTTGAGGTCGAGGGCGAAGCCCAGCCCTACCTCGTAGGGGCCATCCGTGTTGTCGAGGTCATGGCCATAGTCACGGTAACCTTTCTCCATACGCAGACTGCCGAGGGCTTTGAGCCCGGCATGCACGAGGCCGAATTCCCTGCCTGCTTCCACGATGCGGTCATACACGTGTGTTGCCTGCTCGGCGGGAATGTAAAGTTCGTAGCCGAGCTCACCTACATACGTGATTCGAATGCAGATGGCACGGGCAAACCCGATGTCGATCTCGCGCGCTGCGCGAAACGGAAATGCGGCATTCGACAGATCATGGGTCGTGATCTTCTGCAGAAGAGCGCGCGAGTTCGGCCCCTGCAAATTGAGTTGTCCGTAAGCAGAGGTCACGTCTGTGACAAAGGCGTGCGCGCTCTCGGGGATGTTACGCTTCATCCAGGTGTGCGCATGGCGGACCATGGTGTCGGTGACGACGACCATGAAATTATCATCACTCAACTTCGTGACGGTGAGATCCGCTTCGAGGGTGCCTCTCTCGTTCATCCATTGTGTGTAGGTGATGACCCCGGAAGCGCCGTCGACTTGATTGCCTGAGATGCGATTGAGACAACGTCCAGCGTCGCGGCCCTGTACCATGAATTTCCCCATGAACGACATGTCCATGACGATCACGTTCTGACGCGCGGCGTGATGCTCCTGCTGCCAACGTTCAAACCAGCTCGGCCGTCCCCACGTCAGGGGGCCGGGATCCGGTTTGCTGCCGGGTGTGCCGTACCATTCCGGACTTTCCCAACCGCTTACTTCCCTGAAATAGGCGCCTGCTTGCGCCAACCGCTCGTGGAACGGCGACTTGCGCACGCCGCGCGCCGTTGCAAGAGCCATGTTCGGGTAGTGACACTTGTACACCATGCCCAGCGATTCGACGGTACGCTGGCGGCGGTACTCGGGATTGGCCTGATAGCAATGGAGGCGATCGATGTTGAATCCTGTCACGTCCACATCGGGATAGCCGGTTGTAATCCAGTGTGCCAACACCCGGCCGATGCCACCGCCGGTGAGAACGCCAATGGAGTTCAAGCCCGCCGCCACGAAGTAGCCCTTCAGCTCCGGGGCTTCGCCGACGATGGGGCGCAGATCGGGCGTGAAGCTTTCGGGGCCGCAGAAGAATTTCTTCATTCCCACTTCTGTTGTGATCGGCACGCGCGACATCGCGCGCTCGAGGAACGGAGTCATGCGCTCCCAATCGGGCGGCAGCTCGCCAAAGGAGAAGTCTTGCGGAATTCCCTGGATTTTCCAGGGCGCGCAGACGGGCTCGAACAGGCCCACCATCAATCCGCCGCCCTCCTCCCGGTAGTAACCGTAGGCGGCAGGGTCTTCCAGTACGGGCATGTTGGGCGGAAGGTCTCTGATTGGTTCGGTGATCAGGTAGTAGTGCTCAGCCGCTTGATTGGCGACCGTGACACCGGCCAGCTCGCCGAATTGGCGCGCCCACATGCCGGCACAGTTCACCACAATGTCAGTTTTTATGTCGCCGAGGGTCGTGCGAACTCCCGTAACATGCCCGCGCTCCTGCAACACACCGGTCGAAGCAACTCCCTCGAGTATTCGCACTCCTCTCATGCGTGCACCCTTGCCCAGGGCCATCGTGACATCCACTGGATTCACGCGGCCATCCTCCTTAATGTAGAAGCCG
Source organism: Steroidobacteraceae bacterium (assembly GCA_045810105.1). Lineage (GTDB taxonomy): Bacteria > Pseudomonadota > Gammaproteobacteria > Steroidobacterales > Steroidobacteraceae > 13-2-20CM-66-19. The sequence goes on along the minus strand of JBJMWM010000027.1, from coordinate 33,553 downwards.
GCTTCGATATCATCCACTTTCGCGAGCGGAAACAGCTCCAGCACTTCGCGGGGCGAGATCTCTTGTACATCGACACCACAGTGGCGGTTAAAAACGGCGACGCGCCGGTATTCCTCCAACCGATCCTGGTCGGCGGCAACCTCGACGAGGCCGATCGGGGAGAAGCCGGTGGATTGACCGGTCTCGGCCTCCAGGCGGCTATATAAGTCGCGCGTGTATTTGCGGATCTCGGTTGATGTCTCGGAGGTAGAGCCGAATGTCGCCATGAGCCCCGCCGCGTGCCAGGTCGTGCCGGATGTCAGCCGATCTCGCTCCAGCAGAACGATGTCCTTCCAGCCCATGAGTGCGAGGTGGTACGCGACGGACGTGCCGATGACACCGCCACCAACTATCACTGCCCGTGCATGACTCGGTAGGGTGGGCTGATTTGAACGGACTTGGGCCATGGCATGACTTTCCAGTAAAAATGAGGCGGCCTTGGCTGCGAGTCAGCACACCCGCGCGGCGCCAGTACGCGGGTACGGCCACGGGGCCAGCGCGGGGTCGATCGCCGAGTGCGGACCTCGCCCGGCGGTGGCAGCCGACGCGCGCCTCGCGCTCACCCATGGCTGGCGACCATATTAAATGGTCCGGTTTCGCGCGGCGACTCAGCCTCGCGCCGGGGCGACTCAGCCCCTGGCCGCGCTTTGCTGCTTTTCGTTCAGGAAAGTCGCAATGGTTGCAGACCGCTCGGCGGCGATGTTGCGTATCGACTCGGGCAGAAGCCGCAAATAGTCGCGAATTTCCTCCTGTGTGCCGTGCTGAAAATAGAAGTGCCTGGCGTGCGGATCGAGGGGACGACTTCTTCCCCAGCCTATCGGGAGCACGTCGTAGCCTATTTTCTGCATCAAGGGTCCGAGAACGCGGTACAGCCGGGAGCGCCACACCTCGTTGCCACACAGCCACTCAATGAGCGCGCCGTGCGCGCCGAGGCTTGCGAGCACGAATTTCCATTCAGGCGCAATGATCTTGTCAGGCTTAGTGATCTGATGAAGTCCCGCGAGAAAGCGCCGCATACCGTCCTTGCGGACGATGAAGAAGGATTGCTGCAGCGGCTGTGGCGTTCCAGCCCCGCTGCCGAACATCAGTGGTTTGCGCATTTTCGCGATGCAGTGCTCGATGATCCCATTGCCAAACAACAGCACGTCTTGCTCGACATACACGAGATAGTCAGCATCCGCGGACAGAGCGTACTCCAGGGAGTGCAGGACCGAGGCGGTCCAACCGGAGTAGTGGCCGGAGTGTACGGTCGAATGTCCCGGATTATGACTGAGGCGGAGCGTGCGATATTGTGGGTTTGTGATGGGCGGTTTGACTGGCGAGGCGCTGTCAACCAGGAATACCGCCTTCGGTGCTGTCCACGCATCAACGACCGCGGACCACAGGTGGTGGAATTCCGCGCCGCGAATGACATCACTGCCCCAGTACGGCCGCCCTGCAACACGCTTGTCAGTGTCCGGGCACCACCATCCGCTACCAATGACGTAGTCGTATCTGTTCATCGCAGTCTATACCTGTGTGCGGGGGCGACGTTGGGAGAGGCCGCGAAACCATTTCCGCAGCCGGGGCCCCCCGGTCACGCGCAAGTCCCACAGTCGTGTCAGCGGCCTCGGGGCGAATGCCGAGCGCGCCATGCTCGCCTGTGCCCAATGGGTCCGTCCGTCGAGCGCCTTCGGACTCAGCAGGCCACGCAACAATGACGGAATCGGGAGGCGAGGTGCCAACTCCGACAGGTCATGATGGAACTGACCCGCCGCATGGGGAAATGCACCCAGCAGCGCCGCTTCCTCAGGGGAAGGTTGGTGAATCAAACGCTCCAGGGTCAACAGCGCAGATTTGCGCAGTCCGGCAATGACCTTCGTGGCAGGCTCCTCGAGAACAGCCAACGAATCGAGCATGTTGGCCGAGAAGGCATTGATTCCCTCCTGTAGAGTTCCGAGCCCCCAATCCAGCGTGGCGTGCTGTCCCGGCGCAAGGATCGGCCGAATTTGGCCGGCAGCGCCATGCTGTGTACGCTTACCGGTGCCTGTGCCGCGGCAATCCGCGTCCTGTTGGCTTGCGCCGGCGCGGCCCGCCTGCGCGCGTGCATCCTGCAGCCGCTCATAACCCAGCGTCGAGCCGTGATCCGCAGAGGTGAACAGCTCGATGAGGGTCGGGTTCAAGGTGCTGGCGTCCGCGCCTTCAACATACACAAAGGTACGCCCGATCGCGGTCTCATCCGGACGTTCGCGTAAGCCCATGTAGAAACCGGATATCGGGCCGGCAGCCCGCGCGCCGCGGAGCATGCGCACGAGGGCTGTTTGAAGACGGCCCTTCCAACCGATATCAACGATAGCGTTCGGCACGCCGTCCAACATGCCCTGATTTTCCAGATACTCCATGCACAGGTCGAGCCCGCGAGTGGCACGCTCCAGGATGAGTGCATCGAACGGCGGCTTGGACAGAACATCCTTCAGCTTCTCGGCTTCGATCTGCCTGTTCCAGATTTCCTCGGGGAGCCCCGCGCCCTGCAAGGACATCCGGACATCGGCTGGGTTGATCTCGAGGCTTTGTAGCAGCTCCGCGATACAGATCGTGTCGTCCGACAGAATCGCGTTGACACGCTCCATCGAGGTGCCCCGCGCCACGGAGGGCAGAAACCAGGCGCGCCGGGAAGCGTGCAGGTATTTCAGGTCCAACTCGAGAGACAGATGCGAGCAGATCTGCCGGGCAATCTGCAAGAGAATCTGCCCGTCGCGCGCCAGAAAATAGAGGCGCCTGATGCCGAGGTCGCGTGCCTGGATCAGGATCCAGTAGACATAGCCGAACAGCAGAGGGCCTGCGATGCCAGTTGCGACGCTCCACAGGAATTCGTCGCGGCCCTGTAGCTCGCGATCGATTCTGGCGCGGCGTGCGGCGCCACCAATTGCGGATGCGAGCAGGCGGGCCCGCGTGTCGGCACCGGCTTCGCGCCCTCGCGTGCCGGCGGAAGTTCCCCACGATGCCAACGCCACCTCGTTAGCCGATGGCGCTGACCGCACGTAGGGTTCAACTGCGATACCTACTCTTTTTGCCTGCTGCACATCGCTCACAGGGTGGTCGCCTGTGTGACAGATTTCGGCGGGTTGCAGGTTGTAGTGCCTGGTGACACTGTGGAAGAGCGCTCCGGTCCTCTTGGTTTCCTGTATGTCCGCGGACACAAACAGATCCTGGGCTTCGACGCGAACGCCGGCGCGAGTGAGTAGCTCGAGGAGAAATCCGCCGGAGGCGTAGAAATCGGACACACAGGCGACCTTGATACGGCGTTTCAGCAGGGACTCGAATCGAGCCACCATGGGTGCAATCGGCCGGCTCGCCTGCAGCTCACAGCGCATCTCGGTTTCCAGGGCGCTGCCTGCCACTGCCGCGGACCAACCGAGCTCGGCAGCCAATTCGGCGTAGATCTGCTCGAGTGTGACCTCGCCATCGCGAGCCTTCTGCCTGACGCGGGCTTCGGCGGCGATCCGGCGGGCGCTCCAGCGCTCAATGCCCGCCGCCGATCCGGCCTCGGCATTCAACAGCTCGGCATGCAGAAATACATCCGTGGGGCGCAACCAGATCCGCGTCAGCAACGTATCGAAGACATCGAACGTATAGAGCGCCACCGCCTCTGCGGCAATGGGGGATGCTGTCTGGACGATCGAGTTCATCACAGTGGCTTGGGGACAGGCACGTCGCCCCGTCGCCTGAGTCCAAAAAAGGCCAGCGTTTGATCCACGGCAGTGTCCCGTAAGGGGGGAATGATCCACGAGGAGGCAACAGAGGAAACAAAGCACGAGCAGGCGACAGCCGCCGCCGCGCCCAGGGCGCCGAGTGGCGGAATCAACAGGAAATTCAGGGGTATCAGCACCACGAATCCTAGGACGGTGTTGTATACGTGGTAAAGCGGCTTGTGCTCGATGTAGATGACCTGGCTACGCACGGCCCCACTGAACGTGAAGACATTCGCGACGGCCATCGCTATAGCTACCGGCGCGGCGGGCGCGCTCTTCGCCCCGAAAAGCAACACAATGATGGGGGCAACGAACAACCAGACGCCCGCCAGAATTGCCAACCCGGCGACCGTGGCCCAGACATAGCAGGCCCGCAGGGCGCGCTGATAGCGTGGCCTGTCAGTCTGATGCAATTGCACTAAACGTGGATAGACCACGGCCAGTACCGAGCTCGGCAGGAAGTTGAGGACGCTGAACATCTGAAACGCGAGTGCGTAATAGGCGAGCTGCTCGAAGCTGCCGAGGGACTTGAGCATGATGTGGGAGAACCTGAAGAACAGCATCACGATGAAACTGGCGAGCACGCCCGACCAGCTCAGCCTGAACAGGTCAACCAGAGCAACGCGCGAGAAGCGCCATTGCAGGACAGATCCGAACTGCCGATTGTAGACCGCCAGCAGCGTCAGGCCGGAAATCAGCGGGTCGAGAACCGAGGCGGCGGTGACCAGATACAGCGGCTTGTGGGCTAGTACGACGTAGATCTTGAACCCTGACGCGATAACCACGCCAAGCAGCCCGCAGGTAGTCGCCAGCGCAGTCTTCGATGTTGCCCGAAAGAGCGACATCAGAACCAGCAGACTGTTGGGCAGCAGGCCGACCGAAAGGCCCAGTACCATGTAGAGCAGCATGGGATCGCCGTGATCCGCTGCAAGGATGTACAGCGAGGGAACGCAGACCGAAGCCAGGGTAGATATGAGGACCAGGACGAACGCGGAGCCCATCAATTCGAGCCGCCGCTCAGGGTGCCTCACCAGCTCTCTCACCAACAATGGATCGACACCACTGACGAGCAGAGGCGCCAGCAAGTTGCACATTGTGGTTGCGTAAGCATATTTGCCGAGCAGCTCGGGTCCATACGTCCGCATGCTCAGTGCGTAAATCACTACTCCGGCCATGGGCTGGCTCAGGCGATATAGCAGCATGAGCCCGCTGTCGAGCAGGCGGCGCAGCCAAGCTGCACTCAACAGGGGTGATTTCGGGCGCGTGTTCATTGCGTCACGCCCGTAATCTCATCATAGAGCCGTTCAAGCGAGCGTGTGCAGCGTCGGATGTCAAATCGTCGCCTGACGAAGTCCTGAGCTTCCTCCGACATAGAGAGCGCAAGGTCATCGTCCGAAAGCACGCGTGTCAGCCGCTCGGCGAGTGCGTCAACGTCTTTTTCCGCAAACGCAAATCCCGTTTTGCCGTCAATGACGCCCTCCTCCGCTCCGCCGCGAGCCGACGTCACAACGGGAACGCCACATGCCTGCGCCTCCAGCAGCACCATACCGAAACCTTCGGCGTCCCCGTTTGCGGCTGTGACACTCGGTAAGCAAAGGACCCGCGCCGCGTCGATTTCCTTCTTGACCTCGGTGGCTGTCAGCGCGCCTGGAAAGCGCACCGGAATTTGCAACTCGGCCACGAGCTGCTCGAACTTCTTCAGCAGGGGACCGTCGCCAACCATCGTAAGCTCGGCATCGGGAACGGCGTTCCTCAGCCGCGCGAAAGCGCGAAGCAAATATTCTCCACCTTTCTTTTCGACGAATCGGCCGACGAAGAGAATGCGCTTGCGCCGCGCGATGACGGGCACGCCGGAGAAATGAAAACGCTCGAGGTCAATTCCCGTATGGCGCACCGAGATGCGCTCGGGCGCAATGCCATATTCCATCGCGCGGCGTTTGATTGCATCACTCACCGCGACGAAATACACCCTCGGACTGCGGGAGAGGCTGAGCAATCGGTCGGGGTACCGTCGGTTACCGAATCCAAGCTCGCCTCTATGCCAGCATTCACGATAGATGTTTATGTCGGAGCCATGCAACGTTACAACCAGCGGACACCCGAGCCGTCGGACAATGGGCCAGAATGTGACTGCTTCCGTGGCAAAGTGAGTATGCACGAGAGAAGCGCCGAGCTCTCGCAGGCGCCTGAAGAATCCTGGCGGAGACAGTCCTACTTCTCCGAGACCCTTGCGGATGATGTTATGAACCAGCGTGGGCTTCGATCCGTACAGCAGCAGGACCTGAGCGCGGTCCAGCGGCAGACCGGCCTCGAGCCGGCGCAAGCCGACGAGAATCGGGTCCCAGTGGGCATAGGAATGCAGCTGCTCGAGGATGAAGGTCTCCGAATATTGCAGCAGAACTGACTTGCAGATCAGGACTTTCCGCAGCGGCGCCGGTTCGGCTTGTGCACGTACGCTCGTATGCATGGCGGCTACAACATGAACCGTATGTCGATCGTTTCCAGATTGTCGTCATACGTAAACAGATCTACTGTCGAATGGCGACGCTCGAACTTGTATGCGGCGGTTACGCGGATCAGATCGGTGGGGTCCCAGGTTGCAATGAATTTCCCCGAGCTCACGGTCTCGCGGCGCGTATCCGGCACCGGGGCTGCGACGAAACTGCTGCCGATGTAGCGGTCACGATCGCGGGTGTACTGCAGAGCGAATGACAGCTTCGTGGTGGGCTGCCAGGTGGGCGCAATGCTGACGCCGTTCGACACGAAGTAGTCGGACTGTGCGTCCAGGTAGGCTGTCAATTGCCGCCAGGCATTGAAAACAACCTGCGTCTTGGCTCCGGGCGCCCAGGTCAGCGTGGTATGCCACACGCTGCCGGAAAAGTCGCCGTAGTTCGACGTGGGGTAATCGCGCTTTAGATACCCGGCGGAGGCTTCGATCTGCGTCTTGCCGGTCAACAGGTATTTCAGGTGGAATCCCGAGGTACTCTCAGCGAATTTCTGGTCGAAGGGGATTCCTTTGACCTGGGCGTTGTGCGGGTAGTCTGCATGGGTATAGCGGTACTCCCAGCCGAATTCATTGCCGGCCTCGGTTACATACTTGACACCTGTTCCACCGGTATTGGCAGCGTAGTCCTCATACACGCGTTCAGCGGCGCTGTGGGTCGTGGAAGAGTGCCGGGCATTGGCACTGAGGAACACGTGGGGGCCGAGCTGCCAATCGATCTCGCCGAAATAACCGGAGCTACGCAGAATGTCCTTGGCGAAGAAATGATTGTTGGCGAAATTCGCCAGTGCCTCAGTGTAGTTGGAGCCGAGTTGGCCCGACCAACGATCGGCCAGTCTCCAGTCCCACTCCAGTTTCGCATAGCGCGAGGTGTTGTTGAGGATGCCGTTGTTGGCGAAGCGGTTGTAGGCCGCCCCTGCGTTGGCCTTGATGGTCTGGGCGCTCGGCTGCCACTGATAGCTGAGCCCCGCGGAGGCGACGTCGATGCGATCCATCCGGGTCGAGTCCGCACCCAACCCTGCGGCTTGCGTGGACAGATTGGCCGGCAACCTGAAGAGGTTGTCGTCGTAGTTTGTCTCGGCGGCGACGAAGATCTGGAGCTGCCGGTCAGCCTGGGCAGCGGTGTAGGCGGCGGTGCCTGGCTCAGGGGGAGCTGCATAGAGCACCGCAGGGGCCAGCAGCAGCGCGGCGGCCGAGCTGAGTACGGGAGTGGGAAGCCAGCAGCACCCGCCCGCGGTGCGCTGGCCAGGAGCCGCCGCGTTGCGCTGGCCGGGGGCCGCAGCGATGCCCTGGCCTTGGGTCGCCATGTCGCGATCGCTGGGGGCCGCCGAGTTGCGATTCTCGGGCCCAGTCACGTGACAATCCCAGCGGCCCGTGCGTCTTTCTCGGCGAGCGTGGTCCCGATGGCGCGCAGGAAGTCAGCGGCCTGGCGGGCCGGCAGGAAATGCTGACGGCGCTTCAGCGCCTTCGGGCGCAGGGCCTCGAGTGAGTCGCGGTCGGCCAGGAGCCTGCGAAGGATCGCGCTCAATTGGGCGACGTTGCCGGGCTCGAACAGCCAGCCGGGGCCGTCTTCGCCGAGGATCTCTGGAATTCCGCCGCTGCGGGCGCCGATGACTGGAATGCCAAACCCTAAGGATTCGACGACGACCATGCCCAGTGGCTCATGCCAGTTTGAGGGCACGACGAGTACATCGATGGATTGATAGAACTCGGCGGGCGCGACATGGCCGCAGAATTCGATTTGCGGCCGGTCGTAGCGGGCCACCAGATCGGCATGGTAGGCGGGATCAACCGCACGGCCCGCAAGGCGCAGGGTCCAGTCACTCTGGGCCAAAGTAGACACCGCAGCCAATAAAACCTCGACGCCTTTGCTCTGCTCGAGGCGGCCCATGTAGCCGATCCGTAGCGGTCCAGAGGTGGAATGGGGGAGCGGTGCTATGTCGTTGCGCTCGAAAGCGCGGGCATTGTGGATGGCTACAGCGTGCGCACGCGGAAAATAACCGCGGTCAACGTGGGTTTGCAGTACGTGGCCACTGATGCCGATCGCCAGATCGACCTGGCGGCTCGCGGCGCGCTTCCACATGCTCAAGGCCTTACAGGAAACACATTGCTGCGCGCAATTGCGGTTGCGGCGAAACAGTGTTGATTTGAAACACATGAGGTAGTAGTCATGCAGCATGTGACTCAGACCGATGCCGCGGAATTTGACTTCCCGCCAGACGGCCACACTGAAACCGGCGAGGTTGTGCGCCGAAACCCAATCAGGCTGCTCAAAATCCAATATGCGCCCCACCTGCCGCGCCATGCGCGCATTCGAGATGTCCTTCAGGTGCCACAGGGCTTTCGCCACGGGCGACTTCGGCCCGGAGAACGGTGTATAGAGATTACGGGTAGCCACCCTGTACACGCGGATGCCATTCACGCTGTCCACGGAGTCTTCAGCCGTGCTCGATAAGGAGACGACGACGCATTCCAGCCCTTGCCGGGAGATCTCCTCCACCAGGGTCTGGACGCTGATCTCAGCGCCGCCAACGAAATTCGGGTGGTACTGATTGGCGATGAACAGGATCTTGCGGATCGTTACTCTCTCAAACATGACTCGATCACCCGGCGCACTTCGAATCCGGTGCGTTCCCATGAATATTGCGTGACAGCACCGAGTCCCTCCCGAACTCTCGCCGTCGAGTTAGTGTTGTCTGTCAGGCTTGCCCAAAGAGCCGCCGCGATGGCGTCTACCGAAAGCGGATCCACTGTACGGGCGGCGCTACCCGCCACCTCGGGCAAGGCGCACACGTTTGAAGTGATCACGGGAATCCCGCAAGCCATCGCCTCGACGACCGGCAGCCCAAAGCCCTCGTGCAGGCTCACGAAGAGCATCGCCGCGGCGCCTCGGTAGGCGCTGGCGAGCTCTGCGTCACTGCGCGGCCCCAGGAAATGCACCCGTCCCGTCATGCCTGCTTCCTGTATGAGCTTCAACAGGCTGTCTGACGGCACGCCGGAAAAGATCAGATCATGCGGTATGCGCGGCGCGACCTGCGCAAAGGCGAGCAAGGTACGCGCCTCGTTCTTGTGCGGCTTTCGGTTACCCATACACAGCACGTACGGTCTCGGATGCGCGTACTTTTCACCTACAGGGGTGAATAGCGGATCAACACCGTTGCTGACATTCACTACCCTGCCCGGCTCGATTCCGCTCCAGGCACAGATTCGATGGCGTGAATACTCCGAGACTGTCACTACGGCCCGCGCAAGCCGGCAGGCGGGCTTCATGACACGCTCGTAATAGAGTTCCTTCGCGTACGTGCGGCTCTCCGCGCAATCGATATGATTCAGATCGTGGATGGTGAATATGAACGGCACACGCGTGGTGAGCGGGGCGCTGTAACCGGGGGAATAGAAGAGCGCCGGCTTGCGCATGGAACCCAGGCGCAAGGACAGATGCGCGGCATCGAAGGCGGACCACGGCTTGATCCTGCTTTGAAAATCCCGCGCCCCCGGGATCCGGGAGCGGACCTCTCTGGCGAACCTGCCGATGCCGTGGTCGCCGATCCATCTCGCGTCAAAGAGAAGGGTCATTGCGACTGCTCGCGCACACGGGCTTTCAGGAGGTTGATGTAGTGCCGCGGCTTGCGCGAGCGAATGACCTCACGGGGTCTGCAGGACATCACAAATGCAAACACCGCGCCCAACGAGAGTGCCAGGGTCGCACTCTCCACCAGGTTCACAGTGAGGCCATACGCAAAGACCGCCAGGACCAGGAGGTAGGCCGCGCGGTGCGGCGCCTGGTCAAACGATAGCTTGGTGATCGACAACGCCAGGTATGCATACAGCGCCGCGCCGAATGCCCCGGCCGTCACATACAGGTAGATGAAGAAGTTGTCGCCCGGTGTATAGACACTCGGCTCAAACAGATTCTGCGCAGCTCCGATACCGCCAACTCCCCGGCCCACAAACCATTGCCAGCCCTGGCTAAGTAACGCGAACGAGCGCGGCCACGTTTGCCAGGCCCGATCGACGAACGAGGAGAACAGCCAGAATTCCGGCGTCCCCACCTGCAGCCGCGGAAACTGGATCTGCTCCGACATGAGCGGGACCACGAGCCCGATCGCCGCCAGAACCATCAGCCCGCCGTAGAGCACATACTTGGCCGTGCTCTTTACGGATCGCGCAGAGTTCAGCAAGGGCAATACACCCACCGCTGCGAGGAACGCGGCCGCGGCTCCCTTGGATGTGGTCAGCGCGATGGCGACCCCGGACAACAGGATCAGGAACAGGCTCGCTGCAATTCGCCGCGGTACGCAAATCAGGTAGATGTACAGACCCAGGATGATTGCGGCGGCGTCAAAACTCGTCCGTGAAAATCCGGACAGTCTCTTTATGCCACCCGCGGCCCAATCGCGATTGGCCGAGATGGAGGCATCTCCCACATCGACGTTCAGGCCCGCCCAGGGATACTCGATGAAGTGATTGAGCAATACGCTGCAACACAGCGTGAACCAGACGAGCCACCAGCCCCTGGGCCAGTTCATCGCGGGCAGCACGTCCGCTTCGAAGAGCATGAAACCAACGAGGAATGGCAGCCAGACCTTCACTCCGAACAAGGTCTGGGCCACATTCAACTCGGAATAGAGGGATACGCAGACCAGCACGGCGGCCAAGGACAACAGCAACACGCTGCGCGTAACGGACCGGCCCTCGCGCACAATCAGGTAACCGCACAGGAACGCGATGAATATCAGATCAACGTCCCGAAGATAGATCACGGCCGCCGCGTGGGCCATGTTCAACACCCAGCGGATCACGGAATCGAACGCCTGCGAGGCAATGTAGGCTGCCGCCATTACCGCGATCGAGTTGCGCATTCCCCAGTTCACTCGTACCTCAAGACCTTACTTTTGCTGCATCAGCAGGGGGGTGGCGCTGAGAGCGGCGTCAGTGGCCGGCCCGGCCTGGGCGCGGAAGCCCTGCTTCAGCAGCTGAGACCCTTGGGACCACGCTTGCGAAGCGTCAAACATATCCGTCGGCAGCCAGGCGGCATGGAACGGTTTCCCACGCGCATCCGTGCCTGTAATCGTGAGAGACCCTTCCGGGTCAATCTTCTCGCTGGGGACCTGCGATGATTGGAGCACGTCCGCGAGGGCAGATAATGCAGCGTACGCCGCCTTGGGCGAGCGATTTTTGCCAGCCAGCCCGAAGCGATGCTCCCTGCTGCCGGGATCGTCTCCATCATCAAACAAGTCGTACCACCACACTCCGGCAATCCAGGGCCGTGTGGCCGCAAGCAGCATGAAGCGCTGCAGGTACGCGGCTGCCGCCTCGGGCGGGACGCCGCACTGACCTTTCGAAGTTGGCCAACCGATTTCAGTCACGTACACAGGCACAGGCCGCGAAGGGGAATACTGGTCGAGCAATGCTTTCACCTGGTCCAGCCAGGCGATCGCCTGTTCAGGCGTGCCGCCGATCGGGCTCAACACGGGCCCCGACTGTGAAACCCGGATAACAGGGCTCCCGGAGGACATGTTGTAGAGCTTGCCTTGCAATTTCAGATCGCCAGGCGCCCGCGGAACTGCGCGCGCATTGCAATGCACGTACGGGTGGACCGAGAGGCCATCCACATACTGCAGACCTTGGGCCTGCGCGAATTGGGTGATCCACGCGGTATCCGTCCCGGCCACCGCACCGCCCAGGACGCGTGCCTGCGGATTTGCTGACTTGATACTCTGAGCAGTGGCGCGCAGGAGGTTAACGTATGCGCGCGCATCGCCTGGAACCCTGCGCTCGGGTGGTACGCCCACGCCGTGGTTCCACTCGTTCCAGACCTCGAAGTCCGCGGCGCGGCCCTTGAAGTGCGCGACCGTAAAGGCGGCATACTTGGCGAACGCGTCGATGCCGCGCTGCGAGGTAATCAACCCTCCCCCGTCGTAAGCCTTGTTTCCATACGCCAGGATCAAAACGGGCTTGTGCTGACGTCGCACCGCATCCGTTACGAGAGTATCCAGTTTCCCAAGAGGCGAGGACGCGCTGGTGGGATACTGCAGATTGCCTGGAGTCACTTCGATGTCCTTCCAGGGAACATCAGCGCGGAGGCTAACGTTCAGATCGTTCAATGCAGCTTGCGTGGCGGGCAGCGGATAGTCGCCCATATGCACGCCGACGCCGACCTCGAGCTTGCGTTGCGCATGACAGGGCATGGCCAAGGCGAGCACTAAGGTCAGCAGTGTCAATTGCACCCAAGACAGTTGCATGAATCTGGTCATGGCAGCTTCCTTCGAGACCAACAGCACACATCCGAGCCGCAATGACAAGCGTCAACCGCCTGCGATTGCAGCTCTGGCTGCCGGTGAAAGTGAGTTATACAGATCGGCGAAGAAGACCTTCTGCACCCTGAACGCGCTCGCCGAATCGGCCTCCGTCGCAACCACCGATGAAGCACGCACCAGAATTCCATCGGGCACGGAGCCCGAAATACCGTCCTTGAAAATCAGCCAGCGGGTTTCCCAGGCGCTGCGGGAGATCTGATCGCCGACTCGTATCCAATACGTCACGGGCTCGTACCGGGCCCGGTTGCGGGTCATGAGCAGGTTGGAATCAACGCCAAAGTGTGGGCCGAGCGCCACGTGACTCCTGCCGACAAACCGTACGTCATAGCCCTGGCTGTAGTAACACAGCTCGGGCCGATGAATTTTGAATTCCTGCACCTGCCTGCGGCCGTAGGCCAACGCCAGCATGACCAGCTCGCCATCCGATTGGCGCCGATAAGTCCGCATCAGCACTTGATCGTACAGCGCATGGGCTGTACGGCTGCCATTCGGCGGGCCGCCCTGGCCGTCGCTCTGGTCATCGCTCTGGCCGGCTTGGCCGCCAATCTGCGGGGACACCTGCTCGAGCGTGGCGCCCTGCTCCACCCATTCTCCGAAGCGCTTCGGAATCATGCGTTCCAACGCAACGCTGTCGGCGGCTACCTGCCGGGTGGGAGCAATCGCATAGGCCAGCACAGCCGTCAGCAGCATCGCCGCCGAGATGGCCAGTGAGCGCGGCCGGAAGCTCAAGCCCGTACGTCCTGAGCTGTTGACCGGTCACTGTGTGACAGGCGAACGGCATGCTCGACGAGGAACAGCATGCCGATCGCGATGCTGATCTCCGCAATGGCGGCAAAATCATGGAACCGCTGACCTGCGCGCTCGCCCCCCAGATACGTAATCAACACCAGGCCCGTGACGCGGACCAGGTTCGCAATGAAGGCGATCGGCAGAACCGCGGCGAGCAGAATGGAGGTCGCGAGCCAGCCTCTGGCTGGGCGGAGGTAGACGTAGAGGCAGCCGATTGCGGTCAGTGCAATCATCGAATTCAGCCCTGAACAAGCATCGGCGATCAGCAGTTGGTAGCGACCGATGTACAACACCACGCCATCCCGTGCTATGGGCAGTCCGCAGGCAAACAGGCCGTCGGCCACGGCCGTCGAGACAATCTTCTTGAGGGGAACCAGAATGTCATTCAACAAGGAGCCGGGGACGGGTATCAGCAGAAGCAGAAATACCGGCAGAAACCAGAGCCTGCGCAGGGCGCGCTGCCCCAGCAGAATCAGCACTGTCCCGAGGAACAGCGGGACCTGGGACCCGATTTCCAGTTGATAGAACTCCTGCGACCGGCCGACTGCGTACAGCAGTCCGGCGGCCGCGATCAGCATCCAACCAAGAGGGGACACGGGGATGGCTTTGTCTGGAATTCCGAAAATTGCGCGCTTCTGCCACACCAGCCAGATCCAGATCGCCAGACACACGGGTATCTGTGCCGCGCCCTCGGTATCCGCGCTGACACTCGAAAGATCGCGATACGCCGGCACATACAGAATGACAACACCGACCATCACAGGCAGCCAGGCCAGCCACGCATGCGAATGAACCGACTCGCCGCGCCCGCACTCACCCAATGGCAGCGGCGCCATCTCAGTCATTCAGCACCGCGCCGACAACTGCTGCGCCCGTGGGCTCCAGCTGTGTCTTTGCATCCTCTATGTCAGTGAGACTCGTTTGATGTCTGCGCGCCACGAGCAGGCAACCGCCCGCGCGCGCGGCAATGAGCTGTCCGTCGGAATATTCGAGCAGGGGTGGAGAGTCAACGATTACGATGTCAAACGCCGCCGGTGCGGTCTCGACCAGATACGCGAACCCCACCGAGCTCAGCAGCTCGTGGGGATTCGGCGGAATCGCGCCGGCACACAGCACTGCCAGGGTGGCAAACGGTTCGACGACTCGCAATGAGTCCCTGAAGGCACCGCGGGCCGCCAACAGGCCCGACAGTCCTTCCACCGCCCCAATTCCGAACAGGGTGTGCTGCACGGGCCGCCTGAGATTCGCGTCAATCAGCAGCACCCGTTCTCCCAACTGGGCGAACGCGATGGCCAGATTGGCGGCGACGACACTCGAGCCGCCGCCACCGCGCGGGGCAGCTACCGCCAGGATCTTGCGCCGATCGTCGAACCAGCGCAGCGCGAGCTGACTACGCAACCCACGAACCGCTTCAGCCCGGGTCCCAAATGGCTCACAGGCCGTGACCAACAGGGGGCTGAAGGTCGAGCCGCGCTCTGCGACATAGGGATAGTCAAACTGCTGTGCCAAAGCGCGCTCCACGTCTTCCGCGCGCAGCAGCCCCAGTTCCTGCGCTGCCTCGCCAAAACGCAATTTCTTCTGCTTCTGCAGCGCTATGACACGCGCAACGTCCAACTCACTGATCTTGCCCGTCGTGACGAGCAATTCCCCGATCGGCACCTGTTCGTGACCTCTGCGCAGGGACTCGGCAGTGGCCGATTTCGTGGCGGCGTTCACGATGGAAAAACTCCTTGTGTGTGTGAGCTCATGCGGGCTCCGCCTCCAGCAGCGGCTGATTGCGCCCGCGCAGGCGCAAGCGCGCACCCCAGCCGCCGACCGGTATGTGCGGCAGCTCGGCGAGGACGACCAGCTCGGTGTATCGGGTCAGATCCTCACGGCTGCGGACTTTCCTGTTCCTCAGTTCGGCAACCAGGATGGAGGCCAGCCCCGCGGCCGTCCCCAGCACGAATCCGGCCAGCACGTTCAGCAACCACCGCGGACGAGCGGCTTTCAGCGGCGGCAGCGCGGCATTCAACACTGCAATATTGCTTTGATCGAGCTGCCCCTGAAGCCGTACCTCGCTGGCGCGTTGCTCCGCGACGTCATACGCGTGCTGCGCGGCATCCACATCGTGTTTCAATACATCCAGGGTGTCGCTTCGGCGCTTCAGGCCGAGGATTCGCGCTTTCTGCGCGTCAACCGCCCGCTGCAGCTCCCCTGCGCGGCGCTGTGCAATCTCAGCGCCTTGACTGATGGAGCCCTTGGCGGTGGACAGTTCCGTTTCAAGTTTGGCCTGGAGGTCGGCAACTTGTGCGGCCGCGCTGATATACCGGGGGTGGTTGCGGCCGAATCTCTGGGCCGTCTCCGCGAGGGTGCCCTGCAAACGGGTCAGGTCCACCTTCATGCTCTGCAGCAGCGGGTTACCGAGAATATCCGGCAGCTCGTCAACCTGGTGACGCGCGAGCGCCTGGTTCATCTGTTTCAGACGTGTTTGCGCGTCGTACATCGTAGTCTGCGCGCCAATCAGCTGGGTAGTGAGCTCAGCCAGCTTCGATGTTTCGACGTCGAGGTGCTCATCGGCCGCGACTATGTTTTCCTGGCGCTGGTACTCGGACAGACGGCGCTGTGCCGTCTCGATGTTGGAACGCAGCACCCGGATCTGTGAATCAAACCAGGAGGATTGACGGCGCGCAGGATCGGCGGTGAGCTCCATGCTCGTCTGGATGTATGCGTCCGCAAAGGTATTGGCACCCTGCGCGGCAAACTCGGGGTTGGACGCGAGGAAGCGGATCGTGATCATGTTGCTCTGCCGGGAGGGCTTCACTTCGAGGTGGCCCAGCAGGTTGTCCGCCAGCCAGTCCCGGATCGTGCCTGCGCCGCCGGTGTCTTCCTGAAACTGGGCCTGCAGTTGCGGCGACGAGGCCAGATGCAGTGCGTCGACGACTTTCGCGGCCACGTTGTGACTCGTAATCACATCGATCTGGGTGGCCAGGTTCGCGGACTCGACCATCTGCGGCATCACCTGCCCGGTGATCGGGTCGCTCGCCTTCGAGTTGACGATGACCTGCACTTCGGCCAGATACTTCGTGGGCAGGATGGAAGTGATCGCAATCGCGGCCGCCACGATCGAGCCGAACACGGCCCAGAACAGCCCGCGGCGGGCGCGTAACAGCTGCAAAAACTGGCTTAGATCCACTGTGATGTTTCCTCGGGTCCTGGCGGGGGCTCTTTAAAACAATCCCTGCTTGATCATCAACACATCGTCAGGCTCGAGCACGTCGGAAGCGGACACCGACACCTTCCGCTCCTTGCCGCTGGACTCGCGCCGCTTGACGATCGCTCGGCGCTCGGAGCCTTTCGGGGTGAGACCGCCACCGGCTGAAATCGCTTGCGACACGGTCATCCTGCGCTCCAGGCGATACACGCCCGGCCTTTGGACCTCGCCGTAGACGTAGAACTGCGGTGCCTTGGGTACGTAGATCGTGTCGCCGGCAGTCACTTCGGGATTCTGGCGGGGGTCGCCGGCAAACATCGCGATCAGGTCGATCTGTTGCCGCTCCCCATTGCGCCGGATGAGCATTGCCTCGTCCGCGGCAACCATGTTCACGACGCCGCCCGCCTCGGCGAGCAGCTCGAGCGCATGCTGGGAAGCCGTCAATACGTACGGACCGGGCCGGGTCACCTGGCCCATCACGGAAATCTTCTGACTCTGATAGTCGATCACGAGCACAGACACCTGCGGCTCACGCACAAATCCGCCGCTCGAAAGCCCCTGCACCAGCGCCGACTCGATGTCATGCGCGGATTTCCCCGCGACCGAGAGTTGGCCCAGCAACGGAAAAGTCAGATTGCCGGACTGGCTCACCCGCAGGTCTGCGGCGAGCTCAGGATGGTCGAATACATTCACGCGCACCAGGTCGCCGGGACCTACGCGATAGTCACTGGCCGCGACCGAGGCTGGCGCGGGTGCCGGCGCCGCCCCGGCTGCGGGTTGCGCGGGTGCCGCTGATGTACGGGTCGGGAAAACCATGAGTGTCAGAAATACACCCAGTGTCAGAAATACACTGAATGTCAGAAATACACGGCTGGTGGTGGGCCTGAGCCAATTGGTCCTGCGCATGATTCGCTAGTTCAGTCCTGTGCTGTCGGCCGCCGCACGCGCGCTTGCAACCGCAGACTTTGAAGAGCCTGACCTTACGCTGGGAGCGCCGGGCAGTGACTGAGCGGCTGAACGCGATACTCCCTGCAGTTGCGCGGCATAGCGCGGTGAGTAGGCAATTTTTGCTTTCTCTTTGAGCTTCTTCAGATAGGTATCCGTGGCCTGCGCATTGCGCACGGTGGTGAGATATTGAGTGATCATGGGTTTGGCGTGCTCGAAGGACAGCGGCCGCTCCTCGAGCGCGACGACTGACATCAGAAGGGTCTTGCCGTCTGTTTGTCCGCCGATGAGCAGATCGCCCGCTCTGGCCTTGGCAAAATCGTCCACTCTGTCCAGGGGCAACTCCTCTGCGGCGCAGCTCACGGGCTGCGTCTCGAATTTGATTTCATGTCTCTGCAGGGCCGCGCGGACATCATCTTCGGAGCGCGCCTTGTCGAGGTCGGCCGCGAGCAGGTTGCTCATATCCGTGTCCCGGACCGCAAAGACGGTCAACCGATAGAGCCGGCGCTGTGCGAACAGTGCTGGATGGGCGCGGTAGTACTCTTCCATCTCGTCCGGGGAGACGGTTGTTTTCGGGTACACGTTCCGCTGCGCGTACGCCTGCGCGAGCAGATGCCGGCGGTCTTGCTCCATTGCCTGCACGAGCGCCGGATCGCGGTCCAGCTGATCCTTCGTGGCTTGTTGAACCAGCAGCTCCTCATCAATGAGGGACGCCAGCGCCTTGCGCGTGGCCTGCGGATTGTCTTCGGCGCCCGCGCCCTGCAGAGCCTGGCTCAACTGAAGGACGGTCAGCTCGTGATCATTCACGGTCGCCACGACCTGCGAATGCTGATCCGACCCACGGCTGCAGCCGACGAGCAGCGCAACGCCAACTGCGGCCAGCACCTGGGACACGAGCTTGCCGCGGATATGCTCCGATCTCATCAGTACGCCTTTCGATCAAGAAGAACGAGCGCTGCGGTTTTCATCATGATCAGCAAGTCGAGCCGCAGCGACCAATGCCGTAAATACTCGAGGTCGAACTCAATGCGCTTCTGCATACTTTCGATGTCATCCCCGCCGCGATAGCCGTTCACCTGTGCCCAGCCGGTAATTCCCGGTCTCACCTTATGACGCACCATGTAACTTGGGATGACGCGCCGGTATTGCTCGTTGACCGCGATGGCATGCGGCCGGGGCCCGACGATACTCATACTTCCCTCGAGAACGTTGAAGAACTGGGGGAGCTCGTCTAACGAGGTACGCCGCAGAAACGCTCCAAATGGAGTGACCCGAGCATCATTGCGCGTCACCTGGACGTATTGTGTGTGGCCGTCCTCCATGACGCTCATGGTCCGGAATTTGTAGACAATGATCTCCTTGCCATCCAGGCCATAGCGCTTCTGCCTGAAGATGATCGGACCGCTGGAGGTGAGTTTGATTCCGATGGCAACCGCGGCGAGCACCGGGCTGAGCAGGGCGATGAAGAAGCTGGCCAGCAGCACATCACTCAGGCGTTTCCCTAAGCCAAACAGCCCATAGAGCGGTGACTCTCTCACCGCAACCAGCGGGATCCCTTTGAGGAGGTCAAAGCGCGCCTGGATCAGGTTGAATACGAACACGTCCGGGACGAAGTAGATGGAGACCGTTGAGTCCCGAAGTGCATCCAGCAGCTGCAGTACCCTGCGATCGCGGGTCATCGGCAAGGTTATGTAAACAACGTTGACCTCGTGGGTCAGGATGAACTCGGGCACCTGGCTGCACTTTCCCAGGAGCCGGAAGCCCTCGTGCGGCGGTAGCCTGGACGCATCCCGATCCTCGAAGAATCCAATGACTTCCGTGTGCAGCAGCGGATCTTCACGAAGTTTGGCTGCCAGGCGCAGCCCGACATCGGTCATGCCGATAATAAGCGCCTGCCGGGAGGCAATGCGTCCCGCGCCGGCGCGCCCGATCAGAAACCGCCGCGCGCCCAATTGCCCCGACCAGAGTACGACGGGCGTTACGAGCGCCCAGCTCAGCAATACAGGCGCATTCAACTGTTCCGACAGACCGGCCAATCTGAGCAACAGCCAGATGAAGGCAATGATGAACAGCCAGCGAAACAGCAGATCGAAAAACATCCGCAGGCCATGTGAGCCGGTCCTGATGCCATCGTGTACGTGGGCGACGTCGAGGAGATCGGCCGCGCCGAAGAAGGCGAGCACGGCCATCAGGAAGTAGGTTCCCGACAGCGACTCCCCCCAACCCAGCAGGCACACGAGCAGGGTCAATACGGTCGCCACCGGAAAGAGCAGCGACTTGACGATGAAGACGATGGACGCGTCCGCGGTGCTGATTCCATGGGTCTGGTTACGCGGAGGCCAAATATCCAGCATTCGGCGAGATCCCTATGAGAGCCACCAACTCGGCGCGGGCAGCGCGCGATATGGGAGCGGGTAAGAGTTCGTCAATTAACACGTTGTCCGACCGGCGCGGCACTGGCCGCACGCGCGGCCAGCGCCGCGGGGCGCAAGCCACCCCAGCCGGTCAGACAGCGAACAGCTTCAAGCTGCGAACGGCGGATGCTTGAGCGATTGCTGCTTGCGCCGCAGCTGATAACCCACCAAGCCCACGCCAATCAGCAGCATCGTCCAGACGTCCGCCTCCGGTACGGCCGCCACCGCCATCTTTGCGCCCCAGAAGCCGCTCTGCCGGCCCGTAGTGCCGGTGACTTCCCACCTGTACTTGCCGGCTGAAAGGTCCGCGAAAGACGGACCTGCAGTGGGAATGGCCGTCCATACACCGGCGGTCCTCTCCTGCAATTGCACGGCAAAGCCGCTCTTGATGGTGTCGTAGAAGCTGTTGAACGTGAAGTCAACGTGCGATTGTTCAGTGAGCTTGAACTTCACAAAGTCCGTGAAGGCGGACTTTTTTCCCAGAGTGTCACCGAAGTAACGTGTCTCCCCGTCGACATTCCCGAGGTTGAATGTCTTCGCCTGGGCGCCCGAGAGGGCGCCGAGCGCGACTGTGGCGGCAAAAAACAGCTTCAGCGTCTTCATGAGCTCTCTTCTCCAGATGCGCAGTGACCGGTGCGCCATGATCGAATGTAACCGGCGCAAACGACCGGCCACACAGGGCTCCTGCGATGCAGGTTTCATACCAGAGGGTTGGGACCCCGCGGCCCCACCTTCTGCAATCGACTGTAAGACAAGCCTGCGGCTCGGCGCACCATCACGGCGCGGCACGCGGCGGTTTGATCCGCGGTGGTGCTGACAAACACTCCAGCACTAACTTCACGGAAAACAACAACGGTACTGTACGCAGGCGTCGCCAATCGCAGACAGCGCCCGGCGCAGTCGAGGCGCAGTATAGCCGAACGCGCCGTGCGAATTCGCCGACCAGCGCAAAATTGCTGGGGTAGGATGCCCACGTTGGATTACGAGGTTATGAATGCAGGCGATGAATGGCACTCCGACGAAACTCGAGGACGCGGGCCTGGCTCAGCTGACGCGGCGGATCGCTCTCGTGCATGACTGGCTGACCGCCTATGTGGGCGGCGAGCGGGTTCTGGAGCAGATGCTGCGGCTCTTCCCGGCAGCTGAGCTGTTCACGACGATCGATGTACTCAATGCCGAGGAACGCAAGTTCCTCCAGGGCAAGGTCCCGCATACGACCTTCGCGCAGAACTGGCCGCTGCTGCGGCGTCACTACCGCAAACTGTTGCCGTTGATGATGTTTGCGGTCGAGCAGCTCGATGTCAGCGAGAGCGAGCTGGTGCTGTCGAGCAGCGCCTCGGTGGGTAAAGGCATTCTGACTGGACCGGACCAGCTGCACATCGCCTACGTGCATTCGCCGATGCGCTACGCCTGGGACATGCAGCATCAATATCTGCGCGATGCGCACCTGGAGCACGGGCTCAAATCGCTGCTCGCCCGTTGGTTGCTGCACCGGGCGAGACTGTGGGATCTGCGCACGGCCAATGGGGTTGACCACTTTGTAGCGAATTCGCGCTTCATTGCCCGGCGGATCTGGAAGGTATACAGGCGCGAGGCCACCGTCATCTATCCTCCGGTAGATGTCGATGCCTTTCAATTGAGTGAGCGCAAAGATGACTTCTATCTGACCGTCTCGCGGATGGTGCCCTACAAGAAGATTCCGATGATCGTGGAGGCCTTCAGACATTTGCCCCAACGCCGTCTCGTGGTCATCGGCGATGGAACGGAAATGGCCCGCGTGCGGAAAATGGCCGGCCCGAATGTCGAGCTGCTCGGGTTTCAGTCTTCTGAGGTGGTGCGCGACTACATGCAGCGCGCCCGGGCTTTCGTGTTTGCGGCGGAGGAAGACTTCGGCATTGCGCCGGTGGAAGCACAGGCTTGCGGCACACCGGTGATAGCCTTTGGCCGTGGTGGAGCGCTCGAGACTGTGCGCGGTCTCGAGCACGCGCGGCCTACCGGTATTTTCTTCGCGGAGCAGTCGCCTGCTGCCATCGCAGCGGCCGTCACCGAGTTTGAGCACAACGAGTCGAAGTTCGACCCGCGCTCCTGCAGGGACAACTCGCAGCGGTTCTCACCGAGTGTGTTTCGCGAGCGGTACGGCCACTTCGTGCGTAACTGCTGGGCGGCGTTCAAATCCGGTGAGTTGGCCGCGGGTGCAGCCGAGTCGCTGGCCGCCAATGGCTAAGGCACCTTTGGCGCGCTTGCCACGGTAGTCCGAGGTAATCCCAAGCCCTCGCCGTCTGTATCGGCGGGCCGCGGCTCAAGCGGCCGCAACCCTGCGGGGCAGGGCTGCATCGCAACTTTGGCATGGCCGATATCCGCCAACAGGTAGTCCGGCAGGAGTTGTTTGTACCCGGGTCCGCGCTTGAGCGCGACGTCCACCCAGTAGACGGTCCCCGGAAACTTGCGCTCGCCGACCTCGGGCTGCAGGCCCATGTTCCTGATGGCGGCGGCGCGCTTTTCGGCGCGCTCACGCGAACTGAACATGCCGACCGAGATGCGCCTGTTGGTGGAGTAGTTCTTCATAACATGAGCGTCGCTGAAGCCGCTCTTCCCGAGCCTGCTGACGACCTGGGCAACATCCTGGTCGGAGTCCAGGCCACCGACGAACACCCAGTAGCCCTCGATGGTCTCGCCCTCTTCGGCTCGCTGTTGGAGGTGAAAGCCGCGTTGTGTCAGCAGACCCGCGGCGCGAGCAGCACTGGCGATGTCGTTGAATGGACCGAGGGAGGTGCAACTCTGCGCGGGCTCGACCAACCGAAAAGAGGTTTTCTCGGTCGTGGCGGCTGAATTGGCAAGCGGCGTTGGCAAGTTGGCCGGTGATGGAGGCGCCAGTTCGGCCAGCGACGCAGTTGCCCAAGGGACCGCCAGGTGACCTGTAGCCGAGGTCCGTTTGCTTCGCGGGGGCGAGTCAGTGACGAGCTGCAGCCGCGGGAGCCGCGCCAGTGAGTCCTGCGCACCGACATCGCGCGGGCCGTCAATCCATTTGGCCCAGGCCAGAAAGAGCAGGTTCGCTGACAGCAGCATTAGGAAGATGGCGCGCACGGGGCGGATTCTAGTCCAGCTGGCGGCGTCTGCGGGACCCCTGTCTGCGATTGGCGTCCCCACCGGCCGGCCTCGGCGGCCCAGGAGCATTGTGCCGGGCCCACACTGCCAGTCCATGCAACACCAGATCCGGCAGGCTAACCGAGGTGTTGCGGACCAGTGGCTTGATGGCGGCGGAGCCACCACCGGTGAGGAGCACCAGGGGAGTCGAGCCCAGCTTCCCACGCGCCTCCTCGATTGCGCGATCGATGATGGCCGCAGCTGAGTACAGTGCGCCTTGCCCGATAGCGGTCCGCGTCGTTCGGGCGAACAGGCTCGCGATGCCGCTCGGACCGCCCGTGGCGCGCCGACGAATTCCGTTGGTCTGCGTGAGCAGGCTGTCCACCATCAAAGCCGGCCCGGGGACGATGGCGCCCCCGTGGTGTCGGCCGCTGCCGTCCACCAGATCGATGGTCATCGCAGTACCGACATTCACCACACAGACGGGCTGGCCGGAAGCCAGATGATGTGCGCCGATGGCCCCGACGAAGCGATCAACGCCCAGCCTCCAGGGCTCCAGGTATTCGGTCGTGATCCCGGCGGCGCTTCGCTCGGAGGCCACGAATTCAGGCGCGGGGGCGCGTGTCTTGCGCGCGGCGGCGACTAACAATTGGTTGGTCTCGTTTCCGGCAACGCTCGAGACAACGATACGACCCTCGTCGCGCGCCCAGCCCCGCCCGATCACTCGGCGCGCGTACTGTCCCGCGTCCCAGTCCGCATTCGGGGCAGCGTGTTGCTTGCCCATCCGTCCATCCATGAGGCGCGCCCATTTCACGCGCGTATTGCCGATATCGACGAGCAACACCATCAAGTCTCAGCCCTCACGGAAACATCCCCGGAAATGAATCTGAGCAATCCCTGGGGCGTTTCCACCAGCAGGGCGCCGTCAAGATCGATGCCGCGTGCGACACCCTTTGTGAAACCCTCGGCGGCCGTCACGGTGATCGGTCGGCCACGCAAGGCATCCGCCTCCATCCATTGCCTTGCGAAGGGCTTCAGGCCGTCGCGCTCAAATTCGAGCAGCCCTTGGACGAAAGAGCTGATCAAGGCTGCGGCAACGGTATTGCGCGCGGCGTCTTTGAGACCGGCGGACGCAAGGTCGGTCGGTGCGAGCCCCAGCGTGGCTATCTTCTCCAACAAGGGTGCGCCGAGTGCCACGTTGAGCCCAATGCCGATGACGACGCAGGCGGGCCCACCGGACTCGGCGCGCAGCTCGATCAATATACCGCCCAGCTTGCGCTCATTGACCAGCAGATCGTTGGGCCACTTCAATCCCGCCTGGTCGATCCCGAGAAGCCGCAGCGCCCGCAACGCGCAAACGCCCACCACCAGGCCGAGAGCGCCGAGGTCGCGGGGTACTTCCCGAAACATCCAACTCAAGGACAGACAGATGGAGCCACCCGGAGGTGCGAGCCAGGTCCGGCCACGCCGTCCGCGCCCCGCCGTTTGATATTCGGCGAGCAGGACCTCACTCGAGCCCACCGGTGGGTTGGCGCGTTCCAGCAGCATTGTATTGGTCGATCCGACCGTCCAGACCGTATCGAGCCGTTTGACGCGCTCGCGTGCGGACTCGCCCAACAACGCGCGAATCTTTACGCCATCGAGCGGATCTGCAGCGACGCGCAACCGATAGCCCCGATTGCGAACCGCATGGACCGTCGCTCCCAAGTCTCGCAATGCACGGGCCGTCTTCCACACAGCGCTGCGGCTGACCGCGAACTCAGCGGCCAACGCTTCTCCCGAATGAAACTGCCCGTCAGCTAGCTTCGCGAACAGGCGCGCAACCAGCGGCTCTTCGACCTCGCTCATCGTCCATGCCGCCCAAACAACCATAATCGCCGCGCACGCGGCTCAGTACCTGCCCGCATCCGCGCGATGTTACTTCGATGTGTGAACACGAGCATTGCCGTTACGACAACACCGAAGGTCGTCAGTGGAAGGCCGGGCTCGAGACCGACCAACGAAACGTATATGGGCAAGGAGGCAGCCGCGAGCATGGAGGCGAGTCCCACATACCCGAAGAGCACGACCGCAGCGAACCAGGTCAGCAGCATCGGCAGGAGCAGTGAGGCATCCAGCCCGACTACCACACCCACGAGGGTTGCCACACCCTTGCCGCCGCGAAAACCATGCCAAAGTGGATAGACATGTCCGACTATTGCTGCCACCCCGCACGCGGCAGGTATCCAGACACGCAGCTCCTGCGGAGCCGCGGCCATTCCCGGCAGGAGCACCGGGGCCACGAGCCGGGTTGCGATCCATCCCTTGCCGATATCGATGGCGAGCACCCAGAGGGCAAAGGACTTGCCCTGTGTCCGCAGTGCATTGGTTCCGCCCGCATTGCCGCTGCCGAGGGTGCGGATATCCACGCCACCGCGCAACCGGCCGACCAACAGGCTGCCGACGATCGAGCCGAGCAGGTAGCTCGCGAGAACCTTTAGCAGCAGCTCGCTCACGTGCAGGACGCTTTGAGCGGCAGGAAAACCTCGGCGAGCATGCAGCGCACGCTACCGCCTCCGAGCCTTTCTATTGTAGGAATCGGCACCGCGAGCATGTAGTCCGTGCTTGCTGACAAGCGCGTGTAAATCTCCGGCCGCAGGGAACGCCGCGCGCTCTCCGACATCACGAGCAGCCGATAGTCGCCGAGCGCCTCGTCCCAACTCGCAAGCTCCAGCATGTTGCCTGCGAACTGCTCGATCTCGTCGTACTGAATTTCGATCACGTCGCGGCCTGTTATCTCGAGCTTTTCGATCACGCGCGCCCTGTCATCGGCGGACATTGCGCAGGTACCCAGCACAGCCATCCGCGCTCCAATGCACATCATCACGTTCGTGTGATAGAACGGCACGCCGCCGCGATCGAACGCTTCAAACAGCACCGCCTCGTATCCCAGCTCACGCGCCCACTCTTCGACCAGTGCAGGATCGGTCCGCGGCGAGATGCAGGCATAGGCGACCCGGTTGCAGCGATCCAGCACGAGACTGCCCGTACCCTCGAGGAAGCGTCCAGCGGCTTCGTTCTTCGTCAGATCGAGCACGCGCGACACCCGCAAGCCGAGCTGCTCCACGAGCGTTTCGATGATCTGCTGCCGGCGCTCGCGCCTGCGGCTCTCGGCCTGCATGGGATACAACACGACCGTGCCGTCTTCGTGAAAGCTCACCCAGTTGTTGGGGAAAATGGCATCGGGCTTCGCGGGTGTGGGAGTGTCATCAACCGCGCAGACCGCAATTGCCTCGCTGCGCAGCGCTTGGGCGAATTGCTCGAATTCCTGGAGCGCCTGCATCTGGCCGCTGGTGCCTGCCTGCGAGGGCTGCTGCATCTTGTTGGTGAGGGCGGTTTCCGGGTTGTAATCAAAGGCGGCCGGCCTAATCATCAGCACGGCGCCGGCGCATTGCTGGGGGGCCGTCTTCGGGCTGCGGGCTTGCGCACCGCCCAAGCTTTCGATACTCATGAGCTCAGATTCCGAACAGCTGGTTGTCGTCACCGCGAACGGGCTCTATTGCCCGCCGGGCGACTTTCACATCGATCCCTGGAAACCGGTTCAAACCGCAGTGATCACACATGCGCACGGAGACCATCTGCGTCACGGGAGCGCACGCTACATTCTCGCACGTCCCGGCGCCCCCATCGCAAAGTTGAGGCTTGGCGGAGATCGGGAGCTCGCGCCACTCGATTACGGCACGCGGATGTCCCTCGGGGCGACGGCCGTTTCGCTGCACCCCGCTGGGCATATCCTGGGGTCCTCGCAAGTACGCATCGAATACGGCGGCCGGGTGTGGATCGTCTCCGGCGACTACAAACGCGACCCTGATCCGACCTGCGCGCCCTTCGAGCAGCTCGAATGCGATGTGTTCATCAGCGAAGCGACGTTTGCCCTGCCGGTGTACCGGTGGCCGCACACATCGCAGGTGGTAGGGGAAATATTCCGCTGGTGGGGCTCCAATCGCGAACGAGGGCTGGCCTCGGCACTGTTCTGCTATTCATTGGGCAAGTCACAGCGGGTACTGGCCGAGTTGCTCGCCTACACGCGCGAGCCTGTATATGTGCATGGCGCGGTGGACTCGCTCGTAGGGGTCTACCGGCGGGCGGGTATCGAGATGGTGCCGACGCTTGCCATACCCAGCGACCGCAGGACTGACTTCCGTGGCGCACTGATTCTCGCGCCTCCCAGCGCAGCCGGGACGCCTTGGATGCGGCGCTTCGGCGAGCATGCAACGGGCTTTTGTTCCGGCTGGATGCGTGTACGGGGCGATCGGCGGCGGCGGGGTTACGACCGCGGTTTCGTCATTTCGGATCATGCCGACTGGCCGGGTCTGACCGAGACTTGCCGGGCCACGAAGGCGCGCCGCGTGCTTCTCACACATGGCTACTCCGATGCGCTCAGCCGCTATCTGACGGACAGTGGGCTCGAAGCCAGCGCGCTCGCGACTGACTTTGGCGCGGAAGAATAATGCGGGCCTTCAGCGAGCTGTACGAAGAACTCGATACGACGACTTCGACGAACCTCAAGGTCGCCGCGATGGTGCGTTACTTCAAGTCGGCACCGTCCGCGGACGCCGCATGGGCTGCATACATCCTGTCAGGTCACCGGTTGAAACGCTTCATCGGGCCCGCTTTGCTCTACCGCTGGCTGACCGAGGAATGTGCACTGCCGCAGTGGCTCGTCGAGGAATCTCGCGCCGCCGTTGGGGATCTGGCAGAGACCATAGCACTGCTGTGCGAGAGTGGGGCCGATAGCAGCGCGCGTGAGGCGCCGATGGTTGGCCTGGCGCCCGGCGCCGAAGAACGCGAGGAAGTGTCTCTGTCGGCCTGGCTCGATGAGCGTCTGCTCCCGCTTCGCGCTGCCGATGAGATGCAGCAACGAGCGGCGATCGTCAATTGGTGGCACACGCTGCCCTATCGCGAGAATTTCCTCCTGAACAAATTCCTGACGGGCGAGCTTCGCGTGGGGGTATCAGAACTGCTGGTCACGCGTGCCCTGGCGGAAGTGTTGGGTATGCCCCGGGGGGATGTAATACGGCGCCTGATGGGAGAGTGGGCGCCCAGCGCGCAATTCTGGGAATCGCTGCAATCGGGCGCGGCCCCGGCACAAGACCCGTCGGCGCCCTACCCTTTCTTTCTCGCTTCTTCCCTGGAAGACGCCGCCGCTGCCCTGGGCGATCGCGCTCAATGGCAGGCCGAGTGGAAGTGGGACGGGATCCGTAGCCAACTCATTCGCCGTCACGGTGAGTGTTTCATCTGGTCACGCGCAGAGGATCTGGTGACGGCACGCTTCCCGGAAATTGCCGCTGCGGCGCATGAACTACCTGATGGCGTGGTGCTCGATGGTGAGTTGGTTGCATGGCGCGATGGTGTCATTCGCCCGTTCGCCGATCTGCAGCAGCGCATTGGCAGGAAGAAAGTGTCGGCGCAGATACTGCAATCCGTGCCGGTTCGCTTTCTGGCGTATGACCTTCTGGAACAGGACCACGAGGACGTAAGGCCACTGCCACTACGTGAGCGCCGGGCGAGACTCGAAGCGTTGCTCGCCTCCGCGCCTCCCGCTATCGACATCTCCGCAATAGTGCCTGCTGAAACTTGGGAGCAGCTGGCGCAAATCCGCGCCGAGTCGCGGGCCCGTGGGGTCGAAGGACTGATGTTGAAATCTCTCGCAGCACCCTATGGCGCGGGGCGGCAGCGCGGGTCGTGGTGGAAATGGAAGATCGATCCGTATTCGTTCGATGCCGTGATGCTGTACGCACAACCCGGTCACGGCCGCCGCTCCAACCTCTACTCGGACTACACCTTCGGTGTGTGGAGTAACAGTGAGTTGGTGCCAGTGGCGAAGGCCTACTCGGGGCTCGACAACGCTGAAATCGTGGCGCTCGACCGCTGGATCCGCTCACATACACGCGAGAAGTTCGGGCCGGTACGCTCGGTCGAGCCCACACAGGTATTTGAGCTCGCTTACGAGGGTATCGCGGCCTCGCCTCGTCACAAGTCGGGAATCGCTTTGCGTTTTCCGCGGATCGCGCGCCGGCGCCCCGACAAACCCGCGGCGGAGGCCAACACGCTCGCGGACCTGCAGGCGGTGCTGCTCAGGTGTTCGCGGCCTTCAGATCCGTAGTTGTAGCGCCGAAGTCGGACAGCGCATGCTCCTGCTCCGCGGTCAGATCCAGGGGCGCACCGCTAAGAAACCGGCGGCAATGATCCACTGAAGCGGGCTTGGCGAACAGGAAGCCTTGGGCGAGCCCGCAGCCGAGCTGGCGCAGCTTCTCCAACTGCTGCCAACCCTCGATCCCCTCCGCGACCACCTCGATGTTGAGATGTTTTGCCATGGCGATGATTGCGCTGACGATGGCCAGGTCACTCACATCCGTCACGAGGTCGCGAACGAAACTACGGTCGATCTTGATGTAATCGACGCGCCAGCGTTTCAGATACGACAGACTCGAATAGCCGGTCCCGAAATCATCGATGGCGATCCGCACGCCGAGGTCGCGCAAGCGGGACACGGCATCTTCGTTGGATTCTCCGGTGCGCCCCTCACGTCGTTCGAATACGGCACTCTCGGTGAGCTCGAGCTGCAACATGGAGGGACGGACCGCATGTTGTTTCGTGAGTTTCTGAATGGTGGCCGGGAGGTCGGCCCGCTGCAGCTGCACGGCGGAGATATTCACCGCCAGCGGCACTGGCGTGCAGCCGTTCTGCCGCCAGCGGGCCAGGTCTTCGCAGGCCCGTCGAAGCACGAACTCTCCGACCGGCACGATCAAGCCGGTTTCTTCGGCCACGGCGATGAATTTGTCCGGCGGGATGAAACCCTGGCCGGGTACTTTCCACCGTAACAGGGACTCGAGTCCGACGACGCGATTCGTCTGTATGTCGATAATGGGTTGATAGTGAACGTCGAGCTGCTCGCGCTCCAGCGCATTGCGCAGGCTCGTCTCGATCGCCATACGCTCTTTGAGCTTGCGATCCATGCCGGGGCTGAACAACTGGAAGTTATTTCGACCGCGGTCCTTGGCCTGGTACATCGCAGTGTCCGAATGCCGCAGCAGCTCACCCATATCGGCGCCGTCGCGCGGATACAAGCTGACGCCGATGCTCACCGTGGTGACCAAGGGGCTGCCATCGACAGGCACTGGGGCTGAGAGGGCCTCGTTGATCCGTGCCGCGGTCTCGTTCACCTGGCCGGAGCTGCGAACGCTCTTGAGTATGACGATGAACTCGTCACCACCCATTCGCACCACGACATCTTCTGTGCGCACGGTGGCGCGGATGCGCTGTGCGACCGCTTTGAGCAGCTTGTCGCCGGTCTCGTGACCGCGAGAATCGTTGATGTGCTTGAAGCGATCCAGGTCCAGGAACAGCACGGCCAGGTTGGCGGCGGTCCGGCGTGCCTCCTCGATCGCGCCCGGGAGATGGGCAGCAAGGTAGAGCCGATTCGGCAGACCGGTCAGCTGGTCGTGATGCGCTAGATGGTCGAGGTGTTGCTGCTTCTCCAGCAGTTGCGCCTCGGCCTTGCGTCTGACGGTGACATCGTCGGTCGTGAAGACCAGGACCGGGTGCATGGCCAGATCGAGGCGGTGCCCTGTGATTTCGACATTCAGGAGACTGCCGTCCTTGCAGCGCTGCCGGATCTGGAAAGGCGCGCGGGGATTCGGGTCCCGAAGCTTTCTCAGCAGGGGCTCGGGGTTTTCGTTGCCGTCCGTAAATACCTGCTTCAGCTCGAGCTTAAGGAACTCGTCGAGCGAATACCCCAGGGTCCGCTGCAACGCGATATTGGCGTCGATTATCCGGAGACTTTCGGCATTGACGATGAGCATACCGTCCGGCGATTGCTCGAACGCGGCCCGGCAAGCATCGCTGGGACCTTCGGGTCGGCGAATCCGCGACCAGATCCATGAGGACGCAGCCCCTGTGAAAAGCGCTCCGGCGATTGCCGCGAGGGCTATGGCCAATTGGTTCACGATCTCTCCGTGCTAGGCAGAAGTCTGGCGGATCAACGTGTTGCGCGGAGGTGCGCCGTGCACAGTTTTTGGGCACGGTCGTCCAGGTGCGGGAACGCACGAGATCGTTCTGCTCCGGCGAGGACGGGGTGGGGCGGCTCGTGCGACATCGTCGTTTTAGCCGGGCTGATCACGGTGGTTCCCGTGCTTTAATGCTGCGTCGCAACCAAGCTACCTTGGCGACACAGCGCGGATTAGTGGAGAACAGGCGCATGGGGATTGCAGCGGTCACACTCAAACGGCTCGTGGCGCTCGCGGGTGCCGCGCTGGTCATGGTTGCAGCCGTCCAGACGGCGCAGACGAAAACTCAAAAACCTCCGCTGCACGGTCAGCACTGGATGGCGGTAACGGGCAAGCCTCTCGCGGCCACGGCGGGGGCGATGATCTTTCAGAAGGGAGGCAACGCCGTAGACGCGGCGTGCGCAATGATCGCCGCAACCTCCACGATGTGGGACACGCTCTCCTGGGGCGGGGAGACGCAGGCGCTGATCTACAACCCCAACACGGGCAAGGTGATCGGGATCAACGCGCTGGGGGTTGCCCCGACCGGTGCCACGCCGGAGTTCTTCCACAAACAGGGAATGCGATTTCCGCCTGAGTTCGGGCCGCTGGCCGCGGTGACACCGGGTACTCCGGGTGGGCTCATGACGATGTTGGCCGAGTACGGCACGATGAGCCTCGCCGAGGTACTGGCGCCTGCCATCGAGATGGCCGACGGCTATCCGATGGAGACCGAGCTCGCCAACACGATCGAGCGGTACAAGGACAAGATCGCGCAGTGGCCGTACTCCCGCCAGACGCTTCTCATACACCCCGGAGAGGCGCGCGAAGGTCCGCAGCCGGGTGAGATATTCCATCAGGCCGAGCTCGCGGCGACGTTGGGAAAACTGGTGGAAGCCGAACGCCAGGCCAAAAAGCAGGGCAAGGACCGCAAGGGCGCTATCTATGCCGCGTATGACCGCTTCTACAAGGGCGACATTGCGCGTGAGCTCGTACGCGGCACCCGGGAGCAGGGCGGCCTGTTCACGATGGAGGATCTCGCGAACTGGAAGGTGCACATTGAGGAGCCGGTGCACACCAACTACAAGGGAATAGAAGTTTACAAGCTGACCACCTGGGTGCAGGGGCCGGTGATGCTGCAGGCGCTCAACATCCTGGAGAACTTCGACCTGAAATCCATGGGGTATGACAGCGCCCGCTACATCCACACGCTCTACCAGGCAATGAACCTGTCGTTTGCGGATCGCGATTTCTATTACGGCGATCCCGCGTTTTCACCCGCGTCGCCGATCAGGGGGTTGCTGTCCAAAGATTATGCACGCGAACGTGCGAAGCTCATCAAGCCCGATCATAACGATCCGGACATTCGTCCTGGCGATCCGTATCCGTTCGAGAACGGGACCAACCCGTTCGCGACCATCCTGCAGGGGTGGCACAGCAAGATGCCTGTGTCGGGGCCGGCGGCAGCGGCGCAATGGAGTCCTACGGCGCTCCAGGAATACGACCGTACGTTCCGGCTTGGAACGACGAGTGTGGAGGCGACCGATGAAAAAGGCTGGGCTGTATCGGTCACGCCGAGTGGAGGCTGGACGCCCGCGGTCATCGCAGGGCACACGGGTGTTGGCCTCAGCCAGCGCATGCAGAGCTTCGTACTCGACGCGAACGAAAATCCCTTTAACGTGCTGCAACCGGGCAAGCGGCCGCGGGCGACACTCACGCCCACACTTGCGTTACGTGACGGGAAGCCCTACCTGGTGTTCTCGGTACAGGGTGGCGACACGCAGGATCAGAACCTGTTGCAGTTTTTCCTGAACGTGGTCGAGTTCGGGATGACGCCGCAGGAGGCGACCGAGGCGGCCAACATCACGAGCTACCAGATGCGGGATTCATTTGGAGCCCACGAGTCGATACCGGGGCGCCTCACGGTCAACACGGCGACACCGGATTGGGTTCGCGCGGAGTTGGTGCGGATGGGGTACAAGCTCGACTTTCAGGAGCGCAGCTCGGGGCCGATCAATGCCATCGAGCTCGATCGCGCCCATGGAACGATGTGGGGCGGGTCGAGCAACCATGGCGAGGATTACGGGATAGCCTGGTAGTAAATGACCGATGATCACGGCACTCCGGCAGGCATCTTGATTCCGCCATTCAGGATCTCGAGCGACAATCCCGGCAGATAGTCACTGGCGTGTGTCCGTTCATTGTAGGCCCACTCCTCGCTGAAAGGAGTGATGCTGAGGGACTCGGGTATGCTGTCAGTGTTCAACGCGTCTGTTGCGCTACCGTCCTGCACGCCACTCCCGTCGCCACCAACATCGACGACCGGTTTTACAGAGGCGAGCGCTCCCGCGTAGCCGGACGGCGGGTTGAACACGGGTGGCGGTGGATCACCTGATGGGGGCTGGCCTGATGGGGGCTGGCCTGACGGGGGCTGGCCTGACGGGGGTTGGCCTGACGGGGGTTGGCCTGACGGGGGTTGGCCTGACGGGGGTTGGCCTGACGGGGGCT
>JBJMWM010000026.1:0-312269 GCA_045810105.1 Steroidobacteraceae bacterium | reverse complement strand
GGCGGGATCGCCATCTGCACGCCGCCTCCGCCCAGGCTGCGGACATAATCCACCGTGGCGATGGGATCGGCGGGACCGCGCAGATTAGGATTGTCGCCGCGCATTTTGCGGAAATAGTGCCCCAGCGCCGTCTGCGCCAGATACATCTTTGCCTCTTCAGGATGATTCTCGAGGTAGGTATTCGCCGCAGGGCTCAGGGCGGCGGGACAGATGACGTTGACGCGGATGTTGTACTTGCCCCATTCACGCGCAACACTCCGCGAGAGACCCCGGACCGCTTCCTTCGTCGCGGCATACACCGACATCCCGACACCGCCGACGATTCCTTCACGCGAGCCCAGATTGATGATGGAGCCGCCGCGCTCTTTCATATGCGGGAAGCTCGCCTGCATGAAGTACAACGTCCCCAGAAGTCCGGATTCCAGGGTCATGGCGAGGGTCGCATCGTCGATGTTCTCGAAGAGGACCCCGGGCGAGCTGCTTTGCGCATTGTTCACCAGCACGTCCAGGTGACCGAGCTTCTCGATCGTGGCATGGACAGCCTGCTGCGCGCTCTCGCGCTTGCGGCTATCGCCGACTACCGTGAGCACATCGGGCGCGCCCTTCGCGCGGATCTGTTCCGCAGCGCCGCGCAGCTTGTCCTCATGGCGGCCGGTGATGACGATGGCGGCACCCGCTTCGGCCAGTGCGAATGCGATACCCAGGCCAACCCCCTGGCCTCCGCCCGTGATGAGGGCCACCTTGCCGTCGAGCTTGCCCAATTCGAATCCCCCTATGCAGGTCGGACAACGTATCTGAACAGTGTACGTATTCCTGAACAGAGTTCAATCCCTGCCCCGGCGCGGCAGCCGCGCGCGACAAGCGACGCGGCTAGTCGTTCAGCGACGCCAGGTCGATTACAAACCGGTACTTGACGTCGTTGCGCAGCACGCGCTCGTACGCCTCGTTCAGCTGTTGAATCGCGATGGACTCGATGTCGCAGCCGATGTTGTGCTCGGCGCAGAAGTCGAGCATCTGCTGGGTCTCGGCCAGACCACCGATCATGGAGCTGGTGAGCCGCTTGCGCCCCATGCACAGCGCCATCGCGGAAACGGCCAGTGGTTCTGCGGGCATGCCCAGCTGCACGAGCGTTTTGTCGGGAGCTAACATAGCCAGATAGACATTCACATCGTGGGCGGCGGAGACCGTGTCGAGGATCAAGTCGAAGCTGCCGCGCTGCTTACGCATTTGCGTCTCATCCTTCGAAAGCACGACTTCGTGTGCGCCCAGCCGCTCTGCGTCTTGCGCTTTTCCCGGCGAGGTGGTGAAGGCAACCATGTGTGCACCCATGGCGCGACCTATCTTGAGCGCCACATGTCCGAGTCCACCCAGACCCACGACGCCAACCCTCTGGCCCGGGCCAACCTTCCAGTGCCTCAGCGGTGAATACGTGGTGATTCCCGCACACAACAGCGGTGCCGTGGCAGCGGGATCCATGTTGGGACCCACTGTCAGGGCGAATCGCTGATCAACGACATAGTTGTTGGAGTAACCACCGTAAGTCGGCAGCGAGGTCCCACGCTCGATTCCGCTGTAGGTCGGGGTAGGGTGTTGCTCACACATATGCTCGTTGCCGACCTTGCACGGGGAGCATTGCCGGCAAGAGTCGACCAGGCAGCCGATTGCCGCGACGTCGCCGACTTTGAATTTCGTGACTGCGCCGCCCGTATGGGTCACGCGACCGATGATCTCGTGCCCCGGCACGACGGGGAATTGCGTAAAGCCCCAGTCATTGCGGGCGTAGTGAATGTCCGAGTGGCAGATCCCGCAATGCGTCAGCTCGAGGACAATGTCCTGCGGTCCGGGGTCGCGGCGCTTGAAAGAGAACGGGGCGAGACGGGCGTTTGCTTGCTGTGCGGCGTAGCCGTGTGAATCGAGCATGCTGATTCCTCCACCGGGTAACGTTCAACTTGCCAGCCCCTTCGGGCGAACATATAGTTGAACGGCATACAAGGGCGTGAACATGATACCCCAATGAGAAGAGCAGCCATAGTCGCCCCCGTCCGCACCGCCGTGGGTGCGTTCGGTGGAGCGCTGAAGTCCATCCCGGCCGAGCATCTATGCGCGGCCGTGATCAAGGAAGTTCTGAAACGTACGGGCGTGGACCCGCGGCGTATCGACGATGTGGTTTTTGCTCAGTCATACGCCAACGGCGAGACACCGTGCGTCGGTCGGTGGGCGGCCCTGCAGGCGGGGCTGCCGATCGAGGTCCCGGGCATGCAGTTGGACCGTCGCTGCGGCGGCGGCCTGCAGGCGATCATTACTGCCTCGATGATGATCGAGAGCGGCGCGGCCGACGTCGTAATCGCGGGCGGCGTCGAAAGCATGAGTAATATCGAGTACTACACGACGGACATGCGCTGGGGAGCGCGCTCTGGCAGCGTAAAGCTGCATGACCGGATCGATCGCGGCCGCGAGCGCTCGCAGCCGGTGGACCGTTTCGGCCTGATCTCCGGGATGATTGAGACCGCGGAGAATCTGGCGAAGGAGTATTCAATCTCCCGTGAGGCAGCCGACGAATACTCGGTGCGAAGCCATCGCCGCGCGGCCACTGCCTGGGAGTCAGGCAAGTTCGCCTATGAGGTGGTCCCAATCACCGTGCCGCAGAAGAAAGGTGAAGCGCTCACTTTTGCGCGCGATGAAGGTGTGCGTCCTGATGCGAGCATGGATAGCGTGTCCAGGCTCAAACCAATCATCAAAGAAGGCACCGTCACTGCCGCAAACGCGGCGCAGCAGAACGATGCCGCGGCCGCATGTCTCATCGTTGCCGAAGACAAGCTCAAGGAGCTGGGGCTTCAGGCGCTCGCTTATCTCAAAGGCTGGGCGGCGGTCGGCTGTCATCCGGCCACTATGGGCATCGGTCCAGTGCCTGCCGTGCGCAAGCTGTTCGCCAGGACGGGCTTGTCTTTCGACGATCTGAGCCTGGTGGAAGTGAACGAAGCGTTCGCGTGCCAGGTGCTTGCGGTACTGAAGGGCTGGGGTTGGAATGACCCCGACCGGCTGAACGTGAACGGCTCGGGTATTTCCCTGGGCCATCCGATCGCTGCCACGGGCGTTCGTATCCTGACTACGCTGCTGTACGAGCTCGAGCGACGGCAGGGGCGCTATGCGTTGGAATCGATGTGCATCGGTGGCGGCCAAGGCATGGCGGCTATTTTCGAACGCGCTTAGTGCATTGGAAAAAGTGGCCTGCGGCCCTTTTTCGAACATCGACTCCGTTTCCGGCAGCAAAAGGCGTGACTTTTGCTGCCTGCGCATTGGAATCTCGAGCTGCCTCAGGTCTTGCGCAAGGGAGCTGATCGCACGAATACAGTCGCTACTACGCCGCTGGCAACGATCAGCGCGATGGCCAGCCACGAGATTACGCCCGGATGCTCTCCCCACAGGCCGATACCAAAGAGTGTGGCGAATATGACCTGCGCGTATCCCAGCAACGAAACCAGTAACGTATGGCCGCGCTGGTAAGCCAGGGTCAACATTACCTGACCGAGTGTAGCGAACACACCTATGGCTGCCAGATACGCGGCGCCGTGCAGGTCGACCTGCCGGAAATCGCTGAGAACGAACCACGGGAGCGCGCCGATGGTCGCGTATAGAGCGAAATATGCCGCCGTGCGCGCAATCGGCTCCTTCAGCTGTCCGAGTGAGCGGATGTTGAGAGCTGCGATCACAGCAGTCACCGCGGACCCTAGCGCCAGCAGAACACCAAACCACTGCGAGCTGTCATAGCTCGGGCGCATCAATAGGAGGATGCCGGCGAAGCCACTCAGCATGGCGGCCAGCATGACACGTGGAGGTCGCTCCCGATGCATCACCAGCAGAGTACCGGCAAGGATCAGGGGTGACGTGTAGTTGAGTGTCACGGCGCCGGCGAGCGGTAGCAACCGGATGCCGCCGAAGTAAAGAATCATTCCCCCAAAGCCCGCGAGCCCGCGCTGTAAATGTGCTTTCCAATGCGGTGTCGCGAAGGAGACGCCGGCCAGGTGCATATATGCGCTCATCAGCACCAACGAAATGAATCCGCGGTAGAAAAGCAGCTGCCCGAAAGGCACGCCGCGCAGCGAAGCCAGCTTCACGCTTGCAGCCATGCAGGCGAATGCGGCACTTGCTCCTAACATGCAGAGCAATGCGCCGGGACGAGATCGTGACACCTGAGTAGAAGTTCCTCCGCATGCCGATCGCCCGCCAGAAGGTCAGGCTTGCGGCACGCTGCGGGCTTTGACCATACGCAAGGGAGTATAGGTGAGTACCCGCTTGCCATCCTGCTTGATCACGAAGTTACGGGTCCGCACCAGACCGTACTGCGGCTTGCTTTGCGAGCGGCGCGACTCGATCACCTCGCATTCGGCGTGGACGGTATCCCCGGCAAAGGTCGGACCCTCGACCTTGTAGTCCATTTCCAGGAACGCGAAGCCGGTGCCCTGCATGGTCGCCTGGGTGAGCAGGCCCTCGGCGAGGCAGAACACGAGCGCCCCGGGCGAGACCCGGCCCTTGATCGCCGATTCATGCTTCAGGAACTCGAGATTGGTGAACAACACCTCGACCATGCCGGTGGTGTTGACGAAGTTCACGATGTCGGCCTCGGTGATGGTGCGGCCGACGGTTTTGAATTGCCGTCCGACCGGTAAATCCTCCAGGCACAAGCCCAAACCTACCGTCTCCATGCACCCTCCGCAGTCATATTGGTTCGCAAGCGCGCACTCAGATCGGATCCCATGGTGTGAGGACCATGGAGGCCACGTTGGGGAAAAAGCTGGCCTCGAAGGCGGGCATGGCGTGCTCCGCAATGCTTTCCGGCGTCCAGCCCTCGGAACGGTGGACCGAGCGGATCATGCGGATCTGGTTGAAGAAGTAGATCTCGTTCGCGCGGACGCCGAAGATCTGTCCCGACACCTTCGCCGCGGCGTCGCTTGCCAGGTAGACGGCCAGCGGTGCGATCTTGGCTGCTTCCATCTTCTGCATCTTTTCGATACGGGGTTTGTTTTCCGGAGTATCGGGGATCGTCGCCGTCATTGGCGTCCAGGCCCATGGAGCAATGCAGTTGGAGCGTACGTTAAACTTCGCCATGTCGAGCGCGATGGATTTCGACAACCCGACGACGGCCATCTTGGCGGCGCTGTAGTTCGCCTGACCCACGTTACCGATCAAGCCCGAGGTCGAGGTCATATGGACGTAAGCGCCGCTGTTCTGGCTCTTGAAGTGGGGAGCCGCGGCCCGGGCCATGAAGAACGAGCCGTTCAAATGGACATCGATGACGGCGCGCCATTCATCCAGGCTCATGTTGAAGAACATGCGGTCGCGCACGATGCCGGCATTGTTCACGACGCAATCGATGCGGCCAAAGCTCGACATGGCCGCCTCGATGGTGCGGCCGGCGGCCTGCCAGTCCGCGACGCTCTCGGTGCTCGCGATCGCCTCGCCGCCCGCCGCCTTGATCTCATCGGCGACCTTCTGCGCCGAGGAGCGGCCCTCGGCATCCTTGCTCACATCGTTGACTACGACCCGGGCCCCGTGCGCGGCGAACGCAAGCGCAAAATCCCGCCCGATCCCGCCACCAGCGCCCGTGACGACGACAACCTTGCCTTCCACTATCTTTGCCATGATGTGCTCTTCTGCAAGTGGGATACGCGCGCCGGGGGTACCGGCCGGCGCTACAAGTATGTGAATGACGTACAATATTCTGAACAAATCGGGATGCGGAGTCAACGTGACCGCGGGGGCGCGGGCACCGGCCGCGCGTGCAAATACCCTGTGAATTGCAGTTGACCCCGGCCTTGCTGCCGCTGGATAATCTGAACATAGTTCATAAATGTGAACAGATTGCGGGCCGATGCGCGACGGGGGCGGATTCATGGCGACGCTTCATCCTGAGGTCGACTTCCAGAAGTTCCTCTCCGAGGGGAGCTTCCGCATTCAACGCAGCCGGGCGACCGGCCGGTACCTGTTCTACCCACGGGTCGCCGAGCCGCTGACGGGCTCGACGGAGCTGGATTGGGTGGAGGCGTCCGGGCAGGGCGTCGTGTACAGCACCACCGTGATCCGCCAGAAACCGCCTGCGCCCAGCTACAACCTGGCACTCATCGACTTGGTGGAGGGCCCGCGGATGATGAGCCGCGTGGTCGGTATCGCACCCGAGGAGGTGAAAATCGGGATGGCCGTGAAGGTCAAGATCATTCGGGAGAACGACTCGCCGCTGCTCGTGTTCGAGCCGGCCTGATCTTCCCGCACATCCTCAACCGGAAGGCGCATGCTCGACTATCAAGCGGTCAGGAACTGGGACTTCGGCGAAATCGAGCATACCTACACTCAACGCGACACCCTGTTGTATGCGTTGGGCGTTGGTATGGGATTCGACCCGCTGGATGCGGGGCAGCTGCGCTTCGTCTTCGAAAAAGACTTGCAGGCGCTGCCGTCCATGGTGGCCGTGTTGGGTACGCCCGGCTTCTGGTGGCGCGATCCGCGCACCGGTGCGGATTGGGTGAAGCTCGTGCATGGCGAGCAGCGCATCCGGATCTTCAGGCCGCTGCCCGCCGCGGCGAAACTGATTGCGAAGAATCGGGTCATCTCGGTGACTGACAAGGGCGCCGGTAAGGGCGCCATTGCGGTCATTCAGCGGGATATCTATGAGCCAGGCGGCGGCGCAGCGCTCGCGCAGACCACACAAGTGACCTTCCTGCGCGGTGATGGCGGCTTCAGCGCGCAGTCCGGCATCAGCGATCCGCCTCCCGAGGCCCTGCCGGCCGTACCGGATTCAACACCGGAGCTGGAGCTCGATCTGCCATCGCTGCCACAAGCCGCGCTCATCTATCGCCTGAGCGGCGATTACAACCCGTTGCATGCCGACCCTGAAGTGGCACGCAAGGCCGGTTTTTCGCGTCCGATCCTGCATGGACTGTGTACTTTCGGCATGGCGGCTCACGCGGTGGTGAAAGCCATGTGTCATTATCAGGCTGACGAGCTGCGGGCGATGGCCGTGCGCTTTACCTCTCCCGTGTACCCCGGGGAAACCGTGCGCTTTCAGCTGTGGCGGCGCGGCAAGCACGTGCATCTACGCGCGCGCGTCGAGGCGCGCGATACGATCGTGTTGAACAATGGGTTCATCGAGCTCGTATAGTCTCTATTGGCTGCGCATGAATCTACAAGACACCTCTGAGGATCTCGCGTTTCGTGCCGAGGTGCGCGCCTTCGTCGAGAGCCATCTTCCAGCGGACATCCGCGATGCGGTACTGCAGTTTCGCCGCGTCGAGCGCGAAGACTACGTCGCCTGGCAGAAAACTCTGCATGGCCGTGGTTGGGGTGCGCCGGGCTGGCCGAAGGAATATGGCGGTACCGGTTGGAATGCACGCCAGCGAGCCATTTTTGAGGAGGAGTGCTTCGTGGCGGGCGCGCCGCGTCAAATGCCGTTCGGCCTCTCGATGGTCGGCCCCGTCATCATGGCCTTCGGTACCCCAGAACAGAAGGCGCTCCATCTGCCGAAGATCCTCTCGATGGAAGAGTGGTGGTGCCAGGGCTATTCCGAGCCGGGCGCCGGTTCGGATCTGGCTTCACTCACCACGCGAGCGGAACGCAAGGGTGATTACTACACCGTGAACGGGCAGAAAACGTGGACCAGCTTTGCCCACTGGGCGACGTGGTTCTTCTGCCTGGTGCGGACCTCGACCCAGGGCAAGCCGCAGCAGGGCATCTCGTTCCTGCTGATCGACATGAATACACCGGGTCTGCAGGTGAAGCCGATCCGCACACTCGATCAAGGGCACGACGTCAATGACGTGTTCCTCGACAACGTACAGGTGCCCGTCGAGAACCGGGTAGGCGAGGAGAATCAGGGCTGGAGCATCGCCAAATACCTGTTGGGTCACGAGCGCGCGAACATCGCCGGAATTGGTATGTGCAAGCGCCTCCTGCGGCGGCTGAAGGAGTATGCGCGGACCGAAATCAAACGGGGCAGGCCGCTGCTCGAGGATCCGCTGTTTCGCGATCGGATCTCCCGCATCGAGATCGAGGTTCTCTCGCACGAATGGTCGCTCATGCGGATGATCTCGTTACAAGGGGCAGGCAAGGCAATCGACATCGAAGCATCCATTCTCAAGATCCGTGGCTCGGAGATTCAGCAGCAGCTGGGCGAGCTGTTGATGCAGTGCGCCGGTCCCTACGCAGTGCCATACCTTCCGCAGGCACTGGAAAGGGGCTATGGCGGCCCGACCGCGGGGGCCGCGGAGCTGAACGGGTTAGCGGCGCAGTATCTCGACCTGCGTAAGGTTTCAATCTACGGCGGCACCACCGAAGTACAGAAGAACATCATCGCGAAGGCGATTCTGGGTATCTGAGATGGATTTCAACTACTCCCAGGAACAGCAGATGCTCGCGGACACGGTCGAGCGTTTCGTCGCGGACGCATACTCCATGGATGAGCGCCGCCGGTTAGCCACCTCAGAACGCGGCTTCTCCGAGGAGCACTGGCAGCAGTTCGCCGAAATGGGCCTGTTGGGCCTGGTTGTTCCGGAACAGTACGGTGGGCTCGGCAGCTCGGCGCTGGAAACGCTGATCGTCATGCAGGCGCTCGGTCGTGGCCTGGTGCTCGAGCCCTATTGGTCAACAGCGGTAGTCGCTGCCCGGTTGCTTGCGGTGAGCGGCACGGGTGATCAGAAAGCCAGGTGGCTGCCCGCCATCGTGGATGGCTCCAGTCGTGTTGCACTAGCGACGTTTGAGCCTGAAGCGAGATTCGATCTGCCGCACATCGGCTCACGTGCGCGGCGCACGTCCGGCGGCTTCGTCCTTAATGCTCGTAAGGCTGTGGTGCTGCAAGCGCCAAGTGCGGATGCGTTGATCCTGTCCGCGCGCACGGGCGGTGACGACACTGATCGCCACGGCGTCAGTCTGTTTGTGATCGATGCGAAGGCGACCGGAGTGACCATCGAGAGCTTTCCCAACATCGACGGCCAACGATCGGCTGAAGTGGCGTTGCGTGATGTGGCTGTTGGCTCGGATGCGGTGCTCGGCCAGGTCGATGCGGGGTTCGAGCCCCTGGAATACGCCGTCGATGTTGGCCTTGCCGCATTGTGCGCCGAGGCGGTCGGGTGCATGGAACAGCTGATTGCAATGACGTCCGAGCATCTACGGGGGCGCCGTCAGTTTGGCCGCCCCATTGGCACGTTCCAGGCGCTCCAACATCGCGTCGCGGAGATGGCAATAGCGACCGAGCAGGCCCGGTCGGCCGCGCTGCTCGCGGCAGCTCACCTCGACGATGGGAAACTGGTTAGCAATCGGGACGGGGATCGGATCGGCCGGCGCAGGGCGATATCCGCCGCCAAGGCTACCATCGGCCGCTCCGGCCGCACCGTTGGCCAGCACGCTGTCCAACTTCACGGCGGCATGGGCATGACGGACGAGTTGGCCGTCGGTCATTATTTCAAGCGCCTCACGTGCATCGATATCACCTGGGGCAACAGCGAGCATCACACCGAGTTGTTCGGGGATTTCCTATGAGCGACGAAGAGATCCTGCAGGTTCGCTACGATGGCAACATCGCCATCATGACGATGAATAATCCGAAGCGTCTGAATGCCTTCAACATGAAGATGCGCCAGGCCATGTATGCGCGTCTGCTGGAGATCGTCGAGAACGAGGAATGCCGTGCCATCGTATTGACTGGAGCGGGCGGCAATCTGTGCGCAGGCGGTGATATCAGCGAGATGAAGCGCCGTAAGATCATCGAAGCGCGCATCCGGTTCGATCTACCGACGCGTATTTTCAAGCTGCTCGTCACGGGACCGAAGCCTTTCATTGTCGCGGTAGAGGGCAACTGCATGG
Source organism: Steroidobacteraceae bacterium (assembly GCA_045810105.1). Lineage (GTDB taxonomy): Bacteria > Pseudomonadota > Gammaproteobacteria > Steroidobacterales > Steroidobacteraceae > 13-2-20CM-66-19. The sequence goes on along the minus strand of JBJMWM010000026.1, from coordinate 302,420 downwards.
GCGCCGGCGTCTCCTTCGTGGCCGCTAGCGACTACGCTGTGGCCGCGAGCGATGCTAAGTTTGGCTGCGCCTGGATCAAAGTGGGGCTCATGCCGGACGTCGGGGGCATCTGGTCGATACCCCGCAAGATCGGTCATCGCAAGGCGATGGAATTGTGCGCGCTCGCAAACACTTTCGAGGCTGATGAGGCGTTGCGGCTGCAGCTCGTCAATAAGCTGTGCGAGCCCGGCCGCGCCCTGGAGGAGGCGATCGAAGTGGCCCGGCGCTTTGCGAAGAATCCACCGGTGGCCATGGCCTTGATGAAGGCGGCTCTGAACATCGGCAACGACACGATTGACCAGGCCGTCAACTGCGAAGTGAACTATCAATCGGTGTTGATGAGCACGGCGGATTTCAGCGAAGCCGCCCAAGCCTTTATGGAAAAGCGCAAGCCGAACTTCACGGGAAACTAACGCGGCTATGTCCAGAAAACCGTTATCGCACATCCGCGTGCTCGATCTCTCGCGGGTGCTCGCAGGGCCGCTGGCAGCGCAGACACTCGGAGACCTCGGCGCGGAAGTCATCAAGGTCGAGCGTGCCGGCAGTGGTGACGATGCGCGGCGGATGGGCCCGCCCTTTCTGAAGGACTCGGCGGGGCGCGATACGCGCGAGACGCCAATCATCCTGGGCGCCAATCGTAACAAGAAGTCCATAACGTTGAACCTGGCCGCGCCCGAAGGGCAGGACATCGTGCGGCGCCTCGCGGCGATTTCCGACGTGCTGGTCGAGAACTTCAAGGTGGGCGACTTGAAGCGCTATGGCCTCGACTACGAGAGTCTGAAGAAGGTGAATCCGCGCCTGATCTATTGCTCGGTCACGGGGTTCGGTCAGAGCGGGCCCTATGCTCCGCGTCCAGGTTACGACTCGATTTTCCAGGCTATGGGTGGCCTCATGAGTGTCACCGGTTATCCCGATGAGGAAGGGGGTGCACCGGTCAAGACGGGCCCTTCGATAGCGGACTTCATCGGCGGTCAATTTGCGGCCATCGGCGTGATCGCGGCGTTGTATGAACGCGATGCGCGCAAGAGCGTTGGTCAGCGCGCCGGCGGCGGGGCGAGTGAGAGCGCCAGCGCCAGTGCGGGTGAGGGCGCGAGTCAGGGGGACGACAGGGGCCGGGGTCAGCAAGTGGACATTGCCCTGCTCGATTCGGTCATCGCCTCGTTGAGTCACTACACCGCTCAATATCTCGCGACAGGTGTAATCCCGGTGCGTCGAGGCACACAAGGTAACGGTGGGCTGCCTTCGCAAAGGTTCCCGTGCGCCGATGGAGGGGTGATGGTCGTATGTGGCAACGACGAACAATATCGACGCTTCTGCGAGGCCTTGAAGCACCCCGATCTCGCGGAGGACGAGCGCTTCATCAGTAATCCTCAGCGCGTGTTCAATCGCAAGGCGCTGGCGGAGACATTCGATGCGATCACGATTAAGTGGAAGCAGCAGGAACTGCTGGAAGCGTTGGAACGAGTGAATGTTCCCGCTGGGCCCATCTATGACCTGCAGCAGGTGTTCGAGGATCCGCAGGTCAAGCACCGGCAGATGGCCGTGGAAGTGCCGCATCCGCTCGCCGGAACCGTGAAGGTCTGTGCCAGCCCGATCCGGCTGTCTGAGACACCCATCGACAGCTACACCGCACCGCCGACCTTGGGGCAACACACCGCGGAGATCCTCAAGGGATTGCTGTCCTTCAATGACGTTGATCTGGAGCGTTTGTCGAGGATGAAGGTCATATGAAGACCATCGAACTGAATTCCAAAATGGGAGTAGTCGCCCATCGGGTGATGGGGGACGCTCGCCGGATAACCACGAGGACGCACGCATGCAGATCGAGTTCAAGAATCGTGTTGCGATTGTTACAGGTGCCGGTGGCGGACTTGGCCGGACCTACGCGGTAGAGCTCGCTCGCCGCGGGGCGGCGGTCGTGGTCAACGATCTGGGCGGCGCCTTCGATGGCAAGGGCAGCTCCCATTCAATGGCGGACGCTGTCGTGAACGAGATCCGCGCAGCCGGCGGCAAGGCCGAGGCGAGTTACGATTCAGTCGGCACTCGCGCCGGAGGCGAGGCCATCGTCGGTACCGCGGTGAAGAGCTTCGGCCGCGTCGACATCGTCATCAACAATGCGGGCCATCTTCGTAATGCGCCATTCGAATCGGTCACGGACGAGATTCTGGATTCGCTCATCCAGGTGCATCTCAAGGGCGCATTCTATGTGACACAGCCCGCATACAAGATCATGCAGAAGCAAGGCTACGGACGAATCGTATTTGCATCCTCGGCTGCGGGCATGCTGGGCAACACCACGCAAGCGGCGTATGGGGCCGCGAAAGCCGGGTTGGTCGGTCTGATGCATGTTCTCTCGCTCGAGGGCGCCGAGTATGGCGTGCTCTGCAATGCGCTGCTGCCGACCGCGGCGAGTCGCATGGAGAAAGCCATGCCAGCCGAGCAGATGGAGAAATTCGCGGCCCAGTTCGCCGCCATTGCCAAGCACGCCGGCAACTCGCTGGACCCGCATTTCGTCACGCCCCTGGTGGTGTATCTGGCGAGTGAGGCTTGCAACAGCACACATGCCATGTACTCGGCGACCTGGGGCCGCTACGCAAGGGCATTCGTCGCGCTGAGCGAAGGATGGCTGGGTCCGCGCGACAAACCCGCGAGTGTCGAGGATGTCGCGCAGCATTTCGCGGCCATTCAGAGTCACGAGAAGCTCGTGTTTCCGCAGCATCTGATGGATGAGTTTGCGGAATTGACCAAAGCGATTGAGCGTGGCGCCGCGCGCTGATCATGCACCGCTTTCAGGGGCGCCCTTGACGGACTTCGACTACATCATCGTGGGGGCCGGGTCGGCGGGTTGCGTCCTGGCCAACCGTCTCTCCGAGAATCCCCGGCATCGGGTGCTGCTCATCGAGGCGGGCCCGGAGGATACGAATCCGCTCATCCGTATTCCGAAGGGATTCGGGAAGTTGCTCAGCGATCCGAAGCACGCCTGGTTCTTCGCCATCGAGCCAGAGTCCGGCAATGCCAACAAGGGTGAGGTCTGGGTGCGCGGCAAGACGCTCGGCGGGTCGAGCTCCGTGAACGGTATGGTCTACATGCGCGGCCAGCCCCAGGATTACGATCACTGGGAAAGCTTGGGATGCAAGGGTTGGGGCTGGAGCACTCTACGGTCCTACTTCAAGCAAATGGAGGATCACTCGCTGGGCGCAGACGAGCTGCGAGGGGTCGGCGGGCCCTTAGGTATCTCCCCAAGAGGCGGCACTCACCGGCTTGCAGAAGCGATGATCGCCGCAGGCAGCGCGTTGGGGTTGCCCCGCCGCGACGATCTCAACCGAGAAGACACCACCGGCATTGGCTATCTCAACTGCAGCATCAAACGCGGCGTGCGCCAGAGCTCGGCCGAAGCATTTTTGAAGCCCGTGAGACGGCGTCCCAATCTGCAGGTAATGACGGACACTTGCGTCGACAAAGTGCTGTTTGATGGGACGCGCGCCATTGGTGTGTTGACGAGGCGCGAGGGTGCCGCAAAGGAACATCGCGGCCGTGAGATCATTCTGTCGGCGGGCGCACTGCAGTCGCCGAAGATCCTGCAACTCTCCGGCATTGGCCCGGCGCACCTGTTGCGCCAGCACGAGATCAAGGTCATTGCAGACAATCCTGGCTGCGGCATGAACATGCGCGACCATCGTCTGCTGTTCATCCAGCATCGGCTCAAGGACGCTGCGCTCAGCGATAACCTGGCCTTTGCGGGATTGCGTTTGATGCGCAACATGCTGCGCTACTACTTGTTCAAGAGTGGCGTGATGGCGACGGGGTCTTCCGACGTCGGGGGCTTCGCCAGGACCCAGCCCGGGCTCGACCGGCCGGATGTTCAACTCATGTTTGCGCCGTATTCGCTCGACTTCAGCGCTCAGGCGCTGCAATTCGAGTCCTCCCCTGGGATGCAGTTTTTCGGCTATGTCCTGCGGCCGCAGAGCCAAGGCCATGTCCTGATCCGCTCCCGCGATTCGAACGAGCCGGCCTCCATCAAGCCAAACTGGTTGACAGCCGATTATGATCGGCGCACGAGCATTGACATGGTGCGGTTCATGCGCCGTCTGCTGGAGGAAGCGCCGGTGAAACACCTCCTTGCAGAGGAAACAACTCCCGGCCCGGCAGTTCAGAGCGACGACGAAATCATCGATGCCTTCGCCCGGCTAGGGCAGTCCGGCTACCACGCCTGTGGCACCTGCAAGATGGGCACGGACGGGATGAGCGTAGTCGACGAGCGCCTCCGCGTCCGCGGTGTTAACGGTCTGCGGGTCGCGGACATTTCCATCATGCCGACAGTCACGTCCGGGAATACGAATGCGCCGGCAATGGTCATTGGCGCACGGGCGGCAGATTTGATCCTGGAGGACTCGCGGGGAGGGTCGTAGCAGGCTTCACATAATAGAACGATGTGCAAGCTCCCACCTGGTGTGTGTTAATCGACGACAGCGTTGTCATCATGGATAATCCCCATTTTGGGAGGGAATACACTTGGGGAGAGCACTGACACCCGTGGGAACCATAAAGAAGAATGTGGCTACTGGCCGAAATGTGCCCGCGAAGCGGGCCGCCGATACCGTCAACGATCGCGAGATGGGCGGTCCGCGTTCACTGACGCGGCTGCTCGGACTGTTCGATGCACTGGCTAAAAAGTCAGATGGCATGACGCTCGCGGACCTGAACGGGGTGCTCGAATCCCCCAAGAGCAGTCTGCTGAACTTGCTGCGTCCGCTGGTCGTCGAGGGCTATCTGACGCACACCCAGGGCCTGTACCGCCTGGGTCCCACCGCTTTCCGGCTTGCGGCGACGATGATGTCCGCCTGGAATTTCCCGAAGATGGCCCGCCCTTATCTCGAAGAGTTGGCGGCGCGCTCCAAGGAAACAGTCTACATAGGCGTGCTCGATCGCGAGGCCCAGGTCATTACGTACGTGGATGCGATCGATAGCCCCCATTCGATACGCTATGCGATCACGGTAGGCATGAATCGACCACTGTACTGCACGGCGGCCGGGCGGGTGCTCCTCGCATTTGCCGACGAGAAGTTCCGAGACGGTTACCTGCGCTCGACCAAGCTCGTGCGCCAGACGCCTGAGACGCTGACGGATCGCAAGGAATTGCTGAAGGAGCTCGAGCGGATCCGGCGTACGGGTTTCGCGAGCAGCGTCAATCAGTTATTCGAAGGCTCAGCGGGTATCTCCGCTCCCATCTTTGCAGCCGGGGGCCAGGTGATCGCCGCTATTGCCATCGGCGCGCCCGCCGAGCGGTTCGAGGCGGAGCTGCCGAACCTTCGTGAGATTATCGTGGATGTGGCCCGCCGGCTGTCGGGTGAGCAGAGGGCCTCTGCGTGATGCGTTTCAGCGCTTGCGTTGGCCAGCCCCGGCGACCGTAGCGAGATCGAGAGACGGACCCGCGCCCGCTTCGAATGGAAACAGGCGGTTGTAGGGCACCATGGCAGATGCCTGGCCATCGAGTGCCCGCGCGTCCTGCATATCGAGGACCTCAGCCAGGTGATCTCGTACTCGTTCCGCGGTGATGTCAGCGCTAAACCAACCTTCGTTCACCGCGAAGACGACATGCGCGACTCGACCGCCCCCGACGTCCAGGATTCGGCCAGAGAGGTCGCACTCGCCGCTCAGGAGGAAGGCAGCCGCCGCGGCAACCTTTGCGGGTGGAAAGTACTTGTGGAACCACTCGACGTACTTGGGGTCGGGAATCTGCTCGATCATGCGTGAGTACGAAACGGGCATCATCGCGTTGACGTTGATTCCGTGTTCGCGCCCCTCGATTGCGGTGTCAAGGGTCAGGCCGACGAGGCCGGCTTTGGTTGTCGCATAGGGCGCGTTCGCGCCGATGCCCAAGGCAGCATTGGATGAGGTGTGCAGGACGCGACCATAGCGCTGCCTTTGCATTACCGGCCACACTTCGCGAAGCAGAGCATAGGGCCCCAGCAGATTCACCCGGAAATGGGCTTCGAGTTCAGCGTCGCTCGGTTGTGTGAATAACCCTGGCAGGGTAATGCCGGCGTTGCTCGCGAGAATGTCGATTCGCCCGAATGCCTCCAGCGCGCACTCAACGATGCTGCGAGCTGCCTCGGTGGTGCCGACAGGTGTGCAGTTCGCGATGACTTTTCCGCCAAGCCCACGCAGTTCTGCCGCGACGGCCTCCGCGCGATCAACACCGCCGTTGTGCCCAAAGGTATCGCCGCCATAGTCATTTACAACTACGCTGGCACCACGATGCACAAGCTCGATCGCGATGGCACGGCCGATACTCCCGGCGGCTCCCGTCACAATGGCTACTTGTCCGGCAAAGCTGATCGTACTCATCGATGCAACCTCACGTATGGGAACTTCGGACACTTTAGGGAAGCGGGCGGCCAGGGGGAACCTGAGCTGCGTAGAGAACGATCGTTCTGTAGAATAAAAGTTCTCCCGTAAGGGGAAATTCATGCGCAAGGCTGCCGCAATGTCTCTGAGCGATCTGACTCCGTACATCGATTCGCTGCGCGACTACTACTCGCAACACCGCAGCATCCCGCCGCTCTCGGGTCTCGCCCACCTGTGGGGCTACCGCGCGAAGTCCTGGGCTGCGGCGATCGTCGCGGGGCTCAAGCAGCAGGGGATCGTTGAAACAGCCCCCGGCAGACGCTTGCGGCCCGGTCCGCAATTCCCCTTCGAGGAGGAGAGGGCGCCCTATGGGGGTGACGAACAGGGCAGCAAGCACCCGAGCGAACCTCCATCCGGCAAGGGCGACCCCATCGAGGCGGCTGCCGCGGCGTGGGCGACCGAAGTTCCCGGTACGGCGGCCGAAGCGTATGCGCTGGTAATCAGGATAGTAACGCTGGCGGGCCTGATTGAGCACAATTTCCAGCTGGAGGCGCATTCAATCGGATTGAGTGCCGGTGAAGTCATGGTGCTCGATGCCCTGCGGCGCCTGGGTCCACCGTACGAGAGTTCTGCGGCGCTCCTCAAGGACCACTTTCTGATTTCCTTCGCAGGCATCGGCAAACGCGTCCAGAGGCTGGAGCGCCTCGGTTATGTGGTCAGGAGGGTCAATCCAGGCGATCGGCGCAGTCAAACCGTGCGGCTGACAGCATCGGCGCTGGCTCTGCTGCGCAAGCGCTTCCGCAACCGGTATGCGAAACACGTTCGGGCGGTCATGCAATTACCGGCCACCGAGCGGCAGCAACTGGCCCGTACCCTGCGGCGCCTGCAGCAACGCATGCGGCCGCTGCCCCTGCCGGACGCCGGGCGCCGCTTGCACGCAAATAACTTCACCGAGTAAAGTAATCGGCCAAGGGGCAGCTCCGCGCTCCGGGGATACCAACATGGGACGATTGGATGGGAAAGTCGCGGTCGTGACCGGCGGCACTCAGGGGATCGGCCGTGGCATCGTGTTGCGCTTCCTGAAGGAGGGCGCGCGAGTCGTCTACTGCTCGCGCAATCCGCAGAACGATGCGCAGATGCAGTCCTTGATAAAGGCGATTCCCGGCTCCGAGGGGCGCGCGCGTTATGTCGCCGCCGATGTCGGGATCAAAACGCAGATACAAGGTGTCGTCCACGAGGCTGCCCGGAGTTTCGGACGGCTGGATATCGTCGTCAACAATGCGCAAGGCATTGCGCCCCTGAAGCCGATACTCGAGAAGCCCGACGCCGACTACGCCATGACTCTGGCGACCGGTTTCTATCACTCGCTCTGGACGATGCAGGCTGCGGTGCCGTACATCATCCAGCAGAAGAGCGGCGGCAGCTTCATCAACTTCAGCTCCCACTGGGCGCTGAATGGAATGCTCTATTCGAGCGACTACAACATCACGAAGGCGGCGAATGAGGCGTTGACCCGAAGCGCCGCAAACGAGTTTGGCAAGTACGGTATTACAGTCAACACGATCACTCCGGCAGGGGACAGCTACGCCTATCGGGTCTATGCCAACGCGAATCCCGGTGTGCACGAGACCATATGCGCGACGATTCCAATGCGTCGCATGGGTGACTGCGAGACGGATATTGCTGGCGGGGTGCTCGGCCTCGTATCGCGCAACGGCCGCTTCATTACCGGGCAGACCTTCTACGTTGATGGCGGCGCTTGGCTGGCACGGCCACCGAACGAGCATGCTGCCGATACGGATATACACGCCGGCAGACATCAGACAGTTCAGGGAGCGTCGTCATGAGCGGCCAGCTTGAAGGCAAGGTGGTGTTGGTTAGCGGTGGGGATTCCACGCTGAGCCGGGCGGCAGCCGAGCGCGCATCGCGGGAAGGTGCACAAGTGTTACCAATCGATGCCAGCGCCTCAGGAGTGCAGGCCGCCGCAAAGCGCTACGGACGACTGGATGCACTGGTCAACCTTCTTCCGGACCCGCTGCACTGGCAGCCGTTTGCCGAGAAGCCCGAAGAGGACTTCGCAGCGGTATTCGCTGCGCTACGGGCAGCGACCAACGCAATGCGTGCCGCCTATCCCTATCTGAAGGAGACGCGCGGGCGGGTCGTCAACGTTGGATCTGTGTATGGCGCGAGTGCCTTCGCACACATCTCGGATCGCGTCACTGGCGACTATGCCCTCCAGGGTCTCAGTCGCGCGGTGGCCGTTGAATGGGCCAAGGATGGTGTACTGGTCAACTATCTCGGCCCAGGCGCTCTGGACATTCCTGAGTTCCAAGCGTGGCGAAAGTCTCACCCCCAGGCCATCGACCAACGGATCCGCGGCCTGGCCCTGCAACGCCTGGGCGATCCGGTGGAAGATTTCGGTGGCGCGCTGATGTTCCTCCTCTCGGACGAAAGTTGCTTCATCGTCGGACATCCGGTGTTGGCGGATGGCGGTCAGCACCTGGTGGCTCCCGTGTTCGAGCCTGGTGCGAACCTGTAGGCGCGGCCCGATTGTGGGACCGGCGTATCGTGATTACTTCCGTCGTCGCGCTTTGTATCGGGTTAGTGCTGAGGCCGCATAAACGTGGCCGTACCGCGGTTCGACGCTACATACACCGGATCGCCGACCTTCACCAGCCGAGGAATCTCAGCGAGCTCCAGCGGTATTCCCGACAGCCGGCCGCGTGCGATGCGGCAAAAGGTATCCTCGTTCAGGCGGAAGGTGTGCCGCTTGCCGCTGTCATCGGCCACGGTAACGGCATTCTCGTCGATGGCCACGACAGTGCCGATGGTAGGTATGTTGTCCGACTTCCTCATGCCACGGATGTCCATCGACAGACGGAAATAGCGGTTGGAACGATTGGCCAGCCCGCTGTGCGGCGTCTCCAAGCTAAACACCACCAGGTCGCCAGGTCCGAACTCGGAGCGCCGCCACGCATCCGGCGGAACCACATCCTCCCCAATACCTGTGGGTGGCCGCGGGAAATCGTTCATACGGGGTTTGTGAAGACCTTCGGCCAGGACCAACCCGCCGGTTGCCTCGTCGATGTAGGCCAGCGGAATCCAGCAGATGCGCAGTGGCAAACCCTTGTTGTTGGCGCCGTCGGCATGCACGTAGTTGAAACGGCTGCCGCTGTGGTTCGGGTTCGGCGGAAGCGTGTGATACTCGGTGTTGGGCACCCAGAACACCTCATCACCGAACAGTTGGGCGAAGAATGCCTTGACGGCGGGCTCGGCGACAAATTGCCGCATCGGGTGCAGCTTCAGCAACGGGTCGATCGCCGGGTCACCGCCCATGACAATCGGGAATTTCTCGAGCGAGGCTCCGTTGTACACCGCCGCATCGGTGTGGGTGGGGTCGATCACGCCCAGCTTGTCGAGCACCCGCAAATAAATGGCGCGCAGACGGGCGATTGCTCCCTTGTCCAGCACGTCGCGGAAGAACCAGTAGCCGTCGCGATCCCACGCGGCGTCCAGGGCGGCACGATTGCCGAGCAAATGATTGGAAACGTTGAGCTCGCGAATCGGTGGCGTGCCGATCAGACGTGGCTTGGGGACTGCATTCATAGAGTTCCTCAGCTGAGCTGATAGTGTTGGATGTAGTTGGCGAAGCGCCTGCGGATCTCCCTTGCGAAGGATTGATCCTAGGCGCCGAATGGACTAAACAGGCAGGAGACTAATCGTCATATTCGGGGGGGTAAATCGTCATGGTGAAGACTCCGGGAAGCAATGTCGGGGACATTGCCGTGGTTGCGTTGCCCGGTAGCTTCCTCAGCAGCGTCGGCACGCTCGTCGATAGTTTTGCCATGGTGGCGAGACAAGTGCAGGACATGTTCGCGGCACCGTATCGCGTGGCCATGCAGTCGAAGGTGCGGGTTTTGACGCCCACGGGCCAGCCGGTGGTTCTTGCCGGGGGCCGAGCTCTGGCGGCGGACGGTGACCTGGACTGGCCCGGACGACTCCAGTTGGTTCACGTTGCCGCATTCGAGGCGGCCGACGAGGAATCGCTGGTGAAAGCGCTGACTCACGAAAAGCGACTTCTGGAGTGGCTGAGGCACCAACGAGCCAAGGGTGTCGTGATCGGTGCCTCTGCCACGGCGATGTTCGTTCTGGCCGAAGCGGGTTTGCTGGACAAGGGATCGGCGGCCGTCCCTGGCACTTTCTCCGCGTGCTTTCGCCGCCGTTATCCACTAGTCCGACCCGAGAAGCGCTCCCGGGTGGTTGAGCACGGTGGGATGTTCACGGCCTCGGCAATGGCTGACGAATGGATGCTGGTGGCGAAGCTCGTCGAGCATTGCCTCTCGCCGCACATGTCGCGCTGGCTGGCAGCTACTACCGGACTGGAGCGCGTCCGCGACAACAGCCCGCTCTCGGACGATCCACTGGTCGCCGCTGCCCAGTTCTGGCTGGGGGAGCGTTTCGCCAGGCGTTTCAGGATCTGCGAGCTGGCGCGCGAGCTGGCGGTGAGTCACTCGACCCTGCTGCGGCGTTTCGAGCGTGATCTGTCCATGACACCCAGACACTATGCGCAATGGTTGAGGATCGAGTCAGCGAAAAAAATGCTGCTGATGACGCGGCGCCCGGTTGAGCAGGTAGGCACCATGGTCGGCTACGCTGACATCCGCTCCTTCCGCAGCGCCTTCAGCAGCCATGTTGGAATGTCGCCGACGCGCTATCGCGACACCGGCGGGAGGTAGTCTGCCCAGGAAATTCTGCTAGAATCGTATTTCTGAACGTCGTTCGCGAAAGTGGTAGCGGGGCCTCACTTGGCACAGGCGCAGCTCGATCCGGGTGAGATCATCACCGCCGCCGGTTTCGCGACCGGGCACTTCAATGTGTTGGATGCCGGCTTCACCGCGCGGCTGACGAAGTTCACCGAATGGCTCAATGAGCGCGGCAACCTCTCGGCAGAGCAAGCGCTGACGGGGCGCGCCCAGATCCTGCAGATCGTGATCACCCGCCTGTTGCTCGAGGTCGACCGCAAGCGGCTTCCGGCCATCGCCGACGAACGAATCGAGCGGCCAGTCTTCGTGATCGGCTATTCGCGCACCGGGACGACCCTGCTGCATTCGCTGCTCGCAGTCGATCCGGCTCATCAGGGGCCGCTGTGGTGGCACACCCATCAGCCATCACCGCCACCGGGCGAGATGCCGGTGGCGAAGGGTCGCATCGAAGCCGCGCAACGCGAGATGGACAGCTGGAACCAGCACACTCCGGGCCTGTTGACCCTGCATCCGTACTGGGACGACGGTGCCAACACCCTGATCGAGGACGAGGAAATCCACACCCTCGATTTCCAGAACGTCTATCCGACGCTGTTATTCCGGATTCCCGCCCTGGCCATCATGAATCTCGGCGAAACCGCGGATCCCAGGGCCTGTTACGCTTTTCAGAAACAATTCCTGCAGCACCTGCAATGGAACAGGCCCGCGTGGCGTTGGGTGCTGAAGGGATGCGCGCACCAATTCCAGCTGCAAGATCTGTTCGCCGAGTTTCCGGACGCAATTTGTATCTGGCCACACCGTGACCCGGTGGATGTGCATCAGTCCACGCTGGCCATCTCGTCGGTGCTCTACCACGCGATCACCAACGGCAGGATGGACTGGCAGCAGTTCGCCCGGGGCTACTTGCAGGCAACGCGCGCCGGTATCGACCGCGTGCTCGCCGATCCGCTCGTTGATGATCCGCGTATCGTGCATTTGCGCTTCAAGGACCTGTCCAAGGATCCCGTGGCCACCATCAAGTGCATCTATAGTAAATTCAATCTCGCCTATAGCGATGAGTTCGAGCACCGCATGCGCGGTTGGCTCGACGACCCCGGTCACCGGTCAGATCGCTATGGTCGCTATCCGTACTCTCTGGAGCCGTTCGGCCTGAAGCGTGAGGATGTCGCGCGCATGTTCGCGGACTACAGCGAACGCTTCGGACTTGGTTGACCATGCTTCCTCTGCCCGACGGAATCGCTCAGGTCTGTTATGTAGTGCGTGATCTCGACCGTGCAATTGCAACTTGGGTCGACATGTACCACGCGGGCCCGTTCTATATCGCGGATTTCAGGCTGGAAGAAGGCCAATACTACCGCGGCAAGCCGACACTGCTGGATGTCCGGGTCGCTATCGGGTATTCCGGCTCACTCAACATCGAGTTGTTGCAGCCGAGGCAGCCCGGTCCGTCGATCTTTCATGAGATCCTCGATACACGCGGCGAGGGTATTCACCACTTCTGGCGGCGCTGCGCGGATCTCGATGCCGAGATAGCGCGCTTCGAGGCGCTGGGGTTCCCGGTTGCCGCCGGCGGGCCAGTGCCCGGCATTGGCAGATCGTATTTCGTTGACACCTTGTCCACCCTGGGCGTGTTCACTGAGCTGCAGGAGTTGAGCGAGGCTGTCTATATTGCGCTCGACGAGATGCACCAGGCCCACCTGAGCTGGGACGGCAAGACCCAGCCGGTGCGGCCGTATCCGGCGCTCAGGGGGTAACGATGAGACTCGCAGATCGTGGCGCGCGGTGATGCCGCATCGGCGTTATTGACGCTGGTTGCGCTTTTGCTGGGCGATGAACTCGGCGGCAATCCTGTGGTGCTCCTCACTTGCAGTCGCGGCGAGCTGGCGTCCCAAAGTGGTGTCGAGAATACGCGCGGCGGATTGATGCAGGTGGAGGTTCATGATCTTCTTGGTTTCGCGCAGGGCCTGACGCGGCTGTTTGAGAAGCTTATCCGCCAGGATACGCGCCTCTTCCATCAGCCTGTCCGGTGCCACCACACGGTTGGCTAGCCCGAATTCGACGGCTTGCTGCGGGTTGATGCGCTCGCCGGTAAAGATCAACTCCTTGGCCCGCAACAGGCTCATGTACAGCGGCCAGGACACGGAGATCCCGTCTCCGACCACCAGGCCGATGTTGATATGCGGTTCCGCCATGAAGGCTTTCTCGGACATCAGCACGATGTCACACAGGGTGGCCAAAGTGGCTCCCCAGCCTACGGCCGGGCCGTTCACGGCCGCAATGATGGGGATGGGAAGATCGATGAAGCTATGGATGGTGCGGCGGGCATTTTCCTGCACGGTACGCGCGAAGTCGGCATCCTCCAGAGTCTTTACGAAGTGACTCATGTCACCGCCGGCGCTGAACGCACGTCCCGCGCCTGTCAGGATGGCGACTCGGGCCGCGGGATCCTCCGCAAGCGCGCTGAACAGGCGCGGAAATGAAAACAACATCTCGCTGGTCGAAGCATTCAGATCATTGGGCCGGTTGAGCGTGATGATACGCAGACCACCCTCCGCAGTGACCAGCAGCTCGTCGGGAAGGTTGTAGAGATTCGGCATGGCGTGGCCCCTTGACGGTGAGCCATGATATTGCGTTATCCGTACTATGGATAGTACATTCAGCACGCAAATAACCAGCGAGATTTCCACATGGCCTCACCCTTATTCGATCTTTGCGGCAAGGTGGCTATCGTGACCGGATCCAGCCGCGGCCTCGGTCTTGCGAGTGCCGCCGGCCTGGCAGAGCACGGCGCCAGGGTGGTGATTTCCGGGCGCAACGCGGACGCTTGTGACGCCGCCGTGGCGCAAATCGAGGCTGCGGGCGGGGAGGCGATGGCCGTTGCCTGCAACATCGGACGCAAGGAAGACGTGCAGCACCTGGTCGGTGCGGCACTCGCAAGGTGGGGCCGTATTGATATCGTGATGGCCAATGCGGCCATTCATCCCTGGATCGGCTCGGTATTGGATCTGAAAGACGAGACTTTCAACAAGTTCATGCAGGTGAACGTTCAGAGCCATATCTGGCTGGCACAGTTGACAGTCCCCGGCATGCTGGAGCGCGGCTATGGCCGCTTCATCGTCGTGGCTTCCGTCGTCGGCCTGCTGGGAGATCCGGTCACGGGCACCTATGGCCTGACCAAGGCAGCCGATATGCAGTTCGTGCGGAACATGGCCACTGAATTCGCCAGTCGCGGCGTGACTGCGAATTGTATTGCCCCGGGGACCTTCAAGACGGAGATGGCCCGGTCGCAATGGGAGAACGAGGCGCTGGTCAAGTGGTATTACGAACGCAATCCGTCCAAGCGCTTCGGCGAGGTGCAGGAGATCGCCGGACTCGCGGTACTGTTGGCTTCACCGTCCGGCGGTTATATCAACGGTCAGACGATCGCCGTGGATGGCGGTCATACGATCTCTTTCCACTGAGCGGCGCGTCACGCTTACCGCATATGTGAGTATACTATTCGCACTGCAAATAACCTGGGGCCAACCCATTGCGCGAGTCGGCGCTCGCCAAGGATTTGAGCGTGGCTGCGCCCATGCCGCGTCGGTAAGGGCGGCATCTCGGCCTGCCAGCTGCCCTGGCTCTAAACGTTGAAGCGCCTGGCTATTTGCCGACGGCGCTGTTGCAGCTGCTGCTGCCGTTCTTCGGCAGATACTGTCGGCGTATCCGCGGGCAAATGGGCGCGAATTTCCTCAATCGGCACGACCCTGACCTGCGGCACCGGGAATCGGTCACTGAGATACCAGCGCCATTGTGCGAAACCCTGCGCAAAGCCCGAAGTATCCATCCAGTTGACGACCCCCGGATCGCGCGCCGACAACACGATCCGCACGCGCCCGTCCGGACCGATCCAGGCCTGCCGGTTGTTGATCGAGGATTGATGAAAGCGGTAATCGATGGTCTGAAACAGGAAGTCCGCGAGCTGCAGGCTCCAATGCCTGACTGCGGGAATCTCGCATTCGATGATCGCGGCCTGCTGCGGGGTGAGGTCGTAAATCATCTTCACATAGCCCGCGAGCGGGTTGCCGCCGATCTTGGTGACATCCTCGGTCGGAAGCCAGAATCGGTTCGTGCCGACCGCCTCGTAGACCTCATCGATCATGCGCATCCAGGTGTGCAGCGAGAACTTCGTCTGATAGGCGATCCCGCGCAGGCGCTCCGTGATCTCATCCTCGGTCAGCACGAGCGAGTCCGAGGGCTCGGTGTCCAGCGGCTCGATGTGAATCGTGGCGCCTTCGGCAACATCCCAGTCATCCCAGATATCACGCACCAGCAGGCAGATGTTGTGCGCGGAACGGTCCAGTTGCAGCCAGTTTCCCGGCTGCGGATCCGGGGCGGCTATGATTTCGAATGAGCCGTCGGCTGCCAGTTTGAAATTGTCGACATCCCAACTCCCGAGATTCGACTGGTCGGGATCTCCCCACCAACCGCGCTGCGCCTGAATGTGGAGCCAGGGAGTAGACCCGCGCTTGCCCCAGATACGGTAGCGGCGGGCGCCGTCGATTTTCGTCCAGTGATAGCGGAAATCGGGACTCGGCGCGCCCCAGTTGTATTCAACCGGGGTGAACATGAGGTGCGAGAAGAAGGTCGGATACGCCGTGCGCGGCGCCATGTAAGTGTTAAATCCGAACGCCTGCATCATGGAGATGAAATACATGGCCTGTGTGCGCATCGCGGGCGTCTTCGACCACCGCCAGTCGAGGGCGATGGTTCGCGCCTCATCGATGGTCCGCAGGTATTCCGACCAGGCTCGATCCGCCGGAGTGCTGGATGTGGTCATGCTGTGGTAGAATATAGAACGACGTACAGATTGTCGAACGGCGTTAAGCCTGCAGCCCGAAAGGATCAGTACATGCCGCAGCCCATCAAATTTAACGCCACGCTCGCGGGTAAAACCGCGATCGTTACCGGTGCAGGCACCGAAGGCGAGGGTGTCGGCATCGGTCGCGCGACGGCGATGGTTCTTGCTGGCGAGGGCGCGCGCGTTTGCCTTGTTGACCGCCACGAAGGGCAAGCGGAGGAGACGCGCAAGAAAATCGAGTCGTTGGGCGGCGAGGCGTTCGCAGCCGCTGGTGATGTCACTGCTCGAGACGACTGCGCGCGTTTTGTCCTGGAAACGGTTCGTCGTTATGGCCGGCTCGATATTTTAGTCAACAACGTAGGTGTCGCTACACCTGTGCCGCTCGATGCACCCGACGAAGAAGCCTGGTCACGAGTGATGAACGTCAACCTCACCAGCGCGATGCTGATGTGCCGCTACGCGATCCCCGCAATGATCAAGAACGGCGGCGGCTCCATTATCAACATCTCTTCGATCGCTGGTATACGCGCGCATGGCAGTATTGCGTATGGGCCCTCCAAGGCGGCCATGGCCGCACTCGCGCGCGAGATCACTGTAACCTACGGACGACGTGGTATCAGGGCGAACACAGTAGCCCCGGGTCATGTCATGACGCCGCTTGCCATGTCTTCTCAGGCCGATATGCGCGCGAAGCGGCGCAATGTCGGCCCTTTGGGCATTGAAGGTGATGCCTGGGATGTGGCGCTTGCCGTCCGTTACCTTGCCAGCGACGAGGCTCGCTTCGTCACCGGCGTTCACCTGCCTGTGGATGGAGGTGTCACGGAAATCGGGCCTCTGGCGGCTCACGCGCTGATCGAGTCCGGCGCTCGCGATCAGTAGACCCGCGCATGTTCAATAGGGATCTATATTGACGCGCACTGGCGGCGAAATCGGCCACTCGAGGAGAATTCGTGACGCAGTCCTTTCATGCGATCGAGTACCAGCGGCGCAATGGCGTGGCTGTGATCATCATGAACAACCCGCCGGTAAATGGCTTGAGCCATGCCGTGCGGCGAGGGCTGGTGGAGGCGTTCGCACAGGCAGTTGATGATCCGCACGTCTGTGCGGTGGTATTGACAGGAGCAGGCAAAGGTTTTTCGGCCGGTGGCGATATTCGCGAGCTCGGTACGCCCGCGGCGGCGGCGGCACCGGCACTGTCGCTGCAGGTTCATCCGGTCATCGAGAGTTGTTGCAAGCCGACGGTCGCGGCTCTGCACGGTATTGCGATGGGGGGCGGATTGGAGACCGCGCTGGTATGTCATTACCGGCTGGCCGCGGCGGATACACGAATCGCGCTACCGGAAATCAGACTCGGTCTCATTCCCTTGTCAGGCACGCAGCGGTTGCCTCGGGTGCTCGGCCTGGGCGCGGCCATCGACTTGATTCTCGAATCGAAGACGATGCGGGCACGCGATTTCCCGCCCAACACACTTTTCGATGAAGTAATCGATGCAGAGCCAGCAGCGGTCGTAGAACGAGCCATCGAGTACGCGTCGGCGATCACTCGCGACCGGCGCGAGCCGTTACCGCTGGTCCGCCATCGACCTTTAAAGGCGGCCGAGGACTCAGGTGTCGTCCTGAGTCAGGCGCGGCAGCGTGCTGCCGAGATCGGTCCTGTTGCAACCGCAGCGGTGGAAGCAATCGCAGGCGCGCTGGAATCCGCGGATTTCGACGCCGGCATGAAGCGTGCTCGAGAGCTCTATGACGCGCTGAGTGCTTCGCATGAGGTTCGCCGGCAGCGGGACCAATTTCTCGCAGCTCGCTCGGGCACGGGCGCTGCCTCGAGTCCTGGCGGTCCCGCGAGTCCTGGCCGTGAGCGCCGCTCCAGAGAGCCGCCACCGTGAGATTGCGAGGCAAGGTCGCGCTCGTTACTGGCTCCACTCAGGGCCTGGGAGAGGGCATCGCGCTACGCTTCGCTCGGGAGGGCGCGCGGGTTGTCGTTAACGGGCGCTCCACTCAGAAAGGTGAGAGCGTTGTGGCGAAGCTTCGTGCGCTCGGCGCAGATGCTCACTTCATCCGCGCGGACTTGAGTCAGCACAACGAGGCAGTCTCGCTCGTCCAACAAGCGGCGGCCCACTTTGGCCGGCTCGATATCCTCATCAACAACGCCCAGGCGGTCCCCGATCTGATCCCTTCGCTCGAAGAGCGGAGCGCTGAATATTTGGATGAAGCGTTGCGTTCGGGACTGTATGGCTCGCTGTGTACGAGTCAGGCGGCGCTGCCGTTTTTCCGTGCTGCAGGCTTCGGGCGGATCGTCAACTTCGCATCGATAAACGGTGTATACGGCAGCAAGTATGGCGCCGCATACAACGCTGCGAAGGAGGCTATACGGGGGCTTACCCGTACGCTTGCCAACGAGTGGGGACAGTACAACGTCACCGTAAACGTTGTCCTGCCGTCTGGCATGAGTCCCTCCTATGAGGCGTTCTACCGGGATGATCCAAAGAAGGCGGAAGCGGTTGCGCGATTAAATCCGATGCGCCGTCATGGTCGGGCAGAAGAAGACATTGGCTCAGCTGTACTAGGGCTTGTCTGCGATTACTCGCGATACATCACGGGCCAGTCTCTATTCATCGATGGGGGCGCGAATCTTCTCGGTTTGCCGCAGCTGCACGAGGCAGGGACTGCCTATCACGAGCGCGGCTCGTGAGCGGGCTGCTCGATCGCAAGCCGATCATCGTGATTGGCGCGGATGAAATCGGTGCGGGGATCGCTCGTCGCCTCGCGCGTGAAGGGGCGCGCATTGCGGTGTTGGACGAAGATCCGGCCAAGGCTAATGCTCTGGCGACGACCCTGTGCACCGATGGTGCCGAGGCATTCGCGACGGTCGCGGACTATAGCGCCATCGGAGCGACTGTCCACAGCGCGGCCGAACGGATGGGCGGTGTGTATGCGCTCATCAACAACTTGCTGGCGGTGCCAGCGCTCGCACCATTTGAAGAACAGGCAGGCGCAATGTTTGCCGACGCGTTCGCCCGCGTTCAGGTGGCCGCGTGCGCGATGCAGGCGGTTATGCCTTTCATGCGCGACGCGGGTGAGGGCAGAATCGTGAATGTCGGTCACCGTTACGGCGAGGGCGTGAATGAAGGCTTGGCCGCGTACAACGCCGCGGCTTGGAGTCTCGTTGGTATCACGCGCACCGCCGCGCTCGACTGGGGCCGTTATCAGATTGCAACGAATCTGCTCCTGCCGCTGGCGGACACACCGGAGCTCGCCCGGGCCCGCGCTAAACGCGGCAGTATCATTAAAATGATGCTGGCGCAGTTACCGCTGCGACGGGCCGGCGATTGTGAGGAGGACATCGGTGGCGCAGCGCTCTTTCTCGTGAGCGACGCCACCAACTTCGTCAACGGCGAAATTGTGCACGCCGATGGCGGCCAGCATGTCGCCGGACCTGTGCTCAACCCGATCAGATTCCAGGATCAGCCGTAAGATCTATCTGAGATAGCCGTACCAACGCAGGACCGCACGCCGACGCGCGGAGTGGACGTCAGCCTCGATTCGCGCTTTCGATCAGGCTCAGTACCGCCTTTGTCTCGTATGCCCCGGCCAGACTCTGCACCCGTTTGCTGAAGGGGCCATAGCTCGGGTCCAATGCGGCTATGTAACCCGCCTCCTGGGCGAGCTCGCGCATGTTACCTTCCTGTGCAAGTTGACGCAGGCGTCCGAGCACCGAGGGGGGCGGCGTTGTGATGGCTTCCTCCGTCAAATCTGGTAATGGCTCCTCGTGCGTCCATTGGATCTCGAGCAGGGCGGTCATTTGTACCTGCAGCTGACTCAAACTGACCGGCTTTGGCAGGAAAGCATTTGCGCCAGCCGTGAGACTGCGTTCGGCGTCAGCCTCCCAGACGCCGGCGGAGATGGCAATGATGGGCAGGTGTTCGAAGTTCGGCAGCGCGCGCAGACGGCGGATGGTCTCGAAACCGTCCAACTCGGGCATCGCCAGGTCGGTGAGAACCAGGTCCGGTTGGATACGTTGAGCTTGCTCGAGCGCCACGGTGCCCAATGCCGCCTCAAACAGCGAGAAGCCCAGTGACCGCAGCCAGTCGGCCAACATCACGCGGCTGGTGTGGTCATCGTCGATGATCAGAATGTTACGGCGCCGCCCCTCGTAGCTGCGCACCGGGGCACCGGGCTCGGGCATCGAGGGCACGGCCGCCACGATCGGAAGCTCCAGGTCGAACCAGAACGAGCTGCCGTGACCGACCACGCTGCGGGCATGGATGTCGCTTCCCATCAGCTGCACGAGCTGGCGGCTGATGTTCAAGCCCAGTCCGGTGCCGGCATTGCGGTGCTGCTCGGAGCCCAGCTGCGCAAACGGCTGGAAGATCATGTCCAGCCGGTCGGCAGGAATGCCTATGCCGGTGTCGTGTACGGCGAAGTGCAGCCGGCCTGGGCCGGGGCTGCGGGCCTCGATGCGTACTTCGCCCTGATCAGTGAACTTCACGGCATTGGAGGATAGGTTCAACAGCACTTGCAACAGCCGCCGTTCGTCAGCCGATATGTAGGCGGGCAGGTGCGGGGCTGAATCGCAGACGAAGGCGAGTCCCTTCTGGCCGGCCTTGATACTGACCATGTCGGCGAGCAGCTGCAGGAAGGGCCTCAGCGCGAATACGCTCTTGCTCAACTCCAGCTTGCCGGCTTCGATCTTGGCGAGGTCGAGTATGTCGTCGATCAACTGTAGCAGGTGCTTTCCACTGTGCTGGATGATGCTTGCGCGCTGGCGTTGGCATTCAGCCAGATCAGGATCCTGTTGCAGTATTTGTGCGTACCCCAGAATGGCGTTCAGCGGGGTACGCAGGTCGTGGCTCATACGCGCGAGAAAGTCGCTCTTGGCGCGGTTGGCGGCTTCGGCCACCTGCCGCGCGTGACGATCGGCTTCCGCCTGTTTGCGCTCGCTCAAGTCCAGGACGAATGCCACGCCTGCTTCCGTCGCATCTTCGAAGGCGGTCGCACCGATCATCACGGGTACACGATGCCCATCCTTATGCAGATATTCCTTCTCATACGGAGCGCAAACTCCACGGTTGCGCACGTCTTGCAGCTTCTGCACGTCGAGCGCACGGTAGTCTGGGGGTGTCAACTCAATCCAGTTGACGGTGCCTGACAGCAGATCCTCGCGCGAATGACCGATCATCTGCAGGAGGGCGTCGTTGGCGGCGGTGACTTTCCCGTCGAAGGTCCAGAAGAAAATGCCGATGATGTTGGAGTCGACGAGGCGGCGGATTCTGGCCTCCTGCTCCCGCAGCGACTGTTCAGCGCGGCGGCGCTCCTGGTTTTCCAGCCGCAAGTCCTCATACAGCTGTGCACTGCCGATGGAAATCGCGATCTGCACGGTGAGGAGCTCCAACACGCTCACCCGCTCCGGTGTGAAGGCATACGGGAAGAGGTCGTTCTCCATGTACAGCACACCGATCAGCTCCGCTTGCCTGAGTATCGGCAGACACAGAACCGACCGGGGGTGCTGGCGGGAAAAATACGGATCGGTCGTAAAAGGATTGCTCTCGAGGGCATCTCCCAACAGCACCATCGAGCGGCTGCGATGTACATAGTTGACCATGGAGGCGGGTACGACAGATTCGAGCGGCTGCGCGCGGGAGTGTAGCCGCACGCGCACTGCCTCCTGCAGGGCGTCGCCTTCGGCGGCGGGCGTGAGAGTGTTACCCCGCTTCAGCAGGAGGGTGCCAGTCCTGGCGCCGGCGCTTTCGATCACAATCCGCATGAGAGTGTCGATGAGCTCCTCGAGGACTATCTTGCCGGAGATCGCCTGGGAGGCTTTGGTCACGGCGAGGAAATCGAGCTGCGCGGCTCCCTGCAGCGCTGTCGCGGATCCCGGGCTGCAACTCTTCTGCGGGGTAAGGGGGTGTGAGCGCAGTTGTGGAAATTGCTCCTCGAGCTGCTCGACCTTGCTGGTGGCGCCCCAACGCGCATAGGCTGAGTGAGCCGCTTCCAGGTGTCCTTGCGCCGCTGTTGCAGACCCGCGACTCAGGAAATAGCGGGCTGCCAGCTCGTTCGCCAACGCCTCGTTCTGAACGAACCCACGCTCGCGCGCGCAATGCGCGGCCTGCTCATACCCTCGAATGGCAGCGGCGTCGTGTCCTTGCACACGGGCGAGCTCAGCGGCAACCAACGTGGCGCGGTCCTGGAAGTTGTCAGGACACTGTAGCGCCCACTGCGCCAATCGCTGGTGATGAGCAACGATGGTTTGCAGATGTTCGTTGCGCGCCTCGGGAGGCGCCGAGTCCAGATGGTTCGCCCAGGCAAGAGCTGCGAAAAGGTGATATTCGGCTATTTCGAACAAGGATCGTGAGGTCCACAGCAGCGGCTGCGCGTGAGTGGCGGCTTCGAGCGCCAGGGCATGATCGCCGGCCATGAAGCGGGACTGCAGCTTGCGAGTCCAGTACACGCAAGTCACGGTAGCGAGGCGCGGGTCACTCTCCAGGTATTTCTCGAACCGGCTCTCGTCGAACTCAGTGTCGTTGAACGAGCCGAAAGCGATTGTCAGGCCGCGCAGCGTACGCACGAGTTGATGCTGCGGCGTGATGTTGTCGATCAACAGTTTGGAGCGTGCCTTGCGGGCGAACGCGAGCCCGCGCTCGGCTTCGGTGAGAGCCTCGCTGAGCGGATCGCCGTTGGCAAGCAGAATGCTGACAGTGCTGCTGTAGCAGTATCCCATGAACGTGAGGTCGCCCAGCCGGGCGGCCGTATCAAAGGCGCGTCTCACCAATGCGCGGCCCGCCTGGATGTGTTTTGCCCAGGAGCTCACGCAGACTGCGTAGCTCAGGTACACGCGTGCGCTGAAGTGACTCAACCCGTGCCTGTCGGCCAGCTCACAGGCCAACTGGCCGAGGCGGCAGGCCCTCCCGTACTCACCAAACCGCGAGCCGAGGATCCTTGCGAAAGACACATAGCCGAAAGGCGACGCTTCACTGTTGCCGTGTTCGACACTCAGGCTGACGAACCGGGTGACCATGATGCACCAAAGATTGTGACTGGTGTATGCCGCAGCCGGTAACGCACTGGCAAGAACCCGGAGGGTTCCTTCCCATTGCGGATCACGGACCGCAGGCAGGTCGATGAGATCATCGAACGAGCGAGTTCCGATTCGCTGCCAGAGCTGCTCGTATTCGGCCTTGACTTCCTCATCGCCCGGCCGCGGCGTCCATTGGATGCCGATGCGGCGCAGGTAATCGAGAGCGACCTGCACCGCGCGATCGCTGCGGTTCGCCGTCATGTACAGCTCCAACCCCAAGCACGTGATGGCTGCCTGCTCGATGAGGTTGTTGGCGTGCGGCGAGAGCTTTGCCAGGTGTTCCTCCGCGGACTCCAGGTCGGCAGTCAAATAGTCGCTTTGGGCGCGAAGCAGGCCCAGCTCGAACATCTCCCCGTGGGGGTGTTCCCAGCGGTTTTCATCCAGCAGTCCTTCGGCGGTTGCGAAATAGTTCAATGCCGCGTCGTAAGCCGCCGACTGTTTAGCCCGCTTGCCCGCACGCACGTTGAGAGTGGCGATGCGATACCGTTCCTCGGGCGATTGCACCGGACCGGCGCCCCGATTGAGCTGATTGACGATCTCGAATATTTTGTCGTCGATCCAGTCCGGCCCGCCGTGGGCCGCCAATGCACGCCCAATCCGCAGGTGTATCGCGGACCGCTCGCTTGCGGGAATCAGCGCGTAGCTCGCCTGCTGTATGCGATCGTGCAGAAACTTCCCGGCATCGGCGGATTGCGCAATCAATCCATCGTAGGCAGCAGCGGCCAGATGAGCCTGTAACTGTTGCTGCGAGTGACCGCTGGCCAGCGCCAGACTGTGCCACTCGAAGCGGTTGCCCAAACACGCGGCAAACTGCAGGATCTGCTGGGTCTGTGGCGCCAGCCGCTGTAACTTGCCGATGATCAGCTCGACTGCGTCACCGGCGAGATCCTTGCCCTCGATCTCAGTCAGTTGCCAGGTCCAGGAGCGTTCCTGCGCCTGCCATCTCAACAAGCCCTCCTGGTGCAGCGAACGCAGGAACTGGACGAAAAAGAAGGGGTTGCCTTGCGTTCTGCGGAAGATCACCTGCGTCAGCGGCTCACAGCGCGAGCTTTCCGTACGCAGCGTGTCGCTCACGAGCCGATTGAGATGCAACCGCGATAGCGGCTGCACCGGCAGTTCGGCAACCTGCAGACCCAGGCCTCTGATAGCTGCGACCCTGGCGGGCAAAGGGTGCTCCGGCCTCAGCTCATTGCCGCGGTAGGCGAGCAACAGCAACAAGTGGCGTGTGTCCGGATGTGTCATGATCGAGGTGATCAATTCGAGGCTGGCCGGATCGATCCACTGCACATCATCGAGGAAGAGGATGAGCGGTTGCTTGCGGCGGCAAAACGCCATGACGAACCGCTGGAAAACCGCCCGGAAGCGTTGTTGCTGCTGTGTTGGCGGCAGCACGGGCACCTCGGGTTGCGGTCCGATGATGAGTTGAATCTCCGGCAGCACTTCGATCAGGACCTGGCCATCCGCCCCAACAGCCGCCTGAATGTCCTGCCGCCATTGGGCAATGCCCGTGTCGCTGGCGGCGAGCAGCTGTCGGCTCAGATCGCGCAATGCCTGGGTCACAGTGGCGTAGGGAATCTCTCCCTGATACTGATCGAACTTGCCGGCGATGAAATAGCCACCCTGGCGTTCAATGGGCTCGCGCATCTCCTGGACGAGGGAGGACTTGCCGCTACCGGAAGAGCCGGTAACAGTGACCAGCTCAGGTTGGCCTGTGGCCAACACACGTGCGAATGTCTGCAGCAGGAGCGCGAGCTCCGTATCGCGCCCGTACAATTTACGGGGGATCTGCAGCCTGTCCGGGAAGTCCGCTTGCCCCAATTCAAACGCATGGATTTGCGCGCCCGAGCGCCATTGCGCCAGACATTGCTCGATGTCCGCGGTCAAGCCGCGTGCTGTCTGATAGCGGTCCTGGGGGACTTTCGCCAACAACCGCATGACCATGGCCGAAACGGGCTGAGGAATCCCCTCCACCCATGCGGAAGGCTCGGGCGGAGTGCGGGCAACATGGCAATGCACCCACTCGACCGGATCCTGCGCATGAAAGGGTAGCCGCCCGGCCAACATCCGGTACAGGATGAGACCGAGGCAATAAAGGTCGGTACGCGCATCGATAGGATGGCTCGATCGGCCTGTTTGCTCAGGAGCGAGATAGGCCCAATCCCCCGGCATATGCTGCGGCGTATCGCCGTTCGCCGGATCGTTTTGGCGCATATGCGCGGCGACACTGAAATCGATCAGGCACACCCGGCCAGTCCGCGACTCCAGGAGCAGAGTGGCGGGGCGGATGTCCTGATGCGTAACGTGTGCCTCGTGCAGGCCCACGAGCACGCGCGCAAGGTTTCCGGCGATCACCAGCGCGTCCTGCCAGGCGACGGGGGCCGGGGTGAGCGCAGCCTCAAGCCACTCTCCCGCGAAATCCTCCAACAGCATGGCCAGGCGGCCGCGCCGGTCGAGCAACTCGACAGGCTGGATCACCCCCTCATACGGCAGCGATTGCAGCAGGGCGTACTCATTTCTGAGTGCGGCCGCGGCGGGGGGCACGGTCCGTTTGAGCAGGAGCGTTGCTCCATCTGCGAGGCGACGCACGCGAACCAACTCGAAGGTCGCGCCGGTTGCGATACGACCCACGAGCTCATAGTCCTGAAGCTCGGATATCGGGCCGTGAGATGTTTGGTCGTTCAAGAGGCCGCCCCCCGTGGGCAGTTTACACTCAACACCCCCTGCCCATGGATGCCGACGCGCGAGACGTGCTGCGCCGCAGCGCCCAGCACAACCCCATCGGGAAGATCGTGGCCAAATATGCAAGCCGAATCGATGTCATCCTTGCGACCCCTCCCGCGTTCTATCCGGCGGGCACGTCACGTGCGACGTGACAGTCTCCTGCCTTGGGCGCGTCCGAATGAGAGGAACCATGAAGTCATGCGTGTGCGTTGTGGCCGCTGTGTTGGTGATGGCCTCAGCTGGCCAGGCGAGTGCGCAGACGTATGGCTACTCGCAGACTTATGGCTATGGCTCGCAGCGGCCCATTCAGTGGCACATTGACGGCGGGTACGCCGCGACTACCGGCCACACCGCCGATTATCTGGATAACGGCTGGACTGTTGGCGGCGGCTTCACCTTTCGTCCGGCGCCCGGCTCGCCGTTTTCACTGCGGACCGACCTCAACTTCAGCCAGTTCTTGGCCACAAACCGCCTGATCTCCCTGGGCGAGCAGCAGAACCAGACTCGGATCGACGATGGCACCGGCCGCATCGTCGATCTGAATTTGAATGCCGTGTTCGATGTGCCCCTCGGGCGGTCGGCCCGAGCCTACGTGACAGGCGGAGTGGGCGGCGCATGGCGCCAGATCGAGCTCACACAGACAGTGGGATTTGGCGGCTATTTCTGCGATCCGTGGTATGGCTATTGCGATGTGGGGATCATCGCCGGCGATGTGCTGGTCCACCGCGAAGAGACCACGCGGTTCATGTGGAATGCCGGTCTTGGGGTGGAGTTCCCCCTGTACAACGGGCAGTCCTGGTTCATTGAAGCACGCTACAACCGCATCGCGACAGGTGAGCCGACGGAGTTCGTTCCGATCCGGGTTGGAATGCGATTCTGAGGACGGCTTGAGCCAGGCTGATGCATGCCTGGCGGCGCCTGACGCAATGCATTAAAACGCCCCCCTGCCGGCGAGTGTCTTGTCGCGTCAGGTACATAAAGCTACGATCTTCGACTCGCTCCAGGAAGCGGCTGGCAAAGATCCACCGGCTTGATCTGCCGCTGGCGATCGAGTGCGGGGGAATATGGATCACATCTGGACGAATCTGAACGGGTTGACGCAGGCCGCTATCGTCGTCATCACCCTCATCGGGATTGTTTTCCACGTCCAGTGGACCCGGCGCAATACCGCCCTGGGACCGACTTTCCTGACCACGCTCGGCATCTTCTTCTGCTTTACCGGAATTGCGTGGGGCCTCCTCAATTTTGATGCCAGTGATGTCCGTTACAGCATCCCGCGGTTGCTGGAGGGGATCCGGACATCCTTCTGGGCATCGGTGGCGGGAATTTTCTGGGCACTGACCATCAAAGCCCGGCTGGCAATCTGGGGTGACGCGAAGCTGACGGTTGCTGCGAACAGTCAGCAGGGCGCCACGTTGAACGACGTCGCCGAATACCTCGCCAGGCTCAACAGTGCGCTGGCGGGCAAGGAGGACTCGACCCTGCTCGGGCAGTTGAAGCTGCTGCGCAGTGATTCGAATTACCGCCTGGATCGCTTGAATGCGACCTTCGAGGCCTACTCGGAAAAGATCGCGGAGGCGAATTCCCGCGCCCTGGTGCAGGCGTTGCAGTCGGTGGTGCGCGATTTCAACGCCCAGGTCAACGACCAGTTCGGCGAGAATTTCAAACACCTGAACGCCGCGGTGGAGAAGCTCGTTACCTGGCAGGCACGTTATGAGCAGCAGCTCGTGAGCCTCGTTGCCCAGGAGACCGAGACTCGCAAGTCAATGACCGAGGCGGCGGCGCGCTTCACGGAGCTCGTGAAGAAGTCCACCGAGTTCACCGATATCGTGGTTTCGTTGAAGCGGCTGCTGGTAGCGCTGAATACCGAAAAGGAGCAGTTGAATTTCTCGCTATCCACCCTCGGCGAGCTGATCAATCACGCCTCCAAGGGCTTGCCGACCCTGGAGCAGAACATCACCGCAATGACGCGCCAGGTGGAGCAGGGCGTGAAGGCCAACCAGGAGGCCATGACCGCCATTCTCAGGAATGCGGCCCAGTCAATCCACGGGCACAACCAGCAGTTGACGGCGTTGCTGGCGGCGAGCATTGCGGCAGCCAACAAGGAGCTGGTGGACTCGCTCGGACGCCAGATTTCGGGGGGCTCGGCAGCACAGAAATTCGTCCAGGACGCGCGCCGGTGAGCGGCGCGGGCGGTTGATCCTCGAGGGGGGTATGACAATGGACGGCGAGCTCGGACAGAACAGTGTGGCAGTCGCGGAGGAGAGTCACTGGATTCCCCTGAGCGACCTGATGACCGGCCTCATGGTTATTTTCCTGCTGATTGCAGTGTCCTACATGATGCAGGTCGAAGCCGATGCGGCGCGGATCAAGAACGTGGCCATCGCGTACAGCGAGATCAAGGACGCGCTGTTCGAGGACCTCAACAAGGAATTCAGGCTGGATCTGCCCAAGTGGAAGGCGCAGCTGCTCAAGAACGACCTGACCATCCGCTTCTCCGAGCCGGAGGTGCTGTTCGCCACCGGCAGCAGCGAGCTCAAGCCCGAGTTCCAGGCCATTCTGCAGGACTTCTTTCCGCGCTATGTGCGGATCCTGACCTCGCGCAAATACCGCGACTCCATCAGTGAAGTGCGGATCGAAGGGCATACTTCCTCGGACTGGAACGGGGTTGTCTCGCCGGGCGATGCCTACTTTCTCAACATGGAGCTGTCACAGGCCCGTACCCGCTCTACGCTCGCCTACGTGTTGAACCTGCCCGGTGACGGCGAGCAGGTCGCCTGGTTGCGGCGGTTTGTGACTGCCAATGGTCTGTCCTCATCCCGCCTGATCCTGGACACCAAGGGCTTGGAGGACGTCGCCAGGTCGCGCCGGGTGGAGTTCCGGGTCCGTACGGATGCCGAGACGCGCCTGGCAAAGATTCTCGAGGTCAGCAAGTAACCGCACCCCGATGGAACGCGCCACCGTCATCTACCGCCACACTGTCGTAACCCGGATCCTGCACTGGTTGAATGCACTGTGTGTGTTCCTGGTGCTGATGAGCGGCTTGCAGATCTTCAACGCTCATCCGCGCCTGTACTGGGGCGAGTACGGTGCCAATACCGACGCGGCTTTCATTCAACTCGGCGGCGGGCATGCGCCGGGCGAAAAAGCCTTTCCACCGTGGGCCACCATTCCGGGCTGGCAGGATCTCGCTGGCGGACGGCGCTGGCATTTCTTTTTTGCGTGGGTGCTGGTCTTCAACAGCGCCCTGTATCTGCTCGTCAGCCTTGTCAACGGCCATGTACGGCGCGACCTGGTGCCGAGCAGGGCCGAGATCTCCGCCAGACATCTGGCGCGCGAGCTGTGGAATCATCTACGCCTGCAATTCCCCGTCGGCACCGCTGCCCGACACTACAACACTCTGCAGAAGCTCGCCTATCTCGCGGTGATCTTCGTGCTGGCGCCGATGATGCTGCTCACCGGACTCACCCTCTCTCCAGGTATCGATGCCGCCGCACCCTGGCTCCTCGACCTGCTCGGCGGCCGTCAAAGTGCGCGGACGCTGCACTTCCTCACTGCGATGCTGATCGTGCTCTTCATCGCCGTACACCTCGTCATGGTGGTACTGGCCGGTCCACTGAACGAGCTGCGCTCAATGGTTACCGGCCGATTCGAACTGCCGCCGGATAAAACAGAGTGACTTCTCGAATTCTGACACGGCGCCAGATGTTGGTGCGCGGATCGTCCGTTCTGGGCGGACTGCTGCTGGCAGGCTGTGACCGGCTGACGAACGCACCGTCCTTTCGGCGTGTGTTGGAGAGTGCGGAAGGGCTCACCTATCGCAGTCAACGTCTGCTGCAGGGATCGGGTGCGCTCGCGCGCGAATTCCGCGAGTCGGACCTGTCGCCCGTCTTCAGATCGAACGGCACGAGCTTCCCGGATTCGGACCTGTACCTGCGGTTGCTCGAGAATCATTTTGCAGACTGGCGTCTGTCCGTCGGTGGTCTCGTCGCCAGGCCCCTCAGCCTGACGCTGACCGCGTTGCGTGCGATGCCCGCGCGCGCGCAGATTACCCGGCATGATTGCGTCGAAGGTTGGAGCGCGATCGGGCAGTGGAAGGGGGTGCCCCTGAGTTCCGTGCTCAAACTTGCTCAGGTGACGTCTCACGCGCGGTATGTCGTTTTTCACTGCGCGGACTCGCTCGGCGGGTCCGAGGCGGACACGTACTACGAGAGCGTCGATCTGCTTGACGCATTCCACCCGCAGACACTCCTGGCGTACGAGCTGAACGGCAAACCGCTTCCCGTCCCCAACGGGGCGCCTCTTCGGCTTCGTGTGGAGCGTCAGCTCGGCTATAAGCACGCGAAATACATCATGGGGCTGGAACTGGTCGCCGGTCTCGGCGGCATCCGCGGGGGTAAAGGCGGCTTCTGGGAAGATCGGGGTTACGAGTGGTACGCGGGGATCTGAGCCGCGCCGGCCGTCCTCAACGCAAGGTTCGAAACGTAATCGAATACCGCAACTGCGGCACGGGAGGTACTCGATGCTGCCACTCCCACCGTGCGCTCCCCCGCGATAGCAGCTCGTTGTTGGAGAAGTCATAGCGGCCGCCAAAATGCAGCACCCGGCGCTTGGCCGTGAACTGTTTGTACTGGGCTTGCGCGAGCGGCATGGCCGCGATCGCGTCCAACAGCGGCGCGCACTCGCGCGCGCTCACGAATTCCGGGTGGTACTCAAATCCCGCAACCATCTCACCAACTTGGGTCCGGGCGCCTCGATTTCAACACGAGCGGAGTCGAGAGCGTTCGCGCAGGTTACGCACAGCGTTGAAGGTGCTAATGTGCTTCGACCGAGGTCTGTTGCTGGAGTCACCGTGAGCACCAAACCGAGCCGGCTGGATCCGGCTTTCATCGAGAAGCAACGGCAGTTGCTGATCAAGCTGCGCGGGGAGCTTTCCAGCGCCGTTAGGGATGCGGAGGCCGAGGAGGCCGGGGTCAATGAGGAGAGTACCGGCACGCGGGAATACGAGGACGACGCACAGAAGCTCGCTACCCTCGAGCTGGACGGCGCATTGCGCGTGCGCGACCTGGAGCGTCGCGGGCGGATCGATCGTGCTCTGATGAAAATAGAGGAGGGTACCTACGGTTTCTCCGATATGAGCGGTCAGCCCATCCCACGAGAGCGGCTGGAAGTGGTGCCAGAATCTATCTATACCTTCGCCGAGGAACAGGCGCTGGAAAAGAAGCGTTAGCAGTGTTGTTCAGCCCCAGCGCCCTCGCCAGAGCATTTTTTACCAACACATCCGGCTGCAGGTAGTCCTGATAGTACGTGGCATTGTTGCGCATGATCTGCCGCCGCAAGCTGGCATCTTCGATGAGCCTGATGGCCCCAGCCACGCATTCCTCGGGCGATGTGAATTCGATGTAGTTCCTGCCGCTGGCAAAGTCCCCCGGCACATCGTAAACCAACGGCTCGGACACGACAGCCTTGGCGAACGCTATGTACTCGGCTAGTTTCCAGCCGGTCGAGCCGTGCAGGCCGGTGCTCGCGATACAGATCGGAAACGAGCGCAGCGTCCGCAGATAACCTTCCTGCAAAGTCGCTTCGGGCGGGACGACGAGCTCAGCATACCGCGCCCGTGTAAATGCAGTGCTGCTGAAGCCACCCGTGAAGCGCGGTCCAAGAGCTTCCCGCAGCAACCTGATACACCGTGCCCGAGTTTCGTTGATGGAAATACGATCGTCGATTTTCTCCTGAGCTCTGTGCGGGTCATCGTATGGATCGTAAGCTATGACGAGGAACAGCACGTTGGGTGGAGCGTCAAGCTCGGGTACCGACTGCATCTGCGACAGCCGCGGCTGGAATCCGAATCGGTTGCCGGTGTCGAGCGCCTGCTTGGATGCTGCCAGCGTGAAACGCGATAATCCGGTCAGTGCCAGGCTGCGCCGGATTGCCGCAAGCTCCGTGCTGTCTGGCAGCACACGGTAGTTCAATCCAAGCGGCAGGACTTTGCCGCGCTGATCCGAGCCAAGCGACTCGACAGCCGCGGGCAGGTAGGAGCGCTTGAAGTAAAAGTCGCAGTCCTCGAGCTCGCCTAGGGCGATTTCCCCGGCATCGTGCGTATCGAAATGCAGCCGCAGCCGCCCGTCCACAACTACCCGCAGATGGGCATGAGCGGCATCGGACAAGTGAGGAGCATCATTCAGGTACCTGACCGGTGTTCGCCGGACCTGCTGTGAGAGGCGCACAAAACCGCTTCGCTGCAACAGGTGAAAGCCTGTGTAGAGTTGCTGCAGGTGAGGACTCGTTGACCCATACAACAACCGGCACGAAATCGCTGCCAATGCGAGCTCCTGTAATACCACGCTCGCCGCGGGGGCGATCGCAATGAAAGCTGGGAATCCATCGCTTAGTTACCCGCGCTCATCGCCCAAGCGTTCCGTGCACGGCTCGTCTATACTTCGCAAGCCCGCGAACCGCAGCTGCCTCGACTCGCGGGCCGTCAATGATAGCGCCCGAATCATCAACAACACGGCCCATGGAACTGATCGCAGCGCCTTCCGGATCCCGTTCGAACAATCTCGTCTTTACCTCCGCCGGTGACCGCTCCAACGTGGCCGGCTGGCTGCGGGGCCGGCGGGATTTCGATTTGTGGGTAGTGTACTACGGCGAGCATCCGGGAACCTTTCAGCAGCTTGCGACTTACCATGTCAACCGTCAGGGCTCGAAGTTCCAGAACCTGCATTACTGCTACCAGCAGTGGCCCGAGGTGCTGGCCCGCTATGATGCCATCATGGTGATGGATGATGACATTGTGATCGATGCCACCGGCATCACGCGGTTGTTCGAAATCCGCCGCGAGCACGATCTGTGGGCGCTGCAGCCGGCGTTTCGCCTGTCCGGCAAAATAAGCTGGTTTATCACGGCCGTGCATGCCACGTCCAAGCTCAGGTATACCAATTTTATCGAGATGGCCTGCCCGCTGTTTCGCCGGGACAAGCTCGATGCGTTCATGTCGGTCTACGACCCGGAGCTGGTCGGCTACGGTGTGGACTGGTGGTTCCTGCATACCCTCGGGACCGAACTGGACAAACGTGTGGCCGTAATCGACGAGGTGACCTGCATCAATCCATACGATCGCGCCAAAGGGGGCGTGCGGGAGATCGATACGCTGCAGTCTCATGAGAGACGCAAAGAGGTCTGGGAACGGATGAAGGCGCTGCACGGACTGGATGAGCTGGGCAGGCAGTACCGCGAATTGGGGCGTATCAACCAATCCTCACTGGGAGCTGTGGCCGCTTTGCTGCGGAATTTTCCCGACTGGGCGTATTTCAACGCGAAGCGCCTGGCCAGGCAGTTGCTCCCGCGTGCAACGCGCCGGCAGCGATAGTCACGTGGACGCGCCTATTTATACACGGGGCCGCGCGCGGCGCTCGCTGATCGATAGTGTCACCTTCCGTGTGCTATCCCAGATCACGACGGGCCTCGCACTCATCATCCAGGTGCGGGGGATGTCCGAACATGATTTCGGCGTCTACAGCCTGTTGTATACCTTCATACCCGTGATCGGGACCATGCTGTCGTTGGGACTCGAGCAGGTGATGCTGCGCTACCAGCCCGAGTACCTGCGCGCAGGCAACAAGGCCGGCGCCGCCTGGCTGATGCGCACGATTGCCTCGGGAAGGCTCGGGGCCAACATCCTGATCATCATCCTCGTGCTGCTGTGCTGGAACCTGGTGGCGCCGCTCTTCAAGATCACCCCGTATCGCGGCACATTTGCGCTTTTCTCGCTCCTCATCCTGGTGCATTTTCAGTCGCGCATCCTGCAACTCGCGCTGGGCTCGCACATGATGCATCGCTACAGCGTGGGCTCGATGACCATGCTGTCCGCGATCAAGCTGGTGTCGTACGGCACCCTGTACGTTTTGCACAAACTGACCCTCGAGGCGGCGATCTTCGCGGACATGCTCGCCTATGCATGCGCCTACGTGTCACTACGCCTCATCTACAACAAACGCTGCCTGGTCCCGGAGGCACGGCAGCCTTACCGGCCGGAGCCCCAGGAGCGCAAGCGCCTGTTCCGCTACGGCCTGTACAACAACTTCAACGATGCCGGGGTGTTCCTGCTGTACTCGACGATGGACAATTTCTTCATCGCCGCCTACCTGGATACGGTGTCCGTCGGCATCTATTCATTTTACGGGCGGCTGCGCCAGATGGTGCTGAACGCGCTGCCGGCGAAGCAGTTCGAGAACATCATCCAGCCCATGTTCTTCTCCATTCCGCGCGACCAGGCGGAGCGCAACGTGCCGCGCTTCTTCTCGTTCCTGCTGAACATGAACTTCCTGCTGCAGTGGCCGGCGCTGGCTTTCACGATCGCCTACCATCACGAGATCGTGCAGCTGGTTTTTCACAGCAGGTTCATCGAGAAATCGTGGTTGCTGCCCGTTCTGATGGGGTTGGCGACCGTGAACGTCATTGCCGATCCGGTCACGCTGGTGGCGCAGTACGAAGAGAAGGCGCATATCCTGCTGCTGAGCAAGCTGTTCGCCGCATACAACATCCTGGCGATGTTTGTCCTCGTACCGCTGTTCGGCATCTATGGCGCGGCGCTGGCGGGCGGTACGGCGCAGGCCATGAAGAATTTCTTCATCTGGTGGTGCGTGCGCAAGCGGGCAGTGTGGACCAATGCAGGCGTTGCACTGCTGTCCAGTATTGGATTGTGGGGCGCCGTCGTTGGCATCTGCTATGGACTCAAAGTGGTGTTGCCCGCGCCCGCGGTGGTGCAGGTGGCGATGGGCGTGATCCTGTTCATCGTCGCGGGTTTGATCTACATCCGCACTCCGGCACTCTCTGGTTCCGACAGGGACATTCTGCGATCTGTCATGCCTGACAAAGCGACGCGCATCATGCAGCGCGTAGGATTTCTGCCAGCGTAACCTCGCCCGTAAGCGCGAGCGTCCGCCCCGGGCCGCAAGAATCGGGTGGGTTGTCTGGATGGTGCTCGCTAATGTGCGAGCGGCAGTGGCCATAGTGCCACTTTCCCCGAATCGTCCCGACCATTGGCTCCCAACCCCAGCGGCGCGCTACGCTCCAAAACTCATGAAAACCAACAGAATGCTGTTGCTTGCCGCGCTCCCTTTTTTGGTGGCAGAAGTGCACGCAGACGAAGCGTCCGCGAGCCGTCAGTCGCGCGATGATGCCTGGTGGACCGGCCCGTTGCTGGCCGCATCGGCCGGCTCGCTGGCGCGAGGCCACTTCCTGATCGAGCCCTATGTGTTTGATGTCATTCCACGCGGACACTATGACAATGACGGGCAGCGCCACGGCGACCCGCACGCCAACAACTTCGGCTCGCAGAGTTATGTTCTGTACGGGCTCACCGACCGGGTCGGCATAGGGCTCATCCCCCGCTTCGGTTTCAATGACCCGGGCGCCGGGCGCAGTAGCTCGAAGGTGGGCATCGGGGACCTCACGTTGCAGGGGCAGTACGGGCTCACCCGCTTCGCGGAGGGCAGCTGGATTCCGAGCACGTCGTTCGTGTTCCAGGAAACACTGCCGCTAGGCAAATACGATGGGCTGGGTGAGCGCCCCGCGGACGGTTTCGGCGCAGGTGTCTACTCCACCACGCTCTCGCTGTACTCGCAGTATTTCTTCTGGATGCCGAACGGTCGCATCCTGCGGACACGGCTCGATATCTCGTATTCCCTGTCAGGGTCGGCCCGTGTCCGCGATGTCAGTGTTTACGGCACGGCAGCGGGGTTCAGTGGGCGGGCGCGGCCGGGTAACTCGGCAATCTTCAATGCCGCGTGGGAGTACAGCGTGACTCGCAACTGGGTGCTGGCTCTCGATGTCGTATACGAGCACGACTCGAACACCCATGTGTCTGGACTCGACCTGAAGATCTCGGGGGCAGGGTTGCCACCCGCGACCGTGGAGCTGAATTCGGGTCCCGGTCACACCTGGAGCCTGGCGCCCGCGATCGAATACAACTTCAACAGCCGGGTAGGGTTGATCGCGGGGGCGAAGCTGACCGTTGCGGGCCGAAATGCGCCGGCCGTGCTGATTCCGGTGGCGGCCATCAATATCGTCATCTAGCTCACGTCCCGCGACAAGCTCGCGAAAATCCGCCGGATGGTGGCTCTTCAGGCAGGTTCGCGCGTTATCTATTTCATAGTCGGTCCGCGGGTGCACGAGGATGTGACCTGCATCACGCCGCATCCCGGTCCCGAAATCGCGCTGCGGCTACAATGGTGCGAGTGGAGGGTGTCGAATGGGATTGAACACAATTGAGTAGTAGGGATGCGCTCAAAGTAAAGCCGGAGATGGCGGACGCTGTGGATGCGCCCAGCGGAGCTGATATGTCACACGCCGCTGACAGTTCGCGTTTAGCAACGGACCGGCGCAACGACGCCGATAGGCGCAAGCGGACGTTGTATTCGCTCGTCTACGGCAGCTTCAACCCTCGTAGACGCGGAACGCGTCGCACCGATGCGCGCTCGCTACGTGATCTCGACTGGCACCACCCCCAGTGGCTGGCTGTCGCAATGCTAATCGTCGTCCTGTCCTGTGTGGATGCAGCGCTGACGTTGACCCTGATCGCGCATGGTGCATATGAAGTCAATCCTCTCATGGCGTCCATCGTTGGTGGATCCGCGCTGATCTTCACCGTGGTTAAGGTTGGCTTGACGGCAGGTGGGGTGGTGCTGCTCACATTGGCCGCGCGTATGCGGGCATTCGGCAAGATACCGGTCGGTTTTCTGCTTTATGCAGTCCTCGTCGGCTACGGGACCCTGGTCATTTATGAGCTTCGGCTCCTGGAAGAGGTCTCGCTGTAGCCGTTCGTTTCCTCCGGCGCGGCATTCCGTTAAACTACCCCCTTGGCTCTTCTGTCTTCCGCATGCTTGAACCCACACCTTTGTACGGCGGCAACGCCGACTTTCTCGAAAGCCTCTACGAGCAATATCTTCGCGATCCAGCGAGCGTAGACGCGCGCTGGCGCGGCTATTTCGAGCGCATCGCGCCGCCGGTGGCGGCTGAGCGGCCGCATGGCCCAATCCAGGCGGAAATTGCCGAACGTGCGCGCGCGCCCCGCGCAGCATTGCCCGCCGTAGCCCCCTCCGGATACCCCGGAGCGGACAACGCGGCGAAGCAGGCGGCGGTTTCGCGCCTCATCCAGATCTGGACCAATCGCGGCCACTTGGTGGCCAAGGTTGACCCGCTGGGCCTCACCGAGAGACCCCGGCCACGCGTGCTCGATCTGGGCTATTTCGGCTTGGCCGAAAGCGACCTGGACACTGAATTCTTCACCGGCAGCCGTAGTGGCGCCGTGCCGAAGCGGATGAAGCTGCGGGACATTCTGGCGCAGCTGCAAACCATCTACGCCGGTACGATCGGTGCGGAATTTGCGCACGTTTCTGAATCCGAAGAGCGGCTGTGGCTGCAGGATCAGTTCCAGTCCGGCCGCCTGGTGGGCAAGTTCACGCCGGACGAGCAGCGCAACGTGCTGTGGCAGCTCACGGCAGCCGAAGGCCTGGAGCGCTACCTGCACACGAAGTACGTGGGTCAGAAGCGCTTCTCGCTGGAGGGTGGCGACGCCTTTATAGCGCTGCTGGATGATCTCATACAGAGCTCAGGCGCGGCTGGCATCGAAGAAGCCGTCATCGGTATGGCCCACCGTGGGCGATTGAATGTCCTGGTCAATCTGCTGGGCAAGTCGCCGTCCGTGCTGTTCTCGGAGTTCGAGGGCAGTTACGACCTGAGCCACCTCAAGGGCTCCGGGGACGTGAAGTACCACAAGGGCTTCTCGGCTGATCTTCGGACCCCCAGCGGCAATGTCCATACGGTACTGGCTTTCAACCCCTCGCACCTGGAGGTAGTGAACCCGGTAGTCGAGGGCTCTGTCCGCGCGCGGCAGGAGCGGCGCGGCGATGAAAAGGGCCAACGAGTCCTCCCGATCCTCGTTCACGGTGACGCCGCGTTCGCGGGACAGGGTGTGGTCATGGAGACCCTGCAGCTTTCGCAGGCACGCGGCTACTACACTGGCGGTACTGTGCACCTGGTCATCAACAACCAGGTTGGTTTCACGACTTCGAATCCTCGCGATACGCGCTCGACGATCTATTCCAGCGACGTCGCCAAGATGCTCGAGGCGCCGATCTTCCACGTGAACGCGGATGATCCCGAGGCCGTGGTGTTTGTTGCGCGCCTGGCGCTCAAGTACCGGATGAAATTCCACAAGGATGTCGTGATCGATCTGGTTTGCTATCGGCGCCACGGCCACAACGAGGCCGACGAGCCGGCGGCCACCCAACCGGTCATGTACCGTGTCATTCGCCAGCATCCTACCGCCCGCAAGCTCTATGCCGACAAGCTGATAGCTGAAGGTGTGATCACGGAGGGCGAAGCGGCGGCCATGATGGAGCAGTACCGAACCGGGCTCGATGAGGGTCGGCCGCAGGCACGGGCCTCGCTCGGGATGATCGGCAACAAGTACACGGTCGATTGGACGCCATACGCTCAGATCGACTGGACCGAGCGCGTGCAATCCGGCGTTGAGCTACGCCGTCTGCGTGCACTCGGCGAGCGCATCACGGGCCTCCCGGACGGATTCAGCCTGCATCCGCGAGTCGCGCAGATGATGCTGAATCGCAAGAAGATGCTTGCCGGCGAGCTGCCGCTCGACTGGGGTATTGCCGAGACTCTCGCCTATGCCGCCTTGATCCAAGACGGTTTCTCGGTGCGAATTTCCGGACAGGACAGCGGGCGTGGAACCTTCTTCCATCGTCACGCCGTGCTGCACGATCAGAATAGCGACTCCACTTACATTCCCCTCCAACACATAGCTGACCATCAGCCGCGCGTGCAGGTGATCGATTCCGTGCTATCGGAAGAGGCGGTGATGGGATTCGAGTACGGCTACTCGACCACGGAGCCGAACGCCCTGGTGGTGTGGGAAGGGCAGTATGGCGACTTCGCCAACGGTGCCCAGGTCATCATCGACCAATTCATCAGCTCGGGCGAGGCGAAGTGGGAGCGCTTCTGCGGACTTGCGTTGTTCCTGCCGCACGGCTACGAAGGTGCCGGTCCGGAACATTCCTCTGCACGCTTGGAGCGTTTCCTGCAACTGTGCGCCGAATCCAACATGCAGGTGTGCGTGCCCTCGACGCCGGCCCAGATGTTCCACATGTTGCGCCGGCAGATGCTGCAGTCGTTCCGCAAGCCCCTGGTGGTGATGACGCCCAAGAGCCTGTTGCGGCACGAGATGTCCGTTTCCTCGCTCGACGATCTCACCCGTGGCAGCTTTGCGCGTGTGATCGACGAGACTGACGACTTCACTCCAGCGCAGGTGAGGCGCCTCGTATTCTGCAGCGGCAAGGTTTACTTCGATCTGTTGAAAGCGCGGCGCAAAGATGGCATTCGCGATGTCGCGCTGGTACGGGTCGAGCAGTTGTATCCCTTCCCGAGCGAAGAATACGAAGCCATCCTGAATCGCTATGCAAACGCCCGCGAGATCGTTTGGTGCCAGGAGGAGCCGCAGAACCAGGGCGCCTGGTACCAGATCCGCCACCGTCTGCAGGAGCCGCTGGGTGCACGCCGCCAGGTGTTGTATGCCGGCCGCGCCCCTGCGGCCGCGCCCGCCACGGGCATCGCCAAAATCCACGACGCCGAACAACATGCCCTGATCGATGCGGCGTTGAAGTCAAGCACGACCGAAGATTCCGCACGCGAAACAACACGTCTGACCGGAAGTGCATCCGCGCCAACAGCCGCTCCCGCAGTGGCTACCGCGGCTACTGCGCCCGCGATGCGAAAGAGCTCATAATGACCACTGAAATTCGAGTGCCACAGCTCCCAGAGTCTGTGGCGGATGCCACGCTCGTTGCCTGGCACAAACAGCCTGGCGACTCCGTCAGCCGCGATGAAAATCTCGCCGATCTGGAAACCGACAAGGTGGTGCTCGAAGTGCCGGCGCCGCTGAATGGCGTGATCAAGGAGATCCGGATTCAAAGTGGCACGACGGTAACGAGTGGCCAGGTACTTGCGGTGATTGACGAGGTCGGGGCTGCCACCGCGGCGGCACCGGCAAGCGCGGCCAAGGCATCCGCTAGCGCCGCGAAGTCGGCTCCCGCCGCCAGCACCGCGAAGGATGGCGAGGCTGACGGGGCGCGGGACGCTGGCAAATTGAGCCCCTCGGTCCGTCGGCTCGTTGAAGAGAACAAACTCGATCCGGGCACCATTCCGGCTTCGGGAAAAGACGGTCGCCTGACGAAGTCAGATGTCGTGGACTTCCTGGGCAAGCAGCCTAACGGCGGTGCAGCAGCTGCGCCCAGCGCTGAGCAGGCGACAGGCGGGTCATTCGCCCCGGCGGCGCGAGCGCCTGCCCCGGTGGCGCGCCCGAGTGCGCCAGGGGGGCGTACCGAACAGCGCGTGCCAATGACTCGCCTGCGGCAACGCATTGCGCAGCGCCTCGTGGATGCACAATCGACGCAGGCACTTCTGACTTCATTCAACGAGGTTGATCTGACTGCGGTGCAAGAGCTCCGCGCACGTCACAAGGATCGCTTCGAGAAGGAGCATGGCGTGAAGCTCGGCTTCATGTCGTTCTTCGTGAAAGCCTCCATTGAAGCCTTGAAGAAATTTCCGGTAGTCAATGCCTCCGTTGACGGCACCGACATCCTCTATCACGAGTATTACGACATCGGGGTCGCCGTCTCGACCGATCGCGGCCTGATGGTTCCGATCGTGCGGGACGCGGATGCAAAGAGCTTCGCGGACATTGAGAAAGAAATTGCGCAGTACGCAAAGAAGGCTCGCGAGGGCACGATTGCCATCGAAGATCTGACCGGTGGGACCTTCACGATCACCAACGGCGGTGTCTTCGGCTCGCTGCTGTCGACGCCCATTGTAAACGCGCCACAAAGCGCCATCTTGGGTATGCACAAGACTCAAGACAGGCCCATGGTCGTGAACGGCCAGATCGTGGTTCGTCCGATGATGTACCTGGCGGTGACCTATGATCATCGCATCATCGACGGCCGCGAAGCGGTGCAGTTCCTCGTGGCGGTAAAGGAAGGTCTGGAAGATCCGGGCCGGATGTTGCTCGGGATATAGCCCGGCAAAGCGCCGCAGGCTGCGTGCGCGGGCGACTTTCTGCAAGCGGAGAATTCAACGAATGGCTGATTCATTTGACGTCGTCGTCATCGGCGGCGGCCCTGCGGGCTATCCGGCTGCGATCCGCGCTGCCCAGAACAAGCTCAGCGTTGCCTGCATCGATGAGTGGAAGAACCTCGATGGCACTTTCGCCTTTGGCGGGACCTGTCTGAATGCGGGTTGTATTCCATCCAAGGCGCTCCTCGAATCATCCGAGCTCTACCATCGCGTGCACGATGAGTTTGCCGTTCATGGGATCAAGACGACGGGTGTTAGCCTCGAGTTGTCCCAGATGCAGAAGCGCAAGGCCGGAGTCGTGAAGACCATGACTCAGGGGATCCTGGCACTGTTCAAGGCAGCGGGTGTCACGCCGCTGCAGGGTCACGGTAAGCTGTTACCTGGCCGGCGCGTTGAATACACCGCTCATGACGGCACCCGCCGCGAGCTGACGGCGAAGAATGTCATCCTCGCCTCCGGCTCGAGTCCGATGGAGCTCAGATCGGCATCGTTTGATGGCAAGCGCATCGTTGACTCCTGGGGCGCGCTCGAATTCGATGCCGTGCCCAAGCGGCTCGGTGTCATTGGCGCAGGCGTCATCGGTCTCGAGCTCGGCAGCGTATGGCGCCGGTTGGGAAGCGAAGTCGTCGTCCTGGAGGCCCTGCCTGATTTCCTGGCCATTGCCGACCAACAGCTCGCGAAGGAAGCCCTGCGCCATTTCAAGAAACAGGGGTTGGACGTCCGCCTCGGCGCGAAGGTGACGGCGGCCGCGGTTTCCGGCGAGACGGTCAATGTCAAATACACGGACCCGAAGGGCGAACAGTCACTGACAGTCGACAAGTTGGTGGTTGCCATCGGCCGCCGTCCGTACACGAAGGAACTGTTCGCTGCGGGTACGGGAGTGGAGCTCGACGAGCGTGGCTGCATCAAAGTGGATCATGAGTGCCGTACGAGTGCTGAGGGGATCTGGGCGGTAGGCGACGTGGTGCGCGGCCCGATGTTGGCGCACAAGGGTAAGGAAGAAGGGGTCATGGTTGCCGACCTCATTTCCGGGCGCTATGCAGAGGTCAACTACAAGACCGTGCCGTCGGTGATCTACACGGCGCCGGAAATCGCCTGGGTTGGCCAGACCGAGGAACAGGTCAAGGCCGATGGCCGTCCTTACAAGACCGGCGTGTTTCCGTTCCTCGCGAGCGGCCGCGCGCGGGCGATGGAGCAGGCCCAGGGATTCGCAAAGATCATTGCCGCTCAGGACAATGATGAGATCCTGGGTGTCCACGTGGTGGGGCCGCTGGCAGGCGAGCTGATCGCCGAGGCGGTGCTGGCGATGGAGTATTCAGCCAGCAGCGAGGATCTGCAGCGCACGATTCATGCGCATCCTACGCTCTCGGAAGCGCTGCACGAGGCGGCGTTGGCTGTGGACAAGCGCGCGATCGACTCGGTCAATAAGTAGCGCCGCCCCTTACTTCGGCCGCGGCTTCTTCGGCGGCGGGACGTGGCTGAGGATCGGCGCTTGGATGGGCGCCCCGAACACCCGGCGCTTGGTGGGATGCGGGGCGAAGGAGCTCGCCTTGTGGGGCGTGCCCACGGGCTGACGAGATTTGGACACCACCTTCGGGTTCGACCCCGATTGCTGCGCCCGGACAACCGCGCTGCGCGGTGACACCTGCGCCGTGGCGCTCCCCACCGAAAGCGCTGCAAATGCAGCTGCGAGCAGGGTCAGAGTCAGACGTGCCCGCCGAGCACAAGCAGCTCTCGACATATTCGTAACCTTCATGACGCTACCTCTTCAGTTGCTCGAGGCGAGCTGTCCCAGCTCGCGCCGGCCGTCTTTCCACACATCAAAGGGGCGAGCGTCCTGATCGCCTTCCAATTGCATTCGCAAATGGCGCGCGGTCGAAATGAATTGC
Organism: Steroidobacteraceae bacterium; assembly: GCA_045810105.1. GTDB lineage: Bacteria > Pseudomonadota > Gammaproteobacteria > Steroidobacterales > Steroidobacteraceae > 13-2-20CM-66-19. The sequence continues at coordinate 259,598 of JBJMWM010000026.1, read as the reverse complement.
ACCGTGGCACGGTCGGTACGGTAGATCCGCGGCGAGCCGCGGGCGTGCAACGGCGGCAGCAGCGGCTTTGCGATGCCAACCTCCTGCAAACTCCGCCCGTCACGTGGCAGCCGGATGGCCCGGTCGTCCGCCAGGAGTATCAACGTGTCGCCTGGATGGGCGCCTGCGCCGAGCCGTGCGTCCACCGTCGACCAGATGTAAACCAACAAAACGTACTCGTAGTGGCCCGAGCGGTTGACGCTTGCGCCCACTATGGTGGCGTATTGCCGGGCATTTGCCGCGACGTCGGGATGTGTCCGCGCAAATATGATCGGCGCCGTCACGCTGCTCACCATGGCGGCAGTGACGGAATCGAGATATTCGTGGGGGTGCCGCGGCGCTGCTGCCTTGCACGAGAGCAGGCACGCAGCAACGAGTGTGAGTACGAGGTTACGCATTGTCAGAAGTTTATGCGGTAGCCGATGCTGACGAACAGCCGCGTGGTGTTGCCGATCTCCAGGCCCGTGGGGTTCTTGCCCAACTCGGCGCCGGCTTCAGCCTCCAGGACATGGCCATGCCGCTGATAGTCGAGGTGGCCGTAGGGCGCGTAAAAGATCGAGGTGAAACCGGTATTGGTGGCCTTGCGCTGAAACAGGATGCGCGGCCCGATACGCCACGCCCCGAACACCGGGTAGCGCGAAATGAACTGCCAGCCGATGATGTTGTAGGTCGGCGTGGAGTCGTAACGGACCACGACCTGGTTGAAATCGTTTGTACGCAGGATGCTCGATCCGAGCATCTGCACCTGGTAGGAAATCTCGTTGCCCCCCGTACCGGTGAAGGCTTCGACTCCTCCGGAGGCTGGCGTAGTCGAGAGCTTCGTGTAGAACACATCGAGAATCGCCTCGAAACGCTCGCCCAGCTGCTTCAGCGCAGAGGCACCATAGGTTGACAAGACTGGCGTGCGGTCGCGTGCGAGGTCTGCAATCTGCTGCTCGCTGTAGATCTGCTGCAGCTCGTTCAGTGTCGGTACGGTCTGGCCGATGAGCGCGTTCTGCGTGGTGATGATGGGGGCATTGCGATGTTCCAGATCGAGTGTGAGCTGCCAGCGGTCTGGAAGTTGCAGCGTGCCCAGCAGCACCAGTGCGTTCAGGGAATGGTACGCCGTGTCGTAGTCGACATAACTGACCAGCGATGCATTCTGGCGTGCGTATTGGACTTCGGCTCCCACGGCCTGCCGGTCGCGGAGGCCATCGTTGCGCTGTTGAGTCACGTAGACGCTCGTGTCCCAATGCGACAGAGCGGGCGCAAAATCTACGGCCAGCGTCTCGAAGCGGCGGTCTGTCTGGACACCGTCCCCGGAGTTGAGGACCGGCATGCCTACGGTGCCACGCACTGACCAGGAAGGAGCGAAGCGATAGGAGAGTGCTGCGCCATCGAAGGTCCCGAAAATACCATCGGCCACGGTTGTCTGCCGCCCCAGCCGGCCTCTCAGGCCCAACAACTTGTCACCCAGATCGAGGAACGCCGTGGTAATCCGCACGCGATCTTCGACGCCCCGAATGTCTCTCGGCAGAAAGGTCTTGGCGTAGCCAAAATTAGTCCGGAACCCCGTGGTGAACCGCTCCCCGTCCTTGTGAACAAACAGGTCGGCATCTGTGAAAATCGCGTTCTGTACAATCGTTGAGGTCAACGGTCCGTTGAAGTCAGTACCAAAGCTGTCGCGGCGGTAGAGCTGGGACGCGCCGCCGGATACCTTCCAGCCGTGGTCCGCCTCGGCCGCCAGATCCAGACCGCCGGTACGGCCGGCGGCGGAGGCGGCGCGCAAGATCCGCAACCGCGTACGGATACGGTCCGCGGCGGCTCCCTTGGGATATCGATGCAGGTATTCCTCGTATTCGGCCTTCGCCTGGGCCACTTCACCCGATCGCTCGCGCGCCAGGCCGAGCAGCTCCTGAACCTCGGCTCGCTCGGGGAATTCGGGCTGGCGCTGCAGCTTGGTCAGGATCTGCACCGCTTTGGGATAATCGCGGCCCCGCATGGCTTTGCGGCCTTGATCGAAGAGCGCATTGCGCTCTGCAGCCGGCAAGGCTGGGTCGACGCCTATCTGTTCGACGGCCGGCAGCGGCGGCTCGGCGATTGCCGCGTTGGGATCGTTGGTGATGGAGTCGTCGCCGACGGCGAGCCAGGCGCGCGGATAATCCTTCGTAGCCGAGCGCAGCACGGCTTCCGCTACCGTGCGTTGATCGAAAGGCCCGGCGCGCAGCCGATACCACTTCTCACCGCCGGTCTCTACTTCTGATACGAACGCTTTCGTCTGCAGGCGCTTGGCAGCCTGCTCGACGGCGCCTGGATCGAATGGCTGCCGTTGTGATTCGAGATTCACCGCGTAATTGCTCGCGGTGTCGCCGCGTTCTGTCACCAGGATGCGCGTCTTTTCGTCGTGAGCTCGCAGCAGCCGGATTCGCATTCCAGTGGCGCTCGCGCCCTGAGCAAGTACAAAGGATTCCGGCTTCCCAAACGTCAGTGTCAGCGTGACTTCACCGCCCAGGGAGGACTCCAGCCGTGCGGCGGTGACTATCCCTCTCGGCCCTGATATAGGCGGGATCTCCGTGGTGATCTCACCACCAGCTGCCAAAGAGCCTGTGACACCGCAGTCCCGATCAATGCGCAATCGCAGTCGAACTTCCGGGCCCTCGCTCGCAGGCGAGTGGCCGGAATAATGCAGCGAGCAATTGAACTGCAGTGTGACATCCACCTGTGATTCGCGCTCATCGACATCGATTACGTCAATCAACCGGGCAGGGCCCTGGGGCTGTAACCGCGGGGCACCGATGCCACGCACCTGCGCGGATACATCGGGAGATGCGACGAACAGCGCCACCGTGGCGATCGCTGCTTCGAGGAATGTGTGAAGCCGCGCGTTAATGGAAGGCACCGTCGGTCACCTTGTGATGGCCAGCGGGCCTGGGCTTCGCAATGGTCGTCAGTTTCGCGTCCGTGTATACGTGGCAGGCGCCGGAGCAGTTCTGCAGCTCGCTGATGTTGTATTTCATTCCGTCGACGGTCTTATCATGGCCTTCAGGCTTGAACGAGCCGGCATGACAGCCGCCGCATCCTGGCCGATACGACGCAAACTGCCACGTCGCCTTGTCGGTGTTGCTGGTATGACAGGCCGTGCACCCCGGGGCGCTGCGATGGTCGCCGGGATATTCGGCCGAGGTGTGTACGAACGTCACCGCGGACCAGTTCGGATAGTGATGACAGGTAGAGCAGTCCAGCGAGGTTGTCATGTGGTTGGCAACCTTGCCCGTGGCGGTGGCGCCGTTGTGGCAGCTGTGACAGTTGCTGGCAATGCCGGTGTGATCGAACCGGGCAGGGGTCCAGGACAGCGTACCGTGGCAGGCGCCGCATTCCTGCGTAGTCGGCACGTGATTGCGCGGCAGGGTTGCCGCCTGCACGCCGGAGTGACAACCGCGGCAGGAATTGGCCGCCCGCACGACGAGATTCGCGTGCTCCATGCGGACCGGACTGAATGCGTTGGTCGTATGACAGCCGCCGCAGTTGTTGTCGCTGGGTATGTGGCCTAAATTCTTGCCCCGGGCGGCCACCCCGTTGTGACAGCTGAAACAACTACCGCGCGCCGCGAGGTGATCCATGCGGACAATGGGCGCGAAATTATAGAGAGAGTGACACGTCTGGCAGTTGTCCTGGGTTGAGATGTGATTCGCGGGCCGTGGTGTCGAGCTGACTCGGGAGCCCATGGCGTGACATCCTACGCAGTTGCGCGGAGTGCCTTTGAACACCCCCTGCTGGTGGCAGTATTCACAGGAGAGATCCCGGTGGGCTCCCTGCAGCTCGTACCCGGTGGTCAGGTGGTCAAACTGGGTGCGCTGCACGGCCGTTACAGGCGCTGTAAAGAGCCAAACCAGCGCCAGCGCGATGCTCACCTTCGAGGTGCATGCCAGACCTGCGCGCAGAGTTCCCCGGAACATTCGTACCGTCCTTTAGTTTGTTCGAGGGCGCCGGAAGGTGGTCGTGTTGTGACACTGCTGGCACTCCGTTCCGAAGCGCCCGGCGTGCACGTCATTGCCGGCATGACACGTTCCGCAGATCATCGAGGGTTTGACGACGTTTTGCGGTCTGATGTGGCAGTCGGCGCAACCGATTTTTGCGTGTGCGCCCAATAGCGGAAAGCGCGTGTGGGCTGCATGATCGAAGTCCCACATCTTCCAGCCGTTCGGCGTGTGGCATTCGCCGCAATCCTTCCCCAAGCCGCCGTTATGGATGTCGTCCTTGGCGTGACAGCCCACGCATTCCTTTGGCGCATCATTGAAGCGCTGGGTCGTATGACACTGCCCGCATGTGACGACGACATGCAGCCCGGTGAGCGGATACTTGGATTGATCGTGATCGAAGTTCACATCCTTCCACTTTGTCGCGGTATGGCACTGCTCGCACTTTTTGCCCAACGTGCCGCCGTGAGGCTCGTCGGCGCGATGACAGTCGACGCACTCGGTGCCCAGCTTCTGAGCTTTGGCAACGCCGGTATGGCACACGTGACAGTCGAGGTTCGCGTGCGCGCCAACGAGGGCAAACTTGAAGCGTGCAAGATGATCGAAACTGGTGACGCGCCACACGTCGCTGCCGTGGCAATCGGCGCAGGCAGGCCCCAGTCGGCTTGCGTGCTTGTCGTCCGACTTATGGCAGCCGGAGCAATCCTTTGGTATCGGATCCTTTAGATTTCCGCTGCGGTGACAGTCGCCGCAACCGATGCGGGCGTGGCGTCCCAGCAGGGCGAACCCGGTCTCGCGCGCATGGTCGAACTTCTGGGAGGCCCAATCAGCCGTGGAATGGCAATTGGCGCACTGTGTCCCCTGACTGCCTTTGTGCACATCGTCCGGCAAGTGGCAGCCGACGCATTGCTTCGGTGTACCCTCGTAACGCTGGCCCGCATGACAGGCCGCGCAAGGCACCTCGCGATGTTTGTTCGTGAGCGGAAAGTCCGTCTTGTCGTGATCGAAGCGCGTCTGTTGCCACGCCTTCGCATCATGACAGGAGGCACAATCAGTCCCGAGCGCACCGTGGTGAATGTCATCCTTGCGATGGCACTCGATGCAAGTGGAAGGAGTCTTGCGAAAGGCAGTGGCGGGACGGTGGCAGGCACCGCACGCGAGCGCCACGTGCGCATCCTTTAGCGGAAAGTTCGTCAGATCATGCGTGAAACCGGCCTGACTCAGCTTGTTGATATCGGCGTCTCGGCCCAGGTGTTCCGTGTGGCAGCCCCGGCATTGGCCCACGGCAGCCTGCTGCATGCGTCCGTGGTATCGAGTCTGGGTCTTGATATCAGCGGCAGTGTCCTTGTGACAGTCGAGACAGAGCGCCGTCTGGCGTTCGCGGTTGGCGCGGTCGTGGCAGCTGCTGCATTCGCCCTCGATCTTGGCGTGGGCCTTGCTGACCGGCCCCGACATGATGAGCTTCTCGATGCTGGCCGCGTGGGCGGGCGGGGCGAGTGGCGAGGCGAGCAACACAAACAACAGCGCCTTCGCCAGGGTCCTTAAGCCGAGCATGCAATGAACGCAGTCAGTACACGTGCACGGAGATCACATGCACGATGCCGGCGGCTATGAGCATGAGAAACAATGGCATATGCAATACGTGCCACACGGAGAACAGCTTCTCGTAAATCCGGAATTCAACTACCTCCCGCGTGACCTTCATCCTTCTCGAGACGTAGTCGAACGCGACGCGCTCGAATCGGTCGCTCTGCTTGGCGACGGCTTTATGGCGTGCTGCCGTCACCCGAATGGCGGCGCGGACGTAGCGGCGCAACCGGGAGCGCCCGCTCGAGTAGTTGTATGCAATTGCGGCCGGCGCGAACAGCATGCGGGCCGGGCCCCAGTCGGCAACAGCAAGGAGCCGGCGCTCTTCGTCTTCGAGCAGGTTGACGAGCTCGGGCATCATGAGGATCTTGGTGGCGCGCTCTCTGAGGTCCTGCGCGCGCTCCTGCAGCTCGGTCAGGGTCGCCTTGCGCCCGTACAGGCCGTGGTGGATCTTGGAGTAGAAGTAGCGGCCGAAAATGCCGCTGCCTGAAACTGTGAGCATCGAGAAGAGGGCGATGTTGCTGTTGGTCGCGCCGAGGCTGAACCCGCAATGGAGCAGTATGCACACAGGGCCTACGATCCCCAGGATCATATGGGTCTGGAACCATTTGGGCACGCTTCCGAGGAAGCTAAGCGAGCGGACGCGCTTGCGTACTGCATATAGCAGCTGAGACAGGATGAGCGTGCCCCCGACGATGCCGATCGCATAGCCGAGCCCGCTCTTGGGACTCATGTAATGGGTCACCGGTAACTGGCTGCCGATGATCAACACCAGCGCCGCAGCTACGAAGATGAGCTGTTCGGTTGAAAAACGTGAGCGGGCCTGCTGCATAGGTGTTCAGCCAATTTCTCGATCAATGGAAATCTTAACGGGATGGCCGCCGCGCGGATTTACACTGGTCACACTTCCAATCAGATCACCGGATTGAGGAAGTGCATCTCCACTTCTTGAGATGCGCGCCTCAATCTGCACGTCATCAGCGCTGGAGAGATTGCGGCCGGGAACCATTGCATTTGCATCATTGAGCGTGAAAGTCACTGGCCAGTGTTCCGCGCGCATGCGTAGAACCGCAAGCGGCGGGCCGGGCGCATTCGGTTGCTTGGCGTAAATGAACAGGGTTGCACCGGTGGCACGTGGTGCGAGCTTGGGTGCGATTTCGACGGTACCGGATACCTGTGCGCTAGCACTGGCCGAGTTGCTGGCCGCGATGCCACTGGTAGTTGCGTTGCGAGGAGCGGCGGGCCGGCTGTCCAGTGCGTCGGCGATGGCGGCCATCTGCTCGCCGGATACGGCGGATACGTCGGTGGCTGTATTGCCAGGGTCCGAGGCCGCCGTGGGCGCCCCCGAGGCCGCCCCAGAGGCTATATGCGCCCTTGCTGCCTTCGCTTCAGCCGTAAGGCCCATGTAGTCGTAAGACTCCGCCAGGAGCTTCCATTCGCTGTCGGTGCCTCCCTTCCCAGCGAGCCGTGCAGCCAGCTTGCGCGTCACATCGTCCAACGCGCCCGCGTTGGCCTGCCCTGACTGTTGCGGTGACGAGCTTGCACCCGGCATCTGTGTGTCGGACACACGCTCGGATGAACCGCCGTGGGCGGATGCAATGGAATCCGGTGAGCCCAGCAGAAAATAGATTCCCAGGGCAACGCCGATCAGTGCGAGCGCCGCTGCAATCGGCACCGCAAAAGGGGGAATGGCGGTGCGTACAGCCTGTGCTGGACGCTCACGCACCCAGGCACGCACGGTCACCATGATGGCAAACGTAACGAGCGCGCCGGCGAGGAACCAGAACCAATCGCGGGGTGACATAAGCCCTGAGTTAAGTTGCAGGAAAATCTACGGAACAGTTGTAGCGTGTGTTGAAGGAAGCGTCTACGCGTCGCGGTTCACAGACGCGCGCAAAATGCGAATCAGTTCACACTAACTTCCGACAGTGTTGTCTGTGTGAACAGACGTCTATGCCGCCATGATTCTAAAGGGTAAGTTGTCCCAGCGAAGCGCAATGTGCTGTCCACCGTGAAATGTGATCTGCGTCAATGAGTGCCTGGTACTGGCTCGTCTACCTCATTCCTTTGTTGCTCGTCTGGAGCTGGCAAGTTGCCCGGCGGCGCAACGTCGCGTCCAAGGGCCGCGAGGCACACGTACAGGCGCAGCGTACCGGGCTCACTGAGCCCGTTTCACTCCATCCCACGATAAACGCCGCCCTCTGCGTCGGATGCAGCGAGTGCGTCAAGGCGTGCCCGGAAAAAGAATTCAACGTTCTCGGCATGGTCGACGGCAAGGCGGAGCTCATAAATCCCGGCGATTGCATAGGACATGGCGCTTGCCGTACTTCCTGCCCCGTTAATGCGATCTCCCTGGTCTTCGGTACCGCGAAACGTGGCATCGATATTCCCATCCTGACTCCCGAATTCGAGACTAACGTCCCGGGTATCTTTGTGGCTGGAGAGTTGGGAGGCATGGGGCTGATTCGAAATGCCCTCGTGCAGGGTACCGCAGCGGTGGAGGCCATTGCCGGTCGAAGGCAACGGCGCCAGGGGATGATCGACGTCCTCATCGTGGGCGCAGGTCCCGCGGGATTTGCCGCGTCGCTGACCGCTATGTCGCTCGGCTTGAAGTACGTAACCCTCGAGCAGGAGTCACTTGGTGGCTGTGTATTCCAGTATCCACGGGCAAAGCTGGTCATGACATCCCCGGTCGAAGTACCGATCATCGGCAAGCTGAAGATCACTCAAACGTCGAAGGAAGAATTGCTTGAATTCTGGCGCAACGTCGAGAAGAAGACGGGCGTAGCGATCAGGTACCGGGAACGGGTCGAGACCATCACCCCTCGGGGAGGTGGATTCCTGGTGCGCACCGCCAAGGCTCAATACGCCGCATCCTCGGTGTTGTTGGCAATCGGGCGCCGTGGGACCCCCCGCAAACTAGGTGTTCCAGGCGAAGAGTTGTCGAAGGTGGTGTACCGATTGGTCGATCCCGAGCAGTATTCCGGTCAGCGCGTCCTGGTCGTAGGTGGCGGCGATAGCGCTCTGGAGGCTGCGAGCAGCATTGCAGAGTCGACCAACGCGAAAGTGGCTTTGTCCTACCGTGGCGAAGCGTTCGTTCGTGCGAAGGCACGTAACCGGGAGCGCTTGGAGTCGGCTCGTAAGGCCGGGCGGCTGCACGTGGTGCTGAATTCGCAGGTACGGCAGATTGCACCGGACGCGGTGGTCATGGAGCAGGCTGGAAAACTCATGCGGATTCCGAACGAGGTGGTCATCGTGGCCGCGGGCGGCATCGTGCCGACAGATTTTCTCAAGAACGTCGGCGTGCAGGTGCAGACCAAGTACGGGACGGCATGAGACTGCTTCGATCCTATTGGTGGCTCATCCCCTGCGTGGCCGTTTGCGTGTTGCAGGCGCAGGTAACAGCCGAGGCGGCGGCGGCGCAAACGGCGCCACCCGAAGCCGCAGCCCCTACCGCCCCAGCGCCGACGCCCGGCTCGACGGCCAAGAAGTCATGGCGCAGCCGCGTCGGCGATCTCGCTGCCAAATTGAAACCCGAACACAGCTCGCGTGCGAAGGAACCACGGCTTTCGAAGCCGGGACCGGTGAAGCGCCACGCGCCGGACAGCGCGCCCGCGGCGGAGGCGAAAGCCTCGCTGCGAACCAAACAGTTCGGCGCAGCGCTCCAGGAGCTACGCACAGCTGCTGAACACGGGGACGTTCAGTCGCAATATCTGCTCGGCCTCGTCTATGCGAGCGGCGTCGGTCCCGAGTTGTCGCTGCCCGAAGCGCGGCGCTGGCTCGAAGCTGCCGCGAACAAATCGAACCCCGACGCGGCCCTGGCGCTTTCGGGTCTGTTGGCCGAACAGGATCGTGTCGCTGCGCAATTATGGCTGGCGCGGGCGGCGGGTGAGGGGCAGCCGATAGCCGCGAAACTCATGGCGGCTCATTCCTTGCCTCTTGCACCTTCAAGGAATGCCGCCGGAGATGTTGCACTCGCCCGCGAGCTGTTAGTTTGGGCGATTCGTCATGGTGACGAGCAGACACTGGACGCCTTTATCAAGGCTTCTGGAACCGAGAATGCCGACGAGTTTGGACGTACTCCATTGCAATATGCAGTGATGAGTGGCTCTGAGGCGGCGGTTCAACATCTGCTCGCAGCGGGCGCGGCCACGGCTCACGCGGATCACTTCGGCGTCACGCCATTGATGCTCGCCGCTGAAGCAGAGAACGACGAAATCCTGGATGAATTGATCAAAGCCAGCGGCGCTGGTCTCGATGCAAAAGACAGCGTCGCAGATACAGCGCTGTTTTATGCTGCTCGCGTCGGACGGAGCGACCACGTCCAGCGGCTGCTTGCTGCGGGCGCAGCGTTCGACCTGTCTAACTCGGATGGCTGGACAGTTCTGGACGTGGCGGCGAAGGCGAATCATCCCGACACGGTGCAGGTATTGCGAAAAGCAGGCGCTAGCGGACATCTGAAGACGTCAGTGACGCGCGAGGGTTCTGGCGTCGATCCCACACGCGGCGGCGAGCTTTACCAGGGCTGGCCACCTCTAGCTATAGCGGCAAGCCGGAACGATGCGAGGCTGGTGGCAGAGCTTCTGGCGAGCGGAGCGCGCGTGGACGAACCGACGCCTCATCGCGATACGGCGCTACTGGTAGCCGCAAAATATCGCGCGCCGGCAGTGATTGCGCCCTTATTGAAAGCGGGTGCGAATCCCGCTCACTTCGACGAGAGCGGCGAAACCGCTGTTGGTTACACCGCGGCTCACAGTGACCTCGAAGTGCTGGATGCGCTGCTGCAGAAAGGCGTATCACCCGATACTCGAGGACGCTCCGAAGAGCCCGCGGTGTTACGCGCAACGCGTGTGCACGACGCGACGGCGGTTAAACATCTGATCGATGCGGGTGCCGACGTGAACCTTCGCTCGGCGAACGGCATGTCCGCACTGATGGTCGCTGCCGCCACATCTGATGCCAAGATCATGCAGTTGCTGCTTGCTGCTGGTGGCCATGTAGAGCTCCAGGACAAGACGGGGCGAGATGCCCTGTGGTTTGCGGCCGATGCCGGCAGTGAAGAGCTTGCTGACCAGCTCCTTGCTGCGGGAGCACCCGTTGACTCTAACCGGTCGCAGCAATCGCCACTCTTTGCGGCGGTGCATGCGGGACAGGCGGGCATGGTCGAGCACCTGATCCGCAAAGGGCTGTCCCCTAACGCGAGGGGTGCCGCCGGCGACACGCCGCTGATCTCCGCAGCTGCCCGCGGTGATGCGGCGCTGGTGAAGGTGCTTGTCGGGGGAGGCGCTACCATCGACGAACAGAATGCCGCTGGTAATACAGCGCTGATCGTCGCGATCCGAGAAGGTCACACTGACGTGTGTCGCGTGCTGCTGCGGGGCGGCGCGAACGCCAGAGTACGTAACAAGGATCGTATAGACGCGCTGGATACGGCCAAGCGCCGCAACATGTCCGACATAGTGGCGCTGCTGGACACCCACTGAGTGTTGGGAGACGGGCTCGGCAGCGTCTTACTTGCCGGGACCGAACTCAAGGTGCACTTTCACGTGCGCCTCTGATGCCAACCCATCAACGAAGCGTGGATCGTATTTCCACTTGCGCACCGCTGCCACCGCGGATTTCTCAAATATGTCGGGAGGCGTTGCCCGGAGAACGGAGACGTCTTCGACGACCCCTCGCGACGAAACGGTTACTTCAAGGTCAACGAAGCCTTTTATTCCATCGCGCTTGGCCGCGGACGGGTAGTCGGGGATTACATTACGAACAAGTTTAGCTTCGCGAATCACCGGCGGCGGTTCGCCCGAAGAGGCCCGCCGCGTTGCGGAAGGTGATACGGGCTCCGGCGTGGACCTTGCGGCCGCTGAGGCAGCTGTTGCCGGCGCGGATCCTGCTGTCGTGCCGGATCCTGCGGCCAACGCGGAGCCCGTGGCCGCATCGGCGTCAGGCGACGGCACGGTCGTTGCGGCAGCGGAACCTGTTGAAGATCGCGTCATTCCCGGCGGCGTTTCAGGGGCCAATCCAAGCCCCAATCCAGGCGTATGGGGCGCCGCAGATTCTTCCGTAGCGACAATAGTTGGCCCGCCCGCGATCGTTGAGCTCGAATCGATTCCGCGCTCCGACCGGGGACGCGACGACTGTGCCGCTCGCTTTATAGTTCCGTGTCCGGTGCCAGCGCTGGACCCGCTCCCTTTCGACGCATCGATTCGCTGCGCCAACAAACCATCGAAGAATGCCAGCCGCGGGTGTGAAGGTGCCATCTGCCGAAGCTTGTCAACATCCGCCCGCGCGCTTTTGAAGTCATCGCCTTTGAGAGCCAATTCGATGTGTGCCACCAGCTCCACTACTTCCTGCGGGTATTCCGGTGCGTGAATAGCCGGTGCCGCCGCACGACGCGGCGCCTCACTATTCGAACCGAACAATTTGAATCCGAGCACTACGACGGCGAGTACGACGGCGGCACTGCCGCCCACCATGATGGCCAGACGCTTGGTGTCGAACTCTTCCGCCGGAGCTTCGAAGTTGGAGCGCGCTGCCCGAGCCATCGCCGCCGCTTCGGCGAATGAATCCGTTTGAGACGTGTTGGATCGTGCGGCGGACGCCTGCGGCGGTTCCAGCGGGGGAAATCGCTCCAAAGGAGGGAACCGTACCGGCGGCGCCTTGTTGGTTGCACCCCGGGATCGAGCGTGCCGCGGGGGCCGTCTTACTTCGGGTGTGAGCGAAGGTGAGCCCGCTGCACTTCGTGCTCCTGACGGGCTTGCTGCCACGCGAGCTGTGGGTGGGCCCGCTGCGCCGTTCCCACGCGGCCGCTGTCCGGGGGCCGAACGCGCCCTGTGAGGAGCGCCTCCTCGCACAGCACTGCGCACGATTCTCGGAGCAGCCTGCGAATGCTCCATGGAAGCTGCCCGGCGATTGGGCTGCGCTACGGGAAACTCTCCCGACTCGCCCGATTCTGCCGCCGGCTCGGTCTCTTCAGGTGCTTCCGATGGGGGCTCGCTGCTCAATACGACGTGTTGAATATTGGAGGTGTCGGCGTGGGCGTCCTGGATAGCGTCAGCAAGATTCAGCGTCGCGATCAGCCGATCGGGGTCGATAGGGTAGGTGAGCGTTTGAAACAACTCGAACGGACCCAAGCGGCCCTTGAGTAACTGCAGCCGTTGACGGTCGGCTGCGAATATGCGCAGCACCGACGGCCACTTCTTGGCTACCTGGCCGAGCAGCTCGAGGCCGGACCCGTCCTCCAGGCGCTCGGTGGCGACCATGACCTCGAACGAGTTTGAGCGCAGCAAATCGAGGCAGTCGCCCTTGTTCGTAACCGCGTCCACGGTATACAGATCGCGCAGCGATCGGGCGATCGCCTCGTTGCTGGCGGAATCCTGGTCGACGACGAGCACACGCATGCGGGAAAGTTACCGGCGTGGGCACTTGGGGGGCTCAGTGACAGGTCACGGTTTCCATATTCTGGCCGAATAGACAGTGTTGTCGCATGCACACAGGTGCGGCACTCATCGCAGCCGGCGTGCATGGGTCACATTCGGAACGCTGCTGAGCCTGCGCAATACCCGCGCAAGCTGCTCCAGATCGGCCACGGACACGGTCACCAGGACATGGGCCGAGCCTGCCTCCCGATCGGTGGTCGTAGTCATAGCTTCTATGCTCAGCCGCTCCAGCGCCAGAACGTCCGTCACATCCCGTACCAACTCCCGGCGATCAAAGGCGTTGATCGAGATTTCCACGACGAGCCCCGGTCCCCCCTCGGACGTCCATTCCACCTTGAGAACCCGCTCCGGTTTTACCGCTCGCATCCGCGCAAGGCTCGGACAGTCGCTGCGATGGATCGTGACACCGCGGCCCAGTGTTACGTAACCCGCTATTGGCTGTGGGCGCAGAGGTGCACAACACCGCGCCAGCGTGGTTGGCAGATCACCGACGCCTTCAATCTCCACCGGGGAACCACTGCCGCTGCCTCGCGGTCTGGGGCGGCTAACGAGTTTGCCGATGCGAGGCGGCTCAGGGTGCACCACTTCCGGCGCCGCGGGCTCGGGGTGCTCGTCATCCTTCTTACGGAACCAGGCACGGACCTTTGCCCTGCTATGGGCCGAGAGCAGATAGCCCTGTTCAGGCGCGAGCCAGTCGCGGCTCGGTGTTTCCTGTTTTCCGGCGATGATCTCAACGACTTCGCCGTTTTGCAGGGTGTAGGTGAGCGGCACGATCCGCCCATTTACTTTCGCACCCTTGCAACGATGGCCCAGGGACGTGTGGATCTGATACGCAAAGTCGAGCGGTGTTGCCCCACGCGGCAGATCGATCACTTCACCCTTGGGTGTCAGCGCGTACACCCGGTCTTCGAACAGCTCGCTGCGCATGTGCTCGAGGAAGTCGCGGTCGCTCGGCTCGCCGGATGTGTCCTGAGGCTCGAGGAGCTTTCGGACCCACTCGATCTTGCGCTCGTATTGCGCGTCTCGTGCACCGCCCTCTTTGTATGTCCAGTGTGCCGCCACACCCAACTCAGCATGCTCGTGCATCTCTCGGGTGCGGATTTGAACTTCGACGCTCTTGCCGCCTGGACCGATCACCGCGGTATGAATGGAGCGGTAGAAGTTGCCTTTGGGTGTCGCTATATAGTCGTCGAACTCCCCCGGAATGTAGTGCCATAATCCGTGCACGACCCCGAGCGCTGCATAGCATTCGGGAATTGAGCTCACCACGACACGAACCGCTCGTACGTCAAACAGTTGGTCGAACGCGAGGTGCTTGCGCTGCATCTTGCGGTAGATGCTGTACATGTGCTTCGGCCGGCCATACACCTCGGCGGCAATACCGGCTTTGCGCAGCTCAGCGTGCAGGCTTGCGCACAACTCCTCGATGTAACGTTCTCGATCCGCGCGGCGCTCGTTGAGAGCGGCCGCGATGTCGCGGTAGTCGTCCGAATCGAGGTACCGGAAAGCGAGGTCTTCGAGTTCCCACTTGAGCTGCCAAACGCCCAAGCGATTGGCCAGAGGTGCGAACACGGCGCGGGCTTCAACGGCGAGTCTTTCTCTATCCTCGGCGGGCAGCTCGCGCGCGTGGCGCAGGCCTACCAGTTGTTCGGCCAACCTGGCGAGCACGAGCCTGGGATCGCTCACGACGGCCAGCAGCATCTTGCGCAGTGTCTCTGCCTGCCGCGAGTCGAGCCCTTGCACTGGTGACCAGTCCCTCGGCAGGCCCAACTCGCCGAGGCGCACGAGCGCCAAAGCAATATCGGCCGCAGAGGAGCCGACCAGCCGTGCGAGTTTCTCGGGCGTCACGCCCGGAAGGCCTACCGCAGGCTTCGCCAGAACCGCCGTGGCGAGTACCGGGTCTTCCGTGAGAGCGCCCATCACCTCGGCCACCTCGGCACCGAAGTCCAGGCGGGCAGACGGGATCTGGGTCGCGCCCTCGATGGCGAGCCGTGCGGCCGCTATCGATTCACGGATGGGCGGCGGACAGAGTTGAATGGTCTCCACGGCAAGGGGCTCAAACGGCTATCATACCTGCCTGTTTTCCTTGGCGGCGCCGAAGCTTAGCTGCCTGACAGGATTTCGGTGCCGGAAGTTTTTGAAAGCATTCGCTGCGAGGCGTATGGGCCCGGCGGCGCAGCGCTCATTGTCGACTGTCGTACTGACAGTCGTGATCGCACGATTGCGCGAGTTCGGGAGGTTGTGCGCGCGCACGGCGGCTACCCCGGCGCGCGGGGCGCTGTGAGCTATTTGTTCAACGAGGTGGGACAGCTGGTGTTTCCGGCCGGGGCGGAGGTCGGAAGGCTGACCCGGGCGGCCGTGCAGGCCGGGGCTGAGGACGTCGTCGCCGCGGGGGCGCCTCACCCGTCGGTGGAAGTATTGACCGATCCGATCGATTTCGAGACTGTGCGCGTGGCGTTGCAGGCCGCAGGATTCGTCCCGCTCAGCGCGCAAGTGACCTACCGCGCTTCGATAACGGTTCCGCTCCGAGGGGAGGCGGCGCTGGCGATGCTGCATTTGATCAAAGACCTCAAAGATCTGAACGACGTAGAGAACGTTTACACAAATGCCGAGATACCGGACGAGGTCCTGGCGCGCTTATGACGGGGGCGCCTTAGCCAGGCGCTCCGCCGAGCTGCGTGCCGCGCCGGCGATTGTTCGAATCCTGGGGTTGGATCCAGGTTCCCAGCGGACCGGGTTCGGCGTCATTGAATGCCACGGTCCTGATTACCGGCATGTGGCGCACGGCTGCATTGCCGTCGCGGGGCTGGAGCTCGCCGAGCGGTTGCGGCGGATATTCGAAGCCTTGCAGGCGTTGATTTCCGAGCATCTTCCGGGGGAGATTGCGGTGGAGCGTGTGTTCGTCAACCGCAATGTCGATAGCGCCTTGAAGCTCGGCCAGGCTCGGGGGGCGGCGCTGTGTGCCGTACCGCAGGGAACCCCGGTGTTCGAATATGCGCCGCGCGCCATCAAGCTGGCCCTCGTAGGTTCGGGCGCGGCCGAGAAGGTGCAAGTGGCTCACATGATCAAGACTTTGCTGCAGCTGGATGGCAAGATTTCGCCGGACGCCTCCGATGCGCTGGCAATCGCCGTGTGTCATGCCCACACCCGCCGGCTGCACCAATTGGCTTCCAGCCAATGATCGGCTCGGTACACGGCCGCATCGCCTCCAAAGCACCGCCGCAACTCACAGTGGAAGTCGGTGGTCTGGGGTACGAGCTCGAGGCACCGATGTCGACTTTCTTCCTGCTGCCCGCAGTGGGAGAGGACGTGCGCCTGTTGACGCACCTCGTTGTGCGCGAGGACGCTCATATCCTGTACGCCTTCGCTACTGAGAACGAGCGCAGGTTGTTCCGCAGCCTCATAAAAGTTTCCGGCGTAGGGCCGAAAATCGCCCTCGCGCTGTTGTCAGGAATCAGTGTCGAGGCCTTTGCGTTGTGCGTGCAGAACCAGGATATCGCCGCGCTGACTCGTGTGCCGGGCATAGGTAGGAAGACCGCGGAGCGCCTCGTGGTCGAAATGCGGGACAGACTCGGACCCGCGGCCGATCCGGCGAACTTCGCGGTTGCCAGCACACCCGCCATCCAGAATCCGGAAGCCGAGGCCTTTGGAGCGCTCGTTGCCCTGGGCTACCGGCCTGCCGAGGCAACGCGCTTGCTCAAGGCGGCGGGTCCCGGTACACACTCCACCGAAGAGCTGATCAGGCGCGCCTTGCAGGGCGCAATCTGAGGTTGCGGCGCAGGTAACCCAAAGTGGAAGCAGAGCGAGTCATCAGCGGTTCCGCCCGCCAGGAAGAGGAGGCCGTCGAGCGAGCCATCAGGCCGCGGCGCCTCGATGAGTATGTCGGCCAGGCGCCGGTGAAGACTCAACTCGAGATCTTCATCACCGCTGCGCGCCAACGTGCGGAGGCGCTGGATCATGTGTTGATCTTCGGGCCCCCCGGTCTCGGCAAGACGACCCTGGCCAACATCATCGCGGCCGAGTTGGGGGTCAACCTGCGCCAGACCTCGGGCCCGGTGCTCGAACGTCCCGGCGACCTGGCTGCCCTGCTGACCAACCTGCAGGCGCGCGATGTCCTGTTCGTGGACGAGATTCACCGGCTCTCACCCGTGGTGGAGGAAGTGCTCTATCCGGCGCTGGAGGACTACCAGCTCGATATCATGATCGGCGAGGGACCCGCTGCCCGGTCGATCAAGCTGAACCTGCCGCCCTTTACGCTCATAGGCGCAACGACCCGAGCGGGCCTTCTGACCTCACCCCTGCGGGATCGCTTCGGCATCGTGCAGCGGCTGGAGTTCTACGGCGTTGAAGATCTCGAACGGATCGTCACGCGCTCGGCGTCCATTCTCAACGCACCTATCGATGAGGGCGGCGCACGGCGCATCGCCCAGCGCTCCCGCGGCACGCCGCGTATTGCCAATCGGCTGCTTCGCAGGGTGCGCGACTACGCGCAAGTCAAGGCGGACGGCAGCATCAACGAGCGTATCGCGGATGCGGCGCTCAACATGCTGGAGGTGGATCCACTTGGCTTCGACACTCTGGACCGCAAGTTCCTGACGACCATCATCGAGCGTTTTGACGGCGGTCCGGTGGGCATCGACAGCATCGCCGCCGCGATCGGTGAGGAGCGTGGCACGCTGGAAGATGTCATCGAGCCCTTCCTGATCCAACAGGGGTTCGTGGTCCGCACCGCCCGGGGGCGGATCGTGACCCGCGCCTCGTACCTGCACTTTGGACTGAAGGCTCCGGCAACCTCGGCAGCCAGCCTGCAGCTGTTCGAGGACGGCCGGTGAGCTCGTTCAGTTGGGAGTCACGCGTCTACTGGGAAGATACGGATGGGGGCGGCATCGTCTACTATGCGAACTACCTGCGCTTCCTGGAAAGGGCGCGCACGGAATGGTTGCGGTCGCTGGGGTATTCGCAGCGCGCGCTGGCCGAGGACCCCGGGATCGTGTTTGCGGTGGTGAATCTGAATATCGAGTATCGCAAGCCGGCCAGGCTCGACGACGAATTGCTCATTACCTGCGAGCCGAAGGTCGAAGGCGCGGCCTCCATTGTCTTTGCGCAGCGGATTTACCGCAGCGCTGGCGGGACGCAGGTGGTTACTGACAGGCCGGGTAGCCTGTTGGTGGAGGCAAGCGCGCGCGTTGCATGCCTCGATGTGCGGACTCTGCGGCCGAAACGGCTGCCTGCCTTTCTTGGAGACGTAGATATGCTGGCGACCGCCGGCAGCGGCGCGAACAACGAGGAGCCCTCCTGAATGGGTGAGCAGCTGTCAATCATTCGACTCATTCTCGAGGCGAGTGTCCCGGTGCAGATCGTCATCGCGATACTGGCGCTCGCCTCGCTGACATCCTGGGCGATCATCTTTCGCAAGCGCCTGGTGATCGGGCGCGCACGCCGGGGCGCCGATCAGTTCGAGAACAGCTTCTGGTCGGGCGGCGATCTGGCCCAGTTGTACCGGGCGATCGAGCAGCGCGGCGGCACGACGGGCATGGCCAGCATATTCGAGTTCGGATTTCGCGAGTTTGCCCGGCTGCGGCAGCAGGGCGGTATTGCCGCCGATCAGCTGTTGGAAGGAGCGCGGCGGGCCATGCGCGTGGCACAGCTGAAGGAAATCGACCGATTGGAGGCGAGTCTCGCGACACTGGCCACGGTCGGATCTACCAGTCCATACGTGGGTCTGTTCGGCACGGTATGGGGAATCATGAGCGCGTTCGCCTCGCTGGGTAACGTTCAGCAGGCAACGCTGGCGATGGTGGCTCCCGGGATTTCCGAAGCGCTCATCACAACCGCAATCGGCCTGTTCGCAGCCATCCCCGCGGTGGTCGCCTACAACCGCTTCGCCGACCAGGTGGGCCGCTTGGAAATACGTTACGACGCATTCACCGAGGAATTCTCGACCATCCTGCAGCGCCATGCGGCGCGCGGAAATACCGGGGTCGCGGCGGCACCTGCACCAGCAGCAACGTCAGTAGGCTAGGAGCGTCACCAGATGGCAAGCGTCTCGCGCGGCCGGCGGCTCATGGGCGACATCAACGTCGTACCGTACATCGATGTCATGCTGGTGCTGCTGATCATTTTCATGATCACCGCGCCATTGCTGACACAGGGTGTAAAAGTGGACCTGCCCAAGGCGGGCGCGGAACCTCTCGATCCGAAGATGCTCAAAGACGCGATACCTTTGGTGCTATCAGTGGATAGGTCTGGCGCGTTGTACCTGAACATCGGCGGTGGCAATCCGCAGGCCCCGCTGGATGCGGACACAGTAGCAACGCGCGCGGAAACCGCGCTGCGGCGCAACCCGGAGTTGCCGGTGCTGGTGAAGGCTGACAACCATGTCGAGTATGGGAGCGTGGTTCGAGCCATGGTGATACTGCAGAAGGCGGGGGCCAAAAAGGTCGGTTTCATCACTGACCCGCTTCCTGACCCCAAGCGCCGCGGCCGCTGACAGGATTCGCACGGCTTCCATGCTCGAGCGCGCAAGCGACCGCTGGGTCTCGATCATCCTGTCCGTGCTGTTGCATGGCACGTTGGTTGCGGCTTTGGTGTATGGCTTCTGGACTTATCGGCAGTCGCGGCCGCCAACACCGACGCTGGCGATCGAGGCGACGATTGTTGACGCGCGCTCCGTGAATGGAGCGGCACTGAAGGAGCCGCCGGCTCCGCAGCCGCCCGCGCCCGAGCCCGCACCGGCGCCGCCGCAGCCGGAGCCGGCCGAGCCAACGGGTCCGCCGCAGCCGACGCCGGAGGAGCTGGCCCAGCGCGAACAGGCGCTGCAGGAGCAAGCTCAAAAGGAGCAAGCTCAGAAAGAGCAGGCTCAGAAAGAGCAGACCGAACGGGAGGCTGCCGAGAAGCAGCGCCAGGTCGAGGAGCAGAAGCAGCAGGAGGAGGCGCAGCAGCGCCAGGCACTGCAGAAGCAACGCGAGGCGCAGGAAAAGGCTGACGCGGAGCGCAAAGCACTGGAGGCCAGGAAACGGGCGGAGGAGCAGCATGTTGCCGAACAGAAGCGCGCCGAGGCGGCGCAACGCGCGGCGGAAGAGAAGAGCCGCGCGGAGAGTGAGGCAGAGTTGCGCAACAGTCTGGCCGCCGAGGAGCACGCGAACCAAGTGCGCTCGAGCGGTGCGCTAGTGAGCTGGTTGTCCCAGATCACGGCACGGATTCAGCACGCGTGGCTGCGGCCACCGTCAGCGAGGTCGGGAATTCAGTGCGTGTTGCATATAACTCAAGCCCCGGGGGGTGCGGTCCTGAGCGCCCGGATCGAGTCTTGCAATGGCGATCAGGCCGTGCGCGAATCGATCGAGGCGGCGGCGTACCGCGCCTCGCCGCTGCCGCCACCACCGGACCCCTCGCTGTTCGAGCGAGATCTGGAAGTCACCTTCAGGCCCGATTGATGTCAAACTTTCCGAACTACGCCATGAGATCAACCAAACCCGTTGCCTGTCGTGCCATCTGGCACGGCCTTTTAAATTTTGCCGGGGCCATCCTGGCCCTCGGCGCCGTGCTTCCGGCCTGGGCGCAACTCAGAATCGAGGTCACCTCCGGTATCACGGACCCGGTGCCGATCGCCATCGTACCGTTCTCGCGGGCAGCTCCAGCCGACGGTGGGTTGGACGTCGCGCAGGTCATACAACACGACCTCGAGGGTAGCGGCCGCTTCCGTGCTCTGCAGCGCGGGAAGATGCCGGCGACGCCTACCCAGCCTTCTGCCGTCGTTCTGGCCGACTGGAAGAATGCGGGTGAGGACTACATCGTCGTCGGCCGAGTGGTGCCCCTGGAGGGCGGCAATCTCGCCGTTGACTTCGATCTTCTAAATACCCTGACAGGGCAGCGGGTCGCAGGCCAGCGGTTCGTCGGGACACCGGGTGCCCTGCGCAACGCGGCCCACCGCGTGAGCGATGTGGTCTACGAGAAGATTGTCGGGATTCGCGGCGCGTTTGCCACGCGAATTGCGTACGTCTCTGTTGAGGGCCAGCCGCCGAGTCAGAAGTTCCAACTCATCGTGGCGGATGCCGACGGTGAGAATCAGCGGTTGGTGCTCGAATCGCGTTACCCACTCATGTCACCCGCGTGGTCGCCGGATGGGCAGTGGCTGGCATACGTCTCGTTCGAGAACAAGAAGTCGGCTATCTACGTACAACTCGTGCGAACGGGAGAGCGGCGGCAGGTTTCGGCGCGTGCCGGAATCAACGGCGCTCCGGTGTGGTCACCGGACGGCAAGAAGCTCGCGTTGACACTCGGCGGCAGCAGTGGCAATCCCGACATCTATGTGCTCGAGCTGCAGACCCAGACGCTTACGCGAATCACAAACGATCCCGCAATCGATACCGAAGCAGCCTGGGCTCCAGACGGAAAGACTCTGTTTTTCACGTCGGATCGCGCCGGCGGACCGCAGATTTACAGAATAGGGGTGAACCCGGACGATCGGCCGAAGCGGATCACTTTCAGCGGCAACTACAATGCGCGGCCGCGAGTGTCTGCCGATGGAACCCAGCTTGCGATGGTGACTCTCGACGGTGGCAATTACCGCATCGCGGTACAGGACCTCGCGAGTGGCACCGTACGTGTGTTGTCCAAGGGGCACCTCGACGAGTCGCCGAGCTTTGCGCCCAATAGCGCGACGCTGATTTATTCGGAACGGGAGGCCAATCGCGCTGTGCTGGCCACTGTTTCGGTCGATGGACTGACAGGGTTGCGGCTGAGGGCCGAGCAGGGCGAAGTCCGGGAGCCCGCCTGGGGACCGTTCGCTCAATAATTGATTGCCGCAACAGCGGCAGAAGGGTGGAGTAGGGTATGCGAAAAATACTGATCATTCTGATGATGGCGGCGGCTTTGAGCAGCGCCGGGTGCAAGAGCAACAAACCCAAGCCGAGTCCATCATCGCAAACAGAAGTGGGCGGTGCCGATTCTGCGGGTGCGGGGTCCGATGCGGCTAACGCCGGCAATGTCGGCTCAGACGACGAAACCGCTGGCCCGCAAGGCGGCCTGCTGGCAAAGCGCATCATCTACTTCGACTTTGACAGCAGTGACATCAAGGGCGAGGGCACCGATGTCGTGGCCGCTCACGCGAAGTATCTTGCCAGCCGTGGTGGCACCCGGGTGCGTCTCGAAGGCAACACGGATGCCCGCGGCTCGCGGGAATACAACATCGGTCTGGGAGAGCGCCGTGCGCAGGCGGTACGCCGAGCGCTGCTGCTGCAGGGTGCCTCTGAGTCACAAATTGCGACAGTAAGCTACGGCGCCGAGCGGCCCGCGGTCGCGGGCAATGACGAAGCCGCATGGTCGAAGAACCGACGTGTCGAAATTGTGTACCTGGCTCCCGGTGGCCAGCCGGCCGTCGTACAACCACAGAGGTAGACCTTCCATGACCAGAGTGCTCCCCACCTCCGTCGCCGTCGCAGTCGCTGCGGTACTCGCCGGGTGCGCCTCGACTCCACCGGAAGAAGACCCGGTTCAGATCAAGCTCAACGACCTCGACGGCCGTGTCGCTCGTATTGAGCGCGTGGTCGCGAATCAGAGCCTGGTGCAGTTGGCCCAGAACCTCGATTCGGTTCAGGCTGAAACTCGTCGGCTCCGCGGGCGTATCGAGGAGCTCGAGAACAGCAACGAGGCGCTGAAGAAGCAGTTGGCGACTGCTGCCACGCGGGGTGGTGGGGTGTCCAACGGCGGGGCGCAGGGTGGAATCGGCGCGGCCGGTGGCGCGGGCGCGCCTGAAGCCGGTCAAGGTGCCGCAGGTGCGTCCGGAGCAGCTGGTTCCGCGCAGGTCGCCGGCGGCGCCGGCACGGCGGGAGCTAGCGCTACGGGTACAGCTGCCCCAGCGGGTGCTGGAGCAGCGGCGGCGGCCGCGGGACCAGGAGGTACCGATGTGCCTCCCGGCGGCGCCGGCTCGTCCTCGGTCGAACAGGCCGTGTATTCGCAGGCGTTCTCCGCGCTCAAGGCCGGGAGCTATTCAGTCGCCATCACGGGCTTCAAGGACTTTCTGGCGAGCTATCCCGGCAGCCCTCTGGCGGAGAATGCACAGTATTGGCTTGGTGAGGCGTACTACGTGACACGGTCGTACGATGACGCCGGAACCGCGTTCCGGACGGTGCTACAGAAGTATCCGCAATCGCGGAAGGCACCTGACGCGACCCTCAAACTCGGGTACAGCCAGTACGAGCTGAAGCGCTACGCCGATGCGCGAAAGACCTTGCAAGAGGTAACGCAGAAATATCCGGACAGCGATGCGTCACGATTGGCAACGGAGCGCCTGAAACGGATTCCCGCAAACGCACCTAAGAGCTGATCGGCGCACAGCGGCGGTTATAGACGTTCCGCCGGGCTCCTAGTGTATGATGCGCGCCCCGCGAAGGGCGTCGCCTCGGGACGCCCACCAGATCTCTCCGGGTCGGTAGCTCAGTTGGTAGAGCAGTACCCTTTTAAGGTATTGGTCCTGGGTTCGAGCCCCAGCCGACCCACATCGCGTTTGCGCGCCCCGGCGCTTCTACTTGCCGTGCTCTACGTAGATGGCGACGCCGCCTCCCACCTTTTTGTTCATTCCGATGTTTATGCCCACGCCCCCGCCAACAGAGCTGTGGCGAGAGTACGATTCGCTGCCCCCGCCGGTGCCTATCGATCCGGAGGATTGATCGCCGATCCCTTCGATGAGCACTCCATTCGCGCCCAGCTTGGCCGCTTCAGTCTTCAGGCGCTGGATGACCGCGTCCGTTTTTCCTTGGGCCGTGAAGGAGAATGAGCCACTGCTGGAGGTCTGAAGCCTGGCGATTTCCTCATAGGGAACGGTGGGCGGTTGCGAATAGACCTGCACGTCGTCGGGCGAGATCGGCGGCCGTGTCTTGCCGATCATCACGTGCGAGGTGGCGCATGCGGTGAGCGCGAGAGCCACCAGTAACATAATCGATCTGCGGTTCGACATCGGCAGCCCCCAAAGGTAAGTCCCATATTGTAGAACGCGCGGCCCAGGCGAGAGTTCGAGTGTCAATCCGCCGGGCGGCTGATGCGCTGATACAACGCCGGAGGTCCCCGCCTCCCTTGAGTTCACCCCAGCGCAGCCCCAGTCTAAGCGCTGTGGTAATCACCGGGAATCAGCGATCCGAGCTTGGCACGACGCGTGCAAATTGCGAGGACGCGCCCGCATTGTCGCGAAGTTACGACATTGGTCTGTCGTATCGGAGCCACGGCAATCGCGAGGCGGCGAGAGTGCCACTCATTCCGGAACGATCAGGGGAAGATGTCATGCAAGGTCTCGATTCCATCATTCGCTGGGTTGTCCTGGCGCTGGGGACAGGTCTACGGTGGCTCCGCGAGGAGCTCGATACGTTACACGTCAACATTCCGCTCACGGATAGCTGCCTGACCGAGCTCCTGCGGGATGCAGACCAGGCCGCGAGACGCACCGGCACCAACAAAGGGCAATCTTATGTTGAGCGGCTGCGCCGCGAGCTTGCGCTGCGTGCGAGTTTCATCCAACGCTGGACCGGATCCGATGAAAACCTGTCGCTGCGGGACGAAGAAAGTCTGCAGGCTCTTGTAAGAATTGCGCGCAAATATGCATTGCCGCGTCGTTGGAAGTTGTCAGAGCCGGTGGTCGTCGAGTACCGCCGCATGCGGCCGTCGGACTGGCACTGGACTGATGACATCGACACAGGTGCCGTTCCACAGGCCTGACTACTTCGCCCGGCGACGGCGAGTTGTGTCAGATTGACGGGGCGAGGCGCCTCGCCCCGTCAGTTCGCGCTGGGCGCCTCGATGCCATGCGCCGCCTCCAGCCCGTGAGTTACGGGCGGCGCATCGGGATGATCGGCAGGCTCCAGCCCCACATCGGCGGTGCTCGCCAGGTGCCGGTCGTGCTCGATATTGAAAGAACGGCAGGCGAGCAGGTACACGAGACCGGCTATGGGCAAACCCACCAACATCGCCACATCGGCGCCCCCAAGGGCACGCGCCACGGGTCCTGTGTACAGGCCCGTGCTGAAAAAGGGGATCATCACTACAAAGCCGATTCCATAGGCCAGCAGGCCGCGCCAGTTCCATTTTCCGTACATCCCGCGGGGATTGAAGATCTCGCGGATCGAGTAGTGACCCTTGCGCACCAGGTAGAAGTCAACCAGGTTGATGGCTGTCCAGGGCGTGAACAGGTACAGCAGTACGGCCAGCAGATCGCCGAACTGGGTGACAAAGTTACCCGACGCATTCAGCGCCAGCCCCGTGGACACGATTCCGGCTGCTACCAGGCTTGCGACCCGCTTGCCCACCGTGCAGGCCAGCGGCTTGCAGGTGTCAGCCACACTCAGCAGCGTCAGGGAAGCGCCGTAGAAGTTGAGTGCTGAAATAGTTATGAGACCGAGTAAGGCACCAATCAAGAGAACCAGCCCCAGGCCGGGGATGACCGCGTCGGCAGCGCGTTCCATGGCTGCTGCGACGTCCAACTTCGGCGCGGCTGCGGCAGCGACCGTCCCGACGAGCATCATCCAGGTGCCCCCGATGAAAGCACCCAGGTAAGTCCACCAGAACGACGCGCGCACCCCCACGTTGCGGGGTAAATACCTGGAGTAGTCTGAGACGTAGATCGACCAGGAGAGCTGGTATGACGCCGCCGCAAACAGCTCTGCCAGGAAAGGGACTGCCTTGAAACCAGCCGGGTCCCATTGCGGGCCGGGAAACTTCAACGCAAATACGGCTCCCACCGAGAACACGGTCAAAATGCCGATCATCAGATACGCAAACACGCGCTGCGCGACGTGGATGGTGTCGTACCCCACGATCGCGAGACTCATGGGAATCAGCGCGAACAGCACGATGACTGTGGGCGAGGCCGCCGAGACCGAACCCGACAGTTGATGCAGAGTCTGGGCGGCCAGCACCTGGTTGAAGGCATTGAAGCCGATGAATGCCACCAGGGCTACCGCCCAGACGAGCAGGGCGCCCGTGTACCCGAACTGCGGCCGTGACTGGATCATCTGGGGAAGTCCGAGCTGGGGTCCCTGCGTCGAGTGAAATGCCATGAAGAACGTACCCAGCGCGCACCCTGCAATGACGGCGATCGCCGTCCAGAGGAGGTTGCCTCCCAGGGTGATCCCCAGGATTCCCACCGCCAGGGTGGCCAAGTGCGCATCGCCCGAGAACCACACGGGCCACAGATGCCACACCTTCCCATGCCGCTCCGCGAGGGGCACGTAGTCGATCGAACGCTTTTCGATGAGCGTGCCGCTGGCCATTGAGCACCCGGTGCCCCAGTGGGGTTTTTGTTATATTATGACGACAACATTATAAAAGCGAATCGGATCGAGGGCTATGAGACAGGTCAGGACGCTAGGTCTGCTGGGTACCGGCGTGATCGGTGGGGGCTGGGCCGCCCGCGCGCTGCATTTCGGCATTGATGTGATCGCGGCTGACGTCAAGCCGCAGATGGAAGCGTGGATACGCGGTGCGGTCCAGAACGCGGAAGGCGCCCTGTCGCGACTGACGTTCGCACCCTTGCCACCGAAGGGAAAGCTGTCCTTCACGACTGATCTGGCGGCGATGGCGCGCCAGGCGGATTTCATCCAGGAGAACATTCCCGAGCAGCTCGAACTGAAGCAGCGGGTACTGACTGATGTGAGCCGTGTCGCTCCCGCGGACGTCATCATCGCGTCGAGCACTTCAGGGCTGACGCCCTCGGACCTGCAGAAATCCATGGTCGCTCCGGAGCGCTTCCTGGTCGCGCATCCGTTCAACCCCGTCTACTTGTTGCCTTTGGTCGAGCTGGTGGGCGGTTCACGCACTACCCAGCCGACAATCGACGCGGCGAGCAGGTTCTTCACCTACATCGGCATGCACGCGCTGCATGTCCGTAAGGAGATTCCGGGTCATCTCACCGATCGGCTGCAAGAGGCGCTGTGGCGCGAGATTCTGCATCTGGTGAACGACGGAATTGCCACAACCGGCGAGCTCGACGAATCCATCATCTACGGCCCCGGTCTGCGCTGGGCGGGCATGGGTACCAACCTGATCTATCACCTGGCCGGTGGTGAGCCTGGAATGCGGCACATGTTGCGGCAGTTCGGCCCGTGTCTGAAGTGGCCCTGGACCAAGCTCGAAGCGCCCGAGCTCACGGAAGGGCTCATCGACAAGATGGTCGAGGGAACCCAGGCTCAGGCCGCCGGCCGCTCGATCCGCGAGCTCGAGCGCCTGCGTGATGATTACCTGGTCGACATTCAGCAGGTTCTTCGGAAATACAACATCGGCGCCGGAGCGACGCTGCGAGCCGTGGAGGAGCGTCTCTACAACGCTGCAGCGGAGTCGGCCGCCAGTAACGTGGACGCTCCGTTGCGGCTCGTCGCGACGGAGGTACGCCCCGAATGGGTCGACTACAACGGCCACATGACCGACTCCCGCTACCTGCAGGTGTTTGGAGATGCAACGGATGCGCTGTTCCGGCGCGTGGGCATCGATGATGCGTACCGGAAGAGTGGCCGGGCCATGTACACCGTCGAGACACATGTCAGTCATCTCGCCGAAGCCAAAGCCCTCGAGGGCTTGTACGTGACGACACAGTTGTTGAGTGTCGATGACAAGCGCGTCCATCTCTTTCATTGCCTGCGACGGACCCGCGATGACGTGATCGTTGCGACCGGCGAGCAGATCTATCTGCATGTGAACTCGGTGGCTGGCAAGGCTGCACCGCTGGAGAGCCAAGTTCACGCCAGGCTCGAGGCGATTCGCGCGGCTCATGCAGGGCTGCCGCCGCCCGAGCAGAAGGGCCGATACGTCGGCATGCCGAGAGCTTGAGGGGACAGGACTCATGCCCAAGATCGTGGACCATGACCAGCGGCGTGATCAGATAGCGCTGGTTGCCTGCAGAGTCGTAGCGGAAAACGGCTTCGACCAGGCCACTATCGTGCGCATCGCCCGCGAGGCGGGCTACACCACGGGGATGGTGGCCCACTATTTCGACACGAAGCAGGACATTATCATCGCCGCCCTCCGGCTGATCCTGCGTCGTATCGAAGAACGGCTCACCCGGCCATCCGGCGACGCCCAGGCTGATCTGCTCACCGTGTTGTCCGAGGCATTGCCGATCGACGCGGAGCGTTTCATCGAGTGTGCTTTCTGGACGGCGTTCTGGGGACAGGTGTCGGCCGACAAGCGTTTGAAGCGTATCAATGCATGGGTTCATCGCGAGTACATGCGCCTCTTCGAGCGGTGTCTCGCGGAGGGTTGGTCCATCTGGCCGCAGCTGACAGCGGCCACCCGTGAACAGGTGCTCAGGTCCGTGGTCACCTTCATCAACGGTGTCACCGCGAGCGCCGTAGCCAGTCAGAGTGACTGGCCTGCCGCGAAGCAGACCGAGCAACTACGCCTGCAATTGCAACTGCTGCACGCGTGGGCCGCCGAAAGCATCGCTGTGCCTGCCAAAAAGGTGTCCTCATGGACTTCGCGCTGACCGATGAGCAGCAGCTGATCGTAAAAACCACCCGCGAGTTCGTGGAGAGCGAGCTGTATCCCCACGAGCAGGAGGTCGAGGCTACCGGCGAGCTGGAGGAAGACCTGCGCCAGAAGTTGCGCGCCAAGGCGATCGACGCCGGATTGTTCGCGGCCAACATGCCCACGGAAGTAGGCGGCGCGGGCCTCGATACTGTCAGTTGGATTCTCTACGAAAAGGAGCTCGGCAGGGCCAACTACGTTTTGCATTTTGCCTGCGTAGCCCGCCCGTCGAACATACTACTGGCCTGCCAGGGCGAGCAACGCGAGCAATACCTGTTGCCCGCGGTGCGTGGCGAGCGAACCGAGTGCCTTGCGATGACCGAACCCCAGGCAGGATCGGACGTGCGCGGGATGAGAACGAGCGCGATACTGAAAGGTGATGACTTCGTCATCAATGGCACGAAGCACTTCATCAGTCACGCCGACCACTCGGACTTTGTAATCCTCTTTGCCGCCACGGGCGAGGAGGACTCAGCGCGCGGCAAGCGCAAGCTCATCACCGCATTCCTCGTGGACATGGGTTCGCCCGGTTTCGAGGTGCGCACGGGATATAAGAACGTCTCACATCGCGGCTACACCAACAGCATCCTGGAGTTCAACGACTGCCGGGTTCCCAGGTCGGCTGTGCTGGGTGAAGTTCACAAGGGATTCGAGGTTGCGAATGCCTGGCTCGGCGCGACCCGCCTGCAGGTTGCGGCTAATTGCCTGGGACGCGCCGAGCGCGCGCTCGAGCTGGCTACGCAATGGGCCGTGGACCGCGTGCAGTTCGGTCAGCAGATCGGCAAGTTCCAGGGTGTTGGTTTCAAGCTGGCCGACATGGCAGTCGAGCTGCGGGCAGCCGAGCTGCTCACGCTGCACGCGGCGTGGAAAATGGATCAGGGAACGGCAACCGACATGGACATGGCGATCGCGAAGTTGAAAGCGACCGAGATGTTGGCCATGGTGGCCGATGAGGCCCTGCAGATCCACGGCGGCATGGGGTTGATGTCAGACCTGCCACTGGAGCGGATCTGGCGCGATGCCCGGATCGAGCGCATATGGGAGGGCACCAGCGAGGTGCAGCGGCATATCATTTCACGCGCGATGTTGCGGCCGTTGGGCGGCTGAGAGGGCGTGCCGATGGTGCCGGTCCGTGGCGCGTCCGTTTCGCCACCTGGGCCAGCGTGTCGGGCCGGCGTGTGGGTTCGGCGTGTCGGGCCGGCGTGTCGGGCCGGCGTGCGTGCCGGCGTGCGTGCCGACGTGCGCGCCGACGTGCGTGCCGACGTGCGTGCCGACGTGCGCGCCGACGTGCGCGCCGACGTGCGCGCAGCAGGGCTCGTATGTTGACGAATCTCGACGCCCCTCCGACGACGCCGAGTGCGCGTGGCCGGTACACGTGGTCCCCGTCATAACAGGGTGGATGCGAGAAGCCTTTCGCCGGTGTGCTGAGCTGAGCTAAGCAAGGGAAGGCCCTCTTGCGGCATATTGTCCGTCCACTTAGTTTCCCAGGAAACTATCATGGCGCAATACATACAACGTTGGAGCTCGCATGGAAGCCGGATCTACTCTTACTGGCGCCCGCCGACGCCAGAGCAAGCCTTGGAAGCGCATCACCCAGGTGCAATCGCTTTGTAGCTATTGGCTAAAGGGCGCCGACAGGCATGTTTCAAACAGCTTCGCCGGCCGCCTGAAGGCCTGCGGCCTGCTCGCTTCGGAATGGGCGGCAGTTCGATACCTGTACGGCCCACTTCGGCGGTCGCCCGTCGAAGTTGGAGCAGCGATTGGCATGACCAAGGGGGGCGCGTCAAAGCTGGTCGATCGGCTGGTGAAGAAGGGTTTGGCCATAAAGACCGTCGGCGAGTACGACAGGCGCTTTCGGTCAGTTGAGCTCACCGAGGCTGGACGGAATCTAGTACCGCGCTTTGCCAGATTCGTGGACAAGACCAACCGCGAGATCTTCGGCAATCTCAACCGGCGCCGCCGCCTGTTACGTGCATTGAAGCGCGTCGTTCACAACCCGCGGCAACGGGAGCGTATGGATATGTGGCACGTGCCCAGATCGAGGGGGTCACCGCTCATTGCGAGAGCGTACGGGATGTAGACAAGTTGTTTTGGCGCGAGCTGTAGGCCTCGCCATGTCGTGGGGCCGCCGTGCTATCGCCCCTTCCACGCGGGCTTGCGCTTCTCGCTGAACGCCCGTGCACCTTCCTTCAGGTCTTCCGAGCGAACGACCTTCTGCACAGCGTGCAGGCTGTCGTGCAGCTCAAACGCTTCGTGCTCCGTCACCATCTCCGTATGGCGCAACAGCTGCTTGATGGCCGGATATAACAGTGGCGGGCCGTCAGCGAGCTGCCGGGCAATCTCTCGCGCCTTCGTCAGCGCCTGGCCCTTTGGCACTACATGGTTAGCCATTCCCCAGTGCTTGGCTTCGGCGGCATCCATCCATCGCCCCGTTAGGAGGAATTCCACCGCTACGTGGTAGGGAATTCGGCGTCGCAGTTTGATGGTGGCGGCGTCGGCCAGCACGCCAACATTGATTTCCGGCAGTGCGAAGCGCGCGTGTTCCTCCATCACGATGATATCGGTGCCCAATACGATCTCGAATCCGCCGCCGCACGCAATGCCGTTCACCGCAGAGATGATCGGCTTGTCGAGATTGCGCGGATAGTTGAGTCCGCCAAACCCGCCGACTCCCCAGTCGGAGTCAGATTCCTCGCCGCTTGCGGCGGCCTTCAGATCCCAGCCGGGAGAGAAGAACTTCTCACCCGTACCCGTGATGATCCCAATGCGCAGCGCGGCCGTATCACGGAAGGCCGTGAAGATCGCATTCAACCGCCGGCTGGCGGCCAGATCGATGGCGTTGGCTTTGGGTCGATCGAGTGTCACTTCGAGGATCGGCCCGTCGGTAGTGGTGCGGACGCCGTCTTGCGTGGACTGGAGAACTGACATATCACTGCTCCATTTTGTGCAGGCTCACCTGCGGCCAGGCGTATCAACGCATCGACTGCGAGCGCACCGAGGCCAGCCGGTCGAACGATAACGGGGTTGATGTCGATCTCGCGCAATCTGTTCAGATTGGCCTCCGCATACCGGGTGCAGGCGACCACCGCCGCGACCAGGGCCGGAACGTCGCCGGCGGGCTTGCCCCTGAAGCCAGCCAACAACTTCGCCACTTTGAGGCGCCGGATTGCGGCTTCGATGGACTCCGGCGTGAAAGGCGGAAGGAGAGTAGCGCTATCCCTGAGAAGCTCGGTCAGGACTCCACCGGCGCCGATGACGAGCACCTGACCAAACTGCGGATCGACGGTCATGCCGACGAGTATTTCCGCGACGCCGTCGGCGACCATTTCTTCGACGAGCAAACTGTCAGAAAGCTTTGACAAGCGATCCGCGGCCGCTTCCGCATCTGCTGTGTTGCGGATGTTGACCACGACAGCGCCGATTTCTGACTTGTGCTCGAGGTGTGCGCCCGTCGCCTTGATGACAACGGGGAAGCCGATCCCTTGCGCCGCGGCGGCTGCCTCGTTCGGTGGCACCACGCGCGATCGCGGTATGTTGAGCCCGAAGCAGGCGAGGGCGGCCTTGCCAAGGTTCTCCGGTAGGGTATGCACCCGGGCGGCATCGTGCGCCTCGCTGACCTCGTGCCCCGTGCGCGCGGCACCGTGCGCATCGCTGGCAGCGTCTGCTGACGCGGCAGTGCCCGATCGGCCGGGTATCCTCAAGTCAACGCGCACGCCACTGGCCCACGTCTCCCCAACCTCACCCGCCAGGTTCAACGCCTCCAGTGCCTCGCGCTGCCCTTGCAGTGGGATGACGCCGGCGGCCAGGCACATTTCCCGCGTGGATGGCGCCATCGACTCAGGTAGGGAACAGATCACCGCGCCCCGCGCTGGTGGACCGGGGAACGCCGCAATGTATTGCTCGATCGCAACCACATAGGCGGCCGGGTCCGCCTGATCCGAAGGCGGACAATCAATCATGAACCCTGTTGCATCGAACCCGGAAGCATGGACCGTGGAGAACATCGAATGCATCGCCGGCGCATCGAACCATATGTGCGTATGGAAATCGAACGGATTGGCGATGGTTACTTTGTCCGTCAACAACTCCCGTAGCTGCGAAACTGATGCAGGTGGGAAAGGCGGGAAGGTCAGCCCCAGGTCGCGCGACGCGTCAGCAGTCATGGCCATGTCACCGCCGGAAGCGCCCATAATCAACACACGTCGGCCGCGAAGAGGTCCGCCGGAGTGGAATACCTTGAGCGTCTCGCACAAGGTTGACAGCGAGTCGCACCGGGCGATTCCCGCCTGCCTGCAAAACGAATCGAACACTGAGTCCGCGCCAGCCAGCGAACCGGTGTGGGTGTGCGCCGTGCGAGCCGCGGCCTCGGTCCGGCCAGCTTTTATCAGCGCAATAGGCTTCCCAGCGGTGCGAGCCTTGCCAACAGCTTGCGCAAATCTCACGGCGTCTTTCACGCCTTCGACATAGAGTCCAAAGGCTGTCACACGCTCGTCTGCAGTCAGCAATTCGATCATATCCTCGACGGCGAGGCATGTTTGATTGCCAACAGTAAGCACGTAGCCGATCGGCAGCGAGCGGCCGTTAAACAGCAGGTTCAGTGCGAGCGTACCGCTTTGGCAGATGATGGCAACGCCACGCTCGACGCGCTGGCCGACAACTTGGTCGGGCCAGAGGGCAACCTGGTCGAAGAAGTTGATGAAGCCGTAGCAGTTGGGGCCGAAAAAGGGGAGATCGCCGGCGCTGCTGACAAGCTCCGAGGTTAGACGCCGCCCTTCGTTAGTACTGGTTTCAGAGAAGCCTGCGGCGAAACACACAAAACCACCCGCACCGCGCTGCGCCAAGCCCGAGGCAATGTTAGAAACCTCGCGTGCTGGTGCCGCGACGAAGGAAGCGTCAGGTGCGCCAGGCAGCTCATCGATGGAACGAAAGTATTTGACACCGGCGGTGGAAGGGCGATTCGGATGAATGCGCCACACTTCGCCGCTGAATCCGACAGCTTTGCCCGCGGCATCGACGGCGTCAGCCCAAGCGCTCCCGAACAACGCCACTGTACGCGGCGCCAACAGGCGCTTGATGGAAGCTGCATTCACGAGCGACTGCGCAGCTCCATGCGGCGCGAACCCGGAATGGGCGACGGTGGCTCGCTTGACGAGGTCGCGCCCGGCGATGCCGCAGCCATTGCGCTGGCCCCGCCAACTGCCACTGCGCCGGCCCCGCCAGACCCCGCCGCGTCTTCCTCCGCCATTCGCGCAAGGGCCTCAATAATCTCCGGCGGAAATGCCTGCGCCTTCGGCTCATCACCCTGATGCACATGCAACAGCATCATTTCCGCCGTCGCCACTGGATCTGGGTAACGCCCACATCTCATATCGAACGCCGCATGAATGCGTTTCCGATCCGTGCCAAGGATTCGGACAACTACATCAACCACGTCAGTCTTCTTGACTTCCCGAAGGAAGTGCATATGCATTTCCAGCGTGTACAAGGTGCATCGCGTACGCGTGCGATAGCTCTCATCCAGCCCCAGGCGATCCATCAGGGCATCTGTGGCCAAACTCACGATGAGACTGTAATACGCATCCCGTAGGTGCCCGTTGTAGTCAATCCACTCAGGCGCAACCTCCGTACGGAATATGCTGACCCCGCTCATGCGATCTTCAATTTCTCCCGAGCCTGGGCCGGCGACATCACGCGCGCCCCCATGGCCTCGATAATCGTGCGCGCTTTCTGCACTAGTTGCGCGTTGCTCGCATAGACCCCACGGCTTAGATACAAGTTATCCTCGAGCCCCACCCGAACGTTGCCGCCAAGAAGGATGGACTGCGCGACCCAGGGCATCTGCATCCGGCTGATGGCGAACGAAGTCCAGATAGCATCCGCGGGCAGCGAGTTGACCATGGCGAGCAGATGACCGGTGTCCGCCGGAACCCCGTATGGGATACCCAAGCACAGCTGAATGAGAGCCGGGGCGGGGATCAGGTCTTCTTTCACCAACTGCTTGACGAACCACAGATTGCCCGTATCAAACACTTCGAGCTCGGCCTTCACGCCGAGTTCTCGCAGGATCGCCGCGCCCTTGCGCAGGTAGTTGGGCGTTGAGACGTACGCGCGGTTGCCATCCCCGAAGTTGAGGCTTCCGCAATCCAGCGTGGCAATGTCTGGCCGGTATTTGCCTTCGTTGCACAGGTCGATGACATGCCGCATCCGATCCTCCTGGCTACAGAAGTCACTCCCGGGTGCCGGAGTGTCGGACAAGCCGTTGTCACCGACGACAATGTAGCCGCCCATGCCACAGGTCAGATTAACGATCACGTCCACCTTGCTCTCACGGATTCGCTTCACGACCTCGCGGTAGTATTTCGTCTCCATGCTGAAGGCGCCCGTTTCCGGGTTGCGGACGTGAATGTGGACGATCGCGGCACCAGCCTGCGCCGCCTCGATAGCCGTAGTGGCGATCTGCTCGGGCGTCACTGCACAGTGAGGGCTTTTCGTGACCTTCGTGTCGTCGCCGGTGACGGCACAAGTGATGATGACATCTTGGTTCATGGCGAGCCTCGAGCGCTACGGTCAGGGCGTGGGTGTCCGGGTGATCCGGGTAATATTATCGTGACAATAATATAGCATGGCCTCGCGCGAGTAAGCCATGGAGCTCCCGAGAGTAAGCCTTGGATCTGCCGCCAGTAGGCCACGGAGCTCCCGCCGGTAAGTCCTGGATCTCCGGCGAGTGAGCCACGGAGCTCCCGCCGGTAAGTCCTGGATCTCCGGCGAGTGAGCCACGGAGCTCCCGCCGGTAAGTCCTGGATCTCCGGCGAGTGAGCCATGGAGCTCCCGCCGGTAAGCCCTGGATCTCCCGCGAGTAGGCCATGAAGTTCCCGGCGGTAAGCCCTGGATGTCCCGCAAGTGAGCCATGGAGCTCCCGCGGGTAAGCCCTGGATCTCCTGCGAGTAGCCCACGAATCTCTCGCGGGTAAGCCGTTGAGCCAAGCGCGCCGCGGTGCCGCCGACGATGGCAGGGCTGCACTGCGCCGCCGCGCTCCACGACGTGCTACCGTCGCGTCCCCATGGGACCAGCCGATGATTCGAACAGCGGGCCGCAGGCGAGCCCGCCACCTACGCGCGCGGAAAAACTGAACACCAAGGCTGCCGGTATCGTCGGCCTCGCGGTTCTGTGTAGCCGCATTCTGGGACTCGTACGCGAGCAGATCTTTGCGGCCCTGTTCGGTAGCGGGCGGCTCCTGGACGCCTTCACGATCGCCTTCCGGATTCCGAACCTGCTGCGCGACCTGTTTGCCGAAGGCGCCTTGTCCACCTCCTTCATCACCACGTTCAGCAAGACGATCGCCAGCGACGGGGATCGCGCCGCCTGGCGGCTCGCCAACAAGGTCGGGACGCTCACGATAATCGTTCTGAGCGCCATCACCATCCTCGGAATCATCACCGCGCCCTGGCTCGTGCACGTCCTCGCGCCCGGATTCGACGGCGACAAGGCAGCCCTGACGATCACCCTCACGCGAGTCATGTATCCCTTCATCCTGCTGGTGTCGCTGGCGGCCCTGGTGATGGGCATGCTGAACGCCAAGAACGTGTTCGGTGTGCCAGCAATGGCCTCGAGCTTCTTCAACCTGGGCTCCATCATCAGCGGCGTGCTGCTGGGGTTCTGGCTGGACCCGAATTTCGGGCCTCGGGCACTCCTGGGCTTTGCTATCGGCACACTCATCGGGGGGTCGCTGCAGTTCGCGGTGCAATTGCCGGCGTTGAGCCGCATCGGTTACGCATTTCGCCCCGACTTCCAATGGCGCGACAAGGGCGTGAAAGCGATCATGAGGTTGATGGGGCCGTCCGTTGTGGCCGCGAGCACGACGCAGGTCAACGTACTGGTCAACTCGATATTCGCATCCAAGCTCGGGGATGGTCCGACGTTCTGGCTGTCCGCGGCGTTTCGCCTGATGCAAATGCCACTGGGTATTTTCGGGGTGGCCCTCGGGACGGTTGCCCTGCCGCTGCTGGCGCGAATGGCGGCAGTGGGCAACATGGTTTCATTCCGGAGCGAGCTCTCGCGCGGAATGCGGCTCGCATTCCTTATGACGATACCCTCGACGATCGGGCTGA
Organism: Steroidobacteraceae bacterium; assembly: GCA_045810105.1. Taxonomy (GTDB): domain Bacteria; phylum Pseudomonadota; class Gammaproteobacteria; order Steroidobacterales; family Steroidobacteraceae; genus 13-2-20CM-66-19. The sequence goes on along the minus strand of JBJMWM010000026.1, from coordinate 222,968 downwards.
TGATGCTCGCCGAGCCCATTATGTCGGTGATCTACCAACATGGCAGGTATGACGCCTTCCAGGCAGGGGAGGCGGCAGGTGCGTTGCGCTTCTACGCAATCGGATTGAGTGGCTACGCCGCGCTCAAAGTGCTCGTGAACGCGTTCTATGCACTCGATCGGCGCAAGACACCCATGTTCGTGAGCTTCAGTGCGGTCGCACTGAACCTGCTGCTCAACTGGGGCTTCACCGTGCACCTCGGATGGGGTCACCGGGGCCTGGCGCTATCCACGGCCTGCATCGCGACCTCGAACTTCCTGATCCTGTACGTGTTGATGCGTCGGCAACTCACGCTCCTGGAAACACGCTCGATGCTTGCGCTGCTCGGGAAGCTAACCATTGCGGGAGCCGTCCTTGCAGGGGTCTGCTGGCTGGGAGGGCATTTCCTGCTGGCCGACTGGGCCACACAACCCTTCTGGCCCAAGCTCGCCGGTCTCGGTGCAACAATCGTCGTCGCAGGGTTGGCCTTCCTGCTCGTCGCCTTCGCTCTGCAGATCCCGGAGCTGCGTGACATCATCGCAGCCTTCGAACGACGATTGCGGCGCAGACGTGCCAGCTAAGCTTCGGCAAACCGAATGCAGGCCTGCAGTACGCGCGTCAACACGGCTCGCATTGGAGCGGCAACCTTATCCTCGTAAGGTGTTGGCCACTCGCCCTGCGAGACTGCCTCGAGCGGCTCACGCATGTACCCACGACAGGCGAGCTCCATCTGCACGGCATGCACGCCCTCTGTGGGTCGGCCATAGTGGCGGGTCGTGTATCCACCTCGAAACCGGCCATTGGTCACGCGAGTGAAACTGGTCCCGTCGCAGGCAGCTTCAACCGCACGCGTCAGGGCAGGCGCACACGTCGCGCCGTTGTTTGTCCCGATGTTGAAGTTTGGCAGCACACCCTCGAACAGTCGCGGGATGCTCGACCGGATGGAATGGCAGTCATACAACACGATGTTTGTATGCCGCGCGCGCAGGCGGGTGATCGCCGCCGCGATCGCCGCATGGTATGGCTCGAAAAAAGTGCTGCGCCGCAACGCCATTTCCGCGGCATCGGGCAGAAACCCCGCTCTATATAGCGGCTCGCCATCAAAAGTAGTCGTCGGGCACAGCTCAGTGGTGGCTTGCCCCGGGTACAAGGACGCTCCGGATGGATCGCGATTGCAATCGATGACGGTGCGCGAGATAGCCGTGCGGATCACCGTTGCACCCAGCGCATATGCGAAATCGTACAGGCAATTGACCCACCAGTCGGCATCCTTGCGTGCCAGCCAGGGCGAGATCAGGCCCGATTCGATGTCGGGCGGAATGTCCACACCCGTATGGGGCATGCTGATGATGAGAGGTGCCTCGCCGCGAATGAGGGTGAGCCACGGAAAGCGGGATTCGTGTGCCATCGGGATAGAATAGCGAACGCTGCCGCAGGAGTGACGGGGTACATGACGAGTTTGTGGTTTGAGTCCGCTTTGTTACCAAACGGTTGGGCGAAGCACGTGCGTGTGACCGCCGCGAACGGCCGCATCGAGCGTGTCACTACCGACGTTGATCCTATGGATATGGACGAACGGCTCAAGGTTGGCATTCCGGGTGTTCCCAACCTGCACAGTCATGCTTTTCAACGTGGCATTGCCGGGCTCACGGAACGGCGCGGTCCGGAAGGCGACAGCTTCTGGACCTGGCGCGAGCTCATGTACCAGTTCGTCGAGCGGATCGACCCCGATGAGCTCGAAGCCATTGCCTCACTCGCCTATGCGGAGATGCTCGAATGCGGTTTCACACAGGTGGGGGAGTTTCACTATCTGCACCATGACCGCGGCGGCATTGCGTTCGCAGATCCCGGCGAGCTGGCCGGGAGACTCGCTGCCGCCGCCGCCAGCACCGGTATCGGGTTGACCCTGCTGCCCACTTTTTACGCGCACGGTGGTTTTGGTGGCGCCGAGCCCCAGAAGCGCCAGCGTCGCTTCATCAACAGCCGCGATCAGTTTGCCGACATCGTGGATGCGAGCCGCAAAGCAGTGAAGGGCTTGCCCGGCGGCACGGTTGGCGTCGCGCCACACAGCTTGCGCGCGGTTACTCCTGAAGAGCTGGCCTGGCTGGTCGAGCTTTCACGGGGCAGTGTCATTCACATCCACATTGCAGAGCAGACCAAAGAAGTCGAAGACTGCATCGCATGGTCGGGGTGCAGGCCAGTGCAGTGGCTGCTGGAGCACACGGCGCTCGATGAGCGCTGGTGCCTGGTACACGCCACGCACATCAATGATGCGGAAATCCAGGCGGTCGCGGCGAGCGGCGCCGTGGTGGGATTGTGTCCCATCACCGAGGCAAATCTCGGCGACGGGATTTTCCCAGCGGCGGCCTTCCTGGCCCACGCGGGCCGTATTGGAATCGGGTCCGATTCGAACGTACTGCTGGACGCAGCCGAGGAGTTACGTACGCTGGAGTATTCGCAGCGGCTTGCTCACCGTGGACGGAATGTGCTGGCATCCGCTGCCGGCCGATCAACCGGCCGGACGCTGTTCGATGGCGCAGTGGCCGGCGGCGCTCAAGTGCTGCATTCGGCGCGGGGACTCATGGTAGGAGCGTCGCTGGACGTCGTGAGTCTGAGTACGGAGCAGCCGGAGCTCGTGCAGCGACGCGAAGATGACATTCTTGATAGCTGGATATTTTCTGGTGGCCGGCGGGTAGTCGATTGCGTATGGCGCGCTGGTGAGAAGGTCGTAGTGAACGGCCGGCATCGCCACCGGGACGCCATCGTTGCGCGTTATCGGCGGACGCTGAAGAACCTGCTGACCTGAAGGGGAACTAGGGAGTGTTAAAAAACATAACGGGTGTCATTTTTGCCGTTGTAGGTGCCATCGCTCTGACGATCATTGCTCTGCACAGACATGAGCCCGTCAACGCCCTCTGGATCGTCACCGCCGCCATCTGCGTCTACCTGCTCGGATATCGCTTCTATGCCGCCTGGATTGCGGCGCGAGTGTTGTCCGTCGACTCTTCGCGGGCGACTCCCGCAGAACGGCACGACAACGGCCGCGATTTCGTGCCAACGCATCGCTGGATCGTCTTCGGCCATCACTTCGCGGCCATAGCCGGTCCGGGTCCCCTCGTGGGTCCCACACTCGCCGCGCAGTTTGGATACCTGCCCGGCACACTGTGGATCATCGCGGGCGCGATCCTGGGCGGCTGTGTTCAGGACATGACGATTTTGTTGTTGTCGACACGTCGGGACGGCCGCAGTCTCGGGCAGATGGCACGCGATGAGTTGGGACCCTTTGGAGGCTTCGCGGCGCTCATCGGTACCCTGTTGATCATGATCATTCTGATCGCGGTGCTGGGGCTGGTCGTCGTGAACGCCATGAAGCACAGTCCCTGGGCGACCTCGACTGTGTTTGCGACCGTGCCCATTGCGATCCTGATCGGCTTCTACTTGCGGCGCTGGCGTCCGGGACGGGTGCTCGAAGCCTCCCTCCTGGGTGTCGCACTGGTGCTGTTCGCCGTCATCGGTGGCGGGTGGATCGACGGCAATCCGGCGCTGCGCGCGGCCTTCGACTTCCCTGCCGTGCCGCTTGCGGGCTTTGTAATCGTGTACGGCTGGCTCGCGGCGATCCTTCCCGTCTGGTTGCTGTTGGCGCCGCGTGACTATCTGTCGACATTCCTCAAATTGGGCACGGTCGGAGCGCTCGCCATTGCCATTGTGTTGATGCATCCGCAGATCAAGATGCCGGCAATGACTGCGTTCGTCGATGGCACTGGGCCCCTGTTCGGCGGCAAGGTATTTCCCTTCGTGTTCATCACGATCGCATGCGGAGCGGTTTCGGGCTTTCACGCCCTGGTTGCCAGCGGCACAACTCCCAAGATCATTGCGAACGAGGGCGATGTGCGGCTCGTAGGCTACGGCAGCATGGCGCTTGAATCGCTGGTGGCGATCATGGCCATCATCGCCGCTACACTGTTGGATCCGGGCGTCTATTTCGCCATCAACACAGGTGCCGGCATCGTCGGCGCAGCCCCCGAGGCCGCGGTGCATACGATCACCGGATGGGGTTTTCCCGTCACCGTCGAGCAGATGCAGCACCTTGCAAACGAAATGGGCGAGAGCACCCTGTTCGCCCGCACAGGTGGCGCGCCTTCTCTGGCTGTTGGTATGGCGAGCATTTTCGGCTCGACCTTCGGCCGTGGGCTGCTGAGCCTCTGGTACCACTTTGCCATCATGTTCGAAGCGGTCTTCATTCTCACCACTCTGGATGCCGGAACCCGCGTCGGACGTTTTATGCTGCAGGACTTTCTCGGGCATATCTGGAAACCGATGGGACGCACCTCCTGGTACCCGTCTGTGTTGATTACGAGCGCGCTCGTAGTAGCGGGCTGGGGTTACTTTCTCTACATCGGTGTGATTGATCCCAATGGCGGTGTGAATATCCTCTGGCCGCTCTTCGGCATCGCCAATCAGATGCTGGCGGCGATTGCGTTGTGCGTTGCCACCGGAATCATCATCAAGTCAGGCAAGGCGCGTTATGCCTGGGTGACCCTCGCGCCACTGGCGTGGCTTGCACTGATAACCTCGACGGCCGCCTGGCAGAAACTGACGAGCACAGACCCGCGACTCGGGTTCTTCGCCGCTGCGAACGACCTGGCGGCGAAGTTATCCTCCGGCGTGCTGCCACCCGACAAGGCAGCAGTGGCACCGCAATTGATTTTTAACCAGCGCCTCGATGCGTGGCTGACCCTGTTCTTCCTCGCGGTGGTGTGGTTGATCATTCTCGATATGGCGCGGGTATCAATCCGCTACCTGCGCGGGCTGCGCGTTTCTGGCAGCTCGGAGGCTCCGTACCAGGTATCCAGGTTGACCAGCTCATGACGCCCCGGGACATCTGGCGCTGGCTGCGCACGGCTACAGGCGATGACGCCTACGAGCGTTATGCCGAGCACCGCACGAAGAAACATCCGGGCGAGCCGCTGTTGAGTCGGACCGCGTTTTACGAAGAGAGTCAACGCCGCAAATGGGGCGGCGGTGTCACGCGGTGCTGCTGAGGCTTTCAGTGAACTCGCATGTGCCGGATCAACCGCCGGTCGATGTACATCCGCGCATCGAGCACCAGCCGATCCTGGGCCTGCTGTAATTGATGCAGGAAAAACATCACGAGAATGCACGCCACCAGCGCGGTCAGAGTTGCGTTGAAGGTCACGCCCAGCCCGAGCGTGACGCCGGAAATATCGCCGTGCAGAGCTCCTTGCGCATCCTGCAACGCACGCCCGATGCCGCGCACCGTTCCAACAAACCCGACCGCGGGAATGGCCCAGGCCGTGAAACGCACCATCGAGAGTTGGGCATCGAGCCGGTCGAGCTCGTTCTCGCACTCGCCCCGGACCGCCTCGGCAGAGTCTTGAACACTGCGCGTCGCTCCAAACCGGTTCAGTGCAACCATCAGAGCACGCGGAAGCAGCATGTCCTGCTCCTCGCGCGGGAGGCTCTCGAGCGGACGTGCGTAGGCGCGCGCATCGTCCGGCAGCACGACGTGACCTTCACCCACATCAACGTACTGCCTCGCAAGCAGCCGCCGGTTGTGCGTGACGGCCCGAGCCTGATGACCGATGAGCGCCAGCGCCCAGCAGGCGAGCACCAGTGCCGTCTCCTGCTCGTAATCCTTGAGAATGACGAACACGGACCGCAGATTGTGAGGCGGCGGGGACGCGAGAATGGCCTCGGCATGCGGGCGGATGATCGTGGCATAGAGGATTTGCACCACGATTGCACTGATCAGCAGGGCCCCCACGCTGAACAGCGCCTCGCGGCCGAACACAGTTCGCACTAAATCCTCTCCCTTTGCACAACTTGCTGATGGTGCTCTAGGCTACCGACTGGATCCGCCGAAAGTACATACATGAACACAGTTGCAGACAAGATAATCGCGCGGGAGTTCGTCGTTACATCGGAATTGACGCCTCCCAAGGGCATTGATCTGACCGATGTGTTTGCCAAGGCGCAGTCTCTGAAGGGCTATGTGGATGCCTTCAACCTCACCGAATCGCCGCGCGCCCGCATGGCCATCGCACCGGCGGCGGTGGCCCGCCTGCTGCTCGACCGTGCTATCGAGCCCATCGTGCAAATCACGGCGCGCGACCGCAATCGCATCGCGATCCAGGCCGATATCCTGGGAGCCGCGGCCCTCGGGGCGCGCAATTTCGTCTTCATGGCGGGCGATCCGCCGGCGAACGGCGATCATCCTGATGCCAAGCCGGTATTCGATCTGAATTCGAACCAGATGTTGCGTGCGGGGCATGAGCTCTCGCAGGGCCGGGATATGGCCGGCAACCCCTTGCGCGGCACGCCCATCCTTTTCCTGGGCGCCACGGCGAACCCGGGTGCCGCGGACCTGGAGGCGGAGGCCGTCAACACGCGCCGCAAGATCGACGCAGGCGCGCAGTTCCTGCAGACCCAGGCGGTCTACGAGCGCGCAACGCTGGAGAGATTCCTCGAAGCCGTGAAACCCGACGGGGTAGCGGTCCTCGCCGGCATCATTCCATTGAAGTCAGCGAAGATGGGGGCGTGGCTCAATGCCAATGTTCCGGGTATCCGCGTGCCTGATGCGCTACTGCAGGAGATGCAGGGCGTCGCTGGTACCGACAGCGAGATCGCACGCGGCATCGACATTGCGGCGCGAACCATCCGTGAAATCGAGAAGCTCTGTGCCGGTGTGCACGTGATGGGGCTCGGCTGGGAAGCTCACATTCCCGCCATCCTGCAAGCCAGCGGCCTGCGGCGTTAGCCCCGACGCCGGAAAGCAGCCGGTGATTCCCCGGCAAGCTTGCTGAAAAAACGCGAGAAGTAGGCCGGGTCCGTGAACCCGAGATAGTAAGCGATCTGCGCGACAGTCATGTTCGTGTATGTCAGGTTGCGCTTGGCCTCGAGCACCAGCCGCTCCTCCAGCACCCGCATCGGAGTTTTGCCCGTCACCTCGATACACGCCGCGCGCAGCCGTGCCGGAGTCACATTCAACTGCTTTGCATACTGGGTAACCGACAACCCGCTGCGCAAGTGAGTCTCGATCTTTTCACGCAAACGAGCCACGAGCGCCGCGCGCGCATTACCCGCTGCCGATATAACCTCCGCAGGTTGATGAAGTGCCCGGACAGCACCGACGAGTAGCGTAGTGAGTCGGGCGGTTGCAGCAGCCGCGCTGGCAGGTGCGCTCCATATCAGCTCGCGTCTCAGTTTCGGCAGCGTATCGGCGAGCTCTTGAAAGTGGACGGGGTCCTCTGCCAGCGACGCGCAGTTGGCATCGGCAAACAGGCTCTGGAAGCTACGCTCGTCACGGGACAGATCGCGAAGCAAGGTGTCCGCCAGAGTGACCACATATCCCTCGGTATCTTCCGCGAACGAAAAGCCGTGAACCACGCCTGCCGGTACGATTAACAGCGCCGGTGCGCGAAACAGCTGCCGCCGGGTTTCAGCCTCCATTTCTCCGCTGCCCGTGCAGATTAGCAGCAGCTGGTGCAGATCGCGGTGCGCGTGAGGCTGAATCTTCCAGTGATTTACCCGGCTCCGGTCGGCAATCGTCTCGACGTGCAGAAAGCGCTCGCCCGCGTCCCGGGGTGGCTCGCCGTAGAGGAAAAATCGCGGAATGACGGCCTGAGGCGCTCGCATTGCAGTAAGTCCAAGCCGAACGCGTTTGCGTCCATGGTCTGCCGGCTGGCAATGGATACAGTTTACCGCTCATGCGTACCCAGGTTGCGATCATCGGGGCGGGGCCCGCCGGCCTTCTGTTGGCACACCTGCTGCAGCAACACGGCATCGACAGTGTGGTCCTGGAAGCCAAAAGCCGGCACTACGTTGAAAATCGAGTCCGTGCCGGCGTGCTCGAGCACCAGAGTGTGGACATTCTGAACCAGGCGGGTGTCGGGGCACGCATGATGGCGGAGGGGCTGCCTCACCACGGCATAGCTTTGCACTTCGCAGGGCGCAGCCACCGGATCGACCTGGAGGAGCTGACCGGCCGGGGCGTCATGATCTACGGACAACAGGAAGTGGTCAGGGACTTGATCGCCGCGCGGCTCGCGGCCCGCCAGCCGCTGCATTTCGAAGTTGATGCCGTGTCGATACATGACTTTGACACCGGCTCGCCGCGCGTGCGGTTTCGAACGGCGGCAGAGCAGCACACCCTCGAATGTGACTTCATTGCCGGCTGTGACGGCTTCCATGGGATCTGCCGTGCCAGCGTGCCGCCGGATCAGCTCAGCCTGTACGAGCGCGTCTATCCGTTTGCCTGGCTGGGCATACTCGCCGAGATTTCGCCTGCATCCCATGAGTTGATCTACGCCAACGATGAGCGCGGCTTCGCGCTGCTCAGCATGCGCTCACCGGCCGTCAGCCGCCTCTATCTTCAGTGTGCTCCCGAGGAGGATCTCGAGCAGTGGCCCGATGAGCGGATCTGGAGCGAGTTGTGCGCCCGCCTCAACGTTCAGCTGGCCAGAGGACCCGTGCTGCAGAAGGCGGTAACCCCCATGCGCAGCTTCGTGGCCGAGCCCATGAGGTTCGGGCGCTTGTTCCTCGCTGGCGATGCCGCCCACATTGTTCCACCGACGGGGGCGAAGGGCATGAACCTGGCCGTAGCCGATGTGCAGGTGCTGGCGCGCGCGCTTCAATCCTTCTACCGCCCAAGGGCGCACCCCGGCGGATCGGCGGCGATGGAAGCCTTGAATGCGTACTCCCAGACCTGCCTGAGCCGGATATGGAAGGTACAGCGCTTCTCCTGGTGGATGACCTCCCTTCTTCACCGGTTCGAAGACGACACGCCATTCGACCGGCGGCGGCAACTCGCAGAGCTCGAATACATCGTCTCTTCTCGCGCGGCCGCCCAGACACTGGCCGAGAACTACGTGGGCCTACCTCTCACGCCTTAGCTCCCGGAAAGGGTAGCGCTGGCCGTGGTAAGCTGCGCCCCCGAAAAGCGGGCGGTAAGGACGGCAATGGCACTGAAAATCATGATCCTGGGAGCTAACGGCTTCATCGGCAGCGCGCTGACCAACGCGATCTTGCGGACACGGCCCTGGGAGGTGTACGGCATCGACCTGGCAGACAACAAGCTCAAGGATTTGCCCGCGACTGACCGGTTTCACTTTGTCGAAGGCGACATCACGATCAACAAGGAATGGGTCGAGTACCACGTCAAAAAGTGCGATGTGGTGGTTCCACTCGTGGCCATTGCAAATCCTGCCCAGTACGTAACCCATCCTCTGCGCGTGTTCGAGCTCGACTTCGAAGCGAACATCGATGTGGTGCGGCATTGCGTGAAATACGGCAAACGCCTGGTTTTCCCGTCAACCTCGGAAATCTACGGCATGTCCGAGGACAGCGTGCTGGATGAAGAGACCAGCCCGCTCGTATACGGTCCTGTCAACAAGCAGCGCTGGATCTACGCAGCTTCCAAGCAGCTCCTGGACCGGGTCATCTACGCCTATGGCGTGCGAGACAACCTCGACTACACGCTGTTCAGGCCGTTCAATTTCATTGGCCCCAATCTCGACAACATCGAGGAGCCGAAGGAAGGCAGCTCGCGCGTGTTTACGCAGTTCCTGTCGAATGTGCTCTATAAGCGGCCTATCAAGCTGGTGGATGGCGGACGGCAGAAGCGCTCGTTCACGTACATCGATGATGCCGTCGAGGCGTTGCTCACGATCCTCGAGAACAAGGGCAACTGCGCCAGCAAGCGCATTTTCAACATTGGTAACCCGGACAATTGCGTATCGATACGCGAGCTGGCCGAACGGACGATCCGCATTGCGCAGGAATTCCCAGTATTGCGTGAACAAGCGAAAGGCACCCAGATCGTCGATGTGACCGCGGGTGAGTACTACGGCAAGTACTACCAGGACATCCAGGTGCGCGTGCCGGCGATCGAGGCGGCGAGGCGGGATTTGGGTTGGAAGCCAACGACTGATCTCGACACGGCCATCCGTCATACGATCGAATACTACGTGAACCAGGACGTTTTTGGCTCGCGTACCATCGGCACCACGGACAATATCTGAGCCGCCGTCGAATCGGCCGGCTTGGTTTATGACGAACGACGGGCAGGGGCTGCGTAGCACACGTAGCTTCAGTTGGTTGCTTTGGATCGCGCTTGCGGCGGTCTGGTTTGCAACCATGCCCGTTCGTCCGCTCGTGGACCCGGATGAAGGGCGGTACGCGGAGATCCCGCGCGAAATGGTGGCAACGGGTGACTGGATCACGCCCCGCCTGGACGGCCTGAAATACTTCGAGAAGCCCCCGCTGCAGTACTGGGCGACTGCCGCAGTGTATTCGGTGTTTGGTGTGAGCGAGTGGACCGCTCGCGTGTGGACCGTAGGGCTGGCCTTCCTGTGCCTGCCTCTCGTCTTTGTATGGACCGCGAGGCTCTACGGCCAAACAGCGGGATTCGCCGCCCTGATAACGCTCGCGGTCAGCCCGTACTACGAGCTCATCGCGCATCTGAATCTATTGGATGCCGGCTTTGCGTTCTGGGTGGCAGGTGCTGTGTTTGCCTTCACGCTTGCACAGTGCGCTCCCGAAAGCTCTGCGAGCGAGCGACGCTGGATGCTATTGGCTTGGGTCGCAGCAGGTCTGGGCGTACTCAGCAAAGGCATTGTCGTCGGCGTGCTTACCGGTGGACCGCTGGTGGCTTACACGGTGATAGAGCGCGACACGCGGCCGTGGCGGCGTCTGAATCTGATGTTAGGCCTACCGCTGTGCCTTTTGATCACAGTGCCGTGGTTCATAGCGGTGAGCGCGCGCAACCCATCATTCGCTGAGTTCTTTTTCGTTCATGAGCATTTCGCACGGTTCCTGACCACGGTGCACAAACGGGCGGAACCGTGGTGGTACTTCCTTGGCCTGCTGCTCATCGGCGCTCTCCCATGGTTGTGGGCCTTGCCGGGCGCTTGCCGGCGCGCTTGGCTAGACTCTCCGCGAGATAATGGGTTCAAACCACTAAAATTCCTATTATTATTCTGCGCCGTGACTCTGGTATTTTTTTCCCTGTCAGAATCCAAGCTGGCCCCCTACATCCTGCCCATGATGCCCGCGCTTGCCGCCATCGTCGGTGCGCACGTGGCGCAGAACGCGCCCTTTGTGCGCCGAATGGCCCAATTTACGGGCGGGTTGTTGCCGTTCCTGGCCGTGGGCTTTAGCGTCTATGCGTACCGCCGTTATGGTTTTTTGCCGGCGCCGGCCATACCTTGGCTCATCGCCGCAGCCATTGCAGCCGCGTACGGTGTGCTTGCAACGTGGAAGCGGGATGGTGCCGGAGCCGCGGTCGTGTGGGCGAGCGCCGCCAGCGCGATTCTCGGTTGGCAGTGTCTGCTCAGCGCATACACTGAGCTGCCCGAGCGCTCATCGTACAAACTGGTCATGACAGTCAAACCCCTGATCGGACCGCAAACCGAGTTGTTCAGCATCGGTCAATATCGCGAGACCCTCTCGCCGTACTTGCAAAGGACTCTGACACCCGTGGAATTCGACGGCGAGCTTGCTTTTGGTATCTCACAGGAGCCCGCGCTGGCGCTGGGCGGCGCGGCGTTTCTCGCTCGTTGGAACGCCTCGACGAATGCTGTCGTTTTCATACCTCCAGCGCTTTTCGAGACGTGGCGCGGACGGGGATTGCAGGGGCGGGTGATCGGGGGCGACAACCAGACGCTGGTGGTCAGCCGCCTATGAGAGCGATCGATTTCGGGGTGCTGTCGTTTGGCGTGTTGCTGAACGCATTCGCACAACTCGGGTTGAAGGCGGCGACTCGCGTAACGGGCCCGCTGATCGTGCCGGGTGGCGGCACCTGGAACCGCGCTCTCGAGCTGCTCACAGTGCCCTCGTTGTGGTTTGCGCTCAGCGCCTATGGACTCAGCGTGGTCGTGTGGTTGGTCGGGCTTTCGCGGGTACCTGTGAGCCAGGCGTACCCCATGCTATCGATGGGCTACGTCATCAACATTGGACTTGCCTGGTGGTTGCTGGGTGAAGTGCCGAATGCACAGCGGGTGATCGGCATCGGTGTCATCGTAGCGGGCGTGGTGCTGGTGGCCCGTTCCTGAAGTGTTGCCTAGTGCGGCAAGAGGTCGAAGCTAGTGAAGAAGATGCTGCCGTTCACTCGTCCAACGATTGACGAGGAGACGATCCAGGGCGTCGCGGAAGTGCTCAGGTCAGGTTGGCTTGCAAGTGGACCGAAAGTCGCCGAGTTCGAGGCGGCGCTGTCAGGTTACCTGGGCGGCCGGCCGGTGCGCACCCAGACTTCCGCTACCGCGAGCATGGAAATGGCGCTGCTGGCGTGCGGAATCGGTGCGGGCGACGAAGTCATCACCCCGGCCATGAGCTTCGTTGCCACTGCGAACGTGATCATGAGGGCGGGGGCGCGCCCCGTCTTCGTTGACGTTGACCTCGACTCGCGCAACATTGATCTCGATCAGCTCGAGGCGGCAATCACACCTCGTACGCGAGCCATCCTGCCCGTGCACTTCGCGGGACTGCCCGTGCACATGGACCGGCTCTATGACATCGCGAAGCGGCATGGCCTGCGTGTCATCGAGGACGCGGCGCATGCGATCGGCTCAGCCTGGAAAGGCCGCCGCATCGGCAGCTTCGGTGATCTCGTCTGCTTCAGCTTTCACCCCAATAAAAACATCACCACCATCGAAGGCGGCGCGGTGAGCGGCGGGTCGGCTGAGGAGGTCAAGGCGCTGGAGCTGCATCGCTGGCATGGCCAGTTGAAAACCCCTGCCGGCGTTGACACGCTGTTCGCCGGTGGCAAGGCAAATCTGTCGGACGTGGCTGCACGCGTGGGTCTCGGACAGCTGGCGCGCCTGGAGGAATTCAATGCCCGGCGGCGGCAGATCGTGGCGCGATATTTTGATCTGTGGAGCGACGCTCCCCCGGTGCGCCTGCCCGCGCGCGCCACTGACGGCGACACCGCGGGCCACAGCTGGCACGTGTTCGCGCCGCTGTTGCCACTCGAGCAGTTGAAAATCAACAGAGTCCAGTTCATAGATGCGATGGCGCAACACGGCATCGCCGTTGGCGTGCACTATCCTGCCATCCATCTGTTCACCGCATATCGTGCCCTTGGCTATCGTAAAGGACAGTTCCCGAATGCCGAGCGGATAGGCCGCGAGACCGTCACCTTGCCCTTGTTCCCGGCGATGGAGTTGAGTGACGTCGATCGGGTTGTGGGGGCGGTCAACCAAATCATCACGGGAGCGCACCTTTGAACGCCACCGTTTCGGTCGTCATTCCGGTCTTCAACGAGGAGGCCGGCCTGCAGGCCCTGTTCGAGCGCATCTACCCGGTGCTCGATCAGTTGGGCCGCAAGTATGAAATAATTTTCGTGGACGACGGCAGCAGCGACCGCTCGGTTGCCGTGTTGCGCGGACAGTTCGCCAAACGTCCCGACACCACGCGCGTGGTGGTGCTCGCGCGCAATGTCGGACAACACATGGCCATCATGGCCGGCTTTGCGCAGACCCGCGGGGATTACATCATCACCCTGGACGCCGATCTGCAGAATCCTCCGGAGGAGATCAGCAAGATCGTGGCCGCGATGGATCAGGGTGCCGACTACGTCGGCACGGTGAGGAAGGATCGTCACGATGCATATTGGCGCAAGGCTGCATCGCGGCTGATGAACCGTTTTCGGGAGCGGACCACGCAGATCCGGATCACCGACCAGGGCTGCATGTTGCGCGGCTACGATCGAGAAATCGTGGATGCCATCAACAGCTGCGTCGAGATCAGCACTTTCGTGCCCGCACTGGGCTACACCTTTGCGCGCAATCCGGTGGAAATCGAGGTGGTGCACGCCGAGCGCACGGTTGGCAAGTCGAAATACTCGCTCTACCGCCTGATCAGGCTGAACTTCGACCTGATGACGGGTTTCTCGGTGATGCCGCTGCAGTTGTTTTCCATGGCGGGGGTGGTAATCGCGTTGCTATCACTGGGGGGAGTGGTTCTGTTGGCCATTCGCCGCCTGGTGGTAGGTCCGGAAGTGGAAGGTGTGTTCACGTTGTTTGCCATTGCGTTCTTCCTCATCGGCGTGCTGCTGATGGGCGTGGGCGTCGTTGGTGAATATGTGGGCCGTATTTACGAACAGGTTCGCCAGCGGCCGCGATATACAGTCGCCGCGCTTCTCGAGCAGGAAGAGGCGCAACCCCACGATGTGCCCGCGCCCCGGACGGCGGAAACAATCTCGGGAGCAGGTGGATGACCGCTGCTCGCGCGGTGGTGTTCGGGTATCACGACGTCGGCGTCCGCTGCCTCAAAGCGCTCATTTCGGGCGGTGTGCAGGTTCCGTTGGTCGTGACCGTCGCCGACGATCCCAATGAGACTCAGTGGTTTGGTAGCGTGGCGGCTACTGCCGCGGAGTATGGCATCACGGCGATAACTCCGGCCGATGCAAACACGCCCGAGCTGCAGCGCACGATCTCTGATCTGCAACCCGATTTCATTTTCTCCTTCTACTATCGCTCGATGCTGGGGGCGCCCTTACTGCGTATCGCTCGTCGTGGCGCGCTCAACATGCATGGTTCGATGCTGCCGAAGTACCGTGGCCGGGCGCCCGTGAACTGGGCCATCCTTCGAGGTGAGCGTGAGACGGGCGCGACCTTGCATTACATGGTCGAGCGTGCCGACGCTGGCGAAATTGTGGATCAACTCGCCGTGCCCATACTAAGGGACGACGATGCACGCGACGTGTTTGCGAAGGTCACCGTCGCCGCGGAGACAGTCCTGGCACGGTCTCTTCCAGGGTTGATTGCGGGCACCGCGCCGCGCCGGACCCAGCCCATCGAGCCCGGGCAATATTTCGGACGCCGGCGCCCGGAAGATGGCCGGATCGACTGGAGCTGGCCGGCGGAGCAGGTTCACAACCTGGTACGGGCGGTGGCGCCGCCATTTCCCGGGGCGTTCGCCGATGTCCAGGGTGAGCGCTGGTGGGTTCATAAAACACGGGTTGCGGCGCGCACAACTCTCCCGAACCCGTCCGCGAGACTCGTTGGCAGCCACGGTCAATGTCAGGTCGAGTGTCGGGATGGTAGCGTGTTGCAGCTGCTCGCCGTAGCAACGGCAGCCGGTCCGTTGAATCTGCAGACACTGGCCAACGAGCTGAGTCGGCAGCCGCGCCTTCTGGTCTGACATGGCGCGTATCGCTTTGAAAATCGATGTCGATACGGATCGCGGCACTCTCGAGGGTGTGCCGCGTCTCGTCAGCTTGTTTGAGCGGCTCAATGTGCGGGCGACTTTCCTCTTCAGCCTGGGCCCCGACCAGACCGGCCGCGCCGTCAAACGGGCATTCCGCCGGGGGTTCATGGGAAAAGTCCGAAGAACCTCCGTGTTGAAGCACTACGGCCTGAAGACGCTCCTGTATGGAACGCTGCTGCCCGGGCCGCACATTGGGCGCCGCCGCGGCTCGATCATGCGGGATGTAGCGAGTCACGGGTTTGAAGTTGGCGTGCACACCTATAACCACGTGAAGTGGCAGGACAACGTCGCCGCACAGGATGAGGCATGGACGCGGCGCGAGCTGACACTTGCGCGCGATGAATTTGCGCAGATCTTCTCGCGTGCACCCGCCGTTCACGGCGCCGCGGGTTGGCAGGTGAACCGGTACGTCCCGAAGTTGGAGCAGGAATTGGGATTCCAATACGCATCCGATGGGCGCGGAACCGGGCCCTTCGTACCCGTGGCAAATGGGATCGCCGTGGAGGTTCCGCAGCTGCCTACCACGCTGCCGACTCTCGACGAACTGATTGGGCGTGCGGATCTCGAGGGGGTGGATCCCATAGACCATCTGTTCTCGTTGACCGAAGGGCATCCCGAACGCGATCATGTTTACACCCTGCACGCGGAACTTGAGGGCAACACCTATCTCGAGGGGTTCGAGCGGCTGATCCGGGGCTGGCAGGATCGGGGCGCGGCCCTGATTGACCTTGCAGCCTATGCAGCCACTTTGCGTGTCGCGGAGTTGCCCAGGTGCGAGATGGTGGAAGGGACGGTGGAAGGCCGTAGCGGCACCCTTTTTTGCCAGAGGGATTGTTCATGACCTGGTACGGTTTATCGGTGTTCAGCCTGGCGTACGTACTCGCCGTCGCAACTCCCGGACCGGGAGTTGCCGCGATCATCGCCCGCTCCCTGGGCCACGGCCTGCGCGGCGCGCCCGCTTTCATTGCCGGGTTCATGGTCGGCGACCTCATTTGGTTTACGTTCGCCGCGACCGGGCTGGCGATGCTGGCTCAGAGCGCCTACAGCGTATTTCTGATCGTGAAGTACGCCGGCGTGGCTTATCTGCTGTACCTGGCCTACCGCCTGTGGACGGCGCCTGCCAAGCCCATCGATGCCTCGAGCGAGGTGAGTCGTGAGCGGCCACTGCAGCTCTTCCTGGGTTCTCTGGCCCTGACGCTGGGTAACCCAAAGACGATGATCTTCTTTCTCGCGGTCCTGCCCACGGTGGTGGAGTTGAAGAGTCTGACCGCGACGGGCTTTTTCGAAATCGTGCTCGTTATCCTGGTGATCCTGCCGTTGGTGCTGGGCGGTTACGCGTTCGGCGCCAGCCGCGCTCGCCGCCTTTTCTCAAAGCCGAACACCGTCCGGTGGGTCCAGCGCGGGACTGGGGTTGCCATGGCATCGGCTGCAGTGGCCGTCGCTACACGGTAGAAGCCGTAAAAACCACCGTCCCAAAACTACGGTAGGCACTTTTCAGGGGCTGCGCCCCACGCCTTAGCGGGATCGCCAAAGGCGACCCGCGAAGAGTAGCGGCGCTTCGCGCCGAGCATGATAGAGGCTTCTCACAATATGGCGTCACTTGATACGTCTATCTCCTCAGATGGACGTGACGCTGAATGACCCCTCTGTGACCTCCGAACAGGATCGCAAGATCTCGGCCGCCGTACGGCGCGAGAGCGGTCGCCTGCGGAACTTCATTCGGCGCCGAGTACAGGATGCCGCTGAAGCGGAGGATATCGTGCAGGAAGTGCTTTACGAGCTCGTCGCCGCTCATCGACTGATGCAGCCGATTGAGCAGGCCGGTGCCTGGCTGTTGCGCGTAGCCCGAAACCGGATCATCGACCGGTTTCGCAAGAAGCGGGCGGTGCCCTTCGGAACCCGAAGCCTCGGGCGATTGGGGGGTAATGACGAGGAGGGTGGCTCGCTGGAGGATCTGCTGCCTTCCATCGAGCCGGGTCCCGAGGGCGAGGCGATCCGGCAGGTGCTGCTCGAGCAGATCGAGGATGCGCTGGATGACCTGCCGCCGGAGCAGCGCGAAGTTTTCATCGCGCACGAGCTCGAAGGAGCGAGCTTCAAGGAGTTGGCCGCACGTTGGGATGTGAGCGTCAACACGCTGTTATCCCGGAAGCGGTACGCGATTCTCGCGCTGCGCGAGCAATTGCAGGACGCCTACGACGAGTGGCTGGATGAATAACCGAATTTGACCTAGGAGAAGATTGTGAGACGCCATTGGTTGATGAAGGGCGCTGCGGCGATCGTGTTGATTCCCGCGTTCGTGGCCGCCGTGAGCTTTGTGGTCATGCTCCTGTGGAACGCGCTCGTTCCGAGCCTGTTCGCAGGACCCGTACTCGGATTCTGGCAGGCGGCGGGACTGCTCGTGTTGTGTCGCATCCTGTTTGGTGGCTTCAGGGGACACCGCCATCACAATGGTTGGCGGCACCGCGCGTGGCGCGGTCGCTGGCACCACATGACAGCCGAGGAGCGCGATCGCTTTCGGGATGGCATTCGCAAGTGGCGGCACATGAGTCACGAGGAACGCCGGGCATTTCGCCGCGGATTCCGGGGCTGCGGTGCAGGAATGATGGATGAGCCCGCCGAGCCGTCTGCGAATGGGGGTGCGACGCCGGCCCAAGGAGACTTGAGATGAAACCGCTGACCTTGAGCGATAGTTACGGTTTTGCCGCGGATCGCGCGGCCGATCCCTGGACCCGTGCGGCCCTGGAGTTTCTCGAGCGCAGCCGCGAAGTCGCCAATGAGGTAGTTGTTGACGGGACGCGCAGCGAAACTTCAACATCGCGGCGTGAAGAAATCATTGCTCCTGATTCCGGGACTCCTGTGTGACGAGGCCGTCTGGGCATCTCAGGCTGCAGCGTTGGCGGACATCGCTGCCGTGCGGGTCGCCAACAACGGTGCAACCGACAGCCTGGTGGCGCTCGCTGAGTCGATAATCGCCCACGCGCCGCCGCGCTTTGCGCTGGCGGGCCATTCCATGGGCGGCCGTATTGCGTTGGAAGTTGCCAGGAGGGCACCCGAACGGCTGCTCGGGCTCGCTCTGCTCGACACCGGATACGAGCCGCTTGCGCCAGAGCAGGCCGGTGCGCGGGAAGCCGCCGGACGGCATGCCTTGCTTGCAATTGCGCGGCGCGAGGGTATGCGCGCAATGGCGCGGACCTGGTTGCAGGGAATGATTTACCCTCCCAGGCTCAGCGATGTAGAGTTGGTCGAGCCGATTCTCGATATGTTCGAACGTCGAACACCAGACCTGTTTGCGTTGCAGATAAAGGCGCTGCTGGGCCGCCCCGACGCAACCTCCGTCCTGCCCACTCTTCGATGTCCGACTCTCGTCCTATGTGGACGCGAGGATGCATGGGCACCACCCTCCCGCCATGATGTAATGGCGCAGATGATCCGCCACAGCACACTGGAAGTCATTCCCGACTGCGGTCACATGTCGCCCATGGAACGGCCTGAAGCCGTCAACCGGGCTTTTCGCCAGTGGCTCGAATCGATCGAAGCGCAGGCGTGACGACGGGGTTGCACAAATTCGCTCTCATCGGGTTCGGCGAGGCGGGCTCGATTCTTGGCGAGGACCTGGCTGTGGCAGGCCGGGACGTGGTCATGTATGACATCCTCCTGGATACGCCCGCAAGCCGGGAGCCGATGCTGGCAAAAGCCCGGCGTACAAAGGTTCGGGCTGCCGGGACTTTCGAGGCTGCCATCGCTGGCGCGCAGGTGGTCATCTCCGCGGTGACAGCCTCATCGTCGGGGGAGGTTGCCGGCAGAGCCGCTAAATCACTTCGTGCGGGCCAGGTGTTGCTCGACATCAACTCCGTGTCGCCCGCCAAGAAATTGTCCAACGCTGCGTCGGTAGAGGCGGCTGGTGCGGACTATGTTGAGGCCGCTGTCATGGCCCCAGTGCCGCCGCAAAGGTTGCGAGTACCCATGCTTCTCGGCGGCAAGCGGGCAAAGGAGCTTGCCGTGGAGCTGCGCAATGTTGGGATGAATACGACTGCACTGTCGGAACAGATCGGTGTCGCATCGGCGGTCAAAATGTGTCGCAGCATCGTGATCAAGGGGCTGGAGGCGTTGACGGTTGAATCGATGCTGGCGGCGCGGAGATTTGGCGCCGAGCGCGAAGTGCTCGAATCGTTGAGCGGGACTTTTCCTTCGATGGGCTGGACGGGGCAGCTGCCTGATTACCTCGTCAGCCGTGCTGCGGAACACGGTCGGCGCCGTGCCGCCGAAATGCGCGAGGTTGCGCGTACGCTGGAAGATGTTGGCGTCGCGCCCACGATGGCGCTTGCCACGGCCGCGCGTCAAGACTGGCTGATCGATGCAATGACTTCCCAAGGGCTGACCTACTCGTCACTGAGCTCGCCATTCTCGTGGCGCGATCTTGCGGACCTGCTGACCAAGGACAAATGAGCAAATACCAATCACGCCTGAACGTGGAGAAACTCGTCGCGATCGACGTCCACACGCATGCCAACATCTCGACGCGCGCGCCGCGCGATCCGTGTTCCGTGATCTTCGATGAGGCGATGGCGAAATATTTCAAATCGGCGGTTCCGCCGACCATCCCGGAAGTAGCGCAGTATTATCGCGAGCGAAAGATCGCGGCCGTAATATTCCCGGTCGACTGCGAAGCGGAGATGGGCCACACGCGGATCGCCAACGAGGAAGTCGCGGAGGTTTCCGCGGAGCATGCGGATGTACTCATTCCGTTCGCGAGCATCGACCCGGCCAAGGGCAAGATGGGCGCGCGCGAGGCGCGGCGGCTCATCGAGGACTACGGCGTGCGGGGGTTCAAGTTTCATCCATCGCAGCAGGGTTTTTATCCGAACGACCGCAAGGCGTACGTGTTGTATGAGGCGATCGCGGAGGCTGGGCTGCCGGCACTGTTCCACACGGGGCAGACCGGCGCCGGCGCCGGGGCGCCGGGCGGCATGGGCATCCGGTTGAAATACTCCAACCCGATGTTCCTGGATGATGTTGCGGCGGATTTCCCTGACATGCCCATCATCCTCGCGCATCCGTCCTTTCCATGGCAGGACGAGGCGCTTGCGGTGGCTACTCACAAGCCCAACGTGCACATCGACCTGTCAGGCTGGTCGCCCAAGTACTTCCCGGCGAATCTCGTGCAGTACACCAACACACTGTTGAAGGATCGGATCCTGTTCGGATCGGACTATCCAGTGATCACCCCCGATCGCTGGCTGGCTGACTTCGCGCAGTTGCCGATCAAGCCGGAAGTGCGGGCGAAGGTGCTGAAGGAGAATGCGGTGAGGTTGTTGAAGCTGGCGTGATCCGGCGCCTACTTCACAGGCAGTACCGTCGAGCGCGTCACCGTGCGCATCGCGAAGCTCGACTGCACACTGGCGACGCTCGGCAGGCGCGTCAGGTGCTGATTGTGTATGCGTTCGAAGTCGGCGAGATCCGCCACCACCAGGCGCAACAGGTAGTCGTGCTCTCCTGTCATGAGGTAGCACTCCATGACCTCCGGCACTTTCCGCACCGCCGTCTCGAATGCCTCCAGGCCTGACTGGCTCTGCCGGTCGAGCGTGATGCTCACGAACACATTGACGGGGTAGCCGGCTTTCTGTTGATCGATGAGGGCGGTGTAGCCCTGGATGAGCCCCGATTCTTCCAGCGCCCGAACGCGGCGCAGGCAGGCCGATTCGGAGAGGTTTACCTTCTCGGCAAGAGCGGTATTGGTGATCCGGGCGTCCTGCTGCAACAGGCGCAGGATGGCGCGATCATAGCGATCAAGCTCCATTAGCGCAGAAATCCTTCGTCGCAGACCTCGTTGACCGCAGATTCTGCCACAGCGCGGGCCGGCCGTGTCCATTACGCAAGGCCCTGCGACGGCGTCGCCCCTAAGCTGCGGACACCTATAACCCGCGGGACGCTCCTGATGGAGGTCTCGTACCAGGAGCCCCCGTCATGCGCATTGGTGTCCCCAAAGAGATCAAGGTCCACGAGTATCGGGTAGGGCTGGTGCCTGCCGGAGTCCGCGAGCTCGTTGGCGCCGGACACGAAGTCCTGGTCGAAACGGGCGCGGGCAACGGGATTGGTGTGGATGATGCGCAGTACAAGGCGGTGGGCGCCTCGATTGCAAACACTGCGCCTGAGGTTTTCGAGCGGGCGGATCTCGTGGTGAAGGTCAAGGAACCGCAGCCAGCTGAGTGCGCAATGCTTCGCCCCGGACAGGTTCTGTTTACGTACCTGCACCTCGCGGCGGACCCCGTGCAGGCAAAAGGGCTGATGAAGTCGGGTGCGACCGCGATCGCCTATGAGACGGTTACGGCGCCGAACGGCTCGCTGCCGCTGCTGACCCCGATGAGCGAGGTTGCCGGCCGCATGTCCATTCAGGTGGGCGCTGCCAGCCTGCAGAAAGCCAACGGTGGCTTCGGGATTCTGCTCGGCGGCGTGCCGGGCGTTCAACCTGCAAAAGTCGTCATCCTCGGGGGCGGCGTCGCTGGCAAACACGCGGCTGAGATGGCCGTCGGCATGCGCGCCGATGTCACGATCGTGGATCGTTCCCTGGATCGCCTTCGCGAGCTTTCAGCCACTTTCGGTGCAAGCCTGTTGACCGCGTATTCGACGACAGAGACTGTCGAGCGTCTCGTACGCGAGGCGGATCTGGTCATCGGTGCTGTTCTGGTGGCCGGTGCCGCGGCTCCAAAACTGGTCACTCGCGCCATGCTGGGAACAATGAAACGCGGAGCCGTCCTGGTGGACATCTCCATCGACCAGGGGGGCTGTTTTGAGACCAGCCGGCCCACTACCCATGCCGAACCAACCTTCGTCGTGGATGGGGTCATCCACTACTGTGTGGCGAATATGCCCGGCGCTGTTCCCCGTACTTCGACTTTCGCTCTGACCAACGCGACCTTGCCTTATGTCCGCGCGCTCGCCGACCTGGGATGGCAGGCGGCACTCAAGAGGGATCCGGGCCTCGCGGCCGGCCTGAACGTGCAGGCCGGCGAGATTACGCACGATGCCGTTGCACGCTCGCTGGGCATGAAGGCCCGTCCGGCAGCCGTGGCGGCCATTCGCTAAGCACGCAGCCGGCAAAAACCACGCTTTTTGCCGGCGCTAACGAAGCCGATGTCCGAAAAACGGCTGCAGGCCGTTTTTCTAATTGACTAGGGCGCTCCATTCCCGGCAAAGGCGGCGGTCCTCTCCCTCTAAGTGGAGTGGATCGCCGCACCCCCATGCCGCTAGGCTACGCTCCGCTTGCCCGCTGCTGCGGTGCGGGCACTACCCTAATGCACGTCCAGGAGATCCCAGAATGAAGAACGCATTGCCGGTTGCCATGCTGGCGCTCATCACCGGCTCGGCGGTCGCCACGCCGGTTACGTACAGCGTCGACCCTAACCACACCTACCCCAGCTTCGAGGCAGATCACTTCGGTGGGCTGTCCAATTGGCGTGGCAAGTTCGACAAGAGCTCCGGCACCATCGTGCTCGACAAGGACAAGAGCTCGGGGACCGTGGACATTACGATCGATGCAACATCGATCGACTTCGGCCACGCGAAGCTCAACGATCATGCCAAGTCGGCCGAAATATTCGACGTGGCGAAGTACCCGACTGCCACTTACAAGGGAACCCTGGCCAAATTCAAGGACGGAGCGCCTACCGAAGTTGAGGGACAACTCACTCTGCACGGTGTTACGAAGCCTGTGAAGCTGACCATCAATCAGTTCAAGTGCATGGTGAACCCCATGTCAAAGAAGGAAGTGTGCGGCGCCGATGCGTCGGCCACGTTCAAACGCAGCGACTTCGGTGTCGACTTCGGCGAGAAGTACGGCTTCAAGCAGGAAGTGAAACTGCAGATCCAGGTCGAAGGAATCCGCGAGGGCTGATCGCTCGCGCATGTGTGTCCCGGGGCGCTCGTCCCCGGGCACACCTTGAGCCATGCAGCGGACCGGCGCATGGTGGTATAAGCACATTGCCAGACAGTATTGCGTTGGCAGCCTCGCCAGCGCGCAGCAGGCGGGACATTGTGTAGACTCTTGCGGCGAGGGGTCACAATGTCCAGACAGCCTACGGATAACGAGCTTTTCGAAGCCATCATTGCTGCAGCCATCGAGGCCGGCAAGGTTGTGCACGACATCTATCGCGGCCAGATTGACGTCAGCCACAAGGCCGACGCATCGCCAGTTACCAACGCTGACCAAGCTGCCGAGGCCATCATTCTCGCGCGCTTGGGCGAGGTGGCACCTCACATTCCGATAGTTGCGGAGGAAGAGGTCGCCGCCGGTCGCGTGCCGACGGTCGCAAGCGAGTTCTTCCTGGTTGATCCGCTCGACGGCACCAAGGAATTCATCCAGAAGCGTGGCGACTTCACAGTAAACATCGCGCTGATCCGCAACCGTGTACCGGTCCTGGGCGTGGTTTACGCGCCAGCCAAATCCAGCTTGTTCGCGGGCGACGTCGCCGCAAAAAATGCGTTTCGCAGCGACGTCAACACCGACAGTTCGGAACCAACAACGCGACGTGCCATCAACGTACGGCCGGTACCGCCCAACGGCGTCACCGCAGTGAGCTCCCGTTCGCACTCGACTCCAGAGACAGATGCTTATCTGGCCTCGTGTAACGTTATTGATCGTGTGTCGGTTGGATCGTCGCTGAAGTTCTGCCTCGTGGCGGCAGCTGAAGCAGATTTATACCCGCGCCTCGGCACGACGATGGAATGGGACACGGCGGCAGGTCATGCGGTGCTGCTCGCAGCGGGTGGCAATGTGTGGGCACCCGGGGGCGTGCCACTGCTGTACAGCAAGCCTGACTTCCGTAACTCGTATTTTATTGCCAGCGGCAGGTTGATACCTCCGCCGCTGGCCTTTGACCGATAGATGCCGCTCGCACTGAATCTGAAGCGCCTGGAAGCCGAGTCCATCGGCATCATCCGGGAAGTTGCGGCCGAGTTCCGCAACCCGGTGATGTTGTACTCGATCGGCAAGGATTCGGGTGTGATGTTGCATCTGGCGATGAAGGCCTTCTATCCCTCAAAGCCGCCGTTTCCCTTGCTGCACGTCGATACTGGCTGGAAGTTCGGCGACATGATCCGTCATCGCGATCAGATCGTTGCACGCTACGGCCTCAGGCTTCTCGTGCACACGAATCCTGAAGGGGTGGCCCGAGGCATCAACCCGATAGCGTCAGGCTCACAGCTTCATACTCAGGTCATGAAGACTGAGGCGCTCAAACAGGCGCTCGACAAGTGGGAGTTCGATGCGGCCTTCGGTGGCGCCCGCCGCGACGAGGAGAAGAGCAGGGCAAAGGAGCGCGTATTCTCCTTTCGATCCGCGGGGCACGTGTGGGACCCGCGCAATCAGCGGCCGGAACTGTGGCAGCTGTATAACACCCGCATCAGCAAGGGCGAAACCATACGAGTGTTCCCCTTGTCGAATTGGACGGAGTTGGATATCTGGCAGTACACGCGCGCGCAGAGCATTCCTGTCGTTCCGCTATATTTCGCGGCTCCACGGCGCGTGGTTAAGAGGGACGGGGTGCTGATCATGCGTGACGATGATCGTATGCCGTTGCTGCCCGGCGAGGCGGAGCAAACACTGACAGTGCGGTTTCGATCGCTGGGCTGCTATCCACTATCGGCGGCGATCGAAAGCACGGCTGCGACGCTGGATGAGATCATCCAGGAGATGATCACGTCGCGGACGTCCGAGCGTTCCGGGCGGCTCATCGACAGCGATGAAGCCGCGTCGATGGAGAAGAAGAAGCGGGAGGGCTATTTCTGATGGACGCCAGCCCACTGCGTTTTCTGACCTGTGGTTCGGTAGACGACGGCAAATCAACGCTGATTGGCCGTTTGCTATACGACACGAAGCTCATCATGGAAGACCAACTCGTGGCGCTGCAGCGCGATAGCCGCAAGCACGGGACGACTGGCGACGACATGGATCTCGCTCTGCTCGTGGACGGCCTGGAAGCGGAGCGCGAGCAAGGCATCACGATCGATGTGGCATACCGCTTCTTTGCGACGCCACGCAGATCGTTCATCGTTGCGGACACGCCAGGCCACGAACAATACACGCGCAACATGGCCACGGGGGCGTCCAACTCCGATGCTGCCGTCATTCTGATCGATGCGCGCAAGGGCGTCCTGACACAGACGCGCCGCCATAGCTACATCTGCTCGCTTTTGGGCATCCGTCACGTCATCGTCGCCGTAAATAAGATCGACCTGGTCGATTTTTCAGGCGAGCGGTTCCACCATATCGTCGGCGACTACCTGGGATTTGCGCAGGCGCTGGGCTTCACGTCCATAGCCACCATTCCCGTGTCGGCTCGCTTCGGTGACAACGTCTCTGAGCATTCCGACCACATGTGCTGGTATGACGGGCCCACGCTTCTCGAGCACCTGGAGACCCTGGACGTCGAGCAGGAGCTCGACGGAAAGCCGTTGCGCTTTCCGGTGCAATGGGTCAACCGCCCGAATCTGGATTTCCGCGGATTTTCGGGCACGTTGGTATCCGGCACGGTAAAGCCTGGCGACCGTGTGGTCGTTGCTGCGTCGGGTAAGGAGTCAACAGTCACACGGATCGTTACCGCGGACGGCGATCTACCGGAAGCGCACGCTGGCGATGCTGTGACTCTCACGTTTGCCGACGAGATCGATGTAGCGCGTGGTGATGTCATCGCCCACGCGGACAACCGCCCTGAGGTTGTCGATCAGTTCGCCGCCCATGTCTTGTGGATGGCCGAAGACGAGATGCTTCCCGGGCGGTCGTACTTGATGCGCATAGGCACGAAGTACATTCCGGCGCGCATCACCAGCCTGAAACATAAAGTAGACATCAACACGCTCGATCACACTGCAGCGAAGACGTTGGCGCTCAATGAGATCGGGTTGTGCAACCTGTCTACCTCCACGCCGGTTGCATTCGATCCGTATTCCGATAATCGTGCGACCGGTGCGTTCATCCTCGTGGATCGTTTCACGAACGCTACTGCCGGTGCCGGCATGATTACGTTCGGCTTGCGTCGGGCGACGAATATCCATCGACAAAGCGTGCTCGTCGACAAGGCGTCGCGATCGCGCATGCACGGCCATCGCCCCGCAATCCTCTGGTTCACGGGGTTGTCGGGGTCCGGGAAGAGCACCATCGCCAGCATCGTCGAACGTGAGCTGCACGCCCGCGGCGCACATACGTACATGCTCGACGGGGACAACGTTCGCCATGGTTTGAATCGGGACCTCGGTTTCACAGACGCGGACCGCGTCGAGAACATTCGCCGCGTTGGCGAGGTGGCCAGGCTGTTCGTGGACGCCGGTCTCTTGGTTCTGTGCTCCTTCATCTCGCCTTTCCGTGCGGAACGCCGGATGGTACGCGAGCTCGTGGACCCCGAAGAGTTCTTGGAGATCTTCGTCGACACGCCAATCGAAGAATGCATGCGGCGCGATCCCAAGGGGCTGTACGCCCGCGCCAAGGAAGGCAAGATCAAGAACTTCACCGGCATCGATTCGCCCTACGAAGCTCCTGAGAACGCCGAGATTGTCGTTGACACGCGCCAAGGCACGGCTGAGATCGCCGCACAGCGCATTCTCGAGGCGCTCGCGGAGCGGCACATCGTCGGCTAGGCGTCAGGTTTCACACGCGAGAGTCACCGCGTGGTCCGCGAGGGCGAGAGACGCTGTCAGGCCGGGAGACTCGATGCCGAAAAGATTCACCAGCCCGGGGATACCGTGAACCGCCGGTCCGTCGATGCGGAAATCCGCGGCGGGTTCTGTTGGGCCACTGATCTTCGGGCGAATGCCGGCGTAGGCGGGTTGCAGGGCGCCATCAGCCAAGGCAGGCCAATACTCGCGGATGGCGCTATAAAAACGGTCGGCGCGCCGGGGATCGACGTCATAGTTGGGCTCATCAATCCACTGCACATCCGGACCGAATCGTGCGCGGCCGGCCAGATCCAGCGTGAGATGCACGCCCAACCCGCCGTGCTCAGGGATCGGATACACCAAATGCCGAAAAGGTGATCGCCCGGCGAGCCCGAAGTAGCTTCCCTTGGCGAAGTAGGGTGTTGGAATACGCTCTGCCGGGAATCCATGGATTGAGCGCGCCACTTGCGGGGCGTACAGCCCGGCGCAATTAATGACGGTGCGAGCACACAACCGCGGCTCCTCGTCGTTGACACCAATCAGCACTCCAGCCCCCGTCAAACACATCTCCGTCACCGGACTGCCACAGATCAGCGTGGCACCGCGGCTCTGGGCCTGCCCCAACAACGCAAGCATGAATCCATGTGAGTCGATGATGCCCGTCAAGGGCGAGTGCAATGCACCGACACAGGACAATTCAGGCTCGAGCCTCACCGCCTCCTCGCGGGCAAGCAGTGCAAGTGAGACACCGTTGTTTTGCGCTGCGCGGCGGAGGCGGTCCAACTCCGGTAGCTGTTGCGCAGAGGCCGCGACAATCAGCTTGCCGCAGCGGCGATGCTCGACCCCATATTGTTCGCAAAACCGATACAGGCGATCCCGGCCAGCAACACACAGCCGCGCCTTGAGAGAGCCCTGCGCGTAGTAAATTCCCGCGTGCACGACCTCGCTGTTACGGGAGCTCACCCCGGTTCCGAATTGTTCACGGGCTTCCAGGATCAGCGTCTCACCGCCGCGAATCGCAAGAGCACGTGCCACCGCGAGTCCGACGGCTCCCGCGCCAATGACGACTGCATCCACGGTGTCCATCGAGACGCAGTGTAGCGATTCAAATATGATCGTGTGCAGCCCCGCAGCCACGATTCCAGGAGATAGTGAGTGTCCACCGTGAAGTACCGCCTCGATGGAAATGCCGCAGTCCTGGAAATCGACAATCCGCCCGTCAATGCCACGAGTATCAGTGTGCGGGAAGGGCTGGCTGAGGCGCTGAAAGATGCCGGCTCGGACCCCGCCGTGGCTGCGGTCGTGCTCACGGGATCCAACGGCCTGTTTCTGGCGGGTGCCGATATCAACGAAATCGCCTCGGGCCTGTCGAACAAGTTTCCCATGCTGCGTGATCTGCAGGCCCAGATGGAGGCGCTGCCCAAGCCCATTGTCGCGGCGATCCAGGGACTGGCATTGGGTGGTGGGTTCGAGATTGCATTGGCGTGTCACTGGCGCGTGGCTACGAAGAGCGCCAAGGTGGGACTGCCCGAGGTCAAGCTCGGACTTCTGCCGGGAGCGGGTGGCACACAGCGGTTTACTCGCCTGGCCGGCCCGGAAGCGGCACTCGATGCGATCACCTCCGGCGCGCAGATTTCCGCGGGCCGTGCCCTGGAGCTTGGGTTGATTGATGCACTCGCCGATGATGCGGTGGCCGAGGCTATCGTGTTCGCCCGGCAGGCTGCCAAGGGCCAACGGCCGTTAAGGCTTGCAAGCAACGTCAGCGAAAAAATCACGGGAGTGGCTCCCGCGCTGTTCACAGCCTTCAGGAAGAAACTGCAGAGCAAGGCTCGAGGTCAGCTCGCGCCCTGGAAAATCATCGACTGCATCGAAGCGGCGTGTACCCGCCCAAAGGATGAGGCGTTCCAGCTCGAACGTGACTGGTACAACGAGTGCCGCAACAGTGCGCAGCGAAAGGCTCTGGTGCACGTGTTCTTCGCGGAGCGCGAGGCTCGCAAGATCCCGGACGTGCCCGCTGAAATCAAGCCGCTGCCTATCCGCAGCGCAGCCATCATTGGGGCAGGCACAATGGGCGGTGGCATAGCGATGAGCTTCGCCAATGCCGGCATTCCGGTGCAATTGTTGGAATTGAATCAGGAGGCCCTGGACCGCGGTCTCGGTCTGATGCGCAAGAACTACTCCGCATCCGTGGCGCGCGGCAGCCTGACCCAGAGCGCTATGGACAGTGCCTTGTCGCTCGTCCAGGGAGTCACCGAGTACGAGGCGCTTGCAGCAGCTGACATAGTGATTGAAGCAGTGTTTGAGGACATGAAGGTGAAGAAGGATGTATTCACCCGCCTGGACGCTGTCTGCGGGCCTCAGGCCATTCTGGCGACCAACACATCGTCGCTGGATATTGACGCGATCGCCGAGATTACCTCGAGACCCCAGAATGTCATCGGCACGCATTTCTTCAGTCCCGCAAACGTCATGAAGCTGCTGGAAAACGTGCGCAGCAGGCACAGCTCGGCGCAGACGATCGCGACCGCGATGTCGCTGGGAAAGCTGCTCGGCAAGGTAACCGTGCTGGCCGGTAACTGTGATGGCTTTATCGGCAACCGGATGCTGCAGTTCTACTCCGGCGAAGCCGAATTTCTGCTGGAAGAGGGGGCGACGCCCGAGCAGATCGACAGGGTCATGGAAGGCTTCGGTTTCGCGATGGGGCCGCTGGCGGTCCGCGACCTCGCGGGCAACGATGTTGGCTACCTGATCCGCAAGAGCCGCAGAATCCCGCCGGACGAGCGGTTCTCTCCCATCCTGCAGCGGGTGTTTGAGGCGGGGCGGTTGGGGCAGAAATGCGGCAAGGGCTTTTACCGCTACGAGGGCCGGACCCGAATCCCCGATCCGGAAATCGTGACTCTCATCGAGGGCGTGTCGCGCGAGCTCGGCATCACCCGACGGGAGATTCCGGACGAGGAGATACTCAGCAGGTTGTTGCACCCGCTCGTGAACGAGGGTGCGAAGATCGTCGCGGAGGGCATCGCGATTCGCGCGAGCGACGTTGACGTCGTGTATGTCAACGGCTACGGCTTCCCCTCATACAAAGGGGGCCCGATGTTCTGGGCGCAGGAAACCGGCTTCGATAAGGTCGTCGAAACCATGCGCAAGCTTGCCCCAACACATGGACAGCGCTGGCGCCCGGCCCCCTCATTGGAGCGGCTGGCCTGATCTCATGCCACGGGCAAGCGCGTCGTGTACTTCTTCGTACGCAGGACGAAGCTCGTATTCATGGCGCGGACCGCTTTGATCTGCAGCACGTGGGACGACATGAACCGCTCGTAGGCCTCCATGCTGGCCGCCACGATTCGTAACAGGTAGTCGTTAGGTCCGCTCATGGAGTGGCACTCCAGGATCTCCGGCCTGTCTGTCACCAGCTGATCGAATTCGCGGATCGTCTCGGGGTGGTGGTTCTCGAGCGATACCAGGGTGTAGGCGAGAATCGGCAGCCCCACAGCCGCTCCGTTCAGCAGGGTGGCATAGCCGCTGATGAAGCCTTCTTCCTCCAGGCGCCGCAGACGCCGCCAGCAGGGTGCCGGGGACAAGCCGACGCGCTTGGCGAGCTCCTGGTTCGAGATCCGGGCATCACCCTGCAGCTCATCGAGTATCCGGCAGTCCACGCGATCCAGCGATTTGGACATAGGTTTTCCCAAGTTCTGGCAATACTCTTGCCAAGATGAGCACAGAATAGGCAATCACCGCAAGCTCATTGCCTTGGGCGGAGCATAAACTGTGCGCGCGCCGAGAAATGGTGCGTAGCAAGTCAACGGAGCCGGACAATCGTGGCACCCGCCGTAGCGATCACCTCCCGTCATTCCCAAGGTCACGCGCCTGACTGGAAGCGGGTGGCCTACCTGCTGCATCTGTCCCGGGCCTTGGATGACATCGAGGAATCCAAGCTCCTGCCGGAGCGCAAAGTCCTGTATCAGTTTTCGGCACGCGGCCATGACTTCGCGCAAATTCTGCTCGGGCTGAACCTGACCGACCCGCACGACGGCGTGACTGTCTACTACCGCTCACGGCCTCTTATGTTGGCCTTGGGTGTTGACCTGGAGGACGCTGCAGCGGGTCCGCTGGCTCGTTCCGGCTCGTTCAGCGACGGCCGCGATATCGGAGTGGTTTTCAACATGCCGAGCCGCGGAGGCGCTACCGTGTTGCCGTCCTGCGGTGGGGTAGGTGCTCAATACACTCCAGCGGCCGGCTGGGCGCAGGCAATCCGCTTCCGCCGTGAGGCACTCGGTGAAGCCGCTTACAGTCGAAGCATTGCCGTTGTGCTGGGTGGGGATGCCTCCGTTGCCACAAACGGTTTCTGGTCGGCGCTCACGATTGCAACCACGCAGCGCCTGCCGATGTTGTTTTATATCGAAGACAACGGTTACGGTATTTCCGTGTCGTCGCAACAGCAGACGCCCGGCGGCAACATTGCAGCCAACCTACGCTCGTTCTCAGGCCTGACGATCCTCGAAGGCGATGGCACTGATCCGGGCGCCGCAGCTGACTTGACGCATAGGGCAGTCGAGCTCGTGCGCGACGAGCGGGCTCCAGTGCTGTTGCGGTTGACGGTGCCGCGCTTGTCCGGACACTCGGGGCAGGACACGCAGGCTTATAAATCACCGGACATCGTCGCGAAGGAGCGTGCACGGGATCCGTTGGGCCGTCTGCATCGTTTTTTGGTCCCAGGTGTGTTCGCTGAGTCGGAGTGGACGCAACTGGCTGATCAGGCTCGCGGCGATGTGAGTGCCGCGGTCGAGAGGGCCTTAGCGCGGCCTCAACCGGATGGCTCGCGGCTGACGAGCCACGTGTTCAGCGAAGTCCAAGCGGATGGCTCGCCCGAGCTGCAGGCGCAAGGCGGTCTGATGCCAGATGGGCATGTATTTCCCACGTCCACGACAACCGCCCATCCGGAAGCCACTCGCATCAACATGCTCACGGCGATTCGGCGCACCCTGGACGTCGAGCTGGCCGCCAACAAGAAGATGGTCGTGTTCGGCGAGGATGTGGGACCCAAGGGAGGCGTGCACGGGGCGACCCTGGGGCTGCAGGAAAAATATGGGCAGGCCCGCGTTTTCGACACGAGCCTGTCAGAAGAGGGCATCATCGGCCGCGCCGTGGGCATGGCGGTGGCCGGTCTGCTGCCGGTCGCGGAGATCCAGTTTCGCAAGTATGCCGATCCGGCGGCGGAACAACTCAACGATTGCGGGACCATGCGCTGGAGAACACATAACCGGTTTGCCGCTCCCATGGTTGTGCGTATGCCGGGCGGTTTCTTCAAGTGCGGCGATCCCTGGCACAGTCAGACCAACGAGGTGGCGTGGGTCCACGGAGTTGGCTGGCGCGTTGCAGTTCCTTCCAACGCGGAGGACGCAGTTGGACTGTTGCGAACCGCGCTTCGCGGAAACGATCCAACCATTTACTTCGAGCACCGGGCGATGCTGGATGGAGCATGGGCGCGCCGTCCTTATCCCGGCGATGACTTCGTCGTGCCGTTCGGTGTCGCGCGTACGGTCCGCCGTGGTACCGAGCTCACCGTTGTTACCTGGGGAGCAATGGTGGAGCGCTGTGAACAGGCTGCCGCCGCGTCCGCAGTAGACGCCGAAGTGTTGGATCTGCGCACCCTGTCTCCCTGGGACAAGGCGGCGGTTCTGGCATCAGTCAACAAGACACGGCGCTGTCTCATCGTGCACGAGGACAACCTGACTGCCGGATTCGGTGCGGAAATTGCGGCGGTGCTGGCAAAGGATGCATTCTTCAGTCTGGACGCCCCCATCAAGCGCTTGACCATGCCTGACATCCCGAGCCCGCACAGCCCGGTCCTGCTGGAAGCCGCCGTGCCCAGCGTGCAGCGGATCACGCGCACGATTCAACACATTGCGAGCATCTGAATGGCGAGCGAAGTCGAGATCCGAGCTCCGGCCGAGCAAACCGAGGGCACCCGCTCGCAAATTTTGCGCTGGCTGAAGTCGGTCGGTGACACCGTCACCGAGAACGAGCCCCTCATTGAGATCGAGACCGACAAGGTGACGGTTGAAGTCGCTTCGCCGGGGTCGGGTACGTTACGGGAGATCTTCAAGCAGGAGCAGGATGAGATCGGGCCTGGGGACCTGCTGGGGAGAATTGACGGGGGCGCGGCTATGTCAGCCGACGGGGCTGCGCTGCTTGCCTCGGGCGCGAGCCTTGCCTTGGGCGGCGGCCTCGCGCTTAGGGCGCGAACACCCAGCGGTTCGAGTTCCGAACTCAGCGCGGGCTCAGCCCCAGCGGGGGACTCTCCCTCTGCGGCCCGAGCTCTCCTCAGCCCCGCTGTGCGGCGACTGCTGGCTGAGCGTGGCTTGAACGCCTCTGACGTCCAAGGCAGCGGGCAGGGCGGTCGTATTACGGTCGAGGACGTCTTAGGACATCGTGGCGCTACAAGCGCCAATGCCGTAGCCGCCTCAGACACTGTTGTCACCACCGCCGCCGCCGCCCCACCCAGCCGGTGTATCCCGCACACCGCGATCCGCAAACGCATAGCCGAGCACATGGTGCAAAGCCTGCTCCACGCGGCTCCGCATGTGACAACCGTGTTCGAAGCCGATCTGACCGCGGTGCTGGAGCATCGTCGCAGAAACAAGGATGACTTCGCTCGCAAGGGTGCGCCCCTCACATTGACGGCGTACTTCCTTCAGGCCGCGGTTGCGGCGATTCGCGTAGTACCCGAAGCCAACAGCCGCTGGACAGACTCGGCGCTGGAAGTCTTCGATTCCATGCACATAGGGATCGCTACTGCACTGGACACGGGCCTGGTAGTACCGGTATTGCGGGACGTGCAATCCCGTGACCTCTTTGAGACCGCACAAGGGCTCGAGGATCTCGTCTCACGCGCACGAGAAGGCCGTCTGTCACCTGCTGACGTACGCGGCGGTACCTTCACCATCTCCAATCACGGCGTCAGCGGAAGTCTTGTTGCAACGCCCATAATCATCAATCAGCCGCAATCGGCCATTTTAGGCGTTGGCAAGCTCGAGAAGCGCCTGGTCGTCGTAGCCGAGAACGGCGAAGACCGCATCGTGATCCGGCCGCGTTGTTATGTCACTCTGACGATCGACCACAGGGTGATGGACGGACACCAGGCGAACCGGTTCCTGCAAACCTTCGTGGAGCGGCTGGCCACTTCGCATTCGTAGTGCGATGATCCGGGGCTATGTCTAC
Organism: Steroidobacteraceae bacterium; assembly: GCA_045810105.1. Classification (GTDB taxonomy): domain Bacteria; phylum Pseudomonadota; class Gammaproteobacteria; order Steroidobacterales; family Steroidobacteraceae; genus 13-2-20CM-66-19. The sequence goes on along the minus strand of JBJMWM010000026.1, from coordinate 188,858 downwards.
CCAACATAGCTCCGGAACAGCCGACTTGGAGGACATTGAGCGCGCCAGCCGGGATGAGCTGCATTCGCTGCAACTGGAGCGGCTCAAGTGGTCGCTTCGCCACACCTATCAAAACGTAGCGACCTACCGGCGCAAGTGTGAGCTTACCGGCGTTCACCCGGAAGACCTGAAGTCGTTAGACGACCTGCGACACTTCCCGTTCACGACGAAAGAGGACCTGCGCGCAAGCTACCCGTTTGGCATGTTCGCCGTGCCACGCGACGAGGTCGTCCGTATTCATGCATCGAGCGGAACGACCGGCAAACCCACCGTGGTTGGTTACACGGCGCGCGATATCGATAACTGGGCCAATCTGGTAGCGCGATCCATTCGTGCCGCGGGTGGCCGTCCGGGTGACATGGTTCATGTCGCGTATGGGTACGGCTTGTTTACAGGGGGATTGGGCGCGCATTACGGAGCCGAACGCCTGGGCTGCGTAGTAGTTCCGATGTCGGGTGGGCAGACTGCCAAGCAAGTACAGCTCATCTGCGACTTCGAACCCGACATCATTATGGTGACGCCTTCGTACATGTTGGCCATCGCAGAGGAATTCGCCCGCCAGGGGTTGGATCCTGCCGCCTGTTCGCTGCGCATCGGCATCTTCGGCGCCGAGCCCTGGACCGAGGCCATGCGAGCTGAAATTGAGCGGCGCATGGGTATCGAAGCAGCGGACATCTACGGTCTCTCGGAGGTGATGGGTCCGGGGGTGGCGAGCGAGTGCATCGAGACCCAGGATGGACCCGTCATCTGGGAGGATCATTTCTACCCCGAGGTCGTGGACCCGCGATCGGGTCACGTTCTGGAGGACGGTGTCGAGGGCGAGCTGGTGTTTACTTCGCTCACGAAGGAAGCATTGCCCGTCATTCGGTATCGGACGCGCGACCTGACACGGCTGTTGCCGCCAACAGCGCGCTCCATGCGCCGGATGGCGCGTGTTACCGGCCGCTCGGATGACATGTTGATCATTCGCGGTGTCAACGTATTTCCCAGTCAGATCGAAGAGTTGCTGCTGACCCTGCAGGGATTGACGCCGAACTACGTCCTCGAAGTGACCCGGGAGTCACATCTCGATACCCTCACAGTGAATGTGGAGTGTGCCGCGCATCTCGGCGGCGATGCGGCTGCCCGCGAGCGGCTCGGTCAACAGCTGCAATACAACATCAAGGAGAGAATCGGCGTGACAGCACGGATCAGCGTGGCCAGTCCGGGATCTCTCGAGCGCTCGGCCGGCAAGGCAAAGCGCGTGATCGACAAGCGGCAGATGCGGCTCTAGCCGCGGCGGATGCCACCAAACCTCGCGTAGGCGGAACCATCAGCCGCTGGCAGCGGTTCTTCGAGCGTACTCGCCGTGCCGGTCAGAAACTCCTCGGCCGCAGCGAATACCGTTGCATATAAGTTGGCACACAGATCGTACGCGCTCGCTCCCACCCAGTCGTTCGGCAGCAGTGCGGGCGGTAGCAGCGGATCGCGCAGGTGGATCTTGCGATATTCGTGAATGAGCAATGTGCGGATGACGAATGCCGACTCGGGACTCGAGCCGTGGGCTGCGACTGCCGCGGCCGCGGCAAACGAATCGACAAACCGCCGGTAGCGCCGCGCCAGCTCAGCCAGGTCCCATCCCGCGGCGACGAGGGCGCGGTCAATCGCAATATCGCCGCTCGAGCTTTTGAGCAGCAGTGCTGCGCGGGCCCCATCCAGGTTAAGTATCCACTCGCGTGCCTGCTCGAGGCTACTGTTGGGATGGGCAAACACCCCGGGGCTCGGTTGTCCGAATCCCAGCCACCGCAGTCCCTCTCTGAGGCTCTCGCGATGCTTGCTGCCGTTGGGGGGCAGCAGCAGGAGTGTCCACTGGCCGTCCCAGGAAGCCGGTCCTTTGCCGTAGATGCGTTGCGTGGCTTGCGCAAACCGGTGCTGACCCCGGGGCGTCAACCGGTACTCACTGCGGCGTCCGTCCCGACGCGCCACCAGCCAATCATCCTGCGCGAGCCTCGCAACCGAAGTACGCACCAGCCGCTCCGTGAGCCCGAAGGGAGCCGCCAGCTGGATGAGGCTGCCCAGGGTGACGACACCGCCCCGGGGCGCGATCGAATCTCCAAAGATGGTCACCAGAAGTGAGCCACCCCTGATGGGCCGCTGGGTACGGAAGCGGCGCAACAGGCCCTGGGTGGCTGCGGTCGTGGAATTCACGCGCACAATTGTGACACAGAAATTATTGCGCGCGACAAGTTTCTGTGTCACATTGCGTGCCTGCCATTCCTTCGCTGAGGGGCTCATGTACACACAGGGACTCGATTCGCTTGGGAAGGATTGCGTGCACACCGCCACCGACGATACCGCTGCGCTCGAGGCACGCTTCCAGAGCAGGGTGGACGCGGACGATAAGATCGAGCCCAAGGATTGGATGCCCGATGCCTATCGCCAGACACTCATACGGCAGATCTCCCAGCACGCCCACTCGGAAATTGTCGGGATGCTGCCGGAGGGCAACTGGATTACGCGCGCACCCACGTTGCGGCGCAAAGCGGTGCTGATCGCCAAGGTGCAGGACGAGGGCGGGCACGGGATGTACCTGTACAGCGCCGCTGAAACCCTGGGTATCGAGCGCGAGCAGATGTTGGAGCAGTTGCTCGCCGGGACGGCGAAATACTCCAGCATATTCAACTACCCGACCCTGACCTGGGCCGATATCGGCGCCATCGGCTGGCTGGTGGATGGCGCCGCCATCATGAATCAGATTCCGATCTGCCGGTGCTCGTACGGCCCGTATGCCCGCGCCATGGTGCGAATCTGCAAAGAAGAGAGCTTTCACCAGCGGCAGGGTTTCGAGATCATGCTGGCGCTTGCGCGTGGCACGCCCGAGCAGCACGCGATGGCCCAGGATGCGTTGAACCGCTGGTGGTGGCCCTCGATCATGATGTTTGGTCCGAGTGACACCGAATCGAAGCATACGGCGCAGTCGATGCGCTGGAAAATCAAGCGCTTCACCAATGATGAGCTGCGCCAGAAGTTCATCGACATCACCGCGCCCCAGGCGCAGTTCCTGGGCTTGACCATCCCCGACCCGCAGCTCGAATGGGACGAGGGCGCCCAGCGCTTTAAGTTTGGTCAGATCGACTGGAGTGAATTTCATGCGGTGCTGAAGGGTAACGGGCCCTGCAATCGGGAGCGGCTCGAGGCCCGGCGCAGCGCTCACGACAACGGGCGTTGGGTGCGGGAAGCGGCGGCTGCTCACGCTGAAAAACACCGCGCCCGGGCACAACGCGCGGCGTGACGACGCCCTAATTAAGGACGGAAAGCCCAGATGTCCAACGACTGGCCTCTATACGAAGTTTTCATCCGCTCGCGCTCGGGGCTCGAGCACAAGCATGTTGGTAGCTTGCATGCTGCTGATGCCGCAATGGCCGTGGAGCATGCGCGTGACGTCTACACGCGACGCCAGGAAGGGGTGAGCATCTGGGTGGTCCGGTCTAGCGACATCGTCGCATCCGACCCGAACGATGCCGACGCGCTGTTCGAGCCGGCACGCGACAAGGTATACCGGCATCCAACGTTTTACGTCATTCCTGACGAAGTGAAGAACCTGTGAGCGCGGCTAGTCAGTCGATCACACCCGGCGCGGTGCAGAGCGCGCACTGCCGTTATTTGCTCCGGTTGGGCGATACGAGCCTCGTCCTGGGACAACGGCTCGCCGAGTGGGTTGGACATTCGCCGGCGCTGGAGGAGGATCTCGGGCTGGCCAATCTCTCGCTCGACCTCATCGGGCAGGCCCGTCTCCTGTTGAGTTATGCCGGCGAGCTCGAAGGACAGGGACGCGACGAAGATGCGTTGGCTTTCCTGCGTGACGCGCCGGCGTTCCTCAACGTGACACTGGCCGAGCAGCCGAATGGTGACTTCGGGAAGACGATCGTCAGACAGTGTCTGCTGGATGCGTGGCAACTCGAAGTCTATGCGGCGCTGGCCGACTCCAGTGACCAGCGGCTCGCCAGTATTGCGGCCAAGGCGATCAAGGAAACACGCTATCACTGGCGCTTCAGCTCGGGATGGCTGGTGCGCCTGGGGGATGGTACCGAGGAGAGCCACCGTCGTGTTCAGGAGCCTTTGAACGAGCTTTGGCGGTTCACCACCGAGCTGTTTGCTGCCGATGAGGTGGATGAGGTACTTGGCGCGGCGGGGGTTGCGCCCAGGCTGGCTGAATTGCAGCCTCGCTGGTCGGCTCGAATAGACGAGGTGTTGCAGGAAGCGACGCTCGATCGCCCCGCAGCCGTCCCATACCAGTGGCATGGCAAACGCGGGGTACACACGGAGCATCTGGGGCACATGCTTGCCGAGATGCAGCATTTGCAGCGCACTTACCCGGGGGCGCAGTGGTAGACGGGCAAACAACGACAGCTGGCCGCGATTCGCTTCGAGTCGGCGACCGGGAGCGTGAGGTTTGGACCCTTCTGAGCTCGGTGCCCGATCCTGAGATACCGGTCCTGAGCGTGGTTGACCTCGGAATCGTGCGCCATGTGCGTTGGTCGGCCGGCGAAGAGCGCCCATCGGTGCTGCACGTCGGGATCACGCCGACGTATTCCGGTTGCCCCGCGACGGAAGTCATCCGGCACTCGATCGAAACAGCGCTCGAACAGGAAGGCTACACGGATGCCATCGTGGAGGACGTACTGTCGCCTGCGTGGACGAGTGATTGGCTGACGGAGGAGGGACGGCGGAAACTCCGGTCGTTCGGCATCGCACCCCCTGAGAGGGCCGTCTCGAGTCCGCGTCATTTGTTTGGCGGACCGGTTGTCACGTGTCCGCGATGCGGGAGCAAGGCAACCGAGCGCGTGAGCGAATTCGGCTCGACAGCGTGCAAGGCGCACTACCGATGCACTTCTTGCCTCGAGCCCTTTGACTACTTCAAGTGCCTGTAGATCCGCATGCTCAAGTTTCACTCATTGCAAATTGCCGAGCTGCAACCGGATGCGCAAGACGCCATCGCCGTCGCGTTGGCCGTGCCGCGGGAGCTGCAGTCGGAATATGCGGGTCTTCCCGGGCAACATGTTGTGTTGAGGACTGAGCTCGATGGTGAGGAGACACGGCGGACGTACTCATTGATCAATACGCCGGGCGAATGGCCGCTGCGCATTGTTGCGCGCGTGCACGAAAACGGACGCATGTCGCAGCATTTGGCGCAGCATGCGAAGGTAGGCGACCTGATCGACGTCTTGCCGCCCAATGGTAGTCTCACGCCGCGGCTGGTTGCCGCAGCTGCGCAGTCCGTGCGGACCTATGTTGGATTTGCGTCCGGCTGCGGCATCACTCCTGTGTTGTCCGTAGCGAAGGCAATACTGCAGGCCGACGCGAGTAATCGATTCATTCTGTTCTATGGCAACAGCAGTACTGGACGTGTCATGTGTCTGGAGGAACTGCTGGGCTTGAAAGACCGCTACCTGGACCGCCTGGCACTGCACTTCGTGATGAGCCGCGAGCCGCAGGAGGTGGAGTTGTACAACGGGCGGCTGGATGCGGCGAGAGCGCTCGAGCTCGCGCGGACACTGTTCAAACCCGACCAGGTCTCCGAGTATTTCGTATGCGGCCCGGGAGACATGATCGAGCAGGTGTCGCAGGCGCTCCGGGAGCTGAATGTCAGCAGCGAGCGGATTCACGGTGAGCACTTTACGGTTGCCCCGGACCACTCTGGCAGTATCAGAGTGGCCGCTCCCGGCTCTGCCGGCGCAGGGATTGACGCCACTGCTCCCACCGGCCCCAACGCTGCCGCCGCAACCTTGCCGACCGGGTCGGCGACGGATTCCGCGCAAGTAACCGTGTTAATGGATGGCCGCCGTCGCAGCTTCACTATGCGGATGAATGATGACACGGTACTGGACGCTGCCATGCACGCGGGTCTCGAGCTGCCGTTCTCGTGCCGTGCAGGCGTATGCTCAACGTGCCGCACGAAGGTTGTCTCAGGCGAAGTGGAAATGGCACAAAATTACGCGCTCGAGGACTGGGAGCTGGAGCAGGGCTACGTGCTCGCGTGCCAGTCGCGGGTCAAAACACCGACGCTCGAGCTCGACTACGACGAGAAATGACAATGAGCTACCAGCATATCCTGTTCGATAACGCCGGTGGCATCGCGCGCCTTACGTTCAACCGGCCGGACCGGTTGAATAGCTTTAACACTTTGATGCACGCTGAGGTGCGAGAGGCCCTGGGGCGCGTCGCCAGCAGCGACGCCCGGGTGTTGGTCATCACGGGCTCAGGCCGCGGGTTCTGCGCCGGCCAGGATCTGGCAGATCGCGCGGTTGCGCCAGGTGGGGGGGCGGCCGATCTCGGCGAGTCCATCGAGAAAAACTACAAGCCTCTTGTACTGGCATTGCGCTCGCTACGGATGCCAGTCATCGCAGCAGTCAACGGCGTCGCGGCGGGCGCGGGCGCGAACATCGCCGTCGCCTGCGACCTCGTCATCGCGGCTCGCTCCGCTAGTTTCGTTCAGGCGTTCTCCAAGCTGGGACTCGTGCCCGATTCAGGCGGAACCTGGTCGCTTCCGAGGCTCGTCGGAAGCGCACGTGCCATGGGTCTCGCGCTGTTGGGCGACAAATTGCCAGCAGAGCAGGCTGCTCAATGGGGTTTGATCTGGCGCTGCGTAGAAGACGCCGAGCTGGCCACAGTAGTGGACGGGCTCGCGGCACAGCTCGCTGCTGCGCCCACTCGCGGGCTTGCGCGTACCAAGCAAGCCCTATACGAGGGCTGGGGGCGCACGCTCGAACAGCAGCTGGATATCGAGGGCGACTATCAACGCGAGTTGGGCTACACGGCGGATTACGCAGAAGGCGTTGCGGCGTTCACCCAGAAGCGCCCCCCGCAGTTTACGGGCCGATGAGCATTGCGATGGCGCAGCCTGCACAGCAAATTGCGGAGCGCGCGGTGGAGGCACTGTTCGCACGCGACATGGCCTCCAGGATGCTTGGCATCCACGTCGTGGGCGCGAAACCTGGCTATGCGCGAGTTGCGATGACGGTGCGTTCCGACATGGTGAATGGCCACCGCATCTGTCACGGCGGTTTAATTTTCACCCTGGCGGATAGCGCCTTCGCGGCCTGCTGCAACTCCCATAACGAGAACACCGTCGCTGCGGCAGCCGCCATCGATTTTCTGGCGCCCGCATTCGAGGGCGACGAGCTGGCGGCCGAGGCCAACGAGTTGTGGCGCTCCGGCCGCAGCGGTCTTTACGAGATCACAGTTACAAACCAACGCGGGGAGCGGATCGCGCTGTTCCGCGGGCGCTCGCATCGCACCGGCGGTTCGGTTACCACGGAATGACGGCAATGCAACTACAAAGCTTCGCAGCCGGCCAGTGGCAAGCCGGAACCCGCAACGTCGTAGCACTCCGCGATGCGACCACCGGGGCTGTAGTAGCCAATTCATCGGCCGAGGGCCTCGATTATCGCGCCATGCTCGAGCACGCGCGCAAGGTTGGTGGTCCCAACCTGCGCAAGCTCACGTTCCACGAGCGCGCTGGCCTTCTCAAGGTACTCGCCAAGCGTCTGGGCGACTATAAAGACGAGTTTTATAACCTCTCATACGCAACGGGCGCGACCAAAAGTGACTCGTGGATCGACATCGACGGTGGTGTGAGCACTTTGTTCGTGTATGCGAGCAAAGGCACACGCGAGCTGCCCAACAGCCACGTGTATGTCGATGGCAGTGTCGAGGCCCTGTCCAAGACCGGTACCTTTGTCGGGCAGCACATCTACCTGCCGCTCGAAGGTGCCGCCGTCCACATCAATGCGTTCAATTTTCCCGTGTGGGGAATGCTCGAAAAACTGGCGCCGGCGCTATTGGCCGGCGTTCCGTCCATCATCAAGCCGGCCACTGCCACCTCCTATCTCACGGAACGAGTTCTCAGGCGTATCGTAGAGTCAGGAATTCTTCCCGAAGGTGCTGTCCAGCTGATCTGCGGCGGTGTGGGTGACCTGTTTGACCACCTGAATTGTCAGGACGTCGTCTCATTCACCGGCTCCGCGTCGACCGCGCAGAAGCTCAGGCAGCATCCCACAATCATTGCGAGCTCGGTGCGTTTTACGGCCGAGACCGACTCGCTGAACTCGTCCGTGCTCGGGCCGGATGCGGTTGCGGGCACACCCGAGCTCGACCTGTTCGTGCGCGAGGTTGTGCGCGAGATGACGGCCAAGGCCGGACAAAAGTGCACGGCGATCCGCAAGGCAATCGTGCCGCAACCGCTGGTTGCCGACGTCCTGGACGCTCTGCGGGCTGCGCTGGGAAAGGTGATCGTCGGCGACCCGCGCCTGGAGCAAGTCAAGATGGGCCCACTGGCCTCACTTGGCCAGCGCCGGGAGGTACGCGAGCAACTCTCGAAGCTCCAGCGCGAAGCAGAAGTTGTGTATGGGAACGGGCGCGATAGCGAGCTAACGGGTGCCGATGCGGACAAGGGCGCGTTCATGGCACCGACGTTGCTGCTGTGCCGTGATACTGCTTCGGCACGTGAGATACATTCGGTCGAAGCGTTTGGTCCGGTTTGTACCGTAATCCCCTACGACGATGTTGATTCGGCCGTCACTCTGGCGCGCCGTGGAGGAGGGAGCCTCGCTGGTTCTGTTTTCACAGCGGACGACGGGGTAGCGGCCCGGTTCGTGCTGGGGCTCGCTCCGTTTCACGGACGTGTGCTCGTGGTAAACCGAGACTGCGCGAAAGAGTCCACCGGGCATGGTTCGCCCTTGCCTCACTTGGTACATGGCGGACCGGGCCGGGCAGGCGGTGGCGAGGAGTTAGGCGGTATACGTGGCGTGTTGCACTACATGCAGCGCACCGCGGTCCAGGGCACTCCGAGTGTAATTGCGGCCGTCACGGGCCGATGGCTAAAGGGAGCACCACAACTGGATCCCGGAGTCCATCCGTTCCGCAAGCGGTTTGGTGCTCTTCAGATCGGTGACACATTCAACTCCGGGGAGCGCGAAGTCACGATTGCCGACATCGAGCGGTTTGCAGAACTCTCTGGAGACAAGTTCTACGCCCACATGGACGAGGAGGCGGCACGTCGTAACCCGCTGTTCGGCGGGCGCGTTGCCCACGGGTATTTCCTGGTTTCCGCGGCGGCCGGCTTGTTCGTGGACCCACCTTACGGCCCGGTGCTCGCCAACTACGGTATCGATAGCCTGAGATTCACCAAACCGGTCAAGCCCGGCGATCGCATCAAGGTTCGTCTCACCTGTAAGGAAAAGACGCTCCGCGCCGACAAGGGCTTCGGAGAGGTCCGCTGGGACACCGAAGTCACCAATCAGAACGGTGAGATCGTCGCGAGTTACGATGTCTTGACCATGGTGAGCGAGAAGAGCGTCCCCGACGCCTGAAGCGAACCGAAATGCCAGCAGAAGCCATTACAACGATCCCGCTCCAGACCTATACGGAGCGTTTCCACCATCTGTCCTTTGCTCAACCCGAGCCCGGTGTACTCGAGATCGTCATCTCGAATCCAACACGCCGCAACGCCGCCGATGCCCACATGCACCGCGATCTGGCGTTGGTGTGGCGAGAGATTGACCTGGATGATTCAGTGGGGGCCGTACTGGTCCGCGGCGACGGCGACCATTTCTCATCCGGCGGAGACTTCTCCCTTATAGAGCAGATGATCAGCGACGAAGCCACGCTCATACGCGTTTGGAAGGAAGCGAGCGATCTCGTCTACAACCTGATCAATTGCTCGAAGCCCGTCGTATCCGCTATCCGCGGCACGGCCGTGGGGGCAGGGCTCGCCGTTGCGCTACTCGCGGATATTTCGATAGCCGGGCGCGACGTCAAAATCATCGATGGACATACCCGGCTCGGTGTCGCCGCCGGCGACCACTCGGTCATCATCTGGCCGCTCCTGTGCGGCCTCGCCAAGGCACGCTACTACCTGCTGACGAATGAACCCCTGACCGGCGAGGAGGCCGAGCGAATCGGCCTGGTGGCGCGCTGCGTCCCGAACGACGAGGTCTACCCGGCCGCCCTCGCCGTCGCCCAAAAGCTGTCCCAGAGCAGCCCCACCGCCATCCGTTGGACGAAACACGCCCTGAACAATTGGCTGCGTCTGGCAGGCCCCAGCTTCGATGCGTCGCTGGCCCTGGAATTCCTGGGCTTCAAACTAAGCGACGCGAAGTCCGCACTGGAAGCGGTCCGGAATCGCAAAAAAAACCCCTAGCGTCTTCGCCGGCAGGAAACGGCGCCATGGCTGCCGATACGCACGGAGAGCCGTCAATCCGGAGTTTCGGCTCTTCCAACCCGAAACGCATGCCCTCGTGTGGATACGGCCTTAACCAACAACCAAACGCCCATTCCCACGCTCAATCCCAACGCCCCCACGGCAGTCCGTGTCACCCGCGACAGTACACGGGCGCCGGCAACATCCACAGTCACCAACACAGCCTCTTCTTCGTCTTCCACCAGCGCAACCACGACGCCTCGAAGCTCATTGCGAACACTCAACCCGCGCGGCGGCTCCACAGCCAAGATGATATCCCGCGCCAGCAACTGCACCCGCACACGTTCCCCAACTCTCACGCCCCGCACCCCAACGTTCAACACTCCGGAGCCGACTCGCAAATCCGCCATCCCACCAGCCGCATCGACTCCCTTCACCACCCCGTCAAGCACAGCCCCCACAGAATCCGGTCCCACGATGTCGCGCAGCGCGGGCACCAGGCTGACTTCGTTCAGCGGCCCCTGGGCGAGGACACGCCCGGCATCCATCAGCACGACGTGCGTCGCCAGCCGCAACACCTCGTCGAACTGATGACTGACATACACCATCGGAATAGAGAGGGAGTCGCGTAATCTCTCCAGGTACGGCAGCACTTCCTCCCGGCGGGCGGCATCCAACGCTGCCAGCGGCTCGTCCAACAACAGTAATTTCGGCTGCGACAGCAACGCCCGCCCCAGCGAGACCCGCTGCCTTTCACCCCCGGACAGCTGGTTGGGCCGCCTCTGCAGCAATCGCTCCAGCCCCAGCAACGACACGATGGGGTCCAGGCCAATCCGCCGATCGCCGGTCGAGGAGGCATTTGCATCTGGCATACCCTGTCCCGCCCGCGTCATACCGTAGCGCAAGTTGCGCAGCACGCTCATGTGCGGAAACAAGCGCCCATCCTGAAACACATACCCAATACGTCGCCCTTCGGGGGGCACGCGGACTGGCACGCTCGACCCCGTATTTTCCAACACCTCTCCATCCAACTCGATGCTCGCCGCATCAGCGGCGAGCAAGCCCGAGATGATGTTGATAGTCGTGGTCTTGCCGCAGCCCGAGCGACCGAACAGCGCCACCACGCCCGGCGTTGGGGCCTCGAAGTTGGCATCCAGCGTGAAGCCATCGCGCCGTTTGACGACCCTGACTTTTAGCATCGTGCCGCTACCTCAATCGCCACTCAACGCCCCACCAGAATGCGAGCCCGGCGCGCGAGCATCTCGGCGAGTAGCAGCCCGATGAGCCCGAGCACAAACGACAGGATGGCGAGCCGCAATGCCTGGTCATCTCCAGTGGGGGATTGAATTGCCGTGTACAGCGCCAGGGGAATAGTGCGTGTCACTCCGGGTACGTTTGCGGCGAAGGTAATCACCGCGCCGAATTCACCGAGCCCGGCAGCGAACGCTGTGACCGCACCCGCGATTACACCTGGCAGCATCAGCGGCAGCGTGATCGTGAAAAAGCGATCAAGCGGTTTGGCGCCGAGGGTTCGCGCTGCCGCCTCGAGTCCCGGATCCACATTCTCCAGCGAGAGCCGGATGGCTCTCACCATGAGTGGAAACGCCATCACCGCCGTGGCCAGTGCGGCGCCGGCCGTTGTGAACGCGAGCTGGATCCCAAAATGCGTGTGGAGCCAACCGCCAATGGGCCCGTGATTGCCAAAGACGAGCAGCAGCACGTAACCGACGGCGACGGGCGGCAGTACTAGTGGAAGGTGAACGAGTGCGTCGAGCAACCACCGGCCAGCAAATCGTTCGCGGGTCAGCAGCCAGGCGACGATCACGGCAAACGGCAAGCTGAAGAGTACGCTGAGCGCGGCAACCTCCAGGCTGAGGCGCAGGGCGTCGAGCTCAGCGGGACTCAAGTGCATGGTTTCACAGGCGGCGTAGCCTTTGATGTGACGGCGGGCCGCACTGTCGCACGATGATTATCGGTATGCACGCCCCAATATACCGGCTCGAACCCAGGCCCCGCGTTTGCGACAGGACACGTCTACGGCACGCTAGCCCCCCACAGGAGCCCCTCACTTGACTACCCACCATTCGCCCTCACTTCCGTTAAACGCTTCTTATGGGAGGTTGGGCGGGGCCCACAAACGCACATGAGCACTGATCGCCATTTTGGCTGGATGTGGACCCAGGCCTGTGAACTCCTGGACCGGGCCGACCGCATGCAGCGCCAGTTCGTCCGCTACGTAGGACCGAGCGCGGATGCAGCCGTGTGGGAGCCACCCGTGGACATCCAGGAGACACCGCAGGGGCTGCAGTTTGTATTTGCCCTTCCCGGAGTCAACCCGGAGCACATTGACATCAGCCTGGAGCCGAACGCACTCACCGTGAGGGCGATACGTCCGGCACGGCTTGGTAGTTCGGATTCAGTGGTCCGCCGCATGGAAATTCCACACGGACACTTTGTACGACGAATCGCATTAGCCGGTGCGCGTTTCCGGCTCGGTGACACCCGTTATTTGAACGGCTGTCTTGAGATCCGACTCGTGAGAGCGGGCTCAGGCGCCCCCGGCGAACGAGGACAAGAGTAATATCATGGCCGATACACACACCGCAGATTCAGCTCCGCATGGCGAGTCGCCGCTTCTGCCTGGCGACGTGGTTCCGATCATCGCCATGCGCAATGTGGCGCTCCTTCCTGGCACCGTGGTTCCTATCACGCTCGGTCGGGAAGAAAGCCTTGCCGCTGCCCAGGAAGCTGTGCGCAGCGGAAAGAAGATCGGACTGCTGCTGCAGCACGATGCCGCCGTCGAAAAGCCAACATCACATGATCTCAACCAGATCGGCGTGCTCGCCAGCGTCGTCCGCTATGTGACTGCGCCGGACGGAACACATCACCTCGTGGCGCAAGGCGAGGGCCGCTTCCGCGTGAAAGAGTTTGTTCACGAGCGGCCGTACTTCGCGGGGCGCATTGAGCTGCTCCCGGAGATCAACACGACCGGCCCCCAGGTCGAAGCCCGCGCGGAAGTGCTCAAGAGCCGGGCAATCGAAGCCCTGTCATTGCTGCCGCAGGTCCCGGCTGAGCTGGCTCGCACGATCCAGTCCATGGATTCTCCGGGCCGCCTGGCGGATCTGATCGTGAGCTTCATGGACGTGAAGCCACAGGAGAAGCAGGACATGATCGAGACCGTAGACCTGCAGGAGCGCCTGGATAAGGTGCTCAAACTGCTGGCCAACCGCCTCGAAGTCTTGAAGATCACACGCGATATAACGGAGCAGACCCAAACCGCGCTCGGGGAGCGTCAGCGCGAGGCGGTACTGCGCGAGCAGATGCGCCAGCTGCAGAAAGAGCTGGGTGACGACGAGAGTTCGGACGTCGAGATCAAAGAGCTCGAGGAAGCTATCGAGAAGGCGGCAATGCCAGTCGAAGTGGCCGAGCACGCTCGCAAAGAGCTGAAGCGGTTGCAGCGCATGAACGAGGCGAGCCCTGAGCACGGAATGGTCCGCAGTTATCTCGACTCGCTCGTGGCCCTCCCATGGTCAAAAACTGACGTCGAAGACATCGACATCGAGCGAGCGCGCCGCATCCTGGACGAGGACCACTACGGCCTCGATAAGGTCAAGCGCCGCATCCTCGAGTACCTCGCCGTGCGCAAGCTGAACCCGCAGGGCCGCAGCCCGATCCTGTGCTTCGTCGGGCCGCCCGGCGTGGGCAAGACCTCGCTGGGTCAGAGCATCGCGCGCGCCCTGGGATTGAAGTTCCAGCGTGCGAGCCTCGGCGGCGTACATGATGAGGCGGAAATCCGCGGACACCGGCGGACCTACATCGGCGCACTCCCGGGCAACATCATCCAGGGACTGCGCAAGGCGGGCACACGCAATCCGGTGTTCATGCTCGATGAAATCGACAAGTTGAATGCGAGCTACCAGGGTGACCCGGCTTCCGCTTTGCTGGAGGTGCTCGATCCGGAGCAGAATACGACGTTCCGCGACAACTATATCGGGCAGCCGTTCGATCTGAGCCGGGTGCTGTTCATTGCGACCGCCAACGTCCTGGAAACGATTCCCGGACCGCTTCGTGACCGCATGGAGATCATACAACTCACCGGGTACACGGAAGAGGAGAAGCTGCAGATCGCGCGGCGCTATCTCGTGCAACGCCAGTTGAAAGCCAACGGGCTGGATGCGGCGCTAGTCGAGATCACGGACGCGGCACTAAAGCGGGTAATCCACGAGTACACGCGCGAATCGGGCTGCCGCAATCTCGAGCGCGAGATCGGCGCGCTACTGCGCCGAGCGGCAATGCGGGTCGCGGAAGGGAAAGCCACGACGGTCAAGATCGACGCAGCCGACGTCCCGGATATTCTCGGACCGACGCGCTTCGAAAATGAGGTGGCACAACGCACCTCGCTGCCCGGAGTGGCGACCGGACTCGCCTGGACACCTGTCGGCGGCGACATCCTGTTTGTCGAGTCGGCCAAGCTGCCCGGCAACGGGAAGCTGATCCTGACCGGACAGCTCGGTGATGTCATGAAAGAGAGTGCCCAGGCAGCGCTCAGCCTCGTAAAGGCGCAGGCACCCGAGTTTGGGATCGATCCGGCGCAGTTCGATCAGAGCGACATCCACGTTCACGTGCCCGCTGGAGCGATTCCCAAGGACGGTCCGAGTGCTGGTGTCGCGATGTTCATCTCCCTTACTTCCTTGCTGAGAGGTAAGGCAGTGCGGCCTGACGTGGCCATGACGGGCGAGATCAGCCTGCGGGGGCTCGTCCTGCCGGTCGGCGGTATCAAGGAGAAGATGATCGCAGCAGCGCGGGCGGGTATCCGCAAGGTGATATTGCCGGCGCGTAACAAGCGCGATCTCGAGGACATTCCGCAGAGCGCGAAGTCACTTCTCGAGTTCGTGTGGGTGGAGCACGTCTCCGAGGCATTGGAAGTTGCCTTGGGGACGGGCGCCGGGGCAGATAAGCCCTCTGGCAAGGCTCAGAAGGAGCGCGAGAGTCCGCAGCATGCGGTGGCTTGAGGCCGCCTCGCTCAGCGGGCTTTAACCGAAGGCCGTCTTGGTAGCCGGGTGGTGGTCACTCTCTGTTGGAGTGCTGCCCCCGGCTTCTTGCGTTTCGTCGTCCTGTAGCATGCCTTCGGATGCCGCAGGGTCAAGCCTGTAGGTTGCGACGACACGGTTACCCTCGGCGCACACCTGCGGAATTGCCCCGTCTGCAAACAAGTCCTGTCGCGTGTTCTGCAACCATCGCTCGATATGCACCGTGAAACGCACAATGGCCTCAGCGCGTAGCGTATCCAGCGCGCTGTTGCCTAGTGCTTTCTCCTTGGCAGGAGAGAGGTGGTACCACCACTGCAGACGATCCAGGCGGCCGTCCGATCGTACGTAGGGCAAAGTGATGGAGAATCGACGTCCGTTGCGTGTCGGAGTCGTTTCTGCGAATGCAAAGTAGTCCTGGAGTGCGCGCGGCAGGTCAATGCTTGCCATTTATTATTCCGGGATCGACGTGCTGCAAGCTTATCATGCGCTGCGCGCATTTTAAGCTACTAACGCTTTCTCCAATGTGATCGGCGGCCGCGACACTGGCTGCCCCGCGTGCGGCGCCAGGGCTTTCTGCTCCAGCCACTCACGATTGAACAGCCGCGACTGATACTTGGCACCCCCGTCACACAATACGGTGACGATCGTGTGTCCGCGTCCCAGTTCGAGTGCAACACGCACGGCCGCCGCCACATTGATCCCGCTCGTGCTGCCCAGGAAGAGTCCTTCCTCGCGCAGCAGGCGATAGACAAACCGCACGGTGTCGGCATCTTCGACGTGAATGGCATCATCGATCGGTGCATCTTTCAGATTCGCAGTGATCCGTCCGATACCGATGCCCTCGGTGATCGAGCCCGAACCGGTCGACTTGAGCGTGCCGTTGCGAACGTATTCAAACAGGCTGCTGCCCGGTGGATCCACCAGTACCGTGCGAATCGCCCGGCGCCGGGACTTCAGATACTCGGATACACCCGCAAAGGTTCCTCCGGTGCCGGAAGCGGCCGTAAACGCATCGACGCGACCGTTTGTCTGCGTCCAGATTTCCGGTCCCGTGGTTTCCAGGTGCGCCTGCCGATTCACTGTGTTGTCGAACTGATTCGCCCAGATCGCATTCGGCAGCGACGCGGCCAGACGTTGCGCGACTTTCTGATACTGGTTGGGATTGCTGTAAGGGACGGTGGGCACCTTGTGAACTTCCGCTCCCAAGGTCTCGAGCAGCTGGTATTTCTCCGGAGACTGGTTATCCGGCATCACGATGACGCAGCGATAGCCACGGGCATTGCACACGTGTGCCAGCCCGATTCCGGTGTTGCCGGCAGTGCCTTCGACGACAGTGCCCTTGGGCGGCAGCGCTCCGGTTTTCTCGGCCGCCAGGACGATGGCGCGCGCGGCGCGGTCCTTGACCGAGCCACCCGGGTTCATGAACTCCGCCTTACCGAGGATCTCACAGCCCGTCTCGTCACTGACACCCCGCAGCCTGATGAGAGGCGTATTGCCTACGGCGCCGGAGAATCCATCCGAAATACTCATGCCATGGCCTCGAGCTCAGAACCAATCAGCGCATCCGCAGCCGCCAGGGCCGTGACCTCGCCCACTATCAACAACGCGGGTGGTGCAACATTCGCCGCCTGCGTGATCCCTGCGATTGTCTCGAGTGTTCCTCGCAATGTGCGCTGCTCCGGCAGCGTGGCGCGCTCGACTACCGCGACAGGCTGGTCGGCAGCCGCTCCGGCAGCCCGCAACTTCGCCACAATCTGCGGCAGGTGGCCAACACCCATGTAGAACACCACGGTCTGACGTGCACCGGCGAGCGAATGCCAGTCCAACGCTTCGTCGTCCAGAACATGCCCGGTGACGAAAGTAACACTCTGGGCAAGCCTGCGATGAGTCAGAGGGATGTTCGCCGCTGCCGCCGCGCCGAGCGCCGCGGTGATCCCGGGGACAACGATGTAGGGGATGCCATGCGCGGCGAGAACCTCGATCTCCTCCCCACCACGGCCAAAGATAAATGGATCGCCACCCTTCAATCGGGCTACACGCAGCCCGAGCCGGGCATAGTGCACGAGCAGTTCGTTAATCCGCTCCTGCGAGGTGTGATTTCCAGGCTGCTTGCCGACGAACACGCGCTCCGCATCGCGACGGGCGCGATCCAGCACAGGAGCAGGAACCAACCGGTCGTATAGGATCACGTCCGCCTGCTGAAGCAATTGCAGCGCACGCAGCGTGAGCAGGTCAGGGTCCCCCGGCCCCGCACCGATCAGATAACACTCACCCAACCCACGGCCGCCTGTAGCAGCCGACCGCGTCAGTTGACTCGTCCGCAACTCGCGCTCGAAGTCCTTACCAGCTTCCGCCTCGTCGCCCGCGAAAACACGCGCGCCAACGATACCGCCGACAACTCTTTCCCAGAACGAGCGACGCGCAGCAGTCCTCAGCGCACGCTTCACCGCCTTACGTCTCTCACCCATAAACCGTGCCAACGCGCCGAGCCTAGCGGGCAGAAGGGCTTCCATCTGCTCCCGGATGCTCCGCGCGAGGACAGGCGCCTGTCCACCAGAGCTGATGGCAATCAGAATTGGCGAGCGATCAACGATCGCAGGAAAGATAAACGTCGAAGCCGCCGGATCATCCACCACGTTCACGGGGATGTGCTGCGCTTGCGCGGCAGCCGATACGGCTGCGTTGACCTCAGTCAATCCGGTGGCAGCGACGACAGCGACCGCGCCGTTGACGTGTGGCGGGGCGAAGGATGCCTGGATATGTTGGAGCTCGCCTTTGGCGGCAAGCCCGCGCAGCTCGTCACGCAATTCCGGTGCAACGACGGTAATACGCGCGCCGGTTCTTCGGAGTAGCTCAATCTTGCGAGCGGCTACTCGTCCGCCACCAACGACGACTACTGGCCGCTCTTGCAGCTGAAGGAAAACGGGCAGGTAGTCCATGCGATTTTGGTCATCTGCGAGGCGGGGGGTGTCTCTGAGGCGCGTGCCTCTCAGGCCTGTGCCGCTACCTGGCGAATTCTCGGATGTAAGCCGCATTCACGGGACTCTGGTTGTTCCCACCACCAGCGGCCCGCGCGCCGACTCTCGCCGGGTTGTATGGCGCGCGTGCAAGGCTGACAACCGATGCTGGGAAACTGGCGATCGTGAAGCAGATTGTACGGCAGCTTGCGCGCCCGGATGTACTGCCAGATGTGCTCTTCGGTCCAGTCCAGCAACGGGCTCACCTTGTGCAAGTCGTAATCGGTGTCCCACTCGACCGGCTTGGCCTGAGCGCGGGTCGCAGATTGCTCACGGCGCACACCCGTCACCCATGCACCATAACCTGCGATCGCCCGCTTGAACGGCTCGACCTTACGGATCCGGCAGCACGCCATACGCGCTTCCAGGCTGTGGTAGAAGCCGTTTACGCCTTGGTCGGCCACCAGGGCCTCGAGGGCCTGCGCATCGGGATGAACGACCCTGATCTTGCGCTTGTAACGCCGCTGCAGCTTCTCCAGTACCTCGTACGTCTCTTCGTGCAGTCGGCCTGTGTCGATGCTGAAGATGTCGATAGCGGGAACGTGCGTCCAGATGATGTCCGTCAGCACCATTGCCTCGGCGCCGAGGCTGTTCGAATAAACGACCCGGCCGTATTCCTGCACCGCGGCGGCAAGCTGCTCGCGGACGGCGACGGCCTTCTGTTCTAGCTCGAGTGTCAGCAGTTCTCCCATAGTGTGTGGACTATAGACACAGCCCGTCCACGCCAGAACGAAGCATTTCTTCTGAAGAACTCCATCCCGGTTATAAACGGGTTACGGGTCCATCACAGGCAGGTGCCGCGGCTGCAGTGAGCATTCGCCGCGACGTGCAAGGTTGCGCTAGTCTTGGCCCCATGAAGCTGCATCAGTTGCGTTATCTCGCCGCCGTCGCCCAATGCGGGCTCAACATCACGGCGGCGGCCCAGAAACTGCATACGTCTCAACCGGGCGTGAGCAAGCAGATCAAGCTGCTCGAGGACGAGCTCGGGTTTCAGATATTCGTGCGCGAGGGACGTAACTTGACGCGCATCACGCCTGCCGGACAACAGGTCATCGACAGGGCCCTGCGCATCCTCCAGGAAGCGCAGAGCATTCGCGACCTCTCGACGGAGTTGCGCGACGAGGGCAGAGGAAGCCTTTCCATAGGCACCACGCACACGCAGGCGCGCTACGTTCTGCCCGACGTCATCCGTGAGTTCAGGGGCCGGTACCCAAATGTTCGGCTCAATCTGCACCAGGGCACCTCTGAGCAGATTGCGGAGATGGTTGCGCACGATCGAATCGATTGCGCGATTGCCACCGGCTCGGAGCAGCTGTTCGCCGATCTGACGCTCCTCCCGTGCTATCACTGGCACCGCACAGTCGTCGTACTGCGCGACCATCCCCTGGCAAGCAGCGGGCGGCTCACGCTCAAGGCTTTGGCCGCCTTTCCCCTCGTCACGTACACATTCAGCTTTGCCGGGCCTTCATCGCTTCAGGAGGCGTTTGCGAAGGCTGGACTGACACCGAATGTGGCTATCACCGCGCGTGATGCGGACGTAATCATGACATACGTGCGCCTTGGCCTGGGCGTGGGGATCGTCGCGCATATGGCGATCGACGAGGAGGACACCGAGCTCAAGGCGATCGAGGCGTCGCACCTCTTTCAGGCACACACCACGTGGATCGGATTCAGGCGCGGCACTCTGCTGCGCAAGTACATGTACGAGTTTGCGCAGCTACTGGCGCCCCATCTGGATCGGCGCCTGATCGACCGTGCGCATCGCGCTGCGACTGCGGAGGAGGTTGCGGGGCTGTTTGAAGGAATCAAGCTCCCCGAGCGCTAGCCCTCAACCGGCCGCGCGATACCGCTGTTGCCGGATTGACGGCACCGGCTCGGCCGGCTGGTAAGCCACGCTGTAGCGATCCAGGGCGGCTAAGCCTGCCTCGATCTTCTGCCCCGGCGCGAGCTCGAACGAATCAAAACCACATCGTGACAGGATGAAGAGCAGATCCTGTTTCACAGCCGCGCCAACTGCCCGCAGCTCGCCTTTGAACTGCAGCCTGGAACGCAGCAGGCGTCCTTGCGAATATCCCCGACCCTCGCCGGGGGTCGGAAACTCAGCCGCAACAAGAGAAAGCCGCTGTATGTCTGCAGCGAGGTCCTCCACCACGTCCGCCGGCGAGAGCCGCACCCCGAGCCGCCCCGGATACGCGCGCCACTTCGCAGCGTGAGTGCGGAAATCCGCAAACGGCACGATCAGAGCGGAAGTGCCCTCAACACCGTCCTCGCCCGTGTAGCGCCAGTCATCCTCTACGACTTCACGCCGCCTGAGAATGTGTCGCATAGGCGCGCTCCTTGAAAGGTTTCACACCGACGCGGCGGAATGTCTCGATGAAGCGTTCGCCGTCTTCGCGCTCCGCGCGATAGACCTCGACGATGCGCTCGATGGTCGAAGCAACTTCGGCTTGCGGCACGGAAGGCCCGATGACTTCGCCCAGTGCGGTAAATCCATTGACCGAGCCGCCGAGGGTGATCTGGTACCACTCCTCGCCGTGCTTATCCACGCCCAGGATCCCGATATGCCCCACGTGGTGGTGGCCGCAGGCGTTCATACAACCTGACATCTTGATCTCGATATCACCCAGATCGTAGAGATAGTCGAGATCGTCGAACTGTGCCTGGATCTGCTGTGCGACATTGAGCGTGCCGGCATTCGCCAGGCTGCAGAAATCCAGGCCCGGGCAGGCAATCATATCCGTGAGCGTGCCGATGTTGGGCATTGCCAGCCCCAACTCGTGCAGCTGCTGCCAGAGCGCATACAGATCGCGCTGCCGCACATCACCGAGCAGCAGGTTCTGATTGTGAGTGACACGAATGAGTCCGAAGCTCAGGCGATCGGCGAGGGCAGCGACCGCTTCCATCTGTCCCGAGCTCATGTCCCCGGGATTCTGACCGTGCGCCTTCAGGCAGACGAAGGCTGCACGATAGCCGGGAACCCGATGCGGCCGCGTGTTGTAGCGATACCAAGCCTGGAACTGCGGCTCCCGGCCGGCGGCGACATCGATGTTCTGCAGTGTTTCATAGGCGGGAGGGTGGAAGAATGAGCGCACCCGCTCCACTTGCGATGCCTCGAGCACCGGGGCCACATCACGGGCCGCCTGCCACTCGGCCTCGACCTGATCGCGGAAGCGGGCGATGCCCACCGCCTTCACCAGGATTTTGATTCGCGCCTTGTGAATGTTGTCCCGGCGGCCGTAACGGTTGTACACGCGCAGGATGGCATCCAGGTAGGACAACAGATCCGGCAACGGCAGAAACTCACGGATGACCTGGCCGATCATCGGTGCGCGACCGAGCCCGCCACCGACGAGTACCTGGAAGCCGATGTTGCCCTGCTCGTCACGCCGCAGATGCAGTCCGACGTCGTGCACCTCGGAGGCCGCGCGATCGGCTGGCGAGCCCGTCACGGCAATCTTGAACTTGCGCGGCAGGTAGGTGAATTCGGGATGCAGGTTGGCCCACTGGCGGATGATCTCGCAGTACGGCCGCGGATCATCGACCTCATCCTCGGCGATGCCCGCCAGGTGATCTGCCGTCACATTGCGGATGCAGTTGCCGCTGGTCTGAATGGCATGCATCTGCACGCTCGCCAGATGTTCGAGAATGTCAGGCACATCCTCGAGCTTCGGCCAGTTGAGCTGCAGATTCTGCCGGGTAGTGAAATGACCGAAGCTGCGGTCGTAGCGGCGGGTGATCTCGGCGAGCTTGCGCAACTGGCGCGAGGCGAGCAGGCCGTACGGAATCGCAATGCGCAACATCGGCGCGTGGCGCTGGATGTAGAGTCCATTGCGCAGGCGCAGACCCTTGAACTCGTCTTCCGACAGCTCGCCCGCGAGGAAACGCCGCGTCTGATCCCGGAACTCGGATACGCGCTGATCTACGAACGCCTGGTCGAGCTGATCGTACTGGTACATGTCATGGACTATAGGCCGCGAGCCATGGCGGCCCGAAATACCCTTTGGTTGTGTGTTCGGCGCCGCTGGTTATGAGCGGGTTACAATGCGCCGCTGGGGGTGCGGACCGCCGCGAAGCGCATGGAGATATTGATGCCTGGGCTTTATTTCGAAGAATTTCAGGTGGGACAGCAGTTCCGGCACGCTGTTCACAGAACCGTCACGGAGACTGACAACGTGCTTTTCAGCACCCTGACCATGAACCCGGCAGCTCTGCATCTGGATGCCGAATACTGCAAGACGACGCCCTATGGCCAACCCATCGTCAACA
This sequence comes from Steroidobacteraceae bacterium, assembly GCA_045810105.1. Classification (GTDB taxonomy): domain Bacteria; phylum Pseudomonadota; class Gammaproteobacteria; order Steroidobacterales; family Steroidobacteraceae; genus 13-2-20CM-66-19. The sequence continues at coordinate 166,326 of JBJMWM010000026.1, read as the reverse complement.
GCGTGTTCACGCTCGGGCTGCTGGTCGGGCTGTCGGTTTACGACACTACCTTCGGCACGACTCTGGGAAATCTGGGCTGGGACGAGGTGAAGTTTCCCCGCCCGGTACTGATTGGAGACACGCTGCGCGCCGAGACCACGGTAGTGGCAAAGCGGGAAAGTCAGTCGCGCCAGGACTCAGGAATTCTGACGTTCGAGCACCGTGCCTATAACCAGCGCAACGAGGAAGTCGCTTCCTGCAAACGCGCGGCGTTGATGATGAGGAGGCCCGCGGCATGAGCAACAGGATGGCACTGTTGAGGTCGCTGCTATTTGTGCCCGGCGACAGTGAGCGCAAACAGACCAAGGCCATTGGATCCGCGGCTGATGCGTTGATTCTCGATCTGGAGGATTCCGTCGCCGCGGCGCAGCTGCCGGCAGCTCGGCAGCGCGTGCGCGAGCTGCTGATGTCACAGACCGACCGATCGCGCCAGCAGCTGTGGGTGCGCGTGAATGCACTCTCGAGTGGCTTGCTTCTTCAGGATCTCGTGGCCGTTTTCCCGGGAATGCCGGACGGCATCGTGCTGCCGAAAGCCGCATCGGCCGCCGAAGTAGCCGAGGTCTCCCATTACCTGAGCGCGCTCGAGGTCCGGGAAGGCCAGGTCCCCGGCTCTACGAAGCTCGTCGTTATCGCGACTGAAACGCCCGAGGCGTTGCTGAATCTGAACAGCTACGGCTCCGTGCTGGCGGCCGATCCGCGAACCCAGGCGCGCCTGGCGGGTCTCACGTGGGGCTCCGAAGATCTGTCGGCGGCCATGGGCGTTACTCACAAAACCGATCGCCAGGGCTCACTTACGTTTACCTTTCAGCTCGCGCGCTCACTGTGCGTCGTCAGTGCGAGTGCCCTCGGTGTGCAGGCGATCGATGGTGTGTATCTGGATTTCCGCGACACGGAAGGATTGAAGCGAGACATCGAGAGCGCGCGGCGCGACGGCTTCAGCGGGAAGCTCGCAATTCACCCGGACCAGGTGGGCTCCATCAATGAGGCCTTCATTCCGGGAGCCGCGGAAGTGGAATGGGCGCAGCGTATCGTTGCTGCGTTCGCCGCGTCGCCGGATGCGGGCGTCGTGAGCCTGGATGGGCAGATGGTTGACAAGCCACACCTGGTTCAAGCGCGCCGTACTCTCGACCTGATCGAGCGCAGGCGTGCCGCGCAGCCTCAGGAGAATGTATGAAACTGAGAATCAAGGGTAGCTCGCTGCGGCTTCGCCTCACACAGGGCGAGGTGCGCAACCTCGAGACCGCCGGCGAGGTGGCGGACCAGGTGCAGTTCGGGGGCGGGGCGAGACTGACGTACCGCCTGCGTACAGACACTCAGAGTCCGGAAATTTCAGCCACTTATCGCGATAACATCATTGACATTCGAGTCCCGCGGGAAGCGGCGCTCAGCTGGTCGAGAACTGACGAAGTGACCCTCTCTCACGCGCAGGGCGCGGGCGACGCAGCGCTTCGGATTGTCATCGAGAAGGACTGGAATTGCCTCGCGCCGCGGTCGCAGGAGGATGAGTCTGACAACTTCCCGCACCCGGACACAGGGACGGGCAAGGCCTGCTGAGGATTTACGAGGTCGTAAAGCTCTAACTGTCCGTGGGCGGCGGCGAGTTGAATTTCTCCCAGAGCAGCTGCTGTTGCTCAGCGTCCCCGGCCGATTGCTCCGGGCATTCCAGGCGCAAGTGGCGGTCCGCCAGCGGCGAGCCGGCCAGGTGGCAGTGGTGCGGATACTCCGATCCCGGGGCGCGGAACGGCTCGAAATGCCGGCACCGCACGCACATCCGCGAAACCGGCAGGGCACCCGTCTCCTGCAACCCGCGAATCATCTTCATCGCTGATCTGTAAAAGATTTCCTGCTCGGCGGCGGTCAGCGCCCCGAATGCGTCCTGCAGAGGATCCGGCAAAGATGCCAGGTGACTAACGGAACTGCGCCCCTCGTTCGTCAACATCAAAGCCAGCGCACGGCCATCAACGTCACTGCGGCGTTTCTGGACCAGGCCTTTCGATTCCAGCGCACCGACACTGTCGGATGCCGTCGCGGGGGTGACGCCTAGCTCTCGGGCCAGGGCGGACAGGGTGAGGCTCTCACGCCGTGAGGCGACCACGTCGAGGATTCGACGCTGGGTGGGAGTCAGCCGCTGCACCGCCCACTGATCCCAGGAGCTGGTGTGAGCAAGGTGAGCGAGACGCCGCAGAGCACTCGCAAGCGCTTGCGGGAGGGATAGTGAAAGCGGGTTGAATTCCAACATAGAAACTATATTAGAACTTCTCCGTAAGCCCGTCAACCGAAAGGATTTTTTACCTCTCGAAACCCAATTTCAGGAGGTCTTCAGGCGTGTCTATGTCAACCGCCGCGCTGGCCATCGGAACCCGTACCAGACGGTCGGGATTCCGCTGCAGAAGCGCCCGGGCGCCCGTGTCACCGCGGAGAGATTGCAGATCGGGGAAGGTTGAGCGGGGAAAGATTGCGGGGACACCAGTGGTGGTGCCGTAACGGGCCGCTACGATGTACTCCGGTTGCCGGCGCCAGGCGCTGACCAGACGCTTGAGGTCCTCGGCGGTCACCGCGGCCTGATCAACGAGTGTGAGGAGTACAGCCGTGCAGCTGGGCGGCAGCCGCGCCACGCCCGCCCGGATGGAGCTGGCCATCCCTTCGCGCCAGTCCCGGTTGATGATGATCGATGACTGCGAATGCTTCAGCAGCGGGGTGAGCTCGGCAGCCCGGGCGCCGAGAACGACCGTGACTGCCGTACCAGCAACCTCTGCCGCCCGCGCCACCGCTGCGTGCAGTAGCGGCCGTCCCGCCACGCGAACCAACTGCTTCGCGGAGCCAAATCGGCTCGAGGCACCGGCCGCCAGAACGATGGCATGTAAACCATCTCCCGGATCGGCTGCGCCGGTCACGGCACTGTCGCCTTCACACGCGCGTAGCAGGCGCGCTCCGTGAAGATCGAGTCGGCGTCTATCCTGGAGATGGCCCGCCACTCAGAGACCGGCAGATTGCGACCGAGCAGCTGCTCCAATGCGCCGAAATGCGTCGCGGCCTGATCCTTACAGGCCCGCAGGAACTCCCGCCAGCGCTCCGCAGACGCATCCGGGCCCGGTGGGCTCGAGCTCCAGGCAAGCCGCGTCGCCGCGAACGCAAAGTAGTCAGCACAAGCCGCGGCAAATTCCCTGCGCGCCGCGAAAGTCCCAGTGTCGAGCGCGGCCGCGCAGGCGTCCGCCACTTCTGCGAAATGAAGCCGCTCCGTGGCCAGCTGGCTTTGAATGATCTGAATTTCGTTCATGGGCGAAGCGCCCGTCCGTCACCGACGTACACGAACGCGTGAATCTCGGCGATGATGGCTAGAGCGATGGATTCAGGTGATCGGCCGCCGATGGGCAGCCCGACCGGCGCATGCAAGCGCCTCCGGATCTTGTCCGCGTCGGATTCAAGATCAGCCAGCAGCCGCTCGCGGCGCACGGCGGGGCCCAGCAGGCCTATATACGGCACACTCGTCGCAGCCAGGGCCCGCAGGTAGGCCAGGTCCGAGGGCAGGTGATGACTCATCACCACCGCAGCGGAGAAATGCGAGGGATTCACGGCGCTGAGCAACTCTTCCGGCCGGGCCTGCACAACTTGCTCCGCGGACGGGAAATGTGTCGCATCGGCGTATGCAGGCCGATGGTCGACCAACGTGACTTTCCAGTTCAGGCGCGCCGCAAAGTCAACAACCGGCGTGGCGTCCGGTCCCGCACCCAGCAGCAGGATCCGGGGCGGCAAGGACAAGGGCAGGGCAAACACCCGCCAGCGCGGCGCTGAGGTTTCAAACCAACCTGTGCGGCCTGTCCGGGCTGCTTCGTCGAGAGCCGCTGCAACTCCCGGATGAGTGGTGCTTCCCCTGATCGTGATCTCGCCCACGGGCGAGTCCACCCGCTCCGACTCCACGACAACTGCAACCGCGGACGGCTCGTACGCGGCAAGGCAGCGGACCAGATGTGTCAGCGGTTGCCAGTCGTTATCCGGCCCCACCGGAATGAGGAGAATGTGCATGGCGCCTTCGCACCCTAGCCCCAATCCCCAAATGAGGTCGTCGCCGCCCCGCATCTCGTAGCTGACGAGACGCGGCTTCCCGGTGTCGATCACCGTCCGCGCGTACTCACCAAGGTCGCCCTCGAGACAGCCTCCGGAGAGCAAGCCGGCCGAATCGCCGTTGCGGGCGATGAGCATCAGCGCGCCGGATTTGCGGTACGTCGAGCCCGCTGTATCCACGAGCAGACCCAAAACGACTGTTCGGCCAGCGGCACGCTCGCGTTCGAACAGGGGAAGCAGGGGACCGAGTAGGGATTCCATCCCGTCGAATTATGCCAGCCCGCCCCCGCGCGGGCCCTCCCTCTTAATCGGCGCCTTTCGCCGCCTCATGTCGGGGGTCGCGCTTTTGCGCGATCCCCCTGAGAAGTTGGCCGCAGGCCATGAAAGGAGTCATTGCCAGCACTCGAGCGCGTCAGTACAGTCGCATCGCTTTTTCTCCTAAAGCTCTAATTCTTCTGGCTCAATTTGATGGCTATCAACCAAGCTCCGGCCGAACCCTGGGTCGTACACAAGTTCGGAGGGTCGAGCGTCGCCGACGCTGACTGCTTCCGCCGCGTGGCGACAATTCTCGACTCCCTGCCTGCCCCGCGGCTCGGCATCGTTCTGTCCGCCTGCCGCGGCGTGACGGATGCGCTGCTGCGCCTCGTATCCCTGGCAGAACGGCAGGAGGATGGCTATCGGGGCGAGATTGCTTCGTTGCGCGTACGGCATGCAGCCATCGCGGAGACTCTCCTGAGCGCTCAGTCGGCGCGCCTGTATCTGGCGGGCTTCGATCGGGACTGCCACGACCTCGAAGGCATTCTGCACACCGTCAAGCTGACTCGCTCGGCTGCCCAGAATGTCAGTGACCTGATCGCCGGTTACGGCGAAATCTGGTCCACCAAGCTGTTTCATCGCTTCATGGAGGAGCGCGCGGGGCGCAAGGGGCCGTTTCAGTGGATCGATGCCCGCAAGGCCGTCGTCGTCGAATGGGGGCCGCTGGGTCCTGGCATTCAGTGGGCGGAGTCCCGCGCGAAGCTGCAGGAGCTCGTGCCCGCGAATTTTACGGGCACCCTGATCATTACCGGCTTCATTGCCTCTGACAGGCGCGGCGTACAAACCACGCTCGGGCGCAATGGCAGCGATTTTTCCGCCTCTATCTTCGGGGCGCTGTTGGATGCGAACGAGATTCACATCTGGACGGATGTCGATGGCGTTTTGTCGGCTGATCCGCGCCGCGTGCCCGATGCAACGGTCATCGATTCTCTCTCCTACAACGAGGCCATGGAGCTGGCGTATTTCGGCGCGAAGGTCATTCACCCCCAGACCATGGCACCGGCGGTCGGCAGCGGCATCCCCATCTGGATTCGCAACACGTTCGCCCCGGAGAAGGTCGGCACACTGATCTGCGCCAAACCGCAATCGAGCCTGCCGGTCAAGGGCATCACGAGCATCGAGAAGGTGGCGCTCATCAACCTCGAAGGCGCGGGCATGATCGGCGTGCCCGGCACGGCGAATCGCCTGTTCGGCGCTCTGCGGGAAGAGGGCATCTCGGTGATCCTCATCTCGCAAGGCAGCTCCGAGCATTCCATCTGCTGCGCCATTCCGCAGGAGCAGGCGGAGCGTGCCGCTTCGGTTGTCCGCCAGGCGTTTGAGCGCGAGCTGAAAGAAGGGCAGATCCAGGACGTGGACGTCGCTCTGGATCTGGCCATTCTCGCGGCCGTGGGTGACGGCATGGCAGGCACGCCGGGTGTGGCTGCGAAAGTGTTCAATGCTCTGGGCAGCACGAGTGTCAACATCCGCGCAATCGCGCAGGGCGCTTCAGAACGCAACATTTCCGTAGTAGTAGACGGCAAGCATGCAACTCGTGCTCTACGGGCCGTGCACGCAGGCCTGTACCTGTCTTCGCACACGATATCGGTTGGAGTGATCGGCCCGGGCACGGTGGGCCGGGTGTTACTCAATCAGCTCGCCTCGCAGAGCGCGCGGCTGCACGCAGATGCCAAACTGGATTTCCGGGTCCGCGGCATCATGAGCTCCAAGCGCATGCTGCTCGCCGAAAGCGGCGTGCCGCTCGAGAGCTGGAAGGCGCAATTCGATGTGAATTCAGTCGAGGCTGACTTCGAGCGCTTCATGGAGCACGTGCGCGTGGACTATCTGCCGCACACCGTGATCATCGATTGCACGGCCAGCGCCGACATCGCGAAACGCTATCCCGACTGGCTCGCTGCCGGGATTCACGTCATCACCCCGAACAAGAAAGCCAACAGCGCCGACCTGCCGTTCTATAGGCGCCTGCGCGATGCGCGCCGGGCGGGAGCTGCGCACTACCTGTATGAGACCACCGTGGGTGCCGGTTTGCCGGTAGTGCAAACACTGCGCGACCTGCGCGAGACCGGCGATGAGATCACGAGCGTCGAGGGAATCTTCTCCGGCACGCTCGCCTATCTCTTCAACACCTACGATGGCCGCAAGGCCTTCTCTGACATCGTGCGCGATGCGCGGCAGCGCGGGTACACGGAGCCGGATCCACGCGATGATTTGTCGGGGATGGATGTCGCCCGCAAGCTCATCATCCTCGGCCGCGAGATGGGTCTCGAGCTGGAGATGGCAGACGTCAAGGTGGAGAGTCTCGTGCCCCCGGGCCTGGAGACAGGCTCCATCGACGACTTCATGGCGCGGCTGCCGCAATACGATGCCAGCATGAACGATCGGCTGCAGACCGCGCGCTCCAAGGGCAAAGTGTTGCGTTATGTCGGACGCCTGACGGCCGATGGGAAGGCAACCGTGGGTGTCGTGGAGTTGGATTCACGGCATGCGTTCGCCAACATAGCGCTGACTGACAACGTGGTGCGCTTCGCCACGCGGCGCTATTGCGACAATCCACTCATCGTGCAGGGTCCGGGCGCCGGTCCTGAGGTTACGGCGGGCGGGGTCTTTGCAGACCTGCTGCGGCTGGCCGCATACCTGGGTGCACGGCTTTGAGCGCTGCGGCCTCGAGCGGTGCGAGTGGCTCGGAGCGCGCGCCTGCCGCGGGCCTCGATCGGGCGACTGCCTTTGCGCCCGCGTCGGTCGGCAATGTCGCCATCGGATTCGACATCCTCGGATTCGCCGTGGATGCCCTCGGTGATCGGGTAACAGTCACGAAGCGGGAGGAGCCCGGCGTCGGTATCACTCGGGTGCGGGGCATTGCGGGCGAGCTGCCCAAAGATCCCCGGCGCAACACCGCCGGCCAGGCGCTGCTCGCCATGCAAGAGGCGCTCGCGCTGCCCTTTGGCTTCAGCCTGGAAATCGACAAGGGCATTCCGCTCGGCTCCGGTCTTGGCGGCTCGGCCGCTTCCGCCGTCGGTGCTGTCGTGGCAGCCAACGCGTTGCTCGCCCAGCCGTGCAGCAAGCTCGAGCTGCTCAAGTTTGCGATGCAGGGTGAAGCGGTGGCCAGCGGCTCTCTGCACGTGGACAACATCTCCCCGTCGCTGTTCGGCGGGTTGGTGCTGACCGTGGGAATCGATCATCCGCGCGTCAAACAGATTCCGGTGCCGCCCGATGTCCGGGCCGTCATCCTGCATCCGCACATGTTCCTGTCCACGAAGCAGGCGCGTGCCATTCTCAAGCGCACTGTGGAGCTGTCCGATTTTGTCTGGCAGACCGCCAATCTCGCCGGCTTCATTTCCGGTTGCTACACGAACGATCTGGACATGATCCGCGCCTCCCTGGAGGACGTCGTCATCGAGCCGCAGCGCCAGGCCCTGATTCCAGGGTTTCAGGATGTGCGCCGGGCGGCGATGGAGGCTGGCGCTCTCGGCTGCTCGATCTCGGGTGCCGGTCCCACGACCTTTGCATGGGCACGGGAGTCCAACGCCGCGGCCGTGCGCGATGCCATGCGCGGCGAATTCGAGCGCAAGTCAATCCAACTCGATGAGTGGATAGTCCAGATCGAATCGGCGGGTGCGCGGGTGATCGAATCGTGAGCACCGCGTGGGACGGTCCGGTCGCGACCCGTTACCACAGCACGCGCGACCCTTCCTCGTCTGTCAGCTTCTCCCAGGCGCTGCTGCAAGGGCTTGCGCCTGATGGGGGGTTGTACATCCCGAGCTCCTGGCCACGCGCCGATGTGGAAGCCCTGGCCCGCGCGAATACGTTGCCGGGCCTTGCGGCGCAGCTGCTGGCCCCCTTTGTCGCCGGCGATCCCATCGCCCCGCAGTTGTCGCAAATCACGGCCGAGGCATTCAACTTTGACGCGCCGCTCGTACCACTGGGTGACGACGGACGCCTGGCAGTCCTCGAGTTGTTTCATGGCCCGACCGCCGCCTTCAAGGATTTCGGCGCGCGTTTCCTGGCAGCCAACTTTGCGCGGCTGCGCGCGCCCGATTCACGGCCCGGTGCGCGCCCACTGACCATCCTGGTAGCCACGTCCGGAGATACAGGTGGCGCGGTGGCGGCGGCCTTTCACGGCCGGCCGGGTATCGAAGTCGGCGTGTTGTTTCCCAAGGGATTAGTCTCGCCGACCCAGGAGCAGCAACTCACGTGTTGGGGTGGCAACGTCAAGTCATTTGCGGTGCATGGCACGTTCGATGACTGCCAGCGGCTCGTCAAACAGGCTTTCGTCGATCCGCAGCTGCGCGAGCAGACCGAGCTGTCGTCGGCAAACAGCATCAACCTGGGGCGGCTGCTGCCGCAGGCTGTGTATTATGCTTTCAGCAGTCTCGAGATCTGGCGAAAATACGGCGAACCGGCTTCTTACGTGATCCCGAGCGGCAACCTGGGGAATGCGGCGGCCTGTATCTGGGCGCGCAAGCTCGGACTTCCGATCGGCGAGGTCGTGCTGGCGCACAATGCTAATCAGACTGTGACGGATTTCCTCCACACGGGCGAATGGCGGCCGCGGCCGAGCATAGCAACACTGGCTTCCGCAATGGACGTGGGCAATCCCAGCAATATGGAACGGCTGCGGGCACTCTTTCCCGAATTGGCCAACCTGCGCACTGCAGTCAGTGCCGAAACCGTGGATGATGCGGCCATTCGTGAGCGCATCCGTCAGGGGTTCGAGCGTTATGGTCAGATCTGGTGTCCGCACACGGCGACGGCGGCAGAAGTTTACGAACGGCGCGTCGCCGGTAAACGGCCGGGCAGGTGGGTAATCGTGTCGACCGCGCACCCGGCAAAATTTTCCGAGATCGTGGCTCCGCTGATCGGCCGCCAGGTGCCCGTGCCCGGGACACTGGCGAAGTTGTTCGCGCGGCGGGCAGAGTTCACCGCGATCGAGCCTGATCTATCCTCGTTGCGTGCTGCGCTGAGCGTTGGGAGGGCGTAGTGGAGGAGTTGGAGAAGCTTCCGCCCACGGCTTGGGGGCTGATAGCGGCTGCGGCCATTCTGGGATTCGCGGCTGCCTGGATCTGGAGATGGTATCGGCAGTACCGTATGCGGGCGGCCCTGCGCACGGCGGTCACCGCTGCAGGGTCGGATCACCTCGTTGACATGCTCGTGCCGGATGGCATGGGCGGTGGTTTCCACGTCGATTTCCTGCTGTTGACGACGCGCGGCATTCTCGTCATCGATCTGCGCGACGTGCAAGGAAACATTTTCGGCGGCGACCAGATGGCGGAGTGGACCGTGATGGATGGGCCGCGCCGGTTCACGTTCACCAATCCGCAGAGCGCGTTGTACGACCGCATTGCGGCAGTGCGCGGCGTAGCCGGCGAGGTGCCGGTCGAGGGCCGAATCGTATTTACGCGCCGTGGGAAGTTTCCGAAGGGACTACCCAAGTTTACTTTGATGGTCGACTCGCTGAACGCCGAGTTCCCGGGGGGCGAGCACGAGGCCGTCACGCACTTCGCGGATGGCTGGTCCAAGGTCAAGAAGGCAGTCACGCCCAGCTACATGGCGCACATGCGCTGAGTTGATTGGCTGAAATTGCCTGCGGCAATTTCAGCGGACATTACTGCGTCGCCCGCTGGCAAAAAGCGTGGTTTTTGCCAGCTGCACCAGCGATTATGTCATCATCCGGGCGTGGTCCGCCAACACCAGCGACACACAGGCTGTGAGTTTTTTCGCGTATTCGACGTGCAGGAATTCGTTCGGGCCGTGCGCATTTGAATGCGGTCCCAACACACCGGTGATGAAGAACTGGGTCTGCGGAAACTTCGCACCCAACATGGCCATGAAGGGAATCGAGCCGCCACAGCCGAGGTGGATGGCGTCTTTGCCGTAAATCTGGCGGGAGGCGCGCATGATGGAATCATCCAGCCATGCCGCCAGGGCAGGTGCGTTCCAGCCTGCCGTAGCGGCAGCATCCTCGAAATCAACCTGCGCCCCGTAGGGGGGATCGCGCTCGAGAGTTTCCTTGACCGCTTTGGCAGCTGCGGCGGGATCGGTCGTGGGAGCGAGGCGCAGCGACAGTTTGAACACGAGCTGCGGCAGCAGCACGTTGCCCGCCGATGCGAGCGCAGGCAGGCCGTCAGCGCCCGTGACGGCAACAGTCGCACGCCAGGTACTGTTGATCAGCAGCTCCACAGGATCATTGGACAGCGGCTGCACACCGGTGGCGAACGGGATCTTTCCTGCAACGGTTGGCCCGAGGACTTTGGCCGCAGCGGTAATCTGCGCCCTGCGATCCTTCGGTATCGTTACTTGCAGCTCATCGATCAGGACGTCGCCCGTGACTGCATTCTCCAGGCGCGCGAGCAGTTGTTCGACGATGCGGAACGGAGTGGGTGCGATTCCCGTGGCCATCCCTGAGTGCACGCCTTCGTTCAGTACGCGTACGCGCAGGTTGCCCGTGAGATTGCCGCGCAGCGAGGTCGTGCACCAGACCTGGTCATAGTTGCCGCATTCAGCATCGAGGCAGATCACGAGCGACGGCTCTGCAATCTCATCCCCCAGCGCGTCCAGGTGGGCGGGCAGATCGACGCTGCCACTCTCCTCGCAGGCTTCGATCAGCAGCACACAGCGAGCCAGGGGCACTTTCTGGGCTTTGAGGGCGGCGATCGCCGTGAGCGAGCTGAATACCGCGTAACCGTCATCCGCGCCTCCACGGCCGTAAAGCTTGCCGTCGCGCATGACGGGCTCCCAGGGGCTCAGGCCCGGCAGCCACCCGGTGAACTCGGGTTGTTTGTCGAGGTGCCCATACAGCAGCACGCAGCCGGGCAGCTCGCCCGGCACATCAATGAAGAGCAGCGGTGTCTTACCCGGCAGGCGGCGCACCTGCACCCGCATCCCGGCCAACGGCTGCGCGCGGCACCATTCGGCCATGAGGGTGATCGCGGCCTCCATGTGCCCATTGCGTTCCCACTGCGCGTCGAACAATGGGGACTTGTTCGGAATCCGAATGTACGCGCTGAGCCGCTCCAGAATGGAGCTGTCCCAGACCTTATCGATACCTGTTTGCAAGAGATCAATATTCATCGATCGATTATAGCTCCGGTATCGATTATTGCTCCGGGAAGGCCGAACAGCCGTCGCGTGGCCTCCGAACTGTTGCGTGCAAGCTCTTCCACCGTCGTGCCGCGAGCCCGTGCAACAGTCGCTGCGATATGAGGCAGGTACGCTGGCTCGTTGCGCCGCGATTCGGGCTTCCTGGGCAAGTCGCGCGGCAGCAGGTACGGGCCGTCCGTCTCGAGCAGCAACCGGTCCGCAGGAATCTCTTTCATGAGCGGCAGCAGATGCGAGCCACGGCGCTCGTCGCAGATCCACCCCGTAATCCCGATGGCCAGACCCATCTCCAGGTAGGCAATGAGCTCCTCGCGAGACCCGGTGAAGCAGTGAGCAACACCCCCGGCCAGTCCTTTGCGGTGCTCACTCAGGATCGCGACGAAATCGGCGTGCGCATCGCGCTGATGAAGAAAAACAGGCTTGCCCACCCCCGTGGCGAGCTCCAGTTGGCGATGGAATGCCTGCTGTTGAGTGGCGCGAGGGGAGAGGTCGCGGTAGTAGTCGAGTCCGCATTCACCCACCGCGACCACTTCCGGCCAGGTTGCGAGTTGACGCAGCTGCGCCAACAATTCGTCGCCGAGCTCGCTTGCGTGATGAGGATGAACACCCGCGGTGGCGAACAGGCGTCCAGAGTGGCTCTGCGCAAGTTCTATGGCCTGGCGCGTGCTCGGACCGGAGCTGCCGGTTACTATCATCTGGACCACGCCGGCTTGCGCTGCACGTGCAATCACGGCGTCACGATCGCTATTGAAGCTGTCGTGGCCAAGATTGATGCCGATATCGATCAGGGAACTGGCTATCATGTGTGAAGGACATTCTACAGACGCAAGTGCCCGATGCTCTCTCATGCCTCATGTCTGGCTCGTGGTCTGGCCATTGGACTGGCCATTGGATTTGTTACCCTGCCGCTGGGAGCCCGGGGCGCGCAGACGAACTGGCTCGACGTCGAAAGCCGGATCCAGTATGGCTATTACACCGAGGATGCCCGCTCACTCGCGGGGGTCATGGAGTTGCTCGCTCCCGCGGATGCCCCGAGCGCCTCTAAAAGCTATTACGCCGGCCTTGCCAACTACCGGTTGACGCAACTGATGCTCGCCAAGGACAGGGGCCGTGCCAAGGAGACCGCCGCAGAGTGCGTGCGCAGCCTCGACCACGCCCTGAAGATCAACGCGGACTTCGCCGATGCCCTCGCGCTGCAGTCGGCGTGTCTGGACGTGTTGGCGGCGCTGGAAGCCTGGCGAACGCCGTTCGCCGCTTCCAAGAGCGGGGTGCAGATCGAGAAGGCACGACACCTGGCACCCAGGAATCCACGGGTTCTGCTACTGGATGCAGTGGCACTGTATGACCGGCCAAAGGGTTCGGCCGCCGAGAAGGACCGCGCCTTGAACCGCCTCAAGCAGGCGACGGCGGCATTCGAGGCCGAGCGGCAGGAAACCGAGCATGCCCCCGGTTGGGGGGCAGCCGAGGCGTATGTCTATCTGGGCCGGTGTTACCTCGATCGGGGCGCAACCCTGGATGCGCGGGACGCGCTGGAACGAGCGCTGCTCATTGCGCCCGAATTCGCCGAGGCGCGCCGCCTGATGGCAAAGATCACTACCGGTTGAGGCTCAAAGAGCTTGGCTACTCCGCAACCCAACAGTCCGCCCCCCGCCTCGCCTGAGAAGGGCGCGTTGCTTCATCAGCTGAGGATCGACCGCAGCCTGCGCGAGGAGGCCACGGAAGCCCGTCGCTGGCCGTGGCTCGTCGGCGGCGCGCTCGTTCTCATTCTGATTGGCGTCGGCCTGTGGCTCATGAGATCCAGGCACGCGGGCATCATCGTGCACACCGCCATGGCGCAGCCAATGACCAGCGGTGGACCTTCCACGTCTGTGCTGGATGCGACAGGTTATGTGACGGCGCGCCGCGAGGCGACGGTGTCTGCGCAGATCACCGGCAAGTTGAGCGAAGTGTTGATCGAGGAGGGCGATCATGTGCAGGCGGGGCAGGTGTTAGGCCGCCTCGAAGACACTTCGCAGCGAGCGGCACTGGCGCAGGCGCAAGCACAACTTCACTCGGCGCAAGCGTTGCTCGCGCAATTTGAGGCGCAGTTGGCGCAGGACCGGCGCGACGTCAAGCGGGCCGAAGATCTCGTGCAGCGCAAGCTCGTTTCGGAGCAGGCAGTCGAACAGGCGCGCACCCTCGTGGAAACCCAGAGCGCGCAGCTCGAACAGCAGCGCAAGCAGATCGAGCTTGCTGCCGCCAACGTCCGTTCGGCGCAGGTGCAACTCGACTATTGCACCGTGCGTTCGCCCTTCGCGGGCGTAGTGATCGCGAAAGCGGCACAGGTCGGGGAGATCGTATCGCCGCTTTCGGCCGGCGGTGGCTTCACGCGCACGGGTATCGGCACGCTGGTGGACATGGACTCACTCGAGATCGAGGTGGATGTCAACGAAGCGTATATCAACCGGGTGCAGCCCAAGCAGCCGGTGGCGTCGGTGTTGAATGCGTATCCGGACTGGAAGATTCCGTCACACGTTATTGCTATCATCCCGACCGCAGACCGCTCGAAGGCAACGGTCAAAGTCCGGATTGGACTCGATCTGAAGGACGACCGGATCGTCCCTGACATGGGCGTGCGCGTGTCGTTCCTCGAGGAGCGCAAGCCGGTCGAGGAGGATGCGCGTCCACCCCGTGGTGTGCTGGTGCCCACGACAGCCTTGCGCCGGGAAGGCGCGACGGACACCTTGTTTGTCCTGAAGGACGGGAAAGCACAACGCCGCACCGTTACACTGGGCGGCGCTTTCGGCAATTCGCGCCAGGTCGAGTCCGGAGTGAGTCCGGGCGAGGCCGTGATCGTCGATGCGCCGGCCGAACTCAAGGATGATGCGGCGGTCAGCGCCGCCAGTCCTTAAAAGATTTTTTCAAGCAGTTGAGGCAAGCCATGTCCGAGTCCATGGTTCAGATACGGAGCGTCACAAAGACCTACGAGCGGGGTAAGCAGAAGGTCGAGGTCTTGCACGGACTCAGTCTCGAGATTCCCAAGGGAGACTTTGTCGCGCTCATGGGGCCCTCGGGCTCGGGTAAGACTACCTTGCTCAACCTGATCGGCGGCCTCGACCAGCCAACCTCGGGCGAGATCAGCGTCGGCGGCAAGCGGATCGACCAGCTCTCGAGCGGTCAGCTGGCCAACTGGCGCGCGCATAACGTCGGCTTCGTGTTTCAGTTCTACAACCTGATGCCCGTGCTGACCGCGGAAGCCAACGTCGAATTGCCGCTATTACTGACGCGCTTACCGGCAGCCCAGCGCAAGAAGAACGTGGCAGTCGCTCTGCAGGTGGTGGGTCTCGCCGACCGGGCGCGCCACAAGCCGAAGGAGCTCTCGGGCGGCCAGGAGCAGCGCGTCGCGATCGCACGCGCGCTCGTGTCCGATCCGCAGCTGCTGGTCTGCGATGAGCCCACGGGCGACCTCGACCGCAAGACGGCCGATGAGATCCTGGGACTGCTGCAGGTGTTGAATCGCGAGCACGGCAAGACCATCGTGATGGTCACGCATGATCCGAAAGCGGCCGAGTTTGCCCGGCGCACTCTGCACCTGGAGAAGGGCCAGCTGCTCGAGCAGGCCGCGGCGGCCTGAGGAACACCCCATGACCAAGACCGGTTTCGTCGTCGCGAACCTGTTCCGCAAGAAGACGCGCACGATTCTCACCATCCTGTCGGTGATCATGGCGTTCCTGCTCTTCGGGCTGCTGCAGTCGCTCAATTCGATCTTCAGCTCGGGTGCCGATTTCATCGGTGCCACCCGCGTGATAACCCAGGCCAGGGTGTCATTCACCACGGCGTTGCCGCTCAGCATGGTACCGAAGCTCGAGTCCGTGCCGGGCGTGGCACGCGTGGCTTACTCGCAATGGTTCGGCGGCGTCTGGCAGGAAAACACCCAGGTGTTCACGTTTGCGGTCGATCCGACGCGTTATCACGACGTGTACGCGGAATGGGTGATGCCCGAAGAGCACTGGAAGGCCTTCGCCAATACCCGCACGGCGATGATCGCGGGCAAGCTCGTCGCGGACAAATACGGCTGGAAGGTTGGCCAGAAAATTCCGCTGTCCTCCAATATCTATCCGCAGAAGAATGGCAGCAAGTCGTGGGCTTTCGACCTCGTCGGCATCTATGACGGCAGCGACGAGAACTGGAAGAAGCAGACCAACGCGGTGTTCATCAACCACGACTACTTTGACGAGGCGAACCAGTTCGGCAAGGGCCGCGCCAACTTCTTCATACTGAAGCTCGCCAGCGGTGCCGATGCGGCCGCGGTCAGCAAGACGATCGATGGCATGTTCGAAAACTCGCCGGATGAGACCAAGACGCAGACCGAGAAGGATTTCAATCTCAGCTTCGTCAAGCAGATTGGCGACATCGGCCTCATCGTGCGCTGGATATTGTTCGCGGTGTTCTTCACTTTGTTGCTGGTGGTAGGCAACACGATGGCACAGAGCGTCCGCGAGCGGGTCCCGGAGCTGGCCGTTCTCAAGACGCTCGGATTTTCCGATGGCAGCGTACTCGGCTTCGTTCTCGCGGAGGCCATTGCACTGTGCCTGGTTGGCGGTGTGATTGGACTTATGCTTGCCACGCTGCTGGGCGCGATGGTGGAGAAGGGCACCGGCGGGCAGTTTCAGCTCAACGTGAACGGCCTCATCTGGGCCATCGGGATTGGCGCGATTCTCGTGATGAGCATGGCGGTCGGCCTGTTACCTGCGTTGCGGGCCCGGCGGCTGAAGATCGTGGATGCGCTGGCGGGCCGCTAAAGGAAATTGAAGTAGCATGCTGAGTCAGACCATCGCCGTCACTGGCATCAATGTGAAAAGCATTCCCGAGCGGTGGGCACCGTCACTCGTGATCGTCATCGGACTTGCCGGCGTGGTGGCGGTATTTACCGCTTTGCTGGCGATGGCGACAGGATTCGAGAGCACGCTCAAGGCGACAGGCCGGACGGACGTCGCGGTGGTCATGCGCGGCGGCTCCCAGACGGAGCTCAACTCGGGACTGGATCGGAACTCGAGCGACCTGATCAAACAGGCGAAGGGCGTGCGGGCCGGAGCCAATGGCAAGCCGGTCGCATCCGCCGAAATGATGATTATCGCGGAGCTGCTGCGCGCGGGCACCACCAAGGATGCCTCCAACATCACGGTGCGAGGTATCGATCCTGAAGGTTTCCTGATGCGCCCGCAGCTCAAGATCGTGGCAGGGCGCAACTTCACGCCTGGATTACGCGAGCTGATTGTCGGGCGCGGCGTAACGCGCCAATTCAGTGGCGCCGCGTTGGGGAATGTTCTGCGGATGCGCGGCTCCGACTGGACGGTGGTGGGGATATTCGAGTCGGGCGATGCGAATGAGAGCGAGCTGTGGACCGACATCAATGTTGCGCGCACCACATTCGGGCGTACTGGCTCCAGCTCCGTGCGCGTGGCGCTCGATGGCCCGGAAGGTCTCGAAAAGGTCAAGGCTTCACTCACCGGCGATCCGCGTCTGACGGTCGATGTGGTGCCGGAGCAGGAATACTTCAGCAGCCAGACCAAACAGTTTCGGCAGACGATCGGTGTGCTGGCGGGTGTGGTCACGATCATCATGGCGCTCGGAGCGGTGTTCGCGGCGCTGAACAGCATGTATGCGGCGGTGGCGAGCCGTGGGAAGGAGATAGCAACTCTGCGCGCCATCGGTTTCGGTGGGCTGGCGGTGCTGGTCTCGGTGATGATCGAGGCGCTGTTGCTGGCGCTTGCCGGCGGCTTGCTCGGCGCGATCATTGCCTATGTGTTGTTCAACAACCTGTCGGTTTCGACCTTGGGGCAGAATTTCACGCAGGTGGTGTTCAACTTCAAAGTGACTCCCGAGCTGGTCGCACGCGGGCTCATCATTTCGGTAGTCATCGGAATGATCGGTGGGCTGCTGCCGGCAATACGGGCGGCGCGCCAGCCGGTAACGACGGGATTGCGGGAGCTGTAGCCCCTAACCCGCGAGCGTACGGGTGAGCGCATTGGCCAGGGCAGCCACGTCGTCCTCGCGCTGGTCCCACGAGACTACGAATCGCGCTTCGCCACTGGTTTGCGGACCCCAGTCGTAGAATTCGAATCCTGCGTCGCGCAGCTGCGCCTTGCGCTTGTCGCCCAATTGCACGAATACCTCGTTCGCTTCCACAGGGTGCAGCAACGCGGCGCCGGCGGCGCCGCCGAGGCGCTGGGCTAGCTCGTTCGCGCGGCGCGCATTGCGCTCCCAGACACCGGTCTCGACGTACGCGAGTAGCTGTGCCGCCACGAATCGTGACTTCGACAGCAGATGGCCGGCCCGCTTGCGCCGGAACTCGAAATCGCGCACCAGGTCTGGATCGAAGAACACGACGGCCTCGGCGGTGAGGGCGCCGTTCTTTGTCGCTCCGAAAGACAGGACATCCACGCCGGCACGCCAGGTGATGTCCCCTGGATGGCAGGCGAGGAATGTCAACGCATTGGCAAAGCGAGCACCGTCCATGTGCACCTTCAATCCAAGATCACGCGCCAGTTGGCTGATGGCGGCGATCTCGGCAGGCCGGTACGCCGTCCCCAGCTCGGTCGCTTGAGCCAGCGACACGACTGCGGGCTGCACGGTATGGACGTTGGCCGGATGCTTGTCGACCGCGGCCCCCAGTGTCTCGCAAGTCAACTTACCGTGCTCCCCCGGTAACGACACCAACTGCGCACCACCCGTAAAGAACTGCGGGGCTCCGCACTCATCGACGCCGATGTGTGCTTCCTCATGCGCGTAGATCGCGCCCCACGGCGGGCTGAGGGTTGCGAGGCTCAATGAGTTGGCGGCAGTCCCGGTTGCCACGGGAAACACACGCACGGGTGTACCGAAGAAGTTGCCCAGGGTTTCATCCAACCGTTGCGTCCACGGATCATCGCCGTACGCGATGGTGTGGCCCTGGTTGGCTTCCGCGATCGCGGCCAGGATTTCAGAGGCGGCCGTGGCCGTGTTGTCACTGTAAAAGCGCATGGGCGGTATTTCCAAAAATAAAATTCAGTCGTAGCGCCAGCGGAACGACCAGGCACCGAAGCCCAGAAATGCTACCGCGGTCACACCTAGATAGAGCAGATGGGGGGCGATCTGCTGCATGCCGGCCCCGTCCAGCATGATGGCCCGCGCCGCGTCGAGTATGTGTGTCAACGGGAAGATACCGGCTACCCATCTCACCCACTGGGGTGAGCCCTCCAGGGAGAACCAGATTCCCGACAGCAACATCATGGGCCACGTCAGCAGATTCAAGAGGCCACCGACCATCTCTTCGCTGGAGAGCCGGGCCGCGATCGTCAGACCGAGTGCGACCATCGACAAGGCTCCCAACAACGCGACCAGCAACAACAGCAGCAGGCTTCCGCTCCTGTGGAAGTTGATGATCGTGCCGATTCCCACGTACAGCACCGAAGTCACGAACAGGATCAGAGTCAGGCGCGAGAGCACCTGGGCGCCCAGGAATTCGAATGCCGTGAGCGGCGTGGCGTGCAGGCGCTTGAGAAAACCGCTCTTGCGATACCGCAATACGACATAACCGACGCCGAAGAGGCAACTGAACATCATGTTCATGCCGAGAATGCCCGGAAACAGGTAGTCCACGTAGCGCAGCGCCGCCCCGGTAACGGGCTGGCGTTGCGCACCGGGAGCCGATTGCAGGAGCAGTTTTTCGCTGATGTAGCCTTTGGGCGAGTCGGTGTTGACCCAGTAGCGCGGCGTGCTGTGCAACTCGAGGAGCAGATCGATCTGCTGATGAGTCACTTTCTGCAGGCCCTGCGCCTCGCTGGCGATGGGCACGAACTCCACATACCGCTCCCGCAGGAATGGGTGCGCCTGTTTGTCGATGGCCGTGGCCAGCACACCGACCTTGAAGAGGGGCCGCTCCTTGCCGCTGAACACGAAGCCCATGCCGATCACCAGCACGATGGGCAGCAGCAATGTAAAGAACATCGTTGAGCGGTCCCGCACGAATTCCAGATTGCGTGCATGCCAGACCGCCGCGAGACGCTGCATCATGCCCGCAACTCCTTGCCGGTCAGCTCGAGGAACAGATCCTCCAGATTCGCCGGCCGGATGCGCAGGTTTGCCAGCGGCACGCGCGCCTCGATCAGGGTACGCAGTGTCGCATCGAGGTCATCGGTGGTGATTTCCACCCGCTCCAGGGTGTCAATGATTCGCAGCGGCAGGCTGCGCGCACTAGCCGGGAAATCCTGTCTGGGCAGCTCTAGCATGACTTCAGCGAAATGCTCGTGCAGCAGACGCCGGGGAGGGCCCTGGGCGATGATTCGGCCGCGATCCATGATGGCGATCTCGTCGCACAGCAGCTCCGCCTCTTCCATGTAGTGGGTGGTGAGGATGAGGGTGCGCTTGCGGGCCTTGATGGCCTGGATGAGCTCCCAGAAATTGCGGCGCGCCTGCGGATCGAGGCCCGTAGTCGGTTCGTCCAGGAATAGCAGCACGGGATCGTTCACGAGTGCGATCGCGAGAAGCAGGCGCTGCTGCTGGCCGCCCGACAGCTTGCGATTGTCGCGCTCGGCCAGTTTCTCCAATGCGCACAGGCGGATGACTTCATCGACATCGAGCCCGCGCTCGTACAGCCCGCGGAACATCGTGATGCTCTGGCGCACGGTGAGGAAATCCTGCAGCGCCGTCTTCTGGAACAGGATGCCGGCTTCCTCGCGGAAACGCTGCCCGAGAGCAGCGCCGCGGTAACGCACCTCACCCGAGGTCGCGCTGAGAATACCCTCCATGATCTCGATTGTTGTGGTCTTGCCGGCGCCATTGGGGCCGAGCAGGCCAAAGCAGATGCCCTCGGGCACCGCGAGCGAAAGGCCATCGACAGCCGTCACTGAAGCGTATTGCTTGACGAGATTGCGGACTTCGAGAATGGGTTCGCTCACGCGCACGCCTTAAATCGGTCAGCGGGTCCCCGGGAAATCGCGCATCTTACTGCAACTGATTCTACTGGCTGAATTGGCAAGCGCGATTTCCTGGGGTGCTGTAGCGGCGCGCGATCCTAGCGGATCGTGGCTTTCGCGTCTGCCTTGCGTCCGGGTGACGACTGGTATGCTATATCGGTGCATCATCCGCATGTGCTAGGCATGGTTACGTCTCAGTTGCCGTTGTGGTCCGATAAGGATGCCTCCCAAGGATGGGTAGTGCGTGAAAGTCATCGCGCACGCCGTCTTACCGTGCGTGTCTTTCACACCGGTCGCGTGGAAGTCGTCGTGCCCTCGCGCACCGCTGCTGGGACCATTGAGCGCTTTGTCGAAAGACATCGAACATGGATTGAGCGTAAGCGAGAAGAGGCGCGTGCCCGGGCGGTTCCCGCTGCGCCTTTTCCGCCGGCGCAGATCGAACTGGCGGCCTGCGATGAGCGCTGGCGGATCCATATGACCGGTGTGGGCAGAAGAGTACGGCTGAGCACGATTGGAAATGGTTTACTGGCCCTGGATGGTGATGTGAGTGACGCTCCCGCTGTGCGGCAGGCTTTGCGGGGTTGGCTCACGGCGCGGGCCGCCGAAATGCTCGGGCCCGCCTTGAAGCAATGCGCGCGGGAACTTGGGTTTGAGTTTCAGCGGGTGCTGATCCGCCGCCAGCGCAGCCGCTGGGGCAGCTGCTCAACGCGCGGCACGATCAGCCTCAACTGCTGTCTGATGTTTCAGCGTCCGCAGGTGGTGCGCTACCTGATGATCCACGAGCTGTCGCACACAGTGCAGATGAATCATTCGCGCCGCTTCTGGCAGACGGTGAGCCGTCATTGTCCCGATTACCGCCGTCTGGATCGGGAATTGCTCGACGGCTGGCGGCGCGTGCCTTCCTGGGTATTTGCTGACGATCACACAGCATGACTAGCAAACGCTACGATCCGTCCGAACGCGTTGACCTATCCGACGAGGCGGTGCACTGGGAACTGGGTTCCTCGCTTTCGTACGGGGAGTATCTGCAGCTGGACAAGATCCTCGAAGCGCAGAAACCGCTCACCTACGAGCACGATGAGACGATGTTCATCATCGTGCACCAGTCCTCGGAGTTGTGGATGCGCCTGATGCTCCATGAGCTGCACGGCGTGCTCGAGTGTGTCCGGCGCGATGACCTGGATCCGTCATTCAAGATGCTCGCGCGGGTGTCGCGCGTGCAGACTCAACTCATCTCGACGTGGGATGTGTTGTCCACGATGACGCCGTTCGAGTATTCCGCGTTCCGCAATGCCCTGGGGCGCTCATCGGGCTTCCAGTCCGTGCAGTACAGGATGCTCGAGTTCATTCTCGGCAACAAACATGCGCAGATGCTCGAGGTGCACAAGCGCGACCCCAAGGGTTACGAGGCGCTGCAACGTTCACTCGAGTCTGCCTCTCTCTACGACGAGGCGCTGCGTTTGTTGAGCCGCCGGGGCTATGGAATTCCCGAGGAGTATCTGACACGCGATTTCAAGGAGCCGTACGTCGCCAACAAACAAGTGGCCGGCGCGTGGCTGGGCGTGTATCACAATGCGGAGAAGGACTGGGATCTGTACGAACTGGCGGAGCGGCTCGTGGACCTGGACCACAAGTTCCAGTTATGGCGCTGCCATCATCTGAAGACGGTGGAGCGGATCATTGGATACAAGCCGGGGACGGGTGGTACCGGGGGCGTGTCGTACCTGGCCAAGGCGTTGGAGCTGAAGTTCTTTCCGGAATTGTGGCAGATCAGGACTTCCATGTAGCTCACCGCCAGTGTGCGTGGGGGATGCCCAGCTTGGTGGCCTTGCGGCGTGCCCTCAGCGGTGCGTTCACCAACACCGGCTGGTCTGCCAGGCGCAGGTGGTCCAGGTCGCTGCCGGCGTTGCCGTAGGCGGCTGTCGTGAGACCGGGATGCTTACTGCGCAGCTCTTCGAAGCAGCGGGATTTTTCGGGCCCACGGCGGTTAGGGGTGGTGAGATGGCCATCCAGGCGACCGTCATCCCAGCGCACGCCCGTGCAGATCACCTCGTCGAAACCCAATGCGCCGGCGATTGCGGGCACATAGAGATCGGTGCTGGCGCTCATCAGCACCAGGCGCGCGCCGTCCTGCCTGTGTCGTTCGACCGTGCGGAGCGCGTCCGCAAACACACCCCGTTTGAGGAGTATAGGCACGAACCGAGCGGTCCAGCTATCCATTTTCGCGCGTGTCTGGCCTCGGAGTACCGAGCGGATGAATGCGGACTTGAGTTGCCCGTGGTCCCGCTTACCGATGGCAAACAGCAGCAGCGGGCCTAGAAACACGAGCACGCCCAGGAGTTTCCTGCACGTGCTCATGGGAAAGCCCATCACGTAGGGCAACAGCGTATCTCGACGGGTAATCGTCCCGTCGAGATCGAATACCGCAAGTTGCACAGGCGAGCCGGCGGCTCCACTGCTCAGGCGGCGCGTCCCGTAGCTGCGAGCTGCCGCAACACGTACTGCAGAATCCCACCGTGACGGTAGTATTCCCGCTCCTTCGGCGTGTCGATGCGCACGCGTGCCGTGAAGGTGATCGGCTTTCCGTCCGCCGGGGTTGCGGTGACAGAGACCTGTTTCGCATCCCCGCTGGTCAGTCCGCTGATCTCGAACACTTCGCGGCCCGTGAGGCCCAGCGATTGCGCGTTCTGGCCGGGCAGGAACTGCAGGGGTACGACACCCATGCCGATGAGATTGGAGCGGTGGATGCGCTCAAAGCTCTCGGCAATCACAGCCTTCACGCCCAACAACATCGTGCCTTTTGCCGCCCAGTCGCGTGACGAGCCGGTGCCGTACTCACGGCCGGCAATCACGACGAGCGGCGTGCCTTCCTTCTTGTAACGCATGGCCGCGTCGTAGATGGAAGTCTGCTCATTGCTGGGCAGGTGAATCGTGACACCGCCCTCAACAGCCGGCACGAGAAGATTGCGTAACCGGATATTTGCGAAGGTGCCACGCATCATGACTTCGTGATTGCCGCGCCGCGCACCGTAGGAGTTGAAATCCACCGGCTGCACTCCTTGCTCGACTAAGTAACGCGCCGCGGGGCTGGACTTCGCAATGTTGCCCGCTGGCGAGATGTGGTCCGTCGTGACGGAGTCCCCGAGAACCGCGAGCGCCCGTGCGCCACGGATGTCGCAGATTGCGCCAGGGGTCATCGTCATGCCTTCGAAGTAGGGCGGATTCTTCACGTACGTGGATTTCTCATCCCACGTGTAGCGCTTGCCGGCCGGCACCTTGATGCTCGTCCAGTTCTGATCGCCCGTGAATACACCGGCATAGCTCCTCTGGAACATATCGGAGTCGATGGACCGGGCCAGCGCCTCCTGGACTTCATGATCGCTGGGCCAGATGTCGGCGAGCATCACGGGCTTGCCGGCCTTGTCAGTTCCCAGCGGCTCGCGGGTCAGATCGATGTCCAGAGTCCCGGCCAGCGCATAGGCCACGACGAGGGGCGGTGAGGCGAGGAAGTTCATTCGCACCTCGGGATGCACACGGCCCTCGAAATTACGATTGCCCGACAGCACCGAGCAGGCGGTGATGTCACCGGCCTTCACCGCAGCCGAGATCTCCGGCTTCAGCGGACCGGAGTTACCGATACACGTGGTGCAACCGTATCCGACGAGCTCAAAGCCCAGGGCGGCGAGGTCGCCCAACACGCCGGCCTTGGTGAAGTAGTCGGTGACGACGCGCGAGCCCGGGGCGAGGCTCGTCTTGACCCAGGGTTTCGAAGTCAGTCCGCGGGCTACCGCCTTACGCGCGAGCAGTCCCGCGCCCAGCATCACCGAGGGGTTGGACGTGTTGGTGCAGCTGGTGATGGCCGCGATCAGTACCGCGCCATCCTTGAGCTCGAAGGTCTGGCCATCCACGCTCGCCGTGGCGACGCCCTTCGCGGTTGGGTTCTTTGCGGCGCGTTCGTCCGCGGACTTCTTGCCATTCGTCGCGTAAACGGCCTTGGCAGTCGCGAGCGGTACGCGGTCCTGGGGGCGGCGCGGGCCCGCGAGGCTCGGCTCTACCTTGCCCAGATCGAGCTCCAACACGTCGGTGTAGTCGGCGGCCTTATCGCCGTTGTTGCGCCACATTCCCTGTGTCTTGGCGTAGGCGCTGACCAGATCGATGCGCTGGCGCGGCCGGCCCGACAATTCGAGATAACGGATGGTTTCCTCATCGATCGGGAATATGCCGCAGGTGCTGCCATACTCGGGCGCCATGTTGGCTATGGTCGCGCGGTCCGCGAGCGGCAGGTTGGCCAGCCCGTCGCCGAAGAATTCGACGAATTTGTCCACCACACCCTTCTTGCGCAGTATTTCGGTCACGGTCAACACGAGGTCGGTGGCGGTCGCACCCGGCTTGAGCTTGCCGCTCAGGCGGAACCCGATGACTTGCGGAATCAACATGGTCACGGGCTGGCCGAGCATGGCTGCTTCCGCCTCGATGCCGCCCACGCCCCAGCCCAACACGCCCAGGCCGTTGATCATGGTGGTATGCGAGTCGGTGCCGACCAGGGTGTCCGGATAAGCACGTGGCGCGCCGTTGACTTCGCCGTCGAAGATGACGCGGCCGAGGTATTCGAGATTGACCTGGTGAACGATGCCGGTGTTCGGCGGAACGACTGAGAAATTGCGAAAGGCCGTCTGGCCCCAGCGCAGGAACGAGTAACGCTCGCCGTTGCGCGCGAATTCGATCTTTGTATTGGCTGCGAGCGAGCCAGGCTGGCCGTATTCGTCTACTTGCACGGAGTGATCGATGACGAGCTCAGCGGGCGCGAGCGGATTGACGCGCTCGGCGTCGCCGCCCAAACGTACGATTGCATCGCGCATTGCCGCCAGGTCCACAACGCAGGGAACGCCGGTGAAGTCCTGGAGAATTACGCGAGCCGGCGTGAACGCGATTTCGTACGACGGTGCCGCCGCAGGATCCCACGAGAGCAGGGCGTCGATGTCAGCGCGCGTGACATTTACGCCGTCTTCGGAGCGCAGCAGGTTTTCTAGCAGGATCTTCAGGGAGTAGGGGAGTCGCGCGACTTTGTCTCGCGGAAGAGCAGCGAGGCTCCAGATGTCGTAAGAGCGATCGGCGACTTTGAGAGTCGAACGCGCGTTGAAGCTGTTCGTCATTGAATTCTCCGCGGGAAAAAAGCGCGGCGAATTATATAGGCTTCTCAGGGGCTGCGCCCCACGCCTTAGCGGGATCTAGCGGGATCTCCCGAAGGCGACCCGCGAAACATAGCGGCGCTGCGCGCCGAGAGATGCTGTGGAGAGTTGCTTGCTATCGACTCGATCACACCTCCGCCGAGACAGCGGTCACCTTCGTACAAAACAGCGTACTGACCGGGCGTAACTGCGCGCTGTGGGTCATCGAACAGAATCCGGGCCGTGCCATCGTCCCGAGGCTCGAAAAGCGCCGGCTGGTCTACTTGCCGGTAACGTACCTTGACGGTGCATCGAAACGGTGCGATTCGGGCATCAACGAGCCAGTGCAACGGGCCTGTCGTGAGCGCCGAGCTGAGCAGCAACGGATGATCGTGACCCTGCACGACGATTAGCGCGTTGCGCGCGCCATCCTTCGCAGCGAGGTACCACGGCTGCTCCGAACGGCCGGGACGTCCGCCGATATGCAGCCCTTCTCGCTGTCCAAGCGTGTAGAACGCCAGGCCCTGATGCGTGCCGAGTATCTCGCCCTCTGGCGACTCGATGGGTCCGGGTCGCGGGTCCAGAAACCGACTCAGGAACTCGCGGAACGGACGCTCGCCGATGAAGCAGATGCCGGTGCTGTCGGGCTTGTCGAAGACTGGCAGGCCAGCCCGCCGGGCCCGGTCCCTCACAGCGCTCTTTTCGAGCTCACCGAGCGGCATCACGGTCTGAGCGAGGTGCTCGGCCGCGACTGCGTGAAGGAAATAGCTCTGGTCCTTCGTGCGGTCGCGAGCCTTGTGCAGCTCGACCCCCGTGGGGCCTTGGATGAGGCGCGCGTAATGACCAGTAGCGAAGTGAGCTGCACCCAGTCTGTGGACGTACTTCAGGGCGACGCCGAACTTGATCTCCCGGTTGCACAAGACGTCGGGATTGGGTGTGCGTCCGGCTCGCTGCTCGCTCAAAAAGTGCTCGAAAACCCGCGCCCGATATTCGGCGGCGAAGCTGATGCGATGCAGAGGAATGCCGAGCTCGCTGGCGATTGCGCGTGCGTCCTGGAAGTCCTGTGCGGCTGTACAGTAGCCGTCGTCGTCATCTTCCCAGTTGCTCATGAAGAGCCCCTGGACGGCCCAACCCTGTTCCTTGAGCAAAAGGGCAGTCACCGCGGAATCCACGCCGCCGGAAAGTCCGACGACAATCGGAGTTCCGGACCTGGCGGACTGACTCATACGGCCACGGCAGGCATGGCGGAGGCGGTAAGCAGATCCAGATGGGCCACCGAATCCAAGGGGCGTCGCTTGCCGCCCAGGTAGTCCTCAATGCAGCGCAGGACCAGCGGGCTACGCAGCACCTGCTCGCGCTCCTGCAGATCCGCACGGGACAGCCAATGGGTACGAACAATTCCGTGGTCCAGCGGCTGAGCTGCCTGGTGGTCATCGACGTTGCCGCAAAAGGCGAATCGCATCGTGGTCACACCGCTCGCCGGGCTTCGCCACAGATACACGCCAACGAGCGATGCGGGCATGAAACGCCAGGCAGTCTCCTCCCGAACCTCGCGGACAACGGCCTTCAGCAGAGACTCCCCGTGCTCGACGTGTCCGGCGGGTTGATTGAAGACGAGTCGCTGGTTGATCCGCTCCTCGACTACGAGAAAGCGGCCGTCGGTCTCGGTGATCGCGGCGACAGTGATTTCGGGCTGCATGCCGCGAATTATATGGGCCTAAGGCCTTAAATCACCCTCTGCGGGCTACACGCAGGCCGTGGTCCACCGCGCTGGCATTCCAGATGCCGTCGAATTCCTGCAGATACAGCCTGGCAACGGGAGGATTGTTAATGTCGGCGATGCCGTCCCAAGTGTCGGCGCGCATGCGATACATGATGGCGCGGTCGTCGGCGATCAGGTAAGCCGAGGCGCGCTGGGTGGCTTTAGCAGCAACGTAGCGGATGTCTATACAGCTGGACAGCCGGCGGCCCATCGAAACGAAGCGGTTACTGTCACGCATGACACGCGTGGGCTCCGCCAACAGTACACGCACCTTCGAGAAGCTGCGCGTCAGCACAAAATGTTTGATGACCTCGAGGAATGAGGTCTGGTCGTAGAGCTCGGGCTCCAGATCGGGGGTGTAAATGGAGATGAGGCGCCGGGCGCCTGATGCGATCTCGTTGACCGCGGCCCGCACCTCCGGCAGCGTCGTGAGCACACTGAGCGTTTCCGACCCCTGACGGGTCGACACCCTGGAATCCGTCCGACCGCCGGATTCCGGTACGTAGCGCGCGTTCGCGAGCTGCGCCAGCGTGCTGTTTGCGTCTAATTCCCCGATGATGTCCACAAGCGGCACTGCCGTCTGCGCCTGCTCGATGGCAGGCTCGGGTGATCTTAAGGTCAGGATCTACAATGAGTTGCCGAACCTGTCACGGTTTGAGGTGAGGTGGACGCGATCTAAGATCAAAATTGTGTTTCCGGATCCAAATTCGGGCACCAGTTCACATGAAGTTAAATCTCCCGCGCGAGCTTGGCTGCGAGGCCTGTGTAGGACTCGGGTCGCAGGGCCTTCAGGCGCTGCTTCTCGGCGTCGCTCAGGGGCAGCGTCTCGATGAAGGCCGCGAGCGACTGTGCGTCTATCGCACGGCCGCGGGTGAAATCCTTGAGGCGCTCGTAGCCACTGGGAGAGCCAGTGGCCCGCAGCACCGTCTGGACAGCCTCGCCCAGTACTTCCCAGGCTCCTTCCACATCAGCAGCGATACGGGCGGGGTCAGCGGCGATCTTGTCGAGTCCGCGGCCCAAGGCGCGCCACGCGATCAGCGTGTGCCCCAGCGCGACACCGAGATTTCGCAGTACCGTCGAATCAGTGAGGTCCCGCTGCCAACGCGATACCGGCAGCTTTTCCGCGAAGTGTTTCAACAGGGCATTGCCGATCCCGAGATTGCCTTCGGCATTTTCGAAGTCGATCGGGTTCACCTTGTGGGGCATGGTCGATGAGCCCACTTCGCCCGCCACCGCGCGCTGGCGCAGGTAGCCGAGCGAGATATATCCCCATACGTCGCGGCTCAAATCGATCAGTACGACGTTTGCCGCCGCGACGGCATCGCAGTACTCCGCGATCCAGTCGTGCGGCTCGATCTGCGTGGTGTAGGAGTTATATTGCAGGCCCAGCGACTCGACGAAGCCGCGGCTCACCGCCGGCCAATCGACGTTGGGCACGGCCGCCAGGTGCGCATTGAAATTACCGACGGCGCCGTTCCATTTCCCCAGGATTGCGACGGCTTCCCAACGCTGCTGCGCGCGCCTCAGGCGGGCCACAACATTCGCGAATTCCTTGCCGAGCGTCGTCGGGCTCGCGGGTTGTCCGTGAGTTCTCGCCAGCATTGGCGTGTCCGCGTAGCGCTGCGCGAACTGCAACAGGTCTTTGATTCGCGCTTCCAGCGTCTTGCACAGCTCGCCGCGCGCCGCGCGCAACATCACCGCGTAACTCAGATTGTTGATGTCCTCGGAGGTACAGCCGAAGTGAACCAACTCGAGGGATGCTTCGTTGGCGCCCGCCTTGGCGAGCTGCTCCCGGACGTAGTACTCAACGGCCTTGACGTCGTGATTGATCCGCGCCTCGATGACCTTGACAGCTTGAGCGGCATCGGCATCCGTTTCCCGTGCGAGCTGCCCGGCGCGGTCGCGGACAGAGGCGGGCAGATGGGAACCCGCAAGCTGCGGCACGCCCGCCGCCAGGTGCAGGAACCACTGGGCTTCCACGGCGATTCGCGCGCGAATGAGGCCGGCCTCCGAAAGCAGACCGCGCAAGGGCGCCGTTGCTGCACGGTAGCGCCCGTCAATGGGCGATAAGGCCTCGACTGGCGCCAAAGCGTCGGGGGTAGGAGCCGTCATGCGTGCGTCAGAGCCTCGAAGTGTTACGATTTGCATGATAACGCAATGGGCTCGCGGAGTGCCTTCATGACGACTTCGTTTCGGATCGAGCGCGACAGCATGGGCGAGCTGCAAGTTCCCGC
The DNA here is from genome assembly GCA_045810105.1 of Steroidobacteraceae bacterium. Taxonomy (GTDB): domain Bacteria; phylum Pseudomonadota; class Gammaproteobacteria; order Steroidobacterales; family Steroidobacteraceae; genus 13-2-20CM-66-19. The sequence continues at coordinate 136,718 of JBJMWM010000026.1, read as the reverse complement.
TGACGCTTTGTGGGGCGCACAGACGCAGCGCGCGGTTCAGAATTTCCCAATCAGCGGCATCAGGTTGCCGCGCGCCTTCATCGGCGCGCTCGCCCTGGTGAAGCAGGCCGCCGCGCGTGCCAACACTCGCCTGGAGCTGCTGGACGCGCAGATCGCCCAGGCCATCGATGCCGCCGCCGCCGATGTAGCCGCGGGCCGTCATGATGAGCACTTTCCCATCGATATTTTCCAGACCGGGTCGGGCACCAGCACGAACATGAACGCCAATGAAGTAATCGCATCGCTGGCAACGCGGCGGTTGGGCAAGCCCGTGCACCCGAATGATCATGTCAACATGGGTCAGAGCAGCAACGACTCGATCCCGACCGCGATTCACGTCAGTGCCGCCTTGAGTGTCAAGCGCGATCTGGTGCCGGCGCTCGAACACCTGCGCGATGTGTTACGTGCGAAAGAACGCGAAGTTGGGAGCATCGTCAAGACCGGCAGGACGCATTTGATGGATGCGATGCCGATCACTCTGGGTCAGGAATTAGCCGGGTGGCGCACGCAGATCGAGCATGGTCTGGAGCGCCTGGCGAGCGTCGGGCCGCGGCTGCACGCGCTTGCCCAGGGGGGCACGGCTGTCGGGACGGGCATAAATGCACATCCGCAGTTTGCATTGCGGTTCGCCCAAGAGCTGTCGGATCTGACGGGCCTGCCGTTCACGGTGGGGCGCAACTTCTTCGAGGGACTGTCCTCGCAGGACACGGCCGTGGAGTTGTCGGGGCAACTCAAGGTCATTGCCGTGAGCCTCATGAAAATCGCGAACGATCTGCGCTGGATGAACAGCGGTCCACTGGCGGGACTTGCGGAAATCGCGCTCCCGGCGCTGCAGCCGGGCAGTAGCATCATGCCGGGCAAGGTGAACCCCGTGATCCCGGAGGCGACCACCATGGTGGCCGCCCAGGTGATCGGCAACGACACCACCATCACCATCGCCGGCCAGTCGGGCAACTTTCAGTTGAACGTGATGCTGCCGGTAATCGCTTACAACCTCATCGAGAGCATTCGGTTGCTGGCCAACGTGTCGCGCGCGCTGGCCGACAATGCCATCGCGGGTTTCAAGGTGAACGAGGCGCGCATTGCCGAGGCACTCGATCGCAACCCGATCCTCGTGACCGCCCTGAACCCGGTCATCGGGTACGAAAAGGGGGCCGCGATCGCCAAGAAGGCCTATGCCGAAGGCAAGCCCATCCGCGAAGTGGCGCAGAAGATGACAGATCTGCCGCCGGAGGAATTGGCGCGGCTCCTGGACCCGGCCGAGCTCGCCCGCGGCGGTATCAAGGGTGGCACTGGCGGCGGGGGCTGAATCGATTCCATGCAGGACAGCGGCGCTGATATTGGCGGAGGGCGAGAGCTGGTACGCCCGCGCGATTGGCGCGCACGGATCGAGGCTCGGCTTGCCAACACACGCCCGCGTCACGCCATGGAAGACTGGCTGACGCCGGGCCTGACGCTAACCGAGAGCCGCGCACTGCACGCTTATTTCCCCATGTCCCCCATCCCGGCAGCCGTGCTGGTTCCACTTATCGAGCGCGAAGACGACTTGACCGTATTACTCACCCAGCGCGCCAGCCAGCTCAAGAATCACGCCGGTCAGATCAGTTTCCCCGGCGGCCGCATCGAGCCCGAGGATGCCGGACCGCGGGCAGCGGCACTGCGCGAGGCGCACGAGGAGATCGGCCTCGAGGCAGGCTTCGTGTCCGTGGCCGGCTATCTCGCCGATCACATTCTGTTGACCGGATTTCGGGTGACACCGGTGGTTGGCTTCGTGCGGCCGGGCTTTGAGCTGCTGCTGGACCGCGACGAGGTTGAAGATACCTTTGAAGTACCTTTGAGCCATGTGTTCGAGCCGGCCAACCATCGCGCGCGGCGCCGCCAGTTCGGCAGCATGCCCGGCGAGGTGCAGGTGTGGGACATCGAGTACGAAGGCCACAACATCTGGGGAGCGACCGCGGGAATGTTGTTGAATCTGTACCGGTTGTGCGTGACCGATGATGCCGCAACAATCCGCTACCTGGCGGGCTCGCGTGATGAGTGAGGCTGAACGCGCGACGACCGCCTTACTCGAGCTGATGGCGCGCCTGCGCGATCCGGTCAACGGCTGTCCGTGGGATCGCGAGCAGACATTCGCAACGATCGCGCCCTTTACGCTCGAGGAAGCCTACGAGGTCGCGGACGCAATCGAGCGCCACGATCCTGCGCAGCTGCGTGACGAGCTCGGTGACCTGTTGTTTCAAATTGTATTCCACTCGAGAATGGCACAGGAGCGCGGTTGGTTCGATTTTGCGGCCGTTGCGACCTCGATTCACGATAAGCTCGTGCGGCGGCATCCGCACGTGTTCGCTGGCGCCCCGGTCGAGGGCCTGGAAGCACAGACGCGCAACTGGGAGGAACTGAAGGCACGCGAGCGCGCGGAAGTCGCAGCGCGCGAGCAGTCAGCCGATGCCAGCGCGCTGGCGGATGTGCCGAAGGCACTTCCCGCGCTCGCCCGGGCCGCGAAGCTCGGCCGGCGGGCCGCCCGTGTTGGGTTTGATTGGCAGGAGCCTGGGCAGGTCCGCGACAAAGTACTGGAGGAACTGGCGGAAGTGGACGCGGCGCTGGGCCAGGAGTCACATGAACGCGTGACCGAGGAAGTCGGCGATCTGCTGTTTGCCATTGCAAACTGGACACTGCACCTGAAAATCGATCCGGAAGAGGCGCTGCGGGCGGCAAACGCCAAGTTCGAGCGGCGTTTTCGCCATATGGAAGCGCTGGCCCGGGCGCGCGGCGCCCGGCTCGAACACTTGAGTGCGGCCGAGTGGGACGCGCTGTGGCGCAAGGCCAAGGAGGCCTGAAAGCGAGGCTTGCGGACGAGCCGGCGGACACGGTTCAGTCCTCATTCACCGCTCGTGCGTTAACGTTAAGAATGAAAATGCGCTTTTCACCTCGTGCTTTCGTACTGGTGGCCGCAATCGCGACCGCCATGACGGCCGGCGTGGCTGTCGTACGGGCGGACGAGCAGCCCCAAGCCGTTACGCTCGGCTCCAGCATGTCGCTGGAGCAGGCGGTCAAGATGGCGGAGCAGCGCTTTCAGGCCCGCGTGGTCCGCGCCGAGGCGCAACAGGACGGGGGCAACACCATCTATGTGCTGCGAATGCTCAATGATTCAGGCCGCGTCTGGGTCGTCCGCGTCAACGCTTCCAACGGTTCCGTGATGTAGGAGGGGCCATGCGTGTGCTCGTCATCGAAGATGAAATTGCACTGCGCGATTCGCTGAAGCAACGGCTGGCCGAGGCTGGCTTCACCGTGGATGTCGCAAGTGATGGCGAGGAGGGGCTGTTCGCGGCGCTCGAATTCCCTCTGGATGTTGCGATCGTTGACCTCGGCCTGCCGAAGATCTCCGGGCTCGAAGTGATCCGGCAGGTGCGCGCTCAGCGCAAGAGCTACCCGATTCTCATTCTGACCGCGCGCGACCGCTGGCAGGACAAGGTCGAAGGTCTGCAGGCCGGCGCCGATGATTATGTCGCCAAGCCGTTTCACTTCGAAGAGGTGTTGGCGCGGGTGCAGGCGCTGCTGCGGCGTGCGGGGGGCTGGGCCAGCCCCGAGCTCATCTGCGGCGCGGTTTCACTCGATACGCGCGCGCAGACAGTGAAGGTCAACGGCGCGCCGGTCGAGCTCACGACTTTCGAGTACCGCATTCTCGAGCACCTCATGTTGCGGGCCGGTGAAGTGATCTCCAAGACGGAGCTGACCGAGCGTCTCTACGATGAAGAGTCGGAGCGCGACAGCAACGTAATCGAAGTGTTGGTCGGCAGGCTGCGCCGCAAGCTGGATCCTCAGGATACGGTGAAACCCATAGAAACGCTGCGTGGCCGCGGCTACCGGTTCGCCCTGGCCCGCTCCGCGACGAGCTGAAGGCGGTTCGTGCACTCGCTCAGCCGGCGGCTGCTCGTCACGGTCTCCGTGCCGCTTGCCTTGTTCTTCGGTGTCATGATGGCGGTGCTGGATAACGGCTTCAGAGAGCTCACCGACCGCTCCCTGCAGCAGTTGTTGGATTCACAGATGGTGGCGCTCATTGCCGCGGCGGAGCCGCAACCGGATGGCAAATATGCCCCCGAGTCCAGCGATCTTGCCGCGCGCCTGCGAACACCCCGCTCGGGGCTGTACGCCCAGATCGTCTCGGCCCGTAACAAGGCCGTATGGCGCTCGCCTTCGACCGCCGGCGCGCCGATCGATTTCGGACCGTCGCTCGCGCCGGGCAACCGCGACTTCCGTTATTCGACCAATGGCCACGAGCGCATCGAGATCGAAAGCCGTGGCATCGAGTTCGAGGACCGCACGGGCCATGTGCAGCTCACATTCAGTGTCGCTGCGAGCCTGACGCCCTATGAGCAGCAGCTGTGGGCTTTTCGCCGCCAGCTGTTCGGCTGGTTCAGCGGGCTGATGTTGGTGCTGCTCGCAGCGCTCGCCGGATTGCTGCGCTGGGTGTTGTCCCCGGTGCGCAGGATGGAGCGGGAGATCCACGAGGTGGAGGAGGGACGCAGCGCGGGCCTCGGCGCCGGCTATCCGCGCGAGCTGAGCGGAGTGGCCACGAATCTCAACACGCTGCTGACCGGTGAGCGCAACCGGGTTACCCGCTATCGCGACACGCTTGGCAATCTCGCGCACAGCCTGAAGACTCCGCTGGCCGTCATGCGAGCGGCGCTGGCTTCAAACAACAGTGTGTCCGAAGCCGTGCTCAATCCGGAAATCGACCGGATGAGCGCGATCATCGAGCACCAGCTCAAACGGGCGGCCGCATCCGGCGGCGCGCTGCTGGGACAGGCGCCGGTGGATGTTGCGGAGATTGTGGCCGAGCTGCGGGCGGCTCTGCTGAAGGTGTACGCGCGCAAGGATTTATCGATCGAGCTGGTGGTGGCACCCGGGTGTCAGTTCGTTGGCGACCGCGGCGATCTGACGGAATTGCTCGGGAACGTGCTCGACAACGGCTGCAAGTGGTGTCGCGGCGCGGTGCGCCTGACAGCATCCGTTGACGGCAGCTTCGCGACGCGTGAGCGACTCAGCATCGTTGTCGAGGACGATGGCCCGGGTATCTCCTCCGAAGATCGCATCCGCATAGGCCAACGCGGAGTGCGTGCGGATGAGGCGGTGCCGGGCCATGGGATTGGGTTGGCCATGGTCCAGGACACCGTGGAAATGTACGGGGGCACGCTGACCATTGGTGAGTCAGCGACGCTGGGGGGTGCTCGGTTCGCGCTACGGTTGCCGGGACGCTAGCCGATCAGCCCGGCGGCTCTGGCTTCGCTCGGCGATCAACATCGCCAGCTCCAGCGCCTGCTCATGATTGAGGCGCGGATCGACCTGCGACCGATACGCTCTTTGCAGATCACCGTCGGTCAAGCCGCGTGCCCCACCGGTGCATTCCGTGACGTCATCGCCTGTCAGCTCTATATGCACACCGCCGAGATATGACCCCATGTCCGCATGGATGCGGAAAGCCAGGTCGAGCTCCTTGAGGATGTTCTCGAAGCGCCGTGTCTTCAGCCCGCCGGTGCTGGTCTCGGTGTTACCGTGCATGGGGTCACATACCCACAACACACTGTGACCGGTTGCCCTGACAGCCTCGATGGCGCGTGGCAGCGAGTTCTCGACATCCTTCGCGCCAAAGCGGTGAATCAGAGTCAGCCGCCCGGGCTGGTTCTGCGGATTGAGCGTGGTCACCAGTCCCTGCAGCCAGCTCGCGTCCATCGCGGAGCCGATTTTGATCGCCACCGGGTTGGAGATCCCACGGAAGTATTCGACATGTGCCCCGCCGAGCTGTGCCGTCCGCATGCCGATCCACGGGAAGTGTGTCGACAGGTTATACCAACGGTTCTGGCGCGGGATGAAGCGGGTCTGGGCCTGCTCGTACAGCAGGTGCAATCCCTCGTGGCTGGCATAGAAGCTGACCAGCCGCGCCTCGTGAACCGAGGTGCCGCTCATGCCTTCGAAGAAATCGAGTGCATCGGCGATCGAATTCACGATGCGCTGGTAAGCGTCCTTCAGCGGTGCATGCTTGACGAAGCCCAGATCCCAGTATTCCGGATGGTGCAGATCGGCAAAGCCGCCATCGACCAAGGCCCGAACGAAATTAAACGTCAGAGCCGCGCGCTCGTAACCGCGCAGCAGCAGCTCGGGATCGGCCGCGCGGGCCGCCGCTTCGAATTCCGGCCGGTTGACCAGGTCGCCCCGGTATGCGGGCAGGGTGACGCCGTTGCGCGTCTCGTTGTCGGCGGAGCGTGGCTTGGCGTATTGACCGGCCATCCGTCCCACGCGAATGATTGGTTTTTTGAGCCCGTGCAGCAGCACGATGCTCATCTGCAGCAGGATTTTCAGCTTCTTCGCGATCTGATCCGACTCGCAGTCGGCAAAGGTCTCGGCGCAATCACCGCCCTGGAGCAGGAATGCCTGTCCGCGTTGCGCGGCCGCCAGCCGCTCGCGCAGGGCATCCACCTCCCATGACACGACGATGGGGGGTAGCCGGGAAAGATGGGCCACGGCCCGCTCCAGAGCCTTGGGATCTGCGTAAACGGGCTGCTGCTGGGCGGGCTTCGTCTGCCAGCTGGCGCTGTGCCAGGAGGTTGTTTCAGGTGATCGCATAGAGCGTGGATGCTACCACCTCTTTTCAGCGCGAAGCGCCGCTACGCTTCGGGGGTCGCGCCTTGCGCGATCCCCCAGGACGGTTTGCGCGCAGCGCATAGGGTAGAATGCGCGCCTTTTTCCAGGGGACCATACCATGCCCCAGGGGACCATATCATGCATCGAGTATTGATTCTGGGGGCCGGCAAGATCGGCGCACTGATCTCAGGATTGCTTGCAGAATCCGGCAGTTACAAGGTTCAGCTGGGTGACGTCGATGGCGCCGCCGCCGACTCCGTGGTGCATGCCCACACCGCCGCGAACCTGTCTGCTTTTGCCCTGGATGCGACCAATCCGGCCGCCCTTGCCAGGCACCTGGCCGACAACCCGGTCGATGCCATCATTTCGAGCCTGCCTTACTACTGCAATGTCGGAGTTGCCGAGGCGGCCCGCAAGGCCGGCACGCACTACTTCGACCTGACCGAGGATGTGGAAGTAACGCGCGCCGTGCGGGCGATTGCGACTGGAGCCAATCATGCGTTTGTGCCGCAGTGTGGCCTGGCGCCGGGCTTCATCAGCATTGCGGCGGCCGAGCTCATCACTCACTTCGACGAGTTGCGCACGGTAAAGCTGCGCGTGGGTGCGTTGCCCCAGCATCCCAACAACGTGCTGAAGTACTCGCTGACCTGGTCCACCGAAGGGCTCATCAACGAATACGGCAATCCATGTCAGGCGATCGTCGATGGCCGTGTGCTGGATGTCGCGCCTCTGGAGGGCTTGGAGGAGATCGAGATTGACGGCACTCTCTACGAGGCTTTCAACACCTCGGGCGGACTGGGCTCGCTCGCCGAGACTCACGGCGAGCATTGCGAGTACATGAACTACAAGACCATTCGTTACCCCGGCCACTGCGATCAGATGCGCCTGCTGATGAATGATCTGAAACTGAACCACGATCGCGGCACGCTCAAGCACATTCTCGAGAACGCCGTCCCGCAGACTCTGCAGGATGTCGTCATTGTTTATGCGGCTGTCACCGGTAAGCAGGACGGCCAGCTGCGCGAAGAGAACTACGTCAACAAGGTGTATCCGCAGGTGATTGCCGGACGGCTGTGGTCGGCGATCCAGGTCACCACCGCCGCGGGTATTACCGCTGTGGTGGATCTCGTGCTGCAGAACCGTGGCAAGTTCACCGGTTTCGTGGCACAGGAGCAGTTCAGTCTGACCGACATCATTGCGAACCGTTTTGGCCGCTATTACGCCCTGGGCGGAACCAAGGACATTTCCGGCCAGGTCGTGGTGTCAGGCAAGGCCGGCACCCAGCGCCGGCAGCACAAGGCCGTGGCATGAGCAAACCTGATATCAACTCCTTGCTAGGGCGCCTGGGCCTCGGGGCGATGAATCCGGGCGCCTGGTCCGGCTCGCACGGCTGGTCAACTGCCCGCGACAGCACGTTGATCAACGTGCGCAATCCAGCCGATGGCGCTCTGATTGCACAGATGCGCCCCGCGAGTGCCGAGGACTACGAGAACGTCATTGGATCGGCAGTTGACGCTGCCGCGGCGTGGCGCCGAGTTCCCGCGCCCAAGCGTGGTGAAGCCGTCCGTTTGCTGGGCGAGGAGTTGCGTCGTCACAAGAGCGATCTGGGCACGTTGGTTTCGCTCGAGAACGGCAAAATCATCGCTGAAGGCCTCGGCGAAGTGCAGGAAATGATCGATATCGCCGACTTCGCCGTTGGCCAGTCGCGCATGCTGTACGGCTCGACGATGCATTCCGAACGGCCGCAGCATCGCATGTACGAGCAATGGCATCCGCTGGGCGTGGTGGGAATCATCTCCGCGTTCAACTTCCCCGTGGCGGTCTGGGCATGGAATGCTTGCCTTGCCGCCATCTGCGGCAACGTCTCCGTCTGGAAGCCCTCGCCGAAGACACCCCTGACTGCGCTGGCCGTGCAGCACATCTGCAATCGAGTGATGGAGAGCCACGGGCTGCCCCCGGTTTTCCAGATGTTCATCGACGGTGGCACGGAGCTGGCCGCACGATTTGTCGATGATCGGCGCGTTGCGCTGGTTTCTTTCACCGGCTCTACCGCTGTCGGGCGGCATGTCGGCGAACGGGTTGCTGCGCGCCTTGGCAAGAGTCTGCTGGAGTTAGGTGGGAACAACGCGATTATCGTCGATGACACGGCCAACCTCGACCTGGCCGTGCCGGCAATCGTATTCGGGGCCGTGGGTACCGCGGGTCAGCGGTGCACCACTACTCGCCGGATCCTGGTGCATTCCTCCCGCATCGATGAGTTGGAACGCCGCCTGGTCCATGCCTACGGACAAGTGCGCATCGGCGATCCCCTGGAATCTGCCACGTTGATGGGTCCATTGATTGACTCGTCGGCCGTTGAGCGGTACCAGGGAGCGATAGCGGCAGCGCGCGCGGCCGGCGGCGAAGTGCTGTGTGGTGGCAAAGTCCTGCCAGGCGCCGGCAACTTCGTCGAGCCCACGCTAATTCGGGCCCGAAACGACTGGGATATCGTCCAGACCGAAACCTTCGGTCCGATTCTGTACATCATCCCGGTTGATTCGCTCGAAGATGCGCTCGCCCGGCAGAATGAGTCGGCGCATGGCCTGTCATCCGCGATTTTCACGGATCGCCTGCAGAATGCGGAAGCTTTCCTCTCGGCCGTCGGTAGTGACTGTGGCATCGCCAACGTGAATCTCGGTACTTCCGGTGCCGAGATTGGGGGCGCGTTTGGCGGCGAGAAGGATACGGGCGGTGGCCGCGAGTCAGGCTCAGATGCCTGGAAGGCCTACATGCGGCGTCAGACCAACACCATCAACTGGAGCCGCGAGTTGCCTCTCGCACAGGGAATCGAGTTCAAGGTATAGCATGCAATACGAGCACATCGTCGTTCCCCCGAACGGCCGCAAGATCACCGTCAACACTGACTTATCGCTGAACGTACCCGACAAGCCCATCATTCCCTACATCGAAGGGGATGGGATCGGCATCGACGTCACACCGGCGATGCTGCGTGTCGTGAATGCGGCCGTTGAGAAGGCCTACGGCAGCCAGCGCGAAATATCCTGGATGGAGGTCTATAGCGGTGAGAAGGCGAATGCCCGGTATGGGCAGTGGTTTCCGGATGAGACGCTGCACGCGCTGCGGGAATTCGTAGTCTCGATCAAAGGGCCGTTGGGCACACCGATCGGCGGTGGCATCCGCTCTTTGAACGTGGCCATGAGGCAGAGCCTCGATCTGTATGCCTGCGTGCGGCCGATCCGGCACTTTCCGGGCGTTTCCAGTCCGATGCAGGACGCGAGCCTCACGGACATGGTGGTGTTTCGCGAGAATACGGAAGACATCTACGCGGGCATTGAATGGCCCGCGGGCTCGGCCGAAGTCCACAAGCTGATCACTTACCTGCAGCGCGAGCTGAATGTGTCAGGCATCCGTTTCCCGGCCAGCTCCGGAATCGGCATCAAGCCCGTATCCCGCGAAGGCAGCCAGCGGCTGATCCGCAAGGCAATTCAGTACGCGATCGACCACGACAGGGTGTCGGTCACGCTGGTGCACAAGGGCAACATCATGAAGTTCACGGAAGGCGCCTTCCGGAACTGGGGATATCAACTGGCGAAGGATGAGTTCGGCGCCAAGGAGATCGGGGGCGGTCCGTGGATGTCCTTCGCGAATCCTGTCACAGGCAAGGACATCGTGGTCAAGGACGTCATTGCCGACAACTTTCTGCAGCAGGTGTTGCTGCGGCCCGAGGAGTACGACGTCATTGCAACGTTGAATCTCAACGGTGACTACATCTCGGACGCCCTGGCCGCCCAGGTGGGCGGAATCGGCATTGCGCCTGGCGGCAACATTGGCGACGGGTTGGCAGTGTTTGAAGCCACGCACGGCACGGCCCCAGGCTTCGCCGGCAAGGATCGGGTCAACCCGGGCTCATTGATACTGTCTTCCGAGATGATGCTGCGTTACCTCAAATGGAACGAGGCAGCGGACCTGATCATCAAGGGTGTCGCGAGCACCATTGCACACAAGCAATTGACCTATGACCTCGCAAGGCTGCGCGAAGCTATCCGCGCCCCGAAGCGGGAGCTGGCCGCACGCCGGAACGTGGAAGAAGATCTGCAGCGCCTGATTCCTGGTGCCACGCTCATGAGCTGTTCGGGGTTCGCCACGGCAGTAATCCGGCACATGGATGAGTGAGCGCCGCAAGACCGCAGTATCCCCCGGAGGAGCTGGAAGGCCGATACGACCACGAGGGCGCCCGAGCTCCGGGGCAAAGGCGGCCGCGACTGGGGACATGTTCACCGGGGTGCGGCCGGCCAAGAGCAAGCGGACCGACTACTACGATCCGGATTGCACGCTGTGTCCGCGTCTAGCAGAGTTCCTGGCCGAGACTCATCACCGCCATCCCGATTATTTCGCGCGTCCGGTACCATCGTTCGGGGTAGCCGCGCCGCGTATCTTGGTCGTGGGATTGGCGCCGGGAATGCACGGCGCAAACCGCACGGGCAGACCCTTCACCGGCGACTACGCCGGTATTCTCTTGTACGAGACCTTGTACGAGCTGGGATTGGCCACACGCTCTGAGTCCGTCTCGGCGGATGACGGACTGGAGTTGCGGAACGCTCGCATTGTCAACGCGGTCAAATGCGTACCGCCGCAGAACAAGCCCCTCCCGGATGAAATCCGCCGGTGCAATGCCTACCTCAAGACTGAGCTGCTGACACTCAAGTCCGTGAAGGTCGTGCTGGCACTGGGCCGTATTGCTCATGATGGAGTGCTGCTCGCGCAGGGACTCAAGCGCAGTCAATTCCCGTTCGGACATGGGCGGGAACACCTGCTCGATGAGACGCGCCATCTCGTCGACTCGTATCATTGCAGCCGTTACAACACATCGACCAAGGTGCTGACCCCGGAAATGTTCAAGAAGGTAATGGCGCGCGCCTGTGAATTGGCCGGTCTGTAGATGGACTTAGACCAAGCCGGCAAAAACCGCGCTTGTTTGCCGGCGGTCGGGCGAGATGTCCGCTGAAATCAGCGGGGGGCGCCTGGCCAAGGCAATTTCAGCCAATAGACGATAGAGATGAATGCCAGAGTTTTCGATGCCAAGGAGTTCGTCGGCTCGCTGCCGCGGCGGCCGGGTGTGTACAGGATGTACAACGCTGCTCACGAGATCCTGTACATCGGCAAGGCGCGCAATCTGCGCGACCGGGTAGGCACGTACTTCGCGGCCAGCAACATCAATCCGAAGGTTCAGGCGCTGGTCGGCCAGATTGCCGACATCGAAGTGACGGTGGCGAACTCCGAAACCGAAGCGCTGCTGCTCGAATACAACCTGATCAAGGCGCACAAGCCGCGCTTCAATGTCGTTCTGCGCGACGACAAGAGCTTCCCCTACATCCAGGTCCAGGACACGCACGAATTCCCGCGCCTGGCTTTCTATCGCGGTCCGCGGTCGGCGCCGGGACGTTACTTCGGGCCATTTCCGAGCGCATACGCGGTTAAGGACACGCTGCGTCAGCTGCAGAAGTTGTTTCGCATCCGTAACTGCCGCGACAGCTTTTTTGCGAATCGCAGCCGTCCGTGTCTGCAATATCAGATCGGCCGCTGCTCGGCGCCGTGTGTCGGTCTCGTGACGGCCGAAAGCTATGCGCAGGACATCGATTCCGCCGTCAAGGTGTTGGAAGGGCGTGACGACGAAGTCACCGCGTTGCTGGAGGCACGGATGGAGGAAGCCGCCGGGAGGCTGGAATTCGAGCGTGCGGCGGTCATTCGCGATCAGCTCGCCGCCATGAAGCGGGTGCTGGCACAGCAGATCGTGACTTCCGAAGGTGAGCGCGATGTCGATGTGTTCGCGATCGTCGGTGAGCCTGGAGAATACTGTGTCAGCGTGATGCTGGTCCGGGGCGGGCGCAACCTCGGCACCAGCAGCTACTTTCCACGGGCGGCGCTTGCCGAGCCGGAAGAAGCGCTGTCGTCGTTCGTGATGCAGTACTACGCAACTCAGGAGCCGCCACCGGAAGTGCTGGTTGGCCGCAAGCTCGAAGACGCCGAGGCGCTTGCACAGGCGCTCACTTCACGTACCTCGCGGAACGTGCACGTACGCTGTCCCGTGCGCGGTCTGGGCGTAAAGTATGTCGAGCTGACGCAGGAGAACGCTACGCAGGCGTTGCGAATGCGCGTCGCGCAGAAAAAGGGCATGGATGAGATGTTTGCGGCCCTTACGGCCGAGCTCGATCTTCCCGCGATTCCGGCACGGATTGAGTGCTTTGACATCAGCCACACGGGAGGCGAGGGGACCGTTGCATCCTGTGTGGTCTTCGGTCCCGAAGGACCGCTCAAGAAGGAATACCGGCGATTCAACATCACCGGAGTGACACCGGGTGATGACTATGGCGCACTTCGACAGGCGCTCGAACGGCGCTACGTGCGGATCAAGGATGGCGAGATCCCGGCGCCGGATTTGCTGCTGATCGATGGCGGGCTGGGACAGATCAACCAGGTACACCAGGAGCTCGAGGCACTCGGCTTCGGCGACATGACGCTCGTCGGTGTGGCCAAGGGCCCGGATCGCAAGCCGGGGCAGGAGAGGCTCTTCGTGCATGGCATTGCCGAGCCCCACATCCCGGAGGCACACTCGCCCGCATCGCGGTTGATACAGCGCATTCGCGACGAAGCGCATCGCTTCGCGATCACGGGCCACCGGCGCAAGCGGGCCCGCCGCTACAATGAGTCGATCCTCGAAACCATCCCGGGATTGGGGCCGGCCAAGCGGCGCCAGCTGCTGAAGCACTTCGGCGGGCTGCAGGGCGTGATGCGTGCCGGCAGTGCCGATTTCGAAAAGGTCGCCGGAATCGGGGCGGCCCTGGCGCGAAGCCTTTATGATCATCTGCACCCGGGTGATTGAGTTGCCCGAACCTCAGCAAGATCAAACGACCCTGTCCCGGATGCCCTGGAACTGGCCCAACACCCTGACGTGGCTTCGCATCTACGCGATTCCACTGATAGCCCTGCTTTTTTACATGCCTTACCCGTGGCGGTATCCCGCTGCGGGCCTGTTGTTCGCGGCCGCCGGGATCACAGATTCGCTGGACGGGTATCTTGCGCGGCGGCTCGGGCAAACCTCCCGCCTGGGAGCCTTCCTTGACCCGGTCGCCGACAAACTGATCGTGGCCGTGGCCCTGGTGCTGCTGGTGAGCAAAGACCCGCGCCCGCTGATTACGCTGACGGCTGCGGTGATCATAGGGCGAGAAATCACGATCTCCGCGCTACGGGAGTGGATGGCCGAAATCGGGCAGCGCCGCAAGGTGGCGGTCTCCCAGCTCGGCAAATACAAAACCATCCTGCAGATCGTCGGGTTGTCGTTCATGCTGTTCCGGCTGCCGCTGCTGGGTCTGCCGATCTACAATATCGGGGTGGTACTCACCGAAATTGCCGCCGCCGCGACGCTGGTCTCCATGGTTGCGTACCTGCGCGCGGCCTGGCCGGAGCTGCGCCGCTAGCAGTGCGCCTGGGTCGGCCCTAAGTATCGGCGCGCGCTGGTTTTTTATTTTGTCGCGGGGGCCCCGTTGCCTTGACTTCGCGGCCTGCGCTCTTACAATTCGCCCTCTCACTCGGATGCGGGAATAGCTCAGTTGGTAGAGCACGACCTTGCCAAGGTCGGGGTCGCGAGTTCGAGTCTCGTTTCCCGCTCCAATCTTTCCTCTAGTCGCGGCAGGGCGCTGACCGCCGGCGTTAAATCCGCGGACCGCGTCACGCCCTGACCGGTTGCTGTCGCTGATCATTACGGAAGTACAGGGCTGGCTGTGGAGCCAGGGCGCTGACTATTGCCTCAAGGATGAGACTGCAGATGCCGAAGAGGGCGCGATATGCCTGCCTTGCACTCATTGCTCTGAGTTCGGCGCCGGCGCTGGCGGCTGCGATCTGCGCGTCGAAGTTTCACACTGCGCGTAGCGTCGTTAGTGTTCTGCTGACGACGGCTGTCGAAGCAGTTCTGATTGCAGCGCTCACGCGTACGTGGCGCCGATTCTTCGTGGTCAATTTCCCTCTGTTCGTGGTCGGGCTGGTATTCGCCCTGTACACAGTACAGTTTGGAGTCCCGCCGGGACGATTGCTGGCTCTCATCGTGGTGAACACCACCTGGGAGGAAGTCACTGGATTTCTCGAGCTCGGGCGGGGAACAACTCTCGCCCTGCTCATAGCGCTGCCGCTGGTCTACGCTTACCTCGTGTCGCAGGCGTCGCCGTTGCCCATGTTTGCCCGCAAACCGGCTGGTGCAACCGCCCGCATTTCCTTCAGCCGGCTCCTCCTGTTGGCTTGCCTGTTTGCAACCGCGTACGTGGCCGGCAATCCGGACGAGATGATTGACGGGGCCGCCTACAATCCGCTGATCGGCACCGCGATGTTTCTCGCGGCGGAAATCCCGCGTGCCCGTGCCGACGCCAGCGGTGCGCACGTCGCGAAAATCGCTTATCGCGCTCGGCTGGTTACCAGCGAGGAAGTCCACATTTTGGTCATCGGAGAATCCGCCCGCCGCGACTCCTGGTCTGCCTATGGATACACGCGTTCCACCACACCTCATCTGGATGAGCTCAGACAGGAGGTGATCTTCCTGCAGAATGCGGTGGCCGATGCAAATATGACCAGCTGGTCCGTACCGATCATTCTGACGGGCAGCGGCACAAAAGAGATGCTGTACGGCCGTATCCGCGGCAACCTGTTGGATCTGGCACATGAGGCGGGCTACAACACCGCCTGGCTGGTGAACCAGGACGCAGGCATATCTGCCTACGTGGGAATCCATGCCGACCGCGAGACGTACATTCCGCAAATCAACGCGGGATTCTTCGGAAGGCGCGCGTTGGATGAGACCTTGTTGCCGGCCTTTCGGCAGGAGATTGCACTTTCCCGTTTTCCGCGGTTCATCGGGATACACACCATGGGCTCGCATTGGCCGTACGAGCATCGCTATCCCCCAAACTTTCGGCACTTTGGTAACACAGGCGCGGACGTCTCGTCGATCCCAAGCCCCGGTCCGCGCCATTCTGCCGGACCCGAAATAGGGCAACCGCCCCAGGCGCGTCCGCTGGGCAAAGGTACATCGCAAGAGACGAATGCCTACGACGACAGCGTGCTGTACACCGACTGGTTTCTGAGCGAAATCATCGAGCACGTACGAGCGTTGAGCGTACCTGCAACCGTAACTTTCTTTCCGGACCACGGCGAGGATCTTCTGCAGTTAGATGGGGTCTATGGCCACGCGGGACCCGCCTATACCCGGCATGCATTTGAGATTCCCGCATTCGTCTGGCTGAGTGACGCCTATCGAAAGGCCTATCCACAGAAGGTCGCCGCAATACAGAAGAATGCCTCCAAGGAAATCCGCAGCCACGACGTCTTTGCGACCGAGGCGGATCTCATGGGAATCCAATATTCCGAAGCGGTCGCGCAGCGCTCGTTTGCATCGGAGCAGTTCCTTCCTGATACCCGCATGCAACACATCGCCGGCGGTTCGCTGGTCAACCCGCCCCGGCCGACCGCACGCGCAGGTCTGTCCCAACCGGCACGGTGACCCAGCCACCTGCGCAGCGCGAATCGGGCTTGCCTTTAGCGAAGTGGTCTGACAGATTATCTGACCAGTGGCATGACCAGTTTGTGCGGCCTTGAACCCAGGGCCAGGGGAGGGCATTTGTCTGCTAGCTCAGTTGGCGTTCCGACGTTGTTTGCTTCTCGGCGGCGTTTCCTGCGGAGCGCGTCCGCAACATGCCTGGCGGTTCCCGCCGCCCTTTTCTACGACCGCCTCGGGGTAGCCGCGGAGGGTGCTCACAAGCCAGGAGTGCCCAGCGCAGTACCGCAGTCCTGGACGGATGTGCGCAAGCTGGGAGCCGTGGGCGATGGTAAGGCGATTGACAGCAACGCCATCAATAAGGCGATCGACCAGGTTGCCGCGG
The DNA here is from genome assembly GCA_045810105.1 of Steroidobacteraceae bacterium. Classification (GTDB taxonomy): domain Bacteria; phylum Pseudomonadota; class Gammaproteobacteria; order Steroidobacterales; family Steroidobacteraceae; genus 13-2-20CM-66-19. The sequence continues at coordinate 120,117 of JBJMWM010000026.1, read as the reverse complement.
CCGGTGGTGGGGTCGTCCACTTTCCTGCCGGAAATTACGCCTGCTACACGATTCGCCTGAAGAGTCGCGTGGCACTGCACCTCGATCCAGGTGCCACGATATTGGCGGCATCCGTTCCGCTCGAAGGACTGCAGTCAGGCGGGTACGACGCCGCCGAACCACAGGGGGTTTGGGAGCCTTACCAGGATTATGGGCACAACCATTGGCGCAACAGCCTCATCTGGGGCGAAGGGCTGCATGACATCGCGATCTTCGGCAGCGGGCTGATCTGGGGCAAGGGCCTCAGCCGCGGTCTCGGCTCGGATAAGGATCTGCCGCGCTCCGACCGCCCGGGAGTCGCCAACAAGGCGATTGCACTGAAGAACTGTCACAACGTCCTGTTGCGGGATTTCTCCGTGCTGCAGGGAGGTTGGTTCGCTCTTCTCGCCACGGGTGTCGACAACCTGACCATCGACAACGTGCTCGTGGATACCAACCGGGACGGTTTCGACATCGATTGTTGCCGCAACGTGCGCGTCAGCAACTGCACCGTGAATTCACCCTGGGACGATGGGATCTGCCCCAAAAGCTCATTCGCCCTCGGGTATGCACGCCCGAGCGAGAACATCACGATTACGAACTGTTATCTGACAGGCAATTATCAATTGGGCTCGGTGATCGATGGAACGTGGAAGCCGATGCCGCCGGAACATGCGCGGCACGCAACGGGCCGGATCAAGTGTGGCACGGAATCGAACGGTGGCTTCAAGAACATCACGATCTCCAACTGTGTGTTCGACCAATCCCGCGGCATTGCGCTCGAGACGGTGGATGGTGCCAATTGCGAGGACATCACCATCACCGGCATCACCATGCGCAACTCTTTTCATTGTCCACTGTTCCTGCGGCTCGGGCGCCGGATGCGCGGGCCGGCGGGTGCTGCCATCGGCACACTGAAACGGGTGATCATCAGCAACATAACTAGCTACAACGCATCACCGCTGCCTTCCATCATCGCCGGCATCGATGGCCATCCAGTCGAGGACGTCAAGATCAGTGACGTTTTTCTACAGCAGATCGGCGGCGGCTCGAGCGAACTGGCCGGACGGCAGCCTCCGGACGAAGAAGCCACGTATCCAGAGCCCACCATGTTTGGCGAGCTGCCCGCGAGCGGGTTCTTCATTCGCAACGTGCGCAATGTCGAGATGAGCAACGTTGAGATCCAAACCGTGAGCGCTGATGCGCGCCCCGCCATGTGGTTGCAGAATGTCGAAGGAGCGGATTTCTTCCGGATGCGCTTGCCGGCAGGGCGCGCCTATGCGCTCGACAGGGTGGCGAAGTTCCGTTCGTTCGGTTCCCGATCGATGCCGGACGTCAGCTTCGATGATCTGCAATCGCGGACGATCTGAGTATCGGCAGGGTCGTGCGAAGTTCGCGCAGGGCATTCTGTATCAGCGCAGCGAGCAGTCTCTCAGGGGCTGCTCTCGTGTGGTGTGGCATTGCCACTGTTGCAGCAGAGCGTGCCGGTGTAAACATTGTAGAGGTTGATCGACGCAGGGTCTTACGCGCGGCGACGCGCTATCTTCGCGAGGATCCCATCACCATCACCGCGTATAGGGCCGAGCGCAGCGCCGGTGGCAAACACGACTACTTCTCCGAGGGAGACTACTGGTGGCCCGATCCAGAGCATCCCGATGGGCCGTATATCCAACGCGACGGAATGACCAATCCCGACAACTTCGTTGCGCATCGCCACGCCTTGATCCGACTCAGCGTGCAGATGCCGGCACTCACAGCGGCCTGGCTGATCACGAAGAAGAGGGTATATGCGCAGCACGCCGCCCGCCACCTGCGCGCCTGGTTCCTCGATCCGTCAACGTGGATGAGTCCCAACCTGCAATACTCTCAGGCCATTCACGGCCGCGTCACTGGCCGAGGCATTGGCGTCATAGACACGATTCACCTGGTGGAAGTGGCGCGCGCAATCCCGCACCTGCGCCGAGCGTCAGTGTTGTCGGCTGACGAGCATGCGGGCCTGGAGAAATGGTTTGCCCACTACCTGGACTGGATGACCCATTCGAGTAACGGCCTGGAAGAGCGGGAAGCGAAGAACAACCACGGGACGTGTTGGGTGATGCAGGCGGCGGAGTTTGCGCAGTACACCGGTAACCAGGAGCTCATCGAATACTGTCGCGAACGATATAAGCACGTCCTCCTCCCGAATCAGGTGGCGGCGGACGGCAGCTTCCCGCAGGAGCTGAGGCGCACGAAACCCTACAGTTATTGCCTGTTCAACCTGGACGCGATGGCGACCATCTGCCAGATCCTGTCCTCACCGGGCGATGACCTCTGGAGCTTTCGCCTGCCAGACGGCCGAAGCATGCAGACAGCGATGCAGTTCATGGTCCCTTACATCGCTGACAAGCACACCTGGCCTCATCCGGCGGACGTTCAATACTTCGACCAGTTCCCGGTCCGGCAGCCCAGCCTGCTGTTCGCAGGCCTCGCCTATGCAGAGCCTCGCTACCTTGCGTTGTGGGCCAAGCTGAATCCCGATTCCCAGGTTGAGGAAGTCATCCGCAATTATCCCATCCGCCAGCCCGTACTTTGGGTCGCGTAGCAGCATCCAGGCGGCTGACGCGGTAGAGGCACGCTCGGGCATGTCAAGGCCCGGGCACATGCGCACGCGGTCTGTGCCGCAGAGCATTTTTTCTGTATTATCCGCGCCGTGGGGCATTGGCTGAGCTCGCGGGAGCGCCAGCGCCGCGAGTTCGAGTCTTTTTCCAGCTCCGATTCTCGACCGGAAGCCCCGGCGGTCTGCCCGCCGGGGCTTCTTGATTTGTAAGGCTAGGTGGCAGAGTGGTCATGCAGCGGCCTGCAAAGCCGTCTACGCCGGTTCGATTCCGACCCTAGCCTCCAGTGACCCCTTCCAGGGGATTCCGGTAACCTCCATACCCGTCCGCTGATCAGGCTCGAACTGCCTTGTTTTCCAGGTTTTCGAGCACCGGCGACGACTTCAGTCGTCCGTTGACAGCGTGCTCAGGCGCCGGGTACTTTTCCGGGTACCCAGCAGGTCTCACAAAAGTGGTACCCGGTATGGAAATGGAGCTCACGGACACACGCATTCGGGCAGCCAAACCGCAGCAGAAGCCTTTTAAGCTGCGGGATAGCAGGGGACTGGTGCTTCTGATCAAGCCGAACGGATCGCGGCTCTGGCGATTGCGCTACGAATTCGATGGTGTTGAAAAGGGACTCTCACTCGGCATCTATCCCCAAGTCTCTTTGAAGATGGCGCGCGAGCGACGCGACGAGGCGCGCAAGTTGATAGCCGATGGCACAATGGTCGCTTTCTGTTTCCGTCGTTGCGGTCCGGCGAGCGACCGATTTCCGACAACACGATAAACGCCGGACTTCGCAGACTGGGGTATTCTTCGGATGAGATGACCGGACACGGATTTCGCACCATGGCATCGACGCTGCTAAACGAGTTGGGCTGGAATCCCGATGCCATTGAACGACAGCTTGCGCATGATGAGCGCGACGAGAGCCGAGCGTCGTATAACCACGCACAGTATCTCGATGAACGGCGGCGGATGATGCAGGCTTGGGCGGAATATCTGGACACGTTGCGGAATCGTGGTTCAGCCTCTCCGGTGAAGCTGGTAAAAGTCGCTGCGGTGTAATCTGATGAACCCCGCTGAGTCGCCGGAATGAAATATCCATTCGTCGAACTGGGCGGTGGAACGTGGTTCCTGTTTCCGCTTTCATTCGCGGCAACGTTCCGCCTGATACTTTATTTTCATTGGAGGCAGGACTGCCTGGCGTGGAAAGCGCGTCATCCTGAATTGGGCTGTGCCTTTGGGAACGGAAAGCTCGACGTGCAGACGGCGATCGTCTCGTTGACGCCGCTCGTGTTAGCCGCATTCTTCATGATGTTACCTGCCGCGTCTCACGTCCGGATCCTTGTCATGGGGGCGTTGGCTGCTGGTATCTCCGCCACCATTTACGCTGCTGCAAAGTCTTTCGATATCGTGTTCCTGCAGTCCTACATTATCCCGCCTTTGGTGGCAAGTTTGGTCGTCGCCTATTTGCACGTGGCTTTGAGACAGTTAATTGTGAAGGTTCAGACTTGATCGGACAGGCAATGCCTGGATTCGGCCAGGAGACGTCGTTCACGAAGTTATGTTTATTCCTAAAATCCGCCATTCACATTTAACGACAGAGCATAAGACGGACTGTCCGTGTCCTGCTAGGCTACAGGCGGCAGGCGCAACTCTAAATGGAACTGGATTTCAGAGCGATGAGCAGCGCAAAGAAATACGTGATTGGGACCTTGATTCTGATCGGCTTTATCAGTGGCGTGGCGCACCAACTGGTCACTCCTCGAGAGATACTCCCTCAGCAAGATCTGGCTTTTGGGCTTGTCAGTGTCGCGCTGATATTTGTCTGGTACAGGATTGACGCGCAAGAGCGCGGATTTCGCCGCTCTGCAGTTCTAAACACCATGGTTGTTGCGCTAACAGTCGTTGCTTTGCCGTATTATTTGTTCCGGTCGCGAGGATTGTCGAAGGGGGCCGTTGCTACTGGTCTGCTGATTGCCTGGGCGATCACGTACACGGCTTTCCAGTACGTTGGCGTGTACATGGCGTACTTTCTGTCGCGAAGGCTGTAGCCGATAAATCGCTTGGCATGCCGGGCGCCGGGTCCGAGCACAGCGAGATGGCCTCCGGCACACCTCGCACAGTCGCTCACTGCTCCGGGGCGACGTCTTGGTAAACTGGCTTGGTGGGGCTGCGGCGCCGGAAGAACATTAATCGCTTTGTACACCCTTCGACACGCGACGACTCGTCGAGAACTCTGGCGGGTGAAATGACACTGGGCCATGCTGCGCGTCTCGTGAACCGCACTTCCTGCTGGCTGTTCATTCTTTGCTTCCTGTCCGCGGCGGTGGACATTGCTACCGCGGAGCCAGGCAGATGGCACCTCATTCCGAACTTTGCCGAGCCGCTTTTAATTTGGAGCCCGCTCTTTGCAGCGGTCCTGGCGTTGACGTTTGCAATTTCGGCCTCCGTGAGAGGAGAGCGCGGAGCGCTTCGCCGGGAGACGTGGCTCGTGAGTGCAGTGATCACATTCTTTTACGCAACCGTCTACGTTTTGAATCAACTTTTCCCGATGCGGGTGTACTGATTATCTTGAGTTGCACATTCGAAGCAGGGCGGTCCGCAGTGCCGTCCAACACGAAGCGCGGACGAGGAGTATTTCCATGACCGACAAACCGCGGCGCGCAGATACGGCGGCGTACTGGGCGTCGGGCGTTATTGGGACTGGCACACGGGAGACTGATGACCCCCGAGCCTCCGATACACGGAGCACAGCCGAGATCGTAGCGGCATACATAAAGAGCCAGGGCAATGACGACGCCACAGAGTCACTCGCAACCATTCACTACCGTGGTGGTTTGGAAGAGTTTCGCGCTGGAATGGAACTCCTCGCCAGTAGTGACCCGCTTGAGCGGGTGGCTGGAGCCGACGTCCTGGCACAACTGGGCTGGCAGGATCGAACATTTCTCGATGAGTCGGTGGATGCGTTGCTGCACGCTCTGCGAGACCCCGAGGACTCGGTTGTGCAATCGGCAATCTTTGCGTTGGGACACAGAGCAAGTCCACGCGCCATCGACGCACTTCTTCCATTCGTTGCTCACCCGTCCGCGGATTTCCGAGATGCCGTCGTGCACGGACTGATGCCCCACGACACGCCGACAGTGGTCGAAGCAATGATCAAGCTGTCGCGTGATTCCAATCGCGACGTCCGCAATTGGGCGACATTCACTTTGGCAAGCCAGTTCGACTCGGATTCGCCGGCGCTTCGGGTAGCGCTCCATGAGCGCCTAGCGGAATCGGATCCCGAAATCCGCGGTGAGGCACTTGTGGGGCTTGCACGCCGTCGGGACACCGGCATTGCACCGGCAATATTGCGCGAGCTGGAAGGTGACTTCCATGGTGACTGGGCCGTCGAGGCAGCGGGATTGCTCGGAGACTCGCGATTCCTGCCGGCACTCACGGAACTTGGTCAGCGGCTTACAGGAGAGAACGCTGTATATTTTCGCGGAAGCCTGCAGTCTGCCATTGCAGCCTGTGAGGGCCGCCGTGGTGAAAGCAGTTCTACTCTGCAGTGAAAATAACCAAAACGCGCGGGAAAAAGATCGGGCTCGTGGCGTCGGGTTTGGCGCTTGCAGGGTTGGCAACATGGAACCTCTGGCCCGCGTCGCCACTACCGACGGATGCAAGAGCAGATCTCGTCGTTGTGCATAAGGCCACTCGTCGCCTCGATCTTTATCAACATGGCGTACTGCTGAAGTCTTACGCTGTATCTCTTGGCCGACATCCTGAAGGTCCAAAGCAGCAGCAGGGCGACGGGAGGACTCCCGAGGGGGAATACGTTCTCGACTACCGGAAACCCGACAGCTCCTTTTATCGAGCGCTCCATATTTCATATCCGGCTTCGGCTGACCTAGCCGCCGCGCGGACAAAAGGCATCGATCCCGGTGGCCTGGTGATGGTCCACGGAATGAAGAACGGATTGGGTTGGCTTGGGCGCCTGCACCTTGCCTTCGATTGGACAGACGGCTGTGTGGCCGTCACGGATCGTGAGATGAATGAGATCTGGCGCGCAGTGCCGGATGGAACGAGGATCCTTCTCAAGCCCTAGCGTCCTGGCTCGCTGAGGCTTTGTGCACCCATTGGATTCCGACCCTGGCCTCCATGGACGTCCATCGACGTCCACGATCTTCCGCAGACGTCGGGGTGCAGAACATGCGCCACTCGGGCCCGATTCGCCTACGCCGACGTGACTGCCGCGTCATCGAATGTGAGCTTGTCTGTTTCGGGACGTCCTAGCGCGTTGGATCGCTTCAAGTCTGTAAATGCGTTCTCCTTCGAAGTCATATTGACCCACCGACTGAAGCGCGAGGCGCGCGCAAGCATTCGCACAAGCGGTTGCGGAAATGAGTTACTGGACATTGCCTTCAACGCCGATATGTAGTCATCGCGATATACGGTCGGGATGATGATGCGGGTAAGACCCGCCTGAGTGAGAAATTGATTCATTGCCAGACGTGCTGTACGCCCATTACCGTCAGTGAATGGATGAACTTCGGCGACCACGAACATTGCTAGCGCTGCACGATTGCCGGGCGTTGCTGCGCTCATGATGATTTCGTAACCTTTGGTGAGCGTGCCGACGACCAGATCAGGCGTCACGAATACCGTGTTGCCGGCGCGATTGGTTTCGCTCTTGAATTCGCCCGGACTTTTCGAGTGGCGCGACTCTATAACTTGACGATTCCACTCTTGAAGCTGTCTCGCGAACTCCTCAAAGCTCTGGGGGATGGCCGGATTCGCTTTCGACTCCAGGATCGCGTGATACGTTCCAAGGATGTCGTGCGAGTCATCCTCACGGTACTTCAGTGGACGGCCCTGGATTACAATGTCGTGCGCCTCTTCGATCTCAAACTCCGTTCCTTCGATGTAGTTTGAAAAGTAAGTCTCGATAAATGCTTGCAAGTGGGATTCGGCGCCGGAATCCGTCAGCGGTACCTGAAGAGGATCCTGTTGAAGCTCGGTGGCCAGTGTCTGGAATAATGTGATACGCGCATCGTCATACGGCCTACCAGCCGCGCGGGCGATGGCTGCCGGCGCAGTCAACCGCACTCGTTGCGTACCGAGCAACGCGCCTATTGTCTTGTCGAGCTGCTTGAATTCTGATTCCAGTCCTAATGGCACAGCAATGGCTCGGGCAGTATCCCGGAGTTTGTTGGCGGTACCGCTGATATCACGGCTGATGAAACGGGCAAGCCAAGCCTCAACCCCTTCGGCACCGAGTGTACGGCGCTCTGCGGGATCGCCCCGACTGACGGTCAGATTCTCGAGCAGGGCGCGGGCTTGGCTCGAAATGTAGGTGTGACCCCCGAAAGTTGGGACACGGATGTCAGAGTCCAGCGGCCCGACGCCTTTCGCAATTCGAAGCTTCACGCCCGGCAGTTCAAAGTCCCGGCGATTGGACCCAGTGAGGAATAGATCACCGGCTGCAGTGGGGCGACCGCCCTCTAGAGCAGAACGATGCGAGATGATGCTTCCGGGGGCTACCAGTGGGCACAATGCAAAGATCTCCCGACGGGCAATCGATTCCAGCGGGTGGACGAGGTCGTCGGTGTAAATCCCCGCATATATTCGCCGGAGCTGTCCGGCTGCCGCGAGCCGCTGCAGGCGACGCGCTTGCGTCTTGTCCTTCCCCGCCAGCACAAGTGCCATGTCGCAAAACTCCGCGTAACGAAGGCCGAAGTGGCCGTTCGTGTCGCAATTTTACACATAAAGAGGCGGATCTGTCGCAAATCTACGCATAAGGAGTCCTCGTCTGCGAGCGGCGAATGGGTGGGGTGCGGGTGGTCGAGCGGCAATGCCATGAGTATGATGCGCGCCCCGCGCGGGGCTTTTGAACAACCCTACGGACAACCAGGGAGGTGTCTCATGAGAGTCAAAACCGAATTCCTCGACGCCGAGTGCTTTCGAGGTCACCAGTAAACGACGGAAGGGCTATCCGTCCGAAGCTCACGTCAAGCGCGGCGAGCGCGTCGTGAACGGCCGGAAGGATCTGCTCGAGAAACTCGGCCGGAGCGATCCCTGCCCGTGCGGCTCTGGACGGAGATTTCAAGAAGTGCTGCATGCTGACCGGCGAGTTCGATGGGTCAGATCGTCACCACTTCTTTTAGGGATTAGATCCTCCCACTGATCAATAGGTAGCCCGCGACGAGATAGATTGCCTGTCCCGGGTTTCCTTGCAGACCCCTTGAGCGGGTTACCATCCGTCATCACGAATTCTCGCTACAACCCGTCGCCGCATACATAATCTGCAAATCAGGGGGCTTTGTTTTGACTCTTGGCGTGTGCATTTCGCGTATCCAACTCGCCCTCAGCGTGCTGGGCATCACGCTCTTCGTCGCTTCGGTCCACGCTGATGAGTGGAGGCTGCCTACCACACAGGCATATCTGTCGCCCGATAAATCCTGGCGTCTTACCGTGACCCCGCGCGCCGTGACCAGTCAGCTCGCCTATTTTTCTGACAAGGTCGCGGGTCGTCAGGTCGCTGGCCCCGTTGCGGGCAATGCGCACAAGCAACCACGGGGTCTCATGGAGCACTTGGGCCAAGGGCAGTGGCGACCGGTGTGGGACGAGCCGCTGCTCAATGAAGTGAGCCCCGTCGAAGCCATCGTGTCTTCATCGGGACAAGCGGTGACCTTCGACAACTGGCATGGCATGGGTTACGGCAAGGATGTGGTAGTCATCTACGACGACCACGGCCAACCCGTGCGCGTCATGGGACTCGAGGACTTCCTGCCGAAGGAGTACATCGAGGCTTTGCCCCGAAGTGTCAGCTCCATCTGGTGGGGGAACGAGCATCATTTTTCCGCAGACGGCAAACAGGTGGTGTTGCGCGTTGTCGTCCCCTCCGTTGAGACGTACAAGCATCTGGACGGTAGCGCTTCGCAGCACATCGAGTTGCCGTTCGACGTCGCTACCGGACAGGCCGTTGCTCCCGACGAAAAGGCATGGTCCGAGGCGCTGACCTCGGCAATGCAGGTCAATGCCGAGAACCGCGCCTGGGAGGCGAAACACAAGGCTGAGTTCATTGCCCCGCTTGCGGGCCCTCAGAGTGACGACGAATCCGACTGGCACCACTATTTGCTGGAAGCGTTCTTCCGTGTAGATCCAGGCTGGAAGAACGGCTATCCGGCCACGAAAGTCCTCCGGCTGCCACAGCATAAGGACTACCAGGCTTCCGTTGGGTTCCTAAGCGATGCGCTTCATGACGAGCTGACAAGAGACAGCGTAGTCATGATTGCGTCGCCGTCGCAGGACAACCTCGTGCACGTATTATCGGGGATCGCAGTGACTGTGCCACGGGGCTGGCTGAAACAGGCGCGTGTCTATGTCGCTGTCGACGATGCGCACACGGCGGAGGTGGCGAGGATGCTCCTTCCCACTGGTGCGAAATACGTTCAGCTTGATCCCAGCAAACCAATTCCGCAGCGTAAGGCGCGCCTAGATGCAATGGCCTCCGCACAGCCCTGACCCACTGTGGAAGTACCCAATGGCCGTTTCCCCATACCGATTTCAGACATCGGACCGGCGCTCGCCATTTCACATCCATGGATTTCCGCGGCATTCCGGTTTGTTAGCCGGGTACCGAACCGGGTATCCGCAAATGGAGCCAACAACAAAACTGTTCACTGGCAAACACTTGGATAGCCGATTGGATTCCGACCCTAGCCTCCATGGACGTCCACACACTTCCGGGGTATTCCAACGCTGTCCGACCCGGGAGCCCGAACGGTTGCTCGACCGCTTACACTGCTATTGTCATTGGCAGGTCGTTGGCGTCGCGTGCTGGAATTGACGGCACGGCACGAGACTTCTTTGCCGAGATCCGGCGCGCTGTCCACAGCGCGGCGAATGCGTCATAGAGGTCGTCCAGAGCGTACCTTTGACCTGCAAGCATGGCTCGGCAGCTCGTAATCGCATCAGGCCACTCGGCCATGATCAACTTCCGGCGGTCCAGCTTCCCGGCCGATTTCTTTTTCGAGTGTCGCATGGGCGCACCTGACCATGCGGCGAAGCTAACTTCGGGATGTACTTCGAACACACGCGCTGCCACTCTCGCGTCCTCGCGGAGGAGTGCATCGACTTCTCGGACCTTGGGCACGATGCCCCATGCTTGCTTACTCATCCTTTTGCCGTCAATCTGCAATCGAATCGTGCAGGCATCCTCCCACGATCGAGCCGCCAAAACCGCGCGCAGCGGCGCCGGAAATACGCTCGAGCCACGAGGTTGCGCCAGTTCATGGCGAGCGTGCTCATCGCAGGCTCGTGCGCCGACTTCCGGCAATCCAATGGGAATGTCGACAGCAATCACTTTGGCGCTGGGCAACGCGTTTACGAGGTCGGTGAAGCGAGAGAAAACCCGGGCCTCGAGTTGACCATCCTTGCACTCTACCAACGCCAGCCACCCACCCGGGCAACCGTCTACACCTGCAACAATAGGCTGCGGTTGAGAGACCACAGTCACGTTGCCCATTGACGCAAAATTGCGTCCAAGGGCCCATGGCTCGCCTTGTTGGGTCGCGGCATTCGAGTCGCGTATGGGTCCAGCGACATCTGCAATACATCGTTTAGGGTTTTCATGACCAATGCCGTCTGGCTTGCATAAAGCCTGCAATGATGGCATTATGCATGCGTGAGCGTTCAGATCACAATCCGTGATGTATCCGAGAAGGTTCGGGACGAACTGGCGGCCCGTGCGGCACTCCAGGGTAAATCCATGCAGGAATTTCTGCACGCCGAGTTGCGACGTATGGTAGCGCGTCCGTCCGTTGACGCATGGCTGCAGCAAGTCCGACGTCGGAAGAGGGCGGCGCAGAGCCGGGTTTCCGTCGAGGCAATCCTCAAGAACCGGGATGCTGATCGACGTTGAGCGTCGTTGTCGATTCCTCCGTGGTTGTGGCAGCACTCGTTGATACGGGTGACAACGGGGCGTGGGCGGAGAAAATTCTCGAACAAGGCGACCTATACGCGCCTGAGCTTCTCCGTGTCGAAGCAGCAAATGTTCTTCGACGTCTCGAGCGAGGTAAGGAAATTGCCGAGCAGGAGGCAAACGCCGCTTTCGAAGATCTCATGGAACTCGACGTTGAGCTGCATGCATTCGAGCCATTCTCAGACAGGGTCTGGGAGCTTCGCCACAACGTGACGAGCTACGATGGCTGGTATGTTGCGCTCGCTGAAGCGCTCAACTTACCGCTGGCCACACTTGATGGGCGGCTCGCCAAGGCAGAAGGGCCGAAGTGCCGATTCCTCACGCCAGAGTCAGATAAGTAGGTTGGTGATGTTGATATGTCCATGGATGTCTGACGGAATCCGGTTCGTCAACCAGGTACCGAACCGGATATCGCGACACAAGAAAAAGCGAAACATTAGCCACTTCAATAAGATGGCTAGCCAGGTCGATTCCGACCCTAGCCAAACCGATTCCGCAGCGTAAGGCACGCCTGGATGCGATGGTGGCCAGCAGGCGATGAGCCAGGAGATGCATCGGTCAATTTCGCAGACGCCGTCTGCGAAATTCGACACTGAGTTGACATCGGAACAACTCGGCCGCGCGGCCGGCATGCGGGACGCCCGCACTCGCTAACGTTACTCCCGCGGCAATAACCGACCGAGGCATCCCCTGATGGGCGGCTTCACGGGGGGCTGCACAAGCACCACCCCACCGGCCTCCTTGACTGCCTTCGCACCGACCGCGCCAACTCGCTCTTATGTTCGGGGGGCGAGATGGACGACTACGACATAGGCCAGGGCGAGGTCCGTGGGTAGCGAATCGACGAACTCGCGCAGGGCCTCGATACCACCGGCCGAGGCGCCCAGGCCAACGACGGGGAATAATCTCCGCGGCGGCGGTGTGCGGCATGAGTTCTGCCCCGGTACCCGGACCTTGTCCTTCACAGTCCTTGTCGCTGTGCCGATTCGGATTCAGGTTTTTGCGGCTGATGAGTGCTGATACCTTTGCAGCCGAGCGATAACGGGACGCTGGCGCAAACATGACACAGAGCAGGTTAGGACTTTTCGCGAATTTTCATCGTGCGATTCGCTTCGCCCTACCGCAGCGCGACGCCATCCTTTTTATTCTCGTGCTGACGCTGCTGATGGCGGCGGCGAACGCTGCGGAGCCTCTCGCGCTCAAGTACGTCATCGACAATCTCTCTCTCAACCCGAAGGTTGACCTGCTGGTGAAGGGCTTGATAGTGCTCGCCGCATTGGCTCTTTCCCGCGAGGCTGCGCATGCTGTTTCGGATTGGCTCATCTGGCGCACGCGCATAGGCCTGCAGTACGCATTGCTGGAGGCGACGATTGGAAAGCTGCACCAGATGCCGTTGCGGTTACAGCGGAGCCAGGGTGTCGGCGCGATCATGACGAAGCTCGACCGCAGTATTCAGGGCTTCGTTACCGCGGTCACACAGCTCCTTTTCAATGTCCTGCCATCGGTGCTGTTTCTCCTCATCGCGATGACGATCATGTTCCGGCTCGAATACCGGCTCGCGCTGCTCGTTCTGCTGTTCGCGCCGATGCCGGCGCTGATCGCGGTGCGGGCGGCCCCCGAACAGGTCAGGCGCGAGCGCGCATTGTTGGAGCGCTGGGCCCGCATCTATTCGCGGTTCAACGAGGTTCTGTCGGGAATTCTCATTGTGCGCAGTTTCGCGATGGAGGAAGCCGAAAAGCGACGGTTCCTGGGCGAGGTGCAGCTCGCCAACCGCGAGGTCATCCAGGGAGTTGCGACGGATGCTGGTTATGGGGCTACCGGCAATCTCGTCATCGCCATCGCACGCCTGTCGGCGATTGCAGCGGGCGGGTACCTCGCGGTGAACCATGAAGTGACTGTTGGAACTATCATCGCCTTCCTCGGCTATGTGGGCGGACTCTTCGGGCCTATCCAAGGCTTGTCGGGCATTTACCAGACGCTGAGCAAGGCTTCGGTGTCGCTCGAGGAGATCTTCGGGGTGATAGATATCCAGGAGTACCTCGGTGACTCGCCGGGCGCGCAGGATGTGGGCACGATCCGGGGCGACGTCTCGTTCGACAAAGTGCATTTCCGGTACGAGCAAAGCGGGCGGCCGCTATTGGAAGGTATCGATCTCCACGTCAACGCTGGCGAGACGATTGCGGTTGTCGGGCCCAGCGGGTCCGGCAAGACGACGTTGATGGCCTTGCTGATGCGCTTTTATGATCCGCTCGAGGGTGTGATCCGCCTGGATGGCCGCGACCTGCGAACATTGAAACAGAGCTCGCTGCGGCGGAATATCGGCGTGGTTCTGCAGGACCCGCTGTTGTTCAATGACACTATTCGCGCCAACATCGCTTATGCCAGGCCGGAAGCGAGTCTCGCCGAAGTCATCGCAGCCGCGGGAACGGCGAACATCCACCCTTTGATCGAGCGACTCGCGGATGGTTACGAAACGATGGTGGGCGAACGGGGTGCGCTGCTCTCCGCCGGTGAGCGGCAGCGCGTGACCATCGCCCGCGCGATATTGAAAGATCCCAGAATCCTTATCCTGGATGAAGCGACTTCGTCTCTGGACGCGGAGTCCGAGGCAGCTGTTCAGTCGGCGCTCGAGCGACTCATGCAGGGCCGCACGACTTTCATCATCGCTCACCGGCTTGTTACGGTGGCGAACGCGGATCGGATCGTCGTGCTCCGCGCTGGCCGTATTGCCGAGATGGGCTCCCATGTACAGCTCCTCGAGCACGATGGGTATTACGCCTCGCTCGTGCGCCGCCAGAGTCACGGGCTCATCCCGAACGATGCCGTCGAGCATCCGAGGCGCCGGTCAACCGATGTTGCGGCTACGAGCCCGATCGGGTGATCGCCGCGAATCCCAGGCATGGCGCCCTGACAGCTCGCTGAGTCGTTCCTCCCGACCCGCGGCGGTCGTGCCTCGCGAAGGTGACCACAGGGGATTTGCAAGGAGTGCTCTGGCGCCGCGAAAAAATTTCCGCTGCTCGCGGATCAGAAAACAGCGAAGCAACCCCTGGAGCTCTCCAGCCTCTTGCGCCGTCGTTACCTCGAGTAACAGGAGCCGGTACGAAATCTGCGCTGACCGACCAGCGAGGCGGGCGATTTATCCCGTTACCACGGCCGCGCACGACAGCATTGCCGTGAGCGTAGCGCAGGCCGGCATCCATCTCCTGAATGGACTCTACGACGCGTCGCAAGAGTGAGAGTGAGCGGAGGTACGCGCCTGGCTCGTGATGGGCAACAGCTCGAAGCGCGGCTGGCTCGGGGCGAAATCGTTTCCGAACCTGTCGCGGTTGTGGTCGCGCATCCGGACGATGAGATCCTCTGGATGGGTAGCCGGCTAGGCTGCCTGGCGCGCTTACGCCTGATTCACATCACTGACGGGGCGCCACGGGACATGGTGGACGCGCATCGGGCCGGCCTCGAAACATGGCGACAGTACGCCGCGGCGCGGCGACTCGAGCTGTACTGTGCCCTGAAAGCCATCCAGGCACAGCCTCAACAATACATTGCATACGACATCGCCGACCAGGAGAGCGCACAGCAACTCGTCCCCATCATCGAGCGTTTGACAGCGGAGATTTCGGGGATGCACGCTGTGATCACACATTCTTACGAACATGGTCATCCAGATCACGACTCGGCGGCGCTCGCCGTGCACGCTGCACGCGCGCAGCTCGAGCGCAAGGGAGAGCTGCCGCCACATTTGATCGAGTTCGCGTCCTATCATGCGCGCGACGGTCGGCTTTGTTGCGGTGAATTCTGGTCACGACCCGACGTTGCCGAGGCGGTAGTCTCGGAGACCGCGGATTCACGGGAGAGCAAGCGACGCGCGCTCGATTGTTTTGTCAGCCAGCGCCATGTCCTGCAGCAGTTCGTTCCCGAGCACGAGCGTCTGCGCCCGGCACCCGCATATGATTTCACCCAGCCTGCGCCACCTGGCCAAGCCCTTTATGACGCCTTTGGCTGGAAAATGACGAGTCCGCTCTGGCGCACTCGTGCCCGACAGACTTTGCAGCACCTCACGTTGAGCGGCCCATTATGAGACTGACCGTGTTGAGTGTGGCCTTTCCCTTTGCCCCGCTCACAACCGACCCCGCCGGCGGCGCGGAACAGGTGCTCGTCAATATCGATCGAGCGTTGGTGCGGGGTGGGCATGAGTCGCTCGTCATGGCTGCCGAAGGCTCGGAAGTACGTGGTCGGCTGATTCCGCTCGATCGGCCGCCGCAGCATCTGAACGAAACGGCGCGCCGTAATGGTCAAGAGGCCGTGCGGCGCGCGCTGGCGCAGACATGCGCAAACGAAGCCGTCGATGTCGTGCATCTGCACGGCAGCGACTTCTACGCCTACTTGCCGACCGAACGCGTACCCACTCTCGTCACCTTACACATGCCGCTCACGTGGTATCCGACCGCCGCACTTAAACGGCAGCGCTCGCAGATATGGTTCAACCCGGTATCCAGCGCGCAGGCGCGCACGGCGTGGGCGGGACTGGATCTGCTGCCGCCTATCGAGAACGGCGTCGATGTCAACACGCTGCAGGCCTTGGCTGGCCGGGCGAAACGGAAATTCGCGCTCGCGTTCGGCCGCATCTGTCCGGAGAAGGGCTTTCACCATGCGATGGATGCGAGCGCGCGTGCGAAAATCCCGCTGCTGCTAGCCGGTGCCGTTTATCCATGGCCGGAACATCTGCAATATTTCCAGCAGCAGATCACTCCGCGTCTCGGGCGGGCCTGTCGTTGGATCGGCCGGATCTACGGTGAACGCAAGCGACGTTTGTTGACCGCAGCCCGCTGCCTGCTCATCCCGAGCCTTGTCGACGAGACATCTTCGCTGGTGGCCATGGAGTCCCTGGCGGCCGGAACTCCAGTGATTGCTTTCCCCGTCGGCGCACTGCCGCGTATTGTCGAGCATGGTGTTACCGGCTACATCGTCAGAGATATAGCTGAGATGGCCGAGGCGATAGGTTTGGTTGACCGCCTCGAGCCTGAAATCTGCCGACGCGTTGCCCGGGAGAGATTTGATCTCGGGCGATCCACAGACGCTTATCTCGATCTGTATCGGCGCATTGCAGCTCATGAGATTGAGCGCAAACTCCCGCCCGAAAGCATCCAACACACCGTCGCTCACCGTTGTCCATGTTGAATCACACTCAACGCAGTGGATCGGTTTGCCAGCTGATTCCTTCGCTCGGCGCTCTGGAGGAGATGCGCTCTGAGTGGATGGACTTATACGGCCGCTGTCGCTCCAGCAGTCCCTTCCAGGCTCCGGCCTGGGTGCTGCCTTGGGGGCGCCACTTTGCACCGGACCGCCTTCGGGCCATAGCCGCTTGCGAGGGCGGCACGCTCGTCGCACTTGTCCCGTTCTTCACGTGGAACGGCCAGGTATTGTTGGCCGGTACTGGACCGACCGACTACTGCGATGGCCTGTTCGCGAGTGAAGCATTCCACCCGGACGATATTCTCACTGCGTTGGCCGGATCTGCCGACCAGCTGGCGTGCGAGTGCATCGATCTGCAGCAGCTACCGAGGTCGTCCGCTTTGCTCGATGCGCGCACGCCTCGAGGTTGGTTGTCAACGGTTGACAGTGGGGCGACTTGTCCGGTTGCGATCCTCCCGCCGGAGGACGCTCTCGCAGGGGTGTCGCCGAGCTGGCGTAGAAACATTACGCGTGCGGCTCGCAAGCTTGGAGAAACTGCTGGCCTGCACCTGGACCTGATCACTACAAACATGTCCCCCGAGGTCGGGGATATCCTGGTTCGTCTGCATTCGGCTCGATGGCAGGAGCGCGGACAGCCCGGCGTGTTGAATGCTGGACTCATGCGGCCGTTTCTGAGCAGTGTTCTGCCCGAGCTGAGCTCAGCCGGGCTGTTGCGACTGCACCTGCTGCGGGCGGGCGACCAGGTCGTTGCAGCTGTGATGGGCCTTCAGGGCCATGGCCTATACTGCTTTTACATCAGCGGATTCGACCCCAAGTGGTCCCGGTATAGTCCGGGCAATATTGCGCTTGCCGCCGCCATGTGTCAGGCGGCAAAAGAAGGCGCTCGGGAGTTCCATTTCCTGCGCGGTCAGGAGCCGTATAAATACCGCTTCGCCGCCCGCGATCGGCTCACTTGCCGACGGATCCTGACTCGCGCCGGCACCGCTGGCGCGATCACAAGGACTTCGCCAGCAGGTATTGATCGATGATTGCCCCGCCGTCAGCGTGGTTGGGATCGATCGCGACCTCCGTGCTTGTAGCGCGGTAGCCGAGTCGATCATACAAGCGCTGCGCATCGATGTTTGTTTTCTCCACTCCGAGCTCGAGCTCACGAGCGCCACGCGACTTCGCGACTGCTTCCGCAGCCCGCAGCATCCAGGTGCCGATCCCCAGGCCCTGCAGAGGCGGAAAGACACGCAGTGCCCAGACTCGCGGCCGCTGCCAGGAGCCTCGCTTCGTGAAATCCAGCCACGCTTGCGCAAGAGGGTACTCATTGCTCATACCCAACAGCATGAGCGCCTCGCCACGCTGCTGTCGAGTGTAGGTATCCCGGATGATCTCCCGTTGATTGCTGAACAAGCCCATCCATTCCAGGGCGGGCAGATCGCGGTCACGACAGATCTTCGGATACAGCTCGAAGTGGAACGACCTGCTTGAGCACGTGGTCATACAACTCGTACCAGTGCTCTTTACGCACCTCGGAGGCGGGGCGGCCATAATAGCTCCACGGAAGGTTGCGGGCATTCAGTCCCACAAAGTGCGCCCCGCAGCGACCGGGCGCACGCGAGTGGGGCGGAAAAGGCGAGCAGATGCTGACCTCTTCCGTACTCACCAGTGCCGGTGCGCCACCGGCGGAAAGAGCCGCGACCTGGAACCCTTGCTCATCGGACTCCGTGCGCAGCAGGAAGCCACATCGATCCTGAGTGGTCCGCAAGGACCGCTCCAGATCGAATCCTGGCGGTATTCCGCGAATGCCGGTGTTGCGGGGCTCGGGTCCGCAGATCTGCGCAAACTGCCCGAAATAGGGGCGCACGTCTTGCGCCAGGACACACTTCTGCGGGGTTGCCGCGAGCGCCACGCGCAGCGTGCGAGGCAATTCCCACAGAATGCAGTCATTGTCGACTGCAATCTCGTACCGGGAGGGAAACACGCGCAGCGGGGCAAACTTCCAAGCCACGCCCTCTGCCATGCCAGGGTCGAGGTGCGGGCGCATCCAGTCGGGCCAGAGATTGGTGGAGTCGATCCATTGAATGTCCGACGGCAGCTCGCCGGTTCGGTCTTGCGCGGCCGCTAGCGGCACACTGTTCACGCAGATCGCGTATGAGGCGCGGGGGCCGAACACTCTGCGCGCCCCGAGCACGGAAAGCCGTAGAGCTTCGAAGCCTTGCGGGCTGACATTCCCAATGGTCCAACGTATACCAACATTCGTGGCGGATGCCATCGTAAGTGCTCCTTCGCCTCGTAAAGGGGTGCTGAAGGGCCGCAAACGCCATTCCCGAGCTGGCAGTCGGACGCACTGATCGCGAGCGATGACTCAGCTTCAGGTCAAATCTGCCGAGGGCCGAGCGTATCCACCCCAGCTCCGAGTCGCCGCCTCCGGGTGTCACCCCAGTCTCCGGCCGCGATGTGTCGCGTAAGCTGTCGTGCAAACCGGATCCGGGCGGCTGTCAAAGATCCATCGTCAGATAGCCGAAGAAGGCGCGTGGTTGGTATTGGAAGAATTCGGGGCTGTTGAAACTCAGGTTCCAATAGTAAGCATTGGTCAGATTCTGGACCTGCAGACGAAGCGTTGCCGGGGCTCCCAGTAGTCTGAATCGGTATCGGCCACCGAGGGCGACCAAGGTTCCCGGTGACGCTTGCACCACGTTATCGACACTGGCCGGATACGACCCAAAGTGAAGGATCCGCGTATCGACGGAAAGCGCCGGCAAGAGCGGAAAGCTGTAGTTGGCGTCGATTGTCAACAAAATCCTGGCTTGGTTTAAGGCCAGGGGACCGATGCCTTGGGCCTCGAGATTCGGCCCCAGGACCCTGACTTCGCCCCGCAGCATGGCGGCGGTGACGTTTAGATTCTGGGTCACTGCGCCGGAGATCGACAGTTCGAGGCCGCTGGCCCGTTGTAGTCCGAGCGCCCGATCGACGTCATGGGTATCGCGATTGAAATACGGCTTATCTATTCTAAAAACACCAGCGACGAGCGTCGCACGCGGAGTGAGCAAACACCTGACACCCGCGTCTGTTTGCCATGTGCGGGCATCAGGAAGGATGGTGCCGCGGTTATCGGCGCTGCTCGAGGCGACACCGGAATCCTCGAGACCCTGGGTATAACCTGCGTAAGCGGTGGCCTTGTCGGTCAATGCCAGCGCGGCCGTTGCATAGGCGCGCAACGGGTGATCCGTGAGGTGCGCCGGCGGGAGGGTAGGAGAGACTACGTCCTTGGTGTAGCTCTCCTGCTGCACACCAAGCGCGAGATCTGCGCGACCCTGCCACTGAGCCCGATAGGCCAGTCCCGCACCCCATAGCTTCGTGCGGTCATGAGTCAGAGCTCCGTAAGTGAAGAGCGGCGCAGTCACCTGGACATGCTGATCGATCGGCGCCGGCCCTAGATCGATGACATCGGAGCCGCCGTAACGCGCCAACGTGTTACGGCCGCGGGCCAACAGCACGACATTGTGGCGCCACGAGGCCGTTCCGAAGCGTCCGGTAAGCCGAACTTCACCGGAGTTCGATGCGGTCAATTGGTCGGCGCTGCTGACTACAACGTGTTCGGCCGAGCCGTCCGGCTGTGTGTTGACATACAAATCAGCGTAGCTGATGGGACTGTTGGCGACGGAGCGAAAAATGCCCGCGGCCAGCGACCAGCGAGTGCTCAGTTGAGCGGAGAGTATTCCGCCATAGTTTTCGGACAGTTTGGATCCTCGTGCCCAATCCTGACCGTAATATCCTCGAGGTATTTCCGGGGGCTGATAGTCGCCAGCCGTGACGACAATCGGCAAGGTTTTGGCGTCGGTGGTCCTGGTCCAGTCAAAGACTCCACGCACAGTCAGCCGCTCGTTCGGCCGCCACTGCGGAGTCGCGCCGAAGTTCATGACCCTCGATGTGTATCCAGGATTGGGACCATCGATGCTTTGCGTGCTGATCTGATAGCTCGCACCCATGGGCAGCAACAACTGACTGCGGCCCAGAGGCAGACTTCCATCGACGCTGACGCCACGAGCCTGGAAGGGCCCCGCGCTTGCGACAATCGTCGCACTCGGCGTGCCATCACCTGGACGCCGCAGGTCATAGTCCACGATGCCAGTCGGTGCTGGAAATGCGTAGCCGACTTCACTGACGCCGATACGAATGCTCAAGCCATCGACCACGCGTTTCGACAGAGCGCCTTGTTGGTCAAAGTAGAGCCCTTCGATGCGCACATTGCCGGCGGCCTGGGGATTGAAACCCCGGACAAACCCCGGCGCATATAGGCCGATCTTCTCCAATCCGAGAGTGAGACCGAAGGCGTCGGAAGCTGAACCGACCGGATAATCGGATGCATGCTGCGCTTGAGCTGTGTTGAGACCTGCAGAGCCCAATAGCAGCGCACTCGCAATCAGTCTCGCTCTCGTGACGAGGCGAGATTGCGCTCGTGGCGCTGACATCAAAGGTCGTTCCAGGAGCATTAGTGTTCACCGACATGTTGAAATAGCGGACTCACGATAGGTGAAACGATCGGGCGGACCGAGACCACTCACTGCATGGGACTGGTGATTCGCTGCACACTCGTGGCACGAGTCGGGACGAGCAGTGCAGCGCATGCGCTGCCCACCATCATTTCGCGGCGGTTCAAGGATTCGCTTCGTCAGGGTTCTGTCACTGGTGCTGCGTACGCGGGCGCTCACCGCGCAGCGGGGGCTACGATGTCGCTAATTTTGCGGTTATCTTTGGTGACCGACCTGAGATAGCCTTTCGCTGCGAGGGACCCGGCGGTCACCTCGATGTCTGGCTCTCAGCAGCCCGGCTGCCGCAAAATCCCGGGATTCAGTGTGATCCGTGCCAAGGCACGGACCCAGACCGCTTACTGCACCGTAGTGGCCACTGGCAGCATGAGTGACTTCGCACCCGTATTACTGGTGTACAGTGATCGCCATGGATGCGACTGGCAGTGCTGTGCGCTCGACTCGCTGGGGCTGGATTACCGCAATCTGGCTCGCCGGCGGGTTATTCGACGCAAGTCAAACACTGCTCGTCATGCGAGCGGAAGGCAGGCATCCGCCATGGGTGCTGCTGTTCGCGTTCGAGCTGGTGTCCTGGCTTCCATGGGTACTAGCTACCCCATTCGTAGTTTTCCTCGCACGGCGCTATCCGATCGTTCGTGGCACGAGTGTACGAATGGTCGCTGTCCACCTGGTCGCCTTCGCCGCCGTTAGCGCGATCGCTGAAGCATGGTCTGCAACGCTTCAAGTGCTCCTCAATCCATGGGGCAACAAAACCTGGCCAACATTTGCACACACATGGACCACGACACTCATCTTCCAAGTTTTCCTCTTCGTGATCGCCTACGCGCTGATATTGACCGTGACCTATGTAGTGGACGCAAGGGAGAGCATGGCCCGCCAGATGACCGAGGCCGCGCGACTCAATGAGGAACTCTCGAAAGCGCAGCTCGCGGCGTTGCGCAGGCAGTTAGAACCGCATTTCATGTACAACGCGCTGAATTCAATTGCCGGCCTCGTGCGGGACGAACGGAACGCCGCCGCCGTGAATATGATCGTGGGGCTCAGCGAGTTTCTGCGTCGCGCCTCCGAGGATTCCCACCGATCGCAGGTGAGCCTGCAAGAGGAAGTTGAGTATCTGCAGCGCTATCTCGATATTCAGAAGGTTCGCTTCGGAGAACGTCTGCAGGTGAACGTGGATATTCCGCCAGATCTGCTGCGCGCGCAGGTTCCCAACTTGCTGCTGCAGCCACTCGTGGAAAATGCCATCAAGCATGGCATATCCAAGCGAGTCGCTGGAGGGACTGTGCGTGTTGCGGGCGCCTGCCACAACGGGAGCCTCCGTCTGAGTGTCTTCAATGACGGCGCGAGCTTGCCTCCGAATTGGGAGGCGACGCAGACCGGTGTTGGCATCACCAATTTGCGCACGCGTTTGCGGATCCTGCACGGCAATGAATCGGCGTTGCAACTGAGGTGCGCCGATCCTGCCGGCGTGGAAGTCCTGGTGACGCTGCCTTTCAAGGAAGCGTAAGTGGCAGCCACCGAGAAACGGCCGGTGCCGATACAGGCACTCGTCGTCGATGACGAAGCATTGGCACGACGCAACGTCACCGTGCTGCTACGGCGTGATCCAGACATTGGTTCCATCGTGGAGTGTGAGTCTGGGCCCGAGGCCATCGAGCAGATCAGGAAATCGAAACCCGATGTGGTGTTCCTCGACGTGCAAATGCCCGAATGCGATGGCTTTGACGTACTCGAGATGCTGGGCAGTGATTTGCCGCCGATTGTCATCTTCGTGACCGCCTACGATGAGTACGCGCTCCGCGCCTTCGAGGCGGGGGCGCTCGATTATTTGTTGAAGCCATTTGACGATGCACGCTTCCGTCGTGCGTTGAATCGTGCCAAGGAAAGGCTCGCCCAATCCCTGCCGCCACGATCGCGGCCGGCCGAGCGACTCGTCGTCAAGAATCAGGGGCAAGTGCTGTTCTTGAATGTCGCGGACATCGACTGGATCGAGGCCGCAGGCTATTACGCCTGCTTGCACGTAGGCAGCGACACGCACATCTTGCGTCGGCCGCTGTCTGAGCTCGAGCAGGATCTGGGTGACGAACGATTCATTCGTATTCATCGCTCGATCATCGTCAACCTCGAGCGGATTCAGGCACTGGAGCTCCAGGTCAGTGGCGAGTACGAAGTCGTACAGAAATCCCAGGTTCGATTGCGATTGAGCCGGCGTTATCGGAAGCGCCTGCAGGAGCGCATGGAAGCGATGGCGGGACGCGATGTATCTGGCCGCGACTAGCCTGGCGACCGGCTCGTCCGGGCGGCCCTCGCAAACGATATGTTCACCTTCTAACGTCGGCATCGTATGCCTCTTGTACCAGTCACCCGCGGGATTCGGCGTGGCTCGACGACGGATGTCGATGGCAGCCATTGAGGTGGCGATGAGCGAAAAGTTTTCTTGAAAAAATGGCTACTGTCTGACTCATAGACTCATAAGGCGTCCCGCGGCCTTCAAAACCGTGTACGCCGGTTCCATTCCGACCCTAGCCTCCAATCACCCGTCCCGAGTTGTTTTGCGATGTCTGGCGGAAGACCTGTGGGACAGCATTGCGGCCGATCAAAACGCGCTGCCTGTCACCCCGGATCAGAAAGCGGAACTCGATCGCCGGCTCAATGCTTACGCGGTCGATAAGAACCCCGGCCGCCTAGCCTCCGAAGTCATAGCCGAGATTCGCCGGCGTCTATGACGCTGGACGTTCGCCTTCGGCCAGAGGCAGAGCAAGATCTGGTTGAGGCGGCGATGTGGTACGAAGAGCAACGGCCCGGTCTCGGGCAGCGGTTCCTCGATGCGACCGATGCCGCCCTCTCGATGGCCTCCACATCGCCTCGTGCTTTCCCAGTTGTCCATGGATCGGTCCTTGCAGGCACTCTTCCGGGCAATCCCAGAGGAGGCAGTACGCCCGGAGGGTCGACTGAAGATCAGTTCGGCGTTGGCTGATTTTGGGAAGCGCCATGGTGGGCTGGATCTTGATGTTACCCGCCACGAGAGCCCGCCGCGCGCGGCATCGTTCGGCGAATTCTGCGCCAGCATGACCGCTTCCCTTGTATCGCTATTCGTATTCGCCCTTCCAAATAGCACGTAGACCCTGCAAAAACGCGCTGCGCGCCGAGGCAGGAATTTTGTCCAGCAGTGCTGCTTCGTGTTCGGCTACGATTTTCCTGATTTGATTGGTCGTTGCTCGACCACGTGGCGCGAGCGATAACGCGTGCGAACGGCCGTCCATGGGCTCGCGTGCGATCAGGCCCTTGCCTTCCAGGCGTGCAATCAGGGGTGCCATATTGGGGCTCGCGATTTCGAGCAAGCGGCCGATGTCGCTCAGTGTGGCGTTCGGATTGGCGTCGATCGTGAGCAGGACAGTCGCTTCGGTCGGCCGAAGATCCAGCACGCTCAGTTTTTTAGCCAGGTCCGCCATGGCGACCGCCGAAGCGCGGCGCAGCAAATAACCGAGATAATCTTTCAAGGGATCGAGCATGCGAACTGCGCGTAAGCGTCCTATTCTGCTGCAGATAGTTGAAGTGCTCTATCCCATAACACTCGGAGACGTCAATGCCGCTCTCACCGGAGCGCTATGGCATAGACAATCCGCGCACTTCGCAAAAGGCCTCGCGCAAGTGCGCGGCCACGGCACTCGGCGCGTCGCGCCCCAAATACAAATGCATCATGCCTTCATAGCATTTGTAATCGACCGATACGCCTGCGGCTTGTAGTCGCTCCGCATACGCTTTGCCCTCGTCTCGCAACGGGTCGTACTGGGCTGTGATGACGAACGCTGACGGAAGGCTGCCTAGATTTATCGTCCGCAGGGGCGATGCATATTCATGCTCGCCATCACGCGGCGTACGCCAGTAGAGATTTTGAAACCACTTCATCGTCGCGCGCTCCAATCCGTAGCCCGCGCCACACTCTTGATGTGAGCCAGTCTCCATCGAGCAATCGGTCGTCGGAGTTATCAGGACTTGATAGCAGATGCGCGGCTCACCGTGCTCACGCGCCAACAAGGCTACCACCGCCGCAAGATTGCCTCCCGCACTGACTCCGCCGACGGCCAGGCGCGCCGGGTCACCGTTGAAGGCCGCGGCATGCTTCCCGATCCAGCAAGTAGCGTGATACGCATCGTGCACCGCTGTGGGAAATTTGTGTTCCGGTGCGTGGCGGTAGTTAACCGAGGCCACGATGCACCCGACCGAATTGCAGATCGCGCGGCAGCTTGCATCGTCGGTATCGAGATTGCCGATCACCCAGCCGCCGCCATGAAAATATACATAGATGGGAAACGGACCCTCTCCATCGGGTGTATACAGTCGTACGGTCACGTCGCAGTCACTGTTGCGAATGACGCAGTCTTCAACTCGGGCCACCCGCTCGCCCGGTCCCAAGGACTTGCTGAACTGGATTGCGAAGTCGCGCGCCTGAGCTACCGTCAACGTATGCAAAGGCGGTGCGGCTGCAAGTTGATCGAGAATTGCTCGTGCGATGGGATCGAGGGGCATGATTCAATCCTCAGTCGATGGTGAGTCTATCTCGCGGCTACGAGCGCAAGGGCTGTGAGAAACAGCCCTTGCGTCCAATGACTGCTTAGCTGCGGACTTTTACGCCTAAGTACCACATCCGTGGCACGTTGTAGGTTCCCGAGATCACCCCCACCGCGGAATTATTGTTGCCGGACAGGAGGTAGCGCTTGTCAGTCAGGTTTTCACCGCCCAGCGTCACCTGCCAATGGCCATCTTGCGAGCCATAGTTTAGCGATGAGTTCAGGATGCCAAACGATGACGAAATGAGGTCGGGTGTGTTCAAGGAGTCCCGGGCCATCCTGCTCTTGTAGACGTAGTCGGCATGCATGCTGAACTCCCGTTGGTTGGGCAAGGGAATCGAGTAAGTGCCCCCTGCGTTCGCCGACCACTTGGGAACGTTCATGAGCATATCGTCCTTGGTCAAGCCACCCGCCAGGGCCACATCGGCTAACTTGGTGTACTTGGCATCCAGATAGCCCAGTGATGCGTTCACAGTAAGGCCTGCGGCGATCTTCGCATCCGTTTCCACTTCTGCGCCCTGAATGCGTGCCTCGCCGGCGTTGAAGAACCACGGAGCGCCGAACGAGAATGCCGGCGCCGAAACGATCTGCATGTCCTTGTAATCGGTCCGAAACACAGCCGTGTTCATGCGCAGGCGGCGGCCCAACAGCTCGGTTTTCACACCGGCCTCATAGGTATTGGCCTTCTCAGGTGCGAACGTCGGTGGCTTGGTCGGATCGATCGGCGCTCCGGCGCCTGCGGACACGGCCAACGGCACCGCCAACCGCGTGGTCCAGCCGCCGCTCTTATACCCCTGCGCGAACGAAACGTAAGTCATGATGTCCGGTGTAAGCTGGTATTGGGTGCCGGCCCGAACCGAGGTGTTGTTGAAAACCTGCTTGTTGCGCCCGAGCGGGAACAGGATTGTGGTGTTGTTGGGATCCGGGAACAGGAATGCGGGCACGCCGAGATAGCGATTCACGAAATCGTTGCGGTCGCTTTGCCCGCCGGTAAAGTACTTGGTCTCTTCCGTGTAGCGTGCCCCGAGAGTCAGCCCCAGCTTGTCGGTCACCGCGAAGGTGTTGTGAGTGAACGCCGCGAGCGCGTCATTCTTGAAGTCGTTCGGTCCATAGACCTGCAACAAGCCGCCGGCAAAGACCACCGTGTCGAGCAGGCCACCTTTCTCGGTGAAGTAATAAGCCCCCACGACGGACTTGAGCCGTTTTGAGAACCCGTTGATATTGAGCTGCAGCTCCTCGGAGAGCTGCTTCTGATTCATGGTGAAGGAGGTATCGACCATGTCCTCGGGCGAGGCATCCGTGTCAGTCCCGAACTTCGATTGCAGATTGCGGTAGGCACTGATTGACTTGAGACTCAAGGTATCGTTGAGTTTCCAATCGAAAGTTCCGCTGAAGCCGTACGTTTTGACGTCGGAGAAATTACTGCCGGTGGCGTAGGTCGTATCAACATTGCCTGTGATGAAGTGATCGCCGAAGGGCAGCCGCGTGGCGCTGACACTGGCGAGCGACGTGCCGACCGTGCCGCGCTTGATGGAACACATGCCGGGAGGTAATCCGCCGCCCGTGACTACGCTGGGATCGACCCCGCCTATGCAGGAGTTATACACGAGCCCGAACAACGTACCGGGGCTGATGTACGTCTTGAGCAACGTCATGGGCGTACTTTCTTCACGTGCATTGGTCACATCTCCCGAGAGCAAGACTTCCAGGTCGTCGGAGGGTGTGAACAACACCTTGAGGCGCGCCGTCTGCGAATTGAGCCCACCTTGCGTGTCGGAGCCGCTTATGCCGCCCTGGGCATGCACGAAGTAAGGTGAGTCAGTTTGGAAGGTGCTGCCGGTGTAAGTTGCGCCGGTGATGGGGTTCACCGCCGCGGTGACCGCCGGATTGAATGGAATGCGCTTTTGATAGCCGTCGCGCTGAGTCGAGGCGAACGATACGGACGAGTAGAGGAGGCCATCGATCAATGGAATGTCGAATGCGCCACGAAACGTGCGTCGGTTGTAGTCGCCGATTTGCACTTCGCCCTGGTATGCGAACTCGCGGCCCGGCTTGCGCGTGATGACGTGAAGCGCGCCGCCAATGGTATTGCGCCCAAAGAGCGTACCCTGTGGTCCTTTCAACACTTCGACGCGTGCCACATCCATCAAGTCGATGGCCGCGCCAACGGTACGCGCGTAGTACACGCCGTCCACATACAATCCGACGCCGGGCTCCATGTTGAACGCGAAATCGCTCTGGCCGATACCCCGGATGTAGGCGCTCAAGATCGTCGATGAGCCTGCGAATGCCGAAGAGCGGTCGATCTGGACGTTCGGCGTGAAGCTGGAAATGTCGGCAACGTCGGTGACGCCCTTTTGGGCGAGCGCCTCTGCGCTGAATGCAGTTATCGCAATGGGCACTTGCTGCACGTTCTCCGAACGCTTCTGCGCCGTTACGATCACTTCCTGGAGCGTCGGCGCTTCATCGTCGGCAGCGAAGGTTGCCGTTACGGGCATGCTCAGCAACGTGCATCCGCAGAACGTAGCTACACGGCGGTCACGCAATCGATGCAAGACTTTCATTCGGGTCCCCCTCAATATTCCGGTTTGTTCAGCGGCGCCGGCTATGTGTTTTTCATGCGGCGCGCCTAAAAACGGAGCAATAGCTATGCCAAATAGCTAAATTGCGGATGCCAATACAACAATGCGCAAGAACAATGAGTTACATCTTGGGCGGGGCTGTCTGTGGTCGCCTCGATTTCATGACTTGATGAAGCATCTGAGCTGATATACTCATTTGATGAAACCAAGGGAACCAAAAGCCTCGTCCGGGGCCATGCCCAACCGGATCTCGTTGGCAGAAGCCTCGCGGCAGTCGGGACGCATGCTCAATAGGGGCCGCAGCGAAGAGCTCGCAGAACAGGCAACGCCGACTCTGGAGGAATTGGCAGAGTGCATCTATTTCTCGCCGGGAGATGGGCGGGCCTGGCTCAACGACCAACGCATAGTGTTGATGCAGACGGCCACGCTGAGCCGGCTGCGCCAGGAGCTCATCGACCTGGTCGGACTGGAGCGGGCCCGCGGCGTATTTTCTCGCGTGGGTTACGCGCAAGGCGCACGCGACGCGCAGCTGATTCGCAAGCGATGGCCGGATAAGGACCTCACGCACTACCTGGGTGCTGGTCCGCGCATTCACACCATCGAGGGCTATGTCAAAGCAGAGACCGTGCGGTTCGAATACGACGTAGATTCCGGTCACTACTATGGCGAGTTCCTGTGGCGGGACTCGAGTGAAGCAGACGAACATCTGATGTTACATGCCGTTGCCAATCAACCCATGTGCTGGCTGCAGATTGCATATCCGACGGGTTACACGAGCTGGTTGTTCGGCAAACTCATTCTGTTCCGCGAGGTGGAGTGTCGCGCCATGGGGGCGCCGTATTGCCGTTGCATAGGGCAGCCTGTCGACGCTTGGGGCGATGCTGCCGACAAGTTCGATTTGCAGGCTCTCAAGCCGCCACCGCGCGCTGCGGTGCCCCAGGTGAAGGAACTCACTAACGATGACAATGATCTCGCATCGGATCACGTGGTGGGCGTCTCGGGCAGCTTCATCACTGCACGCCACATGCTGGAACGTGTCTCACGGACCGACGCGACAGTGTTGCTGGCGGGGGAATCGGGCGTCGGTAAGGAACTATTTGCGCACACGCTCCATGAAATGAGTCCGCGCCGTGCGCGGCCGTTCATCGCCGTCAATTGCGCCGCTATTCCGGACAGTTTGATGGAGGCCGAGCTATTTGGAGTGGAGAAGGGCGCGTTTACAGGGGCAACTCATTCGCGCGCTGGCCGTTTCGAGCGCGCTCAGGGCGGCACTCTGTTTCTGGATGAAATCGCATCATTGAGCCCGGTGTCTCAGGGCAAGTTGCTGCGAGTGCTGCAGGAGCGCGAGATCGAGCGTATTGGCAGCACGCGCACCACGAAAGTCGATGTACGCGTCGTCGTCGCGACCAATGTGGATTTGCGCAAGGAAGTTGCGGCCGGACGCTTTCGCGAAGATCTGTTTTTCCGCTTGAACGTATTTCCCATCGATTTGCCGCCCCTGCGCGAGCGTCGGGACGATATTCCGTTGCTGATGGATCATTTCCTGCGCTTGTATTCGCGCCAGCATCGAGTCGCCCGGAGCGGTTTTACGCGCCGTGCCATCGAGGCGTTGTTGAGCTATGACTACCCGGGCAACGTGCGCGAGATGCAGAACCTCATTGAACGCGGCGTTGTCTTTGCTGAGCCCGGTGACTTGATCGATGTCACGCACATGTTTCGGCATGGAGAGAAACTGGAAGCACGTTCAATGGAAATCAGCCCGTCCGGCACCCTCAGGCGCAGCCTCGGAGCCACGCCCACCCCCACGGCGAACACGCAACCGACGCTACCGGAAGTCGAGCGGCGGCTGTTGGCTGACGCACTGGAGCGTCATCGAGGCAACGTTTCCGCCGCAGCGCGTGCGGTAGGGTTGAGCCGGGCCGCGTTGGAATATCGTTTGCGGAAGTTTGGGTTGCTCAAGCCGAAACGGCAGCCCTCGATGTGACGCCGTTTGGCGCAAACCGCTTTATCCTCGGTGTGGTCAGCGCGCTCGCCTCTCGAACCACTTCTTTGCGCTCGGCCGGCGATGCGGACAGCCGGGCCAGCAACAGGGGCGGCGCTTGCCCGCCTGGAGCTCCTCGACCGCGCGTTGGATCCGGCGGCTGCGCGTCGCTGCCTGTTTGGCCGAAATGACCCAACAGATCCATTCGTTCCGCGCCAGCGGCGTCAGATCCTTCCAGGCGGCCTGCGTGGTGGCTTGCGAGCCGAGGGCCTCGGACAAATCTGCCGGAATTTCATGCAGCGGGTCGGATTTGCTCTTGCTGTTCATCATCGTCTCTGGCCCAACACAAATTCTCATGCCCGTGGTTCAGCGAGTTGCTACCAGGTATTGCGCGGATGAAGCCCGAGGATAACCGCTCAAAGCCTGTGTTGCGAGGGGGTACCGCACATCGATCCAGGCAGGGCAGGGCGAATGTAGAGGCAGTTCGATTACGCCCGGCGACGACAGCCGTTTTACGGATGGGTTGCCGGCCAGGGGGTGGCGTCGATGGTCCCACGATAGGCATGCCAAGTTGCATGACCGAGGAGGGGCATAATTACGATGAAACCCAAAAACATCGTCGCGAACCCGATCAGCACGGCCGTCACTATGATTGACGCCCAGACGAGCATCGCGAGTTTGTTCCGCAGTGTTGCGTTAATGCTGGTTACTACCGCGGTAATGGTGTCGACGCGACGGTCGAGGAGCATCGGCAGTGAGAAGGCGGTTGCGGCAAACACAACCGCGCAGAAAAACGCGCCTACGAGGGTCCCGATACTCAGATAGGGAATGAGCGCATGCCAAGCGGGAACCGCATCGCTCGGGAGAAAAACGCTCATTATCATAACTGCCCGTCCCCACACGAGCAGCACAATGAGCAGGCACACCCCTAACACCAGCGTTTCGTGCAGGTGTGCTCGACCTTCTTGAAGGCTGAACAGGAGGGTCGGGTCGTGGGCGTGTTCGCGCTGGTAACTGATCGAATACAGGCCCATTGCGAGAAAGGGGCCGATGAACACAAAGCCACTCGCGAGGCCGACATACAGCGCCAGGAGTCCAAGCCGCCAGGTCAGCACCGCGAGCAGGGCCCCAAGCAATGCGAACAGCAGGCCGTAGAACAAGCTCTCTCGTGATGCAGCAATCATGTCCTGCCACCCGAGTTGGAGCCATTGGAATGGGGTCCAGGGCCCGATACAGTGACATGGCGCGACGAACGGAAGTTGCTCGGGATCGGGGCGGGGTGAGTGAGCGGTCGAGCCGGTATTCATTGTCCCGTGGTCCGCAGACCTGCCTCGTGCTATCAAGGGTCTGCTACGCAGTGTAGGCCGATCCGGGCCCGCGGCGATTACGTATGATACGTATGGCCCAGGTGGTATATCGGCACTATGCTGAGTCATAGACGAAGAGTGCCCCGAGCCCGAACCGAGCCCGAACCGACCGTCAAGCTGCCTGGGCGCGCCGGCGGGCCCCACGTCCGAGCCGCGGGGAATCGATTGCAACCGCAACGACCGACTGCCGGCGCGCGGGTTTGGCGCGGACGCCATTCCGTGCTAAGTTCTGACTCCAAAATTACAGGCAGACTCGCGAGGATCAGATGATCCGCAGCGATCCCAAGCCGCTCTGGCGCGATATCCTCATCGCCCTAACGTTAGTATTGGCGGGCTTCAGCGCGACGCATCCCGCCCACGCGCAAAGTGTCACCTCGACAATTGTCGCCGCCAACAGTGGCATGTGCGTCAGCGTTGCGAATTCGAGCCCCACCTCTGGCGCGCTCATCGTGCAGACTCCCTGCGCTGGCCAGAGCAGTTCGGTCTGGACATTCGTGCGAGTGGGATCCGGCTACCACGTCATTGCCCAGAACAGCGGCATGTGCCTGAATGTACCCCACAGCTCCGGCACGCCCGGCACGCAGCTCATCCAGTATCCATGCCAGCCCGCAGCGCTCAATGATCAATGGCAGCTGATTGTCGAGGCCGTCGGCTTTCACCTGGTTTCCGTGGCGACGGGACTGTGCGTGAGTATCTCAGGCAACTCTGCGGCAAGCGGGGCGCGGGTGGTTGAGTGGGCCTGTCAGGGCAGCGCGGTGCTCAACGATCAGATGATCGTGCAGATGCCCGGCATAGCGGCTCAGATCCAACCGTCGAGCACTGAGATTGTCGCGTTGAGCAGCGGGCAGTGCGTTGCTGTCAGTAATGCGAGCCAGAGTCCCTCGGCCGTCCTCGTCCAGGCCGTGTGCGATGACAAGAGCGATAAGACCTGGGTCCTGAGCCGCATCGGCTCCAACTACCACTTAGTCTCGAAGCTCAGCGGCCTATGCCTGAATGTCCCCGGCGCCTCCACCATCCAGGCTACACAGCTCATTCAGAGTACCTGTCAGGGATCAGCGGGCACGAGTGATCAATGGCAGCTCGTGCCTGTGGGCACGAGCTATCACATCATTTCGGCGAGCAGCGGGCAGTGCGTCAACATCGCGAAAAACTCGCAAAGCCCGGGCGCCCCGATCATCCAGTACCCCTGTCAACCGGCGACGACGCTCAACGATCAATTCGATCTGTTCACGCCGTCGGCGGTTGCCACCACTCTGAACTCCACGTGGACAGACGTGATTGCCTTGCCGGTCAACCCGATCGGCGTTGCCAATCTGCCCAGTGGCAAGCTGCTGATGTGGTCGGCTTACGCGCCGTACTCCTTCGAAAGCGATATCAACACCGCGGCCGGGCAGACCTACACGGGAAGCTTCGATCCGGCAAGCGGAACTTCAACCAAGGTGCTGGTGACCGTCACCGGTGCCGATCTGTTCTGCCCGGGAACGGCCGTACTGCCGAACGGCACGATCCTGATCAACGGCGGCTCGAGCAGTCCCAAGACTTCTCTGTATGACCCCATCGCAGACGCTTGGTCCAGCGCGGCGAGCATGAATATTCCGCGCGGTTATGAGGGCGACACGCTGCTATCCACTGGCGACGTGTTCACGCTGGGAGGGTCCTGGAGCGGGGGCAGGGGTAACAAGACGGCCGAGATCTGGAAATCGGCCACTGGCTGGGCGGTGTTGAGCGGCGTGCCGGAAACCAACGTGATCGGACCGGATCCCCAGGGGGTTTATCGTGGTGACAACCACCTCTGGCTCTTCGCTACCAGCAACGGCGCCGTTTTCCACGCAGGTCCGAGTGCCCAGATGAATTGGATCACGACAGCCGGCGCCGGCACCATTACATCCGCCGGTAATCGGGGCTCGGACCCGTTCAGCATCAACGGCAACGCGGTGCTGTACGACATCGGCAAGATCCTCAAGGTGGGCGGTTCGCGCTCCTACAATCAGGATGCCAGCACACCCACCTATGCCACGAATTCGGCTTACATCATTGATATCACCGCAGGTCCGAAGCAGCCCGTCAAGCTTACTCAGCTAAACGGAATGACCTACCGGCGGGCTTTCGCCAATGCGGTCGTACTACCCGACGGTGAAGTAGTGATCGTCGGCGGGCAAACCTTGCCGCAGCCCTTTACCGACACGGATGGAGTGTTGGTTCCTGAGATATGGAATCCGCGGACACAGCAGTTCAACATGTTGGTACCGATGCAGGTTCCACGCACCTATCACAGCACGGCCATTTTGTTGCCGGACGCGCGGGTCTTCGTGGGTGGTGGTGGTCAGTGCGGCGTCGGCTGCCCGAACAACCACCTGGACGCCCAAATCCTCAGCCCGCCGTATTTGTTCAACGCCGATGGCAGCGCAGCCGTGCGGCCAGTCATCAGTTCCGCCCCTCCCACCGCGCAGCGCGGCAGCAGCATCAGCATAACAACACAGAATGTCGTCACAGAATTTGCCCTGCTGCGACTATCGGCAACAACTCATACGGTGAATAATGATCAGCGGCGGGTCCCGTTGAGCATTTCAGCAGCGAGTGCCACGACGTACACGTTGACTATACCGGCCGATCCGGGTATTGCGCTGCCGGGCTACTACATGCTGTTTGCGCTCGATGCCAAGGGAGTACCGAGCGTTGGTGTGACAGTTCGGGTCCCTTGAGCCTGTCATGTGGCTTCGAGGCAATCGTGCGGGGTTGTTTACAGTCCTGACTCTGCTCTTGAGCGCCGGGACGCCGATTGGTCGGTCTGAGCCGTGTAGAGGTGAGTGTAGCACCGGCCTCGGCAGCCGCCTTTTCCTCGGCCCTGCGCCATTACACGGCCGGCTGTATACGCAATCGGACGAGCTTCCGAGCGATGCGGCGCGATGCTCGAACTGCCACCCGTACGGGGACTCCGCCCCGGTCCCTTATTCGAATGCCCCGCGCCTGAGCGCGCAATGGCTGCTGACAAATCATCAACGCCGCGGCGGCCCGAACTCGCACTACGACCGTGAGCGGTTTTGCTCCCTACTGCGCGCGGGGGTCGACCCGGCGTACATCGTGATCAACGTGGAGATGCCGCGATACGAGTTGAGTGACGAGGAATGCAATGCCCTCTGGAGATTTCTTACGGAGCGGGCCCAATGACGCCGAAGCGCCACCCACAACAGGAGCGGCGCGCTGTGTTGCGGAGCCTTGTGTGCCTACCTGCCGCGGCCAGTTTCCCCTGCGCGGTGTTCGCCTTGGAGCAGGCGAACGTGCATGACGGACCGATCGTGCCTCCTGTGACCGTACCAGATGCACGATTGCAACTGGCTGATGGCAGGCGCGTTAGTCTACGTGAGCTGCTCAGTCAGAAGGTGACGGCACTTCAGCTTGTCTTCACACATTGCACCACGACCTGTCCCATGCAGGCAGCGATCTTTCAGCGTGTCCAGCGTCTCTTTCCAGAGCATGTGCAAGAAGGAGCGCAGCTGCTCTCGTTGAGCATCGATCCAGCTCAGGACACGGCGGCGCAGTTGCGGGCATGGCTCGAACGTTTCGGGGCGCGGCAGGGCTGGGTCGCCGCGGTGCCCGAAGCGATGAGACTCCCGCAGCTGCTGCAATTCTTCGGTACGCGAGCCGATTCGTTCACCTCGCATGCCACCCAGGTTCAAATCATCGATCGCCACGCGTGCCTCATGTGGCGAACCAACGAGCTACCCTCCGCGCAGTCGGTGGTCAAATTGCTGCGGGCTGGGACGGATCCGTCGATGTCTCGGATGGGCTCGCGGGGATCCTGACCGGCAGCGCGAACCGCCCGCATCCGCTTCAGGCGGGGCCGCCCGATTACGCGAAGCAGGGGCCCAATTCGCGCACTTCTATAGTCGCCCACTGTGCCGCCGGACACTCACGCGCGATCTCAAGGGCCTGCTCACGCGTCTCGCAGGTGAGCAGGAAGAATCCGCCGATTACCTCATTGACCTCGGTAAACGGGCCGTCAGTAATGACCACCGAGTTTCCGCGCAACTTAACCCGAGCGTCCGAAGCGCCAGTCTTCAGCGATTGACTCACGGTGAGCAGGCCTCGTCGCTTTAAGTCCTCGCTGAAGCGCACCATGCGCCCGTAAACCTCCTGACCTTCAGCATCCGAGCGTGTGCTTCGTTGTCCCGGTGGCTCGACCACCAAAAGCGCGTACGTCATAGCATTGCCTCTTGCAGTATAAATACCCTCGGCAGGCGAAGTGTTCCACAAGACGCATCCGCTGCCCAGCAATGTCATCGGCCAGGTATCAATTGTGATGGAACGAGTCTCCAACGTAGCGAATACAGAGGGCACGCGGACGGGTTCGGCGGCTGAGATCCGGATCGGTCTGGACACGGGCGGTACCTACACAGACGCCGTCGCGCTTGATGGCC
Source organism: Steroidobacteraceae bacterium (assembly GCA_045810105.1). Taxonomy (GTDB): domain Bacteria; phylum Pseudomonadota; class Gammaproteobacteria; order Steroidobacterales; family Steroidobacteraceae; genus 13-2-20CM-66-19. Next base: position 83,902 of record JBJMWM010000026.1, on the reverse strand, counting down.
GCCGCATCGTAGCGAGCGCGAAGGCACCGACGACCGCCTGGGATCTATCGATCGGTCTGGGCAACGCGATCCGCGCTGTACTTGCGGGTCTTCCCGAAGGTGTCGGGCGGCAGCACATTTCACTTGTATCAGTGTCCACAACGCTTGCGACCAACGCTGTCGTCGAGAACCGCTTCAGCCCTATCTGCGTAATTCTGCTGGGCTTCGATGAAAATATGGTCGAACGCTCCGGTCTCAAACGCATGGACGGATGCGTCGTTGTACGCGTGGGGGGCGGACACGACGCCACTGGCGAAGAGTTGGAGCCGCTCGACGAGTCGGCTGTTGACGCCGCGGTGCTGGAGTTCGGGTCGGCAGTCGAGGCCTTTGCGGTGGCTGGGTTGTTTTCGGTGCGCAATCCTGCGCACGAGCGCCGGGTGCGCGATCGGGTTCGGTCTGGCGCCGCGAAACCGGTCACCTGCAGCCACGAGTTGAGTTCCAACCTCGACGCGCCACAGCGGGCACTGACGGCCGCTCTCAACGCGCGCCTGACACCGCAGATCCGTCATCTGCTCGGTGCTCTGGGCCAGGTGCTCGAACGGGAGGCGATTTCGGCTCCGTTGATGATTGTGAAGGGCGACGGAACTTTGATGAGGTCCCAAGTCGCCCTGGAATACCCGGTCGAGACAGTGTTGTCAGGTCCAGCGGCAAGCGTTGTGGGTGCAGGGTTCCTGAGCGGATTCGAGGACTTCGCGGTTGCGGATATGGGCGGAACGACGACCGACGTTGCGATCGTCGCCGGCGGGCGCCCCGTCATTCGCGCCGAAGGCGCTGTTATCGGGGGCTGGCGTACGATGGTTGAGGCAGTCGACGTTCGCACCTGCGGGCTCGGCGGTGATAGCGAGGTCTACTTTGACCGCAACCAGCGCCTGGCGGTGGGTCCGCGGAAGGCTATGCCGCTGAGTCTACTGGCAGAGCACTTTCCCGACGTACTGATTGAGCTGCGCAAGCTTGCAAATTCGGAGCGCCCTCCCGCCTTCGCTGGGCAGTTTGCTTACCGTAATCCCGGACGCGATGCCGGCGCTCAGCTTGAACGTCTCGAGCGAAGAGTTTGGGACGCCCTCGCCGAATTTCCGCGGAGTCTCGAAGAGGTCGCGCGCACGGGGCCGGGAATCGAAGCGCTGCGACGATTGGTCGACCGTGGACTTGCGACCATTGCAGCATTCACGCCGAGCGACGCGATGCACGTGCTCGGACGACAGCAGGGCTGGAGTGTGGAGGCGGCCCGCCTTGGCGCTGCGGTACTGACGACGGAAGAGCGTAATTCCAGAGCCCGCAAAGAGCGGGATACGCCAGAGGGGTTCTGCGAGCGGACGTATCAGCACGTGGTTCGAGAGGCAACTCGTGTCATTCTCGAAAGTGCCCTTGCCCACGATCCGGGCGTCGAAGCGACGAACGGACGCTGGGGACCGCTGGCCAGGCTGATCGACGATCTTGTTGATGGACGTTCATTCTCGCGGCTCATCGACGCCCGAATCAGGCTTGCGACATCGCTGGTCGCGATCGGCGCTCCCGTTGGCGCGTATTATCCCGAAGTTGCACGCCGCCTGGGAGCTCAACTCTTCGTGCCCGAACACGCAGCCGTGTGTAATGCAGTGGGCGCGGTCGCCGGGGTGGTGTCCGAAACATGCGAGGTTCTCGTCAACCAGACGACCTTCAAAGTCTTTCGCGTCCACGATCCCGTAGGCAGCAGAGACTACTCGGACGCAGACGAAGCGATCCAGGAGGCGAGGCGCGTCTCTCGTGAACACGCGCTCGCGGCTGCGCGACGCGCTGGCGCAAGCGATCCCCACGTCGAGACGTGGGTCGTGGAGCGACGAGCCCACGGGTCTGCGGATGACTATCTCGCTGAAGCAACCGTGCGTTCGAGGGCAACCGGACGACCTGTTACGGGGCGCGCGTAGGCACAGTCGTACCTGAATCAGGAGCCCTCAATCGATGAACGGAAAGTCCTTCGGCGTTGGGGGCAGCAGGGCTTGCAGGAGCGCGGGTCCGAAGCGCCGGCCGTGACGGTATTCGGTCAACAGGTTGTCATCGGTGATGATCTCGCCGGTCGTTTTGTGGCTCGCCAGGAACTGTGCCGCTGGCTCCATGGGCACGCTGGCCAGCCGGCCGATCACCGAAGCTTCCTTCGCCACGCCGGGCTGGAACATTTTGCCGTCCGGGCGGCGAACCTGCCAGAGCCGCGCCATATCCTTCACCAGGGGATGATCCGATGCGAACATGAAGTTGGTGTACCGATAGGCAGCGGGAAACACCGACTGGACGGTCGTGAAAACATCATAGGACCCGGTGGTGTTGCCGAGGATGACCCCTCCGGGGCTCAGGTGCTGCCGGCACTCCAGGAAGTACTCCCGGGACAGGAGATTGCCTGCGTTGGCACGCCAATGGTAGGTCGTGTTCTGAACGATGGCGTCGAACCTGAGAGTGGGATTGCGCCGCAACCAGCGGCGGCCGTCGTCAATGTGAATGTGAACGCGCGGATCCTTTAGAAAACCCGCAAGCTGCGGATAGCGCCTGGCCAGCTCGACGTAGGCTGGGTTGATCTCGATGACATCAATTGTCTCGATCTCGGGAAACCCTTGCAAGGCGCGTATCCAGGCGCCGCCGGACAGCCCTACCGACAGCACTCGCTTGACATGCGGGTGAACCAGCGCAAGCAGGTATACCCGGTCGAGCCCATTCGGATTCGTATCGACATTGGTGGTTGCGATCCCGTCGTAGACGTTTCCTCCGAAAATGAATTCTCCCTGGGTGGTGAGTGCGGTATGGATAATTCCATGGCTGTTGGCCATGTAGCCATTTATCGAGCTGCCGCCGGCCGCCATGGTTGTGAGCGAGCCGGCGCCAGGCCCGATGGATCTCATGGCGACGGCGCTCGCGATTATGGAGGCGGCCAATGGCACCCCTATCAGCAGATGACGTGAGCTCTTAAGGACACACGCCGCCGCCGCCAGCAGAGCGATCGCTGCGGCGACACCCAGGCACTCATCGGTGCTCAGATAGTCGAATGCGAGAAAACCGGTCACCAGGGGCCCCAGTGTCGCGCCCATGATGTTGCCGAAATAGATCCGCGAAACCGAGCGCCCTACGCGCGGTCCCGTCGCAACCGATCCAAGATGGTGAACGATGGGGAACAGCGTGCTTTTCAGCGCGGCCGTGCAGATTATTGCCACCGCGGGAAACGACAGGAGGCCTGAGTTCGTTGCGACGATTCCGCTGACGTACGTGGGACTCAGCACGTCAACCAGCGCCGACAGGCTCAACATCACCGCCGCGGCGCCGTACAGATTCTCGCTGCGCTCGCAGAGTCGTTTGCCCAGCGCGGCGCCGAACGCAATTCCTACGAGGTAGCAGGCCAGGACGAAGGAAAACGCGGGTGGCAATGTTTCATAACCGAACCCGATGATTCGTACCCAGACGATCTCGATGCTCAGGCTGAGAAACCCGATGACGAATGACAGCCACCAGGCAAAACTAAACACGTTCACCTCGCATCGTGAGCCACACGAGCACGCTCACCGCAACATTCAGTGCGGCCGCAATCCAGATCGTCGCCGTGAGACCGCAGTAGTACAAAACCAGAAAGCCCGTGAGAAAGGCTCCGAGCGCAGCTCCGAGAGTATTGGAGAAGTAGAGCACGCCCACCGAGACACCGAGGTTGCGGAAGGTCCGGACCACATGCGTTACGAGAATTGGCAGGGTGGCGCCCATGAGTGTCGTCGGGATCAGTAGCAGGCCGAAGTTCACGAGTGAAATGACGGCAACGGAGCAATGAACGGTGGCAGCGCCGACCGCGCGCAGCAGCCAGGGGCTGGCAGCTCCGAATGCCCCGGTGACGAGCTCGATGAGCGCAAAAAGCGCGAGCGTACGCTCGGGGTAGCAATCCGCCAGCTCACCGCCCGCGAGGGCGCCCAGGCCCAGGCCGAACATGAATGTCGACACGATGATCGTGACCGACTGCAGATCGACACCCACCGATTGGAATAGCAGCCGTTGCCAGCACACTTGGTAGAGGAGCGCGGCCATGCCTGACACGAAGAACAGTCCGACCGGCCAATAGATAGCGGCCCGCTCCCGGGAACCGGCCGAGGCCCGCAGTGTCGCGACTGGGAGAGCAGAACCTTCGACACTCATGTGACCGTCCACTTTCGGCGCTATTAACTTAACGCCCGATGGTACCGATCGTGAGGTTGGCAGCGTTGAGGGGGGTCACAGTCCGGTCGAAAAGCCTCGCGGAATCAGCCTCCCGAGCGCAGTGCCGCCGCCAGTACCTCGGCCGTGACACCGTCGATTTCCAGAATCTTGCGGCGGCTCGTGTTTCCGGATACGACGCGCACGGAGCGTTTCGCAACCCCGAGGCGCTCCGCAACGAAATCGATCAACGCGCGATTGGCGGCATTCTCCACGGGAGGCGCTGCAACACGGATCTTGATCACACCCGCATGCATTCCAGCAAGTTCGGTTCTGGAGGCGCGCGGCTGAATGTAGACATCGAGACGAACGGGTGGCACGGCAAGGGGACTCACGCTCAGGGTACGGGTTCAGCACCCACCTATATTGACCCGAAATCAGCGCGGGCACCTGGGTGTGAGCACGAAAACAGCCATCCGCGGGTGTCAATCCCGCGCGCACATGCGATGATGCCCTGGCAGAAGCTGGCAGATCCGGGGGGGTCCATGATCCGCAGTCTTCGACGAAAACTATTCTTGGTGTTGGTTGCTACCGCGCTGAGCGTCACCGTACAGGCACAGAGCTACACCCGGCCTAAGGTTCGGGCGATCACGGCATTCGTGCGGCTCGAGCCAGCCCCTGGGCAGCACGAAATTGCCGCAGCCCTGGTGGTATTGCGTGCTGTGAAGGGAGAGTTCGAGAAGCAGGGTTATGAGGTGGAAACGCTCCGCGTCGTGACGCAACCGCTGCCCGAGTTGATCAGCGGCCAGTCGGAAACACAGGCGCTCGCCTATCTGAAGAGTTTGGATGATCTGGGATCGAAGGAGGGCTTCATTCCCAGCCTGGGGCCCGCCATGATGCGTGACACGGATGATCCGCGCAGCATGCGGCTGCTCGAGAAGGCGCTCTCGACGCTGCCCAATCTGCAAGCCAATACCATCATTGCGGATGATGACGGCATTCACTGGAAAGTGATCCGCGAGAGTGCGGCACTCGTGCATTACGTGACTGAGCACAGTCCGCATAGTCAGGGTAATTTCGGCTTCACGGCTACCGCGATGTTGAAACCCTATGGCCCCTTTTATCCCGGCGCCTACCATACGGGCGCGGGGCGGCAATTCTCAATCGGCTTCGAAGCTGCCAACGTCGTCCAGGAAGTGTTTGCGCGTACCCGCGGTGATTTTTCAGGATCAGTCGCGGAGCTCACGCGCCAGTTGACTGTCCACGCCAAGGCAGCAGAGGCAATAGGCCAGCGGATTGCGGCTGCGAACGGGTGGACATTCATGGGGGTAGATCCGACTCCGGCTCCTCTCGGTGACGTGTCGATCGGCGCGGCGATCGAGACCTACACCGGCGCCGCGTTCGGGTCGAGCGGCACGCTGACCGCGGCATTGATCATCACATCGGCCGTCAGGGCCGTTCCGGTCAAGCAGGTTGGTTATTCAGGGCTGATGGTACCTGTCATGGAGGACAAACTGTTGGCACAACGTTGGGCCGAGGGCGCCATCAACACGGACGATCTGCTGGCTTACTCCGCGGTCTGTGGAACGGGCCTGGATACTGTGCCTTATCCGGGGGACATCAGTGTCGAGCAGATGGCGCGCATCTTCGGGGATGTGGCAGCGCTCGCCTGGAAATGGAAAAAGCCGCTCTCCGCGCGGCTGCAACCCGTGGCCGGCAAGAAGGCTGGTGAGCAAACACAATTCAGCAGCCGCTTTCTATTCAATACGACACTGCACGCTCTTCCCTGACTTGCTGCCCGCAGTCTGCTGGGTGACAGCCAGTGTTGTAGCGATTCGCCCCGGGGAACGCCGGGAACGCCGGGAACGGGCACCGTGTTCAGGAAGCACCAAATCTTCTCCATCCCGCGTATACACTCCGGAGCTTTCTGCGGCACATACACCTGAATGATAAGGGTGCGGACATGTCCGCACGGGCAACCCGGGCGGGTTGCCCGGGAGCGAGGGTGAGCGGGCAGTGCCCGCGCAAAAGGAGCGAGTCATGTATCGTGCGATGTTGCTGGGAGCGATCCTGTCCGGACTGTCTGTTTCGCCGGCCGTGCTGGCCGCGCCTCATGGCGAAGAGTTTCACGCCGTCTTTTCGGGTTTCAACGAAGTAGGTGGACTCAATGCGCAGACCGGAGCCATTCTGTCGGATGGCCGGGCTACGCTCGAGTTACGGCTCAACCGTGCGGATCAAACGCTGGCGTTCGTCCTCAAGTATTCCGGGCTGGCTTCCGGAGTCACCCAGGCGCACATCCATTTCGGCAAGATACACATGGCCGGGGGCGTCATGGTGTTCTTCTGCTCGAACAATCCGGCCACGTCGCCAGCGGGGACCCAACCCTGCCCGGCAAACAGTGGGACAGTAAGTGGGACGCTGAGTGCCGGCAACGTGGTGGGACCCGCGATGCAGGGCGTGACCGCAGGGGATTTCCAGGCGATCGTGGATGCCCTGGAGAGCGATACGACCTACGCGAACGTGCACACGACTGCTTTTCCAGCCGGCGAGATCCGCGGGGAGATTCGGCGTGGATTCAGCTTCGGCGTGCGCGATGAGTGAGCACTGCCTGACTTGATGTTCACGGCCCCGGAGGGGCTGGTCAACGCTGAGGACCAGTCCCTCGAGATTGACAGGCCTGACGCCACCGTCTACGTTCCCTGAGCGACGAATTCATTCGCCGCGCGTTGGGATTGCAGCGTCGCACGACTGTTGCGAACGCGCTCCTGGAACTGTAGCTGTGGATTGACTTTGTCCCAACGATCAGCACCGCCATCACGGTTGTCCGAGCTCGTTTTCCGGTCGGAAGCCGGCAGTAGTCTGCTGCTGCTCGCAGCGACCATTGCCGCGTTGCTCTGGGCTAATTCCTCCTGGGAACCCGAATATCAGCGCCTGTGGGCGTTGCCGCTCACCCTGGGCACGGGCGCGCTCTGCATTTCAGGGTCGCTGCACTTCTGGGTCAACGAGGGCTTGATGGCGGTCTTCTTCCTGGCCGTCGGGCTCGAGATTCACCGGGAGTTCATTGCAGGGGACCTGCGCTCGGTCAGGTTGGCGGCATTGCCTTTGGTGTCGGCACTCGGCGGGGTCATTTTGCCAGCGTTGATCTACCTGGCTCTCAATCCGGATGCGTCCGTGCGCCGCGGCTGGGCCATTCCGACCGCCACCGATATTGCTTTCGCGATTGCGGTGTTCTCATTTTTACGCCGGCGCGCTCACCCCGCGTTGCGCGCTCTGTTGCTCGCCATTGCGGTCATCGATGACATCGTGGCCATCCTGGTGATCGCGTTCTTCTATGCCGACGGCATCGGCATTGGCGGGCTCGGCATTGCTGGCGCTGGAATCGGGGCGGGCCTGCTGCTTCGAGTCATCGGCTCGCGTTGGGTAGTGCTTTATGCGCTGCCGGGCGTGGCAATCTGGATAGGGTTGCTACACGCCGGCATCCACCCGGCATTGACTGGCGTGATACTGGGATTACTGATTCCCGGTGGCTCCGCGGTACATGCGGAAGATGCTATTCGTCCCTGGGTAGAATTCGGGATCATGCCGCTGTTTGCGCTGGCCAACGCTGGCGTGGCTCTTCATGCGCTCACGTCGGATCTGCCGACGGCCGTGCGGCTCGCCGCTGGAATCGCCGCAGGCCTGGTGATCGGTAAGCCCATTGGAATCATTCTGGCGGCGGCCATAGGGATAAAGCTCGGCTGGTGCGCGCTGCCTGCAGGTGTAGATCTGCGGCGCTTTGCGGTTGTTGGTTGTCTGGGCGGAATCGGCTTTACGATGTCGCTGTTTGTTTGCAACCTGGCGTTTACCAATGAGTTGCTCGCGACGGCGAAGCTGGCAGTGTTGATAGGCTCGACCCTGGCGGCGATCGGCGGGCTGTGCGTTGGCCGCTGGATCTTGCCCGCTGCGATCACCAGGCCGCGCTAGCAGCAGGTGTCGCTGAGCCGCGTGGAAGTTGCGGTAGCGATGCAGCGCGATTCGCTTCCCGCGCAGTGCTAGGACCGCGCCCGGACTGCGTGCACGGTAGTGCCGTCCCGCCCGAATTCAAACCGCAACAGCCACTCCCGCGAGCCCTCGTTATCCGCGGATGTGAACTTCCATTTGCGGGCCGCTTCGCTCGCCAGGCGGCTGAAGTACCTGCTCGGCCCGGCATTTTCGAACTTATCGCGGACGACATTGCCCGATCTGTCCACAGTCACCCGCACCGCCACCTTGACGCGGCCGCGAATAGTTTCGCGTGCGCTTTGCGGAACTTCGGGAATCTCCTCGTGAACTACCGCCGAGGAGGTATTCGCCGCCGAGTGCCGGCGTTGCGCGGCGGATTCGGGAGCATGGTGCGGCACGGCGGGTTGGGAGGCTGAGCGCTGCGCCGACGATGCTGATGATCGCGGTGCGGGCTGTTGCATTGTGGACGGTTCCGATGGGGGCGCGGCAGCAGGCGCGGGCGGCGGCTGGTCGGAGGAAGCGGGCGCGGCACTCTGCTGGAACGAAGTCCCATCAGCGGATCGCTGGCTTTTGGAATGCCCGTGAAACAGGCGTGTAGCGCCCCATGCAGCCAACAGCACGACGAGCAAGGCTGCTGCATTGGTCGGCGTTGCAAAGCTGCGCTTGGCTGGCTCGAAAGAAGGCGAATAGGCATGCGCCGTCGCACGTCTGGCGGATTCCGGTTGAGGCTCCGATCCCAGTGGCGCCGCTCGGGCCGATGCCGCCGCGCGGGGTGTCTCGACTCGAACCGTTGGCTCCGCGCGGGGTAATGCCTCCACCCGGGTCGTTGGCTCCGCGCGGGTTGATGCCTGCGCTCGGGTCGTTGGCTCCGCGCCGGCTGATGCCTGCGCTCGGGCAGTTGACTCTGCACGGCCTGCTGACTCCGGCCGGCCTGGTGTGGCCGGTTGCGCCGATGAGGCCAGGTTGCCGTCTTGCACGGCAGGTGTCGGCCTTGTCCGTGCCTGCAGATCGGCAATTGTTGGCCGATCGGCTGGGTCGGGGCTCAAACAACGCTGCAGCGTATCCGCTAATTCTGATGGCAGATTCGGCGGCAGGGAAGGGGCGCCGGACTCGAGTCCCGCTGGAGGATACTGAGTGAGCGCCTCTATCAAGGTTACGCCGAGAGCCCAGACGTCCGCGGCGGCGGATACCTTGCCGCGTTCCGTTTCGGGAGAATCGTACACAGAGCGGCGAGCACCTCTCTCTATGGCAACTCCCACAGGGCGGATGGTGTCGCTCGCGAGCTTCAGTTGATCGTTGACGACCAGAAAGTTCGACGGCTTGAGCTGACCCTGCACCCAGTTCTCGCGATGCAGAAAAGCGAGCGCATCGAGCGTGGGGACCAACAATTCCCGCACCTCGCCCGCCTCCAGGGCACGATAGGGAAGAATCTGGGAGAGGCTCTCTTCAGCATATTCCATTACAACGAACAGCAGCGGTCGCCCTTCGATTTCGCACTGGCCCGCATCGAGGAGCCGGATGAGATGTGGATGCGAGAAGGTGGCGGCCGTCTTCCAGTGCCACAGCTGCACCGCGGTAAGCTCCGGGTCGGCCGGGACGAGCTTGATCGCTGCGTTGAGAAAGCCTTCGGTCGTGGATTCGGTGAGAAATACCGAACTGTGGTCGGACGCATTCAGAAAGCGGCGCAACGGATAAATTCCGTTGACCACCTGACCTTCCCATCGAGTCCACACCTCAGTCATCGCCACCACCGCCGTCCCCTGATCCAAGCCCGCAAGAACACGCAAAGATATCACTGGATAAGGCGCAGTGGCCGCAGATGAAAGGGAGGGCGGCGAGGCCACGCCGCGGGGCCAGCGATGCGGGCCAGCGGTGCGGGCCAGCGATGCGGGCCAGCGGTGCGGGCCAGCGGTGCGGGCCAGCGGTGCGGGCCAGCGGTGCGGGCCAGCGGTGCGAGACCAGCAGTGCGAGACCAGCAGTGCGAGGCCAGCAGTGCGGCGCCAGTGCCACGAGGCCCGCCCTCGCAGGCCCGCTCTCAGGCGCTGCGCAACTCCACGGGCTTGCCCGTCCGCGCCGACTCGTAAATGGCCATCATGAGCTTCACATCACGCAGGCCTTCTTCTCCAGGTACCCGCGTGGGTGTTTTTTCCAGGATGCAGCGGGCAAAGTCATCCATCTCGACGGCGAACTGGTCAGTGGCCGCAAATTCAATCGCTTTACCATCACTACGCATGCCGTGCAGCCCGCCATAGTTGAACGCGGGATCCAAACCAAACCAACCGCGCTCCGCGAGTACGCGAAAGTAACCGACTCCGGCGGCGTTGTAGCTGCTGCTGCAGTGACTGACTGCGCCCCCGGGAAACTTCGTTTCCCAGAGTACCGACTCCTCGACTTCCGCGAAGCGCGCGCGATCGCCCTGGGTCGTCGTGGCCGAGACCCACGCGGGCTCCTCGCCGGTCAGATACCTGGTTGCCTGCAAGGCATAGATCCCCACGTCCATCAACGGGCCCCCGCCGGCGAGCGCGCGGTTCAAGCGCCATACCCCTGGAGGGCTGTTGTAGCCAAAGTGCGCATCGATTACTTTGACTGCGCCAAACTCGCGCTCGCGCGCAATCCGCATGCACTCCAGGTGGTGTGGCTCAAACTGGCACCGGTACCCGATCCCGAGTACCCGATCGGCTGCTTTGACAGCATCGATCATCTGTTGACAGCGCGCCACGGAGATCTCCATCGGCTTTTCGCAGAACACGTGCTTGCCTGCCTTCGCGGCGAGGAGCGCATGGTCCAGATGCAAGCCATTGGGTGTCACCACGTACACGACATCGATGTCCGGGTTGTCGGCAATGCGATGCATGCTCTCGTAGTTGTAGATGTTCCGAGCGGGAATGTTGTACTGCGCTTTCCATTGGACCGCCTTCGCGGGCGTGCCGGTGATGATGCCGGCCAGGCGGCAATTGGCCGTTTTCTGCAGCGCCGGGGCAATCTGCCCGGTGCTCAGACTGCCCAGACCGCACAGGGCGAAGCCCAGTTTCTTTTTGGACGCGGCGGCCAGCGCGCGGGTCACCGTGGTGCTGATGAAAGGCGCCGCGGCGAGGGCGGCAGCTTGCATGACGAACTTGCGACGTGTGGCCATATCCATCGTCCACTTAAGTCTAATGCGGCAGGCTGCGCAGTGTGCGGCTGTCTGCTACAAAGTTCAAATCCAGGCGCCGGAGTGGACGCGCGCGCTTGCTACAATGGGCGGCATCGAACAGCGCTGAGGTCAGAAGTGAAAAGAACGCCCCGCAGGCGCCGAAACGCAGTGACGATGCATGAAGTCGCGAAACACGCCGGTGTCTCGCCAATGACCGTATCGCGTGCCCTCAGCGGCGACGCCCACGTACAAGAGCACATGCGCCAACGGGTGCAGGCCGCCATCAAGGAACTGGGCTACTCGCCCAACGTCGCCGCCCGCAACCTCGCCAGGGCAGCCACGGTTCATATCGGGCTTCTGTACAACAACCCCAGCGCGGCTTACCTGAACGAGCTGCTGGTCGGTGTTCTCGAGCAATCCAGCCGTGCCGGATGTCAGCTCGTGCTGGAAAAGTGCGGCGCCCGCAACGAGCGCACGGCAATTGAGCGGCTCCTGGGTGATGGCGTCGGTGGTGTCATTCTGCCGCCGCCGTTGTCAGATTCCAACATCGCGCTCGAGGCCCTGCGCGCTGCCAAGATCCCCTTCGTCGCGGTGGCTACCGGACGCGCGGAGGAATCGGGGCTGTCGGTGCGTATCGATGACCTGGAAGCGGCCGCGGCCATGACTCGTTATCTCCTGTCCCTCGGCCACCGCGACATCGGCCTCATAGTGGGCGCTGCAAACCAGACTGTCAGTGCCCAACGGCGCGCCGGTTTCGAGCTGGCACTGCGCGAGGCTGGCGTGCCGGTGCACCCCGAGTGGGTGAAGCAAGGATCATTCAGCTATCACTCGGGCCTGGTAGCAGCGGACCAGATGCTCAGCTCGGCACGCAAACCGACGGCTATATTCGCAAGCAACGATGACATGGCCGCCGCGGCGATTGCCGCCGCTCATCGCGTACGCCTGGACGTGCCAAAAGACCTGACCATCGCGGGTTTTGATGACACGCCGCTCGCCACGACCATCTGGCCCGCATTGACGACCATACGCCAGCCGGTGGCCGCAATGGCCCGCAAGGCCGTGGAGCTGCTCCTGGAGGAGATCCGGCGCCGCCGCCTCGGCGAGACGCTCGAACCCCTGCAGCACTTCATGAATTTCACCCTCGTCAAGCGGGACTCTTCGGCCGCCCTCTGACCGCGGCCCCCAGGCCCCGCAAGCGCGTAATTCCCCGGGTGTGCGGGCCAAAATTAGGTGCTGCCCCGAATTGACGCCCGCTTCGTGATAGCGCTACCATCGTCATTGTGGTGCACTGGCTGGTGCCGGCACCGAGACGTTTGGCAAAGGGGGGCCAGGTACGAAAACAACACCTCGCCGGCCGTTGGCATGACGCCCTGAAACGGCGGTGGGCGTTGTGCGCCTGCACAACCCAGGCGACGCGGTTAACAGTGGGTCGGCGCCACGGCCACTCGTCCCGCCATCCAGGTGCGCCCAGCCGTGACCCGGCGGCAAGCCGCAGATAGTCCCCCGGCGGGCGATTCGCAATTTGAGAGCAGTCTACGTTTGGAGCAAGTCAGGTGTACCTGGGAATAGATATCGGCACCTCGAGCGTGAAAGCCGTGTTGGTGGACGACAGCGGCGTCATCGTGGGGCAGGCGTCCGATGCTCTTGTCGTAAGCCGGCCTCAGCCGGGGTTCTGCGAACAGGACCCGGAGGCGTGGTGGCAGGCAACGGTCAACGCTGTGAGAGCTTTGCCGAGCGGTCCGCGCGCAGCGGTCCGAGCCGTGGGCCTGAGCGGGCAGATGCACGGGGCGACCCTTCTGGACGACAAAGACCGGCCGTTGCGCCCGGCCATACTCTGGAATGACGGGCGGTCGGCACACGAGTGCCTGGAGCTCGAACGCCGCGTGCCCGCGGCGCGCGCCATTACCGGCAACATCATCATGCCGGGGTTCACTGCGCCGAAGTTGTTGTGGGTATCGAACCACGAACCGGAAACATTTCGGCGCACGGCCAGCGTGTTGCTACCGAAGGACTATATACGGCTTAAGCTGACCGGCGAGAAGGTCAGCGACATGTCCGACGCCTCCGGAACGGCTTGGTTGAATGTGGGCAAACGCGACTGGTCGGATGCGTTGCTCGAGGCAACGGGCCTGACTCGGGCGCATATGCCAGGTTTGGTGGAGGGCACAGGAGGCACTGGTTCGATCACGGCTGCCGCGGCGGAGCAGCTACAGCTGCCGCGAGTCGTAGTAGCGGGTGGCGGCGGCGACAATGCCGCCAGCGCGGTGGGTTTGGGTGTGGTGTCAGCCGGCCAGGCATTCCTGTCGCTGGGTACCTCCGGCGTGCTGTTTGTGGTGACAGACAGTTTCCGTCCCAATCCCGAGCGGGCCGCCCACGCCTTTTGCCATTGCCTCCCCAACACCTGGCACCAGATGTCGGTCATGTTGAGTGCTGCGAGCGTACTGGATTGGGTTGCGCAACTGACAGGCGAACAGGATCTCCCGCGTCTCGTTGAGCGTGCCAAAGCCCGGGGCGTCAGCCGCCATTCCCCCATCTTTCTGCCGTATCTCTCGGGCGAGCGCACGCCGCACAATGACCCGGATGCCCGTGGAGTCTTCTTCGGCATCCGCGCGGACACCGAAGCCGCGGATCTTACATCCGCGGTCCTGGAAGGTGTTGCCCTTGCGTTCGCCGACGGTCTCGACGTGCTGTTGGAAAAGGGAGGGACGATCGGGGAGATCAGTGTTACGGGGGGCGGCGCGCGCCTGCCGTATTGGGGCGAACTACTCGCAGCCGCACTCAATCGGCCATTGACCTACCGGGTGGGGGGCGAAGTGGGAGCGGCACTGGGCGCCGCCCGGCTTGCGCGTCTCGCCCTTGGTGGTGCCAGCACGCAGGACGTATGTGCAGCGCCACCCATCGGACGAGTGGTCCAACCGGACGCCGCACTGGCATCGCTGTTGGCTAACCGCCGCCGCACTTTCGTGCGGCTGTATCAGGATCTCAAGCACACTTTCGTGGAGTATTCAGCATGAGTTTGTTTTCAAGTGTTGAGCCCGTTCGCTTCGAAGGACCCAGCACGAAGAACGAGTTTGCGTACCGTGTGTATGACAAGGACCGCGTGGTCCTTGGCAAGCGCATGGAGGAGTGGCTGAAAGTCGCCGTGTGCTACTGGCACTCCTTCAACTGGCCGGGTGCGGATATCTTTGGCGGCGGAACGCTGAACCGGCCCTGGATCGGCACACCGGTCACCCAGGCCATGGCGGACAGCAAGCTCGAAGCCGCGTTCGACTTCTTCAAGCGCCTCGGGGTGCCATATTTCACCTTCCATGATGTGGATGCCATGGCCACCGCGGCCACGCTCAAAGAGCACGACAGGAACCTGAAGACGATCGAAGCGGGCATGGCGCAGAAGATGGCCGCTACCGGGGTGAAGCTCCTGTGGGGTACGGCCAACCTGTTCAGTCACCCGCGCTATGCCGGCGGCGCTGCCACCAGCCCCGATCCGGAGGTCTACGCCTGGGCCGCGGCGCAAGTGCGCTGCTGCCTGGAGGCCACGCACCGCCTGGGTGGCCAGAACTACGTGTTGTGGGGCGGCCGCGAAGGCTACGACTCGCTGTTGAATACCGACCTGCGCCGCGAGCTGGATCAATACGGCCGGTTTCTCTCGCTGGTGGTGGAGCACAAACACAAGATCGGCTTCAAAGGCACCATTCTCATCGAGCCGAAGCCCTTCGAGCCCACCAAGCACCAGTACGATCATGACGTGGCCGCCGTGTTTGCCTTCCTGCAGCGCTATGGGCTGACGAAGGAGGTAAAGGTCAACATCGAGGTCAACCACGCAACACTTGCGGGCCTGGATTTCGAGCATGAGATCGCCGCGGCGCGCGCCTACGGCATCTTCGGCTCAATCGACATCAACCGCGGCGATCCGCGCAATGGCTGGGACACGGACCAGTTCCCCAACAATGCGCAGGAGCTGGCGCCCGCGCTGGTGCAGCTGGTCGAGGACCAGGGCTTCACCACCGGCGGATTCAACTTCGATGCCAAGCTGCGCCGCCAGTCCGTGGATCCCGCCGACCTGTACCTCGCTCACATCGGCGGTATCGATACGATCTCACGGGCCTTGCTGGCAGCGGCCGATATCGTCACGGACGGCGCATTGCAGCGGCTGAAGCAGGAGCGCTATCAGGGTTGGAGTGGCGAGCTCGGTAAGCGAATCCTGGGCGGGGAGCTGAATCTTGCCAGCCTGGCGGATCTGGCTACCGACAAGGGGCTCGATCCTGCGCCGCGTTCCGGTAAACAGGAGTTGGCCGAGAGCCTGATCGCGCGGCACTGCCGTTACTGACGTCCCGGTCTTCCGGCCGTGCCCCTCGATCGAATCCGCAGCATCGCCATCGTCGGCGGGGGCACAGCCGGGTGGATGACGGCTGCCATACTGGCCAAATTCCTCGAGGGCACGGAATGCGGCATCCGTCTGATCGAGTCGGCCGAAATTGGTACCATCGGGGTGGGTGAGGCAACGATCCCGCCTATCATCGATGCCATCAGGCTGCTCGGCATCGACGAGAATGAGCTGATCCGCAAGACCCAGGCAAGCTTCAAGCTCGGCATCGAATTCAAGGATTGGACGCGGCCCGGGCACTCCTACATCCACCCCTTCGGCCCAACGGGTTTGCCTCAGGGGGGAGTGGAATTCTCTGCCTACTGGTTCAAACACCGCGAGCGCGGCCGGGCGAGCCCGCTCGAAGAGTATTCGTTGCAGGCCGTGGCGGCTCGTCAGGGACGCTTCATGCGACCGATCAAAGTCCCGAAGTCGCCCGTTGAGACCATCACCTATGCCTTGCATCTGGACGCCTCGCTCTTGACGGCTTACCTGCGGACCTACGCAGAAGCGCGCGGCGTTATCCGGACGGAGGGCAAACTCCAAGGCGTTACCCTCAGGCCCGAGGACGGCTTCATCGCGTCACTCACGCTCGAGAGTGGCGAGCAGATCGAGGCTGATCTCTTTGTCGACTGTACCGGCTTCCGCGGTGTCCTGATCGAAGGGGCGCTGAAGACCGGATACGAGGACTGGACGCGGTGGTTGCCGTGTGACCGTGCTGTAGCGGTCCCATGCGAACGGACTGGCCCGTTTTCCTCGCACACCCTCGCTACTGCGCGTGATGTCGGCTGGCAATGGCGAATTCCTCTGCAGCACCGGGTGGGTAACGGGTATGTGTATTGCAGTAGCTTCGTCCAGGACGATGAGGCGCAGCAGAAGCTGATGTCGAGCCTCGAGGGCCGCGCGTTGCGCGATCCACTGCCGCTGCGATTTACGACGGGACGGCGGCGGCTGAGCTGGAACAAGAACTGCGTCGCGATCGGGCTTGCCGCGGGATTTCTCGAGCCGCTCGAATCGAGTGGTATTTACCTGATCCAGCGCGGCATCGCGCTGCTTTGGCAATTCTTTCCGGACCGCCGGTTCAGTCAACCGGACATCGATCGTTACAACCGGCAGCTTGCCTTCGAGTACGAGCGCATCCGCGATTTCCTGATAGTCCACTACAACAAGACGGAGCGCGAGGGCGAGTTCTGGCGCTACTGCCGCAACATGGAGCTGCCCGACAGCCTCAGGGAGCGCCTGGATCTCTTCCGCAGCTACGGCCGCATCGTGCGCGATGAGAACGAGCTATTCAACGTGCAGAGCTGGCTGTACCTGTTCGTAGGTCAGGATGTGCGCCCCGAAGGCTACGACCCGAGGGCTGACGCGTTGACCTTCGAACGGGGTCAGAGAGCGCTCGACAATATACGAGACGTCGTTGCCAAGTGTGCTGCCGACATGCCATTGCATGAGGCTTTCATAGCCCAGCACTGCGCAGCACCTCAAGAACCGCATGGGCTTCCTGCACTCTAGTCGATTAGAAAAACGGCTTGCAGCCGTTTTTCGGACATCACTTCGTAGGTCGCCGGCAAAAAGCGTGGTTTTTGCCGGCTGCGCCGGCGGCGCATGCGCAAGTCCGACGGACTGTTAGCGCTGAAACGCTTCCCGTAGTCGCTGCTCGAACACGCGGATCGCGGCAGCGTTTCCGTCGGCCCGTGCCGCTGCGCGACGAAGCTCGGCGCGGCGCGCAGCCCAGCGCTCGGCGTCCCGACATTCGTTCGCCCAACCAATCGCCGTCGCTGAGTACTGCTCGCGGGAGGAAGCGATGCCGTCGGTTGTCCCGACCTGCCTCAACAAACCTGCTGAGAGCCGTTGACGAAGGTACTGCCCCTCGAGTGTAACGATCGGCAGACCGCAATGGAGCGCCTGCCAGGCTGTCGTGTAGCCGGAGAAAGCGGGGCAATCCAGATAAATGTCCATTTCCTCGAGGAAGCTCAGGAACTGCTGGCGGGGCAACCAGGGTGTTGTATGCAGGTACGCCTCCGGATCGAGGCCCTCAGCTCGGAAAGCGAGCGAAAGCCGCTCGCGGAGCTTCGCAGCGGTCCATGGCATGTTCCTCGGTGTCGCCAGCCAGAATTCAGCGGCTCCGACAGCCTTCGCAAGGCGCGCGAGGAGCACATCGTCCCCCGGATCGAATTTGGCAGGCTGCTGGCACAACGCGAAGCGGACAAAGTCTTTGCGCCGCTCGGGGCCATCCCAACTCTCGGTCTGCTGTGCGCGAAATTCGGTGTACACGCCCGTTCCGGGCAAGCGTACGAGTCTCTCTCGGTAGTGTTGCTCAGCCTGCGGACTCTCGAGGAGCTCGGCAGACAGAAACCAGTCGATGCTCGGTAGCCCGGTCGTGATCGGGTGTCCCCAGCCTGCGATCTGCAGAGGGGCCAGCCGCAAAGCGGCCAGGGTACCGGTGTTTGGATCCATTCCCAGCTCGGGATAAAAGATCACATCGGGTTGCCCGTGGACGATCTCGGCCAGCCAAACCTTCACTGGTTTGGGGCCCTGCACGAAGCGTGCGACTTGCCCGCGGGCCCAGTTGGTCTCCTCATCGACAGCCGCACCCGTGTGATACAGAACCACCTCGAATTGCTGTGGATCCAGGTGCGCAATCAGCCCACGCAGTATGATTTCCCAGACAGGATGGCGCTGCCTCACGTGCCCACTCACTACCGCTATGCGGATGCGGTCCCGATCCGGTCGAGACCCTCGATCGGCTACTGCCGGCGGCTTCCAATAGGCGGTGCCTTCGGTACTTGCCAGGTCCCCGTAGCGGGACAGGACGGCCGTCGCATCGGATGGCCGGTATGCGAGATAGAACGGCTGAACCCGGCCGACGGCTTCGCCGAGTTTTCCCGGGTGCGCGCCACTCCACTGCACCAATGTGTCCAGGTGGCGACCAAATGTTTCCGCTGCCGCCTTGCTCTCAACGACGCTGCCACAGACGATCGGAATTGGCGCAACCGCACACCCCCACATGGCCTCCCCACAGTTTGGATCGAGAGTGATGGCGCGTTGATAGCACCGTAAAGCTTCTTCAGTATCTGCGCTCTGTGTCAGGGCATGCCCGAGAGTGATGTAGGCTGCGATGTAATCCGGCTTATGCGACACGGCTTGCCGGCACGACACCGCCGCTTCGTCTGCCCGTCCCGCGTTCAACAGGGCGAGCCCCCGATTGTGATGCGCTTCCGCGAGGTTGGGCCTCAGGGTGAGCGCTCGGGAGTATGCAGCCACCGCAGCTTCGAAGCGGTTCTGCGCTGCCAGGATGTTGCCCAGATTATTGTGCGCGGCGGCCAGATCCGGCTTCAAGGCAATCGCCCGCTGAGAGGCTTCGAGCGCTTCCTCCAACTTGCCCTGCGCTTGCAGAACGTTGCTGAGGTTGAGGCAGGTCTCGGCATGGTTTGGCCGAAGCCGCAGAGCGTGCTGATACGCGGCTGCCGCAGCCTCGAGATTGTTCTGGGCCTGCAGGGCATTCCCCAGGTTGTAGTGAGCCTCGGCGTAATCCGGCTTTCGATCCAAGGCCCGTCGGAACGAGGTTTCCGCATCCTGCCAATTGCCGGCAGCTGCGTATACATTGCCCAGGTTGTTGTGAAAGGCGGGCATCTGCCCGTTCCGGGCGATCGCGCGGCTGATCATCTCGATTGCGAGTTGCTGTTGACCGGTCTGATAAGCGAGCACGCCGAGCATGTGCAATGCCTCGGCATGGTTGGAGTCTGCCTCCAGGATTAGCCGATAGAGACGCTCGGCCTCCCTCAGACGTCCACCGCGGTGGTGGAGCATGGCAGCCTCGAACATCTGACCTGTCAACATGACGTGGCTCGTCCTTAGCCTACAGCGCCCTCAACATACGCAGGATGCGCGCGCGGATTTTCGAGTAGTTGTCTGGTTTGAGGGGCCCAAGCAGCCCATGGTGCTCGGGAGGCAGATGCGCAAGCGGATGGCCGGCAGTACGAAAAACATAGTGATCGAAGAAAGCCTTCCATGCCCGCCGCTCGGCAGGCGGCCGCTCTGCAATGGTGATCATGCTGAGGAGGAGGGCGGTGTAAGGAGCATCCGGGCCGGCGCTGAATGCATCCCACCAGTAGTTGACGAGCCCGTTGAAGTCAGCGAGCGACTCAACTTGATGCCACCACAGCTTCGGCAGGTACAGGGCGTCCCCGGCCTCGAGCTCCACCCGCAGCGCCTGGTCACGGATCTGCTCGAACAGCGGGAACTTGTCGCTGCTGCCCGCCGATGCCGAAGCGGCCAGGCTGACCGGCGGTCCGGACATGGTGTTGTCGAGGGGGCCTATATAGAGGCTGCTGATGAGCTCGGGAGCGTAGAGCGTGAATCGGCGCCGCCCGGCAACGACACAGGCGAGGTTATCGAAAGTATCGTAGTGGCTCGAGACGTTCGAGGCAGTTCCGAGCCAGATCCGCGCGCCAGCTGCGGAAGCGGCGAAGGGCACGGGATTGCCGGCGGCGAAACCCGGCAGGCAATCGCCGGTAGGTACGGAGCCAACATAAACCGACCGCGTACCCGGATGATCCAGCGCTTCCAGGATGCAATCCATGGCCTCCATGAACTTCATCATGCGCCGCTCGAAGTTGAATCCGTCCAGCCCGGGGTTGTAGTAATACTGGCCACGGATCTCGGGATCCCCGAAGAATACTTCGACATTCCCCCCGTTGTCGAACGCCGCAAGATAGTCCTTCAACCCCCGCGGCGAGCCGCGCGCTGCGCTTACGATCGGCCAGTTGTCAATCAATCCACGGATGACCACCGGCCGACACGCCTGCACGACCTGTTGCAGGAAAAGCGCCGCATCCAGATCGCGGGCGGCGATCTCAGTGAGTGCGTGAGGCATGCAGAGGCTCGCGGAGCGTTCGTCTGACGTCAGCCGATGGCCGCCGCCGGCGCGTGCGTTCGCGCCAGAGCCTCGGTTGCCCTCAGGAGCCGCGAGTTCTTCTTCCGCGCCATCACCCGAACCTGCTTGAGCGAGGCGATCATGTGATGGATCAGGCGCAGATATCCGCGCCTGAAAAGCTCCACGACGGCTGCATCGGGCAGCCTCATCAACTCGTCCTGGTTGATCGTGTAGAGGCCGATACACCTGCGGATCGTGCCATCGTCACACTCCACCTCGACATCGACGGGCTCGATGAGCTTCAGCTCCAGGAGCCGCTCGATGAACAGTTTCGTCATTTCGACGCCGGGGCTCAGATCCTGGAAGGCCCAGATGATGCTCTGCAGGTAGCGGCTCGGCTCCCCCTGGTCGGTGAAGAGAGTCTTACCGCCTTCCACGCCTACCCGCGGATCGTCGAGATCGATCGCGAGGTCCGGGCCATTTGCGTAGAAGGGACCGCGCTGCAGCATGAGCGGACGGTAGACATCGCGATCCGCCCACTCGTCGAGGAAAAGATTCTCGGCCTCGTCAAAACCCAGCATCGCGCCACAGTAGAAGTGGCCCGTCTTCGGGTCCTTCGAGAACAGAATCGGGTAGTGGACCAGCAGTTGTGGAAATTCCTTGACGATCACCTGCACGAAGCGCCGATTGTCACCGTAGGCAGCCGAAGAGCGCCCGTCGACTTTCAAGGAGCGGTGGGTGTTTTTGTTGAGGGGAACGATCTGCGTCATGGTGCACTCGGGTCGTACGGGTCGTACGGGTCGTACGGGTCGTGACCCGTAACTGGTCAAACGGGCTGCAGCCCGTACTCGTAGATCTTATTCAGCAGCTCGCGGTTCCTGGGCAGCCGCGAGCGCAATTCGAAGGTCTGCCGCTCATTCTCCTGCCGCAGCCGCGCTGCGAGCAGCTCGGTATCGATTGTATCCTGCGGCCGCGCCTCACTCTCGAATCCCATTCCGTAGAGCACGTATTGATAGCTGGCGGCCGGAAAAACCTCTTCCAGCCGGTCGAATTCATCGAAAAACCACGGCGGGTGGTACTTCCAGAGCTTCAACAGCTCCTGGAGCCGTTCCGGAATGCTCGCACGGTCAACATTTTCGCGCCAGAACGCGGTATCGGTGCGCCGCGTGAGAACGTAATGGAGCTTCAGGAAATCGATGATCCGGCCCCACCGGTACATCGTCACGTCATTGAAGCGCCGCGCCACGATGTCCATGATCTCCCGGTTGGCGGGCAGCTGCTCGGCGATCAACTTCGCCGACAGCTCTACCAATACGATCGCGGAAGACTCCAGCGGCTCGAGGAAACCACCTGCGAGTCCGACCGCGATGCAGTTGTTTTTCCAGAAGGTCTGTCTATGGCCGGAACGGATCGGGATTTTACGAGCGGGCAGGTCGCGATGTTGCGGTCCAATGTAGCGTTGCAAAGTCTCACGCGCAGCTGCCTCGCTCGAGTGGCGGCTCGAATACACGTAACCGACCCCGCGTCGCGTCGGTAGAGAGATATCCCAGATCCAGCCGGCTTCCTGTGCAGTGGAGAGGGTCTGAGATGCCATGGGCTCATCGGGCGTCGCATACGGAACCTGGGCCGCGAGCGCCGTATCGCAGAAGAGGATGTCGCCACAATCTTTGAAGCCGACACCGAGCGTCTTGCCAATGAGCAGCGCGGAGAAGCCGCTGCAGTCGATGAACAAGTCGCCCGAGATCTCACCGGCCTGCGGCGTGAGCACGCTCTCGATATCGCCAGACTCGCTCTGATTGACCTGCACGACATCAGCCAGGACATGGCGGACACCGAGCTTCTGCGTACAGTGCGTGGCGAGAAAGGGCGCGAATTTGCCTGCATCCAGATGATAGGAGTAATTCGCGAGCGCCCGGTATTCCGGGCTCGTGATCAGCTTGGGAGCCAGCCCGTCATCGCACAGCTTACCCTGCGGTGTAACGAAGTCGCAGAAGCTTCGGCTTCGCGCTTCCTGCATCCAATGCGGCACGAGATTGAGCTGACTGAATCCCTGCGGAAGCATCAAGGGATGATAGTACGCATCATCCGCCGCCCCCGTGGTCCAGCCAGCGAATTTGCCTCCCTGTTTGAACGCCGCGTCGCACTCGCGGAAGAGTGCAGTTTCCGATACGCCCATCCCCTCCAAGGATGCGCGCATCGTCGGCCACGTACCCTCCCCAACGCCGATGATCTTGATGTCCGGTGACTCAATCAGCGTTACAGAGAGGCCGCCCGCCTTCATCCGAGCCTGATGGCGGGCGGCGATGAGCCCTGCGGTGAGCCACCCGGCGGTTCCTCCACCGACGATGACGACCGTTTTGAGCGGCTGTACCACGTTTAGAACTTAGCGCGAGCTCCTATCGTGAACGAGCGGCCATAGTCCACCACGTTCAGCGTCTGGTTATCGAAGCGGCCACGGGTGTGGTACACGTTATCCGTAAGGTTGATTGCCTCGAAGAACACGTTGAAGTGCTCACTGATGTCGTACTGAGTGCTGAAATCCAACTCGGTGTTGGCCTTCAGGTACGTGGGCTCGTTCGGGAACGTGCCGCCGTTCTGCTCCTGACCGATCTGCAGCAGCTGCTCGCCCTGCCACTGCAGCGCCAGACGCGCCTGGAACCCGTAGTTCTGATAGAAGGCGATGAGGTTCGCCGAGTGGCCGATTCCCGGGACGGCGAACTGGTTGGCCTGCAGCTTGTAGGGGTCGAAACTGGCGTTGCTGTGTACATAGGTTCCGTTCACCTGGAATCCGAAACCGTACGGCAACATCTGCTGCCAGGTCAACTCTACGCCTGTCACGTTGGCGGATCCACCGTTGGTAATGGTGCTCTCCTGGAAGACCGCCAGATTACCGTCCTTGTCGAGTACGCCCGGCACACTGATGGGTGTCACGGTCGAGACTGGGAACTGAGTGACATGCTTGAAGAAGCCGTCTACAGATACGTAGTCGTTCGAAGCGTAGTACCACTCGGCACCCAGGTCGAAGTTTTGCGACAGATAGGGCAGCAGGTATGGGTCGTTGCCCTGCGCTGTGAGTGCGCTCACGCGCCCACCGTAATTGAGTGTCGGGATGAGCTGCTGGTTGTTTGGCGGACTCTCGGTGCGCGAGTAATCGAGTCGCACTTTCAGGTTCGGCCGGACCAGGAGATTGAGATCCAGAGACGGCAGGAAATAGCCATAGGAGTTCTTGGCCGAGACGGGAACAGCATCGCCAAGATTGAAATTATAGGCCGTGAGGTCACCCTGTGGCACTGTCAGGCTGACCAGCGGCTGCGTCAGCCCCGCGATGTATACGTTCGTCTTCTGATACCGGAAGCCAACTCTGGCGTTGAAGCTCATGTCCCCGAGGGGGAAGGTGTGGTCCGCGGTGATGAATGGGGCGTAGTTCTTGCGATCCACGTGTTGCACATTGCCAGGGGCCTGCGGTACCACCGGGTAGCCGCCCGCATAGTTTGGATAACCCTTGTTCGGTGCGTATTTCGGATTGATGGGTTGAGTGATCAGATAGTTGAGCACGTCGAACGGGTTGTACAGGTTCACCCCGGGCGGCAGCTTGCCGCCGTTGAAGCCGGGAATGAAGTTCGGGAGCGATATGGGCGTGAATAACTTCTGCGGCAGGGCGACGCCAGCGTCGTTGCCCGAGGCCGGTCCGTATCCCGACCACAGCTGCCATTCGCCGTTGGTCAATGTGTTCCCGCTGCTCGAGTCCCAGACGTCCTGGAGGATGTGGGCTCCGAAACTCACCGTTGTGTCTGCGGTGTGCCAGGTCCCCTCGAGCTTGATCTGATTGATCTTGTCGGTGTTGTACTGGACCCCTATCGGAACCACGTGCGAGCCGATGATATAGGGGTTCTGCCCGAGGACGTTCGGCGAGTAGGCATTTGCGGTCCCCGCGACCGTGTTGGGGCCGTACGCGGTCCAATAGGGCAGCGTCTTGGGGTCGCCGGTGACGTGGACGCCGCCGGTATAGTTGTTCGTACCGTTACCGTAGCCGACGTCGATATCGAACGCCGACCATGTGTGGCGCGGATTCAAGTGAGCCGTGGACTGACTGACATCCAGCAACCCGGTCAAGTGGTCATTGACGTCCCAGACCACATTGAGCCCTGGAGTGTTGGTTGTGATGTAAGTCCGGTCGATGTTGGCGTTGAAGTCCGTCGGCGCATTGGCGTTGGTGAAGTCAGTGATCGTGCCGTTGGAGTCCTGCTGGACGTTCATGCAGTTGGACGGGAAGCATCCGAACCAAGTGCTGTACTGCCAGCGGTGGGTCACCTGGCTGTCAGACGAATAGTTGTCGTCGAAAGTGATCAGGACAGTGTCCGAGGGGCGCCACTGCAGAGCCACCCGCCCGTCCCGGCGCGTCGACTCGGTACGCTCGAGGTACATGGCCTCGTCCTGGATATACCAGCTCGGGAAGGAGTTGGGCTTCGTAATATAGTTGCCCTTGGCGTCCTTTTGGCAAGGTTGCGGCCCGCCAAGCATCTGGCAGGGATCCAGGTACGCTCCTTTCCAACCCACGATATCGAAATGGTGGCCGACGACCTCTTTTTTCGTATAGTCGCCGGCGACCAGGATACCGAACGTATCGTCGAAGAAGGTATCGCTGAACAGAGCACCGAAGGCGGGCTTGACGCCACCATCCTTTTGACTGTCGTTGGCGGCCGCGAAGGCGCGCGCCTGCATCCCGGGCTTATCGAAAGGCTTCGGCGACTTGATGTTGATCGTCGCGCCGACCGCGCCAGCGGAGAGGCTGTAGTCGGGAGTCTTGTGAATGTCGAGCTCACCGACGTATTCGGCGCCCAACGCCGAGAAGTCGAAGTTCTGTCCGTTGCCCGAGGCGACTTGCCGGCCCTCGGTCAGGATTTCGTTGAACTGCGTACCGAAGCCGCGCACGGTAATTCCGGTCGTGGCGCCCGTGGCTGTGGGTGCACCGGCGCCGGCCATCTGGTTGATGGAGCCGCGGTTCACCGTGACACCGGGGATACGCGACAGGGCTTCACCGATCGAGGCATCGGGGAACTGACCGATGTCCTCGGCCGAGACCGCGTCCACGACGCCGATCGCCTTCTGTTTGATGTCGAGCGAGCGCTGCAGGGAGGCCCGGATACCCGTGACCACCACTTCCTGCAGTTCCTGCGGCTCGGATGATTTGGCGGTAGTTGCGGCTGGAACGTCCGCCGCGTCCGCGGCAAACACCGTGCTGCCGATGGCCATGGAGCTCAACGTGAAGCCTGAAAGACCTAACTTGGCGTAGGTGGCCTTGTCGGCCGTCGCACATGAAGTCCTGGCTGCCTTACGGAACGCATTTCGCCGTGTTTTTCGGCTCATTCGAAATCCCCCCAACCGTAGAATGTTGCAAACAAGCAACAGCAGGTCCGCTCCCGTGACGGGTACGGTCCACTACTGAAGAAAACGTTTAACCCCCTCACTATCGTCTCCCGCTCGCTAAGGCATCGCGCCCGAGCCCGACCCGCAGCGCCCCGGATGTCAGCGCTGTCATACACGGAAGATAGCGCCCTCATGCTGGCAAGGGAAGTCCCCCTGCGGTAATGGTAGCGCTATCTTGGTGGGCCCGAGTATATGCACACGTCCAACCCCGTAGCAACTGCAATTGCGGCTTTGCGGCGCGATTGCAACATCTGCGGCTGCCCCATGGACGTGGGGAGCAAGCCGGTGCGACGCACGGGACGGTGGTTGATAAAAAAGGGCCGCCACGCAATGGGGGCGGCCCTGCACGGGACTTCCGCAGGCTACAACTTCGCGTCGACGCCGAGGGTAAGCGCCTACCGAAATGGCTGTTGATGTCATAGCCGGAATTGAAGTCCACCTGCGTGCTCCGGTGACGGCGAAGCCGCTGAGCGAGGTGTGGTTCGGGAAGGCACCGGCCGGATCCGCGTGCCGCTGCCTGCAGCGCGCGTAGGGCAAATGCCTGCCGGAACAAAATGTTAGATCCCCCTTCAAACGTCCCCCAAAACTGGCCATCGCTGACCAACAAGCTGGACGAACCCCGATAATGCAGCGGATGATACCGCGTCGGGTCCAAATGGTAGCGCTACCTTTGTGCTTCGAGTATATGCATACTGCCGCTCGCGTGGCAACTACATCGCCTAAGACGGGCCTTGCAACACCGGACCTGGAAGATGCAAACAGAGTGGCTCTTGACTGACCGGCGGTGGCGGTTGCGGCGGTTTGCCAAGCCCCACTGGCGACTTGCGGGCAAACCGGCCGGATGGTACGGGGGGCTTGTTTTGTTGGCCGCGCTCGTCGGCGCCGTGGTGCGCACTTCCGTGTCAGTTGCACAGGCCGTTGTGACCGCGCCGCCAGCCCTTCTTGATGAGCTGTTTCGGGATCATGCAGTGTTGCAGCGCGACAAGCCGATAGCCGTGTGGGGCGAAGCTACCGCCGGTGAAATGGTGACGCTTTCGCTGCAAGCCACGCCGACCGGGCAGGCCATTTCCTCCGCGCACGCACCAGCTGACGCTGCCGGACACTGGCACGCGGTCTTGCCGGCCATGGAAGCTGGCGGACCCTTCGTGCTCGCGGCCCAGGACAGTTCCGGAAGGCGGCAGTCCGCGAGCGATGTTTTGCTGGGCGATGTATTCCTGTGTTCGGGCCAATCGAACATGGAGATGTCGGTGCTGCGCTCCGGTGACTCGGATGCCGAGATCCGAGGCGCGGCCAACAACACAATTCGTCTCCTCAGTGTCGCTCACGACACCAGTCCAACGTCATTGCCGACGTTCCGCAAACCCGTGACGTGGAAGATCGCGGCGCCCGAAACCGTAGCCGACTGGTCGGCTGTGTGCTTCTTCTTTGCCCGCGCGCTGCAGGCGACCCAGCGCGCTCAGGTTCCAATCGGCCTCGTACAATCCGCATGGGGTGGCGCGAACATCCGTCCGTTCATGAGCGCACCGGCGCTGCGGGCACATGGAGGTTATGACTCAGCGTTGGACCTGCTGAATTTGTATGCACGCGACCCAGCCGCAGCCCAGAGTGGGTTTGCGCAGCAGTGGGAGCAGTGGTGGCGCGACAAATCGCACGATCGCCGCGGTGCTGAACCGTGGAGCACGCGGCCGGCGGGAGCGGCAGGTGAGTGGCGGACGGCGCCTGCGGGGCTCGGTGATTGGCGCCACTGGGGCGTGGCCGAGCTCGAGAGTTTCACCGGTCTCGTGTGGTATCGGACCCGCATCAGCCTGACCGCCGCGCAGGCCAAGTCAGCTGCCACGTTGTCATTAGGTGCGATCAATCAGGTCGATGAGACGTGGGTTAACGGCCACGCGCTAGGCAACACCTTCGGGTACGAAAGCGAGCGCACGTATGCCGTCCCGCCTGGTCTGCTACATGCCGGCGACAACGTTCTGGTAATCAATGTACTTACTACCTGGGGACCGGGGGGATTACTGGGAGATGGCGGCAAGCGGGCGTTGCACTTGACGGGAGGAGGGTCGATCCCGTTGAACGGCCTCTGGCAATACCGGATCGTGCCTTCGACGATCGGCAGTTCGCCGCGGACTCCGTGGGAATCCGTGGGTGGTCTGAGCACGATCTACAACGGAATGGTTGCGCCGCTCGGCTCGTACGGCCTGCGTGGCGTACTGTGGTATCAGGGCGAATCCAACACCAGCGAAGCGCAGACCTATCGCTCGCTGCTCGAGGGCCTGATGGCCGATTGGCGCCGCCAGTTCGGCGCGGATCTGCCGTTTCTGATTGTGCAGCTGCCGAATTTCGGGCCACCGTCGATTACGCCTGCTGAGTCGGGCTGGGCCGACGTGCGCGAAGCCGAGCGGCTGGCTGTCGCGAATGATCCTCATGCGGGACTCGCGGTCACCATCGATGTGGGCGATCCCCACAACCTGCATCCAACCAACAAGCAGGACGTCGGCAAGCGCCTGGCCCAGGCGGCACGGCATGTAGTCTTTGGTGAGCCAGTCTCGCCATCCGGACCCGCCGCGGTCAGTGCAACCCGCAGCGCTGACGGGATAGCCGTCGAGTTCGCTGGCGTCGAGCAGGGCCTGGTCAGCTACAGCCACGCAAGCCCTATTGGCTTTGAGCTGTGCGGGGACTTGCAAGGCCGCTGCCAATTCGCCGAGGCACAGGTCGAGGGCTCGCGGGTTTTGCTGTCAGTTCCGGACGGCGGCGCGCCGCCGGCGCGGGTTCGGTATTGCTGGGGCGATAGCCCGGTCTGCACGTTGTTCGACAGTTCGGGATTACCGGCCGGACCTTTCGAGTTGTCTGTCGTCTCGCCGGACCCAACTGGCCGACAGTTCTGACATTCGCGAGCCGCTACATCAAGGGAAGTTAGTCGGACCAAGAAGCTGGAGGGGGCACAATGCGGGCGTATTCGAAAGGACGGATGGTCTCGGCGGGGTTGTTGATGCTGGGCCTCGCGGCCTGGGCCTGGCTGCAGGCCGGGGAGCGAGCGAGCTCGTTGGGGCTGTTCGAAGAGCAGAGCGATGTTGGTAGCGTCACTCCTGCCGGCACAGCCAATTTCAGTGCTGCGACGGGTGTCTACACTCTCACGGCGGCGGGCGCCAATACCTGGTATCACGTAGACAACTTCCACTACCTGTGGAAGAAGGCGTCCGGCGATATGGTGTTGACGGCCAGCGTTGCCTTCCCGGCGCATACCTATAATCACGATCCTGACCCGCATCGCAAGGGCATCCTGATGTTTCGCCAGACACTCGATGCGGGCGCCGAGTACGTCGGCGCCGCCTGGCATGGCTCGGGCCTCACTGCACTGCAGTTTCGTCGCGAGCGCGGCGCCAACTCGGAGGACGTCGAGCTGAACATCGATGCGCCCAGGACGATCCGCATCGAAAAGCACGGTGATAGTTTCACACTGTTTCTGTCGCGCAAGGGTGAGCCCCTACAACACGTCGGCGCCTCGGTCACACTGCATCTCAAGGAGCCGTTCTACATTGGCCTGGGCGCCGTCTCTCACGATGCAAAGACGACCGATGTGGTTGAGTTTTCCGGGGTCAGCCTGGAGCCTCTGCCAGCCGCTGCGAAGACTTTGCAACCCTCTCTGTACAGCACCGTGCAGACGATTTCGATCAACGACCAATTCCGCCGCGCCATGGTCGTCCGCTCGGTCAAAGCGTATGTGCAGTCTGCGAACTGGGCGCCGGACGGCAAGAGCATCTATGTGCATGAAGGCGGCCATATTCAGAAGATTCCCTATCTCGACCCGCCGGCCGGGGGTACGCCGCAGCTGATAGACACGGGCGGGCTGATCGGTTGCTCGGGAAACTTTGGCCTGTCACCCGATGGCAAACTGCTGGCGGTGAGTTGCGCCCGGGCGCCGGGTGGCCTGCACGACGTCTATGTTTTGCCTGCGGCGGGTGGCGGCACACCGCGCAAGGTGACGAACGGTGCGACGTCCAGTTATTTCCATGCCTGGGCACCGGACAGCCGGACCATTGCATTCACGCGTGGCAGTGCAGGCAAGGCGGACATCTTCACCATTCCCGTGGAAGGCGGAGCCGAAACTCGCCTGACAAACGACACCCGCAATGACGGGCCCGACTATTCTCCAGACGGCAGGTTCATCTATTTCGATTCCTGGCGCTCTGGAGGACTGCAGATCTGGCGCATGCAACCGGATGGCTCAGCTGCGGAGCAGATTACAGATGATGACAATCTCAACTCATCGCCGCATGTGTCACCCGACGGCAAAGCCGTCGCCTTCCTCAGCGAGCCGGCCGGACACACAACCACAGACGGTCCCGATATCGGCTCTACGTCTCTCAAGGTCATCGGTGCCGCGGATGGATTGATTCGGACGATCGCCAGCTTCCGGGGTAATCGGGGAAGCCTTTCAATGTACAGTTGGGGCGACGCCACTCACCTGGCGTTTGTGAGCTATCAGATGTTACCCGCGGCCTCGGATGATGCGACAGCGGGTATCGAACAAGATCGGGGGAGGCCGCGCAGTGCGAGCGGCGCGCCTAAGGCCGGTGCGCGCGCCGCAGCCGTTTCCGCGCGCCCACCGATCACCGGAATCTCTCACATTGCCGTGTATACGACGGACCCTCCCAGGACGGAGCGCTTCTATGTTCACGACCTCGGCGGGATCAAGCGTGACGATCCGGAAAGCCCCAACGGCGTGCGCTATCACTTCGCGGCGACCCAATTCGTCGAAGTGCTGCCAACACCGTCCGGACCCACTTCCATCAACCGGCTGGACCATGTGGCCTTCACCACGCCAGATGCGCAGGCACTTCGCAACTACCTGGCGGCCCGGAAAGTCACCGTGCCCGCAAAGGTGCAACAGGGCAGCGATGGCAGCCGCTGGTTCGCTGTCATCGACCCCGAAGGCAACAAGATCGAATTCGTGCAGCCACCGGCGAAAACAGCGGACGTGCCGGCCAACTCACTATCCAACCACATCATCCATGTCGGGTTCATCGTGCACAACCGTGCGCTGGAGGATAGCTTCTTCCGCGCGCTGCTGGGCTTCAGGCCCTATTGGTTCGGCGGCATGACGAACGATACGCCAAGCTGGATCTCCCAGCAGGTGCCGGATGGCACGGACTGGCTCGAGTACATGATCGTGGGTACACCGGACGGCCGCGGCATTCCCCCGACGATGACCCGCGCCGATCTGGGCGTGCTCGACCATTTTTCGCTGGGAGTGCCCAACGCGCAAACCGCCTACACACTGCTGTGGAACGAGGATCGCCTCACCGGTCAGTCGAACACGCCCAAAATCGGCCGCGACGCCAAGTGGCAGCTCAACCTGCTCGATCCGGACGGGACGCGCGCCGAGATCATGGAGTTGCATGCCATTGGCACGCCCTGCTGCTCACCATTTACCGCGTCCGATCCGCAGCAATGACTGCTGGAGATTGCCGGGCCACGGCATCTCAATGTCCACCAAGGAGCGCCTGCCGGCGCGCAAGACTGTCCGCAGGCCAGTATTTCCTCCGATCGTAGTATTCGGGAACCGCGGGCCGGTCGGCGGGCAGAATGACCCACGGTTGTTTGCTGGAGGTAAAAATGTGTATGTCCGGGGGAAGCAGGTCCGGCTCATCAAGGGTACCAACGCGAACGAACCGGATGGCATCGCCCGCCCCAGCATAGTTACTCCATACGGCGACACGACAGGCGGGACATCTGAAAATTCTTTGCCCCTTGCCGCTGTTGGACGGCGTGTTCACCAGCTCGGGTGCGCCACTTTGAAGCACGACCCGATCGGCCTCGATCATCGCATTCTGGGCGAATGCCGACCCCGATTCGCGCTGACACCACCTGCAATGGCAGCAATGCACGAACAGCGGTGCACTCGTCATCAGGTAGCGGACTGCGCGGCACGTGCAGCCACCCGCCAGCGGAAAGCTTCTGCCATTGCTCATTAACATCTCCGACTGCGCTGGGCGCGCCAGTTGGCCCGTGTGATACTATACCCCCCTATAGTATGCCCATGCTACAACCCATGCGTGTCCCGCACCACGAGAGATCCCTGTGACCCACACCCTGAAAGGAAAAACCAAGCTTTTGAACCGGGTCCGGCGCATCAAAGGGCAGCTCGAGGCTGTTGAGCGTGCGTTGGAGGCCGAGGCGGACTGCGCTGATGTAATGCAGCAGATCACCAGCTGCCGGGGCGCCGTGAATGGGCTGCTCGCGGAACTGCTCGAAGAACACATCACCTCGCATTTCGCGAATACGCCGGCCAACAAGGAAGCGAGCGAACAGCTCCTGGACGTGGTCCACAGCTACTTCAAATGAGGCATTCGCGGATGGAACGGCACAACGATTCAGCCATCGCGCTGCCGCACAGCCATGTGTTCCTGGGAGCCGGGCACGAGAAGAACGAGCGCAAGACCTGGGCCGTCATCATCCTGTGCGGCCTGATGATGCTCGTGGAGATAGTTGGCGGCAGCGTGTTTGGCTCGCTTGCCCTGGTCGCAGATGGCTTGCACATGTCCACTCACGCGGGGGCAATGTTGATCGCCGCTCTGGCCTATACCTACGCGCGCCGCCATGCCACCGATAACCGCTTCGTGTTCGGCACCGGCAAGTTGGGCGATCTGGCGGGATTTACCAGTGCCATTGTCCTGGCACTGATTGCGCTCCTGATCGGCTATGAGGCAGTGGTGCGGTTTTTCGCGCCTGTGAGTATCGAGTTCCGCGAAGCCATTCCGATCGCCATCGCCGGCCTCGCGGTGAATATCGTGAGCGCGTGGCTGCTCAGTGGAGGCGAGCACCACGGTCCCAGCCACGGTGGGCATGATCACGCGCACGCCCATGCTCATGCACAAGCTCATGCGCACGATCACGACCACGTGCAGCCGGCCGACCGTGACGATTCCGGCCAGGGTCCTGGCCATCCCGCAGCCCATGCGACCACGCGCGACAACAGCATCCGATCGGCTTATGTGCACGTGCTCGCCGATACTTTCGTATCGGTTCTGGCGATCACAGGTCTGTTGCTGGCCAAGCTGTATGGCTGGCTATGGATGGACCCCCTCGCGGGCATCATCGGAGCCGTGGTAATCGTCAACTGGTCCATCACCTTGATTCGCGACACGGCCGGCATCCTTCTGGATGTGTGTCCCGATGAGCTGACGCGCGAGAAGCTCAGGCGAACTCTCGAGGCCGATGGCGACCGTGTTGTCGATCTGCATCTGTGGCGGCTGGGGCCGGGCCATCTGGCGGCCGTGCTCGCGATTGCGACGAGCCAGCAGCGCGATGCGCTGTTCTACCGGGGCCGTCTCAGCTCATTCGAATGTCTCTCACACGTTACCGTCGAGGTGAACAGGGGCGGCACTTCGTGAGCACCCCGGTGCTGTTGATCTTCTCGAACGTCTTCATGACCTTCGCGTGGTATGGCCATCTGAAATATGGCCACGCATGGCCGCTGTGGAAGGCGGTCCTGGTGTCCTGGGGTATCGCCCTGATCGAGTACTGCCTGGCGGTACCGGCAAACCGCTGGGGCTACGGCCACTTCACGGGCTTTCAACTGAAGATCATCCAGGAGGTCATCACACTGGCCGTCTTCCTGGTCTTCGCGGTGCTTTTCCTCCAGGAGAAAGTCGCCTGGAACTACATTGTTGCGTTCTGTCTGCTCATCGGGGCGGCCGTGTTCGCGTTCGCGTTCAAAGTGCCGGCGTAGGGGTGATCCCCAGCCAAAAGGGGAGCCGGGTCTATCCCTTTGGCTCCTCAGGCAATGCCCGGGTGGCCCTTGCCAGCAGCGCGGCAGGCCTGGACAGTACGCAGCGGACAGGCCGTCCCACTCAGAAGATTGCTGTGGCGAATGGCCGACAGGCCGCTATGATGTGCGGATGTATACTAGGCGCTTTGCCTGGCTAGGCGTTTTTGCCTGGGAGTTGTCTTGACGATGGATGAAGTTCGGGGCAGCGCGGCCGATTCCGAGTCGCTGATCCTGGTGGACGAAGCCGACCGGGAAGTCGGGCACCTCGACAAGGCGCAGTGTCATCAGGGCCGCGGCGTTCTGCATCGCGCGTTCTCGTTGCTCATCTTCAACGCTGCGGGCGAGTTGCTGCTGCAACAGCGTGCAGCCGCAAAGCGGCTGTGGCCGCTGTACTGGTCCAACAGCTGCTGCAGCCATCCGCGGCGCGCGGAGAGCATGGAGACTGCGATCCACCGGCGGCTGTATGAAGAGCTGGGATTGCGCTGTCCGCTGCACTTCCTGTTCAAGTTTCAGTACCAGGCGCAGTTCGATGCGGCGGGCGCCGAGCAGGAGCTGTGCTCCGTGTTCGTCGGCCGCTGCTCAGATCCTGTCAGGATCGATCCACGCGAGATTCTCGCGTGGCGTTGGATCAGTCCCGAGGACCTGCAGGCGCAGCTCGCCGGCAGCGAGGCAGGGCGGTTCACACCGTGGTTTGTGATGGAGTGGGAGCGCATCTGGCGGGATCACCGCGCCGTGCTTTCTGCTCAGCAATAGGAGAGTTACAAGTTGGGCGTTCCGCTTTTACAGGCATACAAGGTCGGTCGATACATCGCCGGCAAGAAGCTGCGCGGCATCAAGCGTTATCCGCTGGTATTGATGCTCGAGCCGTTATTTCAGTGCAATCTCGCCTGTGCCGGGTGCGGCAAGATTGACTACCCCAAGGAAACCCTGCAGAAGCGGGTGAGCGTCGAAGACGCACTGCGTGCAGTGGATGAATGTGACACGCCCATGGTGTCCATCCCAGGCGGCGAGCCGCTGATCCACAAGGAGATGCCGCAGATCGTCGCGGGCATCGTCGCGCGCAAGAAATTCGTCTACCTGTGCACCAACGCAATCCTGTTGCCCAAGCACATCGACGAATACACCCCTTCGCCATACCTCACGTTCTCGATTCACCTCGATGGCAGCCGCGAGCGCCACGACGAGTCCGTCTGCCAGGAAGGCGTGTTCGACAAGGCGGTGGCTGCGATCCGTCTGGCGCGCAGCAAGGGCTTCCGCGTGACCATCAACTGCACACTCTTCAGCGGTGAGAACCCTGACGAGGTGGCCGCTTTCTTTGATGAAGCGATGGCGCTCGGCATTGAAGGAATCATGGTCTCGCCCGGCTACAGCTATCACCATGCGCCGCGCCAGGATGTATTCCTCGGCCGTAGCGCGAGCAAGCGGCTGTTCAGGGAAATCTTCAAGCGCGGCCGCAGTGCAAGCTCGCCGAAAGGTAGAGCGCGCACCCGCTGGTCCTTCAACCACTCGGCGCTGTTTCTGGACTTTTTGGCCGGCAACCAGGCTTACCAGTGCACCCCATGGAGCACGCCTACCTACAACTTGTTCGGTTGGCAGCGGCCCTGTTACCTCTTGACCGACGAAGGCTATGCCCCGACTTTCAAGTCCCTCATGGAAGACACCGATTGGGAGAAGTATGGTGTGGGCCGCAACCCTGCCTGCGACAACTGCATGGCTCACTGTGGATTCGAGGGTACCGCCGTGGATGACGCATTCAGTCATCCGCTGAAATTGCTCAAGACGGCGGTCCTGGGAGCCCGGGTGTCGGGTCAGATGGCTGCCGATCTGCCCATTCTTTATAGCGATGGCGACCGGCCTGCGCGCGGTGGCACGGTGGCCACCGTTGCCGTTGCCGATGTGAAGCGTGCCAACCGTGAGCCCGAAGGCGGGCATCCCTCCAGACAGCAATGATCCTGGCAAATACTGGCCTCCGGGAAGGGTGGGCGTGAGCGCCGCTGTCGGGGCTCGACAGGCCCCTGTGAGCGATTCGGCCGGGCGCGAAGCGTTTCGCGCCCAGCTGGAATCGTGGCAGGCGCGCATGGAGTCGGCATTAGCCGCGCGGCTTCCGGGCCCGGAGGTCGTGCCGGCCCGTCTACATGAGGCGATGCGCTACACCGTACTTGGCGGTGGCAAGCGTATCCGGCCGGCGTTGCTGTTCGCTGCAGCTCGTGCGATAGGCCGTTCCGAGGAGGAGGTCGAAGGCGCCGCCTGCGCTATCGAACTCATACATGTCTACTCACTCGTGCACGATGACTTACCGGCAATGGACAATGACGACCTTCGTCGCGGGCGTCCAACCTGTCACAAAGCTTTCGATGAGGCGACGGCGGTTCTGGTAGGCGATGCCCTGCAGACGCTGGCGTTCCACGTGTTGACACGGGATCCGGCCCTGCCGGCATCGCCGGCCATTCGCCTGCGGCTCGTGGAGTTGCTGGCGGAAGCGAGCGGCTCGTTCGGCATGGCGGGTGGTCAGGCCATAGACCTGGCGGTCCAGGGCAAGCAACTGGACCTGACACAAGTGGAAGAGATGCATTCGCGTAAGACCGGCGCGCTCATCCGCGTCAGCCTGATGATGGCCGCCGCCTGTGCGCCGTCCCTCGATTCTCGGTTGCAGGAGGCGCTCGCCGGTTTTGCGAGTCCCATAGGGCTGGCGTTTCAGATCCAGGATGACTTGTTGGACGTGCTCGGCGACGTGTCCACCTTGGGTAAGGCGACTGGCGCGGATAGCGAGCGCTCGAAGCCGACCCACCCTTCAGTCATCGGCATCGAGGCATCCCAGGAGCGGGTGCGGCTGCTGCATGCCCAGGCAATCGATGCGCTCGCCCCGCTGGGCTCACGTGCCGACCTATTGCGCTCTTTGGCTGACTGGCTGCTTTCGCGGCATTATTGACCCTTTTCAGGGGCTGCGCCCCACGCCTTGGCGGGATCGCCCAGGGGCGACCCGCGAAGAGTAGCGGCGCTTCGCGCCGGAAGAGGGTGGCCCGGCCGCGAACGTTGGTACGCCCCTTGCCTCTAAGTGGCTAGACCTTAACTGATTGATTGCATGGTAAAGTCGCGCCCCTGAGGGTGCGCATACGCGCTGTGCGTATGCGCTGGGGCATTTCGAGCCGCATCCGCGCGTCTCGCGTGGGTCAGTCGAAGTCGGAGGTTTTGTTCGAGCGATGTCGCCAGACGCTGTACAGACGGATTCCAGCCTGTCGGATGAGGCTTACCAGGAGCATATCCTGCCGGACGTGTCGCGCACCTTCGCGTTGACCATCCCGCAGCTGCCCCCGGCATTGCGCACTTCCGTCACCAACGCCTACCTGCTGTGTCGGATTGCCGATACCATCGAAGACGAACCCGCGCTGACGCCGGCCGCCAGCCTGCATTTCCTGCAGCGCTTCGTGGCAATGCTGTATGGCAAAGAACCGGCCGCTGCCCTGGCCCAGGACTTAGGTCCGCAGCTCTCCAATCAGACTCTGAAGGCCGAAGCCGACCTGGTGGCCAACATGGAGCGGGTGGTCCGCGTGACCAACCGGCTGGAGGCACAACAACAGTTCGCGATTCAACGCTGCGTCGAGGTGATGTGCGGCGGCATGCACCAGTTCCAGCAGACTGCCAGCCTGCGGGGAGTGCCGCGCCAGACGGACATGGACGACTACTGTTACTACGTCGCCGGGGTCGTGGGCCAGATGCTCACGGAGCTGTTCTGCGGATACTCACCGCAGATCGCCCAGCAACGCGCCGGCCTGCACGAGCTCGATGTGTCATTCGCCCAGGGGCTGCAGATGACCAACATCCTGAAGGATGTGTGGGAGGACCGCGGCCGGGGAGCTTGCTGGCTGCCGCAGGAAGTCTTCACCCGCCATGGCATCGATCTGGGCCAGCTCACGCCGGCACGCGCCGATGGACGCTTCGATGCGGCCATGCGCGAGTTGGTCGGGGTGGCCCACGCGCACCTGCGCAATGCGCTGTCCTTCACATTGCTCATCCCGGGTACGGAAGCGGGCATCCGCCGTTTCTGCCTCTGGGCCATCGGCATGGCAATCCTCACCCTGCGCAAGATTGCCGCGACGCCCGGCTTCACCAGCGGCCGCCAGGTGAAGATCCCGCGGTCGGCCGTGGCCATGACCCGAATCTCAACCAACATGACCGTACGTAACAACTGGATGCTCAAGCGCCTGTTCGACATTGCCGCCCGCGGGGTACCGCTCGCGCCTGCCGGAACCGTGCGCCGCGCATCCAGGCCGGCACTAACCGCGGCCGCTCCCGCGCCTGAGTACAGCCATGCCGTGCGGTCGGTACCGCACGAACGGGGAGCACGCCGCTCCGAAGGGAGATCCGCGCTTTGAGTCGTAATTCCCGCGCCGTAGAGGCCGCCACCAACAAACATAACACCCGGCAGCAGCAGCTGGCGCAGAAGCTCGAGCGCCACGCCGGGCACCTGTCACTGAACCGCGGCATCGACGCCGCCCGCGATGGGCTGCTCGAGCGCCAGGGCGAGTCCGGCTATTGGGTGTTCGAGTTGGAAGCGGACTGCACCATTCCGGCCGAATACATCATGATGATGCATTACCTCGACGAAATCGATTCGTCGCTGGAAGCGAAGATCGCGGTGTATTTGCGCGCTCACCAGGCCGAGCACGGTGGTTGGCCGCTGTACTACGGAGGCGAGCTCGACATCAGTTGCACCGTCAAGGCGTACTACGCCTTGAAGCTTGCCGGTGACAGTACGGACGCGCCGCACATGGTGCGGGCACGCAAAGCCATTCTCGAGCGGGGCGGCGCTGCGCGGGCCAACGTGTTCACCCGGATCGCGCTCGCGCTCTTCGGCCAGGTGCCGTGGCGCGCCGTGCCGTACATGCCGGTCGAAATCATGCTGATGCCGCGCTGGTTTCCATTTCATCTCGACAAGGTGTCGTACTGGTCGCGCACGGTGATGGTGCCGCTGTTCATACTGTGCACCTACAAACCACGGGCCAAAAATCCGCGGAATGTGGATGTCCGCGAGCTGTTCGTGACGCCTCCCGAGAGCGAGCACACGTATTTTCGCTTGGGACCGGAACGCTCGAGCCGGCGTGAGCGGCTGCTCGCCTCGGCATTCCTGCTGGTCGATCGGGTCTTCCGGCGGTTGGATGTTTTGATTCCGAAGCGCATGCGCGCGGCCGCGACCCGCCGGGCCGAAGCCTGGTTCCTGGCGCGCCTGAACGGCGAAGATGGCCTGGGCGCAATCTTCCCCGCCATGGTCAACGCTCTGGAAGCGATGATATTGCTCGGTTATCCCAGCGATGACCCGCGGGTCGTCACGGCCAAACGGGCGCTGAAGAAATTGCTCGTGGTGCACGACAACAGTGCCTACTGTCAGCCGTGCGTATCCCCAGTCTGGGACACCGCGCTCGCGGGCCTTGCACTTCAGGAAGCTGGTGGTACAGCGGCGGCTGTCGCGACCGATGCCGCGCTCGGCTGGCTCAAGAGCAAACAGCTGGTG
This sequence comes from Steroidobacteraceae bacterium, assembly GCA_045810105.1. Classification (GTDB taxonomy): domain Bacteria; phylum Pseudomonadota; class Gammaproteobacteria; order Steroidobacterales; family Steroidobacteraceae; genus 13-2-20CM-66-19. The sequence continues at coordinate 44,672 of JBJMWM010000026.1, read as the reverse complement.
GAAGAGCCGGGCGACTGGCAGGTCAGCCGCCCGAATCTCAAGAGCGGTGGCTGGCCGTTCCAATTTGCCAACGGCCACTACCCCGACCTGGACGATACGGCCGTCATCGTCTGGGCGATGCACCGCGCCAACGACCGCGCCCGCTATTCGGCCAGCATCGAGCGGGCGCTGGACTGGCTCGCGGGAATGCAGAGCAGCAATGGGGGGTTTGCGGCATTCGATGTCGACAACACACACTACAACCTCAACCTGATTCCGTTCGCGGATCACGGCGCGCTGTTGGATCCGCCGACGAGTGATGTGACGGCGCGCGTCGTGGCGGCGATGTCGCTGGTCGCCCGGCCGCAGGACCGGGAACCGCTGCGGCGCGCGATTGACTTTCTGCGCAAGGAGCAGATGGCTGAAGGTCCGTGGTTCGGCCGTTGGGGTACCAACTACATCTACGGAACGTGGTCGGTGTTGTCCGCGTTTGGGCTGGCTGGCATCGGTCCGGATGACGAGGCGGTCCGCCGCGCCGTGACCTGGCTCGTCGGCAGGCAGAATCCTGACGGTGGCTGGGGCGAGAGCAACGACGGATACCACTGCAAGCAGCACCTGAACGAGCAGACGCAGAGCACCCCGCACCAAACCGCTTGGGCACTGCTGGCCCTGATGGCCAGCGGGCAGGCGAGCTCGGTTGCCGTGCGCTGCGGCATCGAATACCTGCTGCGTGCCCAACAGGCGGATGGGCTGTGGACTGATCCGCATTTCACCGCGCCGGGTTTCCCGAGAGTGTTTTATCTGAAGTATCACGGCTATTGCGCGTACTTTCCGCTCTGGGCACTGTCCGCCTATCGCAACCTGGTGCGGCCCGGAGCCGCGCATTGGCACTGAACGTCGTAGTTGGGATCGTATGCGCGCTGGCCTCGGAAGCGCGGCACCTGGGGCCAACCGTACGTTTGAACAAGCCTGCGCTGGCGACGCTTGCCGACGGCACGCTCGTTGCCGTAACCGGGATGGGCAACGCGGCCGCTGCCGCCGGGTCCCGCGCCCTCGTCGACGCTGGTGCCAGCGCGCTGGCGAGCTGGGGCATGGCTGGAGGGCTCGATCCAACTCTGAGCGCCGGCGCCATTCTTCTGCCGACAGAGGTGATCGGGTCGGACGGACAGCGCTTAAACACTGCCACAGCCTGGCGGGAGCGGCTGAGCCGTGCGGTCGCGGCGCTTGCACCCGTCCGTAGCGGTAAGCTGCTGACAACCTCCCGCGCCATCGGTACGGTCGCGGACAAGGCTGGATTGTTCCAGGCCACCGGTGCCGCGGCCGTGGATATGGAAAGCCTGGCGGTGGGCGAAGTTGCCACAAAACACCAACTACCGTTCATCGCCGTGCGCGTGATCGTCGATTGCGCGGCAGATGTCCTGCCGCGTGCGGTGACGGCGGCCGCGGATAGTGAGGGACATCTGCAGGTCTGGCGTTTGATCGGCGCGCTGGCGCTCGCGCCCAATGAGTTGGCTCCACTGATCCGGTTGGCCCGTCGCTACAGAGCGGCCAATCGCTCTCTGGCTGCAATTGCACGCACGGGCTCGTTGACGCGCTACGAATTTTCCACGGCAGCCGACACCCGCTTGCCATGAGAGCTTTAGTGACGGGCGCCACTGGGTTTGTCGGGGCAGCCGTTGCGCGTGCGCTCGTACAGGAAGGATGGCAGGTCAGGGCGCTTGCTCGCCCGGGGTCGGACCGGCGCAACATTCAGGCTCTGCCCGTGGAAGTCAGCGAGGGTAACCTGGCTGACAGACCATCACTGGAGCGCGCGCTGTCAGGATGCGAGGCGCTGTTTCACGTCGCGGCTGATTACAGGCTGGGCGCGCCGGATCCGAGCCAGCTATACCAAACGAATGTCGAGGGGACCCGCAATATTCTCGAAGCGGCCAGGCAAGCCGGCGTGCGGCGTGTTGTCTACACCAGCAGTGTCGCGACCGTTGGCATTCCTGCTGACGGCTCGCCCGGCAACGAAGATACGCCGGTGGGCGTAGCCGACATGATCGGTCACTACAAGCGCTCGAAATTTCTTGCCGAGCAGATGGTGCGGGAAACGGTTCTGCCGGGACTGCCCGTGGTGATCGTGAACCCATCGACACCAATAGGGCCGGGTGACGTCAAACCAACGCCAACGGGCCAGGTGATCCTCGACGCGGCTGCCGGGCGAATGCCTGCCTACGTCGATACTGGACTCAACATCGTACATGTGGACGATGTTGCCGCCGGCCATCTGCTTGCTTTCCACCGCGGCCGGCCCGGCGAGCGGTACATCCTGGGCGGCGAGGACATGACGCTGCGGGAAATCCTGTTTGAGATTGCGCAGCTCGTGGGGAGGAAACCGCCGCGTATTCGCCTGCCAACGGCAGTCGTGTTCCCCATCGCCTATGTAGCTGAAGCCGTGGCGCGGGTAACCGGGCGACCCGGGCGAATCACACTTGAAGCCGTACGCATGTCGCGTAAGCGCATGTTCTTTTCGAGTGACAAGGCAATGCGTGAGCTCGGATACCACTGGCGCCCACCCGCGCAAGCGTTGCGCGATGCCATTGCCTGGCTGCGCGAGCAAGGTTCGCTCTCTTAAAACCACGCCCGCCAGGTCCGCCTTTTGAGGGAGGCATTTCCGTTGGATGCCCCAGAAAACGAGCGTAAAATAGGTCGATCATGCCTGAGTCACCGCTACTTTCTCATTCTGTCCCCGTGACGCAACGGCCCTGGGACGCACGGCTGGCGCGTCGCCTGGTTACACCGCTGAAGGACAGCCGGGCGACCCCGAATCATCTGACGACCGTGCGCCTCGCCTTTGGCCTCGCCGCTGCGGCTGCGTTCCTGCCCGGTACCTACGGATGGACGAACATCGGCGCCCTGCTGCTGGTTCTGTCAAATTTTCTGGATCATACCGATGGCGAGCTGGCCCGAATCAGCGGCAAGACGAGCCGTATCGGTCACATCTACGACCTGGCGAGCGATGCCGTGGTTACGATCCTGCTGTTCCTGGCGATGGGTGTCGGCGTGGCCGCGAGAGTTGGCTCCGTCCTGCAGATGCCGCCGGCCGTGCTCGGCCTGGTGGCCGGCAGCGCGGTCGCGTTGATCTTCTTCCTGCGCATGCGGATCGAGGGGCTGGCCGGCAAGGCTGCGAGCCAACAGGTCTCGCTGGCCGGGTTCGAAACCGAAGACGTGCTGTACCTTCTACCGCTCGTGACGATCTTCAATGGTCTGACACCGTTCCTGATAGCGGCCTCCATAGGCGCTCCCTTGTTCGCTGTCTGGGTGGTGATCGACTACCGGCGCGTGCTGAATCGTCTGCAGCCTGTCCAAGCCCGGCGGACCTCGGGGGCGACCTGATCAGCGTCCATCGAGTGATGGAAGCGCGCGTGGACAAGCTCGACACGCACTCCCTGCGCAGCGAGTTTGTGCGGCAGGGCGCATTCCTGTATCTGCCCGAGTTCCTCACCCCCGAAGTCACGGCGCAACTCGTCCGCGCGGTTGCCGCGGTTGAGCCCGCAATGAACCGCAACTACCTGCCGGGCCACAAGCAGGGTGGCAGTGTCAGCCGCCACACGATCGACCAGCTGGCGCCGTTCATAGGCGAGTTGTATCGATCGCCGGTGTTGATCAGTGTTTTGGAGCAGCTGGCCGGGGAACGCCTGCAGCTCTCGCCTCCTGACGATCCGCATGCCTACGCCCTGTATTTCTACACGCGTCCGGGCGATCACATCGGTTGGCACTACGATACTTCCTACTACGCGGGACGCCGCTACACGCTGCTACTCGGTGTGCTCGACCAATCGTCATGCCGCCTCGACTACGAGTTACACACGCGTGAGAGTGGCGTGGCCGTGGTACCCGGCTCAGTGCAGATTCCACCCGGTGGCCTGGTGTTTTTCGATGGTGACAAACTACGCCATCGCATTACGCCCCTGGGTGAGAACGAAAAACGCGTGTCGCTGACCTTCGAGTATGTAACCGATCAGAGCATGCACCCCTGGTGGCGGCTGATCTCCAATGTCAAGGACGCCGTCGCCTACTTTGGCCTGCGGCAAGTCTTCCGCGGCCGCAAGGGATCCCCATGACCCGGGCGGCGATCTGGCTGCTCTCGGCGGGCGTGCTGCTCTTCGCCGGCGTGCTGATCTCGCAGGGCTTCACCGCAGTGTTTGCCACATTGGCCGTTGCCGGATGGGGACTGCCGCTGGTCGCTCTGCTGCACCTCGTGCCTTTGGCCCTGGACGCCGCCTCCATAAGGGTGATGTTCGACACGACCAAAGTGCGCAGCACCCTGCGTGATACGTTGTTCGCGCGCTGGGTAGGGGAGTCTGCCAACAGTTTTCTGCCCGCGGGGCCCATCGGTGGACCCGTGATGATGGTGCGTTATCTTGCGCAACGCGGTATGTCGATGCGCGATGCTGCCGCTGGCGTCACTGTCAGTACGACCCTTCAGACTTTTGCGCAGATTATTTTTGCGCTGCTGGGCATGGCGTTGCTGGGTGCCCACGCCAGCCAGAGCTCCGAACACTCGGTGCGCACGGCGTTGCTGCTGTCCAGCGGCGTCCTGGCATTCTGTCTGACCGGCTTTTACCTGATGCAGCGGCGCGGGCTGTTTGGGAAGCTGATGCGCGCGATCGCACGCATCGGCGGTAAACGGGACTGGTCGCAGATCATGACCCAGGCGGATGCGATCGATTCGGCCGTCCAGGATGCCTACGGCCGCACGGGTCGGGTTGCCGCCAGCTTCTTGCTGAGCCTCATCGGCTGGCTGATCGGTACTGCGGAAGTCTACTTGATCCTGCTGCTGTTGCGCTTTCCCGTAACTTGGAGCGATGCGCTGCTGTTGGAAAGCCTCGGCCAGGCGATTCGCGCGGCAGGCTTTGCCATCCCGGGATCCCTGGGCGTGCAGGAGGGTGGTTATCTGCTTCTGGCGCCGTTGGTAGGACTGCGGCCCGAGACTGCGCTCGCCTTGTCGCTGGCGAAGCGGGCGCGCGAGGTTCTGCTGGGGCTACCCGGATTGCTGTACCTGCACCTGTCCGAACGAGGCTGGCGTCGCCGCCTCGCCATATAATGCGACTTCGATAAGGAGCTCAATGCGCGCCATCATTCTTGCCGCGGGCCGTGGAATGCGTCTGCAACAGTCGGATGATCAGCAACTGCCCAAGTGCCTGTTGGAATTCGACGGGCGGACGCTGCTCGAGCGGCACCTGTTGCTTTTGAAGCAAGCCGGCGTCGAGGAGGTCGTGCTGGCCTTGGGATTCCGGCACGAGCTGGTCGAGACTGAGCTCGATCGCCTGCGCTGGACGCCGCGGCCTGAGGTTGTGTTGAACCCGGGCTTCGAGCTCGGAAGTGTCCTCACGGTTCACACAGTCGCGCAGGCCATGACCCGCGGCGGCGATGTGCTGCTCATGGACGCTGATGTGCTGTACCACGAGGGAATCATGACAGCGCTGGTAGCCGGGCGGAAGCCCGTCAACCGCATCCTCATCGACCGCGAATTCGAACCTGGTGATGAGCCGGTCAAGGTGTGCGTGCGCGATGGCGTGCCGGTTGAGTTGCGTAAACAGGTCGCACCCGGCTTGCAATATGACACCATTGGCGAGTCGGTCGGTTTTTTCCGGTTCGACCCCGCGGGCGCACGCCGGCTCGCGACGCTCGTCGCCGGCTATGTCGAGCGCGGCCGCGCCAACATGCCACATGAGGAGGCCGTTCGCGACTTGCTGCTCGAGCATAGCCAGATCATCGACATTGCCGATGTCACCGGGTTGCCCTGGATCGAGATCGATTTTCCGAATGATGTTTCCCGGGCGGCACGCACGGTGCTGCCCAAACTTCCACCGTTGCCAGGATCGCAGCCATGAATGCTTCAATGGGATCATCCGCCACCCGCGAGCTCCACTCAGCTGCCAACGAGGGGGTCCTGCGGACACGCAGCCAACGATTACGGCAGATGCTGTTGAGCGAGCAGCTCGAGTTCCTGATGGAGGCGCACAACGGCCTGTCCGCGCGCATCGTGCGCGAAGCGGGCTTCAAGGGAATCTGGGGCTCGGGGCTATCCATTTCGGCGCAGTTCGGCGTGCGCGACAACAACGAAGCGAGCTGGACCCAGGTCGTGGACATGTTGGAATTCATGGCCGATGCCAGTGATCTGCCCATCCTGCTGGATGGTGATACCGGCTACGGGAACTTCAACAACATGCGCCGCCTGGTCCGCAAGCTCGAGCAGCGCGGTATTGCCGGTGTCTGCATCGAAGACAAGCAGTTCCCCAAGACCAACAGCTTTCTGAATGGTGAGCGCCAGCCCCTGGCAGAGATGGCAGAGTTCGCGGGGAAAATTGCGGCTGGCAAGGACACGCAGAACGATCCGAACTTCTGCATCGTCGCGCGCGTCGAGGCGTTAATTGCCGGTTGGGGCATGGACGAGGCTCTGCGGCGGGCCGAAGCGTACCGGCGCGCCGGCGCTGATGCCATCCTGATTCACAGCAAGCTGTCGAAGCCGGATGAGATCGTGACGTTCGCGCGCGAGTGGGCTGGCAGAGCGCCGTTGGTGATCGTGCCGACGAAATACTACAGCACGCCTACGGATGTGTTCCGCAAGGCCGGCATCAGCATGGTGATCTGGGCAAATCACCTGGTGCGCGCGGCAACCGCCGCAATGCAGAGCGTGGCCAGGGAAATCCACACCAATGAAACGCTCGTGAACGTCGAAGACCGCGTGGCCTCGGTCAACGAGATCTTCCGATTACAGGATGCCGATGAGTACTCCGCGGCCGAACGCTTGTACCTGTCCGCATCGGAAGCGTCGCGCTCGGCAGTGGTGCTGGCCGCAACCCGCGGCCGTGGACTGGATGCGATGACGGCCGATCGGCCCAAAGTCATGTTGCCGATCGCAGGCAAGCCGCTGCTTCGCTGGCTCGTGGACGGCTTTAAGAAGGAGAATGTCAACGACATTACCGTAGTCGGTGGCTATCGGGTCGATGCGATCGACACCGCGGGAATCAAACTGGTCGTCAACGAGCGTTACACCGAGACCGGTGAGCTGGGGTCGCTTGCCTGCGCCATGCACGGGCTCGAATCTGAAACGGTGATTTCGTACGGCGACCTGTTGTTCCGCAGCTATGTGTTGCGGGCTCTCGTCGAGAGTAAGGCGGACTTCTCCGTGGTCGTGGACTCTTCGCCGAGCGCGGAGGGCGATCGCACCGTCCGTGACTTTGCCTACAGCTCGCGTGCGGATGACCGTGGGCTGTTCGGCACGCCCGTGTTGTTGAAGCGGGTGGTCAGCGCCAAGCAGCCGCAAAGCAGCGATTCGGGTGAGACCGCCAACGGCCGTTGGATTGGCCTGCTCAAGGTGAGCCGCGAGGGACTGCTGAAGGTGAAAGCGGTGCTCGCGCGCCTGCGCGAGCGGCCTGACTTTGACACGCTGGACATGCCGGCGTTGATGAACGCGCTGATTGCGGACGGAGCGCAGATCGAAGTGCTGTATGTCCATGGTCACTGGCGGGGTGTCAACGATCTCGAGGATTTCCGCCAGGCGGTGGACTTCGCGCACGCACAAACCCCCTTTGGCAGCGCGGCGGACGCAGCGCCCCATGATTGAAGCGCGGCATTTCGTCGAAGCCGCGCGTGAGCGGGGCTTCGAGTGGTACGCCGGCGTCCCATGCTCGTATCTGACGCCCTTCATCAACTATGTGCTGCAGGATCCGTCGCTGAAGTATGTGTCGATGGCGAATGAGGGAGACGCGGTCGCTCTGATTGCGGGTGTTGCGTTGGCGGGTGGCGGCCGGCGTGGCGTGGCGATGATGCAGAATTCCGGCCTGGGTAATGCCGTCAGTCCGCTGACTTCGCTTACCTGGACCTTCCGCCTGCCTCAACTGCTGATCGTCACCTGGCGGGCCCAGCCCGGCGTGCCTGATGAACCCCAACACGCTCTCATGGGCCCGATCACGCCCAAGATGCTCGAAACCATGGAGATCCCGTGGGAGCTGTTTCCTGCCGAGATTGATGCCATCGGTCCCGCGCTGGACAGAGCCACGGCCTACATGGACGACACAGGGCGCCCATACGCCTTGGTAATGCAGAAGGGCACGGTAGCGCCATACGCCCTCAAACCAGGTGCCAGCGCGGTCGGAAAGCCTTCTGGTTCGCAGACGAGTCCCTCTGGTAGCACGCCGGCAGCACGGGTCGTGCTGGAACCTCTCAGGCTGCCCGATAGTGCGCGCCCATCTCGGCAGGATGCGCTTCGGGAGGTCATCGCGCGCACGCCAGTGGCCTCGACGGCCGTGCTTGCGTCTACGGGATTTTGCGGTCGCGAGCTCTACGCTATCGATGATCGGCCCAACCAGTTGTACATGGTTGGATCGATGGGTTGCGTAGTGCCATTGGCACTGGGACTCGCACTGGCTCGGCCAGACGTGCGTGTGATTGCATTGGATGGCGACGGAGCCGCTCTGATGCGCATGGGCGCATTCGCAACGGTGGGCGCTTATGGGCCACCGAATCTTCAGCACCTGCTGCTGGATAACGGCGTCCATGATTCGACTGGCGGTCAGGCGACCGTTTCGACACACGTGTCGTTCGCAGAAATTGCAGCTGCCTGCGGCTACGCTTCCTCGCTTGAAACCGACGATGTAGCGCGAATCGGCGCCTGGCTGGAATCACCACCAACCGGGGGGCCGAGGTTTGCACGCCTGCTGACTCGTGCGGGCACACCTGACGGCCTGCCGCGTCCTTCCGTAACTCCAGTCGACGTAAAGACACGTCTGATGCAACACTTCGGCTCTTTAGCCGGAGTTCCTTGATGCTGTTGCTCAACCCCGGGCCTGTCACGCTCAGTGGCCGTGTACGCCAGAGCCTGTTGCAGCCTGATCTGTGTCACCGTGAAAGCGAATTCTTTGCTGTACAGGATGAGGCACGCCAGCGGCTGCTCGCCACGTACGACCTGGATCCGAACCTGTGGACTGCCGTGCTCATGACCGGCTCCGGCACTGCGGCGGTGGAAAGCATGACGGCTGCGCTGGTTCCGAGCGGCGGCCGGCTGCTCAACCTCGAGAATGGCGTCTATGGCGAGCGGATAGCCCAGATCTGCTTGCAATATGGGATCGCGCACGAGCGCGTCATCTTTCCCTGGATGCAGGGTTTGGACCTCGATGCCATCGCGGCTCGACTCGATGGCGCGAAGCAGGACGCGCAGTTCACCCACGTGGCCGTCGTTCACCACGAGACCACAACCGGGCGGCTCAATGATCTTGTGCCCTTGATGCAGTTGTGCCGGGCCCGAGGCTTGCGCCTACTCGTCGATGCGGTGAGCAGTTTCGGAGCGGAGCCCATCGATTTCGCGCAAGACAGCCTGGGTGCGGTAGCTGCAACCGCTAATAAATGTCTGCACGGGGTGCCAGGCGCCTCCTTCGTGGTAGTCCGGCGTGCGCTCTTGCCGCAGGCGGCGAGCCGTACGTATTACCTCGATCTTGGCCGACTGGCGCGCATGCAGGATCAACGCAATACGCCCTTCACGCCAGCGGTGCAGGCTTATTACGCGCTCGTCGAAGCGCTCCGCGAGTTTGCAGATGAGGGCGGACGCGCAGCTCGCTACCAACGCTATGCGGCACTAGCTGAGCAGGTTCGGACCGGGCTGGCCACGCTCGGGATCGAGCCCGTCGTCGCGCCCGAGCAGTCCTCGGTTGTATTGCGATCTTATAAATTGCCAGCTGGCATGAGCTATACAAAACTACATGACGCCTTGAAGGCGCAAGGCTTTGTGATCTATGCGGGACAGGGGGACCTGGCGCAGAGCTTGTTTCGGATCTCGACCATGGGTCATGTAACTTCCGTTGACCTCGACCGGCTTTTGCAGTGCTTCGCGCGGCAAGTCTGAATCTGTTCTGCGGCTGTGCTGCCGCGCTGGTGTTCGCGACCCCCTCCTGGGCGGATTCCCCGGATGTAGGCGCGCAAACCCCCGCGCCTGATGCCAGCGGCCTGAAATCCACCGCTCCCAGCCCCAATCTTTCGGAGCGGCACTGGTACAACACGCTGCCGTTCATTCCGGTGCCCGAAATCGCGCAGGACCCCGATAGCGGCACCACCCTGGGAATACTGCCGGTGTGGCTGTTGACGGACGAGGAGCACCGTATCCGGCGGATCATCGCCCCGGATATCCTTTATAACCCCAACTTCGGCGTTGGCTTTCATGGCCGCATCTTCGATTATCCTTCGGAGGACAAGCAGTGGTCCCTGGAGGCGGGACTCAAGCAGCGTGTCGAGCGCGAGTTCGATGCTGAGTACACGCTGGGACGGCTGCGCGAGGGGCGCTGGTCGTTCACGGGTAGCGCCATCTATGACGTCAATGGCTCGCCGCGCTTCTTCGGAATCGGCAATGGCACTCCGGAGCGTGATGAGACCAACTTCACCAACAAACAGGGATTGCTCCAGGTCCAGGTCGGCTACAATTTCACCCATGCCTGGCAGTTGCTGTACACAGCGCGTTTGCGGACAGTGGACATCCAGCCCGGCACGTTGGACAAGGTCGCATCCATCGAGCAGCGCTTCCCGCACGTTCGCGGCCTCGGCACGAGTACCGAGCAACTCAACCGATTGTCGGTCATCTATGATACCCGCGACAACTTCACCGCGCCCCGACAGGGTATGACCTGGGTTGCCTACGGGGGGGTCGCCAGCCGCAGTGGCTTGCTCAACAATTCGTTATACAGCGAAGCGGGCATAGATGGGCGTGTCTTCTGGCCGATCAATCCGAAAACGCTCCTCGCCAGTCACGTGTCGCTGCGTTATCTGCCGAGCACGCAGCGGCTGCCGTTCTGGGCGCTCAGCAGCCTGGGGGGTGGGCAGTCCGTCGTCGGTGGCGAGCAGCCGCTGCGAGGTTTCGGGGAGGGCCGGTTCTACGATCGCAACTCGTTTTCCGCTACTGTTGAGTTGCGCCGCAGGGCGTTCGAGTTCGATGCCATTTCGCACGTCGAAATCGAAGTTACACCGTTCGTGGATGTGGGTAACGTGTTTCACAATGGCCCCACTTTCCCTATCCATGGCCTGCACAAGGTGGCGGGCGTCGGTTTTCGCGGCATTGCGCGGCCATCCGTGGTGGGTTATGTCGATATCGGGTATGGAAGCGATGGTACGGCCGTGTTCACGGGGATCAATTATCCGTTCTGAGCGGCTCGGGTTGCCCCCCCGCTGGGGATTCCCTCGCTAACCGCTCGGTCGCGGTATGAGCACAAATCCGAGCTGCGCGCCGGATGACAATCCGCTCGGCGAATTCATCGAGCGGCACGCGCGCCTGTTCGTGCTGACGGGGGCCGGTTGCAGCACCGCCTCGGGGATTCCCGACTATCGCGACGCGAATGGTGACTGGAAACGCACCCGGCCAGTCATGTTCCAGGCGTTCATGGGCGACCTGCATACCCGGCGCCGCTATTGGGCGCGCAGCCTGATTGGCTGGCGGCGGTTCGGTCATGCACATCCCAATGATGCGCATCGCGCCTTGGCGCGGCTCGAGCGGCTGGGCCGCGTCGAAGTGTTGGTCACACAGAATGTGGACGGGTTGCATCAAGCAGCGGGCAGTTCCGCCGTAATCGATCTGCACGGCAGGCTGGACCAGGTCCGCTGCATGGAGTGCCAGCGGCGCACGCTTCGCGCACAGATGCAGCAGCGCCTGTTACACCTCAATCCTGCCTGGGAGCAGCTCGAGGGCCCCGCTGCCCCGGATGGCGATGCCGATCTCGAGGCATTGGATTTTGCGGGCTTTGAAGTGCCAGCCTGCGAGCACTGCGGAGGTGTGTTGAAGCCCGACGTGGTGTTCTTCGGCGAGAGCGTGCCTCAGGAGCGAGTTGCCGCGGCATTGCAGGCTGTCCAACGGGCCGATGCCATGCTCGTCATCGGCTCGTCCCTCATGGTGTACTCCGGCTACCGGTTCGCGCAGGCCGCCGCAAATGCAGCTAAGCCCATTGCGGCCGTGAATCTCGGCCGTACCCGGGCGGACGCATTGTTGAGCCTGAAAGTGAATCAGCCGTGCGTCCCGGCCCTGGCATTTCTCTTGGACGACGCCGCCAGATGACCGGCATCATAGGGCCACGATGGATGACGTCACTCCCGCAGGCTCTGCCGGTACGAAGCGGCCTGTAGCTCTCATAGCAGCGCTCGTTCTGGCAATCCTGGCCGCAGGTGTGGCGGCCGCTTATGCTCAGTGGCTCGCACAGGAGCGCATGCGCCTGCAGACCCAGCTCACGAGCCAGGAGCGCAAGGTCCTCGAGCTGCGCGAGCAGTTGACCCGCGCCGAGGTGGCAGTTCAGGAAAAAGATGCCGCCCTGGCCTCCCGCGAGGTGGCCCTGGCGGATGCGACCCAACCCGAGCTGCCCGTGCGGGTGTCCTTCCGGCCGGCCTGGATGGGGCAGGGGATGGTGGCCAGTTTCCGTAACGTCGGCAGCCAGCAGCTCACTCTCATGCTGGAGTTTCGCGATCCGAACCTGCACTCGTCACGGGATTTTGCGATCGTCGTGGATGCTGGCGGAACGGCTGAAGTGGGTCACAGCCAAGGCTGGCTGGTGAATTCCGGGCAGAGCGTGCGGGTGGCCGCCAGCGGCTTCAAGAGTGTGACCGCCTTTGCACCCTGACACACACCGGCGCGCGCGCTCACTTCTCGTGGCTCACGTGCGGGGTTGAGGCTGGCGGGCCTTTGGCCTTCGAGTCGAGTTCGGAATTACCTGTTTGGCTGCCTTGATTGGGTTGCGTCTGCTGCCGGGTCCCCTCGGGTTTCGGCCGCCCAGGGGTGTCGGGCTCTGGTCCTGGCTTGCGCACGGATTTCTGCTTCATACCGCCTCGTCTGCTTAAGTGTAAGACACCCAGCATTTTTGATTCCCGCCTCACAGACTGACACAACTAACCCAACCTCGATCAAACACTCGGGGTGCTTGCAGTGGACGCGCCGCTGGCCGCATGCTGTGCGCAGCGAGCGTTGCAGGGTGGGCCAGGAAGCCTTGGCGCCGCCGGCGGGGCGGGAAGGCAGCCAGCGGGTCTGATTTTTGCTGCAACACAGCGGGTTATACCGAAAACGAGGGCGTGGCGATGGAGTTGGAGGATGCCTTGAACCTGGGTCTGCCGCCGCATCACGTCACGCCGTGCAATATGGGGGACGGGAAGGCGTTTCGGGCTGAGGTGCCGGGCTATCCCCAATGCACCGGTTACGGTGCCACAGCCGATGAGGCGGTGCGCGTGGCTCGCCATTTGTTCACGCAACTGCGCGACGGCCAAGCGGCGGTTGCCGTCTCTGAATTGGAGCAGGAGAACGCCGAGCGCCTGCGCGAGGCCATGCGCTTCGTGGTCACCCGCGCCCTGGTGTAAGCTGCTCACAGCATGCCCAGGGGTGAAGATGTGTGCAGGAATATCAAGACCCTATTCAACTTTGAGCCTCCCGCGACCAAGGCAGAGATCACGGACGCGTCCTTGCAATTCGTGCGGAAACTGAGCGGGTTCAATTCGCCCTCGAAAATCAACCAAGCGGCGTTTGATCGCGCTGTGGAAGATATTTCCGCCGCGGCTGCCAACCTCATCGCCTCGCTTGTAACAACTGCCGGCCCGCGCGACCGGGAGACCGAGGCCGCGCGCGCCCGCGCTCGCTCGATCGAGAGATTCGGCACTTCCAAATAACGGTTAGGATGTGTGGATCAGGGGTGCCCTGGACACGCACGTGAGCGGGCAACACCCGGGCAACAGGAGCGACATGATCTACGTAAAGCTGGGCCGCACAGGCCTCGACGTGTCCCGCATCTGCCTCGGATGCATGAGCTACGGCAACCCCGCGATAAAAAACCAGCCGTGGTCTTTGGGCGAAAAGGCCAGTCTGCCGTTCTTCAGGCAGGCCGTCGAGCTCGGAATCAACTTCTTCGACACGGCGAACGTCTATTCGCTCGGCGCGAGTGAGGAGATCACCGGCCGGGCGCTGAAGGAATATGCCCGGCGCGACGAGATCGTGTTGGCTACCAAGGTGTACAGCCGGATGCGCGAGGGACCGAATGGCGCGGGGCTGTCGCGCAAGGCGATATTCCAGGAGATAGATGCGAGCCTGCGCCGGCTCGGCACGGACTATGTCGATCTCTATCAGATCCACCGCTGGGATCCCGCAACACCCATCGAGGAGACGCTCGAGGCGTTGAATGACGTAGTCAGAGCAGGCAAAGCACGTTATATCGGCGCTTCCTCCATGTTTGCCTGGCAGTTCGCCCAGTCGCTCGAGATCTCAAGACGCAACGGCTGGGCGCGGTTTGTCTCCATGCAGAATTTCGTCAACCTGATCTATCGCGAGGAAGAGCGGGAGATGCTGCCGCTGTGCAACGCGGAAGGCATCGGCGTGATACCGTGGAGCCCCCTCGCGCGGGGACGGCTGGCACGCCCCTTTAATGCCGAGGCGACCAATCGCTCCGAGAAGGACCAGTTCGGGGCGCATCTGTTCTCGAAGCTCGCCGACAGCGACCGGCAGATCATCGACGAGGTGGGCAACATCGCCTCCCGGCGGCACGTTCCACGCGCCCAGGTGGCACTCGCCTGGTTATTGCGCAAGCCACAGATCACAGCTCCCATCGTCGGGGCGACCAAGCCGGAGCATCTGCAGGATGCGGTCGCGGCGTTGGATGTGAAGCTGACCGATGAGGAGGTGAAGGCATTGGAAGCGCCTTACGCACCGCATCCGGTGACGGGCATCAGCTGGTAGTTGGTGCGGGCTGGCCCCATGGCCGGCCGCGTGGGAACGCGGCCCCGTGATGGCGGGGGCTGGCTGCCGGCGGACCTCAGGCCCCCAACTTGTTGGGATCCCGCCAGACGCGCTCGAACGGCAGACGCCAGGCCCGTGGTGCGACCAGCTGGTGAATGGCGTTGGGACCCCACGAGCCCGGTGCATACGAGCGAACCGGGGGAAGCGACTCGAGCAGCGGCGTAGAAACTTCCCAGAGGCGTTCAATTCCCTCCGCCGTATTGAACAACGTGTGATCACCGCGCATCGCGTCGAGTATGAGCCGCTCGTAGGCTTCGAGCACATCGCCGATGAAACCCGTGTCATGCATCGCAAACTGCAGACTCAGCTTGTCGAGCCGCATGCCCGGACCGGGGCGCTTGCCGTAGAAGGACAATGACATCTTCGAGGCGTCGGCCAGGTCAAACGTCAGGTGGTCGGGCCCTTGCGCACCGACACCCGAGTTGGCCGGGAACATACTCTTCGGCGGCTCGCGGAACGCGATCGAAATGATCCTTTGTCCTTCGGCCAGACGCTTGCCCGTGCGAAGAAAGAATGGCACACCGGCCCACCGCCAGTTGTCGATCGAGCATTTCAACGCAATGAAGGTTTCCGTTTCGGATTCCGGGCTCACTCCGGGCTCGGAGCGGTACCCGGTGTACTGACCGCGCACCACGTCGCCGGGTTGGATCGGCAGCATGCAGCGAAAAACCTTGTTCTTCTCCTCGCTGATGGGCGCCGGCTCGAGCGCGGTGGGTGGCTCCATCGCCATGAACGCGAGAATCTGAAACAGGTGGGTCACCACCATGTCACGAAACGCGCCCGTCGCCTCGTAGAACCCCGCGCGAGTGCCCAGGCTCAATGTCTCCGGCACATCGATCTGCACGTGATCGATGAAGTTGCGGTTCCAGATCGGCTCGAACAGCCCATTGGCGAAGCGGAAGGCGAGAATGTTCTGCGCCGGTTCCTTGCCCAGGAAGTGGTCGATGCGGAAGATCTGCTCTTCGGCGAACACCTCGTGCAATTTCGCATTCAGCCACACGGCGCTCGCAAGGTCGGTGCCGAACGGCTTTTCCATGATGATCCGTGAGCGAGACACCAGATCGGCGGCTCCCAGCATCCGCACAGCATTCAGTGCAGCGCTGGGGGGCACGCTCAGATAGTGCAAACGCCGGGCCTCGCCTTCGATGGATTCCTCGGCGCGAGCTACGGCCGCCTTCAGAGCTTCCGGTCCCGCGGATAGCGGCACGTAATCGAGTGAATTGGCAAATGCCTGCCACTCGGGCTCGAGCACCTTGCGCGTCGAGAATTCATCGAGTGCTTTGCGCGCCGCTGCGCGGAAGCCGTCCGCGTTGATCTCATCGAGCGAGACCCCGACGATTCTGCAGCCTGGAATGAATCCCGTACTGGCCAGATAAAAGAGTCCGGGTAACAGCTTGCGGTGGGCCAGGTCGCCAGTAGCCCCGAAAAGCACTACAACTTGGGGAAACTGCGGTCCCACACCCGACGGAATCTTTGCCACCACACACCCTTTTGGCCGGCCGGGGAAGGGCGCCCGAGTTTGTCGGCTACGCGCGCGGGCCAGCGGGTCGGAATTTAACGCATCTTAATGACATCCGGTGGTGCGCGACACGTTCAGCCAGCGCCGCTATTGCCGCATCACCACTACGAGGTAGACACAAGGCTCGCGTCCGCGGGTCTTGAACGTGCAGTCCACCGGAGGTCCCAGCAGCAGGCAATCGCCAGGGTCCATCTCGTGAACCGTTTCCCCCTCGATGAAGGTGAGCTTTCCCTTTAATACCCACATCAGCTGCCGGATGAACGTGTACGAGGACGCTGGAAACGTCACCGAGGCTCCAGCGGGCAGTTCGACCCGGATCAACTCGAGCGGCAGATCAGACTGCGGTGAGACTTGGCGGCGCACGTATCCACTTGCCGGGTCCTGCCATTCCGGCTGCTCGGCGGCGCGTAATAGCCGGCTGCCGCCGTGCTCTGCGCGTGCCAGGAGAGCCGACAGCGTGAGGCCAAAGGCGCCGGACAGGCGTCCCAGCAAAGTGGCGGTCGGACTGGCTTCGCCCCGCTCGATCTTGCTGATCATGGCCTTCGAAACACCCGATCTTGCCGCAAGATCGGCCAACGACCAGCCGCGCGCCTCACGCTCCACCGCGATCCGCGCCGCCAGGGACTCGGTGGGGTCGTTGACTATAGTGGACATTTCACTACTATAAGAGACGAGCGCAACGGCACGCAACCTGGGGAGCTGTAATGCGGATTCGCGACGCGACGAATGCTGACCTGCAGGCAATCCTTGCCATCTACAATGATGTAGTCGCCAACACTACCGCGATCTACGACGAGCGCGCGTCTACGCTCGAGGAGCGGCAATCGTGGTTCGATTCGCGCGTGCGCCAGGGGCTTCCCGTGCTGGTCGCGGAATTGGATGGTGCGGTTGTTGGGTTCTCGAGTTTCGGCGAATGGCGCTCGCGGTGGGGCTACCGATATACGGTTGAGCATTCGGTGCATGTCCGGGCTGACTGTCGCGGCAGGGGGTTTGGACGGACGCTGATTGAGGCCTTGTTTCCGCGAGCAGCCGCCCTGGGGATGCACGTCATGATTGGCCACATCGACTCGGCGGCTACCGCATCGCTTCGCCTGCACGAGAAGTTGGGATTCAAGCAGGTTGGGATGTTCCGCGAGGTGGCGCGGCTGCACCATGGCTGGTTGAGCCTGGTGGCCGTGCAACGCGAAATCTAACCGGGCGCGCCCCGTGTCAGCCGGTCCTGGGTTGGCAGCTCTCGCGTCCGACCGTGCGGCCCTCAGGCCGATTTGCGCTTCGCGCGTTTCGCCGACTTCCTGCGCGGCCTACGCGGCACCTTCTTCCCCGCGCGCCGCGCCTCGGAGAGTCCGATCGCGATCGCCTGCTTGCGGCTCCTGACCTTCCTTCCAGAGCGGCCGCTGCGCAGCGTGCCGCGCTTCATCTCGTGCATCGTCTTCTTGACCTTGCGGCCAGCCGACTTGCTGTATTTACGTGCCATGAACACTCCTGAGCCGATTCGCCCACGGCGCCCGTTGCCAGGCGACGGAATCATGGTGCGCAGGCGCGCGCCGCCGCACTGTAGGAACCCGCCGGGTCCGCTTGTAAGACAACATCGACGCCCAACCCGTTGATTGCAGAGCCATTTTGCGTTCTGCCCTGCCGTAGCCAGCGCTGGATCGCAGGTGTAATTGACAATCATTCTCATTCCCAATTAGGATTACACCACTGGAGCGCTTCCGCCGGACACTGAGGCTTTCGATGTACGTCTGCGTTTGCCATGCCGTAACCGATAAAGACATCTGCAAGGCTGTCGATCGCGGCGCATGCTCGCTTTTCGATGTACAGAATGAGTTGCCAGTTGGGGCCTGCTGCGGCCGTTGCGAAGAGACCGCCCGAACTGTCGTGGACGAATATCTGAGCGCGCGCCGCGACTGCGCACGGCGTGTCCCCGAACCGGCGCTCTGACCCGCCCAGCATTCGCACCTCGGTTCGCGTCCAGTCGCGGGTTCACGCGCCGGCCCGTGAACTCTTTTCCAACCTCCATTGCGCCCCGGACGCGGCTCCTCCAAGATCGCGGGCTGTCAATTCATTGGAGCGGCGGTCATGAAGGGCGATCCGAAGATCCTGCAGCATCTGAATCTCGTGCTGAAGAACGAGCTGACCGCCATCAATCAATACTTCCTGCATGCCCGCATGTTCGGCCATTGGGGGCTCGACAAGCTTGCAGACACCGAGAAGAAAGAGTCGATCGATGAGATGAAGCATGCCGACAAGCTGATCGAGCGGATCCTGTTCCTCGACGGCCTGCCCAATCTGCAGGACCTCGGCAAGTTACTCATTGGCGAGAACGTCAAGGAAGCCCTCGAATGTGACCTGAAGCTCGAGATGGCGGCGCGCGTCGACCTCAAGGCTGCGATCGCGGACAGCGAGTCGCTCAGTGACTACGTCTCGCGCGAGCTGTTCGAGGCCATCCTCCAGTCGGAGGAAGAGCACGTCGACTATCTGGAAACTCAGCTCGATCTCATCACCCGCATCGGCATCGAGAACTACTGTCAGTCCCAGATAGGCGCGGACGCGGAGTAAGGCACTTCGGCCGTCCTGGTGCCTACGTTGCGCATGAAGGAATTGCTGATTCGGTTGGCCGTTGGCGTGGCCGTGGTTGCCGTCGTGGTGATAGTGATCACCTGGATTGCCGGCGGTGACCTGACCCATCCCGCCAATCGCGAGATCGGGCGGCCCCCACCCGCTCTGGAAGCTTCGAATGTCACTTTTGCGAGCGGCTCCGGAGCGCTGATCAACGGTTGGCTGTCACCCGGCAAGCCGGGGCGGGGAGTCGTCATTCTGCTGCACGGTTTGCGTGGCGATCGGCGCGACATGGCCTCGCGTGCCCAATTCCTGCACGCTCGCGGCCACTTCGTGTTGTTGTTCGACTTTCAGGCACACGGGCAGAGCCGCGGCAGCCGTGTCACCTTCGGTGATCTCGAATCACGCGACGTGACGGCGGCCATCCAATACCTGCGCCACAAACTGCCTGACGAGCAGGTGGGCGTCATCGGCGTATCGCTCGGAGCCGCTGCATTCGTGCTGGCGGAGGAGCGGCCGCCGGTCGCCGCGGTCGTGCTCGAGCAGATGTATCCAACGGTCCAACAAGCTGTCGCCGGCAGGGCGCGCCAGCACCTCGGACCATTCGGACCCCTGTTTTCACCCTTATTGATGGTGCAGATGCAATCGCGCCTCAAGATTCCTGCCAACCGGCTGCGCCCGGTCGATCGGATAACGCAGATCGGGACTCCCGTCCTGATCGTGAACGGCACCGAGGACAGTTACACCTCCATCGAAGATGCGCGTGCGTTGCTCGCGGCCGCCTCCGATCCGAAGGAGCTGTGGGCGGTGCAGGGCGCGGGGCACACGAACCTGTATGCCTTTGCCAAGGCGCAGTACGAGCAGCGCATTGGAGATTTCTTCGGCCGCTACTTGTCCGCGGCGGCGAAATAACCCGGACCGCGCGCACTACCTGCCCAGATATCGCACGCTCATCGCGATCGGCAGTCCGACCAGAAACATGTGTGCCAGCAGTCCCTGATACAGACCGGCGACCGTGAAGGGCCCGACTGGAAACGGAACCGCCGACAGTGGCAGGACCAACAGGTTCATGACCAGGAAAACCGCGATGCCGTAGAACAAACCGCACACGAAGAAGTGCGTCCTGAGAAACTCCAGCCTGCGGCTTGCCAGCCAGTACACGGCGGCTGCGCACAGCGTGATCGAGAAATGCAGCAGCAGGCCCAGAATCCAGGTGGTGATGCCTCCCTGAAATGCCTTGGCCCCGAGCAAGCCGCTGGCGATACCACGCGGCATCCCAAAGCCAAACGTGATGAACGCGGCGGTAGCATCGAGTGCGCCAGCCGTGAGCCCGCCTACAACTATCGGCGCAAGGGCGCCAGGTCTTTGTGCCAGGGTAGGGGTTCGCGACACCGTCCCCGCAGACGTCGAGTCCATTTGACCGCTCCCGTACGTAGCCGTCGCGTGTTGTCGGAATCGTACGGCGGCACGCGCCACCTGCCAGTGCCATTGCGCGCGTTTTCGGCTGGTCCACTCCTTGCGGACGACCCTCATTGGTTTAGTAAGACGCCGCAAAGTGCCAAATCCTCCGGCGCTTCGATTCAGTGCCGGCGCGTGCTACCGTGCCGCCGATTTTCCACAATCCCATGGCAACGGCCCCCGAAAAAGCCCCCCTCGAACAGCTGCGTAGCGAGCTGGCAGCTCGCTTCCGGCGGCCGCTCATCACCTTTTTCTTACGGCGGATCAAAGACCGGTCGCTGGCGGAGGATCTGACGCAAGACGTGCTGCTGAAGGTCGTGCGCGCCTGCGAGCGGGGCCAAATCGAGCGGGCCGACAGCTACGTCTTCAAAGTTGCCATCAACCTGCTGCGCGATCAGCGGCGGCAGGCTCTCCGAGCCGGACCTTCCCTCTTTCTGCCCATCGAAGAGGACGCCGACGGTCATCTGGAAACTCAGCTGGTGGAGGCAATTTCGCCCGAGCGCGTCTTACTGAGTGAGGACTCGCTCGCCGACGTGCTGCGTTCCCTGGAGGAGCTCGGCGAGCTCACCCGCAATATATTTATCTTGTTCCGGCTCGAGAATATGAAGCAGAAGGACATCGCTGCCCTGTATGGGATCGGGCAGAGCACCGTAGAGAAGCATGTCATGAAAGCTGTGCTTCATCTCGCAAACCGGTACGGCAGCAGCCGATGAGCGCCATCGAGACATCCCGACTGACAGAGGCGGCCGCGTGGCGGGTTCGCCTGGCGCAGAACGAACTGGAAGACGACCCGCAGTTCGCGGCCTGGATTGCCGCAGATCCACGCAATGCAGCCGCTTGGGACCAGGTGCAGGATTCATGGAAAGTCTTTGGCGAGCACGCAACCTCTCCCGAAATCATTGAGCTGCGCTGCAGGGCCCTGGCACACGCTCACGAGGCCGGCCGGGGCCGATGGGTGCGCTCAAAGCGGTTCGCGATGGCGCACAGGCTCGCCATCGCGGCCTGCATTCTCGCCGTCGCGATCGGCGCATCATTCCTCTGGAGTCAGCAGGCCGACGTTTACAGCACTCGCGCGGGCGAGCGGCGCGTCGTGACTTTGGCTGACGGCTCGCAGGTAGCGCTCGACTCAAAGAGCGAAGTGAAAGTGCGGTATTCTGCCGACGCACGCGAGCTGACGTTGACGCGCGGCCAGGCACGTTTTGACGTGGCTCATGACATTGAGAGGCCGTTTTCCGTCACAGCCCGTTCGCACAAGGTCATTGCGACGGGGACGTCCTTCAACGTAGATCTGTTTGGGCCAAGTTTGCTCGTGACGTTGATCGAGGGGCACGTGGTTGTCTCCTCGTCCGCGCCCATGTTCAGGCAGCCGACGAACATAGACGTTCAAATCGAACACATCGCTCTCGATGCCGGCGAGCAGGTCGTATTCACACCGAAGGCACCTCCGAGCGTCGCGCATGTCAACCTCGGGCAGGCGACTGCTTGGGAAAACGGTGAGGTCGTTTTCGAGAATGATCCGCTGCCGATTGTCGTGGCGCGGATCAATCGGTACGCTCGACATGGAGTAGTCATCGCGGACGCACAGACTTCCGAGCTACGTATCAGTGGCGTGTTCCATACCGGCGATATCGACGGATTCGTGAGTACGATCGCCGCCTACCTCCCCGTGCGTGCGGACAAAACTGCCGATGGCACGACGCGTCTGGCGCACCGCTGACGCCTGCGCGGTATGCCGCCTACCGCGATTCCTCGCATGGTCTTGGAGGATTTTTGAAAAGCCGGCGTCTGTATTCATTGTGAGCCCGAAGTTTTGCGGACTTGCAATGAGTAAAGAGGGGGTTGGAATGGTTATTCGGACGCAACGGATGCGCAGCGCATCCGGTCTCGCAGTTGTTTGCGCGCTGGGTGTGCTCGGCACGGCTGTAGCCCAGACGCAGGATCGCAGCTTTCACTTTGATATGGCGACGCAGTCGCTGTCGCAGGCCTTGCGCAACTTTGCGCATATCTGCGGCCAGGAAGTGGTTTTCACCGAAGACGTAGTCGCCGGACAGGCGACCTCGCTCAAGGGCGAGTACACAGTCCAGGCAGCGTTGGAGCGGCTGCTCCAGGGTACGAATCTCGTCGCCGAGCGCTCAGCATCCGGCGCAATCATGATCCGCCGCCGGCTGCGCGAAACCGGCGCGGATGTGCGGGCACCGATCACTTTCGGGCGAAGCGCATCTGCCGCCGCCCTGCAGGTCAACACTTCGACTGTCGCAGAGGAGGCGGCCAAGTCGGACGCAGCTCCGGTTCCGCCGGCCAGAGTCGCTGCGGCGGCGCCCGCCGCGCCAGCAACATCCGGTGCTCTCGAGGAAGTCATCGTCACCGGCTCGAAGCGCTCCGAGAATATCCAGTCGATACCGAACTCCGTATTCGTCGTGACGGCCGCCGGCATGGAGCGCGCCAATATCCGCAACTTCGATGACCTCGTGAAGATCGCGCCGTCGCTGACGATCACGAAGACCAGCCAGCCGGCAAACAACAGTATCAACATTCGTGGCATCGGTACGTACGCGTATTCGATTGCGACCGAAGCCAGCGTGGCCGTGGTCGTGGACGACATTCCGCAGGCCTTTCAGGCCGAGGCCTTCTCATCGTTCGTCGATGTACGCCAGGTCGAAGTGTTGCGTGGTCCGCAGAACACATTGTTCGGCAAGTCTGCCTCCGCGGGCGTCATCAACATTACTACCGAGGCACCCACGGATACATTTACCGCGCGCGCGGAAGTGATGCATGCCTTCGACGATGAGTCGCGCTATCAGGCGAGCGTGTCAGGGCCCATCGTGGACGGGCTCAAGTTCCGTCTTTCGGTGAATCACAGCGAATACCAGGGCAATGTATACGACCTCTCCACCGGTACGTGGTTGAACGGCCAACAGGACACGACCGTGCGGGGCAAGCTCGTATGGACGGCCCTGGACTCCTGGAAGGTGACACTGTCGCCTTATTTCAGCCATACACCTGCCGGGTGCTGCGCAGGCGCGCTGTATTTCCTCAGTCCCGGTGTGACGTTTGGCAAAACGAAGGTGCCGATTCCCCAGTCCGTGATTCTCAACGGCATCACGCCCGGTCCGGATAACCGGACGGCACGGCTGGATTCCGCGGCGCGAGGTGATGGCCGTGACTATGGCAGCGGACTGAAGGTCGAGCGCGAGTTGGGCAGCTTGAACCTCGCGTTCATCTCATCCTATGACCACTACGATTTGACCGATCTGCAGGACACTGACGGCAGCGACTTTGATTTCAGCACCGTAACCCCCGGGGCACCGCCCGGCGGCTCGGCGAACGGTGGTTTCTTCCGGATCAGCTCGGTCACCGACGAGTTGCGGTTGACTTCGTCGGACGTTGGCCCGTTTCGCTATGTGGCGGGCTTGTACTACAGCCGAACCGGGTCCATGCGCGATTTCGTGCGCGGCTCGAATACGCTTGGCCCATTCGGGAGTCTGACCTCGCTGCCTACGACCAACAGTACGGCTTATTCGAGCTACGTGGCGAACGCTGTATCCAAGAACTTTGCGATCTACGGCCAGTCGACCTACGACATTCTCGAGAAACTCTCGCTGACCACGGGTCTGCGGGTAAATCGCGAGGAGATCAGTTACAACTTCGTGGATCGCTTCAATCATGTCACCTACGGCGCTCCCGAGTGCTCGAGCACCTCACCCACCGTACCCATTTCGACGTGCAACCACTCCACCTCCGTCACCGGCCGGGCGAGTCTGCAGTACCACCTGACCGATGATGTGATGGTGTTCGGGGGCTATGCGCGAGGTTATAAAGGGAAGGCCTACGATCTGACCAGTACGCTGACGGTGCGCACCCCGCTGACCACCGGACCGCTGAAGGGAATTCCGGTCGCCGACGCCGTCGCGGCCAGGCAGCCGGTCGCGGCTGAGACGGTCAACAGCTACGAAATCGGTTTCAAGAGCACGTTCTTCGATCGGCGCCTCACGTGGAATCTCACGGCATTCGATGAGGAATTTCAGGGCTTCCAGGCGCAGAGCCGTGACGATGTCACCAATCAGAACATCCTCAACAGCATCGGGCGGGTCACCTCCCGCGGTGTTGAGACCGAGTTGGCGACCGTGATCGGCGACTTCACGCTGAATGGCGGGGGAGCTTACGACCGTGCGGTGATGGAGCGCTTCCCGAATGCGACCTGCTTTTCGCTTCAGAGCGTGGCGCAGGGCTGTGTGGGCGGCCAACAGGACCTGTCGGGCAAGCCGCTGTTCAACGCGCCGAAGTGGAACTTCAGCTTCAATGGCCAGTACGATGTGCCGGTGACATTTCACAATTGGCGGCCGTTCGTGGCAGGCAGCTACCGCTGGCAGTCACAGGTGGTATTCAACCTGCTGCAGGATCCGGATTCCATACAGCCCGCGTATGGTCTGTTCGATCTCTCGCTCGGTACACAGAACGAGCATTTCAAGCTGACAGCCTTCTGCAACAACGTGTTCGACAAAAGGTACGCCCTCACGCGTGGCCGCGGTGCCGTGTTCAACATCAGTCAGACGACAAATCCTCCGACTGATGCGATCAACTGGACCCCAGCGCGCGACAGCGTGCGCTACTTCGGGGTGCGCCTGTCGGCGACTTTCTGAGGATGAAGGCTCGCAGGACGTGCGGAGCCGCTTCGGCGGCTCGTGCCCTGAGCGTTGGACTGACTGCCGCGGCGGCGCTCGCCCAAGCCACTCTGGCAGCTGCAGATACGCCGCTCCCCATGGCCTCTGGCGGCTCGTCAGTGGCGATGCTGGCGGCCGCCGCGGCGGCTGCGGGCGAGCCGGCTGCGCCTTACAACCAGACTGTCAGCGGCCGCATCCAGCCGCAGTCGCGCGAGCTGTTGGTCCTCCTGGCGAAGCAGGGGCGGGAACTATCCTTGGATGGCGTGCCGGTATTCAACGGCGACGACAAGTTCCTGCCCGGCAAGATTGCGCTCGGCCTTGCAGAGTTTCTCGTGACTGTGCCCGCGGACGATCCGCACCGTGGCGAATACATCGCCGGCTTTCGCCGCATCGCCAAGCTCACGGCCGACGATGCCAACGACACCTGGGGCATCTACTACTACATGTCCGGGCTCAACAAACTGCGCAAGGCCGGGATGTTGGATGCGGCCGTGGATCGCCTGACGCTCGCCAAATTGAGAGTGCGCCTCGATTGGCGCAGCTTCGTGGATGCCGATAACTTTGCGCTGATCGACCATCCCAACAATTACTACTGCGTGGCGTTCGGCATCGCCCGCCTGCGGCTGCAGATGGGTTGGGAAGACAGCTCCGGCGCCGAGCGCCTGCTGCAGAAAATGCTGGAGCACTATCGCCAGTTCTCCGGCGAATATGGCTTCGCCGACGAGACGGATGGCGAGGGCCGCTTCGATCGCTACAGCGTGCTGCTGAGCGCCGAGATCGCGCAGAGATTCATCGAAACCGGCTCCCAGCCACCGCCGGAAGTGGTGGGCTGGGTGAGAAAGTCTGCCGCTGTGATGCTGCCGCGCGTGAACCCCAACGGCGATGGCTTTGAGTATGGCCGCAGCCTCGGACCTTACGGGCTCACGGCGATCGTCGAAGTATTGACCGCGGCCGCAGCTCTGGGTGTATTGAACGAGCGGGAAAAGACCCTGGCGTACGCGTTCGTTTGCCGCGCGGGTCAACGTTATGTTGATTTCTGGCTGAACAAGAAGACCGGTTCAGTCGACATGTGGGACCAGGGCCGGCGCACGGACGCATATCGTGGGAAGTTTCGTATCCTGGGAGAGAACCTGTCCCTGGCACATCAGTTCGTCTACACGAACGCAACCTGGAACCAGCTCGGTTTTCAGGACAAGCCGCCCATGCCAGATTTTGCTGCGGCCCTGAACCGTCTTCCCAAGAGAACCGTCACCTGGTTCGCGCGCGGCGAATACGACCGCTTGCTGCTGACGCTGCGTGATCGCGGACATGTGATCGGCTTGCCGTTGATCAACGGCGGCCAGAGTCTGCACATGCACAACCCGTATTTCCCGATTCCGTACTCGCCGGGAATGCTCGACAGCATCGCCGATGGCAACTCGCCGCAACTGCTGCCTCAGTTCACCTTGTCCGACGGCTCGGTTCTCGCACCGCTCGCGTACTTCCAACACGTGAAAGTGATTGAGCGCCCTAACGAGACCGTCATTACATTTCAACAACCCAGCCTGGACCGGTTGGGCAGCCAGAGGCCGATGCCCGACGACCGGTTTTCGCTGACATCGACGTACGTCCTGTCCTCTGGCCGAATCAGCCGCACGGATGTCTACACGCCGAAGGGAACGGTGCAGCTGCAAGGTCTGCGAATGGAATTTGCCAGTTACTCCGAGGATCCGACGCAGAAGGGCGAAATCACTACTTTCGGTCACGGCGCAGTACGAAAGTTCGAAGCCTCCGGCTTCGATCACTGCGGCACCACTGCGGTTCAAGGCGACGCGGCTTATCACACGCCCACAGGCCCTTTGAGTACGAAAGTGCTCTGTGAAAGCGCCACCCGCACGGTGCGAGGACCGATAAAGCTCAGCTGGACACTGAGCTACCAGTAAACCAGCTGCGTAGGAAAAGCCTGACCCCGACTTCAGACTCCGGTTGATGGTTCGCCGCAACTAGTCCCCATACCTTACTTAAGCAAGTAACCACGGGGGCGCAGCTATGGCAGCAGAGGGAAAGGAGGAGGGATGCAAAGTCAAGGACGAACGCACGCCGGCGCGGGCACCTGGCGCAGGAGTCGGGAAGGTGCACCAGCGAGGTGAGATGCAGCCGGGCATAGCCGATGCGGACAAGAAGGTACGCACCGGTGCAGAGCGCGAGCCAGTGCGCAACACCCCGCCCGCGGGCGACTGGAACGACGTGGCCTAGTGTAGAGGCGCGAGTCTGTTCGCGCCCATATAACAATACTCCATGCTCGGTGCATGAGTAATTTTCATTAACACATGAGCGGAATTTCACCGTCGGGCCGATCCGTGCCCGTTCCGCGAAAATTGTGATCCAGCTCCGTTCCCGGTTCGCATAACGAGGGCAAAGACACCTCCATACCCTGTCTGAAATTCCATCCTGCGAGTTAGACTCGGACGCCAGGGGGAATGGGGTGGCTTCGGACCCCGCGTGCCTTTGGACCGCGCACGTAATCTAAAAAACGACGGCTGGCCGGCAGGACCGCGCCAGATCCGGATAAACAGGGCGGAAGAGTATGACGAGGCTCATGGTGACTGGGCTGGCACATCTGCTGATGGCCGGCCTCATGATAACCAGCACGACAGCTGTGGCGCGGGAACGCACACCCCGGGTAATCGCCAGGGGCGCGCAGATCGGCGTAGTCAATCTGCTGAATGCGGAGGTGATGCACTATCACGCCGCCAAGGACAGCAACGACAGCTTTCTGAAGATTCAAGCGGTGAATTGGCCGGTCGATGCCATGTTGACCGGGGCGCTCAAAGGTCAGTTGGAGGAGTTAGGTTTAACGCCCACCGCTCTCACACCGACGGATTCCCTGGAGCGCGCGCGCGAGAGTTGCTTCGTAAATGCAGCGCTCGCCGACGGCCTGCCCAGGAATTGCTCAGCGCCCATTCTCGAGCAGGCCGCGAGCGCCGGAGTCGAGTATCTGATCGTGCTGGCTCCCGGACTCAACAACTCGGCCCATGCGGGCAGCAGTCGCTCTGAAGGTGTTACCGAAGCGATGCGCGGGTGGGGCTTTCTCACACGCGAGCGCGCCGGCACGAAAGACAAGCCAAATCTGTTCAACGAAGTCGAATTGCTGCTGATCGGGATCAGCCCGGAGGGCGCAACACTGCGTGCCCGGCAATGGGGTGGGGTCTACAGCATGCAGTGGCAGACCTACACGCTACCGCCGGACCCGAAGGCGATTGCGCCGGAGCAGCTGGATCAGTTGCAGCCGCTGTTCGCTGCCATGCTGTCCCGGCAGGTAAAGGACTTGCTGGGCCAGATACAGGTCGCACCCTAGCTCACACCTTTGGGCCGGCGCCGCCCAAGAGTGACGGCCGTCACAGTTTCGGGCTGCGGAGCCTCAAGAACTGTGAGGATGAGACAGAGCGCATCGGCGCCGCTGGCAGCTTGGACGCACTCTCGGGCGCAAACGGGGAGCCAAGGAAGCAACAATGAATTTGCGCGCGGGCGTGATTGCGGTATTCACTTCACTGACGCTGACCGGACTATCCGCCTGTGGCGGGGGCTCGAGCGATGGCGGCCACTCGCGCCCCACCACCAATACTTATACGGCGGGCATCTATCAACCCGAATCCACGTACGCGGCCAAGTGCGCAGCGCCCCGGTCAGGAACGGACCCCTATACGAAGAACGCTTATCCCGATATGGCAGGGTCGAGCACGGATGAGAATAACTGGCTGCGATCCTGGACCAACGATTTATACCTCTGGTATGGCGAGGTGCCTGATCTGGACCCGGCCCAGTACGCCACCAGCAACTACTTCACGTTGTTGAAGACCTCGGCGACGACCGCCTCGGGCTCCGCGAAAGACAAGTTTCACTTCGTCTATCAGACCTCGGTGTGGGAATCACTGTCGCAATCCAACACGGATATCGGCTATGGAGTGCAGTTCGAGATCCTCTCGAAGACGCCGCCCAGGAAGGTTATGGTCGCATTCACGGAAGCAGGCTATGCAGCGAGCCAGGCACCTGCAAGCCTCGCGCGCGGGGCCACGATTCTGGCGATCGATGGCACGGACATCAACGTCAGCGACACTGCCGGGGTTGACAAACTCAATGCAGGACTAACGCCGGCGGCGGCGGGCGAGAGCCATACGTTTCAGGTCCAGGACCTCGGCGCCACAACCTCACGGACGGTGACCTTGCAGGCTACCAGTGTCACGTCGAAGTCGGTTCCGAGCGTGCAGACAATTTCGACCGCCACCGGCAAAGTCGGTTACCTGCTGTTCAACAATCACCTCGCACAGGCCGAGACCGAGCTGGTCACCGCGATCAATACGCTGAAGTCAGCCGCGGTGACTGACCTCGTTCTCGACATACGTTACAACGGCGGTGGCTATCTGGATATCGCCAGCGAGCTCGCCTACATGATTGCGGATACGAACATGACCGGGGGACAGACATTCGAGCTGATCCAGTTCAATTCCAAGCATCCGAGCACGGATCCCGTCAGCGGCGCCGCGATCGCTCCAACGGCATTTCACAACACCACACTCGGCTTGTCCCTGACTCGGGGCCAGCCACTGCCGAACCTCGGTCTGCAGCGGGTTTTCGTGCTCACGAGCGCGGGCACCTGCTCGGCCAGCGAATCGGTCATCAACAGTCTGCAGGGGGTGGGCGTACAGGTCATTCAGATCGGCACCACTACCTGCGGAAAGCCTTATGGCTTCTACCCCGCTGACAACTGCGGTACTACCTATTTCAGCATCCAGTTCCGCGGCGTAAATGCGCGCAGCTTCGGGGACTACACAGACGGCTTTACCCCCAAACCCGCAATGACTGCGAGCACCGGCACCAGCGCAACGTTGCCCGGCTGCGTAGTCAACGATGACTTCACTCACGGGCTTGGCGATCAGAACGAGAGTTTGTTGTTCGTAGCTTTGAGCTATCGAATGAACCAGGGCTGCAGCGTCCCACCGGCAGGCCTGGCACCGGGAATGAGCGTGAAGCAGATCGAGCGCGGGCAAGCTGAGGGCGCGCTCATCAGATCGCCCATGCGGGAGATCCGCGTTCTGCAGCCGCCTGCGACCTGATCCAGCCCTGGGGACAGCAATCTCCCAAGGGCCCCGATCGCCGGATCGGACCACCGCTGGCTAAATGAATTGCCCGCCGGGCCGATACCGGTAAGGAAGGTCCGGCGGCTTTGACATCCCCGCCGCTTCTCACTTCATGCAACAGATCTGCCGGCACCGCCGTTTCGGATGCATGGCGAGTGCGGCCCGGCGCATTCTCGCCTGCGGTCTCATGATGTTGTTGATGGGGCTGCAGGAAGCTCCCGCACAGCAATTCACCTTTCGTCAATACGGCCAGGAGGAGGGACTCGCCAACCTCGCGTTGACCTGCCTGTTACAGGATCGAGCGGGATTCATCTGGATGTGTACCGAGAACGGGCTGTTTCGGTACGACGGGACTGACTTCGAGCGCTTCGGTGAAGACCAGGGGATCGAAAACACAGTCATCCACGGCGCCCTGGAGGATTCTTCGGGCAGGCTTTGGGTCGGGACCTCGAGTGATCTGTACCTGGGCGTCGGTGGCCACTTCCGGGCCATCCGGCCCGACCGTCACAACCTGATCATTGACCCGGGCTTGCGGATCGCGGCGCTGTCCGCCGAACGCGTGCTGGTCATCAATCAGGGTCAGCTGCTCGAGCTGCATTTCTCGCCCCAGGAGCGTGTCTGGCACAGCGCGCCGTCCTTCACTGCGGCGCAGTTGAATCTCCACCCTGGGTTGCAACATCTCAGCAGCCTCGGCGTCGATCGGCTCGGGCGTGTGTGGCTCGGCTGTGGCATCGAGATCTGCGCAGTACAGCACGGCCGGGTCGACGTATGGGGTACCGAGGGCGGAGTCCCCGAGGACACCTGGCGTTCGTGGCTGCTCGATCGAGATGGGCGGCTCTGGGCACGTGGGCAGAAACACGTAGCCGTCCTGGAAGCAGGCGCCACCCGCTTCGAGACCCGCGACCCGCCTCACAGCTCGCTCACCGCGGACATTCTCAACGTGCCGCTGGTGGCCGACCCTGAAAATCGCACCATCGTACGCAATGATGTTGGACTCGCACGCTGGAACGAGGGGCACTGGGAGGAGTTCACCGCGAAAAACGGCCTGCCGTCCGTGAGCACCTCCGCGCTGTTGGTCAGCCGCGATGGCACGCTCTGGCTCGGCACCTCCGGGCGCGGCTTGTCACGTTGGCTTGGCT
The DNA here is from genome assembly GCA_045810105.1 of Steroidobacteraceae bacterium. Classification (GTDB taxonomy): domain Bacteria; phylum Pseudomonadota; class Gammaproteobacteria; order Steroidobacterales; family Steroidobacteraceae; genus 13-2-20CM-66-19. The sequence continues at coordinate 13,452 of JBJMWM010000026.1, read as the reverse complement.
ACGGGAAATTCGAGGCCTGGACGGTGGCGCAGGGGCTCGAAGCGGATCCCGTCTGGTCGGTGCTGCGAAGCGCCACCCGCGGCATCGTGATGGGAACGCGAGCCGGCTGCTATCGCATTGAGGAAACATTACACCGCGTCGTGCCCTGCAACTACGCCGGCCTGCCGCCAGGCGAAATCCAGCTGATGACTGAACGCACCGACGGCAGTCTGTGGATCGGCATGACGACCGGCGAGCTGTTGCGTGTCGCCGCCGGTGCGCGGCGCGCGACTCAAATCGACAACTTGCCGCTGATGCGCAAGCTCTACGCCGACTCCATGGACCGGTTGTGGATTTGCACTAACACTGGAGTCTATGTCGTGCAGCCCGGTACCACTCGGGTCGAGTCCGTGACCCTGCCGGGCCCCATGGGTGAGATCACCGACGCTGCCGAGGATGCTCAGGGTGCGATCTGGATGGCCGCTCAAGGTGGCCTGCTGCGCTGGTCCGGTGGACGATGGATCGTGTTGAAAGTGGACAGCGAGCACGCCCGCAGCGGCTTCTTGTCCGTCACCACGGTTGAGGACGGATGGCTTTGGGTTGGCACGACTTCTCAAGGCGTAATGCGCCTGCATGTTGAAGGCGATCGTGCCGATCATGTGGAGTGGGTGGTGGAGCCCATGGTTGCCCGGGCGTCAATCTACTTCACTGAGAAGGATAAACGCGGCTGGATCTGGGTTGGAACGGACGCTGGGGTCGCCGTGTTCGATGGCAGGCTTTGGCGCCGATTCAGCCGCAGTGACGGTTTGATCTGGAACGATACAGATCAAAACAGTGTGTTCGTGGACGCGGACGGGTCCGTGTGGATCGGCACCTCGGGCGGGCTGGCACATGTATTGCGGCCCGAACGGCTGATGCAGAGCGCGCCATTGGACTTGCGGATCACGCACGCGACCTTGGGCCGTAACGTGCTAGATGCGCAAACGCCGCATCAGCTTCCATGGGAGCGCAATGCCGCACTGAACCTGCACCTGGCGGACCTGCAGCACGGTGAGGCTCGGCAAACCGTTTTCAAGGTCCGGTTGCGTGGGCTGAGTGACGAGTGGTTCGAAACCCCCGATACGAAGTTGCATTATCCGGGGCTCGCGCCGGGCGAATACAGGTTTGAAGCCATTTCCGTGGACCCAGACCATCAACGTACTTCGCAGCTCATGCACCTGAGCTTCGAGTTATTGCCGCCATGGTGGGGCACGCTATGGTTCCGGCTGGTGGTAGTCGGCGTGGCCTGCGCTTTGCTGGCAGCCGCTTGGAACTATCGTATGCACAATCTGAGTGTCCACAAGCGGGAGTTGGAACGCCAGCTGCGCGAGCGCGAGGTGTTGCTCGAGCGTGCGACGCGTGATGCGTTGACGGGCCTTTGGAACCGCACTGCGATCCTCGAGATCCTCGCCCGGGAAATCGACTCGGCCAGGCAATTCTCGACACCGCTTGCGATCGTGCTCATCGATGTCGATCATTTCAAACGTATCAACGATACCTACGGACACCTATGCGGGGATGCCGTGTTGCGCATTTTGAGCACGCAAGTATCGGCACGGGTCCGCGTTACCGACTCTCTGGGCCGCTTCGGCGGCGAAGAGTTCCTGTTGGTCGTACCCGGGGCACCCCAACAACGTCCCTTCCTGCCACTCGAGCGCCTGCGGCGCGCCATCTCCGAAATCCCGTTTACGTACGATACTTTGACGATCAACGTAACGGCCAGTTTCGGGATGGCCTGGCTGGCGCCCGCTTCTGACACGGCGGAGAAACTCCTGGGCCGCGCCGACACGGCGCTATATTCCGCGAAGTACGCAGGACGCAATCGGATCGAATACGCGGACGTCGGGTGACCTACGGGGACCGCGCTGGGACAGTTGGCGAATCGTTCTGTTGATCGACCCGCCTCCAGAAACTCACCCGGCCTGATGATCGGGATACCGCAATGTTCCCTGAGTTCCAGGAGATCCTTGTCGACCGTGATGAGCACTTTTGCGCGACCCGCACGGCGGTGCCCAGCACGGGCAAATCGTTCGGCGCAAGGCGCCAGGTCTGCCCGGGGCCGGACTCACAGATCTGGCCTAACGTCTTGAGCGACAAGGCGTTCGGGCAAGTACCCTAACACCTGTACCCCGCAGCAATACCCCCCCTGTAGAAGCCTCCTGGCCGGCCAGAGCGGGACCCGCCCGTGCGTCAACAGCAGCATCCACACGTGCATATTGTCGTCAAAGCCGAGGACGAGCTCGGACGCCGGCTGCACATCGACAAGGAAATGCTGCGCCAGTGGCGCGAGGATTTCGCGCGGATGATGCGGGAGCAGGGGATTGCGGCGAACGCGACGCCGCGCGTCGCGCGTGGTCACAACAAGGGCAATACCCGAAGCGGGCGCTACCGGGCGCAACGGCGCGGCGCGTCGACAGCACTACGCGCAGATGTCATCGCAATCGCCAAGCATATGCAGCAGACGGTGCTTTTCGCGATCCCATGCGTACGCGACTTTTCGAAGCGCGCAAAGAGCTTCTCGGACGCTGGATCCGGATCGCTGAGACGCTAGACGCACAAGTGAGATTGAGTTGGCCGGTGACGTCCGATACTTCGCGCGTAATTTGCCGTCGATGTTGACGCAGAAAGAGCGGCTTGCGACGCAGTTTACTGAGCATCGACGCTCAAACCGCGAGGGAGCAGCGCTCCGTACTGAGCAGTCCTACGACTGGACACGCTGAACATAGTCACTCCTGACGATTTGCCCGCCCAACAGAAACAGCAACGAGATGTGAAAGTGACACCGACTGTTGTCCGTTGAGCTACGAAATGCGACCGATAGGGTACACGCCGCCACGACCAGACCCATCCATCCTGTCGGCCAATCCGATGCAATTTAAATATAAATTGACCATGTACCAGTTGTGGTACATACTCTCAATGTCTGGGAGACGGCGATGACTCGCCTCAAGAAGGTGTCTTCGGTCTTCTACCAGACGAAGCAAGGGGCACGACCGGTGCGAGAGTTTATTCTGGGACTGCCGCGGGTTGACCGACGCATTATCGGTAACGACATTGCAACTGTGGAGTATGGCTGGCCTATTGGTAAGCCGACATGCGCTCCACTTGGCCTTGGACTTTGGGAAGTGCGTAGTAGCCTGACAAGCAACCGGATAGCACGTGTGATTTTCACTTTGCATGATGATCGTATGTGGTTGTTGCATGGCTTCATCAAGAAGACCCAGAAGACGCCGCAAAGTGATATCGATTTCGCCCGAAAGCGCAAGAAAGAAGTGAAGAAATGAGCAAGACCAGGAAGACCAAGACGAACCCACATATGGGGGGCACCTTTGACGATTTCCTCAGGGAGGAGGGAATCTATGAGGCCGTCCAGACGACGGCGATGAAGCGCATCCTCGCAATGCAACTTGCTGAGGCGATGAGGGAGCGCAATCTGACCAAGGTCGAGATGGCTCGGAGAATGCGAACCAGCCGCGTTCAACTAGACCGGCTTCTTGATCCTGATAACGACAGCGTGACACTTGCAACTCTGTGCCGCGCCGCCGCCGTCGTCGGCCGTGAGCTGCGGCTCGAGCTGGTGTAACCGGCGCCTGCTACCGGCTCGCAACGCTGGACCCAGGAGAGAAGATAAGAAGATCTATGAAGAAGGAGTATGATTTTTCTTGTGGTAAACGTGGACCGGCGATCCTCCATGCAAGACAAGACACGGATCACGATCTATCGACGATCAGATCCTTGCAGCTTTCAAGTCGGAATCCGCGCGGACTGGCACCGGCTAGCAGACGCTCATCAATGAGGCCCTGGCACAACATCATATCGGCAAGGTCCAGAACTCGATGATCATCGCAGCCGTCTCATTGGCAGCAGCGGTTGGTGCTGTTCTCGGTCTCTCGTTCTGGTTCTTTCATTCGCGCGCCGCCTTCAATATAAGCGTCCGGTAGAGTCGCGTAGTACAAGTTCCGTGCATTGAAAATCGCCAAGCTTAGCGTCGCAGCCAAATCCGACGTAGGGAACAGCCCAGCACTGACTCAAGCTGCGCAAGTTGTTCGTATGACAGGTCCGGTATGTTCGGATTCCGTGCTTCTAGCACGAACCGCGCAAAGCCTGCCGGCCAATCGTAGCGAAGTTCGTTCAGGCATACCGAAGCTTTACAACAATGCGCGGTTACCTCTAGTTGGTTAAAGCGACTTTTCCAGGCCTCATCCATTGCCGATAGCCACCAGTAGCTTGCTTCTGCGCCACACGCCGGGCAGCGGATTTCGGAGCCATTCGAGCCCGAATTAAAAAATTCGACCGACTCCTTGAAGCTCGCTACAACAGTCTCCGCATCGGGCGTAAACTTCTCGAGCAGGGATCGAGCATGTTCAGCCGTTTGGACGGAGGGTTGGATCTGCGGGTCGGTCGGTATGAGCTGAAGATAGTTGTCCGACATATCATGATCCCTGCGAGCTAATCGTCGAGACTTCGTTTGGCTGTCCTATTCTCACGCAGCTGTTGAGTTGGCGGTTACTCGCCGGCCATGCTCGCAGCTGCAGCGCTGATCGGCACGACCCTTCTGCACCACAGACTCGGCCTTAGTGCAACCTTGCAAAAAATTTGTCATAGCTCAGGTGGCTCATCTTTCAGTTTTCGCATGGTGACGTAAGTGAGTCCCGACGCCGGGATGCGGTGCATCTCAAGCGAAAAGCGGATCCCGGCAAGATTCTGGGGAGCAAACGAAACCACTTGTGAGATCGAGTCGCCCGAAGCGCAGGCTTGCTTATATTCGGAGACGCCCACAAGTGGTATCAGGTGCTCTTCAATCTGTAAATTTCCGAGAAATTGTATCGCGGCTATCCGGACGTCGCCGATTCGCGTGCTTACGACAAAATAGTCGTCTTCTCCGCTGTACTCCACCTGCAAGTCGATGTCCTTTGCGGGACCATTCGGCTGAAGACCATCGAAGAGATTGCCGACATGAGCAACCGCGCTGTTGAATGCAGCGACAGCCGTCGTGTTCTCACCGGTCTTGACGCTGCGAAGGAGAACCGCATCTCCCGGATGTTCAGAGAGATGCCTGGAGAGCGCCCGAGTGACACGTCGGCTCTCACGGCGCGGCCGCAGATTCGCCCGGACTAAATTGGTCATCCTTCGTCCTGAGCCATGGCTGTGCGACCAATTCCCCGCGTAACGATACACGCCGAAAAGTCGATACAATGCGATGGCTGGTGTCGATGCACCGGGGCATGGCACCGCGGCCGCTCGGCTGACGGGCATGTCACCTACACCCCGGCAGCCGATTTCTCCGGCACCGACTCGTTCACCTATCTGATTGCGGATAACCAGGGACGTTCGGCCGGCACGGCTGCCCATGTGACAGTCAAAGTTGCCGCGGCCCGCGGCGACACCCCCACCATTGGGCACTGGAGGCGGGAGCAATTCCAACGCAGGGAGTGGGGGAGAGGGGCGGCAGGAGGCGGGGGATCGATCGACTCTCTGCTGTTGGGTGTATTGGCGGCAACCTTGACCGCAGCCGTTCAAGGCCGGAGAAAAACCAACAGTCCATTGTGACAGCCATACCCACTTGGGTGATTCCGACACGGAGAGTTTGATTGACAAATCTTAAGCTTTTGGCATAGCTTATTCGCCGATGTTTTGGGACACTCGTTTGAAAGCCAGGACAGGGAGGTTCTCGATGAAATACCTACTATCGGCCGTTCTGTTGTTGTTGATCTGCGCAATTGCCGAGGCAACCACGCCACTCTCGATCCCTCCCACCGTAACCAGCACCGGACATCAAAATGACAGGCTGGTGACTGCGGGTTACCTGGACGTAACTATCTACGGCGCGGATCCCACGGGAAACAACGATTCGACCAGCGCCATTCAAAGTGCAATGAACGACGCCATCACCTATTCGATGGTCGCGTACGTCCCTGCTGGAAACTACAAGGTCTCAAATACCCTGAACGGCGTCCAGGACTGCAACAATACCAACAATTATAATTTCGGGGCAATCTCCCAATACGGGATGCACAAGGCACCGAGCCTGGTAGGCCCTGCCAGCGGCGCACGCCCGACCATCTTCCTTGCGGATAACAGCGCCGGCTTTTCGAATCCGGCGAGCCCGAAGCCACTCGTATTCTTTATTAATACGACTGCCAATCCCGTCAACGGCAGCAGCTGCAACAGTCAATACCAGAATGCCGTGGTGGGTGCCTTCGATATCCTGTTCAATGCGGTGATCCGGGATATCAATTTCAAGACCGGCAGCAATCCTGGTGCCATCGGCATACGATATTTCTCTGCGCAATACAGCTACATGCAGAATGTTTCGGTGAATGCGACCGGGGGCCTCGTCGGAATCGAAGGCTCTCCGGCCACGGAAGTATGGACGAACATTGACGTCAATGGCGGCCAATATGGCGTTGTCGTAGATGAAGCGGCGTGTGGAACCGCCTCCTTCGCGGGGCTCACGCTCGAGAACCAGACCACGGCCGGTTTCAGCTCCAAGCCGCTGACCAACAACGGCGTGAAAGCCGCTTGCGGCGGACTGACCATCTCGGGCTTCAACTTTCAGGAAAGCGGGGTACCGGCCGTATCGCTGGGCCAGCCGTCCATTCACGGCGCCACCCTGGACCTGATCGATGGCAGCATCACGATCTCGAGCGGCACGGCTCCCGCCATCAGCAATCCGTCCGGCGTCGGCGTCTATATAAATAATGTGTACGCGAAGGCTCCCAGCGGCTCGAGTCTCATCACCAATAATGCACCACCGGCAGGGGTCACGGTGATTTCACCAACGGCGAGTGGTGGCTGGGATTACTTCCAGGAATACGCCCATAACGACTCCGGTACCTACGATCGCTCGTTCGGGGGCGGCGTCCCCATCAATGGCTACACGGTCATCAGCGACGTCAAGACCAAAAACGATTTCAACAGCACGCAGTTTGTATCGAACGGCGCTGCGCCGCCGTCCGATCTCGTCACACGCAACGTGCCAGGCCAGATGCCCTGGATCCTGGACACGAATGCCAAATGGGTAACGGATTACGGTGCCGACACGACCGGAAAGACAGACTCCACCGCGGCGATTCGAGCTGCAATCACCGCCTCCCTCAACAATGGAGACGAGGTATTTCTGCCCCGGGGTGTGTACAACATCACGGGTACCCTGGCCCTCAATCCGAATACAAAGTTTTTCGGCACGCCCGGCCATTACTCCAGTCTCAACGGCTCCGCCTGGGTCACGAATTCCACCTTTCAGCCGTTCATTCAGAGCGCCAATACCGCGAGCGGCACCGCGCTCCTCAGTGACATCGGTATAACCCTCCCCACAGACGACTCGGCCGTCAAAACCCACTGCCAAACGCTCATGGGATGCACGCTTTTCCCAGCCGGATTCACTTACAACGCGATGGACAATACGTATCTCAGCGCAGTGAAGTGGGAAGTGGGCAGGAAATCCATTGTGAATCAGCTGGGCATCGGTATGCAGTTCGATAACACGCCCAATCTCCCATCCGCCGCGCGCAAGTTCGTGCAGCTCGACAGCAATGGCGGCGGACGCTGGTTTGGCTTGCAGATACAGATAGATGGCCCGCAAGGCGATCCGGTGACGAACAGCGACCTCCGGGCACTATTGGCCTCGGGGACCGCAGAACCGACGACGCTCTACGGCTCGAATCCAGAGCACCTGGGAGGCACGACCTTCTACGAATTTTCCGCCGCGTCCAATATCCGTGTGCTGGGAATCAAGACCGAGGACGGGGACAACAATACCCTCCTGCAACTGGACAATGGCGCCAGCAATATACTGATCACGGGAATCAACGGTGATTACAACGCGGGCGTCCTGACGGTCAGCGGTGCGAGCAACGTCTCACTGGCCAACGCCGCTTATTACGGAACGCCTGGAAGAGCAAATCAGATCAGCACCGCCTCGACGATTACCGACAGCACCGCCAGCTACAGCATCAACGATGCGTATACGCTGTTTAAACTGGGCACTTTCAATGACAGTGTGTTTGCGTTGGGTTCTGGAGACACACAGGCACCCAGCGTGCCCACGAACGTCCAGGCGACATCTCCCAGCTCTGGTTCAGTGACCGTGACCTTCACTGCGTCTACCGACAATGTTGGGGTGACTGGTTACAACATCTATCGCAACGGCAGTATCGTCGGAACCACTGTCTCGACGAGCTACAGCGACACTGGTCTTGCCGATGGCACGTATTCGTACACGGTGTCCGCATACGATGCTGCCGGCAACACTTCTGCACAATCGACCCCCGCGTCGATAACGCTGTCGTCGCAATCTGGCGTAAACATGGTCGTTAGCCCGAGCACGGCGTCTTCTGGTCAGACCGTTTCATTCACAGCCACATTGGGCATTACCCAAACGGCAACCGGCACAGAAGTGATTTTCTGGGTGAAGAACAGCGCCGGCACACTGATCACGAGGATTGGAATAACGAATGTCAGCTTTACAGCCGGTGTGACCAAGCCGGTTCAGGCATCCCTTACCATCCCAGCCACGATGACGGCGGGGACGTACTCTGTAACGACTAGTGTCTATACAAGTGACGGACAGTCGTCTTACACCGAACTGACGCCTCACCCGGCGGGTACGCTGACGATTCAATAGATGGTCTATTCACCAGACCCCGTCGACGCATCGCGACGATCCCACGTCCAACGTGGATCGCGCCGGGCGGGGGTCCGCTGTAGCAGGAGGGCTGGCGTTGGGCGGTACTGTGTAAGGGGTGTGTAAGTCCGTCGCATCGGAAACTCACGATTTGGCATGCTGGAAATGCCTTGCATCTACTGAGCTGCCGTAACGCGGAAGAGTTGAGATTCAAGACAGGTCCGAATTCCTACGGTGCTCCGTAAGAATAAGAAATAGTAGAACGTTCAATGGTTGACGCGCGAAGCTGGCGGCGATCAATGCCAGATATGCGGATCTGCCCGGGGCCGGACTCGAACCGGCACAGCCTTGCGGCCGAGGGATTTTAAGTCCCTTGGGGGCTCCTCTAAGTGCTTATTTCTGCGAGCATTTTACTCCGCCTCAGAACTTTATGTGTAAGAAACTGTGTAAGTCTGAGCCGTCCCCAAACCCCTGCCAGCCTGACCGGGGTCATGGTCAGCGCGTTCAAGAGGCGGGGAGCAGCGGTACCAGATCGGCGCAGAGGGATAATAGGGCGGACCTGCAAATCCAGTGAGACGGGAAGCGCTGCCGAGCCTCGGCGGCGGTCCACGCCAAGATTCGTCGAATGACCCCGGAGACGACCTCTTTGCGACCCATGGCGGCCTATTCGGCTCTTCGGTAGCCCCCTGTCCCGGAAGGGCCTAACATATTGATTATGATCGATCAGATTCGACGAGCACGCTCAGAACTAGTCGAGCGCTGACCAGTGCAATCAACCCGACGAGAACTAACAGCCCCATCGGCAACCAGACCAGGAAGCGCAAACCAGAGTTGTCGAAGGGGAGAGCCTTTGCGACGCCAATCGTGCCCAACATGGCCGCGGTGAGCAGGACCCCGACGAGTCCAACCCGATCGAGGCGACGATTCACAAAATGTCCGCCGAACAGAGTCAAACCCGACAGCAGCGCGCGACGTAGAGGCGTCATGGACATCCGATTTCCGCTTGGGATTCCCTCAGAAGGGAGATTTTTGATGAGTTTACCAGCCATAAGCTGTGACTCAGGTCGCGAACGGCGCGTCGGCCGGACCGACCGCTCATGTCACTCGGGCGTTTCCGGTAGGATCTTCCGATGGGATCCCACAATGTCGCCTTGGAGTTTCTGCGTGAGGGTCAGCCCGGCACTGGCAGCAGAGCGGATGCTTCGACATCGCAGACTCGGAAGCCTAGCACCCGTTCACCACAAGCATCCTGAACCCAAAAGTTGTGGTATCGCGAAAAACTAGGATTGCAAAGCCAACTGCCCCCACGTTTGGTCGATAGACCCCCGCGAGGCTCAATGCCATCTCACTCATATGCGGGTTGACCTCTTTAACGTTTCGAACAGACGGTCTCTGATGACGGGGTAGTAGTCGGCCGGAGCGCCTCCCTGAAACGTGGGATAGGGAAGTGCCTCACAATTCCAGAGCGTGAAAATGGCGCGCCGAATTTCGAGATCGTCCAGAAACTGCCTTGGCAGAATGACGTAGAGCAATCGGTGTCGTAGATCGACGGGTACGCGAACCTGGACTTCTATGGCTGAACGGCGATCGTCATGTTGGGCGGGTCCTTGAGAACGTAACAGCTCGTGCAAGCGTCTGCCGACATCATCGAGTAAGCCATCAATTTCCGCTGCAACTTGCCCGACAAAATAGTTGCCGTTGTTAACGAAGAAGAGATCCACGTAGCGTCGGATTGCCTCGATGCTGGGATCGAGTTCCAGGCGAGCAATATCGATGGTGCTCAGGTGCGGGTGGAAAAGATTGTCGTGCAATGCGCCCGAGTCGCATGGGAACACTCGCGCGACACTCTCGGACAGAGTGTGTGGTTTGAAGACAAAGCAGATTGGGCACAGCGCCTGCGATTGCCCTGGGATCGTACCCGCTCGCGAGCGATAGGCGGGTCGACCGTAGAAGAAGTTAAGCGAAGAGGTAAACCCAGAGCTCCCTTTGCACCATCTCGGGGCTCTTGCAACTCAAAGTCTCCATGCGCAGGGTCGTCTTGATGCAGCGCAGATCCAGCTCAATGTTCCAGCGGCGCTCGTAGAGCTTATGCAGCTCACGTTTGGATACTTCACGTGGCTTGAGCAGCGTGGTCACCAGGATGCGTCCACCGCCGGCTCCTGCGCCCGATCTGCGCAATCCCGGCGATTGCAGGGGCGCGACTCCCGTCGCCGCTCAGATGCTCATGGCCTCGAACGGCCGCGACCGCGACGTTTGACTGATGCTATGAGTGCCTGTGATTCGACGATTATCGCTGTCATGGCCGCGCTGGCACCCGCAGGATCGCCGGACCTGATTGCATCGAATACACGCCGGTGCGCAGGAACGCTGGCCGAGTGCCCCACGATGCGGTTGGTTACCCGTATCGAAAACTGCAGCGCCGTGCGAATCAACTCATCGAGCTGTTGATAGAACGGATTTCCGGTGGCATCCAGGATGGCCACGTGAAATGCAACGTCCGCTGCCAGGTTGTCGTCGTCGCCGTTCTCCGCCGCGATCATGCGCTGTAGTCCGTGTTCGATTCCGCTCAGGGCTTTGCGGGTTGCATTCCTGGCCGCCAGGGCTGCAGCGGCCGGCTCCAGGGCGAGGCGCATCTCCGCGAAGTGACGCAGCAGGTCATAGGAGAATTTTCGCTCCAACATCCAGCGCAATACGTCCGGATCGAACAGGCTCCAACGCTCCTGCGGCTGAGCGGTCAACCCGCTGCGCGGCCGCGCCGACAGCAGTCCTTTGGCGGCGAGCATCTTGACCGCCTCCCGCGTGACACTGCGGCTAGCTCCGTAGCGCGTGGCAATTTCCGCTTCGTTCGGCAGGCTGCGCCCCTTGAATTGCTCGGAAACGATGGCTTTTCCAAGGGTCTCGAGTAGTTGGCTGGTGAGCGTCTGACTGCCCGGCCGCCGTGATTCAGCCTCCTGTTTCATTGATACACCCGCGCCCGGCACGGGGCTGCATGTTGGTGGAGATGACGGGAGCAACACCCCCGGGGCGCCAATTGGCATGTGTTTGTCCGTAAAAATAGGCGTTCGGCATGGTCAAAGCAAGGGGTTGTCTCGAGCCATTCCGGCCTCCGGTCCACGGGCGTTGCCGCGGCTTCGCCCGCTCCAGGGAGATTCGCGCGGGCGACCCCACCAGCTTGCGCAGCGCGACAAATTTGATTGCTTTCCGTCGATTTCAATGATACGAATAATATGATTAATCGGCAGAAGAGGGGGGATGAGACCGTGCGTAGAGCAATCTTTTTGAATCCGGCGCGTAAGACGCTGTTGGCCGTTGTATTTTGCGCGGTAAGTCACGGTGTGACGCTGGCGGCGGATGGCCCCGCGGGACCATCCGATGCAGGACCCGCAGCGAGCGGGCCGGAGGCGGCGCAGCCCGCGGCCGATTCCAGTTCGCTTTCCGAGGTCATCGTCACCGGCCAACGCGCGGCGATCCGCCGAGCGGAGGATATCAAGCTCAATTCGATCAGCGTGGTGGATGCGGTTTCCGCCGAGGAGGCGGGCAAATTCCCCGATCAGAACGTGGCCGATGCTCTGCAGCGGGTGCCGGGCGTGGCGGTCGACCGATCCGGCGGCGAATCCAGCCAGATCACGATTCGCGGTTTCGGTCCGGATTTCGTGAACGTGGTTCTCAACGGCCGTACGTTGGCGACCGACGCCAGAGATCGTGCCTTCAATTTCGACGTGCTGCCTTCCGAGTTGATCAGCACGGCAGAAGTACACAAGACATCTTCAGCCGACCTGGAGGAGGGCGGTATCGGCGGCACTGTCAACATCATTACCGCGCGCCCTCTCAATAGCAAAGGCTTTCACGCCGCGGGGAGCCTGGCCGCCGTAAACAACAGCATCAACCACGCCTTCTCGGGCAAGACGACACCCAAGGCATCGCTGCTCTTCGGCGACAGCAATGAAGACGGCACCTTCGGGTGGCTCGTGTCGGGCATGTACTACAAGCGGGACGATCAGATACAGGTCGTAGACACCGGCGGCTGGTACGCTAATGTGAACGAACCGCAGCTTCCTGCCGTCAAGAATTTCTCGGTTCCTCAAACACTCGCGCTGTCACCGATCCGCGAGACCCGCACCCGCCAGGGAGTGAGCGCGGCGATCGATTGGCTGCCACTCGACAAGCTCGAGGTTTCGCTCGACGGGATGCTCTCGAACTATCGCCTGGATTCCCACTATAACGGCTTCGGAATGTACGGAAACTCATCAGATTACCAGTCGCTCATCGCCGACCCCAACGGGACGGCCCTGAGTTACACGCGCTACAACACCGGCAACATGGCCAACGACTACATCATGCAGTCGAAGCCGCGCAACGCATATAACGTCCAGGGCGGCCTCAATGTGGCCTATGCGTTCACCGACGACACGAAACTCGATTGGGACAGCGCCCTCTCGAGTGCCTGGAACAAGAAGTCCGCGGACGGCTATTTTACGGTCGTCGGGACGCGCAACATCGGCGTGAATCCGCAGTGGACCAACAATGGTCCCAACTACTTGCCCAGCTACAGCAACCTGATTTCGACGACGGACCCGTCGGACCTCCATGTACATTGTTGTAACATGGGTGGTCAGTCACGCAATGTCGAAGACAAGATCCAGGAGAACAGGCTGCATCTGACGACACGCTTCGACGGCGAGGTATCAACCAAACTGGATTTCGGTCTGCAATACACCAATCGGACCAAGAGGGAATACAACGTCACGACGCCCGACAACCTGCTCTGCGGAGAATACTGCGGCTATGTCGGTACGGTGCCTGCCAGT
>JBJMWM010000025.1:0-293567 GCA_045810105.1 Steroidobacteraceae bacterium | reverse complement strand
TGCCGCCGACCCCACCGCTCACCGGCTCGCCTAGCGGGCAAAAGTCGCGCCTTTTGCCCGCCGTCCAACGAAGCTGCCTGACCCGCCCCGCCACCGCCCCAACAAAGTCGCACCTCATTGCCGCCGACCCCACCGCTCACCGGCTCGCCCAGCGGGCAAAAGTCGCATCTCATTGCCGCCGACCCACCGCTCACCGGCTCGCCTAGCGGGCAAAAGTCGCGCCTTTTGCCCGCCGTCAAACGAAGCCGCCTACCCCCCACTCCGCTGAAAGCGCCGAAGGCGACTTTCAGCCAATAAACTAAGGCGCGAACCGACTGAGGTTTACGGGCCCGCACGACCGCGTCCAGCTATGCGCATCCGCTCCCGGATTGTGCCAACTGCACTCCCCAGCGATGACATCGTCAGCCTGCTTCGGTCCCCACGTCCCCGGCGTGAACAGGTACGGCTCCGAATCAACATTCAGCACCGGCTCGACCACCGCCCAGGCCGCTTCCACTTCATCCTGGCGGGCGAACAGCGATGTGTCGCCAATCATCGCAGCCCCGATGAGCCGCTCATAAGCGTCCGCCTCATCCTTGTCGCGCTGGTCTACGAATAGCTCGACGTCACGCCCCTGCATGGCAGGTCCCGGGCGCTTCGCGTGCGCGCCGAGGGCAATTGCCGTTTCGGGGCTCAGACGAAAGCGCAAATAATTGGGCTGCTCCGGCCCGAGGTCACCAAACACCCGCGCTGGCGGATGCCGCATCTCAACGACCACCTCGGTCGCGGTCACCGGCATGCACTTCCCCGCGCGCAGGTAGAACGGCACGCCACTCCACCGCCACGAGTCAATTCCCAAACGCAGGGCTGCAAAGGTTTCAACGCGCGAGCTCGGCGAAACACCTTCTTCGTTGCGGTAGCCGATAAACTGCCCGCGCACCACATCCTGGGCCGACACCGGGCGGATCGCTTTCAACACCTTGACCTTCTCGTCCCGCAGCGCTTCCCCGCTCGAATTGACCGGCGGCTCCATCGCGAGCAGCGTTACAACCTCCAGCAGGTGATTCTGCACGACGTCACGGATCGCACCGACTTCCTCGTAGAACCTGCCACGCCCGGCCACTCCAAACTTCTCCGCCATCGTGATCTGCACACTCGCCACGAAGTTGCGATTCCACACCGGCTCCAGAAACGAATTCGCGAACCGGAAGAACAGCAGATTCTGTACCGGTTCCTTGCCCAGGTAGTGATCGATGCGGAAGATGTTGGATTCCGGGAACGTCGCCAGCAGCGTTGCGTTCAACTTACGAGCGGACTCCAGATCGCGCCCGAAGGGTTTCTCGACAACAACCCGCGCGCCTTGCACCGGAATGGTCTTGCCGAGACAGGCAATAACGGGAGGAAACACGCTCGGCGGAATCGCGAGATAGTTGAGCGGCCGCTGCGCGTCTCCCAGCGCCTCGCGAAGCGAACTGTACGTCTCGGGCTTCGTGTAATCCCCGTCCACATAACGCAACAGCGAGGTCAACTTTGAAAGCACGGCCGCGTCGACAGTTTTGACGGCCGTATGCACGCTGTCCCGGACATGCGCGGCAAGCTTGTCCACGTTCCATCCCGCCCGGGCGACGCCAATCACGGGTACCGACAGATGACCGCGGCGTACCAGGTGATACAAGGCGGGGAAAATTTTCTTGAAACACAAGTCGCCAGTGGCACCGAAGATCACCAGGGCATCAGAATCCTTACGCTCCATATCAGTCCTTCTTCTCGTGATGACCACCGAAACCGAGGCGCATGGCCGACAGCAGCTTGTCGGCGAACTCGGCGCGCCCACGCGACTCGAATCGTGAATACAGCGCCGCACTGAGTACGTAGGCCGGCACGCCGACTTCGATCGCCGCCTGCACAGTCCAGCGGCCCTCGCCGGAATCGGACACGCGGCCGCCAAACTCCTCGAGCTTCGGGCTGGCCGCGAGCGCGGCCGCGGTGAGATCCAGCAGCCGCGATGAAATGATGCTGCCGTGCCGCCACACCTCGGCAATGGCCGCGATATCCAACTTGTACTGAAAGTACTTGGGATTGCTCAGCGGTGCAGTCTCCGCATCGGTTTCCCGGCTCTGCGTGCCGGCGTCGGCGTGTTTGAGAATGTTCAGGCCTTCAGCATAGGCGGCCATGATTCCGTACTCGATGCCGTTGTGGACCATCTTGACGAAATGCCCCGCACCGACCGGACCGCAGTGCAGGTAACCCATGCCCGCCTGACCTTCGGCGGGCGCGCCGCCGCCCTTATCCCGCCCGGGCATCTTGCCGCCCGGAGACAGGGTCGCAAAGATGGGCTCAATAGCGGCAACGACGTCCTGCTCGCCGCCGATCATCAGGCTGAACCCCTGTTCCAAGCCGAGCACACCGCCGCTGGTCCCAACATCCACGTAATGAATGCCGGCCTGCTGCAGCTCCTCGGCCCTGCGGATGTCGTCGTGATAGTTGGAATTGCCGCCGTCGATGATGACGTCGCCGCGTTTCAACAGTGGCCGCAACTGCCCGATCACCGAATCAACGACGCCCGCCGGCACCATGACCCACACGACACGGGGGGCGGGAAGCGCTTCCACGAGCTGCCCGAGAGTGTTCGCGCCCTTCGCTCCCTCGGCCGCGATCGCCTTCACGGCATCTGCGGAATTATCGTAGGCAACACACTCGTGCCCGCCCTTGATCAGGCGGCGCACCATGTTCGCGCCCATACGCCCCAGTCCGACCATACCGATGCGCATACATTCTCCAGCAGTTGAGGCTGGCAATATTACGCGCGCTAAGTGTCATTCCGCAGTCAGATTCGTCCGACGTGCAGCTCCGTCCTAGCTCTTTAGAGGCAGGCGGCGTTCGCTCAGAAAATGGTGCCAGCCATTTTCTGCCGTTGAGCTAATTGGGAACGCGTTTAATCTGCGCACCCAGTTGGGCGAGCTTCTCCTCGATCGCCTCGTAGCCGCGATCGATATGGTAGATGCGCTCAATGTCCGTGCGTCCCTCAGCGACGAGGCCCGCCAGCACCAGGCTGGCCGAAGCGCGCAGATCCGTCGCCATAACCGGGGCGGCGGTCAGTCTCTCCACACCCCGGATGATCGCGGTATTGCCCTCGAGGCGGATTTCGGCTCCGAGCCGGCGCATCTCGAGCATGTGCATGAAGCGGTTTTCAAAGATCGTTTCAATGATCGTTCCGACACCCGCGGCAACCGTATTGAGTGCAGCGAACTGTGCCTGCATGTCGGTCGGAAACGCCGGGTACGGCGCCGTCCGAACATCCACCGCTTTAGGCCTGCGGCCACGCATGTCGACTTCGATCCAGTTATCGCCGACCCCCACCCTCGCGCCAGCTTCCTCGAGCTTGGCCAGTACGGCATCGAGATGGTCGGGGCGCGTGTTCTTGATCCGGACACAGCCTCGCGTGATGGCACCAGCGACGAGATAAGTACCACTCTCGATGCGATCGGGTAGCACTTCGTAGGTGGTTCCGCGCAACCGCTTCACGCCCTCCACAACGATCTTATCCGTGCCGGCGCCCTGAATCTTAGCGCCCATGGCAACCAGAAAGTTTGCGAGGTCGATGACCTCGGGTTCGCGGGCAGCGTTCTCGATGATCGTCTCACCGTCCGCGAGCGTGGCCGCCATCATCAAATTCTCGGTGCCGGTTACTGTGACCGTATCCAGCACCAGCCGCGCACCGTGAAGGCGATCCGCCCGAGCACGGATGTAGCCGCCGTCGATGGTGATGTCCGCGCCCATCGCCTGCAGTCCCGCAATGTGGATATTCACCGGCCGCGCACCAATGGCACATCCACCAGGAAGAGAGATGTCCGCGCGGCCAAATCGTGCGACGAGCGGTCCCAGCACGAGGATGGAGGCACGCATCGTCTTCACGAGTTCGTATGGCGCGAAGCACTCCTTCACCGTGGAGCCGTCGACTTCGATACGCATTCGCTCGTCAATGGTGACCGTGGCCCCCATCCGTCCGAGCAGCTCAACTGTGGTGGTGACGTCCTTTAGATGCGGGACGTTCGCAACGACTACGGGATCTTCGGCCAGAAGGGCACCCGCGAGGATAGGCAGCGTTGCGTTCTTCGCGCCGGAAATACGTACCTCCCCCTCGAGGGGCACGCCCCCCTGGATCTGCAACTTGTCCATCGTGTCACCTCAGCTCTGGTTTAACTGCAGAGAGCCGCCTACGGCGCTTTCTGCCCGCATGCAAAAGACGCGACTTTTGCCCGCTCATGTCTCGTCGGGGGTCAACGCTTCGATGGAAAGCGCGTGTATCTCGTTACCCATGCGCTCCCCCAGCGCTCGGTAGACGAGCTGGTGACGTGCGAGGCTGCGCTTGCCGGCGAATTCCGGCGATACGATGCGCGCGGCGAAGTGGGTGTTGTCATCTGACTCGACGCGGACGTCGGCCCCGGGCAAACCCGCCCGGATGAGTTGTGCGACTTGTTCAGCGTTCATGTTCTCTCTTACACCGGCGCGCTTCGCGCCGCTAATTGGACGGGGTCGCTTCGACCCCCAGGAAAGTTGGCCGCAGGCCATGAGCAGTGTACCAAGCGAAAGCGACGTATTTCGTGAGTGGTCTATCAGGTGTGGAGCCTATAATCGTCCGGCTATGCAGTCTCCTGTCTCCATTTCCACGACACCCCCAACCGACGATGCCCAGCTTCTGGCCTCCGCCCGCAGGGCATTAGCCATAGAGGCCCAAGCCGTTGCAGCACTGGGACCGCGCCTCGACGCGGGTTTTGCGAACGCATGCCGCATCTGCCTGGCCTGTGAGGGGCGCGTCGTTGTGACCGGGATGGGTAAGTCAGGGCATATCGCAGGAAAGATTGCTGCGACGCTCGCGAGCACCGGTACACCAGCGTTCTTCCTGCATCCCGCCGAAGCGGGACACGGAGACCTAGGCATGATCACGCGGTCCGACGTGGTGGTCGCCATCTCCAATTCGGGCGAAACGCCCGAGCTTGTGCTTCTGCTTCCGCACCTGAAACGTCTGGCGGTCCCTTTGATTGTGCTCGTGGGGAAGGTGGACTCGACTCTCGGCCGCGCATCCGCAGTGGCTCTGGACATCAGCGTCCCGGAGGAAGCTTGCCCACTGAATCTCGCTCCTACAGCAAGCACAACCGCCACCCTGGCGATGGGTGACGCGCTTGCGGTCTCGGTGCTGGAGGCTCGCGGTTTCACCAAGCAGGATTTCGCACTGTCTCACCCCGGAGGAAGCCTCGGGAGGCAGCTCCTGCTGCACGTCGAGGACGTCATGAGGACGGGCGCGGCGCTCCCGCGCATCTCGGCAGACGATCAGCTAGGCGCGGGCTTGATCGAGATGTCGCGTAAAGGTCTCGGGATGACAGTGGTGGTGGACCCCGATGACTTCATTCTCGGAGTCTTCACCGATGGCGATTTGCGGCGGGCCTTTGACAAGCAGATCAACGTCCACACCACGCCCATGCGAGCCGTGATGACCGCGAAATGCAAGACAATCGGACCGCGGGCTCTAGCCGCGGAAGCAGTACACATCATGGAAGTGCATCGCATCACGGCGCTACCCGTAGCCGACTCCCAGGGGCGGCTGATAGGCGCACTCAACGTACACGACCTATTCCGCGCAGGCGTTGTTTGACGCTTGCAGATCAGCTCCTCGGACCTCATGACACGCAAATCCGCTGCTGCGATTCGACTCCTGGTTCTTGACGTTGATGGCACCATGACGGACGGCAGACTGTATTTTGGGCCCCGCGGGGAAGCCTTGAAGGTGTTTCATGTCCGCGATGGCCAGGGCATCAAGCACCTCGACGCAGCCGGGATCCACGTGGCCGTGATCACGGGTCGCAAGTCGAAGATGACCGATGTTCGCTGTCGCGAGCTGGGAGTAGAGCACGTCATCCAGGGAGCGCAGGACAAGCTGGCCGAGTTCGAGAAGTTGCGAAAGCGGCTGAAGGTCGAGGTATCGGAAAGTGCGTGCGTCGGTGACGATGTCACGGACATACCCCTGATGAAGGTCGTGAAGCTTGCGTTCGCCGTTGCCGATGCGCATCGCGACGCGATTCGGGCAGCACACATTGTGACGTCGCTGCCCGGCGGGCAGGGCGCAGTTCGCGAAGTCTGCGACTACCTTCTGGTCAATGGGAAAAAACGGCGATGATATTCCGCGTCCTGGTCGCTTTGTTATTCCTCGCCATCATCGCCGGCTCGTTCTGGCTCGGCGGGGAGCCGCGGGAAACAACTGCCACGACCACAGTTGAACCCTCGAACGCGGAGCTCGGCTACTCGGCGCGTAACGCCGTCCTCGTGGAGACGGGAGCAGATGGGTTCCCAATGTATACACTAAACGCCAACGTGGTTCGTCAACATCCAAATGATGGCGTGGAGTTTGAGCAGGTGCAGATGTCTTTTCGGGATGCCGACGGGCAAACTTGGAAGGGGCGCGCCGATCGCGGGGAGCTGACGACGGAGACCGGGAAAGTTGACTTGACCGGAAACGTGCACGTCACTGGCTTGCTTCCGGGATCGACGCTGTCCGCGGACCTCGCGACCGAAAAGCTGACCGTCGACACCCACGAGAATATCATCAGCACCCGCGAACAGGTTTCGGTCAGTTCGCCCGGGCGGCTGCTCAACTCGAAGGGATTGCTGGCCATGCTGAAAGAGCATCAACTGGTACTCGAGTCGAACGTACGTGGCGCGTTTACTCCATAACGTGATACGCATTCTGCAACGCGCCCTGGTGTCTGCGCTCGTCTGCAGCTTTGCATGGGCGGGCGCTGGTTCTGCGGCTGACCGTATCGCGGCGGTTACCCGTGGCTCGGTTCCCGCGCCGTCGAAATCGGCGCGCAAACTGCCTATCGACGTAGCCTCTTCCAAGGTTGACTACAAGGGCGATTCGGTCGTCTTCCAGGATGTAGTCATCACGCAGGGCGATACCCGGGTTCAGGCAGATCACGCCCGCGCGACCGGCCTCGACAATTTCGATAACAGCCGTTGGGTGTTTGAGGGCAACGTGCGCATCAACGGTGAGCAGCACGGCAGCCTCAAGTCCGATCAGGCCGTCGTAGAGTTTCGCAACAAGTACATTGCGAAGGCGACGGTTACGGGCAATCCGGCCGAGTTTGAACAGAAGCGAGCCGATACTGAGGAGATTGCTCGCGGCCGTGCGCACGAGATCGTGTACAACGTGAACGACGGGACGATTCGTCTGTCGAACGACGCATGGGTCTCCGATGGTCACACTGAAGTCAGTGGGCAGGAGATCGTCTACAGCATCCGCGAGCAGCGCTTGCAGGCAGCGGCAAAACCCGGCAGCGATGATAAGGTACACATCGTAATCCCCGCGAAGCCGGACGAGGATCCCAACAAGAAACCATGACCTCGCTCAGAGCCATCGGCCTCGCCAAGAGCTACAAGTCGCGGCAGGTCGTGCGTGATCTATCTATTGAGGTATCCAACGGCGAAGTCGTCGGCCTGCTCGGTCCTAACGGCGCCGGCAAGACAACGGCGTTCTATATGATTGTGGGCCTCGTCCCCTGCGACGAAGGGCGCATACATCTTGGGGAAACGGACCTCACCACGCTCCCCATGCACCGGCGTGCGCGGCTGGGCCTGGGATACCTTCCTCAGGAAGCCTCCGTCTTCCGCAAACTGTCGGTGGAAGACAACGTAATGGCGATTCTCGAGACGCGCGGCGATCTCGACCGCGCAGCGCGGGAGCAACGCTTGGAGGAATTGCTGGAGGAACTGCGGATCGGACACGTGCGCCGCAGCCTCGGGCTGTCACTCTCGGGCGGTGAGCGGCGCCGGGTCGAGATAGCGCGAGCCCTGGCCGCCGAACCTCGATTTATGCTTCTGGACGAGCCTTTCGCCGGCGTGGACCCCCTCTCTGTCCTGGACATCCAGAGAATCATCCGAGAGCTCACCAGCCGGGACATCGGTGTACTGATTACGGACCACAACGTGAGGGAAACCCTGGGGGTTTGCAGCCGCGCCTACATCGTAAATCAGGGCACCGTGATCGCGGCTGGAAGTGCGGAAGAAATCCTTGCCAACCCCCAAGTGCGTGAGGTGTACTTGGGTCAGTCGTTTCGCCTCTGAGCCCCTAAGGGCCCCATCGGGGTGAGGAGAAAGTCACAATCTTTCAATTACTTACGTTCCGAATGCCCAAGCTGTCTCTCGTGCAACCATGCTGAAACCCTCCCTGCAGCTGAAGCTGGGTCAGCAACTGACCATGACCCCGCAGCTGCAGCAGGCCATACGACTCCTGCAGTTACCTGCACTGGAGCTCCAGGCTCATATCCGCGAGCTTCTGGAAACGAACGTAATGCTGGAGCCCACGGAAGAAGCCGAGGGCACCGGTACCTTCGAGAGTGTTGAGTCCGCCAGCCCGGAAGCAGAGCAACCTGAGCTTCCCGAGCGTGCCCAGGAAGAAAACACAGTCGAGGTCGTAGACGAAGGTTGGGGTGAGCAGAGCGTAGGAGCGGCCGAGGCGCCCTGGAACAGCGACGACGACGAGCGCCAACAGGAATTCGCCGATGCCGCCGGCCAGTCACTGCAGGATCACCTGCTCTGGCAGCTGGAGCTCGCAAAGCTCGAACCGCGTGAATTTGCGATTGCGCGCGCCATCATCGATTCGATCAGCGATGACGGCTACCTGACCGAGCCGCTCGAGGAGATCGCCAACACTCTGCGGCCCGAGGTTGAATGTGACGCCGCTGAGGTTGAGTCCGTGTTGGGCGGCGTGCAGGCGCTGGACCCGCCCGGCGTCGGCGCCCGCTCGGTGGGCGAGTGCATCGAGCTGCAGCTGCGCCAGCTCGACCCCGCCACCCCGGGATTCAACACCGCGATCGAGATCGCGCGTCACCATCTCGAGCTCGTGGCCGAGCGCGAGCTGTCACTTCTGCGCCGCGAGCTTCGCGCGACGGAAGAGGAAATTACCTGTGCCCTTGCGCTGGTGCGCTCGTGTCATCCACGTCCAGGGGCAACAGTCAGTACAGGCTCGGCCGAGTATGTCGTTCCGGACGTATTCGTGCGGCGGACCGATCACGGTTGGTCGGTGGAAATCAACGCCGCCACGCTGCCGAAAGTCCGCCTCAACAACAGCTACGCGAGCCTCATCGGGCGCAACGCGAGTCACGCGACCATGCGCGCCCAGCTGCAGGAAGCCCGGTGGCTGCTGAAGAGCCTGGAAATCCGCCACGAAACGCTCATCAAGGTCGCGCGCTCCATCGTCGAGCGCCAGCAGGCCTTCCTCGAGCACGGTGACGAGCACATGCGGCCGATGATCCTCAAGGACATCGCCGAAGCAGTTGGCATGCACGAGTCCACCATCTCGCGCGTGACCTCCGGCAAGTACATGCATACCCCGCGCGGCGTGTTCGAGCTGCGCTATTTCTTTTCCAGTCAGGTCGAAGGCGCCGACGGTTCCGGCACCTCATCGACCGCCATCCGCGCCAAGATCAAGAAACTCGTCAAGGAAGAAGACGCCGAAACGCCATTGAGCGACGGCCGTATTGCGGAGGTGCTGTCCGGGGAAGGCATCCCGGTCGCGCGCCGCACTGTGGCCAAGTATCGCGAAGCAATGGGCATTGCGCCTTCCAACGAGCGGCGTCGCGCAGGATTGAAGCAGATGTAAGAGTCATAACTCAAAGGAGACGGCTATGCAGCTCAACGTAACCGGCCACAACGTCGAGGTCACTGCGTCTTTACGCGGGTATGTGGAGAAAAAACTCGATCGCATTGCGAGACACTTCGATCAAGTCATCGACGTTCATTGTGTGCTGACCGTTGAAAAACTGCACCAGAAAGCTGAGGCAACGCTGCACGTGAGTGGCAGCGCGATCCACGCGGTTGCCACCGCAGAAAATATGTACCCCGCCATTGACCTGCTGGTCGACAAGCTCGACCGATGCGTCAAGAAACACAAGGAAAAGAAGCGCGACCACCACGCCACCGAGGCGCAGCGGACCGCGCGGAATCTCGCCTCCCTTTAGTCCCGTGTTTGCACCATCAGGGGCGGCCCGCGCCGTCCCCTGACGGCACAACACCCGGCTGAGCCGCCCAGCTCGCCGCCGCCAGCCAGGCGGCCCCGGCCACCCCGTCACCACGGCCCAGCCGGGCGTCGCCGGCAAAAACCCACGATTTTGCTCGCCGCACCCCCGTTTCAGCGCGTCATGCTTGCGGGCGTCATGCAGCTGGCGCTAACGTTCCTGCGTGCGCATCATCATCCTCAGCGGCCTGTCCGGCTCCGGTAAGAGCGTTGCCCTGCACATGCTCGAAGACCTGGGCTTTTATTGCATCGACAACATCCCGGCGGCACTGCTCAAGCCATTCATTTCGTACACGGTACGCAGTCCCGAAGCAACGTACGAGCGCACGGCGATCGGGCTGGACGCACGCAACACTGCCGCGGAGATCGCAACGGTTCCACAGCTTATCGATGAGCTCAGACGAAGCGGCATCCAGTGCGAAGTGATCTTCCTCGTCACCAGTGACGAGGAGCTGCTGCGGCGTTTTGCCGAAACGCGGCGCAAGCACCCGATGAGCGGTCACAACATCGACCTGCGCGAAGCCATGGCCCTCGAGCGGCAGCTGCTCGAGCCCATCGTCTACGCGGCAGACCTGGTGATCGATACATCCAAGATGGGCGTACATGCGCTGCGGGAAATCATCCATCAACGGGTGGAGCAACGTGCAGTCGGCCGGCTGTCGATCACATTCGAATCATTCGGATTCAAACATGGCATCCCCGGCGATGCAGACTTCGTGTTCGATGCCCGCTCGCTGCCGAATCCGTACTGGGAGCCGAGCCTGCGCAATCTGACCGGCCGCGACGCGGAAGTGATTCGCTTCCTGGAAGCCCAGACGAATGTGGGCATCCTGATCGCCGACATCACGCAGTTCATGACGGCACGTATTCCCGAGTACCAGGGCAGCAATCGTGGCTATCTGACCGTGGCGGTCGGATGCACAGGCGGTCAGCACAGATCCGTCTACATCGTCGATCGGCTGGCCGAGTTATTCGCGGCGCGATTCCCAAACGTGACCGCTCGCCACAGCTCGCTGCCGACGGCGCGGCTTTTCAACCCGCAGCGGGCAGCGGCAAAGGGCTAAACCCCGGCCCGGCTCGCCTCTAAAGCCTGAAGAGCGCCCCCACGCGCCTTCCCAACAGCGAATTCACCGCGAGCAGTATCAGCGTCAGCAGCAGCATGGCCCATGCCCCGAGCGCGCTGGCGATATAAGGCCCATCGCCCAGCCTCTGCCACAACTCATAAATCCCACGGGTGATCGGCCAGTACGATTGCTTCTGGACCAGGATCAGCGAATCGCTGGCCTCCAGCATGGTGAATGCAAACACCATCAACCCCCCCGCCAGAAGATTCGCGCCGATCAGCGGAGTCGTAATCCGCAGCAACGTCTGAGCACTCGTGGCACCTATATTCCTCGCCGCCAGCTCCAGCTCCTGCGGTGTCTGCTCGAGCCCCGCGACGGTGCTTCGCACGACATACGGCAACCGGCGGATCGTATATGCCATCACGAGCAGCAATGTCGGGTTCTTCTGCACATCGATCACTTGCAGCAGCCATTTCGTGTCGGGAAACCACGCCTTGATCTGCAGACCGATCGCCAGATACCCGAAAGCCAACACCAGTCCCGGCACCGCCAGCGGCAACATCGACAGACTATCGAGAACCGCGCGCACCGCGACCGGCAGCTTCGAGCGCACGATCAGAATCCCTATTAGCATCCCGATCGCAATATCGAGCGTCACGCTCATGCCCGAGAACAACAGGCTGTTCCTGATGGACGGCAGTGCCAGCTCATGTGACAAGGCATGCTCATAGTGAGCTGTCGTGAAGACACGTGGCAGGACACTGTCGTACCACTGGCCGGTCTTCGAGAAGCTGGTGAGAACCACACCAACGTGCGGCAGCAGCGCGAGCAGGATGACGATCGCGAAGGGAATCACGGCCCAGACCGCCTTCAGGCCCTGCAACTGAATCGTCCCCGATGTGGCCGGCGCCTTGGTCCACGCCGCCGGGGTGCGCCATCCCACCGCCAGCTTGCCCAGCGCGTACACCACACAGCAGCCCGCCATCGTGACGATCAACAGCGCGTACGGCAGCGGGTTGTTTGAAATCTCGTTGATCCGAAAAAACACCTGCACCGGCGTGACGGTATAAAAGTCGAACATCAACGGCGTGCCCAGCTCAGAAAAACTCCAGATGAATACAATCGATGCTCCGGCGAACAAGCCAGGTAGCATCAGGGGCAGGGTCACCGACCGGAACACGCGCCAGCTCGAGGCACCCAGATTGGCGGCCGCCTGTTCCATCGCCGGGTCGATGTACGACAGAGCCGTAACGACGTTCACGAACAGTATCGGATACAGGCTGAAAGCCTCAATCGTGACCACCCCGGAGAACGGATGCTCGGCCAGCCAGTTGATCGGTGTCCCCGGCGCCAATAGTCCCAAATGTTGACACAGTGCCGTCAATGCACCCTGCGCGCCGAAAATCTGCCGGATTCCAATGGCGCCGACAAACGGCGGCAGCACCAGCGGCACCAGCAACAGCGCGGACAACAGGCTCTTGCCTCGAAACTCGAAGCGCCGGCTCAAAAGAGCGAGCGGCACGCTGATGGCCGCACAGGCAATCGTGACAAGAGCCGCTATGACCGAACTGTTGATCATGCCCGCTCGGAATTGCGCATCCCGGAAAACCGCGGAAATGTACGCGGCAGCCGATTCCAGCCGCATGCCGGGAGTGGACAGCCCCAACCCCGCGCTCACCACCTGCCAGACAGGCCACAGCAGGAACACGGAAAACAACGCGAGCACACCGACCAGTGCAACGTACCGGCCACCACGCGCCAGCCACGATTCCGTTGCAAACGACCGCGCCGTCATCGCGAACGCCCTTGCGAACCCGCTGCGGCCGCAGCCGCTGGCACCCTTGCCTGCCGATCGCCGTCGCCCGCCACCTTCGACTCCGCCACCGCGCGCCGCAGCCCTCGATATTCCTCCTTGAACTGCTCCCGCCACCGACGCTGCAATGTCAACCAGTCCTCCGGCTCACCCTTCAACATACGCCCGTGAACTTCCATCCCCGCCCGTGACTCTGCCTGATCAACCGGAAAGGTCCCCAGCCGCGCATCCAATTCCACTGCGCGCGCCGACCCGGTGATCTCCTTCCGAGTCTCACGCAACTCGGCAAGCAGATCGATGCAACACAGCGCAATGAGCTCGTCCATGAGCCCCAAAGAAGCCCGCCGGCTCGGCATTGTGTTGAATCCGCCGGCAACCCGATATGGATTGGCGAATTCCGTGAAGTTGACCGGGTGCTCATAGACCGCGGGCATGATGGGCAGCCGCTGCAGGGACAATTCAGGAGTTTCCCCCTTCGTCAGCCACAGGCGCTGACCCGGTTCGCTCAGCACGAACTCAATGAACCGGCGGGCAATTTCGGCATGCGCAGCTCCCCGCGCCAACGCAATCGGCTCAGGAGTGATTGCCGTTGCACCCTGCGGCTCCACATAGCCGATCCGCCCACGGCCAACGGCCGCTATCTGTGCACGCGCGTAGAAATCAATCGCCATCGCGGCAGCCGCATCCCCGCCACTGACGATACCCGGCAGCTCGTTCGCGGCGGATGTAAACCCGCGCGCATTGGCTGCGATCTGGCGAATGAGTCCCATCCCCCGTGCCCAGCCATCCGCTTCCGGACGGCGCTCCTCACTCGCCGTCTGCATCTCGCGCTCGACGATTACCATCAGCGCCGTCTTCGCGGACGCGGACCGAGTCGGATCGGCAAGCTCAATCCAACCGTGATAGCGCGGATCTGCGAGATCAGACCAGGTCTTCGGCTCGGGCAGCCCAAGAAATCTCAGCAGGTCCCGATTGAATAAAATGCCGAAGCTCGATAGCGCGGCTCCAAACCACCGGGGCCCATTGACGGAATCCGGGTCATACAGCGGTACACCGCCGAGGTCCGCCTGCGGAAACGCCGCCGCCATCACAACCGGATCCAACGTGAGCTTGTCCAGATACTTGCTCTTGAGGACATCATTGAACATGGAGTCGCTGCCACCCCATAGGATGTCGACGTTGTAGGTGCCCGTCCGCTGGTACACCGTCTCACTGGCCTGAAAAAATCGAATGATGTCACCGCCGCCAAAACTCAGGTACTCGATATTCACGGCGCGGTGATACTTCTGGGCATACCACTGCGAGAACGCGTTGCCAAACTTGCGCCGCACCGCTTCCAGGTGCGGTGTAATGATCACCAGCGAGTCCGAAGTACCCGGGTGCGTCAGTGCAAGCTGTTCCGAGGCCCGCCGGAAAACAAACGGTACTGCCACGACCAGTGCCACGAGCACTAAGAGCCCATAAGCCCGCGCCCGAGCACTCCAGCTTTTCATCGATCCAACACGACCACGTCGCCCGGCTTGAAATCCAGTATGACCTTGCCACCAAGGCCATACTGCGGCGGAGCAGACACAACCCTCAGGTGGCCATTGCCGACAGCCACCAGGTGCTCGCTCGACTGCCCAAGAAACGTGTCTTCGACGATAGCGCCCACCACGCGGTTGTTGTCAGCAGGATTGCCGCCGGTACCGTCGCCCGCACTGCTGCGGATCGGACCCGCGAGGCCGCCCGCCGGTGCTCCGTCGCCGCCCCCTTCATCACGGCCTACTCCATCGCGCACGATGCGTATCAACTCTGGCCGTATACTAACCAGCACCCGGCGCGTCGCGGGCGCTGTCGCCCCCTCCCCAGCGCCGCAGACCGCGCGAATCTGCCCAATCGCCGTTGCCACCTGCGTAAACCCATCACTCGAACCCGTGACCTCCCCCTCAATTAAGTTAGTCGGCCCGATAAACCCGGCTACAAAGGCACTCGAAGGCGAACGGTACAATTCTTCAGGAGTGCCAACTTGAGCCAGTTGCCCGTCCCTCATCACCGCAATCCGGTCTGCCGTGCTGAGCGCCTCCTTCTGATCGTGAGTGACATATACGGTAGTAATGCCAGCCTGCCGGCAGATCCGTTGGATCTCCCGGCGCATCTCCTGCCGCAACTGCGTATCCAGATTACTGAGCGGCTCATCGAGCAGCAGGCACGAAGGCCTGACCGCCAAGGCGCGCGCCAAAGCAACCCGTTGCTGCTGTCCGCCCGACAACTGCTGAGGCTTGCGGTCGGCGAGCGGACCCTGCATCTGGATGATCTCCAGCGCCCTCTCAACTTCCGCCTGCTGGCTCTCCCGATCCGGCGGCGTTTGGCGAACGGACAAGCCGAATCGGATGTTTTCGCGCACGGTCATGTGCGGCCACAGCGCATAACCCTGGAAACACATGACCGCATTGCGCTGTTGCGTCGGAACCGACGTAACGTCCCGGCTGTCGAACAGGATTCGCCCCGAAGACGGCATCTGCAGGCCCGCGATCAGCCGTAGCAGCGTGGTCTTGCCGCACCCGCTCGGCCCCAATAGGAAGAACAACTCGCCAGTGCCGATCTCAAGATCGATCGAGCTCAGTGCGACGGTCGCGCCGTATCGCTTCGTCAGGCCTGCAATTCGAATCTGCGTCACGGCATGTCATAATTCGATGAAATCGCTCCGGCGAGCATAACGTGACCGGACTCATTGATTCACCCCAATCGCTTAGGTAGTGTTCCAATTTCGACGCGTACACCTGCCGACAAGGGAAGGAAAGCCATGAGGGTATCGACAGCACACTCACCCGTTCGGATCGCATCCGCGCTACTGATACTGACCTTAGTCGCCGGATGCGCCACAGAATCCCACCAGGCGGTGCAGGTTGAACATACAGCTTCCGCCGCGACCCCCTACCAGGGGGTACGAAATGCAATCGCAGTAGGCAAGTTCGACAACCGCTCGACCTACCTGCGCGGCCTGTTCTCGGACGGTGTTGATCGTCTGGGTGGCCAGGCGAAGACCATCCTCGTGGGCCACCTGCAGGAAACAGGGCGCTTCAGCGTGCTGGAACGCGAGAACATGGAAGAGAATGCCCGCGAAGCAAAGCTGAGCGGCAAGCAACAGGCTCTCAAGGGCGCAGACTTCACCATCACGGGTGACGTCGTCGAGTTCGGGCGCAAGGAATCCGGCGACGCCCAGTTGTTCGGAATCCTGGGCGAAGGCAAGAAACAGGTCGCCTACTCGAAGGTCACTTTGAACGTAGTCGATGTTCTGACCTCCCAGGTGATCTACACCTCCTCGGGCGCTGGCGAATATGCCCTGAGCAACCGCGAGGTGTTGGGGTTCGGCGGCACGGCCAGCTATGACTCCACTCTCAATGGCAAGGTTCTCGACCTTGCCATCCGCGAGGCGGTCGATCATCTCGTCCAAGGAATGGAGAGCGGTAGCTGGTCGCCGCATAAAACTTGATGATGCGCGCGATGTTCGTCTTGGGCGCCAGCCTCCTCCTGGCGGGATGCGCTGCGCCGCAGTCTCGCTACGAGTGGGGCAGCTACGAGGAGGTCGTCTATGCCTCCTACCTCTCGCATGACGACGTGCCGGCCGAAAAGCAGGTCGAGCTCCTCGAGAAGGACTACCAGGCGGCACGGTCCACCAACCGGCGTATGCCGCCCGGATGGCATGCGCATCTGGGCTACCTCTACTACCAGGTCGGCAGAGGCGACCAGGCCCGCCAGGAGCTCATGACCGAAAAGGCCGAGTTCCCCGAATCCGCGGTATTCGTAGACCGACTGCTCGCCAACGTGAAAAAACCATGAGCTGCCGCCGCGTCGCAACCCTCCTGGCCAGCCTCCTCGTGCTGGCCGCCGGCGAGGCCCTGCTCACCGGTTGTCAGACCGTCAAACCTTACGACTACACCAACTTCAGAGCGCACCCGCCCCGCTCGATCCTCGTGCTGCCGCCGCTGAACGAGAGCACCGCCATCGAAGGCACCTACGGTTACCTGACGACCGTCACCCGCCCCGTCGCCGAACGCGGTTATTACGTGTTTCCGGTCGCGGTCGTCGATCAATTCATGAAGGAAAATGGCCTGCCCAGCGCCAACGAGATGCAGCAGGCGCCGCTCGCCAAAGTCGCGGAGATCACCGGCGCCGATGCCGTGTTGTTCCTCGACCTGAAGCAATACGGAGCTCACTACCAGGTATTGAGCAGCACCGTCGTCGTGGAAGTGGCGGCAAAGCTGGTTGACACCCGCACAGGCACATTGCTCTGGGAAGGCCACGGCGTGGCCCAACAAGGCTCCAACGGCTCAGGCAACATCCTCGGCGACCTGATCGCCGCCGCCATCACCCAGGCAATCAACAAACATACCGACCGCGCCCACCAGGTCAGCCGCCTCGCCAACGCCAACCTCTTCTACCCCGAACAAACCGGCCTACCCTACGGCCCCTACAGCCCCAAATACGACAAAGCCCACTGACGCCGCAGACCTCACGTCGCCTGCGCCACCACCCCGGGCGCCGCCGCCGCCTGAGGCGTCTTCTCCCCACTCATAAACGCCAACAACGTGCTACGCGCCTCCGTGGCATCCCGATACCCCAACTCGATCAACTCCCGCGTATATCCCGCCTCAAACGTCAGATAGCTGGCCAGCTGGAATCCCGAAGCGTCCCGCCCGCCGATCACCCGCAGCAACGTCTGTAACCCACGGGGCAGCTCCCCAGCGTGTCGCCCCGCAACCTCCCGCGGATCAACACTCGGCGCCATCATCAGAGTCTCGACATGTCGCGACCCGTGCGCAGCCTGCGGCGCCGCCGTCACGAGTTGGTTGATCTTCTCGAGCTGTTCCAGATCGCCATAGATCTGATCCGTAAACAGCGTATCCAGCATGTAGCCAAAAATCTCACCGGGGCTGGGCATGGTCGCCCGGGTGCGCGTTGCCGGAACACCCGCCGACTGGCGCGCCCGTACGCCGATGATCAACAGCCGATCCGCGCCCAGGTGAATCGCCGGACTCAGCGGATTGAGCTGCCGCATCGCACCGTCGCCAAAGAATTCATCTCCCAGTCTCATGGGAGGAAACAGCAGCGGAATAGCTACGCTCGCCATGAGATGATCCAGCGTCAATTCGGTCCGGCGCCCCACCCGCTGCACCCGCGACCATTCCGTGCAGTTCTCGACACCATCATAGAAAGCGACTGAGTGTCCGGTCGCATAACTAGTCGAACACAACGCTACCGCGCGCAAATGCCCCCGCGAAATGCTTCTGCGGATGCCGGCGAAATCAACATGGACACCGACCAACCGGCGTAACGGCGAGTTGTCGAGCATGGACTTGGGGGGCGTCAACACGAGGCCACCGGATGCAAGCGCCAGGATCCAATGCATGCCCGCCCGCAGCATATGCACCGGGTCGACATGGAACACCTGTTCCGAGCGGAAGTTGGCCCACACGCGCTCCAAGCCCTCGACGGCGCGGCGCCATTGATGCGCCTCCGAAGCGAGCACCCCCGCCGCAACCGCGCCGGCTGACGTCCCCACGATTACCTGGAAGGGATTGCGCGCGCGCGGCAACATCTCCGAGAGCGCCAGCAGCACACCGATCTGATAAGCGGACCGCGAGCCGCCACCCGTCAAAACCAGCCCCACCGTGGGACGGCCACTGGAGCGGTGGGATTGGGCGGAGCCTTCCGTCATAGGTGAGGTGGAAACGGCTCTGCACCCCGCGCCATTGCCTCCTCAGCTCGCGAGCCCCCTACACCGCGGCCCGCCATGCCCAGCGGCCGCCGCAGCGCCGCGATGGCCGAATCCAACCCCTGGATGGTTACCGGGAACATCCGGTCATTCACCAGCTCGCGCGCAATACGCACCGAAGCGGTGTATTCCCACCGCTGCACATCTTCAGGATTCAACCACACGAGCCGCGGATATGTCGCGGTCATTCGTCCCATCCACACACTGCCAGCCTCTTTATTCCAGTGCTCGACACTACCACCCGGCTGCGTGATCTCGTACGGGCTCATCGTGGCATCACCAACAAAGATTACGCGGTAGTCGTGCGCGTACGTGCGCAGAATCTGCGCCACCGGCGTGACGGCGGAAAAACGCCGCCGGTTGTCCTTCCAAACGTTCTCGTACAGAAAGTTATGGAAATAGAAATGCTCCAGGTGCTTGAACTCGCTGCGCGCCGCCGAAAACAGCTCCTCGCAGATACGGATGTGGTCATCCATCGATCCGCCCACATCCAGGAACAACAGCACCTTGACGGCGTTGCGGCGTTCCGGCACCAGCTTCAGATCCAACATACCGGCATTGCGGGCGGTCGCATCGATCGTCCCGTCCAGATCGAGCTGGTCAGCCGCGCCTTCCCGGGCAAACTTGCGTAACTTCCGCAGCGCGAGCTTCATGTTGCGGGTCCCAAGCTCCACGGTGTCATCGAAGTTGCGGTAATCGCGCTGCTCCCACACCTTCACGGCCCGCCGGTTGCGCGAGCCCGCCTGACCAATGCGGATCCCTTCCGGGTTGTAACCATTCGCGCCGAACGGGGAAGTGCCGCGCGTGCCGATCCACTTGTTGCCCCCCTCATGCCGCTCCTTCTGTTCCTCCAAACGCGCGCGCAAGGTCTCGAGCAGTTTGTCCCAGCCGCCAAGGGCCTCGACTTTCTTCTTTTCCTCGTCCGTGAGCGTGCTGGCCGCCAAGGCACGCAGCCACTCATCGGGCACGTCCGCCACGATCTCCTGGAATAATTTCTGCGCACCGTTGAAGATTTCGCCGAACACCCGGTCGAACCGGTCGTAGTGCCGCTCGTCCTTCACCAGCGTCGTGCGCGCCAGGAAATAGAAGTCCTCGACGCAAGCCCAGGCAACACCAGCACGCAGTCCCTCGAGCAGCGTCAGGAACTCGGTGATGGTCACGGGGACCCCACCTTTACGCAGCTCGAAGAAGAACCCTACTAACACCGGCGCGCCTATCGGGCCCGTCGGTTCAGAAACACGAGCTGCTCGAACAGATGCACATCCTGCTCGTTCTTCAGCAGCGCCCCATGCAGTATGGGCAGCGTTTTCCTGGGGTCCTGGGAGCGCAGCACCTGCGGATCGATATCTTCGGCCACCAGCAGCTTGATCCAGTCGAGCAGCTCGGACGTCGAGGGTTTCTTCTTCAGTCCGGGCGTCTCGCGCACCTGGAAGAACGATCCCAGCGCCTCGGCCAGCAGCTCTTTCTTCAGGCCCGGATAGTGCACCTCGACGATCCTCTGCATCGTCGCTTCGTCTGGAAAACGGATGTAGTGGAAGAAGCAGCGCCGCAGGAATGCATCCGGCAGCTCCTTCTCGTTGTTGCTGGTGATGACGATGATCGGGCGATGCCGGGCGCTCACCAGCTGCCGCGTCTCGTACACATAGAACTCCATCCGATCGAGCTCGCGCAGCAGATCGTTGGGAAATTCGATGTCGGCCTTGTCGATCTCGTCGATCAGCAACACGGGCTGCGTGACCGACTCGAAGGCCTCCCACAAGCTGCCCTTCAGGATGTAGTTGGCTATGTCATGCACACGCGCGTCGCCCAGCTGCGAGTCTCGCAGGCGCGACACGGCATCGTATTCGTACAGCCCCTGTTGCGCCTTGCTCGTGGATTTGACGTGCCATTCAAACATGGGCCGGCCGAGCGAGCGCGCAATCTCCTGGGCGAGCTGCGTCTTGCCCGTGCCCGGCTCGCCTTTGATCAGCAGCGGCCGGCCCAGCGTAACCGCGGCGTTCACCGCCATCATCAGATCGTCGGTGGCGATGTAGCGGTCGGTGCCGGCAAAGCGTTCTGTCATGTGAAGGTTCCGCTGCTCATTCAGGCTCGAGAGTCAGCCTGTGTTGTGAAGTTCCCGGCAGAAACGGCGCGGGTGTGCCGTGGGCCCAGTCCATGAATCCCGCTCTGTAATAGGGCGACAGGGGGTGACCACTCTGCCCGCCCGGAATGTGAATATAGCCCTGATCCTCGTGACCCGGCGACACCGCGAAGCGTTCCGAGGCGCCAATCGGGCCATCCTGCACGCGCGGCATGTCATGATCGCCCGGCAGCTCAACTTGCGGCATATCCAGCAGGTTCGACAGGAACGGCAGTGAGCGCGACAGTGGATGCCGGATATGCACCGGTTTCCGCGATCCCCAGGTACAGCTCGCGAGCCGCGGACACGTCGTCTTGAGTTCGGCAATGGTCGCATCCGCCTGGACGAGCAGGAACTCGTGCCAGTCAGCGTAGTTGGAGGCCAACATGTGCATCGGCCGCTCGTTCACGAGGCGCCACAGCGCGGCCTCGAACTGAGAGGGGGCACCGACTTCCTCGCCCGGCGCGATACCCAGCGCCCCCAACACCATCTCCCACACCGACTTCAGAGCCTGTTCATGAAACGCACGTACCAGCCGATACCCGACAGAATCGGCGCTGGCGCGCGCGTTCCAATCCGACACCAGCTGTTTGAACTGCGCACGCTCGGGATGATTCGCGAGCGCATCCGCATCAAGTAGCTCGAGCAGCATGACTCGCCAGCGCCGCAGGAACTCAGCGCGGTCATCGAGCTGTATGCGCAGCATGTCCGCCGCAGTTGCCTGTCCCTTGATCGCCAGAAGATCGTCACGAATCTGGTGGGCACGAGCCGCAAGGTCATAGTCAGCGCCGACCGGGGCATCTATGCCAGCAATGATAGTTTGTTGGCCCGGATCATCCGTGGCCCGCGCATTCGCCGTCCAGATGCGACCCACCTCAGGATCGAGGATATGCGGATGTGTCTCGGCAGTAGTCCAACTGGAGCTGCCGATTGCGCGAGTGGCGGCCGAGTCTGCCGGCACACGGCCGGCGATGGTCCATGCAATGTGACCTTCGCGATCCCCGATCACGAAGTTCTGATGTGGGATGCCCAACGTTGGGGCGACCGCCAGCCCCTGAGCTACGGAGCTCGTATGCTCCAATGTCATCAGGTTGAAGTTGGTCGCAGCGGACTGCTGCGCCAGCCACGAGACAAACCAGCAGCCCTGCTCGTCAGCCTGATACAGCACACCGGCCGCCCCCGATTTAACGGGAAATTGGACGCTCGGCTGCCCGTGCACACGGATCTGCTCGTGCCGAACCGCCGTCGCGGACGAGCACGCCGCTTTTTCGACATGGAACCAGTTGCCGTAGCTGTTGGTGAATCCCCAGGCAATGTGCCCATTCGAGCCGGCCACCAGCAGCGGCGCACCAGGCAGCGTAACGCCGTTCAGGTCAACAGCAGGTTGAGTGTCAGTCCCTTTTATACGCAGGCGCGCCCGATACCACACCGCCGGCACCCGCGCGCGCAGGTGCATATCATTGGCAATCAACGCAGCCCCAGTGCTCGTCAGCCGCCCCGCCACAGCCCAGTTGTTGCTCCCGATACCCCTGTCCGAGCTGGGGCCCGGCACGTAAGCAGTCGGGCTAGGCCGGGCACCTGAGGCCGAGGCCCCGCGCACATCGAGAATGTCCGGCGGCGGAATGGCGCCCGAAGCAGCGCCGCCTGCACCAACAGCCCCCGCGGGCGCCCTCACCGGCCCCGCATTAACCACCCCCACCGCCGCATTAGGCGCATCCCACTCCGTCCCCGCCGGATACAGGAACGTCAGACTGCACTTCCACCCCGCCTCGCACACAGGCCCCCGCATACGAGCGTTGATCTGCTGCCGCAGGATCTCGCGTTGCAGCCCCGAGTACTGCAAGTCCCACCACATGGCGTGCGACACCAGGACCGTGTCCTCCGGTCTCCATTCCACAGGCACCGCACCGAACAACCAGTATTCCCAGGGCCGGCTCCGTAAGCTGGCCAGCCCCGCGTTGACGCCCCGCGCGTAAGCCTCGAGCACCGCGCGCTGCTCTGGAGTGCCTTGCTGAAGCGCCTCCCGCGCAACCTGCCGAAACCCAAACAGCCGCGCCTTCTTGTCCTGTTCGACGGCAAGCGCCCCAAACACTTCAGACAGCTCACCCGCAGCCAGCCGCCGCGACAAGTCCATCTCGAAAAACCGGTCCTGTCCGTGAACAAACCCGGTTCCATACGCCAGATCGACTCGATTTTCGGCCTCGATGGTCGGCACGCCGAGCTCATCCCGGTCGATGGTGACCGGGGAGACGACACCCACGTGGTGAACCGCACCATCGAGCGTCGGCAACGAGGCCCGCAATATCACGTGCACGGCCGCGAGCGGCACCAATATCAGCGCCGCACAAGCAGCCAACACGTATTTGACTTTCATGCAGTGAACGCCGCCGTCAACGGCGGCTCCGGCTCCTGTAGCGCGGTATCCGCCCGCTAATTCTCGAGAGCGACTTTCAGGATCAGCATGGCGTTGGTCCCACCTTGCACCCCCGACAACTCACCTTTGGTCAGGATTACGAGGTCGTTCTTCTTCACCAGCTGCAGATCGAGCAACCGCGTAAACAGCTCACGGTACAGCGTCTCGGTGGAGTTAGGCGCAGTGACATCGAATATCACGGGATAAACGCCCCGAAACAACGTGACGCGGCGGCGAGTCGCCTCATGGCGCGTGAAGGCATAAATCGGAATGTCGGCCCGGATACGCGACATCCACAGGGGAGTAGCTCCCGTCTCCGTCAGAGCCACGATTGCGCCCACCTTCATGTGGTTAGCCGTGTACATCACGGACATCGCTATGGCCTCTTCCGTCCCCTTGAATTGACCCTCGACGCGATGCCGGGTGCGCGTGTGGGTCAGCTGATACTTTTCCGCCCCCTGAATCACCTGGGCCATCGCCTGCACGGCTTTGACCGGATAGCGGCCAGTCGCAGTTTCGGCGGATAGCATCACAGCGTCGGTTCCGTCCATGACCGCGTTCGCCACGTCGCTGACTTCGGCGCGTGTCGGCACCGGGCTCGTGATCATCGACTCCATCATCTGGGTCGCCGTGATCACCACGCGGTTCCTGGCGCGCGTCTGGTGGATGATCGTCTTCTGCAGGCCGGTGAGCTCGGCATAACCCATCTCAACGCCGAGATCGCCGCGCGCCACCATGACGACATCCGATGCATCGATGATACCGGCAAGATTCGCAACCGCCTCGTGCCGTTCGATCTTCGCTACGATCCGCGCATCGCCGCCAGCCTCGCGCAACAAGGCTCGCGCCTGCTGAATATCAGCGGCATCGCGCGCGAAAGACACCGCCATGTAGTCGATGCCTTCCTGCGCGACAAACTTGATGTCATCCCGATCCTTGTCGGAGATGGCGGGCGCCGAGATGCCGCCGCCCTGCCGATTCAGGCCCTTGCGGTCCGACAGCTCCCCGCCGACCCGAACGCGCGTCTCGATCCTAGTCCCGGCGACCCGCTCGACATCCAGAACGATCAGCCCGTCTGCCAGCAACAGCGTGTCGCCGGCCACCACGTCCTTTGTAAGATCTTTATAGGCAACGCCGACGACTTCGACAGTACCCGCCTTGGAGTCCAGCGCGGTGTCGAGTGCAAACGCCTGCCCCTCCTCCAGGATCACCTTGCCGGTACGAAATCCCTCGATGCGAATTTTCGGACCACCGAGGTCGAGCAGCACGCCAATGCATTTGTCGGCGCGCCGGGCCGCTTCACGCACCAGGGCGAGCCGCCGCCGCCGATCCTCCACCGTCCCGTGCGAGGCATTGAGGCGAACGACGTCGAGCCCCGCTCGCATCATCTCCGTCAATACCGAAAGGTCATCAGTCGCCGGCCCAACG
The DNA here is from genome assembly GCA_045810105.1 of Steroidobacteraceae bacterium. Taxonomy (GTDB): domain Bacteria; phylum Pseudomonadota; class Gammaproteobacteria; order Steroidobacterales; family Steroidobacteraceae; genus 13-2-20CM-66-19. The sequence goes on along the minus strand of JBJMWM010000025.1, from coordinate 268,924 downwards.
GTCGCGACAATCTTTGTGCGTCTGAGCATTTTTCCCTGCAACAAGTGTAAGGGGCGACGTCCCCCGAAACCGCCCGAACCAACCCGAACTAACTCTTCGCCCGCTCCTCCAACACGGCCACAGCCGGCAGCGTCTTCCCCTCGACAAACTCGAGGAACGCACCGCCGCCCGTGGAGATGTAGGAAATCCCGTCTTCGATGTTGTACTTCTCGATGGCCGCCAGCGTGTCACCGCCGCCGGCAAGCGAAAACGCTTTGCTGCGCGCGATGGCATGGGCAATTGCGCGCGTACCTTCGCCGAACTGCTCGAATTCGAACACGCCCAGCGGGCCGTTCCAGATGATGGTGCCGGCGGACTGCACCAACTCGCTGAAGCGGTCGGCGGTGTCCGGACCGATGTCGAGGATCATCTCGTCGTTGCGCACGTCGTGAGCGGTGCGCACGTCCGCGTGGGCAGTTGCCGCAAATTCCTTTGCGACGACGACGTCCGTCGGGAGTGGGATTTCCGTACCGCGAGCCTTCGCTTTTGCCGTCAAGCGACGCGCAACATCCAGCATCTCGGCCTCATGCAACGATTTGCCCACGCCCACGCCAGTGGCCGCGAGGAACGTGTTGGCAATGCCGCCGCCGACGATCAGCTTGTCGACCTTCTCCAGCAAGGACTCGAGCACGGTGAGCTTGGTCGAGACTTTCGAGCCGCCGACAATGGCGACCAGCGGTCGTGCCGGTTTGTGCAGCGCCGTCTCGAGTGCCTCGAGCTCACCCACCAGCAACGGTCCCGCGCAAGCGACTTTGGCATAGCGAGCGACCCCATGCGTGCTGGCCTCCGCGCGATGAGCTGTGCCGAAGGCGTCCATCACGAACACGTCGCACAACTCGGCCATTCGCCGCGCGAGCTTCTCGTCGTCCTTCTTTTCACCCTTGTTGAAGCGCACGTTCTCACACAACACAGCGCTTCCGGCCGGGCAATCCACGCCGTCGAGCCAGTCTTTGCGCAGCGGCACGGGCTTGCCAAGCAGTTCCGAAAGCCGTACGGCCACGGGCGCGAGAGACAAGGACTCGTCGTACTTGCCCTCCTCGGGCCGTCCGAGATGCGAAAGGATGAATACCTTCGCATTCTGATCGAGCGCGTAGCGGATGGTCGGGATAGCGGCACGGATCCGCGCATCGCTCGTGACCACCCCGCTCTGCACCGGCACGTTGAGATCTTCCCTGATGAGGACCCGCTTGTTGCGCAGGTCCGTATCCGTGAGGCGCAGTACCTTCATGATACTTTTGACCAGGCCACCACGCTGTCGATCATCCGGTTGGAGAAACCCCATTCATTGTCGTACCAGGAGCAAACCTTCACGACGTTACCGTCGACGACCTTCGTGAGCGTCGAGTCGAACACTGACGAATGCGAGTCGTGGTTGAAGTCCACCGAGACGAGCGGCGCATCGTTGTAGGCGAGAATCCCCTTCCACGCGTCCGTGGCGGCAGCGTCCTTGAGAGCTTTGTTAACCTCCTCAACGGAGGTCGCACGCTTCGATGTGAAGGTCAGATCGACGAGCGAGACGTTGATCGTCGGCACGCGGACAGCGAACCCATCCAGCTTGCCCTTCAGGTCGGGCAACACCAGCCCCACAGCAGCGGCAGCACCCGTCTTGGTCGGGATCTGTGACATTGTGGCCGATCGCGCGCGGCGCAAATCGGAGTGGTACACGTCGGTCAGTACCTGGTCGTTCGTGTATGAATGAATCGTCGTCATGATGCCGGCCACGATTCCAACTTTCTCGTGCAGCACCTTGGCCATCGGCGCAAGGCAATTCGTCGTGCACGATGCGTTGGAGACGACCGTATGGTCCTTCTTCAATACATTGTGATTGACGCCGTACACGATCGTGGCATCGACGTCGTCGCCACCCGGAGCCGAAATCATCACTTTCTTCGCGCCACCCTTCAGGTGCGCGCCGGCCTTGGCCTTGGAAGTGAACAACCCGGTGCACTCCAGCACGAATTCGACCCCGAGATCGCCCCACGGCAGCTTCGCCGGATCGCGCTCAGCGAGCACGCGGATGCGATCGCCGTTGACCACCATCGAATCTCCGTCGACCGCCACTTCACCCGGAAACTTGCCGTGCACCGTGTCGTAACGCGTGAGGTGCGCATTGGTCTTCGCATCCCCCAGATCGTTGAGTGCAACGATCTGGACCTGTGAATTGCGCTTGGACTCATAGAGCGCGCGCAGAATGTTGCGACCAATACGACCGTAACCGTTGATCCCCACCTTTATTGCCATGCCCTCATTCCTCTCGCTAAAGTTCTGTACGGTTTCTAATTCTGCGGCTACCTGGCCAGCGAAGCGCTAGCCTTCGGCAAACGGGCGCTAGCCCCCCGGCTAGCCAAGCGCTAGCCGGTGAGCTCACGTATCTGCCGCCCCACATTATCGGCTGTGAAGCCGAAGTGTGGAAACAGATCCGCGGCCTTGCCTGAAGCGCCGAAGCGGTCGATGCCGAGTACCCGGCCGTCCGATCCGACATATTTCCACCAGCCCAGAGTGGCTCCCGCCTCGACAGCCAGCCGAGCTCTCACGGCTTTCGGAAGGACGCTTTCGCGATAGGCCGCGTCCTGGGCGTCGAACACCTCTGTGCAGGGCATAGACACCAGGCGGACCCGCAAACCGGCCTCATTGGCCGCTTTGACCGCCTCCGCGCATATGCCCACCTCGGACCCCGTCGCGATCACGACGCACTGCGGCGTGCCTTCACACGGGATCAGCACATAACCGCCGCGTGCAACATCGGACTTCTGCTGCGGCGTGCGCTGCTGCTGAGGCAACGCCTGGCGCGTCAGGACGAGCAGGGACGGCCCCTTATGCTCGATTGCCGCGACCCAGGCCACAGCCGTCTCGACACCATCGCACGGCCGCCAGAGCGTCATATGCGGTATGGCGCGCAGGCTGGTGAGGTGCTCTATCGGCTGGTGAGTGGGACCGTCCTCGCCCAGACCAATCGAGTCATGGGTGTAGACGAGTATCGAGTGCACGCTCATCAGGCAGGCCAAGCGCACCGCATTGCGCGCGTAATCCGAGAACACTAGGAATGTCCCGCCGTAAGGAACGTACCCACCGTGGAGCGCAACTCCGCTCAGCGCGGCGGTCATCCCGAACTCGCGCACACCGTAGTGCATGTAGTTGCCCGCGAAGTTATCGGGCGTGATGGTCACGGCACCCTTGAATTGCGTGTTGTTCGAGGGGGTCAGATCGGCGGAGCCGCCGAAGAATTCCGGCAGGTTCGGCGCCAGGAAGTCGAGCACCGCCTGTGAGGACTGGCGGGTTGCCTGCGGCTTGGATTGCGCACCCAATGCTTCCACCACACCCCGCGCATTCTCGCCCCAGGTCTTCGGCAACTGCCGCGACGTGCGCCGCTCGAACTCGCGCGCCAACTCCGGGAACTCCTTCGCGTAACCGGCGAACAGATCCTTCCAGGCCTGCTCGGCCGCAGCGCCCTGCTTGTGGTGATCCCATTTCGCCTTGAGCTCATCGGGAATGACGAACGCCTCATAGGGCCAGTTGAGCTCCTTGCGGGCCTTTGCCACTTCCTCCGCACCCAGCGCCTCGCCGTGAACCGATTTCGTGCCCTGCTTCGTGGGCGCACCGTAGCCGATGATGGTCTTACAAATGATCAACGACGGCCGGGAGCCGTCCGCCTGGGCTGACTTGATCGCGGCCGCGATCGCCTCCGGGTCGTAGCCGTCGACGTCGCGAATGACCTGCCAGTGGTAACCCTCGAAACGCTTGGCGGTATCGTCCCTGAACCATCCATCCACCTTGCCGTCGATGGAAATGCCGTTGTCATCGTAGAACACGATCAGCTTGCCCAGGCCAAACGTTCCCGCCATGGAGCACGCTTCGTGCGAGATGCCCTCCATCATGCAGCCGTCGCCCGCGAACACATACGTGTAATGATCAACAATGTTGAATCCGGGCTGGTTGAATTTCGCGGCGAGCATCTTCTGCGCGAGCGCCATCCCGACGGCAGTGGCGAGTCCCTGGCCGAGCGGACCGGTGGTCGTCTCGATTCCGAGCCCGGGCTCATATTCCGGATGACCCGCGCAGCGCGAGCTCAATTGCCGGAAGTTCTTGATCTCCTCCAGACCCAGCGGATACCCCGTCAGGTGCAGAAGCGAATACAGCAGCATCGAGGCATGGCCGTTGGACAGCACAAAGCGGTCGCGGTCCGCCCATTCGGGGTTACCGGGGTTGTGCTTGAGGAAATCACCCCAGAGAACCTGGGCGATATCCGCCATGCCCATCGGAGCGCCGGGATGTCCTGAATTTGCGCGCTGGACCGCGTCCATGGAGAGCGCACGAATGCAATTGGCAAGTTCGCGTCGTGTGGTCATTTGGTTTCTTTATGCGAAAAAAACAGGTGGGTATCGATCATTGGCCAAAAGACGCCGTAGCCCCCAGGGGCCAAGCGCTTCCGCACCGACATCGGGATATGCTGCAGTTTGCCATATCGGGGGCACCGGCCCCAGCTTGTGCGGGCACGGGGCGGCGTGCCGGGTTGAGGTTCGCGGAACAGCCCAGCTGTCTGGCGAGACAGACATGCGCGAATTCACACGCGACATAGGGCCCGGATGTGTAGGCGTTTGGCTTCACAATTTCTGGCGTTGACACGGTACTGCGTCATGTTCGCGGACATGTCCCACGACGCCTTGACCCAGTTCACTGCAGGCACTAGGCACCCTCGTTACGCTTTGATTGCACGCTGGCCATGGCTCCCCAGGAACCCTCCCGGCACTGCGACAGTCCACTCAGAGGATTTGGCTGGCGATGTCAAAATCATGAGCGTTTTGCGCCTCATTCAATTCACCGACCCGCACCTCTATGGGAGCGAGACGGAATCACTGCGCGGGATCGCAACGCTGCCTGCGCTCAAGTCTGCGCTTGCTGACGCGCAGCATTCTTCGGCGTGGCCGCCGGATGTCGTACTCGTCACTGGCGATCTCGTGCAGGACGACCCAGGCGGATACGCACATATTCGTCGCGTGTTTGGGTCCCTCGGCATGCCGGTGCTATGCATACCCGGGAATCATGACGATCCTGCCGTCATGCGCCGGGAGCTTCGCGCCGACCCGTTCACCGTCGGTGGCTTCTGCGACTTCGGCGCCTGGCGCATCGTGCTTCTCGACAGCTGCCTCCCCGGCTCGGCGAGCGGCCAACTCAGCGAAAAAACTCTCACGCAACTCGATCACGCGCTCAGAACTGCGGATGGGCGTCATTGCCTCGTAACCCTGCACCACCATCCGGTCCCGATGTCCAGCCGCTGGTTGGATCGAGTAGGATTGGACAACGCGGAAGAGTTTTGGAGCGCCATCGACCGGCATCGAAATGTCCGGGCGATTCTCTGGGGCCACGTGCACCAGTCATACGAAGGGCTGCGCAAAGATGTGCGCTTGCTCGCGACACCATCGACATGCGCACAGTTTGTGCCGCATGCCGACGAGTTTGCCGTGGACCGGCGCCCGCCTGCCTACCGCACTTTCGAGCTGCGAGCGGACGGCTCGTTACTTACGGAGGTTGTGTGGGTAGAAAAACGCGTAGCTGGCTCCTCGCACTCGGTCTGCTCGGCAGCCTAACTGCGCACGCCGGAAGCCCCGTGTGGGCAATCCACGGCGATCACAATACCGTCTATCTCGCTGGCTCCGTCCATGTTCTGAAGGCTAACGACTCGCACCTCCCGGCCGCGTTCGATCGCGCCTATGGCGGCTCGAAGGCGCTCGTGATGGAGATCGACATCAGCAAAGTTGACCAGATGCAGATGGCCGGCTGGATGATGGAGCACGGCATGCTCAAGGACGGAACCACCCTGCGCGGAATGATCGGCGAAGACCGCTATCGCCGCGTCAGCACGGAAGCAGAACGCCTGGGCGTTCCTATGGAGGTGGCAGACTTGCTGCAACCATGGGCCCTCGGCCTGCAGTTGCTCGAAATGCAGTACATGCAACTGGGCTTCGATGCTCAATCAGGTGTCGAGCAACAGCTGCAGCACCGGGCCCAGGCAGACGGCAAGTCCATCAGCGGACTCGAAACCATGGAGGAGCAGCTGAGTGTCCTGCAGGGCATGTCATCCGCTGATCAGGCGCGCTTCCTCGACATGGTCGTCACCGAGATGCACGACGTCGAAAGTGAAACCCAATCCGTCGTAACCGCGTGGCGCACGGGCGATTCGGCAAAACTCTCCGCGCTCCTGAGCGACGAATACAAATCGTTTCCCGCGCTGTACCGCCTGCTCGTGACGGACCGGAACAAGCGTTGGGTGCCGCAGATCGAGAAGCTCCTGCACGGGAACCAGGACTACTTCGTCGTGGTCGGCGCACTCCACCTGGTCGGCGACGGCGGACTACTCGATCTCATGCGCCGCGACGGATACAAGGCCGATTCAGTCAACTAGCTGACGGCCGCGAGCTCCTGGCCTGCAACCGCCAACTTTGCCGCTCGGCGCTACCCTTCGTGCTCAGGCCGCTGCCCTGACAGAGGGCCCGTGGTGCGCACGCACACCGCGCCGACGCACCCTTACGGCGCCAACCGCTTGCTCAGCATGTACAACCCCAGGTACTTGCGCCGCACATAATTAGCCTCCACCAGCGCGAACACCAACCCACGCCATCCGTCCAGGAACCCAAGCCGAACGAAGTAGCCCCGAAGAAACCGCCACTGCGGATTCAACAGCACCTTCAGAAGCCCGCACCGCTTGCCGCGCGCATACAAAGCGTGCGCCATGAGATCGGCATAACGCGCCATCCGCGCGTGGTGATCAGTCAGACTCCGATAAGAGAAATGCTCAAGGTGCCCACGTAATCGACCCACGGGCCCGGACACCCGCGTGTTCTCATGAATCTCGTCGCCAATCCACCGCCCATGGCGGCGATCGAACAGCCGTATCAGACGATCAGGGTAGGCGTTGCCATGACGCAGGAACCGACCGAAATAGTCGGTAATCCGCGGCACGGACCAACCAGCACAACCTGCGAAGCCACGTGCACGCAGCGCCTCGATCTCATTGCGTAACTCAGGGGTGACCCGCTCGTCGGCGTCCAGGCAGAGCACCCAGTCGCTGCTCGCAGTATCTACCGCGAATTGCTTCTGCGTGCGATATCCCGGCCAGTCACGCTCAATGACGCGGGCTCCCTGCGAGCTGGCGATATCGCGGGTCGAATCCGTCGAGTGCGAATCAACCACCACGAGCTCATCGCAGAAACTGACCGAGCGCAGGCAGTCCTCGATCCGGTCTGCCTCGTTGTAAGTGATAATGCACGCGGACAGTCGACTTTGACCCGTCGTCACCCAGAGCACCTCTCCGTCCCCCCAGCACCACATGCGCAGCGGGCAAAACTCGCGTCTTTTGCCCGCGGCCGAGCCCGATGTCCGCTGAAAGCGCCGCAGGCGACTTTCAGCCAAATGTCACATGCGCAGCGGGCAAAACTCGCGTCTTTTGCCCGCGGCCCGAGCCCGATGTCCGCTGAAAGCGCCGCAGGCGACTTTCAGCCAAATGTTACAATAGCCGCAATGAGCTCTGTGTTGTTCTTCGACCCGTCCTGCCAGCGCCCGTACGACACTCGTACGTTGCGCCAGCAGGCCACCGGCGGAACCGAGGCCAGTGTCACCCGCATTGCGGACGCACTCGGCGCGTTCGTCATGCAGCACAACCGCACGGAAGCATACGGCTCGTATCTTCCGCCCGGCAAAGTCTCGGGCATCGAGCACGTCGTCCTGAACCGCGACTCCCGGGCACTCCCGCGAGTTCGCGAGCTGTATCCCAACGCAAAGGTGTACCTGTGGGTACACGATCAGCTGAATCCCGGCTCGAAGCGCGGCCGGCGACTGGCCTCTACCGCACAGCACCTTCGTGAGCTGGCAGTCACCGTCATCTGCGTCTCCGACACGCAGCGCCGCGGTGTCGAGGCAACTTTGCGAAAAATCGGCGTTGATGACCGCGTGCATGCGGTGACCATCTACAACCCGGTCGCCGACGACCTCGTCCCGGACGGCTCGGGATTTGACGAGCGCAAGCTGGTCTTCTTCTCGTCGCCCAACAAAGGTCTCGCTTTCACGCTCGATGCGTTCCGTGCCCTGCACCGGCGAATGCCCGACCTGCGCCTGCAAGTGGGCAACCCCGGATACAAAATCCGCAAGTCAGCGACCGTCGGCGGCGTGGAATACCTCGGTCCCCAACCTCAGGAGCGTATTCACAAGGAAGTCCGCTCGGCCCTGTGCACGTTCTTCCCGAATTTCGTGCTGCCCGAGACATTCGGCCTGGTGTTTGCCGAGTCCAAGGCCGTCGGTACCCCGGTCCTCACCTGCGATGCCGGAGCGGCAGCCGAGATCGTCGGCGACCCCCAGCAGGTACTGCCCGTTACCTTCGGCCAAAGAGCCTACGAGACGACATTCCACAGCTTGTCTCCGGGCTGGCGGGGCGGACCTGCAAGGCTCGCCGACAGCCTCGGGCTATTCGATGCCTACGTCGATCGCATCCGTGCGTGGCGCGCCGGAAGCCGGCCCGCGGCCGGCCCCGACCCTCGCTTCGGCCTCAAGGTGGTTGCGAATCGGTGGCGCGAGATGTTGGGGATCCCGTGAAGCTGTTATTGGTCGTCCGCTGCTCCGCAGTGAGCAGGCCCAGGCGCTCCAGACGCGCCTCGATCGCCCGCAGCGTGCGCCCGTGTTTCGCGGCGATGTCTGACAACGCATCGCCCGACTGGAACGCAGTTACGAGCCCTCGCTCCTCATCGGCCGACCAGGGCCGTCCAACATTGTCCGGGAGTTGTGCGCGCCGCTGCGCACGCGCCGAAATCTGTTCGAGTGCCATGACGCCAGCCAGTAACGCGCGCAACACATCCGCTCGTTGCAGCACCGTCCCAGCCTCCAGCTCCGCGCCGCTCGTCGGATCCACTCCCTGAACGAGAGCCTGAAGTATCTTCCGTGCCCGTTGTTCTTGCATGACCAAACCATCCATGGTGATTGACTGCACGGCCATTGTCAGGCCACCACGGGCCTGCACGATACCCAAACAGCCTGCGTGTTTGCGGCATTATTCGACACTGGTTGGGGGACGCCGCTAATGCGCGCATTCGCATTGTTCTTCGGTTTGATGATCGCCGCCCTAGCCTCGGTCGCGGTGTTCACCTACCCGGCGTGGCTCCTGTTGCATCCTCACTTCGACTTCCCGTTCCACCGCATAGGTGATCGCATCGGGTTGCTCTTCCTGGTGATCGGCTTCATCCTGATCGCACGCCGAATCGGACTCTCTGACAAAGAGAGCCTCGGCTACGGATTGCGCCGCCCCCTCTTCATCCGCGAAATGTTGATCGGCCTGGGCATCGGCGTAGCCGGGATGGTGATCATCGTGACCGTCATGACCGCGCTAGGCCTTCTCGATTGGACGGAAGCGACCAGCGCCACGTCCGGCAAACTCGCCAAAACCTTCTTCAATCGCCTTCTCAGCGGCCTGGCCGTCGGCTTCCTCGAGGAGACCATGATCCGGGGTTTGATGTTCACCGCCATCGCGCGGGAATCCGGCACCCGGGCGGCAATCCTGCTGACCTCCGTCATCTACTCCGCCGTCCACTTCCTCTCCAGCTACCACATCGCTGCAGATCAGGTGACCTCACACAGCGGCATCGACCTGCTCTTCGGAACGCTGCAGTGGTTCTCAAGGCCGTTGGCAATGGCTGACGCGTTTCTGTGCCTGTTAGCGGTTGGATTGGTGCTGGCAACCATTCGAGCCAAAACCGGCAACATCGCCGCGTGCATAGGCCTGCACGCCGGCTGGGTCTGGGTCATACTTTTCACGCACGAGCTGACAACGCCCGTCCGCGACCAGCCACTGAGCTTCCTGCTGAGTCAGTTCGACGGTTTCATCGGGTGGTTGGTACTAGCATGGACGATTGTGACGGGCGTAGTGGTCATTCGCTTCTACGCGAGACGCACTCTGCAAAGGCCACACAGAACCACCGCCGCGTAGGAGCCAGCGCACGCATCAGTCCCGTTCATCGTCCGACTTCCTTATCAGAGGATTCAGCCTCGCCAATCGCGCGACCGGATCATCGAGCTCGAGGCAGTATTGTTTCTCGGACAACGCAATCGGCAGGATCTCGGCCAACCGGTAGCCCACCCAGGAAGCATCAGAGAAATGTTTAGGGACGTTGCAGTACAGCTCGCCCAGCTCGGGCAGCACCTTGCGCAGCAACTCCCCAAGGTGCAGAAACTCGCCGGGCAGATCGGTCGGCTCCTCCGGAGCAGCCAACTCGATGTCACCCACATGCAGCCCATCGTCCTGCTGCCAGTGCTTCGAGACGGAGAACTTACGCTCACCGATGCAGGTGATTCCCAACAAGCCGTCTGGTAAAGCATTGAAATCGACGATTCGCGCCGTGGTACCCACCACGCTCAAGTCGCCGGCCCCAGCCGCCCCTACTTCCGACCCAGCCCGGATCAGCAGGACGCCGAACGGGCAATGCGCGCGCATGCAATGCCGCACCATATCGACGTAGCGCGGCTCGAAGATCCGCAGCGGCAGCGGCCCGCCCGGAAACAACACGGTATTGAGTGGAAAGAGCGGTGTCACAGGCCCACTTTGCCCTCAAGCCGATTTCTTACGTTCCAACTCCGCCAGCAGCTTCCCGTGCAGCCCCCCAAACCCACCGTTGCTCATGATCAACACGTGATCACCGGCCTTTGCGGACTTAGCAAGCTCAGAAGCCAGCACCGCAACGTCGCGGCTCGCATGCCCACGTTTGCCCAACGAAGCAACAATAGGTCCCGCATCCCAACCCAGGTCAGGAGGCGTGAAGAGCCACACCTCGTCCGCACCCAGAAGCGAAGGCCCAAGCGTGTCCTGATGGACCCCCATCTTCATCGTATTGGACCGCGGCTCCAACACCGCGATGATCCGCGCACTGCCAACGCGCCGACGCAGCCCATCGACAGTCGTCGCAATCGCCGTCGGGTGATGTGCGAAATCATCATACACGCGAACCCCATTGACTTCGCCCCGCAATTGCATTCGCCGGGCAATACCCTTGAACGATCCAAGGGCCTCGATCGCATGCTCGACCGTAACCCCCGCATGGCGAGCCGCAGCAATTGCCGCGAGCGCATTCTCCATGTTGTGAGCACCAATCAGCGGCCACCGCACGGTACCCCGCGGCTGCCCGCCCTCCAGCACTTCAAACTGGGAGAAGTCATCCACACCGCCCGTAGGCCGCGCGGTCCACAACGCATCCGGCGCGCCGGCCTCTGAGCGCGCAAACCCTTCGCACGGTGTCCAACACCCCATCGCCAGAGTCTGTTCGAGCCGCGCATCCGAGGCATTCCAGACAATCCGGCCACTGCCCGGAACTATCCGCACCAGATGGTGAAACTGACGCTGGATCGACTCGACGTCGGGATAGATATCCGCGTGGTCATATTCCAGGTTATTGAGAATCACCGTGCGCGGCCGGTAATGCACAAACTTCGCGCGCTTGTCGAAGAACGCCGTGTCGTACTCGTCGGCTTCAATCACGAAGAACGGCTCGCTGCCGAGCCGCGCACTGGTATCGAAGTTGGCCGGCACACCGCCGATGAGGAATCCGGGCGCGAGACCCGCGTCCTCGAGAATCCACGCGAGCACAGACGACGTGGTCGTCTTACCGTGCGTGCCCGCCACCGCCAAGACCCAACGGTCCTTGAGGACCTCACGGGACAACCACTCGGGCCCCGACGCATAAGGGATCCCCATCTCGAGGAGAGCTTCGATAACCGGTTGACCCCGAGTCATCACGTTGCCGACCACCACGACATCTGGGGCCGGATCCAGCTGTGAGGCTTCAAAGCCTTGGATTACTTCGATGCCTAGCGCCTCGAGCTGCGTACTCATCGGCGGATAGACATTGCGATCCGAGCCGGTCACGCGATGACCGGCTGCCCGGGCGATAGCGGCGATGCCGCCCATGAATGTGCCGCAGATTCCGAGTATGTGGACGTGCATCGTTTGGCTTAAGGGGTTGGTATTGGAAACAAGGCCAGCACCAGCAGATTGCCTGCCAGCGTCTGCAATATCACGAGAGCCACGCTAGGTGGCATGGACCATTCCAGAGCTGCTTTAACGATATGGCTGTTGGCCGCGATGATCCAGATGAGCAATGCAAGGCTCAACAAGGTCGCGGGAAACTGCCAGACCGAGTCCTGATCGAAACGGCGCGTCAGCCAGACCGCAGCCACCAACAACGGCGACAGAACCGCCTGAAATCCATATACCGCGGTGGTTGTCTGGAGAAAGCGTTCAGGCCGGCGTACAAGATTGAGCAGCAGCGCGTACCAGGCGAACATGAACGCCACGTCGACGCACAGGTGCGCAACCCACGGGCCGGGGAATGGCGGCAGTACCATGCTCACGGCGAAATTGACGACGAAGTATCCCCCTACTGTCAATGTGAGCAGCAAAGGCGATGCAGGCACGTCCTGGGGACCTCGGCGCAGCAGTGCAATTTGGGTAAAGAGCCGGATGAGCTCTTTCATGGCTTTTTATACCGGCGTTGGACTCGCATAATGTGCATCTGCAGATTGTACAGCCAATAGATCAGCCCCCAATGAGCCCACGTAATTTTCTAAGCCGTTGCAAACCATAGTCACGACATCTCCCGACCTAGCTGATCTCGTCACGAAGCTCGAATCGTGCGAGAACATAGGCCTCGATACCGAGTTTCTACGCGAGCGCACGTATCGCGCCGAACTATGCCTCCTGCAGTTGTCGTCGCGAAGCGACGCCATGTGCGTTGATCCTATCGCCCTTCCGGATCTCACACCCCTGGCACGCGCCCTTACCGCGCCGGGTATTACAAAGGTCATGCATGCGTCGCGGCAGGACGTCGAGGTACTGTTTCCGATCGCGGGGCTCGTACGGCCTGTATTTGATACACAGATCGCCGCTGCTCTAACAGGATTACCCGCACAGATTGGCTATGGCGAACTGGTGCGCCGGCTTCTTGGAAAAGAACTTGCGAAATCGCACACGCGCACCGACTGGTCGCGCCGCCCGCTCTCACCAGAGCAGATCGAGTACGCGCTGGACGACGTTCGCTATCTTCTGCCGCTGAAAGCCGTTCTCGAGGAGCAGCTCGAGCGTAGCGGACGTCTGACATGGCTCACTGAGGAGCTCCATGAACTAGAGGACGCGCGCAACATCACGCCGCAACCCGAGGACGCCTGGCTACGAATCAAGGGCCTGCGTTCGCTGGATCCCGCGCGCGAGCGGCTCGCGCAATCGCTCGGAGCATGGCGCGAGCGCCGCGCTATTGAGCGAAACCGTCCCAGGGGATGGATTCTGGATGACGCAGCGCTTCGTGACATCGTCATCCTGGTGCCTCGCTCCGTGGAGGCACTTGCCGCGATTCCCGAGTTTCCCCCCGGCGTCCTCAAGCACTGCGGCGCCGAACTGCTTGAATGTATTCGGTCAGCGCAGATTCCCCACCCGGCGCCACCGATCAACACACGCGGGCGCCCCGATCCCGCAAAGGCTGCCCTGGTGAAGAAACTTGGCGCGCTGAATCAAGAAATTGCAGCGGAGCTCAGCCTCAGCCCCGAAGTGTTGGCGACTCGGCGTGACCTCGAGCTGCTCGCTGACGGCCGCCGCGACGTCGGATTGCTCCGAGGCTGGCGCCGCAATGTTGTCGGCGAGCGCTTGCTAGCCGCGTTGTGAACCAATGAATGGTAAAGTGCGTCAGAAAACTTATGTTCCCACCGGTGCTGCTCTTCCTATGAACGAGTCCCTCGATGAGCTGCGGGCCCTGCTCGAATTCGAGCGCACCGCGCGCATCGAGGCCGAGCGCGCCGGCAGATTGAAGGACGAATTCCTCGAGGCCCTCGGCCACGAGCTGCGCCCACCCCTCAACTCCATTCTCGGCTGGTCACGGTTGATGGAGCTCGGACGCCTCGATGCGAACGAGACGCAGTCTGCTGGCCAGACCATCTCCCGCAACGCACGCCACCTCGCCCATCTGGTGGACGACCTGCTGGACCTGAGCGCCGTCACGAGCGGCAAGATCCGCGTCGACCCCGAAGAGACCGACCTCTGCGAGATCGTCGAGGCCGCACTGGACATACTGCAGCCCGTGGCCAAGGCCAAGGGCGTGCAACTTCGCAAAGAATTCTTTAAGCCCGACTGCCTGGTCTTCGGCGACCCGCATCGCCTGCAGCAGGTGATCTGGCATCTCGTGAGCAATGCCATCAAATTCACACCGCGCGGCGGGCTTGCGCTCGTGACATTGCGCTCTGAAGGCCCCGACTGCGAAATCGCCGTCACTGACACCGGCACGGGTATCGCAAGCGACATGCTGCCCTTTGTGTTCGATCGCTTCTGGCGCGCCGACACCTCACCCGGGCAGCGCTTCTCCGGACTGGGATTAGGCCTGGCGCTCGCCAAACGCCTGGTCGAGCTGCATGGCGGAACGGTCACCGCAACCAGCGCGGGACCGAATCAGGGATCAACGTTCACAGTGATCCTGCCGCGGGTAGCTCCGCGCGCCAACCCATCTGACCAACACTCCAGCGCCTTACCCAACGCAGCGGACATGCAATACGACGCGCCCGTCAACGTCAACGAGTTACAGGGCGACTAACCCACCTTTGACCTAACGCGCGCCTCGGTCCCCCGCCTCGATCTAACGCGCAGCAGCTACCGAATGCCGGCTCGGCCCGCGCAGGGCCAAACCTAACGCCGCGCCCGCCGCGCCTCCGTCTTCCCAGCAACCGCGCGCTTCGCCACCGACCGCCGTCCCACCCGCTTAGCCGCCTTCTTCGCAGCCTTCTTGACCGGTGCCCGACGCACAGCAGCCCGCTTGGACTTGCCGCCAACCTTCGCCTTGCGAACGCCACCGCCAGTGCGAGCCGCAGCCACACGCCGCCTCGCAACCTTCTTCGCACCCGCAGCGCGCTTCTTACCAACCGCCTTCTTCCGCGCCGCCCGCTTGCCAGCCGCCTGTTTGCCAGCCAGGCGCTTCTTAGCCGGAGCCTTGGAGGTCGCCGCCCGCAGCGCCCTTTCCAACCGCTCAGTCACCAGATCAACATCACCCTCGGCGTTGATGGACTGCAGCAATCCCTTGTCGCGATAGAAGTCGATGAGCGGCTTAGTCTTCTCTTCGTACACCTTGAGCCGGTGAGCAACCGTCTCCTCGGTGTCATCCGGCCGCTGCACCCACCTGTGCGCCGCGCCAGTCTTCGGGCACTTTTCATTCTCGAGCTCGCCCGCAGGCGTGCTGAATGCATTGAACACACGCCCACAATCGGCGCACGTCCGACGACCCGAGATGCGCCGCATCAGCTCGCCGTAATCCACATCCATCTGCACAACCGCATCCAGCGGCTGACCCAACTCGCTCAACAACGAATCGAGCGCATGAGCCTGCGCAAGGTTGCGCGGGAAACCATCAAGGATGAAACCGTTCTCGACATCTGCCTCCGCGAGCCGCTCGCGGATCATGCCGAGCACAATCCCATCCTCCACGAGCTTGCCCTGCTCCATCGCCTCCTTGGCTTTCAGCCCCAACGGTGTGCCCTTGGCCACGGCAGCGCGCAACAGATCCCCGGTGGAGATCTGTGGAATGCCCTGCTGCGCCACCAGGCGCTGCGATTGCGTCCCTTTGCCCGATCCGGGCGCCCCCAACAGAACGATGCGCATGATGTACTTATTGACCGGTTCGTGACCCGCGAAAGGCCCGCCACGTTACCGGCCGTTTCCCTCGAGGTCAAACGCACCCCAAAAGCCACCGGTTGCGCGTTATTCTTGCAATTCCACACCGGCAAGCTTTCAACATGGCCACAAAAAAACCCGCTCTGAAGAACGCGTTCTATGCCCAATCAGGAGGCGTTTCCGCCGTCATCAACGCCTCCGCGGCCGGCGTCATCGACACCGCCAGGAAATATCCCCGCCAGATCGGCCGGCTGTACGCCGGGCGGCACGGCATCATAGGAGCCCTGACCGAAGACCTCATCGACGTCTACCGCGAAAGTCCCGCAGTACTCAAAGGACTCAGGTACACCCCCGCCGGCGCATTCGGCTCCGCCCGCTTCAAGCTCAAAGGCCTGGATCAGAACCGCGCCGAATACGAGCGCCTCATCGAGGTCTTCCGCGCACACGACATCGGTTATTTCTTCTACAACGGCGGCAACGACTCCATGGACACCGCCCTCAAGGTGTCCCAGATCGGCGAAGCCCTCGGCTACCCCATCACCTGTGTCGGTGTACCGAAAACCGTCGACAACGATCTGCCCCATACCGACTGCTGTCCCGGCTTCGCCTCGGTGGCCAAATACATTGCCGTGTCGACGCGCGAAGCCGGGCTCGACGTCGCCTCGATGGCGCGAACATCCACCAAGGTTTTCGTCCTCGAAGTAATGGGCCGCCACGCAGGCTGGATAGCCGCGGCCGGTGGACTGGCAGGACGCAAGCCGAATGAGCCGCCGCACATCATTCTCTTCCCCGAAGTCCCCTTCGAGAAAGAGAAGTTCCTCGCCAAGGTAAAGCAGTGCGTCACCGATTACGGCTACTGCGTGATCGTCGTCTCCGAAGGTTCGGCCACCGCCGACGGCAAATTCCTCGCTGATGCCGGCACCACCGATGCGTTCGGCCACACACAACTGGGTGGCGTCGGACCGCTCGTCGCCAACATGGTGCGCGAGGCGCACGGTTATAAGTACCACTGGGCTGTAGCCGACTACCTCCAGCGCGCCGCACGGCATATTTCATCGAAGGTGGACGTAGACCAGGCCTACGCCGTCGGCAAGGCAGCCGTAGACCTCGCGGTAAAGGGCGTGAACGCCGTGATGCCTACGATCGTTCGCAAATCCTCGAAGCCGTACAAATGGACCATTGGCCATGTCCCCCTGGCCGAGGTAGCCAACAAGGAAAAGAAACTGCCGCCCGACTACATTACCCCGGACGGCTTCGGAATCACCGATGCCTGCCGGCGCTACCTGGAACCCCTCATCGGCGGCGAAGCTTATCCACCGTTCAAGGATGGCCTGCCGGACTATGTCCGCATCAAAGGAGTGCCTGTGCGACGCAAGCTCAAAACGGAGTTCAAGATCTAAGGGGCCGCCCCCCGCCGAACCCGTCCCGGCGGGCCGTGTTACTATGCCCGACCTTTTTTGGCAGTCGTACAGCTGCCAAAAATTTTTGGCGGTCGAACGAGCTGTCAAAAACACCGCTCGCGGTCGCTAACCGAACTTACACCGTTGACTTGGGGGAGGAAGCCTGATGGATGCTGCTTCTTGGCTGTGGGTTGCGATTGCTTCTGGTGTGCTAGCCGTTATTTACGGCGTGTTCTCGATGATGTCCATCCTGCGTCTACCCGCGGGTAACGCCCGAATGCAGGAAATCGCGGCGGCCATTCAGGCCGGCGCAAAGGCATACCTGAACCGGCAATACACCACGATCTTTATCGTCGGTGTCGTGCTCTTCATCGCCCTCGGCCTGGCGATTGGATGGGCAACAGCCGGCGGTTTCGCAGTAGGCGCCATCCTTTCCGGGCTTACAGGTTACATCGGCATGAACATCTCCGTACGTGCGAACGTCCGCACGGCGGAAGCAGCAACACGCGGCCTGAACGCAGCGCTCACCGTCGCATTCCGAGGCGGCGCAATCACCGGCATGCTCGTAGTCGGCCTCGGCCTGATAGGCGTAGCAGGCTACTTCGCCATCCTCCGCCCATCCATCGGTTCCGACGGCGCACTTCACGCTCTGATCGGGCTGGCGTTTGGTGGATCCCTCATTTCGATCTTCGCGCGACTCGGCGGCGGTATCTTCACGAAGGGTGCCGATGTCGGTGCAGACCTCGTAGGTAAGGTCGAAGCGGGAATTCCCGAGGACGACCCTCGCAATCCCGCAGTCATCGCGGACAACGTCGGTGACAACGTCGGCGACTGCGCAGGAATGGCCGCCGACCTCTTCGAGACCTACGCCGTAACGCTCGTCGCCACCATGTTGCTCGGAGGATTGCTGTTCTCCGGTGATGAAGCCACTAAGTTCAACGCATTGATCTACCCGTTGGCGCTCGGCGCAGCTTCCATCGTCGCCTCCATCATCGGCACGTTCTTCGTCTCGGCCAAAGAAGGCGGAAAGATCATGAACGCGCTGTACAAAGGCGTGATCGTGTCCGGCATCGTCTCGGCGATCGCCTTCTACTTCATCACCCACCAGCTGATGGCCGGCAAGGCCAACGCCCTCTACGGCTGCGCCCTGGTCGGCCTCGCGCTGACGGCAGCGCTCATCATGATCACCGAGTACTACACCGCCACCGAATACAGCCCGGTACAACGCGTGGCGTCCGCTTCCCAGACAGGTCATGCCACCAACATCATCGCCGGGCTTGGTGTATCGATGAAGTCCACCGCCCTACCGGTGATCGCGGTGTGCTTTGCAATCTGGGGGTCTTTCCAGCTCGGCGAAGCCTACGAACCCAACATGGGCCTGTACGGCATTGCCATCGCCGCGACCGCGATGCTGTCGATGACCGGCATGATCGTCGCCCTGGACGCCTACGGCCCGATCACCGACAACGCGGGCGGTATCGCGGAAATGGCCGGCCTGCCGAAATCGGTCCGCGACATAACAGACCCTCTGGATGCAGTCGGCAATACCACCAAAGCCGTCACGAAGGGCTATGCAATCGGCTCCGCCGGCCTCGCGGCGCTCGTGCTGTTTGCCGACTACACACACAACCTCGCCGCATCGGGAAAATACCCGCACGAGACGTTCTCGCTGTTCGACCCGGCCGTCGTCATCGGCCTGTTCATCGGCGGATTGGTCCCATACCTCTTCGGCGCCATGGCCATGGAAGCCGTCGGCCGCGCCGCCGGCTCGGTCGTGGTGGAAGTGCGCCGCCAGTTCCGCGAGATCAAAGGCATCATGGAAGGCACCGCCAAACCGGACTACTCCCGCGCCGTTGACATGCTCACGAAGGCAGCCATCCGCGAAATGCTGGTCCCCTCCCTCCTCCCCATCCTCGTCCCCATCGTCCTGGTGTACGCGATGAAATTCCTGATGGGAGGAGACGCCGGCATCAGAGCCCTAGGCGGCCTGCTCATCGGCACCATAGTTACCGGCCTCTTCGTGGCCATCTCCATGACCACAGGCGGTGGCGCGTGGGACAACGCCAAGAAATACATCGAAGAAGGCAACTTCGGCGGCAAAGGCTCAGACGCCCACAAAGCCGCCGTAACCGGCGACACCGTAGGCGACCCCTACAAAGACACCGCCGGCCCCGCCATCAATCCCCTCATCAAAATCATCAACATAGTAGCCCTGCTACTAGTCTCGGTACTCTAGGTTCCCACGGCCGCCGTCCGCCCTAGCGGCGGCGGCCCATGGAGAAGTTTGCGGATTCAGGTTCCGACTTCTGAGGCTCGAGGCTCCGGGTGAATGGCACTCAAAAGCCGATGCAGCACAGCAGGCGAGGCAGGCTTAACCAGATGATGGTCAATGCTGGCCTCCCGAGACCGCCGCCGATCCTGCTCATGCCCCAACCCCGTCAAGGCAATGATCGTAGTAGACGTCCCCTCAGGCAGCGACCGTATCCGCGCCGCAGCCTCCAGCCCACTCAGCTCCGGCATACTGATGTCCATGAAGACCACACTAGGCTGAAGCTCCCTGAACAGCTCGAGGGCCTCCCGAGGCCCATAGGCTGTATGCACGTCATGTCCCATCAGCGAAAGCATGAACGCGACAGCGTCCGCTGAATCAGCCTGGTCATCGACGACGAGCACCTTCAGCGGAACCTCGGCATGAGGCATGTCTTCCATTGTCTCCGGCCCTCTCCTACGCAGACTCCAGGCACCAACCTATTGAAGTCACGCATGTAGCAAGAAATAACCCCGACCTTTGGCTAGGGCAGTCACGCGGCCCCACTCCGCACCGATTCGGCCGGATTAAGTCACATCCTTGCCCAAGGCCAGGCGGCCGGCGGTGAAGCACGCCACAGTATCTAACCAGTCTTTGGTTCCGCCCGGACCTCACCGTGGTCGATAGCAGCCTAGGCACGCCCCGACTGCGACTCCACCAGCACGGCACCCACGAGCTCATTCAAGCGCGCGTAATAAGCCGCAGGGACCGCTTCCGCGGTGTCCTCCTGACCGTAATGGGCCAGCTTGTCTGTCAAAGCTGTTCTGATCTCGGTCAAACGCCGCTCCATGCGGCTGTCCACCGTCATCTTCCGACAGATCAGTGCACTGGCGCAGGCTGTAATTTCCGCATCCAGAGCGCGCGCGTCACTACCCGCGATTTCCACCCCGGTAAGCTCGGTAGGACAGCCAGCCGCCAGATGCTCACGCCACAGTCGTGCAAGTTGCATAGAGCACGTCCGTTAGTCGTTGTAGGTGTTAGGGGACGGGGGCCTTTCTTACCACGGCCCTCAACGCGACGCCAGACAGCGAGAAGAGTTACGCCGCCAGCAGGAGCAGCTGCGGCCTGCCCACCGCGTAACCCTGGATGTAGTCCACGCCCATCCGGCGCGCCGCCTCGAGGCCCGCTTCGTCCTCGACCTGCTCCGCGATCACTTTGAAGTTGAGCGTTCGGGCAAGCTTGATCATTGCCGTGACCATTGCCTGGTTCACCGAGTCCCGCGCGAGGTTGCGCATGAACGAGCCATCAATCTTCAGATAGTCCATGGGCAGATTCTTCAGGTTCGAGAACGAGCCCACTCCCGAGCCAAAATCATCCAGTGCGAACTGACAGCCCATGCCATGCAGCACGCCCACGAACCGGCGCGCGTGATCGAGGTTAGCTACGACAGCCGTTTCTGTAATTTCGAAACACACCTGTGAAGGCGTGACACCGGTGCTGTCCAAACACTCGACCACGAACTCCAGGAACTGGACATCTCCCAGCGTCTGACCTGAGACATTGATGGCAACGCTGCGGTTGGCGGGAATGGGTATCGCACCGCGTCCCAACGCCGCAAGCGTCGTCTGCACTACCCATCGGTCAACGAGGCTCATCAACCTATATCGTTCCGCAGCCCGCACAAACTCAGAAGGCGGCACCTCGTGACCCGCCTCGTCCTGCAACCGCACGAATACCTCCATCGCCGGCCCGCCACCATTCTGTCCGTACGCGGGCACGATGGGCTGATGATAGAGCTGAAAGCGATTCTCCTTCAGCGCGTTCTGTAACTTCTGCAGCCACTGTATCTCACCAGTGTGGCGCGCCAGAGCCTCATCACGTGCTGAGTACACAGCAACGCGGCCCGACCCCTGTTTCTTCGCGACGTAGCACGCTGAATCGGCGGCCGCAAACAACTCCTCGAGCGAGCCGCTCTCACGCGAGATCTCGACCAGGCCGATGGATACCCCGATGTTGAATATTTTGTCCTTCCACACAAACCGGTAGTCGCCCACGGCCCGGCACACGTCATCCGCGATCTGCCGCGCTTTCTCCAGGGGACAACCGATCAGCAGCATCCCAAACTCGTCACCGCCAAGACGCGCAACCGTATCGCTGTCGCGCACGGCATCGCGAAGCACCTTCGCAACTTCGCGCAACATGCTGTCGCCCGCAAGATGTCCACTCGTGTCATTGACGACCTTGAACCGGTCGAGATCGAGGTAACACAACACGTGCTGACCGTCACCGCGATGGCCGCTCTCGGTCGCCTCTTCCAGCCGGCCCTCGAATTCGCGCCGATTGACGAGGCCCGTGAGCGCATCGTGCGTTGCCTGATAGGACATCTGGCGCGCCAGGCCGCGCAATTCCGTCACGTCGTGCAGCAGCACGACCGCCCCGATCAATTCCTTGACGTCGTTACGGATAGGCGAAGCCGACAACTCGATCGAGCGTTCGCTGCCATTCGCGCGCGACAACAATAGCGCCCGGCGGCTCAGGTTTACGGGTGCGCCGCTCGTGAGTGCCTGACGCACCGGATCTGAGAGCAGGCGCCGGTCCGTCTCGTCCACGAATCCAACGATGTCTTCGAGCGTCCTGCCGATAGCGGCTCCGGCCAGGCTGCCCGTCAGGCGCTCCGCCGCAGGATTGATGTACGTGATGAGTCCATTGGGATCCGTCGCAATAATTGCCTCGGCAAGCGAATCCAGGGCCAGCGTGTGCATGGACGCAGCCCCGGGGGATTCCGGCTCGCCGTTCAGGCGCAGCGTCTGAACGGTCTGCGTGGGGATAATCTCAACACCGGTGACGAGGAGCGCAGGCGCGCCCTCATAGTCGACGAGCGCCGTCGTAATCTCGAGACGGCTCACCTGCCCCTGCAGTCCGACCATCTCGATCTCGTAGCGCTCCGCGGCCGGCTCACCCGCGAAACGGCGCCGGATGTTTTCATTCACCAACTCGGAGTATTCCGGCGGGACCAGGTCCCCGAGCTTGCGCCCGACGAGCTCCACCCTATCAACACCGACAAAGGTCGCAAACTGCCGGTTGGCGTACAGAATGACATCGCGGTGCACGAGCACCGCTTCGTGAATACGGTCGCCGAGCTCCGCAAACAGTTTCGGTGTCGCGCGGCTGCTCTCGCGCTCGTTGGAGGCTGACACGCGTGTCAGCAGGTGATTGACAGCTGTCGTAAGCGCGGAAATCTCAGGTTGGTCGCTCTGCAGATCGACACGGCCATCCAGACGCCCGCCGATGGCTATGCGCTGCACCTGCTGCGACAACTGCTCGACGCTGCGGATTTCGCGCCTCTGCACCCAATAAAGCACGAGCAGAAGACTCGCAACGAGCGCGAACAGAAGGCACAAAAGCCCGACGATGGACATCTACTATTCTCAGTGCCTCAGTTGGCAATGCCTCGCGGAGGGTTCCCCCGGATCATTTTCATTGGTTCTCATGCCGGGGGAAACTTACTTCCGCAGCATATAGGAAGCCAGAGTTCGCCCCAGCCGGATTTCACTATATATCCCACAATCACCATTTGGCGTGGCCCACAAGCGGCATTTGGGCCTTGGCCCACGGACAGGCTCGCCTCATCGCGCCTGGGGGCGTGGCTCGTCGCAACGCTGCTTGGCAGAACGGGTGAAAACCCTTAACGTCTCCAGCGCTTTCACTGACGCGCATTAAGTCCAATTGGAGTGCCCCGAATGCTGACCGCCCCCGCTGGGGATTCCCTCGCTGACCGCTCGGTCGCCGACGCCCGCGAACAGATGATCGAGCAGCAGGTTCGCGCGTGGGACGTGCTCGATGAGCGCGTGCTCGGAATATTTCGCAAAATTCCGCGCGACCATTTCGTGCCGACCCAGCAGCGCTACGTGGCATACGCGGACCTCGAGGTGCCGTTGCCGAAAGGCCAACACATGCTGCGCCCGAGTGTTGCGGGGCGGCTTCTGCAGGCGCTGGAACTCACAGGCACCGAGCGCGTGCTCGAGATTGGTGCCGGATCCGGATTCCTGACGGCGTGTCTGGCAGCGGTCAGTGCCCATGTGGAATCCATCGAAGTTTTCCCCGAGCTCGCAGAGCTCGCTAAGAGCAACCTTGCGACCCTCAGCATCGGTAACACGCGTATCGCGACGGGGGACGCCCTGGCAACCCCCGCCGACGCCCGCAAGCGCTACGGCGCCATCGCGGTCACCGGCTCCGTGCCCACCGAGGATGAACGATTCCAGCGCCAACTGGAGATCGGCGGCCGGCTGTTCATCATCGTAGGTGAGGCGCCGGTCATGACTGCGCGGCTGGTCCGCCGCACAGCCGAGGATGCGTGGACCTCGGAGAGCCTGTTCGAAACGGTCGTGGACCCTCTCATCAACGCACGACGGCCGCCGGAGTTCACGTTCTAAGGCGGGGAATCGCCTCCTTCCGTGTCCATGCTGAAAGGGAATGCCATGAATCGCCCGTTGGCCAGTCTTTTTGTCGCGCTCGCCCTGACGAGCGCAGCCACCGCCAGGGACCTGGTGGGCGTCTACGACGACGCCCTCAAAAGCGACCCGCAGATACGCCAGGCGAATGCCAACCGGCTGGCTTCGCGTGAAGCCCGGCCACAGGCCTGGGCAGCCCTGCTGCCGCAGATCAATGGGGCGCTCTCGAGGACCCAGGATAAGGTGGACGGAACTGAGGGGAACGTCGCGTTCGATCCGGCTACGGGCGTCCCATACCCCGTCATTACCCCCTTCACCAATAGCTCGATTTCCAAGGGCTGGAGCCTGAATCTGCGGGAAAACCTGTTTTCCTGGTCGAATTGGATGGCCGTGAAACAGGCCGACATCCAGGTGGTACAGGCGGAGGCCAGTTATCGGGCCGCGCAGCAGAACCTGATCCTTCGTGTCGCCCAGGCGTACTTCAACGTGCTCGCGGCCTTGGACGGCCTGGAGGCGAACCAGGCTTCCCTGGAAGCGATTTCCCGCCAGCTCGATCAGGCCAACAAACGCTTCGAAGTCGGTCTCATCGCGATCACCGACGTTCAGGAAGCGAAGGCGGCTCGCGATACGGCCGCCGCAGCCGTCATCGCGGCCAAACGCACCCTGGCGACCGCCGGCGACCAGCTCAGCGAGATCACGGGCCAGAAGTACGATGTCCTGAACAAGCCCGGCGATGACATGCCACTGAACACTCCGCAGCCTGCGAACGAGAACGAGTGGGTCACGGTGTCGCTCGACCAGAACGTGTCCCTGCTGTCGAGCCGCCTGGCTGCCGACATTGCTCGTGAGAACGTGAGGATCGCCTTCGGTGGTCACCTGCCGACGCTGGATGTCATCGCCAGCAAGTCTCGCACGATGGTCGGTGCCACCGAGAGCTTTCCTCCCAGTAGTCCTGTCAGTCTGGACACTGCAACCAACGACCGCCAATACACGCTGCAGCTCAGCATCCCGCTGTTCAGCGGTGGACTGACACAGTCGAGGGTTCGGCAAAGCCAGTATCTGTGGATTGCGGCCAAGGAGCAGGTCGTCCAGACATCCCGGGCAACGGAGCGGCAAGCCCGCGACGCTTATTTAGGCGTGATCAGCGGTATTGCACGGGTGCAGGCCCTACGGCAAGCGCTCGAATCCAGTCAGACCGCATTGAAAGCGACGGAAGCCGGCTACGAAGTTGGAACTCGCACCGCCGTCGATGTCCTCACCTCACGCCGCATCCTCGTACAGGCGCAAACCGACTACGCGGTTAGCCGCTACGACTACATCGTCAGCGTCATCCAACTGCGTCTCGCGGCAGGCAACCTGTCCCAGACCGACGTCGCAGAAGTAAACAAGTGGCTCGCCGTCTCGGCCCCCACCGTACCCGCCCAACCAATCCAGCCCCCGGCCGAACCGCAAGTTATGGAACAGCCGCAGTCACAACCGCAACAAACACCCCCCCAACAGGCGCCGCAGCCACCCACACCCAACCCGCCGAAGCGCTAGTCACCCGCGCAGCAGCGGCTCGATCAACCCCAGCAACTTCCCCAATGCGCCCCGATTGCTATCCACCGAGTCCCGCCCAAGCGCCCCAATGCGCTCGCGTTCGTCGGGATCTGACAGCAACGTAGCCACCCGGTCACCCAACTCGGCGGCGTTGTGCACAACCTCCGCAGCCCCACGGGCAATGAGCAAGTTCGCGATGTCCGCACTGTTGGCCGTATGCGGTCCCGTCAAAATCGGCAGCCCGAGCGCGGCGGGCTCCAGAAGATTGTGGCCACCGATGGGCACCAGGCTGCCGCCTACGAATGCCACGTCCGCCGCCGCGTAGAAGTCGAGCAACTCACCCAATGTGTCCACCAGCAACACCTCAGCGAAACCCGCGGCGGCTCCCGCCTTCTCACCGAGCCGCTGCGACCGCCGGGCGAACCGGATCCCAGCCCGCTGCAGCCAATAAGCTACTTCGTCGAATCTCGGTGGATGGCGGGGCGCGAGCACCAGCAGCGCGCGCGGATGAGCGCCGCGGACGATGCGCTGCGCCTCGAGGATGATTTCCTCCTCACCGCCATGCGTACTACCGGCAACCCACATGGGACGTGCTGGCGCATAAAACTCACGCAACCGCCGGCCCCGCTCGCCGATGTCGTGCGGCACACTGAAATCAAACTTGATGTTGCCCGTCACATGCGTGCGATCAGGATCGGCGCCCAGCGATTTGAATCGATCCGCGTCCCCCTCACCCTGCGCGGCGACGACGACCCCGCGGGACAGCGCGTCCCGGAATAACGAGCCCAATCGCCGGTAGCGGCTCACCGAACGGGAAGAAATGCGCGCGCTGGCCAACACGAGCGGAATGCGGCGCCGGCCGCACTGGTGATACAGGTTCGGCCAAAGCTCGGTCTCGAAGATTACCGCTGCGCGAGGCTGCACCCGGTTGAAAAACCGCCGCACGGCGCCCGGCAAATCAAACGGTATGTAACGCACCTGCGCGAGATCTTTGAACAAGCTCTTCGCGCGGGTGGCACCTGTAGGCGTCAGAGTCGTGACTACAACTGGAATACCGGGGTAGCGTTCGCGCAAGGTCGTCACGAGAGCGGCCGAGGCCTGCACCTCGCCCACCGACACAGCATGGATCCAGACGCTGCCCGGCGGCAACCGCTCACCGAATCCAAACCGCTCCCCGAAATTCGACCAGTAGCTGCGATCGCCAAATCCACGCCACAGCATCACCAGACTGATGAGAGGCGCCGCCAGGTAAACCGCAAGTATGTACAGGTAGCGCACGCTTGCGAGGGCCAGCGCCTTCAGCTTCCAGGTGCCAGGGGTTGATCCCCGGAGGTCTGTCGATAACCATCCAGCAGTCCATGCCAGTCAGCTTCGCCGAAACGATCGCGCGGCAGGCTGTAGGTAACCTTCTCGAGCGAGCGGCGCAGCCGCACGAGGTTACCGTCCCGCCAGAGCCCCGCCTTACGCAGTTGGCATTGATCGAAATCGATCATGTAGACCTTCGCGTCCTCGTTCAGAAGCAGGTTATGTGCGTTGAGATCCGCATGACACACACCCAGGTCATGGAAGCGCCGTATGCAGCGACCGATGGAGATCCACGTAAGGATGGAAAGCGCGCCGGTGGCGAGGCATTCGGCAAGCGTACCGACCGTGTTGAGGCGCTCGGTGATGATGTCACCGGTGTAGGTCATGCCCGTGTGTTGATAACGCGCCGCAAGCGGCGCGGGCACGGGTAACCCGGCACGATGCAAGCGGTAAGTGAGCTGCCATTCCGCAAACGGCCGCGTTTCCTCGGGGCCGTGCCAGAAGTAGCGGTCGCTTGAAAAGCGCGCCACAACGCCGCCGCGCCGGTAATGCCGCAGCACGAACTTTCTGCCCTCAGTCTTGATGTAGTGCGCCGCGCCCCTGCCGCGCGCAGTGCCTTCGATCTCGCCGCGCGCCGCCCAATGCTGCGGATCGAACCACGCGGCGCCCAAATTGCCCACGCGGGAGCCGTCATATAGCATCGCGCCGCCGGGCAAGGCGCTATGCTTTACCTCAGAACCGAGCGCCCACCGGCCGTTTTTCATGCGCTGCGCGCAACTTCCGAGCCGGTTTGCGTAGGACCGCAAACTGGCGAGACGTAGCGGCGCCAAGGCGCCGTGTAGTCAATTCCGTTCACTCCTAACCTCCTGATCACAATGTTACCTCTGGCCGAACCGCCTCGAAGCATTTGCATCCTGAGACTGTCGGCAATCGGCGATACGTGCCACATCGTGCCCGTCATCCGTACGTTACAGCATGTATGGCCTGCCACACAGCTGACCTGGATCATCGGGAAGACCGAAGCCCGCCTCATGAAACTCATCGAAGGCGTCGAGCTTATCACCGTCGATAAGCGCGCCGGGCTGTCTGGGTTGCGCAATTTGCGCGAACAGCTGCGCGGGCGACAGTTCGACGTACTGCTTCACATGCAGCTCGCGATTCGCGCCAGCGTGATGGCGTATCAGGTATCGGCCCCCATCAAAATAGGCTTTGACCGTGCACGCGCGCGGGAGCTGCAGTGGCTGTTTACCAATGCACAGGTCGCCCCACATACCCGGCAGCATGTGCTCGACAGCTTCTTTGGCTTCGTTGCCGCTCTTGGCATACGGGAGCGCATTCTGCGGTGGGATATGCGGCCGCCTCCCGACGCACTCGAGTACGCCCAAATACTAATTCCCGACTCTCAGGCCACACTCGTCATCAGCCCGTGCTCGAGTCACACACTTCGCAACTGGCCGGCTGAAAAGTATGCGGCCGTAGCAGACTACGCTTTCCGGGTGCACGGCATGCGCGTGATCCTGGTGGGAGGGCCGACGCGGCTGGAACGCGAAACCGGTATCGCGATCGAGAGTCGGCTGGATCCAAATACCAAGGTCATCAATCAAGTTGGAAAAGACACCCTCCCCCAACTGCTGGCTCTGCTGAGCCGCGCAACGGTGCTGCTTGCGCCGGACTCGGGGCCGGTTCACATGGCCACCATGGTGGGCACACCTGTGATCGGGCTTTACGCAGCTACGAACCCGGCGCGCAGCGGCCCATACCTGTCGAGGCAATGGTGTGTGGATGCCTACGCTCAGGCTGCCGTCCGGTTCTGCGGCAAAACCCCGGGCGGGTTGCCCTGGACGCGCAAAATCGAGGAGCCCGGCGTGATGGACCTCATCAGCGTCCCGCAAGTCACCGCAAAGATCGACGAGTTGTTACGATAGAGCCATGAACGACGTGCTCGTCCCCGTATCGCCCGGCGAACTGCTGGACAAGATGACCATCCTGCGAATCAAATCCGCACGGATCACCGATCCGGCCAAGGTCGGCAATGTCCGGCTCGAACTCGGGCTGCTGGAGAAAACCTGGCGCGACAGCGGGTGCGCGGCGGGCAACATTTCCGCTGACGAGCGCGCGCTGCACGATGTCAACGAGCGCCTATGGGATATCGAGGACCGGATCCGCGAAAAAGAAGCCCAGCAGACGTTCGACCGCGACTTCATCGAGCTGGCTCGCGCTGTCTACATGTACAACGACGAGCGCGCAGCCATCAAAAAGCGCGTGAATCTTGCGCTTGGCTCGAGAATCGTCGAGGAGAAGTCGTACAAGCCCTATCGCGTCGGCCGCCCCTAGTTCATGGGAAAAAGTCGCCGGCGCCTTTTCAGACAGCAGCTCCGTTGCCGCCGGCAAAAGGCGCGACTTTTGCCAGCTACTTCGTAGGTGCGTCAGGACTTCAGCGTGTACTCCGCCCCCTAGTTCATGGGAAAAAGTCGCCTGCGGCGCTTTTTCAGCACAGCAGCTGCGTTGCCGCCGGCAAAAGGCGCGACTTTTGCCAGCTACTTCGTAGGTGCGTCAGGACTTCAGCGTGTACTCCGCGCCGCAATAGGGGCACTTCGCCCATCCCGTCTGCTGGATGGGCAGATACACGCGGGGATGGGAATTCCACAGATACATCTGCGGCATCGGGCAGGACAGCGGCAGATCCTCTTCCGTGACGTCGTACTGGTTCTGGGCATTCGGCTGGATCAGCGGCTTAGTCGTCGCGGCCATGAGTGATCTTTCGGCAACAAGGTGAGCGCGGATTATACGGTAGAACCACCCCGGCAAATTGAGCTCGCCAAGACCGGCAAGTGTCCCAGCTCCAATGGAAGATGCTCAACTTGCCGGGGGCCCGGCGGGTTCGTCCGCCATGGCCCGATTCCAGATCCGGGTGACGGCGGCCCGCTCGGTGACGAATTCAGTCGCGGGTACTATAGGTGCCTCATTCATGAGCGAAAGGTGGTGGGTGCGGACCCGGTACGCCTGGTAGGCAATGATCAGCAGGTCAACGGTGACCTGGGGCACAAGATCGGCCGAGGCGACCGATTCGAGCTGGCGGATCGTGTCCGAGAACATCACCACCGGCGGATACTCCTTGGCCCAGCGCAGCGCCCAGTATTGCGCCAGGAACTCGATATCGGCGACCCCGCCCGCATCCTGCTTGATATCGAATTGCCCCTCCTTGGCCCGTGACAGCTCCTTGCGCATGCGCTCGCGCATAGTCCGCACTTCCGCCCGCAGGCTGTCCCGGCGGACGTGATTGCAGAGCACGTCGAGGCGCACCTTCTCGAACTCGGCCCGCAACTCAGGTGCGCCAGCGACCGACCGGGCATGCAGCAGCGCCTGATGCTCCCAAGTCCACGCCTCCATCCGCTGATACTCCGCGAACGCGCGGATACTGGTCACCAGCATCCCTCCCTTGCCACTGGGCCGCAGCCGAACGTCAACCTCGTACAGCCGCCCAGCTACGGAATGCATCGTCAGCAAATGCACAATCCGCTGCGCCAGCCGCACGAAAAACACCTGGTTGTCTATGGGCCGGACCGCGTCAGCGCCAGCCGCCTCGGTCTCCTGCCGCTCGCCTCGCGAATCGTGCAAAAACACCAAGTCCAGGTCCGAGGAATATCCCAGCTCCATGCCACCCAGCTTGCCGTACCCCGCGGCCGCAACCCTGACCGCGCGGCGTTCCGGGCCCTCACAGCACATCGGCACGCCGAACTGCGCCGTAATCTGCTGCCACGCCAGTTGCATCGCGCGCTCCACGATCAACTCGGCAATGTCCGTCAATCGATCGCTCACATGCATCACAGGCAGGCGGCCCGTGAGGTCCGCAACCCCCACCCGGAAAATCGCGGCCCGTTGAAAGTGCCGCAGCGCTTCGACCTGGTGCTCGGGATCCTCGTCGTGCACGAGCTGCGTGCGTAACGCGAGCTCCCCAGCCAGCTGCGCCCGTCCGGGCACATCCGAGAGCAGGCGTTCGTCAATCAGCTCGTCCAGCAAGAGAGGGTAGGACGCAATCTGTTGGGCCAGAAAATCGCCGTGCCCGCATAACTCAACCAGGCGTGCCCGCGCCACGGAACTCTCCTGCAACAGCGCGAAATACGCTGAACGCTGCCCGATGGCCTCGATGATGCTGAGAATCCGGCGCAGCACCGTGAGCTGCGCACCACTCGCCCCGCCAAGCGGCGCGGCCGCAATGTCCGCGAGCAGCGAGGGCAGGAGACTCTGCAACCGCTTCCGGCCCGCTTCATCGAGCTTTCGAACGAGCGCAGACGCTCGCAACTCGAGCAGGATGCGCGACGCCTCCTGCGCCTCGGCAAAACCCGCGCGCGACAACGACTCCACCAGCGCGGCCGTTTCCGCCTGCGAATCCCAGAAGCGCCCGAGGTCGATCCTGACGGCACTCCGATCCGCATCGCCGCCGCCAAATACTACGAAACGGAAGTGACTGCTCACACGCGTCCGATGTTGATCCAACTCCCGCACCAGGCCAGCCCAGTCTGGAGCGCTCATGGCAGCTGCGATCCGACCCCTGGAAATCGCATCTTCCGGAAGCTGGTGAACCTGGGCGTCCGAGAGCATCTGCAGGCGGTTTTCCAACCGGCGAAGATAGACATAAGCGGCGCGGAGCTCGGCCACTATGTTCGGCGGCAGCAAGCGTGTCTCGCCGAGAGTCTCCAGCGCTTTCAACAACGAGGCCGTCTGCAGACGTCTATCCCGGCCGCCGCGGATGAGTTGGAAGGCCTGAACGATAAACTCGATCTCGCGAATGCCGCCCGGCCCGAGTTTCACGTGATCT
The DNA here is from genome assembly GCA_045810105.1 of Steroidobacteraceae bacterium. Taxonomy (GTDB): domain Bacteria; phylum Pseudomonadota; class Gammaproteobacteria; order Steroidobacterales; family Steroidobacteraceae; genus 13-2-20CM-66-19. The sequence continues at coordinate 237,450 of JBJMWM010000025.1, read as the reverse complement.
GCAAGCTCACGCCGCTCGACCTCGCGCGCAATCAGCCCCTTCATCTCCCTCAGACTTTCGAATACACCGAAGTCCAGATACCGTCGATAGACGAACGGCCGTACGGCAGATGCATTGATTTCTTCGTATCGTTCCGGTGCCGTGACTGCCCGTGCCTTGACGTACGCATAGCGCTCCCAATCACGGCCATGCCGGGGCAAATAATCTTCAAATGATGCGAAGCTGGCGACGAGCGGGCCGCTGTCACCGAAAGGTCGCAGCCGCATATCCACACGCAAAACGATCCCGTCCTGTGTCGGCGTTTCCAACATCCGAACGAGTCCCTGCCCCAGACGAGTGAAGAACTCCTCGTTCGCAATGGGTCTGGGACCATTCGTTTCACCGTGTTCGGGAAAGAGCAGCACCAGGTCAACATCCGATGAGAAATTGAGCTCGCCACCCCCGAGCTTGCCCATTGCAACGACGACCAGCGGTTGTATACCCCCGCCTTCTGAACAGGGTTCTCCGTACCGCACTACAAGTGGACGACGCGCGAACTCGCACGCTGCACGGATGGCTGTATCAGCAAAGAACGTCAGGTCGGCGAGTGTCTCTTCGAGGTGAGACCATCCGGCCAGATCGCGCCATGCGATCCGGACCATCTCGCGGCGACGCCACTTGCGCAGCTCCATGAGCAGCTGCGCCTCGGTAACTGCTGTACCACTGTCGAACTTTGGAGCCCGCGCAGCGATATCAGAAGCCGAGAGCCTTCGCTGCAGATCGTGTTGGGAGATCAGGTCGGCCAGCAGCCGCTCGTCGCGCGCACAGGACTGCGCGACAAAGTCACTCGCGGCAAATACCAGCGGCAGCGACTCGCGAATCGCCGCAGGCGCCGACTCAACAGCTGCGAGGGCGTCCCCCGTCAGTTCCAGACATTGCCACCCAGATCGTGAAATGCGGAACTCTCCAGACGCCGGGTCAAGCCCTTGAAGCGGGACGACTCGGCATACACCTGTGCTCCATCAGATGCATCGACGGCACCCGAGGCGCCGTAGATCTCGCTGTTCTTGATGTGGACATTCGCCGCACGGGCTAGAACCCCTATCCCCTTCGCGCTGATATGCGTGTTCGTGATGTGAATTTCACAGCCATTCTCGGCGGTGATGGCATCACCATCGAATTCCAGGTTGCGATTGTCAATATGTAAAAGGCGCGAGCCCTGACAAATGATGGGATCGTGCAGACGCTCAAGTGTGCCTTGCGCTGCAGTTGCCGGCGACGGGCGCGATGGACCCGCCTTTGAGCCGCTCGCCTTGATCGTGTAACCGGGTCCGGATGCCAACACACGGCCGGCCTTCGCATTGGCTGCCGATTCGGCATGCGGGCCGCTGACTTCCGCAGGCGTAGCGGCTTCATCGGCACCGGCGGACTCTCCCGCCGACTGGTGGGGGCCGGAACGCGCAGGCTCTCCAGCCGCAGCCACGGTAGAGCTACCGGTCCCAGGGGCCGGGGCAGGAGCCGATGTCGGCGTGCTGGCGGGCGGGGCGGTGGGCTCCGGAGCCGCTGACTGCGGCGTTGGCGGCTCGGCAGGCGCCTCGGTGGGCGGTGCTGTGGCCACCTGCTTGGCAGGCGCTCCGGCGACGCCGCCGGGTCCAGCAACAACTTGATCAATCGGGATCACAACCAGTTGGCCCGAATCCTTCATGCGCACTGTGAAGGTCTTCGCCTGCGGGTCGGACGCTACTACCTGCAGACGATCATTGCGATCGAGCGCCTCGCGCGCCCAGGCCATTTCATCCTGGCCCATTCCGAGTTTGGAACACGCGGCCAGCGCAAGTACCAGCGCCGTGATGCAGATCGGTTTAACAATAGTTGGCATGACACTCTCCCGCTTCGTGTCGCCCCGCGTGATACGGGGCGACACGAATGCTCAAGCACAGCGGCAGAACATATCATGCCCGCTCAATCGTTGATCAGCACCGCAATCCGGTTCGCCGTGAATGTGTTTGCCGCGCTGTCATATTGTCCAGTCGCCGCGAGATCGGCGACCGTTGCGCCCGGGGGCAGGTCAGCCGCCAGCGCTGCCACGAAGGCCGTGAACGTATTGAAGTTCTCGACCTTGTATTTGCCACGGTGAGCGATCGCGAAGATCTCGTTCGTCGCGGCCATGTCCGGCGCAATCGTGGGCGGCGTGGCGAGTGTTGTCAGGTCGAGCTGCGCAGGTCCAGTCTGGATGAGGTGCAGCTTGCCGACGCCCGCCAGATCGAGTTGCAACGAGGTGCTGGTAGCCGTGAGCCCCGTGAACGCGGTCGCCGATCCCTTCTGAGTCCAATCAATCAGCAGAGCCTGCGGCACGCCGGAGAAATTGACGAGCGTCTGCGCGGTGAAATTCGGCGGCGCCTTGCCAAAAGGTGTCACAAAGCCCATCACGCGAGCCGGCGCATTCATTGCGAGCCCCGTCTGACTGAGCGTACCCGTGTTGATGACATAGGCTGTGGCATTCGCATCCGTTGCGGTGCTCGTTCCGGTGCCCGCGAAGTTGAATGCACTCACCGGCAGACCGTCGAGCGACTGCAGCTTCACGGTCACGCTGCCGGCTGCCAGGCTGGTTACGACGCCCCAGGCCGGAGTCATTTCGAGTCTCACCGCGCCAGCGGTGGCATCGAGCGTCTTGTTATCACCATTGCCAGTGCTCGCCATGCCAAAAGCATCGATGTGCTGACCCACCGAGATGTCGGCGATCGTGAAGGCACCCATCGCACCCTCTTCGGTGACCGCAGTGGCGTCCGCTACAGTCACTGTCACATCGTGGTGCTCGGACTCGAAGTCGCCGCCGCTATGCCACCAGACCGTGGCGCGGCGAAGTGTCAGAGTGTTACCAGTGCGGGCGATGACCGTACCCGAGACCAGGTCCTTGGAGGGATTCTCGAAGCTGGTACCGGCCAACACTGCCGCAGCCGTGAAGGTCTGAGTGTCCTTCTGCAACGTACCGAAGGCCGCCACCATGGTGTCCGCGGGCAGCGCGGCGACTGCCGCAAGACCAGCGGCTCCAACATACGCCATACCGTTGACCTGGTAGGTCGTCGTGGCGGCTACGCCCACAGTCACCTGGCCAGTCGCCTTGGACTGGTCGTGGAACGGCTGCACATTCAACACAAAATCATTGGCAGTGGTGCTGGCGCTGGCAAGCGCGCCGCGCACCCGAATCCGCTTGGTGTCGGAGGGCACGACGCTCGCCACCAATGTGGGTGACACGGCAACCGTCGCAGCCGTCAGGTCCACGGTGTTGGATGCTGCGAGGTTGAAGTCGAACGCCAGACGGCCGGTGCGCCCGGGAGAAATCCGCAGATGATTGGTGTTATCCAGCTTGATGGACACTGTCACAGGACCCATCAGCGCCGTGCCGTTGGCGTCAACGGGCTTCAGTGCAACCGCGGCTCCGGTGCCATCATCGGCCGTGATATTCGCGCCGGCATAATCCAGGGTCAGTGTCGCGCTGACATATTCCGCCGCGGGTATCTGCCCCGCGCTGATGACCTCGGTGAGATCTACGAGCTGCGCGAAGTCGACCTTCGTCACTGCCGGCATCGTTTCAACCGACGCTCCCGCCGCGGTTTGCAGCTGTAAGGATGTCAGGTTGACTGTATAGCTGAGAAAGTCGCCCTTGGCGTCGGTCATCGTGACCATGGAGGCGCCGCAGCTCATGGAGCCGCTGCAGGCCGACGCGCCGGTGGTGTTTCCCATTCCGCTGCTCATACCGCCACCGCAGCCTGCCAACAGCAGCACGGCGCAGCTGGCGAGGCCCGCCAGGCAGCCACGCATTGTCTTCGATCCGAACATGGTATTGATCTCCGAACGAGGGTTTCCCGTGCAGCCAACGGTAAGCCCTATCGGGGGTTGACAGGGACGCGAAAAGCGTCTCCCAACACCGACAAAGTTGGATTTAAGTTGGATCGCGCCGCGTGACGGTGTTGGTGTGTCGCCGTCCGCCAACATGTGGCTGCGGGAACGCGCCCGCGAAGATTAACGGCAGATTAACGAACGTTAAGGTTGCCCCACTCCTGCGCCGGTCGCGGAATCGGCCGCGGGGCGGCACCCTGCCTGAGCGCCATTACGTACCGCGCGCAACCACCGGTCCCTGGCCCACGGCTAATGCCGCAGGATCGAAAGTGCCGCAGGCATTTTCGAGCAACAAAATCGGGGCAAAAAAAACCCCGCCGAAGCGGGGTTTCAATAATGCGCGGAATAGGGGGTCTTGTTCCGCGTCTTTCGGGGTTGCGCCGCACTTAGGGGGCGCGGCAGCAACCCTTAACCGTCCTGAGTATCTTATCGATGTTGTGTTACAGATTCGATATCCCTTTAGAGGGGGGATTACATGTCCATTCCGCCCATGCCGCCCGGCGGCATGCCGCCATGGCTGTGCTCCTCGTCCTTCGGAGCCTCGGCAATCATCACCTCTGTCGTCAGCAACAGACCGGCAACGGAAGCCGCGTTCTGCAACGCAAGGCGCGTGACCTTGGTCGGGTCCAGGATGCCCGCTTCGAGCATGTCACCGAACTCTCCCGTGGCCGCGTTGTAGCCGAAGGAGCCTTTACCTTCCTTCACGCGGTTGAGGATCACGGCCGGGTCGTCGCCAGCGTTGTCCACGATCTGACGCAGCGGCTCTTCGATGGAACGCGACAGGATGCGAATGCCAACCTGCTGGTCCTCATTCGAGCCTTCGAGCTTGTCCAGACTCTTCTGCGCACGGATCAGCGCAACACCGCCGCCCGGCACCACGCCTTCTTCGACCGCCGCACGGGTTGCGTGCAGAGCGTCTTCGACGCGAGCCTTCTTTTCCTTCATTTCGATCTCGGTGGCAGCGCCAACCTTGATCACGGCAACACCACCGGAGAGCTTGGCAACGCGCTCCTGCAGCTTCTCCTTGTCGTAGTCCGAAGTGGCCTCTTCGGCCTGCTGACGGATCGACTCGATACGTGCCTTGATGTCCGACGCCTTTCCGGCGCCGTCGATGATCGTGGTGTTTTCTTTCTCGACCACAATCTTCTTCGCATCACCCAGGTCGTTGAGCGTCGCCTTCTCGAGCGACAGGCCCACTTCGTCCGAGATCACCGTGCCGCCCGTGAGGACAGCGATGTCCTGCAACATGGCTTTGCGGCGGTCACCGAAGCCCGGCGCCTTCACCGCCGACACCTTGAGGATGCCGCGGATGTTGTTCACGACGAGAGTCGCGAGCGCTTCGCCCTCGACATCTTCCGCAATGACCAGCAACGGACGGCCGGCCTTCGCCACGCCCTCGAGGAGCGGGAGCATTTCGCGGATGTTGGAGATCTTCTTGTCTGCCAGCAGGATCAGCGGCTTTTCGAGCTCGGCCGTCTGATTCTGTGCATTGTTGATGAAGTACGGCGACAGGTAGCCGCGGTCGAACTGCATGCCCTCGACCACTTCCAGCTCGTTATCGAGACCGGAACCTTCCTCAACGGTGATCACGCCTTCCTTGCCGACCTTCTCCATCGCATCGGCGATGGTCTTGCCGATCGACTCATCGGAGTTCGCGGAGATCGTACCGACCTGCGCGATGGCCTTCGAGTCCTTGCACGGCTTCGAGAGCTTCTTCAGCTCCTCGACGGCACTCGTCACGGCCTTATCGATACCCCGCTTGACGTCCATCGGGTTCCGGCCGGAAGCGACTGCCTTCAGGCCTTCGCGGATGATCGCCTGCGCGAGCACGGTGGCGGTAGTCGTACCGTCGCCAGCCTCGTCAGATGTGTTGGAAGCGACTTCCTTCACCATCTGCGCGCCCATGTTCTCGAACTTGTCCTTCAGCTCGATTTCCTTCGCGACCGAGACACCATCTTTCGTGATAGTGGGGGCGCCGAAGCTCTTCTCGAGCACCGCGTTGCGGCCTTTCGGACCTAGTGTTGCCTTGACGGCATTAGCGAGGACATTCACGCCTTTGAACATACGCTGGCGTGCGTCGTCGCTGAATCGGACTTCTTTTGCTGCCATTGTCGTGATCCTTCAATTACTTGGATTCAATCACGGCCATGACGTCTTCTTCGCGCATCACGACCAGCTCTTCGCCTTCCACGCGAACTTCAGTGCCGCTGTACTTGCCGAAGAGGATCTTGTCGCCGATCTTGACGTCGAGGGGACGGACCTGGCCGTCTTCGAGAATCTTGCCTTTGCCGACCGCTACGATCTTTCCCTGCACTGGCTTTTCGGCCGCGGTATCGGGAATGACGATGCCGCCCGGAGAGGTGCGTTCCTCCTCCAGGCGCTTCACGATGACGCGGTCATGAAGAGGACGTATCTTCATGGATGTCGCTCCTTTGTAAGCTGCTAAATTAATTGGAAAAATTGCAACCCAGGAGTCTGTTAGCACTCGCCCCCGGTGGCTGCTAATAATAGTGCTCGTCGCTTTAAATTCAAGCGCGGTACGAAGTTTTTTCTGTGTTGTGAGGTCAAACCGCTGGCGATGCCGGCAGCCACCTACCAGAATCGCATCCATGAGCACGCCCCCGATGACACTCGTCCACCACCGCATGCCCTTGTTTCTGACCGTGTTTCTACTAATGGCGGGACCTGCGCTGGCCGGACCCGCCAGCGGTAAGGCCGCGACCGGCATCGAGACCGCCCTCAGCGCGGGTAAGGGACTTTCCTCGAACGAGCCGGATTTCCTGCCTCCCGATCAGGCGTTCCGTTTTAGTGCACTGGCAGACGGCCCGGACAAGATCCGGCTCATCTGGGGTATCACTGACGGCTACTACCTGTACCGCACGCGCATAAAAGCCTCGAGCGAAGGCGACTCGGCGAAGCTCGGGGAGCTCGCGCTACCCACCGGCGAAACGAAGATAGATGACTACTTCGGCAAGCAGGAGGTCTATCACCACGACATCGTGGGTTCTATATCAGTCGCCCGCTCGGGTGGAGGTCAGCTCACGGTGCCTCTCAAGGTGACCTACCAGGGCTGCGCGACCGCAGGTCTGTGTTATCCGCCGATCACAAAGACAGTCAGCGTCGTACTGCCTGGCACCGGCGGCGGCGCGGCAGGATCACAATCGTCGGCCACCCCCGCCGGCAGCGCTTCGTCGTCGGGGCTCGCCGCCTCCGCAGTCGGCGCCACTACCGCCAACGCCGCCGCATTCATCTCCGAGCAGGACCAGCTCGCCACCCTCATCCGCGACGGCAACATCGTCGCCGTACTCGCGACCTTCTTCGGCATCGGGTTGCTGCTATCGCTGACACCCTGCGTGCTGCCCATGATCCCGATCCTGTCGGGCATCATCGTCGGCCAAGGCGAAAAGGTGACCGCCGGGCGTGGATTCTCGCTCGCATTCACTTACGTACAGGGTATGGCCCTGACCTACGCCGCCGCCGGCGCCGCTTTCGTGCTCGCCTTCAAGCAAGCGCCGCAGGCGTTCTTCCAACAACCCTGGATCATCATGCTTTTCGTCGGTCTGTTCGTGGCGTTGGCATTCGCCATGTTCGGGACTTATACGCTGCAGATGCCCAGCGCATTGCAAACCCGCCTGACGGATGTCAGCAACCGGCAGAAGTCCGGGAGCTACGTCGGCTGCTTCGTCATGGGTGCACTGTCAGCCCTCGTCGTCACTGCATGTGTCGCACCTGCACTGATCGCCGCCTTGTCAGTGATAAGCCAAACCGGAAAGGTCGCCCGGGGAGCCGCCGCGCTTTATGCCACCGGGCTGGGAATGGGTGTACCCCTGCTCATCGTTGGAGCCTCGGCCGGATCGCTCTTACCGAAGGTCGGTCCGTGGATGGACACGGTAAAGGCGCTTTTCGGCGTACTGTTTCTCGGCGTTGCCATCTATTTCCTGCAGCAGTTGATATCGCCGACTGTCGGAATGCTGTTGTGGTCCGCGCTCGCGGTCATCGCCGGTTTCTGGGTATTTGCGCTCAAGGCTCGTGATGGCGGTTCCGCGCCGGCGGCCGTGCGCGCGGCCGGACTGCTGGCGCTCGTGTACGGCATCATCCTTCTTATAGGTGTAGCCGCCGGCAGCAGCGATCCGCTGCAACCACTGAGTACCTTGCGAGCAAGCAACGGTGGCAGCGGCACTACAACCGAAACAAAACAGTCCGCTCTGGCCTTTGACACCATCAAATCCCTGGACGATCTGAACAAGCGCGTGGCTGCAGCGACCGCCGCAGGCCGTCCTGTCATGCTCGATTTCTATGCCGACTGGTGTACGTCCTGCAAAGAGATGGAGCGCTACACGTTCAGCGATAAGACCGTACAGGCCGCCCTTTCCAACGCGGTGCTTCTGCACGCAGATGTCACGAAGAACGACACGGTGGATCAGGAGCTGCTGCAGCATTTCGGGATCTTCGGTCCTCCGACCATCGCGTTCTACGGGCCCGATGGCGAAGAAAGGCGCAACTTCCGGGTGGTGGGCTACATGAAAGCGGCTGAGTTCGCCTCGCTGGCCCGCCGCGCGTTCAGCCCTAATCTGAGCGCCTCCAGCGGCGTTCCTGGCGCACCGTGAGAGATGGCCTTCGTGTCCCATTAGCCATCGCGGTAGTCTGTTTGGGAGGCGCGGCGGGATTCTTTGCCGCGCACTTGGCCCGGGTCGCGCGCACTCAAGGCGTCGTTGATACGGCCCCAACGCCGCCGCCGGCCGCTGTTGCGGAACAAACCCAGCAAGAGAACACGGGCGACACTCGCTCGTCGCGCCTCATTCCAACGGATGTCCCAAACGTCTCCCTGGCTGATGGGGACGGAGTGAAGCATGCGCTCTCGGAATGGAAAGGACGGCCCGTGATGTTCAACTTCTGGGCTACCTGGTGCGCCCCCTGCCGCCGCGAGATCCCGCTACTGAAGGTCTTGCGGCATGAACGCGCGCGGGATGGACTCGAAATCGTCGGCATCGCCGTAGACTTCCGTGAAGCCGTGCAGAAGTACGCACGTGAGATGGGCATCGATTATCCTGTACTGGTGGGCGAACAGGATGGACTGGACGCGATTGCCGCATTTGGCATGGATACGGTTTTCCCGTTCACTGTTTTTGCCGACCGCCAGGGCCGCATCGTGACGCTCAAGATCGGCGAGCTGCACGCGGATGAAGCCCATTTTATCCTCGATGAGGTGAGGGCCATTGACCAAGGCCGCACCGAGCTGGCTGCCGCCAGGAAGGACATCGCCGACGCAGTGGCCGCACTTGCCGCAAAGCGGGCGCAGCGGGAAGAAGCAGAAGAAGCACCGCAAGCCGCGGTGAACGCACCCTCGGCGGTTCTTCGCAAATAGCTACATTAAGTAGCCCAATCCCGTACATTTAGGTTACATTCGCCACCTTTTCATGCGCTGACGCGCAAGTTTCCTGCCGATCGCAAAGACGCGACCGGCGAGGCGTAGCGGCGCGAGGCGCGCCGGTAAGAACCGGTCTGCTGGTGGTCTTTCTGCAATGGCGCGAGTGCTTCTCTTAAACGGACCGAATTTGAACCTGCTCGGCAGTCGTGAGCCCGGGGTCTACGGAGCGGACACGCTCGAGTCGATCGAAAAGCGCGCCGCGGAACTGGCCCGCGAGGCCGGCCACGAGCTCATCGCGTTTCAGAGCAACTCGGAAGCCGAGCTCATCGGCAAGATCCACGGCGCCGCCGCCGCCGGCATCGGCTTTCTGATATTCAACCCAGCCGCGTTCAGCCATACCAGCGTCGCCCTGCGGGACGCGCTGCTCGCCGTGCGCTTGCCCTTCGTGGAAGTGCACCTCTCGAACACCCACGCGCGCGAGCCATTTCGCCATCATTCTTATTTCTCCGACATAGCGGCCGGTGTCATCACCGGCCTGGGTGCGTTCGGTTACGAGCTGGCGGTGCGCGCGGCGGTGCGCCACCTCGCCAAGCCATCCTGACCTTAGCCGCCCGACAACCCTCGACACTGGAAATTTGCACAGGGGACATTCCCGAGCATGGACATCCGAAAGATCAAGAAACTGATCGAGCTGCTGGAGGAATCCGGCATTGCCGAGATCGAAATCAAGGAAGGCGAGGAAGCATTGCGCATCAGCCGCATGCCGACCGGAACGGCCGCAGCTCATCAGATACCCCAGATGGCCGCCCTGCCGCTCGCGGCTCCCTTGGCTGCACCGCCCAAGGCCGCAGTGCCCACCGCGGCTGAAGCAGCCATCGCCAAGGCAAAAGCCAACGAGCACGTCATCACTGCACCGATGGTCGGGACGTTCTACGGCGCACCCTCGCCCGGTGCGAAGCCGTTCATTGAGATCGGCGACGAGATCAAGGTCGGACAGGTTCTGTGCATTATTGAAGCAATGAAAATGATGAATCAGATCGAGTCCGACAAGGCCGGGCGGGTCACCTCCATCATGGCGCGCAACGGCGACCCTGTTGAATTCGGTCAGCCCTTGTTCGTAGTCGAATAGCTCGTGGCCATGCTGGAGAAGGTCGTCATCGCCAACCGTGGCGAGATCGCACTGCGAATTCTGCGCGCCTGCCGCGAGCTGGGCATCAAAACAGTCGCCGTGCATTCAACGGCGGACTACAGCCTGAAGCACGTATTGTTGGCTGATGAGTCGGTGTGCATCGGGCCGCCGCCCTCATCCGGAAGTTATCTCAACATGCCGGCGATCATCAGCGCCGCGGAGGTAACCGACTCCGTCGCCATCCATCCCGGTTACGGCTTTCTGTCCGAGAACGCCGATTTCGCCGAGCGGGTGGAAAAGAGCGGCTTCGTATTCATCGGACCGAAGGCTGAAACCATCCGCACCATGGGGGACAAGGTTTCCGCGATCCGTGTCATGAAGTCGCACGGCGTGCCCTGCGTGCCCGGCTCCGACGGGCCACTCGGCGAAGATCCGGACGAGAATCTGCGGGTCGCGCGCGACATCGGCTATCCGGTCATCATCAAAGCATCGGGCGGTGGCGGCGGCCGGGGCATGCGCGTAGTGCACAGCGAAGCCTCGTTGTTGAATGCCATTGGCATCACGAAGGCCGAAGCACGCGCGGCATTCGGCAACGATCAGGTCTACATGGAGAAATTCCTGGAACGGCCGCGTCACATCGAGTTCCAGGTGCTCGCGGATGGACACGGCAACGTGATTCATCTGGGCGAGCGCGACTGCTCCATGCAGCGCCGCCACCAAAAAGTCATCGAAGAAGCCCCGGCTCCCGGGATCACTGCGCGCCAGCGGCGGATCATGGGTGACCGCTGTGTGGAGGCGTGCAAGGCTGTCGGTTATAGAAGTGCCGGCACGCTGGAGTTTCTCTTCGAGGATGGCGAGTTCTACTTCATCGAGATGAACACGCGCATCCAGGTGGAACATCCGGTCACCGAGCTGATCACCGGCATCGACCTCGTCAAGGCGCAGTTGCTGATTGCCGCGGGCGAGCGCCTGCCGTACGTTCAGAGCGATGTGCAGATCCGGGGTCACGCGATCGAGTGCCGCATCAACGCCGAGGACGCCAAGACATTCATGCCGTCTCCCGGACCGATCCGGCTCTGGCACGCTCCGGGCGGACCGGGTGTGCGGGTGGATAGTCACATCTATTCGGGATACAACGTTCCACCCAACTACGACTCGCTCGTGGGCAAGATCATCGCCTACGGAGAGAGCCGCGAAGCCGCGATCGCGCGGATGAAGAATGCGCTGGCGGAAATGGTCATCGAGGGCATCAAGACCAACGTGGCGCTGCACCAGGAAATCTTCAACCACGCGGCATTCCAGAAGGGAGGCACGGACATTCACTACCTCGAGCGGCGGCTGGGGCTGCGATAGAAGACGCACGCACACAATGGGCTTCTGGCAGCTGTCGTTCGACCTGGGTCCCCTGGATCCGAACCGGGCCGAAGAAAGCTGTTTCAATCTCGGCGCGGCATCGGTGACCTTCGTCGATGCCCACGATGATCCGGTACTAGAGCCGCTGCCAGGTGAGTTCCGGCTTTGGCCAACCACCCGCTTGCGGGCGTTGTTTGCCGAAGATCGCGACCCATTGCAGATCGCTAGCGCGCTGGGCGAGGCTCTGGATGTTCCCGCGAGCAGCGTGCAAGCAGAGCGTATCGAAGACCGTGTTTGGGAGCGCGAGTGGCTGCGCGATTTCCACGCTATGCGCTTTGGACAGCGATTGTGGATCTGCCCGCACCACGAGGAAGTGGGGGAAGCGGGTGCGGTCGTCGTTCGGATGGACCCGGGATTGGCGTTCGGAACGGGGACTCATCCGACCACGGCATTGTGCCTCGAGTGGCTGGACCGCCATATTGTTGACGAGGCGCGCGTCATCGATTTTGGCTGCGGATCGGGAGTGCTGGCCATTGCGGCTGTGAGGTTGGGGGCAGGCGAAGCGCATTGCTTCGATATCGACCCGCAGGCACTCACGGCTACGCGCCAGAATGCCGAAGCAAACGACATGCAGGCCCGTGTTTTCTTATACGAAGCGGCCGCTGCACTACCGCAGGGGGTGGATGTTCTGGTCGCGAACATTCTGTCGGGCCCGCTCTGCGAGCTGGCCTCGACCTTTGGAAGACTCGTGCGCGGCGGTGGCTCGATCGTCCTTGCGGGACTGCTGGAACACGAGGCTGCCGACGTGACACAGGCTTACAGTGCGTGGTTTGATATACATCCCTTCGAAGTTCGGGAGGGTTGGGTCGGTCTGGCGGGGAAGCGGAACACTCATGCGAGTAGTGGCGCCTGGCGCCGGTAAAAGATGTTTACAGTCTGCCCGAAGTGCGCACTGACGCTCGTCGTGACCGCCGCAGATTTGCGCGTCGCGCAGGGCTACGTCCGCTGCGGACGATGTTCGAACGTATTCAACGCCCTCGCACGTCTCTCAGAAGACCGGCAGGCCGCCGCCGCAGCAGCGGCCGCCGCCCAGTCGCAGCCATCGCAAGAGTCCGCGGGATCGGATGCCCGTGCAGCTCAAACTGGCGCCTCGAAATCGGCTCCGCCTGCGCCGCAAGCGTCAGGCACGTTCCGCACGCGTGCACCGGATTCGTCACCCACCGGAAGGACGCGGATCGACGACCTGTCCGCATCAGCGGTGCGCAAAGCGCCGCCGGCACCGCCGCCCTCGGAACCGAAGCGCTACGACGACGACTCGATTCCAGAGGAAGATCTCGAATTCAACCCTGATGCGACCGACCTCAACAAGGTCTTCGTAGAGCAACCCCCCAGCCCCCAGTTCACGGCCGCCACCGGGACGTTCAAGGCGATCCGTCTCGAAGCCCAAGACACGACTCGCGCCGAAGAGCCGCTCGCGCGCACTGACGAGCGCGAGGCGCCTGCGGGTGAGCCATTTGATGAGGATGCCCTAGACCCTACCGAGACGCAGGTGGATGTAGAGATCGATCCCGATCTGCTCGCCACTATGAATCAGCTCACCAGCAACCGCCTGGAGCGCCTGAATCCAACACCGCCGCAACCCACCCGCACCTTCAGCGCATTTTCAGAGCCGAAGCCCGCCCCCGCGCCGCCATCCGCAACTGCGAGCCCGGCACCCTCTGCCAAGGCGGCGGCCCCCGCGCCACCAAAATCAACACCGCCCGCGAAACAACCCATGCTGCTGCAGCCGCCGATGGAGCAGCCGCCGCAAGCACCTGTGCCTATGCGCCTCGCGGAGCGCGCGAAGGCGCGAGCAGCCGACTCGAAGCTGAAACCGGATACGTTGAAATCCGACACCTCGCAGGCGGCGTTGCAGACAACGCAAGCCATTCGCGCAGCTCTCGCGCCTAAAAGGCGCGCGGCCTTATCCGAGTTCGGCCGAGGCCGCGACGACGCGCGGCCGGAGCCACCAACATCCTTCTTCGCAGGTATGTGGACCGCCGGCAGTGTGCTGTTGCTTCTGGTGCTAACGATTCAAGTGGTACACCACTACAGGCACGACCTGGCCGCCAACGCGACGCTCAATGGCCCGCTGACATCGATATATGCGGTGCTCGGCATACCGCTGGTGCCGCGTTGGGATCTCACCGCTTATGAAGTGCGCCAACTGGGTGCTTCCACAGCCGCCGATGCTCCCGGCCAGATCACCGTGCGCGCAAGCGTTAAGAATGGTGCGCGCCAGGCACAGCCCTTGCCACTACTTCGTGTCACGCTTCAAGATCGTTTCGGAAATCGTATTGCCTCGCAGGATGTATCTCCACAGTCCTATTTGCCGCGCGCGATACCTCGTTCCTCGCTTTTGTCCGCAGGACAGCGTATTGATGCGGAAATGACGTTCGTGGACCCTGGCTCAAACGCAGTCGGATTCGAGATCGACGCGTGCCTGCCTGCTCCAGGCGGCGGAATCTCCTGCGCGAACGACGCCGCACGCTGAAGCCGTCAAATCATGCAGATCGGAGAATACGTTTTGCCGTCGGCTGTTGTTCTTGCGCCAATGGCAGGAGTAACAGACCGGCCCTTTCGCATTCTCTGTCGCAAGCTCGGAGCGGGACTGGCCGCATCCGAAATGCTGACCTCCGACACGCGGCTGTGGAACACGCCTAAATCACGCCTGCGCATGAGTCATGAAGGCGAGCCCGAACCGCGCGTAGTGCAGCTCGCAGGCTCGGACAGTCAAGCACTGGCGGAAGCCGCCAGGCTCAACGTGGATCTCGGCGCGCAGATCATCGACCTGAATATGGGATGTCCCGCAAAAAAAGTCTGCGGCAAGCTGTGCGGCTCCGCGCTACTGAAGGACGAGCCGCTCGTTGCACGAATTCTCGAGACGGTCGTGAACGCAGTGCGCGTGCCGGTCACGCTAAAGATCCGCACTGGATGGGATCGTAACAATCGTAACGGCGTGCAGATCGCGCGTATCGCCGAGGCCAGTGGCATCAAGGCACTCGCAGTTCACGGCCGCACGCGTGCGGACTTTTATGAAGGCGAAGCCGAATACGAGACGATCCGCGCTATAAAATCAATCGTTGGCATTCCGATATTCGCCAATGGTGACATTGAGTCACCACAAAAGGCGCGCGAGGTGCTTGATTTCACGGGCGCTGACGGAGTAATGCTGGGCCGCGCGAGTCATGGCGCGCCATGGATATTCCGATCTGTCAACACGTACATCGAAGCAGGAAATGAAGCTCCGGCGCTATCGCGCGCAGAGGTGCGTGATATTATTCTCGGACATCTCGGCTCCCTGTACGCCTTCTACGGCGAGGACAGCGGAGTCCGGATCGCGCGCAAACATCTTGGCTGGTATTGCGAACAGTTGCTGGCAGATTCGGCGCAGATACGCCGCAGTCTGATGGCCGCTTCGACGACCTCCGCGCAGTTTGCGCTCGCGCACGACCACCTGGAGGACTGGGTGGACAGGGGCCTGCAGGCCCCGGCTGGCACGCTTGCCAGCTGACGAGTCGATTGGTTTTTGTGGGGACCTTACATGACAGCAAAAAAGAAGAGTCGAGCCCGGGGGGACTCCAGTGCCCGGTTGAGCGCCAGAGAATTGCCTCTGCGCAATCACGCTGAACGCGCATTGAGCGACTACTTCACCAGCCTGAATGGTCACAGGCCGTCGCATCTGTACGATCTGGTGCTGCGCGAAGTCGAAGAGCCGTTGTTCCGCGTCGTGCTGGACTATGCGGAGGGCAACCAAAGCCGCGCCGCGGGCATTCTGGGAATCAACCGCGGGACCTTACGCAAGAAGTTGAAGGAACTGGGCCTGTCCGGAAGCGCCTAGCGCCCGGCACTCCTTTCGTCCCATGTTGTTGCCCGTTCGCCGCGCGCTTCTTTCCGTATCCGATAAAACGGGCATCGTGGAGCTTGCGCGCGCGCTGGCAAAACGCAACATCGAGATACTTTCGACCGGCGGCACGGCGAAGCTGCTCGCCGAGAGTGCCGTTACCGCGCGCGAAGTGTCGGCCTACACAGGCTTTCCCGAGATCATGGGCGGCCGCGTGAAAACGCTGCACCCGAAGATCCATGGAGGACTGCTGGGCCGCCGCGGAGTTGACGAAGCGGTCATGGCCCTGCACGAGATCGAGCCCATTGATCTGCTCGTGGTGAATCTTTATCCATTCGCCCAGACCGTGGCCCGGCCGGGGTGCTGCTATCCGGAAGCCATCGAGAATATTGACATTGGCGGGCCCGCGATGCTGCGCGCGGCGGCCAAGAACCACGAAGCCGTCGCGGTCGTCGTCGATCCGGTCGATTACCAGACAGTTCTCGACGAGTTGGAAGCGCAGGGTGGCACCGCGCTCGCGACGCGGTCACGGTGGGCGGCGAAGGCGTTCGCGCACACGGCGCGTTACGACACGATGGTCGCAAGCTATCTTGGTGCAATCCACAACGTGCCAGCGCAGCGATTCCCAGACACTCTCCCGCTGGTGTTCGACAAGGCGCAGGACCTGCGCTATGGGGAAAATCCGCACCAGCAGGCGGCCTTTTATCGAGATCCCGCGCCACGCGGCGCGAGTATCAGCGCCGCCAAGGTGTTGCAGGGAAAGGACCTCTCGTTCAACAACATAGCGGATGCGGATACCGCGATTGAATGCGTCCGCCAATTCGGGGAGATGGCGTGCGTGATCGTGAAGCACGCGAATCCCTGCGGTGTTTCCGTCGCCGCAACGGCACTCGAAGCGTATGACCGCGCGTATCGCACCGATCCCACCTCCGCCTTTGGCGGCATCATTGCTTTCAATCGCGAGCTCGATGCGACGACTGCCTCCGCGATCATTGACCGGCAATTCGTGGAGGTGCTGGCGGCTCCCTCTGTCTCAGCGGAAGCCGCACGCGTGCTGGCCAGTAAGCCGAATGTGAGAGTGTTGGAGCTGGGCGACCTGAGCCGCTCGCCGAGCGGCGAGTTGGAGTACCGCAGCGTGACGGGTGGCCTGCTCGTGCAAACGCGCGATACGGGCGCCGTTGCCGAGTCCGATCTGCAGGTCGTGACGCGCCGCAAGCCCACGGCAGCGGAGCTCGTTGATCTGCAGTTTGCCTGGCGCGTGTGCAAGTTCGTGAAATCGAATGCGATCATCTTTGCGAAGCAACGCATGACGATCGGGGTCGGTGCCGGCCAAATGAGTCGCGTCTATTCAACCCGCATTGCCGCAATGAAAGCCGCTGACGAGCAGCTCGAGGTCAGCGGCTCTGTTATGGCCTCCGATGCATTTTTCCCATTCCGTGATGGGCTCGACGTAGCAGCGGAGTACGGCATACGCGCCGTCATCCAGCCCGGTGGCTCGAAAAAGGATTCCGAAGTCATCGCCGCGGCGGACGAGCATGGCATAGCCATGGTCTTCACCGGCATGCGCCACTTCCGTCACTAGATGAGAGTCCTCATCATCGGTGGCGGTGGCCGCGAGCACGCGCTGGCCTGGAAGTGCGCCTCCGCCGCGCGAGTAACCGAAGTTCTGGTTGCCCCTGGCAACTCAGGCACTGCCACTGAGCCCAAAGTTCGCAACGTTGACATCGGCGCGGAAGACATACCAGGCCTGGTTGCACTCGCACGCGCCGAGCGTATCGACCTTACGATCGTCGGGCCTGAAGCGCCCCTCGTTGCAGGCGTCGTCGATGAATTCATCAAGGCCGGGCTCAAGTGTTTTGGGCCGCGGCGCGCGCCCGCACAACTCGAGGGCTCGAAAGCCTTCACGAAAGAATTTTTGCGCCGGCATGCTATTCCGACCGCGAGTTACGCAACGTTCACTCGGGAAACATTCGATCCGCAGTACGTGCGCCGGCAGCGGCCCCCCATTGTCATCAAGGCAAGCGGGCTCGCCGCGGGAAAGGGCGTAGTCATAGCCGACACCGCGGAGAGTGCGATCGCGGCTGCGCAGGAGATGTTTGCCGGACAGTTTGGCGAGGCCGGCCATGTGGTCGTGGTCGAGGAGTTCCTGCCAGGCGAGGAAGCGAGCTTCATCGTTATGGCGGACGGCAAGCACATCCTGCCGTTGGCGACCTCCCAGGACCACAAGCGACTGCGGGACGCAGATCAAGGACCCAACACGGGCGGCATGGGTGCGTATTCGCCAGCGCCGGTCGTCACTGACGCTATGCACTCACGCATCATGAAAGAGGTGATGGAGCCCGCGATCCGCGGCCTCGCGGCCGACGGGATGCCGTACACCGGATTCCTCTATGCGGGCATCATGATTGCACCGGACGGCACTCCCAACGTGCTCGAATTTAACTGCCGGTTTGGCGATCCCGAAACGCAACCCATCATGATGCGGTTGCGCTCCGATCTCACGGCATTGTGCGAAGCAGCGCTCGAAGGCCGCTTGGATACTGCCTCCGCAGAGTGGGATCCACAGGCCGCATTGGGTGTCGTGATGGCCGCCGCCGGTTATCCTGAAGAGGTACGCAAGGGCGATGTTATCGCAGGGCTGGATCGCGCTGCGACATTACCCGGCAAGGTCTTTCACGCCGGGGCGCGGGTACAGTCAGGGCGGGTCGTAACCAACGGGGGACGCGTCCTTTGCGCCGTGGGACTCGGATCGACGGTGAGCGCCGCACACGCGCAGGCGTATGGATTGGTCAACTCGATCAACTGGCCCGGCGTTCAATTCCGCCGCGATGTTGGTTACAGAGCAATAGCGCGTGAGCATGCAGGCAGCTGACTGGGATTTTCCCAATCCGCATGTCGTGACACTCGAGGTCGTTGCATCTGACATTGACGCGTACGACCACGTCAACAATGCCGTTTACCTTTCCTGGTTCGACCGGGTCGCGTGGTCGCATTCCGCGGCGCTAGGTATCTCTCTCGAGGAATGCGTTCGCATTCGCCGCGGAATGGCGGCTCATAGAACCGAAATTGACTACCAACGCGCTGCGGTCCAAGGCGATCGCGTCGCGGTCGCTACATGGATAGTCGGTACGGATGCGAAACTGAGGGTCGAACGCCGCTTTCAGGTCAGGCGCGCGCCAGACGGAGAAACGCTGGCGCGCGCCCGAACCGACTATGTGTGCATCAACCTGGACTCAGGCCGCGCCGCTCGCATGCCGGAGCCCTTTTCACGAGCCTACGTTACAACCGTGTGCGGCCCGTCCGGAACAGGTTGACGATGGCCAGCAGGATGATCGCTCCCAACAGCGATACTCCCAATCCCGCCAGGCTGATGTCCCCTTGATTGATGGTGCCCGCGCCCACCATAGGGCTGATGAGCCACCCGCCAATCAACGCGCCCACAATGCCCACCACGATATTCAGAAGGAGGCCTTCCTGCGTCCGCATGATCACGCTGGCCAGCCATCCAATGACGCCACCCAGAATCAGCCAGATGAGAATATTCATTGCACGCCTCGTCGGTTACGGCGGATGCCGCGCAACTTCAATTCGCCAGTGCTCGGAAGGTTCCCGGAACTGCAGCTGAAGCATATCGCTACGACAGTGCGGCCACGTACCAGGTAGCGCTGGGAAGCCCCTCGCGCCTGACAATACCGCTAGAAACTCACTTTGAAGAAGGCCTCGGGGCCCCGGACGTTCTGCCGGAACAGGCCCGGAAAGTGGGCGTCGTCCACCTGCAGGAACGACTTCATAACGGTGTAACCGGCGCCCAGCGAGAAATTCGGCGTCCAGCGGTACTGGAAATCGCCGTGATACTCGCCCATGGAACCCTCGAAATTATTCACCGAGGCGTGCAGATACTGCGCCCGCGCGACCATGGCGAAGCGGCGCGAGATGCGCCACGTGAAGTCCAGTGGAATGGTTGGGAAGGCACCGGCTCCCGAGACCTCCTGGCGCAACTGTTTGGCCTCCACGGCGCCACGCGCCTCTGCCTCCACAAAGTGAATCCCCAGCCCCAACCCGAGCTCTAACCGGTCGTTACGCAGCACGGAAAACGTGTAGGTGAGCCCGAACTGACGCCACTGCGCGGAGCTCGTCACCCGATCATTGGACAGGAATGTCTCATCGCCAAACTGGATCTGGCGCGCAATCGCCTGGCTGGCCCTGCGGTTGGTCTCGAAGTAATCCACCCGCAGGCGGTTGCGCTCCCGCAGGCGGAACATGATTTCGATGCGGCCCTGCGGAATGCGGCTGTCGAGTCCGAGGTCCCTCTCCCCACTCATCAGCGTTCCGGGCGTACCCGCGACGCCACCGCCGGGACTCGCCGCGTCGATGCGAAAGGTGGTGCTGATGGCCGGATTGAAGAACGTACCGCGTACGTAGAAGCGATCGGTTATGGGACTCGGCGTCTTGCGGTTCTTGTCCGGCTTGATGGGAGCGCCAGACCAGCGATCCCGCTCCGCGGGTGGTGGCTCACGTTGTGCGTGTGCGGGTAGGGCCTGTAGAGCGAGCAGCGCCGACGCCAGGTAGAGCAGGTTTCGCATATGTGCGAATCATGCCATCCCCGGCGCCGCTGCAGTCAAACCCATCCCACATTTCATGCGCTGCGCGCAACTTTTCATGGGCTGCGCCCAACTTTCCTGCGGGTCGAAGCGACCCGCAGCATGTGGCGGCGCTGCGCGCCCGAAGAAAACAGTGCTGGCTCACGTGGGTGTCGTCGGGCGACGACACCCAACCAACTGTTATCGCTTCATCGCCTCGAAGAATTCACTGTTCGACTTGGTGTCTTTCATCTTGTCGAGCAGGAATTCAATGGCTGAAAGCTCATCCATGGGGTGCAGCAGCTTGCGCAGTATCCACATCTTGGCGAGCTCACCCTGGTCGGTGATCAACTCCTCCTTACGCGTACCGGAGCGGTTGATGTTGACCGCCGGGAAGACGCGCTTCTCGGAGATGCGCCGGTCGAGATGGATTTCGCTGTTGCCGGTGCCCTTGAACTCTTCAAAGATCACATCGTCCATCTTGGACCCGGTGTCAACGAGAGCCGTGGCCAGGATCGTGAGGCTGCCGCCTTCCTCGATGTTGCGTGCCGCACCGAAGAATCGCTTCGGGCGCTGCAACGCATTCGCATCAACACCACCTGTCAGAACTTTGCCCGATGAGGGCACGACAGTGTTGTAGGCGCGTGCCAGACGAGTGATGGAGTCGAGCAGAATGACGACATCCTTCTTGTGCTCGACCAGCCGTTTCGCCTTCTCGATGACCATCTCGGCCACCTGGACGTGACGGGCGGCGGGCTCGTCGAATGTGCTCGAGACCACCTCGCCCTTCACGGTGCGCTGCATCTCGGTGACTTCCTCGGGCCGCTCATCGATGAGCAACACGATCAGGATGACTTCGGGATGGTTGGAAGTGATGGCGGTAGCGATGTTCTGCAGCAGCATCGTCTTGCCGGCCTTTGGCGGGGAGACGATGAGACCGCGTTGACCCTTGCCTATCGGCGCCACCAGGTCAATCGTACGCGCCGTCAGGTCCTCGGTGGAACCGTTGCCGCGCTCGAGCTTCAAGCGCTTGGTCGGATGAAACGGCGTCAGATTCTCGAACAACACCTTGTTGCGCGAGCTCTCGGGGGAGTCGAGATTGATCTCGCCGACCTTGAGCAGCGCGAAGTAGCGCTCGCCGTCCTTCGGCGGACGGATCAGCCCGGAAATGGTATCGCCGGTGCGCAGATTGAAGCGGCGGATCTGGCTGGGACTGACATAAATGTCGTCCGGTCCCGCTAGATACGATCCGTCGGCCGAGCGCAGGAAGCCGAAACCGTCCTGCAGGATCTCGAGCACGCCGTCGCCGTAGATATTCTCCCCGTTCCTCGCGTGTGCCTTGAGGATGGAGAAAATGATGTCCTGTTTGCGAGAGCGGGCGACGCTCTCCAGACCCATCGATTCGGCGAGCTTGACCAGCTCGTGAATCGGCCGGGACTTGAGCTCCGTCAGATTCATCGACGCCCGCGACTGCGTGAGCTCTGCCGGGCTGATGATCTCCGCGTCGTCCGCGTCGAACATCTCCGGCTCGTGCATCATGTCATCGGGCCGGCCCCCGCCGTTTCCGTTGCTGTTGCCGCGGTTTCCGTCACGGTTGCCGCCGCCATGGCGCGGGCCTTTGTTGGGCCGGTTACGGCCCTGATTGCCAAGATAGCCTCTCACAGGTTGCTGTCCAGAAATGCAGAGAGTTGGGATTTGGACACCGCTCCGACCTTCTGGGCCTCCACGGTGCCGTTCTTGAACAGAATCAGCGTCGGGATGCCGCGAATGCCGAATTTGGGCGGTGTCTGCGGGTTTTCGTCGATGTTCAGCTTGGCGATCTTGATGCGATCCTGATATTCGGTCGCGATCTCATCGAGAATCGGGGCGATCATCTTGCAGGGGCCACACCATTCGGCCCAGAAATCCAGCAGCACGGGCTTTTCGGATTTCAGGACGTCCTGGGAAAATGTGGCATCAGTGGTGTGCACAATGTGCGGGCTACTCACGCGGTTCAACCTCCGTCGAATGCAGAGTGTGAGAATTGGAATGGTTAATTTGGATAAAGAAGCTTGGAACGCTTAAGAATTTGGCCCGGTTGGGGCTTACGTTGGATCAGGCCGGCCAATCCTGCGCGAAAGCCATGCCAGAAATGCCCGTCAAACGGTTACACTAACTCGCGAGGTGAGTACGGAACTTGAGCTTTCAGGGATCGGATTGACTGGCAGGTTCGGGCCCCAAGGGGCTGCCAGGAGGTCCGCTGTCTTGAGAGCTTTGTAGCGCTTCCGAGCCTCTTTTGCAAGGCCCAGCCACTTAACCCCTTCACGGTATAGAACTATTTGATGACTGATCCACACTCCGGTTCCCCTACATTTGAATCCTTTAGCCTGGCCCCGCCCCTCATGCAGGGTATACGCGATGCCGGCTTCACCTACTGCACCCCAATCCAGGCCCAGACACTGCCCATAGCCCTCTGCGGCCGCGATGTTGCCGGTCAGGCACAGACGGGGACCGGCAAGACGGCCGCCTTCCTGGTTGCGATGTATCAGGCGCTGCTGACGCGCCCGGCGCCCGCCAGCCGCAACCGAACGTCTATCCTGGCCCTCATCGTGGCGCCGACGCGCGAGCTTGCGGTGCAGATCCACCATGACGCCGAGATCCTGGGACGCCATACCGGGTTCAGGCAGGCGGTGGTCTACGGCGGCGTTGACTACGACAAACAGCGCCGGCAGCTCGAAGACGGTATCGACGTGCTCATCGGCACACCGGGACGCCTGATCGACTACTTCAAGCAGCACTGCTTCGACATGCGCCATGCGCAGATACTGGTGCTCGATGAAGCCGACCGGATGTTCGACCTCGGTTTCATCGCCGACATCCGCTACCTGCTGCGCCGTCTGCCCCACCCGGAAAAGCGGCAATCCATGCTGTTTTCGGCCACGCTGTCACACCGTGTTCTGGAGCTCGCCTACGAGCACATGAACAATCCCGAGCTCGTACGTATCGAGCCGGACAAGATGACCGTCGATCTGGTCCGCCAGATCATGTATTACCCCGCGATGGAGGAAAAGCTGCCGCTGCTGATTGGATTGCTGCGCCAGTACGAAGCGCGCCGCACGATGATCTTCGTCAACACCAAGCGGGTCGCGGAGCGGCTGGAAAGCACTCTCAAGGCGAATGGGTTCCATGCACAGGCGCTATCCGGCGATGTGCCGCAGAACAAGCGCCTGAAATTCCTACGCGACTTTCACAATGGCGATCTCGCCGTGCTGATTGCTACCGATGTCGCATCTCGTGGATTGCACATCCCTGATGTCAGTCACGTGTTCAATTTCGATCTGCCGCAGGACGCTCCGGACTACGTGCATCGCATTGGACGTACGGCTCGTGCCGGCACCGACGGCGATGCCATCAGCTTCGCCTGCGAGGAATTCGCAGTCTCGTTACCCGAGATCGAAAGCTACCTCGGCCACAAGATACCGTCGCTTCCCATCCCATCGGAGCTGTTGGCAACCAAAGTCACCGCAGCACCGCCGGGGGAATATGGCTATCGTCCACGCCCTCCGCGGTCGGGAGGACACTCGGGACAGGGCCCCGGCCGGCGCCCGCCTCCAGGCCGCCGAGGCGCACCTCAATCCAAGGGAGCCCGGGGTCGAGGTCGCTGACCGATTCGACCACTGGAATGTCCCCATAGTCGCGCGCGGGGCGCACCTGCCCGCCGCGTGCCGCGGATGCGCGCCGCACTCCGCGAAGCCACCGGATCCCCGCCGCCTGAGCCGCCCTCAAGACCGGAGGGCTGTCGTCGACGAACAGGCTCCTCCGCGGGTCGAAGGGCTCGACCTCCCGGACCGCCTTCCAGAACAGCTCGCTTTCCTTCGGAGCCTGAAACACGTGCGAGCTGATGGCAGCATCCAGATAGCTGGTAACGCCCGTCTGCTCGTCCTTGATCTTCAGGACCTGCGGGTGCGAATTTGTGAGTAATACGAGCCGCTTGCCCAGGGCTCGCAGCCGTTTGAGAAAGGCCTGGGCGCCCGGCAACCAGGCGATTCGCTCAGCCTGAGTCCGCTTTAGCGCCTCGACGTTCAACCCCAGCTCGCGGCTCCAGTAATCGATGCAGTACCAGCTCATCGTGCCTTCGCAGGCCCGGAACCGGGGTGTCAGATCGGCTTTGGCCTGCTCCAGGGTCATCGCCTGCGCTGCGGCATACACAGAAGGGATGAAGTCGAGCCAGAAATCGTTGTCGAATCCGAGGTCGAGCAACGTGCCATCGAGGTCGAGGAGGACCGTGTCTATGTGGTCCCACTCAAGCTTTTCAAGTGCGGCAGAGGACATCGGCGTATCATAGCGGCCATTGAGCCACCCCACGATGGGAGACCGCGGGCTGTCCGGCTTATGGCGGAAATCGAAGACAATGTCGATCGTGAGCTGTTCCGCAACATCGAGAAGTTGCGTCAGCTTCGTATAGAGCATCGTGATCTCGACGAGGTCATCGAGCGCCTCACGATGGATATCCACACCAACGAGCTGCAGTTGAAGCGCCTCAAGAAGCGCAAGCTCATGCTCAAGGATCAGATCACGCGGATGGAAAGCCAGTTGATCCCTGATTTGAACGCGTGAACCACGTGGACAGCGCCGATAGCGGCGTCATGGGCGTTTTCATGCGCCTCACATCGCCGCAGATCCTCACCGAGGTCATTGCGATCGCCTGCGCGGGCCTGATCGCCCTGGCCGGTGCGCAGGTCGTGAAAGCATGGCACCGGCGGCACTCAGGCTCTGAGCGGCTGGAAGGATGGCAGGGAGACGTACAGGAAGGCAGCGTCATCGTTGCGCCTTACCTGGTTGCCCTGATTGTCCTGCTGATCGTTCGCGCAATTCTAGGCTCGCTCCACGGGCACACGGCAGCCATCGATACCGCCCTGCAGCTGACAACCGCGCTGGTCCTGGTCCGCCTCGGCGTGTACCTGCTGCGCGTGATGATGGGATCTGACTCGTGGATCCGAACCTGGGAAAACCGCATCACGCTCGCCCTGTGGCTGACGATGTCCTTCTCGCTGGTCGGTTGGCTGGACGTCGTCGAGGGCACGCTCAGCCACATCAACCTCATACCCGGAAAAGCGTTCAGTCTGTGGGCGCTGCTCAAGGGACTGGTCGTCGTCACCACCTTCGTGGTGGTCACGAGCCTCATCGCCCGCGCGCTGGAGAAGCGCGTCATGCGGGCGCAGCAGCTCGCCGTCTCGACCCGCATCGGCATCTCGAAGTTCGCTTACTTCATCCTCGTCAGTATTGGCGCGATGCTGGGCATCAACCAGGCCGGCGTGGATGTCACGACACTCAACGTCCTCACCGGCGCCATCGGCCTGGGTCTGGGCTTTGGTCTTCAGGCCATCGCCAGCAACTTCGTCAGCGGGTTCGTGCTCCTGATCGACAAGTCGATCAAGCCGGGGGATGTCATCAGCTTCACCGGGCATACCGGGACCAGCACCGAAAACTTCGGTTGGGTGCAGGAATTGCGTGGGCGATACGTCGTCGTTCGGGACCGTGACGGGGTCGAGACCCTGGTTCCGAACCAGAATCTGATCACCAACTCGGTGATCAACTGGAGCTATTCGGATCAGCGGGTGCGCATCCGCCTGCCGGTCGTGATCAGTTACGACGATGACCCCGAGTTCGCCCTGAAGCTGCTGTTCGACGCTGTGGCCAACCACCCGCGCATCCTGCACGACCCACCGCCGGTGACACGTCTCATGGCTTTCGAGGACTACGGCATGCGCATCGAGGTGCGCTTCTGGATCGCCGATCCTATGAACGGTGTGAATAACGTCCGGTCGGACGTCAATCGCGCGATCTGGAGGCTCTTCCGGGACAACGGCGTCAAGATACCGGTTGCACAGCGCGAACTGCGGATGCTGGAGCCGGCTCCCCGGTTTACCCGTCCTCCGCAACCCTCGCCGGAAGAGCGGGATGGCGATTGAGGTCACTCCGCACGTTGTGATTCCCGATGGCGATATCTCGCTGTCGTTCGTGCGTGCGTCCGGCCCAGGCGGTCAAAACGTCAACAAGGTTGCCTCTGCGGTTCAGTTGCGCTTCGACCTCGCTGGCAGTGCCGTGCTTGCGGAGCCGGTGAAGGCGCGCTTGCGCGGTCTGGCGGGCCGACGGTTGACGGACGACGACGCGATTCTCATCATCGCCAGAAATCACCGCACGCAGGAACAGAACCGGCGTGAGGCCGGGGAACGCCTGGCGGATCTCATTCGTCGCGCGCTCGTGCCACCCAAACCGCGCAAAGCGACCAAGCCGACGCGTGCCTCGCGCGAGCGTCGCCTGGAATCCAAGACCCGCCAACAGCGGACGAAAGGGTTGCGCAGCAAGGTAAAGTGGGACAGCTGATTCGGTCCAAGGAGGCACCCTGTGTATACGTCCGCGCTCATGGCTTTCCTCCATCACCTGGCCGCATTCACGGTGGTCGGCGCATTGGCTGCCGAGGTCGTGCTGTTCAAATTGCCGTTAACGGTCGTCCAGGCGCGCAGAGTTCAACGCGCGGACCAGATATTCGGGGCTGCCGCTACCGTGCTGCTCGTCGTTGGGTTGTTGCGTGTAGCCTATTTCGAGAAAGGCGCCCACTATTACTTCGGGAACGCTTTCTTCCTGACGAAGTTCACGTTGTTCGTCCTGGCGGCGGTGATCTCCATCTATCCCACCGTACTGTTTATTTCATGGAACAAGACGCTCAAGCAGGGTGAGGTGCCGACGGTCTCATCCCAAGCTGTCACTCGCGCACGCATGTGCATGATGTTGGAACTGACCGCAATCCTGGGGATTTTGTTTTGCGCGCCGTTCATGGCGCGTGGGATCGGCTGACTTCGGCCTGCATCTGCTCCCATAACTCGGCTACATGCCGCTGCTGGGTCGCCTCGCCTCCGAACGCGACCCTGACCATCCAGCGTCCATCCAAGGTTGCCGACGTGAGGTACGCCTTACCGGACTCGTTGATCCTCTTTACCCAGGCAAGCGTGTGCGCATCGAGGGCTTCGCCCGTTAAACCCGGCGGCTCGTGACGCACGCAAACAGTCTGCAACGGCGTGGGTGCCACCCGTTTCCAAGCGGGAGTAGCGTCCACGCGGGCGGCTAACCACTGCGCGTACCCAATGTCGCGTCGCAAGCGCGTTTGTAGCCCGGTGACACCCTGCTCGCGAATCAGAAACCACAGCTTCAGGGCCCTGAATCGCCGGCCGAGCGGAATACCCCAGTCCCGGAAGTTCTTCACCTGCGAGTCAGCTGCAGTGCGCAGGAAGCTCGGGTTGGTTGACATCACGCGAACCAGGTGCTGAGGATCGCGAACGTAGTACGTCGAGCAATCAAACGACGCACCCAGCCATTTGTGGGGATTGGTCACGAGCGAATCCGCGCCTTCGATACCGGTCCACAGCTTGCGGCACTCCGGGAGGATCATGGCCGAGCCTGCCAGTGCCGCATCGACATGCATCCATAGGCCCTGCGCTTGCGCGACTTCGGCGATGTCAGCGAGCGGGTCACAGGCGGTAGTGGCGGTTGATCCTATAGTGGCAACCACTGCACACGGTAACAGCCCATTGCCGGCATCGCTCTTCACCATTTGCGCAAGCGCATCAGCGCGCATCGAAAAGCGTTCATCCACCGGAACAACACGCACGTACGTGCGGCCGAAACCGGCCAACAGAGCTGCCTTATCCACGGAACTGTGACTTTGGCTCGACGCATAGACGACCAGCGGCTTCTCGGCGCTTTGCAGGCCACCGCGCGTGGCCCCATGCGACGTTGTTCGCTCGCGTGCACAGATCAGGGCGACCAGGGCACCGGTTGATGCCGTGTCTTGAATCACCCCGCTCCACGCTTCCGACAATCCCATCATCTGGCGCAACCAGTCGATGGTGACCTCCTCGAGCTCCGTCAGGGCGGGGCTGGACTGCCAATTGAGCCCCAACTGGCCGAGCCCGGTGCTGACATAGTCCCCGAGCACGGCAGCCAGCGAGCTGTTGGACGGGAAGTAGCCAAAGAACCGTGGATCGAGCCACTGCGAGCATGCTGGCAGGATCACGTTGTTCAGATCCGTCAGTACCGCATCAAAACGCTCGGGCTCGAGGGGAGGTGCGGTTGGAAGCGCGCGTTTGACCGTGCCCGGAGCCACATTGCGCATGACAGGAAAGTCGCCGCGATACGCTTTCTCGCGATAGTCGGCAATCCAGTCGATCAGCTCGTGTCCGAGCCGCCGAAATTCGTTGACGTCCATTGGTATGTCTCTGCCTCAAAAAGGTACGCGCGTTCCGATTCCGTCCCGGACGGCACGCTCGTGAATGACGTGTGCTGCGGCGAGATCCTGCGCGGCAACACCCAGTGACTTGTACAGAGTGATGTCGTTATCTCCCGTTCGACCGCAGACCCGGCCGCTCAGTACTTCCCCGATCTCACCCAGAACGTGGCTTTCGTTCACCAGCCCTGCATCCATTGCATGCTTCAACTCACCAGCCTCGGCACGCGCCGAAGTCCGTGAATCAACAAAGAAGCGGGACGCGGCAACAACAGCGTCATCAGCCTCACGTGAATGAAGCCGACTCGCGCCAACCAGATTCACATGCGCACCGCGACCAAGCCACGCCCCGCTCAAAACAGGCTCGTGCGATGCAGTAACTGTACAGATGATATCAGCGCCTTTCACCGCGTCCTCAGCCGTCTTGCCAACATCCACTCGCACCGACAGCTTTGACCCCTGCTCTTCGGCAAAGCGCTCGGCCTTTTCGAGGGACCTGCCCCACACACGAACCGAGCGCAGCGTGCGCACCTTGGAAATTGACTCGAGATGGGTCACGGCCTGCTCGCCAGTACCCAGGATCGCCAGATGCGACGCATCCTTCCGCGCAAGAGCACGTGTGGCAACGGCGCTGGCTGCCGCAGTCCGAATGGCTGTGAGCTCAGCGGCATCCATGACAGCCAGCGGAAACCCTGTCTGCGCATCAAACAGCACCACGAGCCCAAGATGCGACGGCAGTCCGACCTTCGCATTGTCGGGATAGACCGTAATGATCTTCGCGCCCAGACCTTGGGGATCCGCAAGATATCCGGGCATCACGCCGAAAAAGTTGCGGCCGCCCGGAACCTGCATAACCGTGCGCAACGGCACGTCCGCACCGCCACTGGAGAGCGCACGCATGGCTCGATCCACCGCCTCGATGCAATCGGACATAGGCAATGCGCGCCGCACGTCAGCGCCGCTGACGATCAACAGGCCGTTAGGGGCAGCATGCTTTGAGCTCATAAACTTCTCATGGCCTGCGGCCAACTTTCCAGGGGGATCGCGCAAAGCCGCGCCCCCCAAAGAGTAGCCGGCGCTGCGCGCCGGATTAAGATAATTCAATTCATCTCTTCAGACGCGCCTCGTCGCTATCGGCCCTGGTATCGGCCGCACCAACCAGGCTGCCAGCGCGGGCAGTAGAATGATGGCTGCGAGCATGTTCACGAGGAACATGAAGGTCAGCATGATGCCGATGTCCGCCTGAAATTTCAGCGGCGAGAATACCCACGTCACCACACCAATAGCGAGCGTGATGCCGGTGAAAATAATGCTCGCACCGGTGACACGCAGGGTCTGCTCGTACGCGTCGCGCACCGACAGCCCGTCGTGCAGGTACCCCTGCATGCGGCTATACAAATAGATCCCGTAGTCCACCCCGATTCCGGCGCCCAGCGCGACCATGGGCAGCGTACAGACCTTCAGTCCAATCCCCACGAGTGCCATCACCGGATATACGAGGACCGAGACGAGCGCCAGCGGGAGCACTACCAGCACCGTTCCAAGAACTGAGCGGAACGTGAGCAGGCACATGATGATCACCGTCGCGAAGACGCCCGACAGGATCCAAAGCTCCTTCGCCTTGACGGTCTCATTGATGGCGGCCATCGCGCCGACGTTCCCGGTAGCAAGCGCAAATCGAGCCCCGGGCGCGGGATTCGCGGCCCGCCAGTGTTTCACGGCCGCCACCACGCGCTCAATCGTCTCTGCGCGATGATCGCGTAAAAACAGCATCACGGGCACGATGTTGCAGTCCGCATTCAACAGACCCGTACTCGTCTCGATGTAGCGGGTGGATTGGGTGAGCTGAGTCTGCTCGCGCGGCAGGGTGCGCCACTTCAGGCTGCCCTCGTTCCATCCCGCGGTGGCGATCTTCGCAATATAGGGCAGCGTGACAACGTCCTGCACTCCCGCAACGTTTTGCATATCCCAGGCAAACCGGTCGATGGCCGTCATCAGGTCATAACTGACGCAAACCGGCTCTCCGGAGGCGACGATCACCGTCAAGACATCAACACCTACCGAGAACCTGGAGGTGATGATGCTGCTGTCGATGTTGTAGCGCGAATGCGGCCGCAGCTCCGGCACGCCGGCCTGCGTATCACCGATCGGTGTCTCGCGCCCTTTCCAGCATCCCACCGCGGCCAACAAAGCTGCGGCAATGATGATGGCCAACCCCGGTCCGCGCGCGGTGATACCAGCCAATCGATGCCACAACGCAGCAAGTCGCGCCTGCCTGAGCTCCACGCGGGTACGATAGCCGTCATCGAAGTGGACGTAGGACACGACCACCGGGAGCAGCACGAGATCTGTCAAGATGACAATCGCGACGCCGACACTGGCAGTCGTGGCCATCTCCCGAATCACCTGCACGGGAATGAGCAGAATGGTGATGAAGCCGACCAGATCGGCCAGCAGCGCAATGATGGCTGGCATGAGCAACTGCCGGAACGTCCGCCGGGCTGCTCCCATGCTGTCCAGGCCGGCAAACGCGGCATCCCCGATGGCGCTGATCTTCTGCACACCATGACTCACGCCGATGGCGAAGATTAAAAACGGGACGAGCAGCCCGAGAGGATCGATTCCATAGCCCAGCAACACGAGCGTCCCGAGTTGCCATACGACGGCGATGACGGAGCACCCCACCGGGACCAGCGCGATCCGCAATGACTGGCAATACATCCAAACGGCCAGAAGTGTGAGAACCAGCGTCGTCACCGCGAAGACAATCACAGTCAGCGCACCAGCCGCGATGTCGGCCATTACTTGCGCAAAGCCAATGATGCGAATGTCCACCTGCGGTGTCTGTAAGCGGTCGCGGACTTTCGCCTCGATCTGGCGCGCCACCTTGATCGGATCGACCGGCCTGCCATTGGCGTCCTGCTCGAGCAGGACAGCGCTCACCAATGCCCCCGAGAAATCATTCGCCACGAGGCGCCCGACGATGCCGGCCTTCAGGACGTTGTCCCGCACCCGGGTCATCGATTCGGGAGTGGCTTGGAAGTTGGCGGGAATCACATTACCCGCCTCGATGCCATCCTCGACGACTTCGAGGTAACGCACATTCGGGGTGAACAGCGACTGCACCCGGCCACGGTCGATACCGTCCGTCACGACCACTTCGTCCGTGACCTTCCGCAGCGCGTCAAAGAACGCCGGCTGAAACATGTTGCCGTCGCGTGCCAGCACGGCGATCAACAGCCGGTTGGCGCCGCGGAACTCAGCGACGTCAGCGCTGAGATACGTGCGCATGTACTCGTGCCGAACGGGCAGTTGCTTCGTGAACGAAGCATCGATTCGCAATCCCCGCGCCGTCACGACCAGCATCGCGGCGGTGATGAGCGAGAACACCACCAGAATCAGCGCGCGGTGGCCGAAAATTAAACGCTCGAGACTGGCAGTAAGAGACGTGTCGCCCGCGGGCAGGCCGCTCATCGACGCACCGCTCACGGGACCAGTCCCCACGACGGATCGGACATGGACGAGTCGGACGCGGCGGTCACGGACCGGCCCCACAGATGTTGATGCGCCTGCCGCCTCCCTCGCCAACCGCGACGAGCGTATCGCCTCCAACAGCCATCGCGGCCGACAGACCCTTTCGGTCCTCCTGTTGCATCAGGGCGAACGACTTCCCACCATCGCGGCTCACCAGCACGACGCCCGACAACCCGACAACAGCGATTGCATCATCATTCGTCCCCAGGCTCACCGCACCGTTGAGCATCGCGTGCGTTCCCGTCTCCACTTTGCGCCAAGTCGCGCCCGCGTCTTCCGATCGAAACAGGTTCCCCCGCAGCCCATACGCCAAGACAACGTTTCCCCTCAGCGGCTTCACCCCGAAGAACGATCCATCATACGGCGACGGCAACACATGCCAGGTTAGCCCACCATCGTCGGTGCGATACAGGTGACCGGCCTCAGCAGCGATATACAGCGTATTTGGGGACGCCGCGGCGATCTTGTTGAGATGGAAATCGCGACCCGTATCGTCAGCCGCGGAGTCACGGCTTGCGGCATCGGTCGCAGGTCCGCGGCCCACGCCGTCTGTCGCAAGCTGGCGGCCCGCGGCTGGCTTGGCCGCCAGGGGGGCAAACTTCTTCTGCTCCCAAGTCGCCCCACCATCCCGGCTGCTGAA
Source organism: Steroidobacteraceae bacterium (assembly GCA_045810105.1). Lineage (GTDB taxonomy): Bacteria > Pseudomonadota > Gammaproteobacteria > Steroidobacterales > Steroidobacteraceae > 13-2-20CM-66-19. The sequence goes on along the minus strand of JBJMWM010000025.1, from coordinate 204,821 downwards.
GTAAACACCATAGGCACCAATCGCAATGACGCGGCGATCCGCGCAGACCACATCGAGCAGGGGTTGCTGTGATTCGGGAGCAAAGTGTGCCAGCGCCCATGTCTGACCGGCATCGCGCGTCGTCAGAATGACTTCGTCGTGGCCGACCGCCACGCCCTCCAGGATATTACTGAAGCACACTCCGGTCAGCAGCGCTCGAGTTGGAACACTCTGCGCCTGTCTCCACGTTCGACCATGGTCGTCACTCAGCAGTATGTGGCCCCTCTCTCCCACCGCCACCAACCGCTGGTTCACAGACGCGATACTGAGAAGAAGGGAGCGCGACGCAAGGGGCGCACGTTCAGCAAAGGCCAGGGGGGCTCCCGCCCCGGCGCCGGGCAGCGCACCGAGCACCGCGGCGCCCAGCGCGAGCGCCGCCCCAACCCGCAGATGCCACTGCAGCGCTATCGGAGCCCTCTCATCTGCAGCGCATTGGGCTGATAGTCCGCAGGCGTGCGCTTGATCGAGAAGTCATACGACTTCGGCTCCTCGTTCTGCAGATCCATCGCGAGGTATCGGCCATTGGATAAATCCATCACCAGCTCGAGCGTCGTCCACAGATTCGGCAGTTCGTAGTAGTTCATCGCATGGCCCTCCTGCACACGATACAACTGTCCACGGCTGTCGTAGCAGTCCACCGCCAGAATTTGCCAGGAGTCCTCGTCAACATACAGCGTCCGCCGGCTATAGACGTGGCTCGTCCCCGGCTTCAGAGTGGAGTCAACAACCCACACCCGATGCAGCTCATACCGCGGCAAGTCCTGGTTGATGTGGTTTTTCTTCAGCAGGTCCGCGTACTTCACCGCGCCGCTGCCCAACTTGTAGGAATTGTACGGAACGTACATCTCCTTCTTGCCCACCAGCTTCCAGTCGTAGCGTTCCGGACTCCCGTTGTACATGTCCAACTGGTCGGAAGTACGCAGATTGTCTGCATTGGTGCCCGGATTGTCGAACGCGACATTGGGGGCGCGGCGCACACGGCGCTGACCCGGGTTGTAGATCCATGCCTTGCGATTGTCCTTCGACTGATCGAGCGTCTCCTGCACCAGCAGAATCTCACCCGCAAGGCGCGCGGGTTGAGTCGTCTCCTGGATGAAATAGGCGATGACGTTGTTGAGACCTGCTTCCGTCATTCCCGGCAGCGAATACTGAATCAACGTGTCCTCCTTGAGCTTCACCAGCGTATAGCTGCCGCCCGCGGTCACGGGTGCCTGACCATACGTGCGTTGCAGTGATTCGGCGCGGAATCGCAACACATGGTTCCAGAAAATCTCCACGCCTTGTTTCGGAATGGGAAACGGAATTCCCTCCGTAGCGCCCGTCACGCCATTGCCACCAGCGGACAGATTCGCGGTCGTCGCGATCCGCTTCGTGGCGTCGTAGATACGCTGCGGGAATGCAGCGCTGCGGTGAGTTGGATACACGATCAGCTTGTAGTCAGGGTACGTCTGCAACAGCTTCTTGTGGCCTTCGGTGAGCTTCGCGGCGTACTGCCCCATGTTGGCAGCGGTAATGGTGAAGAGCGGCTTGTCCGAGGCGAACGGGTCAGGATGGTGCTCGCCGCTCCTGTAGTTTGGAAAGCCGGCATCAGCCGCAGACTTGATACCTCCCGTCCACTCGGGAATCGTACCCGCCGCATTACCGGCTTTTTCGCCACCCATGGGTGTGAGATCCATGCCGAGGCGCGCAGCCTCCTCGGCACTTACGGCGGACCAGCAAGGCGCAGCCGCGAGGAGCCCAGCGGCCACGACCGCGCCAGCAAGCGCCTTGAAAATGATTGCTTTGGACATGCACCTCTCCTTCTACCCACCCGTCCGAGGCATGCCTCGGACCCCCATCAAAACGAGTACTTGACGCTCGCCGAAATGAAGTCACGATCGTTCAGCAGGTTGTATTGGCCGGCACCCCCGAAATTCGTGTAGTCCACGGTGAGCTCCGTCTTCGCCTGCAGGTTTGCCGACACTCCCAGTGTTGTGGCATACCGGCCTTGAACGAAATTGCCTCCGGGCCCGGGCGAGGTTCCTGTTACGTCGTGCGCCCATGAGAAGTGCGGCAGGATGTTCCACGCGCCGATCAGACCCGGATACTCCAGCCGGCCGGCAAGCACATAACCCCACGAAGCACGGGTCGGAAACCGGCTACCGGGCTCCAGGTCGCCGAACTGGAATGCCGTCAGTGCCGGATTGCCGCTGACGTTGGTGCCCGGACCCTCCAGACGCAATCCCTGTCCATTCGGACCGCCGGAGAGCTTGTCCGGCAGACCCGGAATCCAGTCCACTGCGCTCTCCAACAGCACCACCAGCTGCGAGGCCTTCAGGATGTTGGCCACAGACTTGGTGGCCGTGAACTGCGCCTGGTAGGTGTCGTACCGGTTCCAACCCCGGATTTCCTGGCTGACACCGAAGGCCCCGACCTGGTTGCAGCCGTTCAGGGAACCCGCCCCTGGCGCGCAGCTCGCCGGCAATGGGGCCTTGCGCAGCTGTGCGATTGCCCTTTCGAAGGGAGTGAGCGTGGCGTACACCAGCTCGACATCATCGAGCTGCAACGGCACACCATGGCGATATGTAAACTCGCCCTGCAAGGCTACGCCGGTCTTCTGCAGCTGGGTGTTGAAGGACAAACCCAGCATCTTGATGTTCTCGGGATACTCATCGAAGTAGCCCGCGGTCTGCGCGTATTCATGGGTAGCGATGTTTGTAGCCTGCGCCGTGACATCACCCCCTGCGAGCAGCGTATTGGCTCCAACCGTGGCGTATTGCTGCGCCGCAGCAAGGCTCAGGTTACCGCCGACCTTGGCAGCAGCGGCAGCCCCGGCGCGAGCACCCGTCAACACCGCAGCCGCATATGGCAGTCCTGCTGCGAGGCCCTGTGCGGCGCCACCGACCGCGGTGAGTGCTCCGAAGGCATTGCCAACACCGGACTGTGTGCCCGTACGGAACGAAACGACGGGCACCCGGCTGTGATAGTTGAGGAAGTACAGTCCGAACTCCGTGCCACTGCTGAAGTTCGGCAAATAGAACTTCAGATTGAAGCCGTACTGCCCGGAGTCAGGCGGCTGGCGGTCGGCCGTGCGCGGAATCTGCTGGAAGTTGGAAATGTACGGTCCGCCCAGGGAGCGATAATCGATCCCCAGGTCGGAGAACTCGCCGAAGCTGAGCACGACGTTGCGCCCCGCCGGAGTGGCCGCATCGTTGGCGCTGAAATACGAGCCATCCGGCTCCGGCTGGGTTTGGTGCCACTTGAATAGATAGAGGAACTGCCCGCTCAGGTGCTCGGTGAACTGAACGTTGAAGAGGGCCATCTGGTCAGGTAACAGCGCCTGCTTCAGTTCGGAGCCCGGTGTGCGAAGTGCCGACACGTCGAAGTGATTGACCGTGTTCAGGCCACCCTGGATAAACGTACTCTCACCCCAGCTCACGACCTGCTTTCCCAGACGCAGCTCCGACGGCATGTTTCCCAGGTTGAAACGCCAGAAACCAAACGCATCCAACATGCGCGTGTAGCTGCCGACCAGGTTGCGCGCCTCGGCAGAAAGCGCAGTACGGTCGGTATCGCCATTTATCACGGCGAAGTCGTGCAACGCGGATGCGCGGGCAAAGACTCCGAAGCTCTTGTAGTTCAGCGAGAGCTCGGTAACCGCGCTGAGAGACTTGCTGAAGACCGCCTTACCGCGATAGTTGAGGTCCCCATCATCGATGTTGGGGGAGCGGCCACAGCCGCCATCAGCCGTCGCGATCAGCCGACAGTCCGGATTGGCTACACGCCAGGACTGCCCGTAGGCAACGGTGGTATCCCAGCTTCCGTTGAGCTCCCCGAACTGGATCCCCACGGCGTGCGCGGTCAGTGAGACCGAGGCTGCCAGATAGGTCGCGACCAAAGTCGCAGCAAGCCGCTCCCTACGCACAACACGCATCTTCCACCCCCCTTATCCCTAAGTGGGTCCATTATGGCACGCGTCAGCTGTGTGTAACTTGCAGTATGCTGTGGCGAATCTGTTCGCTCAGCACGAATTGGGCATCCGCTGCCACGCGCATCAATACCTCATCGAACTCCAGCTTGCCGGCACTTGACAGGCGTATCACGCCCCGGGCACGCAAGAGGTCGATGAAATGCTCGAACAGGGTTCGATCAAAGAACTCGGGTGAGTTCAATCCATACAGCATGGCCATGCGCTGCGCCGTCAGTTGACAGCGTTCCTCGAGGGCCAGCTGAGTGATCTGCCCGCTGCCAGCCTTGAGCAGTATCGCGATCGCCAGGTAGTAACGCTCGATCGTCTGTATGGTCGCCTGTGCCACCAGGGAAAGCTGCATGGCCTTTTCAGACATTGGCGGAGGCCTTCGCCACTCTGTAGCATCGGCGTTGGACTCGATCAGCCCCTGCTGCTCGAGGCAGACGAGCACGTCCGTCACGACGCGAGCCAGTTCATTCTCTGTCCAACGCAGGAACAATTCCGCGGCGATATAAGGATAGATGCGCCAAGCCAAGCGTTGGATGTCGTCAGTACGCACTGTGGCATTACTGACGAATGCGCAGGCCACGAGCGAAGGCATCGCGAACAGATGCAGAACATTGTTCCGATAGTAGGTCGCAAGCACCGCGCTCTCATCGCTCATTCGCACAATATCGCCAAGCGCGTGCGCCTCTAGTGACACAACCTTCATGGACTCGCCGTACGCCAGCATATCCGCCGCTGACATCGATGTAACCGTTACGCGATCGCTGTAAGAAAAGCACCGCATCAACTCGCGATACAAATCCATCTGCCGCAGCAGCTCAGTCTTGGGCAACGCCAGGCGCGGCGTGGCCAGCAATGTGATCGCGAGCAAGTTGATTGGCGTCACCGCCGCGGCCGCGTTGATATGCCGCATGATGGTAGACGCCAGATCATCCACCGCGGTCCCCACCCACGGAATGCGCGTATCGTCATCCACAACGCGAGTGCGCCAGTCGGCGTCATACCGATCAAGAACTTCCGTGAGCTTTACCGGCTCGCCCAGGTTGACGTGAACCTGGCCAAATCGCTCCCGCATGCGCCGCAGCGTGCGAATGATCCCAAACACGCTTTCCTTCTCTTTGGGCTTGCCCGACAGCTCACCGATATACGTCGGTCCCTCGACGATTCGTTCATAACCGAAGTAGACGGGTATGAAGACGATGGGGCGCGCGGGATCGCGCAGGAAGGTGCGTACTGTCATCGACAGCATGCCGGTCTTCGGCTGTAACAGCCGCCCCGTGCGGCTACGGCCGCCTTCTATGAAGTATTCGATCGAATGCCCCCGCGCCATGATCGCCGCCAGGTACTTCATGAAGACGACGGTATACAGTGCATTGCCGCGAAAGCTGCGGCGGATGAAGAAAGCGCCTCCCTTGCGCAGGAACCGCCCCACAATGGGGAGATTCAGGTTGATGCCGGCCGCTATGTGAGGGATGGCATACCCATGCACATAGATCGCGTACGACAACAGCAAGTAGTCCATGTGGCTGCGGTGGCAAGGCACATAGACAACTTCGTTCCCCTCTGCGGTCTGCTCCAGCGTCTCGACATGGCCAAACACCACGCCGTCGTATAGCCGATTCCATAAACGACCCAGTGCCGCTTCCATGAACCGAACGAATGCGTGTGAGTAGTTGGCAGCAATTTCTTCCGCATACTGCCTTGCCTTGAGCATCCCCTGTCGGCGCGTAAGTTTCTTCTCACGCATGTCTTGCGCTACTACGGACCTCACGGCTCGAGTACGCAAAACTCGATTGACGATGGTGCGTCGGTGAGAGAGGTCCGGCCCAATACGGGCTGAGCGTTGCTTGGCGTACAAGGCACGCAAGCCTCTTGTAACGCGACGCCCTCGCACCGCCGAACCCGCCTCGTCTCCCAGGAGAGCACGTAACGAAATGGACTCATCGAACTCGATGAGCGTGTTGCGTCCGTTGAATAGCACTTGCAGGAACTTGCGCGCCCGGGTCGTCAGCGCCCAGTCCTCGACCAACAGGAGCCGGAACAAGGAGCGCTCCCTCTGTGGTGCTCGCCCCCAATAAACGGAGACGGGGACCAGCTCAACATCAATGTGGGAATCCCCGGCGAGCGCCGCGATCATCTCCTGTAGTTGCGCCGGTGGGCGGCGGTCGATTCGCTCGTCCCAAAACCCACGCGGGCGGCTTAGATAAAAGAACGAGCGCAGGTCCTTCGCCTGGGGAAGGAGCCGTTTTTGCGGCCGCGGCAATTTCAGCTTCACACAGGCGTTCTGGAGGACCGCAAGGTCAGTGACACTGCAGCGCTCCAGCACGTAGCACACCGGTTTATCGCGGTCGCGTACGTGCGAAACAGCGCCATCAGGCCGAACCTTGAATCGCACCCAGAGCGCGAGCAGGCGCCGTAACAGCCAGTTCATTTACTGGAACGCGATCGCCGGCAAATCCAGTGCGATCAGGAAATATTCGAAGAGGTATTGGATTACGCGAATCTGATTGTGCAGGCGATGATCGCCATCGACGAGGTGCAGCGCGGCGCGATAGATCTGCGCGAACCGAACACTATGCTCGACGGGCACGACATCGTCCGACCATCCGTGGACGATAGAAGCCGGGCAATCGAGAACGCCTTGTCGCAACTCGGGCAGTCCTTCCATATACAGGGCCGGAGCCATCAAAAACACCCCTCGGGCATGCAGAAGCGACGCAGATGCTACTGCAACGTAACCGCCCATGCTCGAGCCGACCAGCACGAGGTCCCCTGACAGCTCCTTGCAGAAGTCCACGAGCCTCGCGACGCGGGCCCGTGGCTCATCGATCCCGCGATAGTCCACCGAATGGGATTCGTAGCCCTCGCTGCGGGCTACTTCAGCGAGCGCGGAAATCTTCCGTCCCCACGGGCCACTTTCCTGGCCATGGGAGAAGACAACGTGGCGATTGATTACGGACGCTTCCACAACAATTCGTCCAGGCTGATGGCGGCCTCACTCACTACCCGACCACCCGTGAGCTGGACCCCTTCGGCACGCAGTCGTTTGCGCTGCTCCGCGAACTGGCAAGAGGTCTTCGGGAATGTGATGCGCCCGCCCGCTGCAACGACACGATGCCACGGCAACCCGCTGGGCGCGATTTTCAGGGCATAGCCCACCAGGCGCGCGCGCCCAGGCAAGCCGGCACGTCTTGCAACGGTTCCGTACGACGAAACCTGTCCGTGCGGAATAGCACGGACGGTATTCCAGATCGCCTGCAGCGCCTGGTGCGAGGTTCCGGTTGCCTGCATCATTTTCTCCGCCGCCGTCCTTCGAAGCGATCCCGAGGGTGCGAGAATAATGCAGGCAATGCAATTGCGACGCCAAGATGACTCTTGTTAATCAGAAAAAGTGGCCTGCGGCCCTTTTTCGGAGCGTAGCTTCGTTGCCGGACCACAAAAGGCGGCTTTTGCGGCCTGCACAGTGCGACCAGCCCGTTAATCTGACCGGTTGCTCATGATGGAATGAAAATAAATGACCCCAGGCTGGCAATTCTGGATAGACCGCGGCGGAACATTCACGGACGTGATCGGGGTCTCCCCGTCCGGACAACTCCACGTGCGCAAAGTCCTCTCCCAACTGGGCGGGGCAGTGGACCCCGGAATTTGGGGTGCACGTGACATTCTTTCGTCCTCCGAGCCTGCAGTACATACGGTCAAAGTCGGGACCACCGTCGCCACCAATGCACTGCTCGAACGTACCGGAGAACCTGTCCTCCTGGTGACCACAAAGGGATTCGCGGACGGGCTGCGCATTGGGTACCAAAACCGTCCCGACATCTTCGCGCGTCACATCGTCGTTTCGGATCGCCTGTATTCCTCAGTTATCGAGACGTCCGAGCGCATCGATTCCGTTGGGGTAACACTGACACCCCTGGATACACAAGCCTTGCGAGCGGATTTGCAGAGGGCGCGCGAAGCAGGACTGCGAACCGTTGCGATCGTTTTCATGCACGGCTGGCTGTTCCCGCAACATGAGCGCGAGGCGGCCTCAATTGCGCGCTCCCTGGGTTTTGAAGAGATCTCGGTGTCTCACGAACTGTCCCCTCTCGTGCGTTATGTCGCAAGGGGTGACACTACCGTACTAAATGCCTATCTCGCTCTACCTTTGCGCCGCTACGTCTCGGGCCTTCAGCGCGAGCTGCACAACCTTAACCCCAATGCACGTCTCGAGCTGATGCAAAGTAATGGCGGCCTCGCTGCCGCGGATTGCTTTCATGCCATGTCCAGCGTCCTCTCCGGGCCCGCAGGTGGCCTCATCGGCATGCAATGGATAGGGAACCGTTTGGGCATCCCGCGTTTGGTGGGCTTTGACATGGGTGGGACATCGACGGATGTGTCGCTGCTTGACGGCGAGCTGCCGCGACGCTTTGAACACACCATCGCCGGCGTTCGACTACAGAGTCCGATGCTGGACGTGCATACGATCGCCGCGGGCGGTGGTTCGATTCTGCACTTTAGGGACGGACGCTTTGCTGCCGGGCCTGACTCCGCGGGGGCAGATCCGGGCCCCGCCTGCTACGGTCGGGACGGTCCTTTGACGCTGACGGACGTCCAGGTGCTGTTGGGGCACTTGCGACCTGACACCCTGCCGCCTGTGTTCGGCTATGACGGTCGCGCGCGGATCGACACAGGCGCCGTGGAACAGAAGTTCGCCGCGCTCGCCTCGGAAGTGACTGCAGGTGCAGTCGCAAACATGCCGACCGAGATCCTGGCGGAGTCCTTTCTCGACGTTGCCATCGAGGCGATGGCCAACGCGATCCGCCAAGTCTCGACCCGTCAAGGACTTGACGCAGCTGAGTTCACGCTGTTTTGTTTTGGCGGCGCCGCAGGCCAACACGCCTGCCGGGTCGCGCAAGCCGCCGGCATGCAACGCGCTCTCATACACCCACTCGCCAGCGTCCTCTCGGCCTTCGGCATCGGTGTAGCCGATCGCATCGCAATGCGGCGCGCCAGTCTGAGACTACCACTGAGTTCAGCAGCGCTCGATTCCGCTGGCGATAGACTGCGCGCACTGGAGAGCCAGGCCCGCGAGGAGCTGGCCACCTACTCGATCGAAGCAACCATTTCGGTGGAGCACTGGCTGGAGCTACGCGCTGGTGACAGTGAGACAAGTTTGTCTGTCCCCGCGTCGTCATACGAGAACGTCCTTTCGGCCTTCTCGGCTACGCATCTGAAGCGTTTTGGGTTCGAGGCACCCGCGCGTACCGTCGCAATCGAAGCGGTGCGAGTTGAAGCGCGAATGCCCTCGATAGACGCGATAGCACTGAGGATGCCGGAGCCAAGCGCCGAAAGCGCGCTGCCGTCGTCAGCGCGCGCATGGTTCGGCGCGTGGCTCGACGTACCCTTGGTACGTAGCACGTCCTTGACTACGCAGATCATCGGCCCTGCGCTCATTGTTGAGCCCAATTCAACGGTGGTGCTGGAGCGCGGCTGGCGAGCGCGCCGCCTCGCCGGTGGTGAGTTGCTGTTGGAAACGGATCGCGCTGCCACGGAGTCGCACCTCGAACAGACGCCATCGCAAGCATCCGTCCCTGGAGCTCAGATCCGGCCCGCCCTCCATGGCGGGCGCTCGGCCCTATTGGGCCTCGCCCGCATCGAAATCTTCAACAACCTCTTCATGCACATCGCCGAGCAGATGGGCGAGGTTCTCAAGGCCACCGCTCAGTCCGTCAACATCAAAGAGCGCCTCGACTACTCGTGTGCGCTGTTTGATGCGAACGGCGGTCTGGTCGCTAATGCGCCTCACATGCCGGTGCATCTGGGCTCGATGGGCGCAAGCGTCCGAGCAGTCATCGAAGGTGCCGTCATGTGCCCCGGCGATTCCTGGCTGGTGAATAGCCCGTACCATGGCGGCACTCACCTGCCCGATATGACCGTCGTCACGCCAGTGTTCCTGGGTAATACGACGCAACCGGACTTCTTTGTCGCCTCGCGAGCGCACCATGCTGACATCGGCGGCACGACGCCTGGGTCCATGCCCCCGTTCAGCAAAACAATCGAGGAGGAAGGCGTGCTATTCGAATGCTTCCCTCTCGTCGTCGCGGGGATACTGCGCGAGGCCGAACTGCGCGACGCCCTCCTGTCAGCGCGGTACCCAGCGCGCAATCCCGACCAGAATGTCGCCGACCTACAGGCGCAACTAGCCGCGAACGCCCGTGGCATTGCCGAAATCGACCGTGCGGTGCAGCGGCACACTCTATCCGTTGTTCACAGCTTCATGCGGCGTGTGCAGGAGAATGCTGCCATGAGCGTGCGCAACGCCATCGACCGCCTGCAACCTGGCGAATTCCGCTACGAGATGGATAGCGGACAAGTCATTGCCGTTCGTATCGACATTGACCACGCGACGAGGGAAGCGAAAGTCGCGCCTTTCGCGACCGGGTCGAAAGCGCCGCAGGCGACTTTCGACAATCGGAGAATACGCGCGCGGATCGACTTCACGGGCACGTCTGCACAGGACCCCCACAATTTCAACGCTCCCCGCGCCGTTTGCCTGGCCGCGGTGCTGTACGTCTTCCGCACTCTGATTGACCGCCCGATCCCGCTGAACGAAGGCTGTCTGGAGCCTTTGGAAGTGATCATTCCACCTGGGTCAATGCTGGACCCCTCTGCTCCCGCTGCCGTAGCGGCCGGAAACGTCGAGACCTCTCAATGCATCGTGGACGCGTTGTACGGAGCTCTAGGCGTACTCGCCGCATCCCAGGGCACGATGAACAACCTGACATTCGGTGACAGTCGCCTGCAGTATTACGAGACGATCGCAGGTGGGGCCGGCGCCGGCCCCGATTTCGACGGCTGCGACGCCGTGCAGACCCACATGACCAACTCGCGACTGACCGACCCGGAAATCCTGGAGTCAAAGTTTCCCGTGCTCGTGCGTGAGTTCTCAGTGCGCAGAGGATCCGGCGGACGCGGCCTCCACCATGGTGGAGATGGAACAGTGAGGCGACTGGAGTTCAGAGCGCCCATGTCGGGTGCGCTGTTGGCCAATCATAGGCGCATTGCACCATTCGGCCTGAAAGGCGGCACTCCCGGCTCCACCGGCACGGGTTCGATCCGACGCACCTCAGGGGAAGTCGAGCACCTCGGCGCAACCGCACGCTTCGATGTCGCACCGGGCGACGAATTGACGATTGAAACCCCCGGCGGAGGCGGCTACGGAGCGCTCAAGTGAGTGGCGGCGGTATTCGCGCCGGCGCTGCTATCGGGCCGGGGGCCATTGTCGCCAGCGCTGCTGTTCGTGCCGCCGGCGCCGATGAGTACGTCGGCGATGGCCATGGGTGATCCCGAAGGATAGCCGTCTCGATTTCCCACTCCACCCGATGTTTAGAAGTGGCCAGCCGGTTAACGGAGACCGGCCGGACCCTGCTTGACCCCGGATGATGGGTCACCATCCACGTGTCGAACTCACCGGGCTTACTGGTTGCGAACCCGTACAGCAGGTTGAACTTACCTTCGGCCACCGTCTGCTCGCGGTTGACTCGATCGTCGGCGATAGCGAAATGACTCTCGTCGGGGGAAGTCCCCGCGAAAGCGCCCTGTTCGGCCAGCGCCTCTAAAAACGCATCAATCAACGCTCGCGCACGCTCCCACGTCGCCGGAATATTCGGCTCCATCAGAACCCATCGCGTCCCCTGCTCGATACTGGACGCAACAAACAGGGCCAGCCGGCGCGCCGACAAGAACTTCCAATCGGAAGAGCCCACGCCACCGGCCGCCAGCGTGCGCGGACTCAAACCCTGCCGAACACTCGAGCGTGACGACACAAGCGTATTCACGCCAGCCTGAGACAATCTCAGACGCTCCTGGTCAGAGACGACGGCTGCAGGTCGCAACCCCGGCCGCAAGAAGGACTCCTCGCTCTCCGTAGCAGCCCACACCGGTGACGTCTCGTCCGAGCGAGCAATCATTCCGGCAGCCGCGCCACAGGAAGCGAACGTCTCCGCCCGTCCCCGCAGCCGGTCGAACGACTGAACCCGCGGGAAATACATCACGGCGCTATCGCTGCGGAAAGGCCAGTTGCGAAGCGCCTCGAGCGCCGCTCGCGGTGATATCCATGTCGAGGGCGGGTCAACGATCAGAATCGCATGGCGGTCCCGGCAGAACTTCGCCGCCACGAGCAACGTGCTCAGACCTACGTCGTGCTCGCGAGCGAGTGGAGGAATACATAACAAGTTGAAGCCGGGCGTCGCCTGCAAAGCGAACATGCCGGTACTGCCGGTCGCGGACCCGATGACGTCATAGTCAGTGAGAGGCGCACCGTCGTCACCATCTGGATTGGAGACCGCGTACCCGATGGCCGAGCGGCTTCCGCCCATTGACGAGCGCTCCGGCCGCTTGATCGGCACGGGCCCATGCACCCGCGCAAGATGCGATTCCAAAAGTACGTTGGCGACGAACCGCCCAGACGCACCCAGCACTGACAACCGGCGGAAGATCTCCTGGTCCTCGATCAGCTCGGAGCCCGCCGAGCGCACCCGCTGCAGAACCAGGTTGAAGCTGTCCGTATCGCTCTCCGGAATCCCGTCGTAGTCGACGGATGCCCGCAAAAACTCACGCGAGCCCGGGTTCACGCCGATGAGCCTCAGGTTCGACGGGCCAGCCGGCAGCGTGATCGTCGGCGGCCGCGCACCGTTGGCAACACGTACGACAAATGCGCGACGCCCGCCATTCTCGAAAAAGTGATCGATGGCGTATGACACCGGTGCCGGCTGCCAGAGCCCGCCGAAGATATGTTGAAAATCGGAGAAGCTGGAGATCGCGACGGCCCGGTTCACCGGACCCTTCAGGGTGCGACCAACAAAGGCTGCGACGGCGGTAGGTACCCGTCCGATCGCGTGCAGCGCTCGTTCTTTGGTTACGTCTTCTAGACCGGACGTGCGGCTATCAGCCGGCGCCAACTTGTTATCCCCATTTACGGCGCCGGGGACTCTAGCATAGGCGTTCTATGGAGGCCCACCATTCGGTGGTCCTCCGCGGATGTTTGGCTGGGGACTAGGATTACGAGGCGCCGCTTCGCTGTGCGCCTCCCCGCCGGCCGACCTGCCGGTCGTTATCCTAGTCCCGGCCAAAAAATACCGAGGCCCACCATTCGGTGGTCCTCTGCGGATGTTTGGCTGGGGACTAGGATTCAGCGTTGTGAAACGCGTTGTGGTTGCACCGGAGGTGCTGACTCGTCAGCCTTCTCCGTCCCACGTTTTACTTCTTCCTCGCGTGCGCGCTCCAGATCCTCCCGCTTACGGGCGATCTCGGCCAGCATGATCTGCAACCACTCGGATAGTGCGGCCATTATTTCGCCCTGTCCTGAGCACCCGTGTCCGGAATGCCTTTGTCCTGGGTACCCGGACCTCCTTCCTCGCTGCCGGGCTTGTTCAACGCCGGATCACGTTTGCCGCTGCCGGCGGGACGGGTGAGCGCCGGATCACCCTTCGTGCCCGGCGGACCGGGCGCGGCGGCGCCGGGCTCAGGAGGCTGCATGTCCGAGATCACCTGCCTGAAAGTGCCTTCATCCATCGGCAGATCGGTGGTGCCATCCCAGGTTGAGCCTTCCGGTATCCGGTTCTGCACCTTGGTTGCGGCGGCCAGTACTTGCTCGAGACTGGCATCCGCCTGCGAGATCGGCACTGGCACACCGTGCGGCGAATGGGCGAGCGTTGAGACCAGTTCCCAGTTCACCTGCTCGTTGTGACTCTTCAGCTGTTTCTGCAGTGTCGCGGCCAGCGACTTGTTGAGCAGCTTCTTTTGCGCCTTTTTCCAGTCGCGCGGATCGTCCTCGAGAACATCGAACGCCTGCATGTAGAGCTGGCCGTCCTTCCATCCGAACACGAAAGGCTGATTGACGACGCGCACGGACGTGCCGATGGGAACCATGTCGAACAGTTGTGCGATGTCCTCGGGGTACAGCCGGATGCAGCCATGACTCGAGCGCAAGCCGACGCCGGCCGGCTTGTTGGTGCCGTGAATCAGATAGCTCGGCCAGTCCAGATAGAAGGCGTACCGGCCCAGCGGGTTATCAGGACCAGGCCCGATGACCGGGTCGAGGATCTCGCCATTCTCCTTGTGCTCCTTCAGCACCGAGACGGGCACCCGCCACGTCGGCTCCTTCTGACGACGAACGATCCTGGTCACGCCCTCGGGCGTTTTCCAACCCACCTTGCCGATACCGATGGGATGGGTGATGACCACCTGCGGCTCGCCCTTCTTGTGCGGTGGGAAATAGAAGAGCCGCATCGCGGCAATGTTGACCACCACCCCCTGCCGTGGCGCATTGGGAAGGATGAACTCGGTCGGTACGATGATCTGCTTGTCGGCACCCGGGAGCCAGGGATCGACCTTCGGATTGGACCTGAGGATCTCCTCGTACCCGACATTGAAGCGCCGCGCGATGTCGGTAAGCGTGTCTTCCTTCGTGGTCGTCGTGAGCTGGACCACGCCCACTACATCCTGATCGGGGGCCAGCTCGAACGTTTGCGTCTCGGTGGGAGCCGCCTCGACCGGAGCCGGAGGCGGTGGTGGTGGCGGCGGCGCCTCCTTGGTGCGAGGTTTGAACAGTGAGCAGGCTACTACGAGCGTGCAGAAAACCGCCGCAGCAGTCGCGCGGAGCGCATTGGGTACGAGCTTCATGGTCTTGCGATTATGGCATCGTCTTCCTGAACGGGAGCTGCGTTCAAAGGAGCACGGGCTGATTGGGCAGCTCGTCCGCATCCGCCCGCCGCCCGGGGAAGTGCCGGGACAACAATCTGCCGACTCCGCGCACCCCCGCGACCGATCCCTCGCCGAAGCGTCTCTCGCGATAGTAGCGCTCCATCTCCCGGCAGACTTCTTCCCACTGCGACTGCGCAATGCGCGCCGCAATTCCCCGGTCAGCCACGATTTCCACGACGTGGTCGGCCAGCAGCAGGTAGATGAGCACGCCATTGTTTTCGGCCGTATCCCACACACCCAGCTGGCCGAAGACCTGCATGGCCCGCTGGCGGGGCGCCAGGTCCTGCACGAGCTCGGCCAAATCCAGGGCGGTCTCCACGACAAACCGAATCTCCCCTGCGTGCAGCGATTCTGTCTCGCGAATGGCGGTTTCGATTTCCCCGAGCACTTGCGGCGTGAAATAGCGGCGGGTGGTCCAGCGCGTAAAGAAGATGTGACGCAGGAATCGGGCGGCGTTCATGCGGTCACACTACCAACGGCCGGAGGCGCCGCCGCCGTTGAATCCACCCCCGCCCCCGCTGAATCCGCCGCCGCCTCTGAAGCCACCACCACCACTGCCGAAACCGCCTCCCCAGCCACCCGCGCGCGGATAGCTCGACCAGATTCCGCCGCCCGAGAAGCCCGAGATCAGGCAGAACAGGAACGCAATCAGCCCCGCGATCAGTGCGATGAAAATCGCCTGCCCCACGAAGTACACCACGACGCCCGTGGCCGCGCCGGCGAGCACAGCGCCCAGCCCACGGCCAAACAGTGAGCGCAGCACGACTGACCCAAAGAGCACGGCTACAAACAGGAAGGGCACCAGATGGGACAGGCCGCGCACGGAGTGGCCCTGCCAGCCGAGATCCGGCGCGGGCAGCTGCTCCCCATCGATGACCCGGATCATCTGGTCCAGGCCCGCATTGATGCCGCCGTAGAAATCCCCTTGGCGTAACAGCGGAATGATGGTTTCGGAAATGATGCGGTGGGCTGTGAGGTCAGGCAGCACACCTTCCAGCCCCTTCCCGACCTCGATGCGCAGGTCCCGGTCATTCTTCGCGACCAGCAGCAAAGCGCCATCGTCGATTTTCTGGCGCCCGAGCTTCCACTGATCGACGACGCGGATCGAATACTGAGCAATCTCCTCGGGCTCGGTCGTCAGCACCACCAGCACCGCAATCTGCGCGCCCTTGCGAGCCTCGAAGGCAGAAAGCTTCTCCTCGAGCATCGACTGCTGCTCGGCTGTCAACGTCCCCGTGAGATCCGTGACCCGGGCGGTGAGCTTGGGAATGGGCTGCAGGTTCTGCGCGAAGCCAGGTGCCGTCAGGCTCGCGGCGAGCAGCGCCAGGGCGGTCAGTATACGCAGCCGCACGGAGGTCACTTCGTGCCTGGGGGCCTTGTGTCCGGCTGCCTTGTGTCCGGCTGCCTTGTGTCCGGCTGCCTCGTGCCTGGCCCCGCGCCGGACGGCGCGGGTTGCGCGGGTGCATCGCCAAAATCCACAGTCGGCGGCGCCGCAATCGCCTGCTCGTTCGCCACCGTGAAGTTCGGCTTCACCTGAAAATCAAACATCTTCGCCGTGAGGTTGGTCGGAAAGGCGCGCACCGTCGTGTTGAAGTTGCGTACGGCATCGATGTAGCGCTGGCGGGCGATGGCGATCCGGTTCTCGGTGCCCTCGAGCTGCGCCTGCAGATCGCGGAAATTCTCGTTCGATTTCAGATCCGGGTAGGCCTCGGCGACCGCGATCAGCCGCTTGAGCGAACTACCCAGCTCATTCTGCGCGGCCTGGAATTTGGCAAACGCCTCGGGATTGTTGAGCAGATCCGGGGTCAGTTGAATGGCGCCGGCGGCCTGCGCGCGCGCCTGGGTCACGCCGATCAGCACTTGTTGCTCCTGGTTCGCGTAACCTTTCACGGTCCGCACGAGATTGGGGATCAGATCGGCCCGCCGCTGATACTGGTTGACCACCTCGGACCAGTTGGCCTTCACGTCCTCATCCTGCCGCGTCAGCTGGCTATAGCCGCACCCCGAGAGTCCCGCAGTCAGAATCACCAGGAAAGCAAGGGACCATGCACGCATCGGCATCTCCTCGACGATTCTTTTGATTTCAAGCACTTGGCTACCACGGCCGGGCGCCCACCGGAGGAATTGTCACACGCCGGCGCGCGGTACGGTATTCAATCACAGACGCGACCAACGTCTTCAAGCACGCTGCACCAGTGGCCAATACCCCCTCGCGCGGGAGGGGATACCACCATTGGAGCGCGTGCCGCATGTCGGGCACCTATAACTACTGCCTGGTGCTGCTGTCGATTCTCGTCGCGGTCGTCGTGTCTCACACGGCGCTGCGCCTTGCCGCCCGCGTGGCACGCGCGAAGGGCTCCTCGGTTCAGCTTTGGCTGGCCGGCGGCGCGGTCGCGATGGGGACGGGTATCTGGTCGTCGCATTTCATCGGCATGCTGGCCTTTTCGCTGCCCATCCCCCTTTCGTACGGGCTCACGGCCACCATCGGCTCGCTCGGTCTTGCGATCCTTACCTCCGGATTCGCACTGAAGCTGGCGAGCAAGCCGCAGGCCAGCAAGATGCGGCTGGTCAGCGGAGCGCTGGCCATGGGCGCCGGCATCTGTGCCATGCACTACGTGGGCATGACGGCGATTCAGGTCGTTCCGATGATCCAGTACGAGCCGGGTCTGGTCGCGGCATCGGCGGCGGTTGCCATCGCCGCTTCGTTCGTGGCGTTGTGGTTGTTGACCAACCTCGGCACGCAAGACACCTGGAAGATGCGGGCCACTCGCATCGGCGCTGCATTTGTCATGGGGCTGGGCATCAGTGGGATGCATTACACCGGCATGGCTGCCTCCCGATTCGCAGCCAACTCCTACTGCATCAACGCGGCGGGCGGCGGCATAGACAGCCGCTGGCTGGCACTCGTCATTGCCACTCTGACTCTCGGCCTGCTCGCCATCACGACCATTCTGCTGGTGTACGACGCGCACCTGGAGTCAAACGTCCGCCGCTACAACGAAATGTTGGAAAGCGCGAACGCCCGGCTGCGGCATGCGGCGACCCACGATGCACTGACAGGTCTGCCGAATCGCGTACTGCTCGCTGAGCGCCTGCGGCAGGCGACTGCGCGGGCTTCCCGACATCAGACGCGGTTTGCCGTTCTGGTCGTAGACCTCGACCGCTTCAAGGCAATCAACGACTCGCTCGGCCACATCGCAGGGGATGAATTGCTGCAGGAAGTTGCCCGCCGCCTCTCCACGCTGCTGCGCAAGGAGGACAGCCTCGCGCGGCTCGGAGGCGACGAGTTCGTCCTGCTGATTCACGGCGTATCCACACCAAAGGATGCAGAAGAGGTCGCCCGCAAAGTATTGAGTCAGGTTGCGTTGCCGGTTCAGCTCGCTGGACTCGACGTGCACGTTTCGCCGAGTGTGGGGATCTGCCTCTGCCCGGATGACGGCGTCGATTCAGAGACGCTGCTCCAACATGCCGACGCGGCCATGTACCACGCGAAGAAAAAGGGCCGCAACACGTTCCAGTTCTTCGCACCTGCGATGAATGCGTTTGCCCGCGAACGGCTCGAGCTCGAGACCGGACTGCGTAACGCGCTCGCGCAGCGCGAGTTCGAGTTGCACTACCAGCCCAAGGTGGATATCGCCACGGGACGGATCGAGAGCGCCGAGGCATTGATCCGCTGGCGTCATCCCAAGCGCGGACTGATTCCACCGGGGGGTTTCATCCCACTGGCCGAAGAGACCGGCCTCATCGTGCCGCTGGGAGAATGGGTGTTGTATGAGGCCTGCCGCCAGGCCAGTGCATGGCAGGCCGAAGGCCTGCACCTGCGCGTGGCGGTCAACCTCTCGGCAAGGCAGTTCCGACAGGACAGCTTGATCGATACTGTGCGTGGCGCGCTGACTGCGGCCCGCCTGGAGCCGCGTTACCTGGAGCTCGAATTAACCGAGAGCGCCGTCATGCAGGACGCGGAAACCTCCGTGCAGATCATGCGCAAGCTGAGCGACGCCGGCCTGCGCATCTCGGTTGACGATTTCGGCACCGGCTACTCGAGTCTGAGTTATCTGCGCCGGTTGCCCCTCGACAAACTCAAGATCGACCGCTCGTTCATCCGTGAGATCGTCACGAGCCGCGACGATGCCGAGATTGTCCGCGCCATAGTGACACTGGCCCACAGCCTGCACCTCAAGGTCATTGCCGAGGGTGTGGAGACAGCCGAACAACTCACCTTCCTGCGCTCGCTGGGATGCGACCAGTACCAGGGGTTCCACTGCAGCCCACCGCTGCCCGCGGCGCAGTTCATCGCGCTGCTCCCCCACCGCACCATCGACGAATCCAAACGTGTCCCCCCCGCCCTGGAGGACACGATGATCAGCCGCGTCTTACGGAAAATCTGAGGTCAAATGGGGCACGCTCCCAGCGGGCCCAAACATCACCTACCGGGCAAAAGCCGCGCCTTTTACCCGGCGCCAGTTGATACGCCTCGCTCCCAGCGGGCGTATCCATTACCTACCGGGCAAAAACCACGCTTTTTGCCCGGCGCCAATTGACACGCCTCGCCCCATTCCGCGAAAAATGCCGCAGGCATTTTTCGCCAAGACAAAAAAAAGCCCAGGGTTTAACGCCTGGGCTTCAGAATGCGGACTTTCGATGAAGGGAAGGAAGTCCGCTAGGGGATAAACGGCCAAGAAATCTGTACGATAAAATCAGTGCAACCGGGCCCAGTGAAGTATCTTGATGTCATCCGAGTCCAGATCGAAACTCTGCGCCAACAGCGCTCGCAGCTCCTTTGTACCGCCCAGATGCTCGAGCGGGTGCCGCAACTCGACGACACCACTCCACTCGTTCGCATTGGCGGCTGTTTGAGCCTTGGCCCGTGCTGTTACGAAGTGGGTGTAGTACTTGGTAGCCACGGTTAAAGATTAGTTGGGGTGCGCCGCGGTCGTCCGTGAAATGGGCCACAGAACCCCGGCCTGATTTGTCAAATTCCATTCACCATAATCCACTGCATTGCTCCGATGGGACGATACCGACCCCCACAAGCGCCAGGTTCGCAATACATCACTCCTGAAGGCGCCAGGCGCCTGCAGGACGAGCTGGACGATCTGTGGAAGCGGGAACGCCCGAAGGTGACTCAGGCCGTCTCCGAGGCAGCAGCGCAGGGTGATCGCTCGGAGAACGCGGAGTACACGTACGGCAAGCGACGGTTACGGGAGATCGACAGCCGCGTGCGCTTCCTGCGCAAGCGGCTGGACGGGATGGTCGTGGTTGGTGGGCCGCCGTCAGACCCGAAGCGAGTCTTCTTTGGCGCCTGGGTAACGCTCGAGTCGGACGACGGAACCGAATCCTCCTACCGGATTGTCGGTCCCGACGAGTTCGACCTGGCGCCTGCTTACATCAGCATGGATTCACCGCTGGGCCGCGCGCTGATGCGCAGAGCACTCGATGACGAGGTGACAGTCGAGCTGCCCGGCGGCGCGCGCAAATTTGTCATCGTGCAGATCACCTATGGCGGCGGCGCCGAGCCTACCAAAGTACCCGGACGTTCTTGAACTGCCACGGATCGGTTTTGTCGAGATCCTCGGGGAACAGCCGCTCCCGCTCGTGCAGCGGCGTCCAATCCGTGTACTGACCGACCTGGGGACCCAGGTACGGTGTACAGATTTCCAGGTTGCGCCGGAAATCAAGCTCGTCCGGCTCAACCAACCCGCAGTTCGGATTCTCCATCGCCCACACCACGCCGGACAACACCGCGGCCGTGACCTGCAGGCTGGTGGCATTGTTGTAGGGAGCGAGCTTGCGCGCTTCGTCGATGGAGAGCTGGGATCCATACCAGTAGGCGTTCTTCTTGTGCCCGGCGAGTAATACGCCCAGCTCATCGATTCCGCCTTTCATGATGTCGTCCATGAGAATGCGCTGCCGCTCCTGCTGCACGTAGTTGCGTCCGAGCAGCTCATGGATGGAGATCACAGCCGAATCACAGGGGTGATAGGCGTAGTGCACGGTCGGCCGATAGGCAACCTGGGAGCCTTCCCGCACCGTGTAGTAATCCGCCATCGAGATCGACTCGCCATGGGTAATGCAAAACCCATGGAAATGACCCGCACGCGGCGTCCAGGTGCGCACCCGCGTGGCCGCACCCGGCTGCATGAGATAGATCGCCGCCATGCAGCCGAAATCATGCCGCTTGCCGTCGCGCGGGAAGTTTTTCTCGTGCGAGCCCCAGCCCATCTCACTTGGCTGACAACCCTCCCCGACGAACCCGTCGATCGACCAGGTGTTGACGAACTCGCCCGGCTGCTTGGGGACAGTAGTCACCTGGTTGTCACGTTCGGCGATGTGGATCACCTTGATACCGAGCTGACGGGCGAGCTCGCCCCACTGCGCCCGCGACTTCGGGTTCCCCGAATCGACACCGGTATCGGCTGCAATGTTGAGTAGCGCCTGCTTCGCGAAGTGCGAGACCAGACCCGGGTTTGCGCCATGAGTGACCACGGCGGTAGGGGCGCGCGTATTGCCCGGGCGAAGTGCCAGCGCTTCCTCGCGGAGCGCGTAGTTAGTCCGGCGCGCGGCGGGAACGGTTGGGTCAGTGTAGCCACCCGGCCACGGCTCGATGCACGTGTCGAGGTACATCGCGCCTCTTTCCCAGCAAAGCTTGATGAGCGCAATGCTGGCAACCTCGACCGACACGTTCAGCAGGAAGTCTCCGCGGCCCAGCAGCGGAGTCAGAATGCGGCGATGATTCTCCCGCGTAAGGGTTTCCTTGACGAACTTGATACCGTACTTTTCGGCCTCTTCGCGGCCCCGGTCGGCGGCCGTAACGATCGTGACGCGATCCGGTGCTATGCCGATATGCCGCAGGAGGAGGGGCAACACGCCTTGCCCAATGCTGCCAAAACCGACGATCAGAATCCGTCCCGGGAAATCGACGTAGACCTTGTGATTGCTCATGATGCTCCTAGTACATTGGCTGAAATTGCCGAGAGGCAATCTCAGCGGACATCACACCGTGGCTCGCGGGCAAAAGGCGCGACTTTTGCCCGCTGCGACGGTGTGATTTCTCATCGCCTCCAGTGGGGCGGGTATGTGCGATCGTAGCCGGGAAGTGCCTCCACGCGCTCGACCCATCGGCCAAGCGCGGGATAATTGATCTCCACGGGCATGAACCGGGATGCCAACTCGCGCGCCTCGGGACGCTCGAGCGCCCGCCGCAGCAACTGAAACCCGGGAAAGATGACCATGTCCACCGCGGAGAAGCTTTCTCCCACCACCCAGTCGGATTTCGACAGCCGCGCTTCGATCGTGCGCGCCTCGCTGGCGGCATGATGCATCGCCGTCGTCACCTCCTCGCTGCCGAGATTCGCCTTCCCGAACACGGCGTTGAGGATGGTGCTGACGTGTGGCTCGATGTAGGCCTGGTATTCACAGATCACGCGCATGATGGTGCCCGCTTCCTCGGGCGTACGGCCGAAGATAGGCGGTTCCGGATACTTCAAATCCAGGTAATACAGCACCGCCAGCGACTCGAAACACACGTAGTCGCCGTCCTTGAGCACAGGAACTTTGCCGCGCCAGTTGAGCGCGAGCATCTGCGGCGATTTGTGCTCCTGCTTGGAAAATTGCAGCACGTGGCTCGTATACGGCAGCCGCTTGTATTCGAGCGCCAGCAGCACCCGCCAGGAGTAAGGACTGCCGCTTCCCCAGTAAACGTCGATCGCCATCGTTGTCTCGCTCAAAATCCCGAGGCGATTGTAACGACAACAGCACACGGCAGAAAATTAACGTGAGGAAACCACACAATGTATACGACGTTAATCGAGGCTTCGCAGCTCAGTGCCCACAGCAGCGACGCGGATTGGGCCGTTCTGGATTGCCGTTTTGAGCTGGGACGGCCCGAATCAGGCGCGCGGGCGTACGCGCAAGGACACATACCGAACGCAATTTACGCTCACCTCGATCACGAACTGTCCGGTCCTGTCACTTCGACCAGCGGCCGACATCCATTGCCCGCGGTGGAAGCTTTTGGCGCCACGCTGGACCGCTGGGGCATAGACGAAAACGTCCAGGTCGTTGCATACGACCAAGGTAACGGCGCGTACGCCTCCAGGTTATGGTGGCTGCTGCGTTGGGTCGGCCATAGTCGCGTAGCAGTCCTGAACGGCGGCTTCGCCGCTTGGCAGCAAGCCGGCCTGCCTGTAACTAAACAACCCGGTGTCAGGCAACCGCGGCGCTTTACCCCGAATCGTGCCCAGAGGAATGTCGGGAGCGTCGTCGCAACGGTCGAGCTGCAGAAGCTGCAGGCGGCCGGGCAGCTCGCCACCGGCGAGCGCACGCTGATCGACGCACGCTCCGCGGACCGCTTCGCGGGCCAGAACGAGACCATCGATCCAGTCGCGGGTCATGTGCCGGGCGCGATCAATCGTCCTTTCGCGCACAACCTCGATGCGCAGGGACGCTTCCTGTCCCCTGACACGCTGCGCGCCAAATGGCTCGAGACCTTGCGCGGCCGGGCACCGGCAACCGCGATAGCGATGTGCGGCTCGGGTGTAACCGCGTGTCACAACCTGCTGGCGCTCGAGGTCGCCGGTCTTCCAGGCGCGCAGCTCTACGCCGGCTCCTGGAGCGAATGGATTCGCGATGCGGCGCGGCCGATCGAGCCACCGCACAACTAAAGTTGCCGCCGAAACGGCCGTGTAAGACTCTTAGGCAAGCGCGCATGCCGCCCGCGCGCCCGTCATACATTTTTGCTATCGTTCGCCGTTTTGGGAAATTCAACGCGCGTGGCTTCCGACCCTAAAATCATTGGCAACAGCGCCACCGGCAACGGCGGCACCCGCAAGTACAACCCCGCGCAGCCGTGGCGGGTCGAAGACTCCCAGGAGCTCTACCTGGTCAACGCCTGGGGTAAGGGCTACTTCTCCATCAACGATGCCGGCCACGTGGTCGTGCGCCCCGACACACAGTCGGGCAACGAGATCGATCTTTACGACGTCGTGGAAGGGCTCAAGGCCCGCGACCTGACGACGCCCGTCGTGGTTCGCTTTTCGGACATCCTCGCGCACCGGCTGAAGCACATGCATGCCGCGTTCTCGCAGGCAATCGCGGAGAACGATTACAAGAACCGCTACGCTGCCGTGTTCCCGATCAAGGTCAATCAGCAGCGGCTCGTCGTCGAGGAGGTCTATCGCTACGGCCGCGAGTTTGGATTTGGCCTCGAGGCCGGCTCCAAGCCCGAGCTGCTGGCGGTCATGGCCATGACGGAGAACACCTCCGACCGCCTGATTGTGTGCAACGGCTTCAAGGACGACAGCTACATCGAGGCGGTGACGCTTGCGACGAAGCTGGGGCGGACCATCATCCCGGTCGTGGAGAACTTCGACGAGCTCGGGTTGATCCTGAAGCACGCACACTCCTATGGCGTGCGGCCACGAATCGGTGTGCGCGTGAAGCTGTTCAGCGAAGGCTCGGGCCGGTGGCGCGATTCGGCCGGCGAGAAGTCGAAGTTTGGACTGTTCGTCACCGAGATCCTCGAGCTGTTCAACATCCTCAAATCGCACGACATGCTCGACTGCCTGCAGCTGGTGCACTGCCACCCTGGCAGCCAGTTGCAGGACATCCGCCGCGTGAAAGATGCCATCAACGAGTTGGCGCACGTCTACGCGGAACTGAAGCTGATGGGCGCGGGATTGCAATATATCGACGTTGGCGGCGGCCTGGGAGTGGACTACGACGGCAGCGGAACCAACTTCTCATCGTCGATGAACTACACGCTGAATGAATACGCGAGCGATGTGGTGTACCGGGTGGCAAGCGTGTGCAACGCCCGTAACATCCCTCACCCGATGATCATCAGCGAGTCCGGGCGCGCCGTGGCGGCCTATCACAGTGTGTTGATTTTCGATGCGTTGGGATCATCGGCGCTCGACAAATTCCAGGTCACGGGCAACGAGGCGGACGAGTACCGTGGCGATAAGGAGTTGCCCGCGCCCATCAAGGACCTGTCCCTGGCCTATCGCTCCGTGAGCGAGCGCCGCCTGGTCGAGTGCTATCACGATGCCCTCACCGCGCGCGAACAGATCCTGCAGATGTTCAATATCGGCCTGCTGTCGCTCGAGTTCCGTGCGATGGCCGAGCGGTTGTACTGGGCGACCTGTGCGAAGATCCGCGATGCCTGCCGCAAGCTCGAGCGCCTGCCCGAAGAGCTGGAAGACCTGGAGGCCATCCTTTCGGACACGTACTTCTGCAACTTCTCGGTATTCCAGTCGCTGCCCGACAGCTGGGCCATCGACCAGCTGTTTCCGATCATGCCCATCCATCGGCTCGACGAGCGGCCCACCCGGACCGGCGTGCTAGCTGACATAACGTGCGACTCGGACGGCAAGATCGATCATTTCGTTTCGCTGCGGGACGTCAAACGAACCCTCGAGCTGCACGAGCTCAGGGATGGCGAGAAATATTACCTGGCTGCCTTCCTGGTCGGGGCCTACCAGGAAACCCTCGGCGATCTGCATAACCTCTTCGGTGACACCCACGTAGTGCACATCCGCCTGCACGACGAGGGCGGCTGGTGGATCGAGGAGATCGTGAAGGGTGATACCGCCAATAAGGTGCTGGAGTACATGGAATACGACGTCGCCGAGCTCGCCCCCGCCCTGTCGCGCGACTGCGAGCGGGCGATCCGCGATGGGCGCATGACCATCGCCGAAACCCAGAAGCTCAAGCGCTTCTACGAAGGCGAGCTCGACGGCTACTCCTACCTCGAGCCCGCGGGACCCTAGCGCCCCGCCCAGCGCGTTGTTGTAGTGGTTGCACCACACGGCAATCCGCTGAAATCGCAGTGCCGCGCCGACCGGTGTTTGCTTCCCGCAAACACCGGTAGTAGCATCCTGTTGCGTTCGTGACCAGCGCAGGATGAGCTTCGAGCGTGTTGGTTGTTAGTTGCGCGACGACTGTCTCATTTTTGCACGAATGCAGGTGCAGGCTTGGGGCTACCGGGCCAGCTGTCGATCCTTCAGCGAGAGAGACCTTTCGGATGACGACGCTCTACGTGGGCAATCTGCCCTTCGACGCCACCGAGGCGGACGTGAAAGCTCTGTTCGAACGTCACGGCCAGGTGGATTCAGTCAAGCTGATCAACGACCGCGAAACCGGCAAGCCGCGTGGCTTCGGCTTCGTTGACATGGCGCCCAATGAGGCGCAGGCCGCCATCCAGGCCCTCAACGGGTTCCAGATGAACGGGCGGCCACTGCGTGTCAATGAAGCCCAGGAGCGGCCTCAGCGTCAGCGCTCGGGTGGAGGCCCGTTCCGCCGCTGATCGAGCGCGCCATGGCATTGCGCGCTCGCGGATTCCTCCCCGCATCTGCGGGGTTTTTTTATAGTACGCTCGGCTTCGCCATGCTCACGAATAAGAAAATCCAGTCCTTAATGCTGGCAGCAATCCTGGCCGCGATGGCGAGTTGCTCGACCACCAGCACGCGCGAGACCACCGCGCTGGCCCTCGACAAGATTCTCGCCGGCAACCAGCGCTCGGCCGAGAACAGCGCCCGCGACCATTACCGGCATCCGAAGGAGACATTGCTTTTCTTTGGCATCCGCCCGGAGATGCGCGTCCTGGAGGTATGGCCCGAGCCGGGTTGGTACACGGAAATCATCGCTCCGTTGGTGCGCGAGCATGGCAAGTACTACGCCGCAGTAATCGCCGCGGACCCGCAGAGCAAGTACGTAACGGAGCGTCTGTCGGAGTACCAACAGAAGCTTGCCTCGCAACCTGACGTATACGGTGGAGTCGAGGTCGTCACGTTCCCGACTGACGGAGGTGATGTCGTCCCGCCGGGGTCGCTCGACATGATCGTGACGTTCCGCAACATCCACAACTGGATGGCCCGGGATACCGCGGAGCAGGCTTTTGCTACTGCGTACAAGGCGCTCAAGCCCGGCGGCGTGCTCGGGGTGGTGGAGCACCGGGGGAATCCGGCCGTAACCCAGGATCCGAAAGCCAAGAGTGGCTACGTGAACGAGGATTACGCGATCCGCCTCATCGAGGGTCAGGGCTTCAGGCTGGTGGGCGAATCGCAGATCAACGCGAATCTGAAGGATACGAAGGATTACGAGCAGGGGGTATGGACGCTGCCACCGACGTATCGCCTGGGGGACAAGGATCGGGACAAGTACGCCGCGATCGGCGAGAGCGACCGCTTCACCTTAAAATTTATCAAACCTAAGCGCTGATCCCCGGCGCGCATCGCGCCGGCTGTGCCTGGCCAAGCGCCGCGACCGGCGGGAAACTTGCGCGCAGCGCATGACGAGCAATCAGGCCCCTACCACATGTCCTTCATGCGGGCTGTTATGTCGAGGGTCGACTCTCCGCTGGTCTGCAGTGCAACATCCGCCGTACCCAGGTTGGAGCCCTGGAAGCTGGTAGCCTCCAGCGTCTTCAATACCTTCTCCGTTAGAAACCGGCTGCGCCCGCCGTACACGTGTGCATCCCCCTGCCGCGACTGGGCCGTCAGATGGAATTTCAGCGGCGCAACCAGGATCAGGTCGTTCTCCGCCCGGGTGAGCGCGACATACAACAGCCGGCGCTCCTCCTCGATCAACTCCGCCTTGCCCGTGGCGAACTCCGACGGGAAACTGCCATCCACCACGTTGAGCAGATAGACCGTATCCCACTCCATTCCCTTCGCGGAGTGGATGGTCGTGAGCGTCAGGTAATCCTCATCGAGCATCGGAGTTCCAGCCAGGTCGCTGGTGGCATTCGGTGGATCGAGCGTGAGCTCCGTGAGGAAGCGCTCCCGCGAAGGATACTGACCCGACAGCAGCTCGAGCTGGTCCAGGTCGCCCAGCCGCGTGTGGAAGTGCTCGTAAATGCGCTCGAAATGCGGCTTGTACCACTCGCGCGCCATGTGCAACTGACCTGGCCATTGACGCCCCGGCTCGGCCAGCGCCACCAGCAGGTCGGCCAGCTTCTCGCATCCGTGTTTGGACGGCGCGGGAGCGGCGAATGTCTTCAGCGCCGCGAACGAGAAGCCACTGGCCTCCACGTGCTCGACTGCCTTGCGCGCGTTCGCCGGGCCCATGCCCGGAAGCAGCTGCAGCGCACGGAAGGCGGCGAGTGAGTTGCGCGGATTGTCGGCCCAGCGCAGCACCGACATCAGGTCCTTGATGTGCCCGGCCTCGAGAAACTTCAGTCCGCCATATTTCGTGTAGGGAATTTTGCGCTTGCCGAGCTCCACTTCGAGGACGTCGCTGTGGCTCGAGCTGCGGAACAACACCGCCTGGCGCCGCAGTGGCACATTGGCTTCGCGGCGCTTGAGGATCTCCCCGCAGACGTACTCCGCCTGCGTCTGCAACTCATCTACCGTGACGATGCGCGCCCGCGCCCCTTTGCCCCGGATCGACAACAGGTGCTTGCGATGCTGGCGCGGCGCCTCCGCCATCAGCGAGTTGGAAACATCGAGAACTTCCTGGGTGGAGCGGTAGTTCTGTGCCAGAGTGATCACTTCGGCCCGCGGAGTGAAACGATCGGGGAAGCCGACTATGTTCTCGACGGCGGCCGCGCGGAACGAATAGATGGCCTGGGCATCATCGCCAACCACTGCGAGCCCTGAGCCGTCCGGCCGCATGGCGTGCAGGATCTGCGCCTGCAACTTGTTGGTATCCTGGTATTCGTCCACCAGCACGTGATCGAAGTGGGCGCCCACATGTTGAGCCAACCGCGGCTCCGACATCATGACGTGCCAGT
The DNA here is from genome assembly GCA_045810105.1 of Steroidobacteraceae bacterium. Lineage (GTDB taxonomy): Bacteria > Pseudomonadota > Gammaproteobacteria > Steroidobacterales > Steroidobacteraceae > 13-2-20CM-66-19. The sequence goes on along the minus strand of JBJMWM010000025.1, from coordinate 176,349 downwards.
AGAGGAGCAGATCGTCGTAGTCGAGTATGGCTGCACGCTGTTTCTGTTCGACGTACGACCTGTACAGGCGTGTGAGATCCGCCTCCCACTGCGCACACCACGGATATTGCTGCTCGAGGGTCTCCTTGAGCGACTTCTGCGTATTCACGCGGTAGGAGTAGATCTGAAGGCAGGTTTCCTTGCGTGGGAAGCGCTGCTCCTTCGCGGCCAGCCCCAACTCCTGGCGCAGACTGTCCATCAGGTCCGCGGAATCCGCCCGATCCATCACACTGAACTGCGGATCGAGCTTCAGATGCTTGGCATAGTGCCGCAGAAGCCGGTTACCCACAGAATGAAATGTGCCCGTCCAGCTCAAACGCTGGGTGATGGTCTGACTGACCCCGCCGAGGGCCTCATTGAGCGCCTTCTTCGCGATCTCATGAGCGCGCCGGCGCATCTCCATCGCCGCTCGCCGTGTAAACGTGAGCATCAGGATCCGGGCTGGATCCACCCCATGGATCACGAGGTGCGCAACCCGATGTGCGAGCGTATCCGTCTTGCCGGTGCCGGCGCCTGCAATGATCAGCAGCGGACCGGACCGGAACCCCTTGTTGTCGGGCAGCGGCTCGCCAAAGGTCACCGCCTTTCGCTGGGGTCCGTTCAACTTCTCGAGGTGTGACGTGGTCGGCATGGTGCGGCCCGAATATACGAAGCGTCCGGCTGCCTGTCACTGCGTACAGTCACGCCTTTCCAAAAAAAACTGAACGGCGCCCTCAGCACTGCGTAGCTGGCAAGAGTCACGCCTCTTGCCAGCGGCCGACGTAGTCGGGCTCCGCCCGGCCAGTGCCGGGCCAATCAAATCACCGCAGCACGTTTCCGTCCGCATCCAGTACTTTCACCTCACCCAGGCTGAGCTTGCGCACGGGCGCCTCGATCGCGGCCACATCCCCGACGATGATCCAGGTGAACGCATCCGGGTGAATGAGCTTGCCCGCCGCTGCCGCGAGATCGGCGGCACTCAAGGCATCCACCTTGCCCACGAACTCGTTCAGATAGTTGTCCGGCAACCCATAGGTCAGGATATCGGCGTAGGAGCTGGCGACCTCGCGTGAGGTCTCGTTGCTGCCGGGCAGCGTCAACACCAGGGCGTCCTTGGCAGCCTTGATTTCCACGCCGGTCGGCTGACGCGCGCCGACCAGGCCGCGTAACTCCTTCACTGTCTCAGCCAGGGACTCCGCGGTCTTATCAGTCTGCACCATTGCGCTGACCACGAACGGCCGCTGCCCCTTGGCGCTGATGAGATTCGTTCCCGCACCGTAGGACCAGTGCTTGTCCTGGCGAAGATTCATATTCAGCCGCGAGATGAAGCTGCCTCCGAGGACCGTGTTCACCGTCTCGAAGGCGATGTCATCGGGATCCGAGCGTGGCGGCGCAACCTCGACCCCGAATACGAGTGACTGCTCCGCACCAGTGCGGTTCACCAGGAAGATGCGCGGTTTCGCAGGCATTGGGACACTGCCGAGCCGCTTCACCCCCAGAGGTTCGGCCGGCGCATGCCACCCCACCAGGCGCTGCTCGAGCAGCGGCGCGATCTGCTGCAGCGTTGTGTCGCCGACGATCAGGAGCGTCGCATTGTCCGGCCGCACCCAGCGATGATAAAACGCGCGCAGCTCATCGACAGTCATGGATTGCACGCTCTGCTCGGACCCGATTCCGGAGAAGGGGTTGGAGTACGCATGTCCTTCGCCATAGACGAGCTTCGGGAACAGGCGTGACGCGATGCCTTGCGGCTGTGACTTCTGTTGCTGAATCGCAGCGACCGACTGCGACTTGAGACGCTTCAGCTCCTTCTCGGGAAATGTTGGATTGAGCAGGATGTCAGTGAACAGATCGAGCGAGCCCGCGAGCTCCCCGCTTATGGAGTTGAGCGAGATATAGGAGGTGTCCAGCGTCGAGCCGGCGTTGATCTCGGCACCGAGCTCTTCGGCGCGGGCAGCTATCTGCAACGCATCGCGCGATTTCGTCCCATTGCTGATCATCGCGAGCGCGAGATTCGAAGTCCCCGGCTTCGCAAGACTGTCGGCAGCGTGCCCGGCATCGACAATCAGGCTGAGCTGAATGACCGGCACCTCGTGGCGCTCGGCGAGTACGACCTTCAAGCCATTGGAGAGAGTGGCGCGCTGCAGGGGTGGAAGAGTCAGAGGAGCCGCGCTTCCGACTTCGGGGAGCTTGCTGCGATCAGCGCCCGCTGCCGCGGCGTGATATTCAGGGAATGGTTGTACGTTGAGTACAAAGACGCCGTCCGATAACCACGCGCGGGCGGCATTCTGGACGTCGGCGGCGGTTGCATCACGAAGCCAGTGCAACGTCGTCTTGTAGAAGTCCGGCGATCCACCGTAGAGCTGACTCTCGCCGAGGATGGCAGCCTTGCCAGCGCTGCCGTCTATCCGCTCGACGGCGCGAACGAATGATGCGTAGCTCGAGGTCTTGATACGGCCCAGCTCCTCTTTAGTAGGACCTGCCTTCAGGAACCGGTTGACCTCCTCATCCAACGCTTTTTCCACCACAGCCGGATCGCCGCCGGGCTTGACCGTGGCAACCACTTGAAACTGTGATCCGATTTCAAATGGTCCTATGCTCGCACTCACGCTCGTGGCGACCTGATCTGTGTACACGAGGCGTTTGTACAAACGGCTGTTCTTGCCACCTGCCAGAACTTCACTGGCTATCTGCAGCAAGGTGAAATCGCGGGTGTTGTAGCCCGGGATGTTCCAGGTCTTGTAGATGCGCGACTGCGGCACGCGGTCCTGCAGGCTCGCGCGCTTCTCGCCGCTCATCCTGGCAACCCAGGCCTGGGTGCGCTTGAGCACCGGCCCTGGATCGATGTCACCGAAGTAGTGCTCGACCTTCTTGCGCGCCTCCTCGGGCTGCACGTCACCGGCGATCACCAACACCGCGTTGGCTGCGCCGTAGTAAGTCCGGAACCAGTTCTTGACATCCTCCAACGAGGCTGCGTTGAGATCCTCCATCGACCCGATCGTGGTCCATGAGTACGGATGACCGGCCGGATACGTGCTCGCCGCAATGAGCTCGTCGGCCTTGCCGTAAGGACGGTTCTCGCCCTGGCGTTTCTCGTTCTGCACGACGCCGCGCTGCTCGTCGAGTTTCCCCTGGTCGATGGCGCCGAGCAGATGCCCCATGCGGTCGGATTCCAGCCACAGCGCGGTATCGAGCGCATTTACAGGCACATTTTCGAAGTACGTGGTGCGATCGAGCCACGTGTTACCGTTCATCTTCGTGGCACCGGCGCTGATCAGGGGCCGGAAGAACTCGTCGTGATGATTCTCAGTATTCGTGAACATCAGGTGTTCAAACAGGTGCGCAAAGCCTGTACGGCCCGGACGCTCGTCCTTGCTGCCCACGTGATACCAGATGTCCACCGCGACGATTGGCGCCTTGTGGTCCTCATGCACGATTAACGTGAGGCCGTTCGGCAGAACGTACTTCTGATATCGAATATCTACATCGGCCTGCACAGCCGCGAGCGCACTCGTGGCACAGGCCTGTGCGGACATCCACAATGCCACCAGCAGAGTCAGAATAGTGTTTCGCATGATGCAAAGCCTACACGATACGTAAGGCGCTCTCCCGGCAAATCGAGGAACGAAGCGCATGCGGTGCTCGGCTCCAGTTGCCCGGCATCCCGGTGACCCGCATGCCGCGCCGGATCGTCCGCGCGCCGGAGCAATCTCGAGCGCCGTTCCTCCTCATTCGCGGTACATAACACCTGGACAATGGTCGGTGCGATCGGAGGTAGCGCGGCGAGCAGCGGCGCTTCGTGCTCACCCCGGCGAAAGTTGCCTTCCAGGATCAGACTATCACCAGGCGCCAGCAGTTCCTGCGCGATCGAGAACATGACAGCGAACGAAATGTTACTCAGCACACGGGAAGGCATGGCCGATCCCAACACGTCCAGCAACGGTTCCTTGATCGTATCCTTGGAAATGAGGGGCAACCGGTGGCGTTTCGCCAGATCTCGCGCGAGCGTGGTCTTGCCGGTACCCGGCAACCCAGTAATGATGACTAGGCGAAACTTCCGCATACTCAGCTTGTATGAAACCTGAAAACCAGACTGTTCAATTTCGCGGGCGAGTCATCACGGTCACCACCGATGAGGTCGTCCTTCCCAATGGACATCGAGAGAAGCTCGAGGTCGTTCACCACCCGGGCGGCGCTGCGGTCATTGCCCTCGACTCGCAGCAGAGAATCTGCCTCCTGCGGCAGTACCGATACGTGGCCGGCGGCTGGATCTGGGAGCTGCCCGCCGGGAAACTCGAGCCCAACGAGCCTCCTCTGGAAACCGCGAAACGCGAGCTGATCGAAGAAGCTGGCGTCAGCGCGAATCAGTGGGTGAGCCTCGGCACCGCCCTGAGCTCGCCAGGGGTGTTCGGGGAGGTCCTGCATCTTTTTCATGCCACGGAGCTGCAACCGGCCACCGCCGCTCATGAGCACTCCGAAGTCATCGAAGTTCACTGGTTCCCGTTTGCTCAAGCGTACGAATGGGCGATGAACGGCGAGATCCGCGATGCCAAGACGATCATTGCACTGGCCCGCGCTTTTGCGCTTGCTGCAGCGCGTGGGTCCTGAGGAGCGAATAATCCGTGATGGAAGTCTTGGAAACACCACGGACGCGCCGGGTAACGTGTTCATACCGGATGTAACCGGGATGCATTGAACGTAATCCATGGCAGATCCAAAGCACCGCTTTACGCGCCCTACCGGCACCGAGCCCAAGGATGGCCGCAGGCGCCTGAGCAAGATCGTTCACGACCACAAAGGCACCGCCACCGTGGAATGGTACGACGCTCCAGCCGGCTATGACCGCCCCGTGTTCGAAATCGAGGGCGCGAAGACAGCCAGTACGGCACCGACGCGCGGATTGGGGACAGGCTCGTTGGCGATCGAGGGGACAGATTCGCACGATCCGTACATGCGAATTCCGGAAGGGGACCGTAAGCGCGCGCCAGGCCAACGCACGGACCTTCGAAAGCTATCCGCTTGGATCAAGATGATGCGGGCCCTTGAAGAGGCCAAGAAGCAGCCGGACGACGACGAAGACTGACCGCGGGGAGCCTAGGCCGTACGCTGAATATGCGCGAGCTTGCTAGCGTTCGTCAGCCGATAGAACCGCCGCAGCTCCGCCAGCACTTCCACCTGCGACCGCCCCTGCGCGCCTCGCAACGATTGCTCGAGCCGTGTGCAAAACTTCTGCGCACGCCGGCTCGCTTCCCGATATAGATCCTCGCGTCCACCCGCCAGCCGCGAATCGATTCGCGTCCGCTCGAATAACAACCGCAGCAACTCCGCTGGAAAACGATCCGGGAACTGGCGGCGCATGAGCCAGTAGCTGCCCACGTACTTGTCCACCTCCGCCTGCATCTCCAACTCCAGGAGCGACACAGGCTTATCGTGGCCCGCGTTCCAGGCGAGGTACAGGAAATGGCTGACACCCTCGAGCGCTGTCCAGTAATCCGCCACATTCCCATCGTGCAGCCGCTCCATCGGATCAGCGCGATCGAGGCGCTGCAGCAGCTGCGGATCGAGATACAGCGACATCGCGATCTCGCCGCTGCCGCCCTCTTCCGGCTGGGCGACGATGAGCTCCTCGTCGGTGGGTCCGCTGCCGCGCGCGGCAGCCGGCAGTCGATCCCGGTCAGTCACCAGGAAGTCGTACACGTCGTGAGAAATGCTCACGTCGTAGATGTCTCCGATCAGATCCTGGAGTTGTTTCAGGATCATGGGGTCAATGTGCGAAAGCCGGGGCGCCGGCGAGGGCCGTACCGCCGCCGGAGGCCGTTGGGTCGACGCCGAGTCGCTTGAGCAGGTCGTAACTGCGGCGGCTGCCGGTCTTCAGCCAAATCTCGTACAGCCTCAGGATGTCCTTGTCGGAATGTGTGTACGAGGTCTCGCTCATCTCGTTCAGCGCATCGACCATCGGTTGGAACTTCGCGGCGAGTTCCCCGAACACATTGCCCAGTACCCGGCTTCTCCCGCGTGACATACTCTCGGCCAGCGTCGCGTAGGCACGCCCGCCCATGGCAATGTGATAGTCGATGTCGATCAGCTTGCGCGCGAAGCTCTGCGCAAAGAAGCCAGCAATGAAGAGCGAGACATCCCCGAGCCGCTGCAAACCGCGAATGCGATCCACGGCCAAGGGCGCTTCCAGGGCTTCGGACAGCATGACCACCAGAGGTTTGAGGCGAGTACCTTCCGCGGTCTGCTCGTACAGCGCCTCCGAGCGGGAGAACAGCGTGAGGAGATTGACGACGTAGTGCTCCGTCTGATCTTCGACCGCCACCTGCTGTTTCTCCAGAGCTCCGTGCAGCTCGTCTTTGAAGAACTCGCGCAGATTGGCGACCGGGACTACCCGGGTCGAGGGGTGACCGCTTGGCATACAGCTCTGGCCTCCTGACTTTCGCACTCTCTAATGAATAGAACGGCCGAGGGTGCTCAAAGTTCACTCACCTGGGGCCGTGGATACCGTGACCCATTCCACCAAATTCGCCCTACCGCGCGCACGTGAAAAAAGTCACATGCCATTGGAGGAATTTTCACCTTGGCAGCGCACCGGTTAGACTGCTAACAACGAAGGCCAACAGGCTTGCGGGCGGGCGAACGCCTGCGCAGGAGTAGAGGTGGTCTCGGCTTCGCGAATCGACGCCGCACGCGCGGGTCTTCTGGGCTTTTCGGGCTATCAATGGCTCGTCATTGCCGCTGCCTGGGCGGGTTGGGGATTCGACGTCTTCGATGCCCTTCTTTTCAACTTCGTCGCGCCCAACTGCGTGCCTGTACTACTCGGCCTTCAGCCCGGCGCACCCGGTGCTCACGAAGCAACAGTGTTCTGGACCGGTGCCATCAGCTCGATATTGCTCGTAGGTTGGGCGACCGGAGGCGTGTTGTTCGGGTGGGTCGCCGATCGGATCGGACGTAAACACGCGCTGTTTGCGACGATTGCGGTATATGCCGCCGGCACGGCGTTGTGTGCAGCCGCCACGAATATCTGGCAGCTCATCGCCTTTCGTGCTTTGGCGAGCCTCGGCATCGGCGGTGAGTGGGGAATTGGCGCTGCCCTCGTCGCCGAGGCGGTGCCAGACAACAGGCGCGTCGAAGCGGGTGTTATTTTGCAAAGCTCCTCACCGCTCGGTATCGTCCTCGCGAGCACTGTCAATTATCTGATTGCGGGCGTGTGGCTCGCCTCGATGCCTCAGACCTCGTGGAGGTACGTATTCCTCGCTGGCCTGGCGCCAGTGATTCTCGCGTTGCTGATCAGAATATTTGTGCGAGAAAGCACGCACTGGACAGCCGCGGCCGCGCGGGAAAAACCTCCCTCGCCAGGCGAATTGTTCGGCCCGGACATTCGCAAGCTGACAATCAGCGGTGCTGCGGTAGCGGTCACGGCTGTCGTCAGCTGGTGGGCATGCAACGCCTTCGTACCTCTGCTCGGCAGTACGCTGGCAGGCGAGCATGCCGCGCACCTGGGCCTTTCCGCGGATGCCGCCCGGCTGCTGGCGGAAACATGGAAAGCGCGCGCTTCCAATGCCTTCAACTTCGGCGGTCTGCTGGGCGCATTCGCTGCCATCCCCCTGAGTCGAATGCTCGGCCGCCGGCCTATGTACGTCGCCTACTTCCTGTACTCCGCACTGATGTTGTTTGTGACCTTCGGCCTGGATCTCGCACCTTCAACACGGTTGGCGATGCTCTTTTTCGTCGGCGCCGGAGTGTACGGCGTATTCGGCACGTTTCCGTTTTACCTCCCGGAACTGTTTCCTGCCCGCCTGCGCGCCACCGGCTCCGGTTTCTGCTACAACATCGGCCGCCTGCTCGCGGCAGGCGGCCCGCTGTTCGTTGGAATGATCTCCGCGCGCGCCGGCGGCTCGAGCGCCGTTCTAAGCGATACCCTGCTATGGGTCGGCGTGATTCCCCTGATTGCCGCGCTCACCGCGAAATACTTCATCGTCGAGACGCGGAACCGTCCGTTGCAGTGAGCTCACTCAATCGCCTGGTACCAATTGATCTTTCGGGTCAATACCATTGCAACTGCCAGGACGGCAAACAACCCGAGGGCCCCGGCGAGCAGGGCGTAGTCATCCGAGGTTACCAGCAGATAAAGGAGGCCATATAACAGCGCGAAGAGGCCGCTGGACGCCGCGCCTGCTCTGGGGGTGCCCATTGCGCCTGCGAGATAGACACCAAGCAATGAACACAAGGCCAGCGCAGCCAGTACATAAGCGAAACGAAATCCAAGATGCTCAGCGAGGGCGAGGAGCAAGAGAAAGAACACACTCAGCGCCAATCCCATGAAGGCATATTGGATTGGATGCACGGGACGGCGTACCAGATGCTCCCAGATGAAGAGCGTCAGGAAGCTCAGGCCGATGAACACACCGGCGTACTTCACCGCACGTTCAATCTGCTGATACAGATCGACGGGCTGGACCAGATCGACCCCAAACGAGCTGTCCTGCAGATCATTGGCGGCGACGTCGCCCTCCATCCAGCGCGCACCATACGAACGATTTAGATCCGACACCTGCCAGGTTGCATCGAACCCTGCGCTGTGAACATGACGCTCGGCGGGCAAAAACCCGCTGGCAAATCCGGGAGCGGGCCAATTGCCACGCAGCTTGACATGCGACGCATGCGCGAACGGCAGGAATGCCAGCGACTGAGTGCCGGCAACTGTGTAAGTCAGCTCGAATGGCTGCTTGTCGTTGCTCGAACCAACATCGGCGCGCAAGGGGGCTGCCAGCACCGGGATGGGAAAGCCACGCCAGGGCTCGAGCGCCACCGTCGTCAGCCGTGGCTCGGAGAGCTTGATTTCCCGCACACCTCGCGGGTCACTCAGGGGCAGGAACAAGCGGCCGCGGTCCGCATGCACGCGCACTTGCCCATCGCCGGCCATCAGCTTCACCATCTCTCGTGCGAGATCGAACTGCCCTTTCGCGTGTACGGTGGCGACGTATACAGGGACTTCATACACGCCGAGCTTGCGGCGCTCTGGGTTAACTGTGACATCTACATCCAGGTCTAACGACTCCGGGAGCACGTACCAGTCGCGCGTTTGGGTGTGACCATTGTCGAGAGTGGTGGTGACCGGAATCGCAAGGATGGGCCCGGCCAACATCTGCCGCCCACCCCAACCGCGCGCGACCGCGGCAATAGCCTGCTCGCGAAGAGCAGTCCGCTCACTGACCAGGCCGTGCAACCACGCCAATGGAAGCAGGAGCAACAGGGCCACCCCAACAATTGCGAAACCTTTCTTGACTGCCGGATTCACGTTCCACTCCCACTGCATCATTGATTGATGGCACGCCAAGGATGGCCACCAGGCGTGGCAATCCCGTGGGAGGGTTGTGGCAGATTATGGCGCCGCCGTTCAGGTCTGCAGTTGCAGAGCCAGCTCGACGCAGTCGCTGACGTTAATATCCGCCGCCTGCACAGTCGCGGGCCACGCCTGACCCGTTCGATTCATCCACGCAGTCGCCAAGCCAGCAGCGCGCGCTGCCTCGACGTCCAGCAGCGGATCGTCACCGACATAAATGACTTGCTGCGGCTGAAGTCCCAGGTCAGCAACCAAACGCTCAAAGCAGCGTTGATCAGGCTTTGCAGCCCCGACGCCGCGAGCGTTCAACGACACACTGAATAATTCGGCCAGTCCGATGCGGCCCAGATCGGCATTGCCATTACTCAGCGTCCCGAGCGCATATCGGGCACGCAGTCGGTGCAGCCCGGGGCGAACGTCGGCGAACAGGTCGAGCTGGTTGCGCGCAGTGATGAAAATCTCGAATGCCGCGTCCGCGATACTCGCGTCGTAACCGCACTCGCGCGCATGCTCTGCCAGTGAAGCAATACGCAGATACGTAAAATCGTGCGCATTGTGCGGCTCCCGGGCCGCAAGCTGCATCCGGGCAGCACGCATGTCGTCCAGCGAGAGCCGCTCGGGGATGCGAGGGCAGTTCTCACGCAGCCAGTGCAGCCACTGTTCCTCCGCTCGCACGAGCACAGGATCAACGTCCCACAGGGTATTATCGAGGTCAAACGTGACAGCACGGATCCTGTCTGAAAGGGCCACCATATGTCTGAATTTCACCTTGTAATCGGGAACAAGAACTACTCCTCCTGGTCGTTGCGGGCCTGGATACTGATGACGCACCTGGGAGTGAAGTTCCGGGAAACCATCCTACCCCTCGACACTCCGCAGTTTAAAGACGAAATCGCGCAATACAGCCCCGCTGGCCGCGTGCCGGTACTGCTGCACGACGGATTGGCCATCTGGGACTCCCTGGCCATCTGCGAATACATCGCGGAGCTCGCGGGGCGGGGTTGGCCCGCGGACCGGGCGGCTCGCGCCGTGGCGCGCTCAGTGTCGGCCGAAATGCATTCGGGCTTTGCGAACATCCGCGCGGAATGGCCGCTCAATGCGACGGCTCGGAACCGGCGCACGGCCATGACCCCCGCACTCGAAGCGGATATAGAGCGGATCGAAGAGATCTGGAGTGATTGCAGATCGCGATTTGGCAAGAGCGGCGGTCCGTGGTTGTTCGGCGAGTATTCGATAGCCGATGCCATGTACGCTCCGGTCGTGCTCCGTTTCAACACGTACGGCGCGCCTCTCACTGAGACCGCTCGCTGGTACGTTGCTGCCGCCCTCGAAGATCCTGCCCTGCAGAGCTGGTTGCTCGCCGCCAAGAGCGAGCCTTGGACCGTCCCTGGATCCGAAGTGGGTTTGGTCAAGTGATGCGCCTTGCTGCCGTAATGCCTGCCCTGTTTGTGGCGGGCCTGGCTCCTTACGTCTCGCCTGCTCTGGCCGCTGCGGCTAAACCGGCTGCCGCCCCCGCGCAGATGCGGCCCCTCGCCGCTGATGACCTGGTCAGGCTAAAACGCCTTACCGATCCTCAGGTTTCACCAGACGGCCACTATGTGGCTTTCGTGCTGCGTGAGACGGACATGGAGGCAAACCGTGGCCGAACGGACGTATGGCTGCTGGACCTGACACAGAAGAACGCAACACCGCGCCGACTGACTCAGAACGAAGCCAACGACTCGAGCCCACGCTGGGCACCCGACGGACGCACGATCTATTTCCTATCGACCCGCTCCGGTCAATCGCAGGTGTGGCGATTATCGTTGGCGGGCGGTGAAGCGACCCGCGTGACGGACTACCCGCTTGATGTTGGCGCGCTCAAGGTTTCGCCAACGGGCAATCACATCGCCATCACCATGGACGTGTTTCCCGACTGTGGTGATTTGCGTTGCACCCAGGACAAGCTCGCAGCGCGCGACAAGAGTAAGGCGACCGGCCGGGTCTACGACCGTCTGTTCATTCGGCACTGGGACACCTGGAGCAACGGCACACGCTCGCACCTGTTTGTGGCGCGCATTAACGCCGACGGCAGGGCGGACACGCCACTGGATGTTTCCAAGCCCCTCGATGCCGATGTTCCTTCCAAGCCAATGGGCGGCGATGAGGAGTTTGCGTTCAGTCCCGATGGCGGCTCAATCGTCTTTTCCGCGCGCATAGCCGGCCGTACCGAGCCGTGGTCAACCAACTTCGACCTGTACCAGTCGCCCGTGGACCACGCAGCGCAGCCCAAGAACCTGACAGCAGCGAATCAGGCCTGGGACACGCAGCCGGTGTTTCTGAAGAACGGCGACCTCGCCTGGCTCGCCATGGACAGACCTGGTTTCGAGGCTGACCGCTTTCACGTGATGTTGCGCGATGCCAAGACCGGCTTGGCGCGGCCGCTCACTCAATCCTGGGATCGCTCCGTCAGCCGCCTCGGTGTAAGCGCCGATGGCCGCAGACTCCTGGCGACAGCCGAGGATGTAGGACAGGTGGCGCTTTTCTGGATCGACGTTGCCACGGGCACGCCGCACAAGATCGTGGGCAGCGGGCATGTCAGCAGCTTTGCGGCGGCCCCCGAATCGGTCGTGTTCACATGGGAAAACCTGGGCGCGCCCGCTGACCTGTTCGCCGTGCCGGAAACCCGCGGCACGCCGCGCCGGCTGACGCAAGTCAACCAAGAGCTGCTCGGCCGGCGCATCCTGAGCGAGTTCGAGCAATTCAACTTCAAGGGCGCGAATGACGAGACGGTGTACGGGTACGTGGTGAAGCCGCACGGTTTCGAGCCAGGCAAGCGCTACCCGATCGCCGTCCTCATCCATGGCGGACCGGAAGGCAGTTTCGGGAATTACTGGACGTATCGCTGGAATGCACAGACATTCGCCGCCAGCGGTTACGCGGTGGTCATGGTCGACTTTCACGGCTCCCAGGGTTATGGACAGGCCTTCACGGATGCGATCAAACATGACTGGGGCGGCAAGCCGCTGGTTGATTTGCAGAAAGGGCTGGAAGCCGCGGCCGCCCGCTATTCCTGGCTGGATGCTGAGCGTGCCTGCGCCCTCGGCGGCTCCTATGGCGGGTACATGATCAACTGGATCGAAGGCAATTGGCCCGACCGCTTCCGCTGCCTGGTTAACCACGACGGCATCTTCGACAATCGGATGATGTACTACTCCACCGAGGAGCTGTGGTTCGTGGAGTGGGAGAACGGTGGCCCGCAGTACGAGAACCCCCAGGCCTACGAGCAATTCAACCCGGTCAACTTCGTGTCAAAGTGGCACACCCCGATGTTGGTCGTGCACGGCGAGCAGGATTTCCGGATCCCTTACGACCAAGGAATCGCGGCGTTCACCGCGCTGCAGCGGCGTGGAATCGAGAGCCGCCTGCTGCTGTTTCCCAACGAGAACCACTGGGTGCTGCAACCGGCCGATTCGGTGCAGTGGTACCAGAACGTGCTCGGCTGGCTGGACGCTCACCTCAAGGAATAACTAATCACCGCGCAAGCGGGGGCTTCGCACGAACGCGCTGGCCGCCAGCCTGGTCGCGGCGGCCAAGCTCATTGCCCAGGCTCATTGCCCAGGCTCATTGCCCAGGCTCATTGCCCAGGCTCATTGCCCAGGCTCATTGCCCAGGCTCATTGCCCAGGCTCATTGCCCAGGCTCATTGGCCAGCGTCGTGTGATTTGCGGAACCTGTAGAACGGCTCGTCCTGCCGGCCTTGCGCCAGGTGACCCGGCTTATCGAAGGCAAGCTCCGCGGTCGCATATTCCACCGGGCCCAACTCGGCTCGGGCTTGAATCTGCGTGATGCTGCCGGCGCCGCCGGCACGCCCGTGGCAGGTCTTGGGGTCATTGGTGCCGGTGAAGTGTCCATCGGAGGCAGCGCTGCGCTTCCAGCGCAGACTGCAGCCCTTGGTCGAGTGAACATCCTGGATCATCAGGCCCTTGAACAGATCGGGATTGAGGTGGCCATTGCGCCAGCGGTGCGGCTCGCCCAGAGCATAGTCGGTCTGCACGATCTCCTTCTTCACCACACCGAACATCACCACCTTCTGACCGAGAACCCGCTTCGGATCGCCGGCAATGCTCTCCTGCACGTAGAAGACGTTCTCGCCGATCATGATGGCCTCGATCGGAACGATGTCCAGCGCCAGGGCCTCATGCGGGGGCTGCACCCCATGCGCAATGTCAGCCTCCACCTGAGCGGTATTGTCGTAATGGCCCGGAAACATCAACACCAGCTCCTGCAGTGCGACGTCGGGCTTCTCTTTGGTACTCGCGCAGCCAGCCAGCGCAAGGCACACCAGCGCACTCGCGGCCACACTGGTCAGATATCCGCACGATCGCTTCGACATCACCTGTCATCCATAGTAGGCCCGCCACTCCGCCCGGTACGAAGTTCCCAGCCCCATGATTTTTTCGAGCAGCTCATCATAACTTACCCCGGCCGCGCGTGCGGATTCTGCGAAATCCTCCGCAGCTTCGAGGTTGGGGTTGGCGTTGGCCTCGAGCACATACACCTGGCCGTCCGGCCTGACGCGAAAGTCCATACGCGCATAACCTGACAGCCCCAAGGCACGATAAATGCGGCGCGACAGCTTATCGAGCGTCGCGAGCACGGCCGGCGGCAGGTCTTCGGCAGCCCGCGTGGTGATGCCGTACTTCGCCTGGTAGCGCTTGTCCCACTTGACCTTGCGAGTCGCTATGGCGGGCAGCGATTCGGGCATGGAACCGAACACCATTTCCCAGACGGGCAGGCGCGTCAGCCGGTCGTTACCCATGACACCTACATACAACTCACGGCCCTCGATGAATTCTTCGACGAGCGCATCCGATCCGACCTGGCTGTGCACGAATTCGATCCGCTCCTTCAACTTCGCGAGGTCATCGACGACCGATGCCTGGGCGATGCCGAGGGAGGCATCCTCGACCGTGGATTTCACGAATAGCGGAAACTGCAACTTGCGCGGGACATGAATCCGCGCACCGCGCGCAAACACCGCAAACTGGGGTGTTGGAATTCTATGAAATGTCAGCAGCTGCTTGCACAGTGACTTGTCGCGCGACAGCAGCAGGCCACGGGGATTGCAGCCGGTATAGGGCTGGCGCATCAACTCGAGAAACGCCACCACATGTTGGTCATAGGTGACGATGCCGTTGAATTCCTCGAGCAGGTTGAAAACCACGTCGGGTTTCCAGTCGGCAATGGCGCTGCGCAGCTCGGTCAGGCTGTCGAGAACACCCATGCAGCGGACATCGTGGCCGCTTTTGCGCAAGCTGGTCGTGACGTCGTATTCAGTCCGCCACTCTTCAATTTCCTTATCGGTATGACCTTCGAGATTTTCCGGCGGCACCAGGCTCTCGTGCATGACCACGAGCGTGCGCATTTTTTTCATAGAGGGAGGTGCGGTGTCTCGCCTTGGGAATACAGGCGCACGAGCCGTTCGAGCATCCAACGGGAATGCCGGACGGCATCACGCCGATTGCATTGCACGAACAACTGAAGGGACTCGCTGCGTTCGATCAACATGCGCAGAATCTGGTGGACACTATAACGCTCCATCCCGAGCTCGCGGGCGACGGCATTGACCAGTGGGTTTTTATGAGCGCGCAACAAGGCGGAGGCACGGGTCGCCCCGCGCCGCGGCTTTTGCGCACTGAAGATTCTTTTCAGCAATTCATCCGTCAGACCGCGGCGAATCTGGTGGTTGCGGGCGAGCCTGCGGCGGTAGTGCTCGGCCAGTGTGCGCGTGTTGAGGTCGATGGGCTCGATTCGTGACTTGTTGCGCACGGGAGCAGGTTGGCCACGCACGCTCGCGACCAACTCTTCGACGACGCTCAACTTGTGGAAGGCGGGCCAATCGGCGTAACTGCGGCGCCAATCGGAATTTGGCTTCAGCCACACCGCGAAAGTTTCCGCGAAATCCTCGGTGGGATGCGCTTGTGCGTACCATTCGCCAAGATGATGCACATATCTCCTGCTGCCCGGACGCGCTTTGTACCGATTCGGGTACTGCAGAGAAGCTGGACCGAAGACCTCTCGCCAACGCTTCCGACGCCGCAATCGGTAAGCATTGTCGACGGCGTGCCCCGCCTCATGGCGAAGGATCCGCATGAACCAGCGCCCATTGCCACCCTCAACCTCGCGCATGATATGCCGCTCGAGCTTCTCGAGCCGCGGGTGCGCAAGGTAGAACGGCACGGCGATACCGGGCACGCCATCCGGAGAAAACCATTCTTCCGATAGCCAGACGTGCGGACGCACCTGAATCCCTCGCCCTTCGAGCTCGGAATAAAGGCGGTCGACTCTGCGCTTGAGCGGCGAACGCTCGATCGACAACTTCAGGTCGCAAAACCGCAGCGCGAGCAGCTCTTCATCGGAAAGCCGCGTCCACGGAAGTGCCTTGCGGCGCTTTCCGGCATGAAGAGGGCGCCTGGCGGAGGCGCCGCGGCTAGGGGCGGCCTGTGCCAACGGAGGTTTTCCTGCTGGTCGTTCTGGTCTGGTGGGGGCAGGAAATTACCAAAGTGCCCGCGCCGTGTCTTCGGGCAATAGCTCTTCGGAGGGCGGGCTATCCGCCAGGCGCGCGGCCCGCGTACGAGGTACGGCTGTTCAGCGGCTCAGGCTGACCAGTCCGTGGGCGAGTAGCCGATCAGCATAACCTTCGATCAAGTCCTTTTGCATCAGGCCATTGCGCCATGATGGTGGAATTGCGCTCACGCCGTAATGCGCTCCTGCGAGTTGTCCACAGACCGACGCGACTACGTCCGAGTTGCCACCCACATTTGCGGCACACAGCACGGCGTCACGGAAGTTATCCGTCGAGCCGAAGGCCCAGAAGGCGCTAGCGAGCGCCTCGGCGGCCGTATTGTTCGTGTGCGCGTCCGCCTCGGTGATCAAAGTGACATCCGCGAGAATCCGAGCCTTCGGCTGACCCGACAAGGCGGTGTGCAGCGCGCGCCCGAACTGGCGGCAAGCATCGAGCACCGCCGGTGCTTGGCACGTGGTTCGTGAGGACTCGGCAGCTTGCTGCAGCGTCGTCTCCAGAGACGCCAGGTAGTAGAGCGCGATCGGAGCAATCCGCGAGAGCGGCTCCGGATCGAGCTGTTCGGGATCGAACGACCCTGGGAATACGACCCGCCGCCACTTCGCGAGTGCAAGCGAGCGCGCCGTATTTGCGGTGATCCCGACGCATTGGCCAGTGCACGACAGGTAACCGTCCTGCTGCCAGCGGCTGTACCTCTGTACCTGATCGCGAGGGTCGAACCCCTCGCACTCGAGCAGGCTCTCCGCCAGGCAAAGCGCCATAGCCGTGTCGTCCGACCAAGCGCCGCGAGGCAGATCAAAGGGTCCGCCACCGATCATGTCGCCCACTGGCGTGAACGACCCTGCACGGCGGTATTGAGTGGCCGCCGCTACGGCGTCACCCACAGCCAGGCCGAACAGCGTGCCCACGAAACGCTCACGGAGCGCGCGCGCGGCCACGAGGGTGGCTGGGTCCAGCAGCGGGTCTAAATCAGCCGGAGTCTCCGCCGGGGTATGGACCGCTGGCAGGGCCGGCTTCGCTCCATGGGTCTTGATGTGCTGCGCGCCGACCACTATCGGTGAGATTGGCATGACAGACGCAGCCGGACCGATCTGCCCATCAACGCTGAGCGGTGCGGAGGGGGATCCGACGCCGGCGTGACTGGGGGCAGGAGCTTGATCTGCGCGTCCTTGCGCTGGAGGTTCTTCGGCGCTTCCTTGCGCCGGAGTCTGACTCACCCCCGCAGCAGTCGGCGGAGGCGCAGCCGGGGCTCGCTCCGGCCCCGGTACTTGGTGGCGTCCGTTCCCGGAACCGTGCCCCCGCGCCGACGCCCGATGCCCCCCGGCGGCTGGATTTGGCCGGCCCGCCTGGGCCACACCTGAACCTGCGCTCGGGGCTGGCGCCGGGTCGTCTCTCAAAGCATGCCTTACGGCGGAGAATTCATCTTCCTCTGTCGCGGGACTCGACGGGGGTGCCTGACCGTTCCCCAACGCATGTCTCACCGCCGAGAATTCATCATCCTGCGCCGCTTTCTCGCGCTCGACAGCCGCGCGTGCCTTCGTTGCGGCCGCCGTCCGGCCACCGCCATTCGGATAGCCCACCGGCGCCGCGTGGTTAGCCGCTGCGGCCCGGCTGGCGCCCACGCCATGCTGCTCGGTAGCTCCCGCGCTCCGGCCAGGCCCCACGCCCAAATGCTCGTTAGCTCCCGTGCCCTGGCCCGCGCCCAAACGCTCGTTGGCTCCCGTGCGCCGAGGGCCAGGCTCCGCGCCCAAACGCTCGTTAGCTCCCGTGCCCTGGCCCGCGCCCGCGCCCCGGCGAGGCTCCGCACTCTGGGCCTCGTTAGCGGCTGCGGCCCGGCGAGCGCCCGGGCCCTGGTTACCGTCACCGCCCCGGCCAACCCCCTCGCCTCGTTCGACGGCAGCGCGCGCCTGCGCCGCCGCAGCGGCAAGCCCTCCCTGGTTTGCACCGGAATTCTTCCCGCCCGTGCGTCCCTTGCCTGCAGCCAGGTTTTGCAGGGCCGCCCGCGCTTGCCCCGCACCGGTGGCCTGACGCGCAGCTCGCGACTGCACATCCGCGACGGTGAACGCTGGCGGACGGGTATCCAGGGCGGACATCGGACCCACCCTCGACACGGCGGAGGCGAGCGGATTCAGCTCGAATCCGCCGTTCTTCAAGCCCGGCTTCCACTCACGGACGTAGCTCGCCTGCGCTTCCGTCTCCGGAACATACGCCCAACTCTTCGATCGCTTGCTCTGCTGCCACAGCCGATTGAGCTCATCAAGGGCCCCATCACCCGAGAGCCCGCGCTCGACCAACAGGCACCCTATGACGGTCCCGGTGCGGCCTATGCCGGCACGACAGTGCACATAGACCGGGCGTCCGCCACTCATCGCATTCCCAACATAGTCGAGTATCTCGAGCATCTGCTCGCGCGAGCCCGGCAGCCCGTGATCCTTGATCGCCTTACGCGCGTACTCGACATAGAACGGCAGAAGAGTGTCGTACCGCACCAACTCGGTCGGCTTGGTCAGATCGACAAAACATTCGATGCCGGCTGCCAGCAACTTCTTCAGCCGGTCCTTGGTCTTGTCGCGCGACGGTCCGCCCGGATGCTCGCCCGCGAGCAACAGTCCGGGGACCACCCAGTAGCAATGTCGCAGGGGCAGTTGTGGCGATGCGGCTGTAGGCTCGCTCATACCGGCAAACGAGTCCCTGTCAGGCTGAAACAGTCAGTGACGCGAGCCGGCCCGCGAGCGCAACTTCTTCGCGCTCCGTCATATGCGGAACGCGCCGTGCCTCCAGGCCGGCGAAATCAAACTTGCGCGTGTCGGCCAGGTGCTCGAGCTCGACGTTGCGCAGTGACGAAAAGATAGCTTCCGTGCGCCCAGGAAACTCGCGCTCCCAGTCGGCCAGCATCTTCTTGATCGCAACCCGCTGCATATTGTCCTGGGACCCGCATAACTTGCAGGGGATGATGGGAAAACCGCGGCCACGCGCGTAGCGCTCGATGTCGCGCTCGGCAACGTAGGCCAACGGCCGGATGACGATATGGCGGCCATCCTCTGACAGGAGCTTCGGCGCCATGGCCTTCAGACGCCCACCGAAGAACAGGTTGAGAAACAAGGTCTCCACTATGTCGTCGCGATGGTGACCGAGAGCAACTTTGGTGATTCCGTTCTCTGCCGCGAACCGATACAGCGCGCCCCGGCGCAGCCGCGAGCACAGCCCGCACATGGTGCGCCCCTCGGGAATCACCCGCTTGACGACGCTGTACGTATTCTGCTCGATGATCCGATACTCGACACCCAGCTTCCCGAGGTACGCGGGCAGCACGTCGGCGGGGAAATCCGGCTGCTTCTGATCCAGATTGACGGCGAGCAGGTCGAAGTGAACCGGGGCGCTGCGCTTCAAGGACAGCAGGATGTCCAGCAGCGTGTAGGAGTCTTTTCCTCCTGACACACACACCATGACGCGATCGCCCGCGCCGATCATGCCGAAATCCTCGATCGCCTTGCCCACCCGTCCACGTAAGTGGGCCTGCAGCTTGTGAAAGGTCCGTGAAAGTTTCGTGTCGGCGTCGGCGGCAGTCATAACGGCGATCTTACCAGCGGCCGATGGGCGTTTTCAGGCCGCGGCGACGCTTTGTGCACTCTCCTCCAGGTACTTGGACTCAACATAACGTACGAACGAGACCGCGGACAGAGGCTTGCCCGTCGCGTTCTTGAGCAGCTCCTGCACCGGTACCTTGGCACCCAACCCGTGGACGTGGGTACGCAGCCAGCCCAGCAACCCCGAGTACTCACCCTTGGCCAGTTGTTCATCCAGCTCGGGAACATCCGTTCGCAGGGTCTCGTAGAGCTGCGCCGCGATGACAGCCCCCAACGCATAGGAGGGGAAGTACCCAAATGATCCAACCGCCCAATGGATGTCCTGTAAACAGCCATCCGCATCGTTGGGTGGGCGAATTCCCAACCTCTGCTCCATGCCGGCATTCCACGCTTCGGGAAGATCACGGACCGCGAGATCACCGCTCAACAGCTGCTTCTCCAACTCGTAGCGCAACATGATGTGCAGGGGGTAAGTCAGCTCGTCGGCGTCCACGCGGATCAGTCCGCGCTTCACTCGTGTCAGGTGCGCATAGACGTTCTCGAGCTCCCACTCCGGGCCACTCACACCGAAATGTTTCAACAGCAGCGGCTGGATAGACCGGACGAACGGACGGCTTCTGCAGAGGATCATCTCGATCAGCAGCGACTGGCTCTCGCCGAGGGCCATCCCACGGTCGCGTCCAACAGGCTGATCACGCCAGTCCTGTGGCAGCCCCAGGTCGTACAACGCATGGCCTGTTTCGTGGAGTGCGCCGAGCAGGCCGGAGAATGGATCGTTGGGATCCAGACGCGTCGTGACACGGATGTCCCCGGGAACGCCTTCAGTGAACGGATGCTCGCTCTCATCGAGACGGCCGCGATCGAAGGGGAAGCCCATCGACTTCATGACTTCGAGGATCAGCGCCTTCTGCTTGCCAGGCGGGAATTTGCCCGTCAGAGGCGGCAGCACCCGGGTTTCCTGCAAGGCGATCGCTTCGCGAATCAGCGACGGCAGACGCCGCGAGAGCGCTTTGAACATCGCGTCGATGTCCGCGGTGGTAATGCCCGGACTGAACTCATCCACCAGAGCATCGTACGGCGCGAGGTTCAGCGCCTGTCCGAGTAGAGCCGCCTTGTCACGGACGAGGTGAACGACTTCCTCGAGGTGGGGAGCGAACAGTTCGAACTTGCCTTGCTGACGCGCTTCCAGCCAGCGGGCTTCGGCCCGGGCGGCCGCTTTCGTCAATCGTGAGATCAGTGCGACAGGAGTGGCGATCGCGTGGTCGCGTTGCCTGCGCATCTCGCGGAGGTTTGCGATCTGCCAGTCGATGAGACCCTGGCTATTTGCCTGGGCTCGGTCGAGCAGACGGGTAATCCGGGGCGCGGTGAGCAAAGCGTGGTGCTCGGTCTCGAGCGCAGCAAGCTGATCACCTCGAACGTCGGCGCTGCCACGCGGCATCATCACCGCCGCATCCCATCGCAAGAGTGAGAGCGCGCCGCGGAAGGCATAAAGCCGTTTGAACTCCTGTTCGAGTTGCTTATACGGTGAAGCTGACATTGGTTTGATACTCGGTACTTGGATCGCGGCAGGCCTGGGCGACCCCGCCGAATTGCGAGCCGCGAGCTGAAGGACGGGGAGTAGTTTACCAGCGGGCCACGGCCAAGCTCGGGGTGCCCGACTACTTACCGAGCCATATCAATTACTTAGATGTGCAGGACAGTGATTGACACGTTGCTGGGGACCCCCTCTTTTCATTACATATTCTGGGCTACGGCCGGCAAGGACTTCCACGCCAGCATGGCCCGTTTCCGGTCCTCTCCCCAGTGATACCCACCGAGACTTCCGTCTTTGCGCAACACGTTGTGGCACGGAATCAACCACGCGACGGGGTTCGCTCCAACCGCGTTGCCGACAGCGCGCGTACCGGAGCGACTTCCTACGGCGTCCGCGACTTCTGTATAGGTCGTCATCCCGCGACCACCTAAATCGATGAGTGCCTGCCACACTTTCAATTGGAAGTTTGTGCCACCGACACTCACTTTGAGAGCCGACTCGCCTTGTCCCCGCCAGATCTGACGCGCGATGGAGACTGCATGCGCGTCGTCTTGCTCGAGAGTCGCGTCCGCCCACTGCTCCTGGAGGGCCCCCACAGCGAACTTTTCTTTTCCGGCCTCGACGAACGCGAGATGGCATACACCGCGCAAGGTCGTCGCCAGGAGTGCACGTCCGAAGGGCGTGTCGGTGAATCCATACCGAATCATCGTTCCGCGCCCGAGTAACTTCAGCTCCCCTGGCGTCATCGCATCGAGCGTCACGATGAGATCGTGCAGTCGGCCGGGACCGGAGAGTCCAACCGAAAAAGCGGCATCGAGCACCGAGGGTTGAGTGAACAAGGCGCCCTTTGCCGCATTACCCGTCACGAACGCCAGGTACTGTTTGGGCGTGACTCCCGCCCAGCGCCGAAATAAGCGATTGAAATGAAACTCGGACAAGCCGGCCTGCGCCGCGACATCCGCCAGGCGCGGCTGCTCCCGGAATCTGTCTTCGATATAGCGGATCGCGCGCGCGATGCGCGCGAAGTCGCGGCTATCTACGAATTTATCTTCGCCGTTTGCCATGATGGACATGATATGGAGCCACGCGCCGCCGGATCGACCCGAATCTTGCGGGACCTCCGGCCCGAGCTACGCGCCCGAGCCATCCGCTACACTTCCAGCCCATGCAAAAGCAAGCCTGGACCTGGACAACGCGGCGCCTCCCCCAACCCGCGCGCATGGCACGGTGGGGCCACTTCGGCACGCCCGTGCTGATCTTTCCCACTGCCGGAGGAGACTTCGAAGAACTCGAACGGTTCCAGCTGATCGCCGCGCTCGGCGAGCTGATCGGCGGTGGCCGCATCAAGGCCTACTCTATAGATGGAGTTGCTGTGCACGCCTGGCTGTCCGCCACCCGGTCGGGACAGGACTGCGCGCGCGTGCAGGATGCCTACGACTCCTTTGTATATGAGGATGTACTGAAGCGTATCCGGGAGGATTGTCACGACGATCGCATCGAACCCATTCTGGCCGGAGCATCGCTCGGAGCATTCGCCGCAGTAAGCGGTATTTGCCGGCATCCCGATTCCTTTCGCGCCGCAATCGCAGTCAGCGGCGTATACGACCTGGCCCACAGGTACTGCACTGACGGCAGCGACGCCTTCGCTCCGCTCGCCTGCCTGAAGACTCTGAAGGGACCGCGTCTCGAGCACCTGCGCCGGCGCGCGATCGTTCTGGGTAGCGGTTCAGGCGACTACGAGACTCCCGCCGATTCCACGCGCATGGCCGATGCTTGCAATGCAAAAGGGATTCCCTGTCGATTGAGCATCTGGGGACCCGAGCGCGACCACAGCTGGTCCACCTGGCGAGACATGCTGCCCCGTCTGATTGCCGAGCAGCTCGCGAACCCACCCACTCAATCCTAGCGGCCGCGATTCGTTTGCCAGGACAGCATCAAATCGGGCCATCTCGCAACAGTAACGCCGACGACTATCGACGCAATGAGCAGCAACAAAACCACCAGCCCGATCAGCAAGCGGCGCAGTGCCGAAATCCGCCCCTCTTGTTCGATGGCCAAAGTCACCTCCGGGCCCTTTGGCCGACATCATAAACCGGTAATCTCACAATGCCCCTGACCGTCTGTCTCATGGCATCCGAAACCGCCCCCCTGTCGAAGACGGGCGGCCTCGCTGACGTATCCTCGGCACTCACCAAATACCTGCACGCCGCCGGGCACGATGTCAGGCTGTTCACGCCACTGTACTCGTCGATCGATCGCGGCAAGTTCCCGATGCGCCCGGTGGAGGGTCTGCAGAATATGGACATCGCGGTGGGGTCGCATCGCTATGTCATGTCAGTCATGACGACACGGATGCCCGGCTCGGCTGCAGCCATTTACCTGCTCGACTGCCCCGCGCTCTACTCGCGCGCGACCCTGTACACCGCGGATCCGGACGAGCACCTGCGCTTTCTGGCCTTCACGCGCGCGGTGTTCGCGTGTTGCCAACGAATGCAATGGTCACCGCAGATTCTCCATTGCAACGACTGGCACACGGCTTTCGCGCCACTGTTCCTGAAAGGCACCTACGACTGGGACAGATCGTTCGCTGCTACCCGCTCGGTGCTCACCATTCACAACATTGGTTACCAGGGAGTGTTCAGCTCGAAAGCGATCGAGGATCTGGCACTCGGGCCCAAAAACTACATGCTGCATCAGGACGACCTGCGTGCCGGGCGTATCAACCCGTTGCGCCACGGAATCATGTACGCCGATGCGATTACGACTGTGAGTCCAACCCACGCGCGGGAGATTTCGACCGACCAGTATGGAATGGGGTTGCAGGACACGCTGCGTGCGCGTGGCAATGCCCTGACCGGAATTCTGAATGGCGTTGATTACGATGAATGGGATCCGAGGCACGACAGCTACCTTCCCAAGCATTTCGATCCTGACACTCTGCAGGTGAAAGCACAGCTCAAACAGGAGCTGCTGCAGCGGCTCAAACTCGAGATTTCCCCTGCCACACCGCTGGCGGGGATCGTCACCCGTCTCGCCTCGCAGAAGGGCATCGACCTGATGTTTGAATCGCTGCCGCAGGTCCTCGAGTGGCGCGAGCTCGGATTCATCGCCCTGGGCAGCGGGGACGCCCAGTACGAGAAGTTCCTCACCGAACTGCAACAGAGCTTCCCGGGACGGGTCGTGTTCCGGCGCGGCTACGATGACGAGCTCGCACACTGGATCGAAGGCGCCTGCGACATGTTCCTCATGCCCTCGCTCTATGAGCCCTGCGGCCTGAACCAGATGTACAGCCTTCGCTACGGCACCGTGCCCATCGTCCGCAAGACCGGCGGACTGGCGGATTCCGTCGAACACTACGACCCGGTCACGGGCCAGGGAACCGGCATCGTATTCAACGATTTCGACTCGGAGGCGCTCGAGTGGGGCCTGAATACCGCCCTGGACTTGTATGCCGAACCGGAGCACTGGGCCCGGCTGGTCCGCAACGGCATGCAGCGCGATTTCTCGTGGCAGCGGCAAGGCGGCCTGTATGTCGATCTATATAAGAGGCTGATTGCCTGAGGCATCCGGATCACAACTCGTTGGCCGTCGCCTGGATCGAAAGTCCAGTGGGGCTGCTGCGGGCCGGCGCCTCCGAGACGGCATTGCACCGGCTCGAATTCGTCGCTGCTGATTCAACACGGATACAATCCGGCGCCCGCACGCCCTTACTCGATCAGACCCGGCGCGAGCTCGCCGAGTACTTCGCCGGCACGCGCCGGCGCTTCGAAGTCCCTCTGAGCTTTCCCGGAACGCCCTTCCAGGAGCGAGTCTGGACGGTGTTATGCAGCATCGGCTACGGCGAGCGAATCTCGTATCTCGAGGAGTCGCGGCGCTTGGGCGATGAGAACGCGATTCGCGCGGTCGCGCAGGCCAACGGACAAAATCCAATTGCGATCATTGTCCCGTGCCACCGCGTGATCAACTCGGACGGCAAGCTGGGCGGCTACGGCGGCGGCCTGCTGCGCAAGCAGTACCTGCTGGACCTGGAGCGAGGCGACCGTCTGCTGTAGCGTGGCGGCCTTTGCGAGCAACGACTTCCGGGGATTCCGAACGCGAGCCGACCGGGCGCCTGTTGCACAGTGCGAGATACAACATCTTACACTTCACGCGAAACTGCCTCGAGTGTTGCGCGTTTAAATTGTCACGCTCCGCGCGCGCCGTGTCGCCAATCGCCGAACGTTGTGCGCGATCCGTGCCATCTGCAATCCTTTGCGTCTCATTGGGAGCCAGGCACTCTATGATCCGAAAACTCGCTCGTAGCACTTCCTGGCTGGTCGTTGCGACCCTGTTTACTGCCTGCGGTGGTGGTAGTGGTGGCGGGGCCGGCGACGACCCGGCGCCAGTCACCCCACCCCCACCCCCGGCCGCAACCGCCCCCGTGATCACGACTCAACCGACCAACGTCGCGGTGACTGTCGGCAAAACTGCAACATTTACGGTAGTTGCCTCAGGGACTGAACCAATGACGTACCAATGGCAAAGGAACGGAACGGCTATTGCGGGTGCGACCGCCGCCAGCTACACCACACCCACCGTGCAGATAACCGATGATGGCGCGATGTTCGCCGTCGTGGTCACAAACTCCTCAGGCAACGCGACGAGCACCAGCGCGAAACTGAGTGTCGCCGCAGTGTCGGGCCCCGGACCGTCGGCCTCCGACGTCGTCACTTTCAAATACGACATAGCTCGCACCGGCCAGTACCTCGTCGAGACGACGCTTACGCCGGCGAACGTCAACTCGACCTCTTTCGGGTTGCTGCGGCATCTGAAAGTGGACGGCAAGGTGGACGCTCAACCCCTGTACCTTTCGCAACTTACGGTCGGCGGCAGCGCGCACAACGTCGTATTCGTAGCGACGGAGCACGCTTCCGTTTACGCATTCGACGCCGACTCAGGCGCGGTCCTCTGGCAGAAGTCGATGCTGGGTTCAGGCGAAAAGCCCAGCGGCGAGCAAGGGTGCACCCAGGTCACTCCGGAGATCGGCATAACATCCACTCCCGTAATCGATAGGACGGCGGGACCTAACGGCACGATCTACGTCGTTGCGATGTCGTTCGACAGCGCATCGAAATACCATCAGCGCCTTCATGCGCTGGACGTAACCACGGGCGCAGAGCTGCTCAACGGCCCGACCGAGATCACGGCCACCTATCCCAATGCTGGGGGCACGACAACATTCGATCCCGGCCAGTACGAAGAACGGGCAGCACTATTACTCACCAATGGGCTGATCTACACCGCGTGGACGTCTCACTGTGACGCTGCTCCCTATAGCGGCTGGGTCATTGCGTTCAAGCAGACCGATCTCACCCGCGCTTCCGTGCTTAACGTGGCGCCGAACAGCGGAGCTTCGCAAGCCGGAGGCAATGGCTTCAGCATCAACGGCCCCGCCATCTGGATGAGCGGCGCCGGCCCTGGAGCAGATGCCGCGGGAAATGTCTATCTGCTCACAGGCAACGGACGCTTCGAAACCGCGTTGGATGCGAAGGGATTCCCGAACCAGGGCGACTACGGCAACTCCTTCGTAAAGATCGCCAACTCCAATGGAACACTCAGCGTTGCCGACTACTTCAGCATGTCGAACACCGTGGCCGAGTCGATGAACGACCAGGACCTGGGCTCCGGCGGCGAGTTGCTGCTGCCTGACCTGACGGATAGCACCAACACGGTCAAGCACCTGGTGGTGGGCGCTGGCAAGGACAGAATCATCTACGTCGTCGATCGCGACAACATGGGCAAGTTCAACGGGACGAAGAACAACATCTGGCAACAGCTCGACACCGCCCTTGGGGGCCAGATCCGCTCATCCCCGGCCTACTTCAACGGCAATTTGTACTATGGCCCGGTGAATACCACCCTGAAGGCATTCAGCATTACCAACGCCAAGCTCTCGACAACCGCGACATCGCAGTCGGCGGCGACGTTCGGTTACCCTGGAGCCTCGCCGATCGTCTCGGCCAACGGCACGACTAACGGGATTGTCTGGGTGGACGATAACAGCAACACGGCAGTGACGGCGCTTCGTGCCTACGACGCGACAAACCTTGCGCACGAGCTGTACAACAGCAACCAGGCGACTGGCAGCCGCGACCAGTTCGGCGCCGGCAACAAGTTCATCACCCCGATGGTGACCTCAGGCAAGGTGTTCGTGGGAAGCACCACCGAGGTGGCGGTATTCGGGTTACTGCATTAGACGGGCGCGTGGGGGGCTTAGGAACAGCCTGAGCCCTCTACTGCCACTTGAACGTACCCTGCTCATTGAACGTGATCGAGCGCAGCAACCCGGCCGAGAGCGCAATTTTTCCCTTGATCCGATAGTCCACCTGGTTGTTGCCCTGGCTCAGCACCTTGATCAGCACGGTGGCCATGTTGGCGGACACGCTCATATCGAACTCCGCCTCGCCGAGTGCCGGCACGACGAAACTGTCCCCCGACATGCCGTGCGCCAGCTCCTGCTCATCCACATCGAGCTCGTACGAGAGCCCCTTGACAGGCAACTCACGATCATTCGGATTTTGTACGCGCATCCGTAGCTTGAGCTCCTGGTGCCACAAGTCACTCTTCAGCATCTGGACACTCACGACGGATAGCTTCGGCTTCTCGAGCTTCGGGACGAACAGCGAGCACCCCGACAGAGCCAGCGCGGCGAGCGCTACGGAAATCCATCTCACGGGGGGCCTTTTCACAGGGGGCCATCTCATACCCCGGATAGTAACAAAGCGTAAGCTATTCTCAGGCCCGGCCGTAGATTGTGTTTAAAAGGCGACATTCCCGGGCCAGCTCCGAAGTCAGCGCGCCCGCGGACAGCCGCCAGTTCCAGTTCCCCACCGCAGTCCCCGGAGTATTCAATCGCGCCTCCGAGCCTAGCCGCAGCAGATCCTGCACCGGAATGACCGCGAGGCGGCCAACCGAGCCGAGCGTTGCGCGGATCAACGCATCCGGCATCGATCCAGGAGTCAGGCGCAGGAAATATTCCACGCGTCGCAACGACTCACCATCCAGACTCGAATACCACCCAAGCGTCGTATCGTTGTCGTGAGTGCCGGTGTACACCACACAGTCAGGCTCGTGCATGTGAGGCAGATGCGGGTTGTCGCCGGTGCCGCCGAAGGCGAACTGCAGCACCTTCATGCCCGGCATCCGGAACTCCTTGCGCAGCGCTTCGACGTCCGCCGTGATGACACCCAGATCCTCCGCAACGATCGGCAGATCCCCCAACTCCCGTTTCAACAGAGTCATCAACTCGGTGCCGGGCGTCGCCCGCCACTCGCCACCCCGGGCATTCGGAGCACCAGCCGGCACTGCCCAGTGCGCGGCAAGCGCGCGAAAGTGGTCGATGCGCAGCACGTCCACGCGCTCGAGTTGTTGCACGACCCGGGCACGCCAGAGCGCAAAGCCGTCAGCCTGAATCGCCTTCCAGTCATACAGCGGGTTGCCCCACAACTGACCGTCGGCCGAGAAGTAGTCCGGTGGCACCCCCGCCACGGCTGTTGGCCTGCCCGCCGCATCCAACTGGAACTTCGAGCGGTGCACCCACGTCTCAGCCGAATCGGGAGCCACATAAAACGGCAGGTCACCGAGCAACCTGACGCCACGTGACTGGGCATGCTCGCGCAGGCGACGCCACTGCCAGGCAAACGCAAACTGCTCGCTCTTGACCCTCTGTATCTCAGAGGCCAGCTCCTGGCTCACGCGCGCCATCGCGGCGGGCTCCCGATCCCGCACATCCGCGGGCCAAAGCCACCACGGTTGCCACTGATGAACCGCGCTCAACGCCTCGAACAATGCATAATCGGGAAGCCACTGGGCAGAGGCCAGCAGAAACGGCTGGTAGTCAGGCGAGTGGCTGTCAGGAAGCTCCTGCGGATCGACGAACGCGTACCTTCCCGCGAAGTCGGAGCGTACCCAGTATGGTGAGCCGTCGGAGCCCGTCGGCCCTACCGGCAAGATCTGCCAAACACTGAAGCCGGCATCCGCCAACCAATCGACGAACGCCCGTCCGCCTCGCCCGAGCGCCGCATCGAGCGAGCCAAGGTGCAACAGGGCACCCGAGCGCCGCCGGTCGAAAACGGGCAAGCGCATCAGGCGTTCGCGCGACGCATGACTCCTCCATGCTCCGGCGCGCCTCGGCCGACGGAAATCGGCTGTGAGAGAGTCTCAGGTGGAGCAAGGCCCAGGAGCCGGTAGAGATTCACGAGCTGGCGTCGATACAGCCGGTCGAACTGGGTCACGGCGTCCTGCGGGTTGTAATCACCAAACCACCAGAACCAGTCAGAGCTTTCGCACAATGCAAGCTGCCGCTCTGCGGCTACCTTCTGCTCCGGCCCGAGCCCACCGATGCGCATCACCCGATCGAAGGCCAGCTTGGCATCGCACAGCAGGTCCCACGCCCGGTTCTTTTCCGGATCGCCCATCCACGTAGCGAGAGTGCCATGCACCCAACTGCCGGCCATGACACGTGTCAGCGGCGTCGGCTTGATACCGCGTGTGAGGCATTCCGACAGTGTGGTCAATTCGAGCAAGGGATGACTGGCCAGACCCGCGTACAAGGCACGCAAGAAGTAATAGCCGTTGAACGGATAATGTTCCCACGCATTCTCGCCATCGAGCGCGATCAAGACAGCGTGATCGGGAGAATCGCCATGCGCAGTTGAACTATAGCGCTGCGCCAGCTGGGCAACCTCATTGACGAGATGATTGGCCGCATCATCGCCATGCCAAGTTGCATAGGTGAAGCCGACGAGATCCGAGAGCGCATCGTCGCGGAAAAAATTACTCATCGAGGTTCCGGGCAACTGGTACGGGCGGTTGTACGCCAGCGGATCCCCTGCCGCCTGGGCGTTCGTCAGCGACAGACTGCCTCGCAGCACATTTGTGCTGCTGGCTGCCCACTTGAATCCCGCGCGATCGAGCAGCTCGAGCGTACCGCGGCTGATCGCACCCTCTGACGGCCAGCAACCCGCCGGACGTACGCCGAAGGCACGCATGAAAACGCGCAAGCCTTCCTCCACGTGCCAAGCTGCCCGCTCGGCACCGCCGGCATAGCTGGGGTGCTGCGGCAGGGGCATCGCCGGAACTGCTTCGCGCGCCGATTGAAAATCCAATAACAACGGCACGATCGGATGGCCGTACGGAGTGACTGACAGCTCACACTGTCCACGTTCAGCGAGCCGTCGATAACGAGGCACCACGGCACTGACCTGTTCGGCAACCAGCGTCAGCAACTGCCGCCGCTGCGCTTCGGTAAATCCGCGGCCCTGTGTAGTCAGCGCGGTCGCGACAGGATCGGCCCGCCGGACGGTCTCACCCAGCCAGGCAAGGTGATACCAGACCGCAAGATCGTGAATGAGTTGGTTCGAGGCGTAAACGATACGCTCGGGCGTCGCCAACGTCTCGGCGATAGTGGCAAGCTCGAGGTAAGGCCCGAACCGCTCTATCATCTGCTTGCGCTGCGCGCGCAGGCAGGCCCGCATGAGCTCCAGGCGCTCCGCGGGATCTCGCGGTACCGGGTCCGGCCCCAACAACGCCAGCACCGGGTCCGGCAGCGCGGATCCCGTCTGCAGGTGATCAGTCACCCGCTGCGCGATCTCCTCGAGCTGCTCGATCAATACAGGCGTGAAATTGACTACCGCGCGCGCCCCCGGTATGGCCTCCAGGTGCGCGGCCATGTCGGTGTAATCTTTGATCGCATGCAGATACGTCCAAGGCAGGACGTATTGGCCCGTAAGGGCATCGCGATATTGCGGCTGGTGCATGTGCCACAACAGCACAACCGGTAAGCGGGACTGAACTGTCATTGTTGCTGCGTCTGCAGGCTGCGCAGCATGTCTGCCGTCACGAGCACCACACCTTTCTCGGTTACATGGAATCGCCTGGCATCTTCCCGCCGATCCACGCCTATTTGCATGCCGTTGGGAATCTCACAACCTTCATCAACGATGGCTCCCTCGATCACACAGGAGGAGCCGATCTCGACGTGCGGCAGTATCACGGAGCGGTTGATACTGGAGCGCTCATCGATTCGCACATCGGAGAACAGCAATGATGAGCGGACGACCGCCCCGGAGATGATGCAACCACCCGACACGACAGAATTGATGGCCGTGCCGCGCCGGCCCTCCTCGTCGAGGACGAACTTCGCGGGCGGCTGCTGCACCTGGTAGGTCCAGATGGGCCAGTCCTGGTCGTAGATGTTCAGCTCAGGTTTGACGTGCACCAGCTCGAGGTTGGCGTCGTAGTACGCATCGATCGTTCCGACGTCGCGCCAGTAACTCTGCGCACGCGTCTTCACGTCCTGGAACGGGTAGGCAAACACCTGCAGATTGTTGTTGATGGCCTTTGGCAGGATGTCCTTGCCGAAGTCGTGTGCCGAGGCGCTGTCGGCCGCATCTTCGATCAGCAGTCTCTCGAGCAGCCGGGTGTTGAATACATAAATACCCATCGAGGCCAGGATCGAATCCGGCCGCCCCGGCAGAGTGTCAGGAACTTTCGGCTTCTCCGAGAATCTGGTGACGCGGTTCCACTCTGTGGCCGTGAGTACGCCGAAGTGGATGGAGTCACTGGCAGGCACTTCCACCACGCCGACAGTGATGTCCGCACCCTTTTCAACGTGGTAGGCGATCATCGGACCGTAGTCCATCTTGTAGATGTGGTCGCCTGCGAGCACCAGCACGTGCTTGGGGCGGTGCGAGAGAATCAGCTCCATGTTCTGATAGACGGCATCCGAAGTGCCTTGATACCAGCTCGGCCCGATCTGCTGCTGCGCCGGAATCACCTCGACGAACTCGCCGAACTCACCGCGCAGATAGCTCCAGCCGCGCTGCACATGCTGAATCAGGGACTGAGCCTTGTACTGCGTCAGAATCGAAATCTGCCGGATGCCCGAATTCACGCAGTTGGACAGGACGAAATCGATGATGCGGAACTTGCCGCCGAAGGGTGTCGCGGGCTTGGCCCGATGGGCCGTCAGATCCTTCAGCCGCTCGCCTCGGCCGCCGGCCATGATCACCGCCAACGTTCCACCCGTCAGGCGGCTCACGTAGCGTCCGGAAGAAGCTCGTGCGGGCTGTCTGGGCATCGAAGCTATTCTTTGTTTGGGTGGGGCGCGCGGGTACTAAACCTGATCAATCGTACCCGCGCAAGGTGAATGTTTGGGAAATCAGAGCCATTTCATGAGCCCAAGCTCGTAGGGATGCGACAGAAGCTCATGCGAGGGGTAAATACGCACCTCGGTGGCAAACTGTCCGCATTCCTTCGGTGCGATATCGAGCGCGAACACGGCCGCGCCATCGGAATCCTCCCCCGCCGGCGCAAACGCGGCACGCCAGATCCCGTCCGGCTCCCCATGACCATAACCGGACAGCGGGGGCAAACTCAGATCCGCTTCCGGCAGCAACCGGCGCGCAACGAACTCCACGCGTACGTCCGAGGGGTGCATGCCATTCAAGCCCGCGGCCACCTTCAGCCGCAACGTCTCGCCGCGGTGGACATCGGGGGCTGAATCAACCAGCAGCCGCAAGCTGACCTTGGGCCAAGCCTGCCGCACACGCTGCTTCCACTCGGCGAGTTGCCGTGCGCCCGCGAATCCGTCGGCCGCCAATTTGCGGTACTGCCGGGCGGCCGGCTGGTACAAACCCTGGGTGTAATCGAACAGCACGCGATCCATGTTGAATCGGGGAATCACGGTGCTCATGGCGCGCTTGCTGCGCCTCACCCATTCGCTGGAGAGAGCGCCGTCCCTGCGATCGTAATATAGAGGCACGACTTCCTCTTCGAGCGTGTCATAGATCATCTCCGCCTCGAGCGCGTCACGCCGCTCGGGGTCCTGAGCATTGGCCGGAGGGATTCCCCAACCATTGTCCTGCATCCAGGCTTCGGCCCACCAGCCATCCAGGATACTCAAATTCAGTTTGCCGTTGATGGCCGCCTTGATGCCGGAAGTCCCGCTGGCCTCCAGCGGTGCAATGGGATTGTTGAGCCAGACATCCACGCCCGACACCAGCCACCGGGCCAACTGCAGGTCGTAGTCTTCGAGAAAAATAATGTGTCCGAGAAAATCCGGCGCCGTCATGAGCTGACGCACTTCGCGCAATACCTGCTTGGCAGGCTCATCGGCCGGGTGAGCCTTGCCGGCGAACAGCAGAACGACCGGGCGATCGGGATTGCGAAGAATTCTCGCCAGCCGCGCCCGGTCCCGAAGCAGCAGTGTCGCCCGTTTGTAGGTAGCAAAGCGGCGCGCAAAGCCGATCGTCAGAATATCGGGCCGGGTGGGGTCGAGATAGCGCGTCACGTGCCGCAGCTGCGCTGGACTCATACCTTTGCGGGCGTATTCGCGCTGCAGCCGCTCGCGCACGCTGGCGAGCATCCGTGATTTGACTGCCTGCGAAGTCGCCCAATAGCGCTCGTCCGGCACGTGCTCGAGCGCATTCCAAAACGCCACATCCCGCAGACGGTCGCGCCAGTCGCGGCCGATCTCCTGGTCGAAGAAATCCGCCCACGTCTGGTGAAGAAAAGTGGGCACGTGCACGCCGTTGGTCACGAAGCCGACCGGATTTTCCTCCGGGCGAATCTCCGGCCACTGGTCAGCCACCAGCCGCGAGCTGACGACCGCATGGATGCGGCTGACCGCATTGACACGCCGGGTGCCATTCAGCGCCAGACGCGTCATGTTGAACAGCCCGCCGACCGAAGGGGACCGGCCGAGTTCGAGGAAGCGCTCCACGGTGATACCGAGCTCGCGAATGAAATCGCCGAAGTGCGAAATCATCAGGTCATGCGAGAACGCATCGTGACCGGCCGCAACCGGCGTATGGGTCGTAAACACACAATCAGCGGCAACCGCTTCGAGAGCCGCGGCGAAAGGCAGCCCGTCGCCCAGCCGCTCGCGCAACAACTCCAGGATCAGGAACGCGGCGTGCCCCTCGTTCAAGTGCCACACCGCCGGGGCAATACCGAGCGCACGCAGGGCGCGCGTGCCCCCAATGCCCAGAATGATTTCCTGGCGGATGCGGGTGGACTCATCACCCCCATAGAGCCGATGAGTGATGTCGCGATCCGAGGGCGCATTCTCCGGACAGTTGGTATCGAGCAGATAAACAGGAACGCGTCCTACCTGTGCTTTCCAAAGTCGGGACACCACGTCGCGTCCCGCAATCTTCACACTGACCTGAACCCACTCGCCGTTGGCTCTTCGAGCCGGCTCAACGGGCAGGTCGCGTGGGTCGCGCTCGCTGTATTCCGCGTGTTGGTTACCGTCATTGTCGACGGTCTGAGTGAAGTAGCCCTGCTCGTAAAGAAGCCCAACTGCGACGAAATTCGCGCGCGCGTCGCTGGCGGACTTGCAGTAGTCACCGGCAAGCACACCCAGGCCACCGGAATAGATCTGGAAGCTTTCGTGGAAACCGTACTCGGCACAGAAATACGCAACCAACGGAGCATCCGCCGAGGGCGAAGAGCCGGAGAGGTAGGCATCCAGTGTCAGCAGAGCCTGGTTGTAGCGGGCCCGGTAGACAGGTTCCTGCGCGGCCCGGTCGAGCGTGTCCTGGTTGATGCAACGAAGCATGAGTCGGGGATTGCCACCGGTCTGTTTCCACAGCTCCGGATCCAAGTCTTCGAACAGCGCCCGGACGGGACGCTGCCAGCTGAAGAACAGGTTGCCCGTCAGCTCGGGTAACCGGCTCAAGCTCTCCGGAATGACCGGCGTGACCTCAAGTAGCGGGTTTCTCATCACTTTTCCGCGCAAGCTCGCAAAGTCGCGCAGTCTACCATCTGAGATTTTGACAAATGGGGCACCCGGCCCTCCGGGTGCCCGTCTGGCCTAAGCCCGCTTTGCCCACTCGTGCGCTGAACCGTTCTGTAGGGTCGACAGTATTAGTTGCTGTCCTCTACTAGTGAGTCCACAGTACCCCGCATGGACGACCACGCCCGCAAATTCCAGAAAGATCTTAACGCCGGTCTCGTCGCCCTTGTCCTGCTCGCCGTCCTCGATCAGACGCCCGAAGACCTCTATGGCTACGAAATTGCGAAGCGGCTGCAAAAGGCGAACGAGGGAGAGGCCCTCTTCAAGGAAGGCACTGTCTATCCCGTCCTCCGCGCTCTCAGCGCCAACGGCTTGCTCACCAGCCGCATCGTCCCCTCGTATGCCGGTCCGCCCCGGCGCTATTACCGCATCACCGACGAAGGCCGGGCAGTCCTCAAGGACTGGAGCGGCATCTGGCGTCAGACCCGCAACTTCGTAGACCGCTTCATTGAAGGAGTAGAGCGATGACCCGCGCCGCCCCCAGGTCCATAGACGATTATCTCAAGCAGCTCCGTGAAGCCCTGAAGGACGCAGACCCGGCACTGATCCAGGATGCGCTCTACGACGCCGAGGAATACCTCCGTGCCGAAGTCGCATCGCATCCCGAAAAGTCGGAAGCCGATGTGCTCGAATTGATCGCGAGCACGTATGGTGCACCTGAAGAAGTCGCGACCGCATACAAGGACACTGAAGCTAAGGTGTCCGCAGCACTGCGCCCTGTGCAGTCCAAGAGCGCCCAGTCGCCAAGTGCCATTCGACGGTTCTTCGGCATTTATTCAGATCCGCGGGCGTACACGTCGCTTTTTTATATGCTGCTGACGCTTGCAACGGGGATCGTCTATTTCGTCTTCGTCGTCACTGGTTTGTCGCTGTCAGCCGGCCTTGCAGTGTTGATCGTTGGCTTCCCCTTCTTTCTTGCCTTCATCGGCATCGCTCGGGTGATCTCGCTAGGCGAGGGACGCCTCCTCGAGGCGGTCACTGGCGAGCGCATGCCTCGACGCCCTGTTCATCCCGGTGCACCGACGGGAATCTGGTCGCGCATCATCGATATGCTCAGAGATCCACGCACCTGGACAACGCTGGCGTATCTGCTCCTGATGCTTCCGCTCGGAATTATCTACTTCACCGTTGCGGTGGTCGGGATCAGCTTGGCGGTTGCATTAATTGCGGCTCCGCTCGCCACGCTCGCGGACCGGTTCGGCTGGCTGCCTATCGACGAAAACACCATCCAGATGCATCCGGCCTGGCTCGCATCGCTCTTCGGTGCTCCGTTTACAATAGCCTTGGGCGTCGTGATTCTGACGGCGGTCATGCACGGTGCACGCGGACTCGGTCGTGCCCAGGTGGCGCTCGCTCGCGGTCTGCTCGTCAGGCCGGGAACGTGACTTATCATGGGCTGCGCCCAACTTTCCTGGGGGTCGAAACGACCCCCACAGAGTAGCGGCGCTGCGCGCCGGGGGGATGTTTTGATTTGGTCATTGATCGCTTTCATGGCAGGGATGCCGGCGTGGTCTGACACAGTCACTCCTCCCGAGACCCAATCGGTACCCGGCCTCTCAACGCCTCTAAAGAAATCTCAGGGCTGCCTCGAGACCGGGAACGGCTACCTGCGCGCCAAAATCCGCGGCTCTATGAAGCTGGACGTCAACCTGCACAACTCAGAGCTGGAATGCGATGGTGGTCCGCGTCCTAACGGGAGCGGGATTCGTGTCAGTTTTGCTGGACCAATACGCTCGGATGGCCGACGTATACGCGTGGTATTCGGCATCGCCGGGACTACCGAAGGCTCTACGGGGCGTGCGCTCCCGACAAACCTGACGGTGATCTTCGAAGGCGAGCAGCGTCTGTTTGCCACACGCGGCGATGACAAGTGTACTGCGGACGAGCTGAGTCAGGAGCGCGTCGGTGCCTTGGGTGGCGCCGTCCGTTCCTACCGAATCGTCGCGCGCGGCTTCTGCATCGTGCCAATCAACGCGGTCAGTGGCTCGGAAAAAATCGTCATCAGCAGTTTCGATTTCGCCGGGAACATTACCTTCGAAGATTCCTCGCGCTGAATTCAACATTCGGCTCAGCTTGAATGGCGCTCGCCTCGGCGCGGATCTGGCTCGATTCGCAGTGGCCCGTGAGAATCGCGCCAAAGTGGCCCTGTACTCGGGCCCGCTCCTGCCATTTCCTTAGCCCCACGTTGTCCTCCCGCTACACGCACATGCCAGCCACTGTTGGATTGCTGTAACGCCCGAGTTGCGAGGCGCTGTGAATCGCTGAATTGCGTGTCTCGAGTGGTCCACGTTCTGCGGAAACCTGAGAAAACTTATGTTGTTTTTGCGGTAAATCAATTTACTGCGCCAGCCAGGCTGATTGATATCGCGCGCCCAGACACGGGTCCGAGCCACGCCTCTCACGGATGAGCCAGCGGCCCACCCCTGGGGACGAGGTGAGCGCGCAACGCGCACGTAGCGTTGGCAGCGCATCCATGAACGGAGCGGGTGATTGCCCGCGCAACAGGAGGAATATTTCGATGAGTCATTCCATCAGGCGGCGGCTGCTGCAACTGGCCGCCGCGCTTTCGTTCGTACCGACAGCGACGCTATTCGCGCAGACACCGGCTGCGCCCGCGGAGGCACCACCGGTTGAGGAAGTGATTGTCACGGGCTCGCGTATCCCGCAACCGAACCTCACCAGCACGAGCCCCATCCAGGTAGTGACCTCGCAGGAAATCAAACAGCAGGGCTACACGGATGTCATCGATCTGCTGAACACGCTGCCGCAGAATTTCCAGGGCGCGGCTACCGACTTCTCCAACAACACCAATCCGCTGGTCTCGGCCGGCGGCCTGTCGACCGCCGATCTGCGTGGGCTGGGACCCCAGCGCACACTGGTGTTGGTGGATGGCCGCAGGCTCGGACCCGGCGACCCGAACACGTTGAACCCGAACCCCGCCCCTGACCTCGACCAGATTCCCGTGTCGCTCATCGAGCGAGTTGACGTCGTCACCGGCGGCGCCTCGGCGGTATACGGCTCAGACGCAATCGCAGGCGTCATCAACTTCATCATGAAGAAGAACTTCGAGGGCATCCAGGTCGATGGCCAGTGGGGCGTGGACCAGCACAGCAACCACAACGACTACATGCAGAACATCGCGAAGCAGCGTGGCTTCCCGACGAACACTTCGAGTGTTCATGACGGGCAATCCAAGATGTTCTCGCTCGTTGCCGGCACGAATGTTGCCGATGGCAAGGGCAACATCACCGCGTACCTGGAATACCGGCACGCCAACCCCGTCTACGCGCCGTCGCGCGACTTCGCTGCCTGCGAGCTCGTCAACACCGACCCGGCCGGCAACGTGGTCCCGAACCATTGTATCGGCTCGGCCAATTCCAATATTTTCGTGCAGGGCGATAATGCGTACTCGGTGGTGGGCAACCAATTGCTGCCCTATCCGCAGGCCGGTTCCTCGCCCCCGGCGCAATTCAACTCGAACCAGTACATTACCCTGTCACGCGAGGATCAGCGCTACAACGCCGGCTTCATGGCGCACATCACCATCAACGAGCATGTGCGGCCGTATATGGACTTCGGCTTCATGAACGATAAGAGCACGACCTTTGTGGCACCGTCCGGCTTATTCTTTCCGGGGGGCAACACCGTCACGGCCTCGACACCGGGGGTGGGCGGGCAGAACATCGTCAACTGCAGCAATCCCCTGCTGAGCGCGCAGGAGGTGGGCATTCTCTGCGGCGACCCCGCGAATGTGATCAACGGCAGCGCAGTGGTGGACATCGGCCGTCGCAACATCGAGGGCGGCCCGCGTAGTGCGTACTTCGAACACACGAACTACCGTGCCGTCGCCGGCGTGAATGGCGACATCATTCAGGGCTGGACCTACGATGCGTACGGCCAGTACTACTACACGACTCTGTTCAACGGGAACGGCGGGTACCTGGACTACGCCAAGATCACCAATGCCCTGCAGGTGACGACCGACGCGACGGGGAAACCGGTCTGCATCAGCGGCCCGCCCTGCGTGCCATACAACATCTGGACAACGGGCGGGGTGACCGCCGATCAGCTTGCGTACCTGACTTCGCCGGGCACCGGCTTTGGCTCTGTCACGGAGCGGATCATTCACGCCGACGTAACGGGCGATCTCGGCCAGTACAACGTGAAGTCACCGCTCGCCACCGACGCTGTCGGTGTCAACTTCGGTTTCGAGCACCGGTCCGACTTCCTCGCCTGGGACCCGGATGAAGGCGAGCTGGCGGGCAATCTTGCCGGCTTCAGCGGCGCGGTAGTACCGATCCATTCCGGCTACAACGTCTCGGAGGGCTTCGTGGAGGCCCGTACCCCGATCGCGCAGAATCTACCGGGAGTCAAGGAGTTGAATCTCAACGCCGGGTACCGGTATTCGAAATACTCGACGGCGGGCCACACGAATGCCTACAAGTTCGAGGTGCAATACGCCCCGATCGATGATGTCCGGTTTCGGGGCTCTTTCGAGCGCGCCATCCGTGCTCCCAACCTGATTGAGTTGTTCACTCCACCCTCGTACGGTCAACAGGGATTCCTGGGTTTCGATCCGTGC
The DNA here is from genome assembly GCA_045810105.1 of Steroidobacteraceae bacterium. Classification (GTDB taxonomy): domain Bacteria; phylum Pseudomonadota; class Gammaproteobacteria; order Steroidobacterales; family Steroidobacteraceae; genus 13-2-20CM-66-19. The sequence continues at coordinate 136,881 of JBJMWM010000025.1, read as the reverse complement.
GCCGGGGCAACCCCGCAAGCCCCACTTGATCAATGCGCGCACACCGGGGTCACGGCCGCGCAGTACGGCCATATTCCACAATGCGTATCGCTCCAATGCGGCCAGATCACCGGGGGCAACCTAGCCCTGAAACCTGAGGTGGCCAACACCTACACCATCGGCCTGACACTGACGCCGACGATGCTTCCGGGCTTCACCGGCAGCGTCGACTTCTTCAACATCGATCTGAAGAACCAGATCAACACCGTACCCGGGGCCTACCTGTTTAACCAGTGTCTCGCTACGGGCGATCCCACGTTCTGCAGCGAAGTCGTGCGCAATCACGTCAATGGTGCCCTGACCGGGGCCACGGTGGCGGGCGGCGGCTACATCGTACAGACCTCGCAGAACATCGCCCAGGTCGTCTTCAGGGGCATCGACGTTCAGGCGAATTACCGGTATCCGCTTCCGGGAAGCTGGGGATCGCTCGGCACGAGCTTCAACGGCTCCTACCTGTTGAAGTCGCTGACGACCCCGGCGCCTGGGCAGCATACGTTTGATTGCGCCGGTCTGTTCGGGCCTAACTGCGGCACGACGATCAACCCGAAATGGCGGCACAACATGCGCGTGAACTGGGAAACGCCGTTCAAGGCCATTTTCGCGGTGCAGTGGCGCTTCATCGGCAAGGTTGGAGTGGACAACAACGACCCGGACCCCAGCCTGGCCGGCAGCTCGGTGGGCGCCTACGATCCGTACAACAGGCAGCTTCCGAACATGAGTTATATCGATCTGTCGGCTATTTACTCGATCACGGAAGGCATCTCCGTTCGGGCGGGTGTCAACAACGTACTGGATAAGGATCCGCCGATGACAGTGGCCGCTTACGTCGGTGGTGCAGGCTCAGCGAACTCTTTCCCCAGCTACGACCTGGTGGGACGCCAGGCCTTCGTCGGGTTCACTGCGAAGTTCTAAAAGCCGTTGCGGCATGTGGGCGGCTCTCGCAGCAGAGCCGCCCACGTTTGATACAGTGTGCACATGTGGCGCACTCTCTCGGCGGCCGCGATGCTCCTCTTTTCGCCAGGAGGGAGCCCGGTCGGCGCAGGTTCCGCTGTCGAATCGCCCGCCGCCCGCGAAGCCGCGGATCGAGTCGTCACCAACGGCACCGATACCCTCGCGCCGGGTCGAGCACAGCCACCGCCCGCAGAGGCTCTTTACGCTATTCCAACCCGCATCGATCGCATCGGCCGGATCATCGTGCCGGTGGCAGTGAATTGCCGGGGCCCGTTCCAGTTTGTCCTGGATACCGGCGCAAGCGCCACGGTGTTGTCGCCTCACCTGGTAGAGGCGCTCGGCTTGGTGGCGGATCCGACCCAAACAGTACTCATGAAGGGCGTGACAGGCTCAGCCTTGGTGCCAACCGCGCCCATTGACCGACTCGAAACTGGTGACATCGTACTCGAAGGACAGCGTCTGGCAGTCGCCGATGCCGCCTTCGCCACCATGGATGGAGTTCTGGGAGCCGACGGATTCGCGAACAAGGTCGTGTTGGTTGACTTCGTGCGCGACCGGGTCAGCGTCCTGGATGCTCGTGCGCATCGCCCATCCCCGCAGCTCGCACGGATTCCCGCGACGCTGCAATTTGGCCGACTTCTCATGGTCGACGCACTGGTGGGCACGCACAAGATCAAGGCAGTCGTGGACACGGGCGCCCAGCGCACGCTCGGCAATCTCGCGCTGTATGCCAAGCTTGGATTGCGGCCAACCCAGAGTTATCGGGACACCACTACCGAAGTATTCGGCGCGACGGATTCCAGGCAGACCGGAGAACGGCATCTCGTGCGGCAGGTCACCATGGACCCCCTGCGAATCACGAATCTCACCGTGACCTTCGGCGACTTCTACATCTTCAAGATCTGGAACCTGCAGTCGCAGCCCGCGCTGTTGATCGGCATGGACATGATCGGAACACTCGACATTTTCGGGGTCGACTATTTGCGGCGCGAAGTGCAGATCAAGGTAGCGGGCCCTGGAAGCACGGCCAGCCGGGCGGCGCTGCAACGGCAGCGGCGAGAAGCGCCTAACCCCCTGCCACTGGCGTGTCAGCCTGCGACCACGCAGTAGCCGCGCACTGGGTGGACCGCGGGCCACGCACATGCCGCAGGCCACCGCACGCGCCGCGCGGGCGGACAACGGGCGCGCCCCAACCTAACCACACACGCGGGCTAACGCACTCGCCGCACGCGAAAACCCAACGCCTGCGTCGACAGCCAGAACGAGCCCAAGGCGGCCCGGCGTATTCGCACCTCATCGCCCGGTTTCAACGGCACGCGCGCTCCCACTTCCGCCTGCTCCCAAACCTGGCCGTTGTCCAAAGTGACCACGGCCTCGCCTCGCAGCTTGTAAGACACCGCGGCGACATGCCCGGCCAATTTGTCGAGCTGCGCGGGTTGCCCAGCCGTGCCGTGCTCTTTGCGCTCCAACTCCGGATTGAGCCCAAACCGTTCCTCGGCTGACAACGCGTTGGGTGCGGTTGGCGAATCCGGCTGGCCGGAGGACCGCTCACTCTGCCGAAACTGCTTGTCGTAGCAGCTCAGCCGGCGCGCATCGTCTTGCACCGCCCCGCACACGCGCATGTTCGCGATTACCGCCTGCATCCCGTCCTGAGCGTCTATCGGAGGCGATCCGCCGGCCCATGCAGGGCACCAAGCTCCGCAAGCCACCACCCAAAACACGAACATTGCCGACACGACCTGCCGGACCCTCGAGCGCAATCCCATCAAGCCTCCGCTCCCACTGATCACTTCATCCCCAGATACCGCCCGACTGGTGGTCGGGTGGCCAAGCCGAAGACGGCAACCCGGTTTTGCTCGAAATCGACCGTCAGGCAGGCCACGTTCAAGCCGGCCACCCCCGCAATTCCAGTCAGCATGGGTAACGGCCCGCGCCCATCGATCGTCACCGCAGCCACGATCCGGCCGATGTGGTCCCGGGTCGTGGGAGTGGCAAACAGCAACGAATCATCCGCGATGATGTCATCTTGCAGTGCAGCAGACTGCGCCAGCGCGGCACTCTGTATCAGGCCCGCCACGAGCAACAGCCCCGCAAACCACACAATTTCGGGCGCTATCGCCATAGATTGATCTGCCTGCGCTGCCGCACGGCGGGTTGCACACTCGCAACGCATCTTTGCACGCTCTGCCCCCTTTTGGCACAACAAGCCCGGGGCCGCGGAGCAGCCCCCTGTTTCCAATGCCTTATGACAGTGCCGCCGGACCGGCGGCCTGTTGTTTTTTCTCCAAAATCGCACCCGATTGTTGTGCATCGCGGTAGTATCGGGCACACGCGGCCTGGGAACCGTCCCCAGCGGGGCCCAGTGTCGCAAAAAACAGTAGAGCAAATGCTGGTGGGTTCGGCAGCGGACCCATCTGTATCAATTTGTCCAACGGTTCGACCGTTTGCAGGAGGATTAAATGTCGAAGTCTACTAACCAGGTGTCCTGCGCCGTACGCCGCGCACTCATCGTGAGTGCGATGGCGGCTTCGGCTGCAGCACCTGCCATGGCGCAGGATCAGCCTGCTGGCCCGGAAGCGGCGCCGCTGACGGAAGTCATCGTGACTGGTTCGCGCATCAGGGATCCGAACCTGGTGTCGATGAGCCCGATCAGCACGGTCAGCGCGGCAGACATACAGAATACCGGCTTCACCCGGGTGGAAGACGTACTCAACAATCTGCCCATGGTCTTCGCCGGACAGAATTCGACGGTATCGAACGGCGCCGACGGCACGGCGACGGTCGACCTGCGCGGATTGGGCCCGGAGCGGACACTGGTCCTGGTCAATGGACGCCGCCTCGGTCCCGGATTCGGGGATGGCCGTAACTTCTCGGACATCAACCAGATCCCGGCGCAACTCATCGAGAGAGTCGATGTGCTGACGGGCGGTGAATCGGCCGTGTACGGCGCCGACGCCGTGGCCGGTGTCGTCAACTTCGTGCTGAATACGCATTTCGAAGGCATCAAGATCGATGCCAACTACAGCTTCTACCAGCATCACAACAACAACTCGGCCGGGCAGTACGCCAAAGCGGCCGGTTTCGCAACGCCCGACAGCTCGGTCAACACGGGATTCGGCAAGAACGTGTCCGTGTTGATGGGGTCGAACTTCGCCGATAACAGAGGCAACGCGACGTTCTACGCGACCTACGACAGACAGGCAGCGACGCTCCAAGGCAAGTACGATTACTCCGCCTGTACGCTCAAGGCCGCCAAGGGCAATACCCTGGCCTGCGGCGGGTCCGGCACCTCCGCCAAGAACGGCGCGGGCGGATACTTCCAGGCCTACGGTGGAGGTAATGCGCTGTTCACCAACACCGTAGACGGGTTGACCGGCGCATTCCGGCCATTCGACGTCCCGGGGGACCTGTACAACTACGGACCGCTGAACTTCTACCAGCGTCCCAATGAGCGATGGACGGCCGGCTCCTTCGTCAACTACGAGGTCAACGACCATCTCACCGCCTACGGCGAAGCGATGTTCACTCGTAACACGTCCCAGGCACAGATCGCCCCGAGCGGCGACTTCTTCACAACGACCTTCATCCCCTGCAACGATCCGCTCCTGACTGCGGAGGAGAGAGGCGTCATCTGCTCGCCGGCGAACCTCGCTGCCCAGGGCCAGACGACCGGAATGAACCTGTACATCGGCCGTCGTAACGCCGAGGGCGGCGGACGTGTCGCCACGTTCAACAGCAACACGCTGCGCATCCTGACCGGCCTCAAGGGCGACATCGCCGACGGCTGGAATTTCGATGTCTACGCGCAGCAAAGCACCGTCGACAGCAGCAACGGCAACCTGAACTATTTCAGCGCGGCCAACGTCGCCAATGCCCTGAACGTCGTTACCGATCCGGCTACCGGACAACCGGCGTGCCAGTCCGCAATCAACGGCACCGACACTTTATGCGTGCCCTGGAATATCTGGGTGCCGAACGGGGTCACGAAAGCTGCGCTCAACTATCTGCAGGTGCCGTTGCTCATCGAGGCGACCACCACGGAACGCGTCGTGTCCGGTTCCGTCACGGGCGATTTCGGGAAATATGGAGTGCAGCTGCCGACTGCCGATCACGGCCTGGCGGTAAACGTGGGCGCGGAGTGGCGGTCCGAAAGCGCGGATTTCAACCCTGACTACCTCAGCATTCAAGGCAACGCCGAAGGCGCCGGTGGCGCGACACTGCCGAACCGCGGCTCGTTCAACGTGCGGGAGCTGTTTACGGAGGTCAATGTCCCGATTGCGAACAAACAGCCGTGGGCCGACTCTCTGACTTTCAACGGCGGCTACCGCTGGTCGGATTACAGCGAAGGGTTCAAAACAAACACGTATATGGGCCGCCTGGAATGGGCGCCCATCGGCGATGTGAGGCTGCGCCTGAGCTATCAGCGCGCGGTGCGTGCGCCGAACATCCTGGAGTTGTACGGACCGCAGTCCGTGGGCCTCGACGGATCGCAGGATCCTTGTGCCGGAGCCACCCCGGTGGCCAGTCAGGCCCAGTGCACGCTGGCGGGAGTCAGCGCCGCGCAATACGGCCATATCACGACGAATCCGGCGGGCCAGTACAATGGCTTCATCGGCGGCAATCCCAATCTGCAGCCCGAAAAGGCGGATACTTACTCCGCGGGCGTGGTCTTCACCCCGCACTGGGTCGACAACCTCAGCGTCTCGGTGGACTATTACAACATCAAGGTCACCGACGTCATTGGTCCGGTGGGCGCGGACACGGTAGCGCTGGACTGCGTCTTTACGGGCAACCCGCAGTACTGCGGAGCCATCCATCGCGATGCCAACGGCTCGCTCTGGAAGACCAACAACGGCTTCGTCACCGATCCGAACGTCAATCTGGGCTCGTTCCTGACGCGCGGACTGGATGTGAAGGCCGATTACCGGGTGCCATTGCCCGCCTTGGGCAGTCTGCAGTTCCATCTCGAAGGCACCAAGCTGATCGATATCACTACGAAGCCGCTCGCGGGCTTCCCGGTGTCTTACAACTGCGAAGGGCTCTTTGGTACGACCTGCGGTGCGTCGCAGCCGTCATGGCGCCACGTGTTCAGCACGACATGGAACACGCCATGGGACGCCCTCGACGTCACCCTCCGATGGCGGTATCTGGGCTCCGCGGTGTCGCAACAGTCGACTTCCAACCTGTTGCTGACCGGCAATCCGCTGCCGCTGACAGAGCATATTCCTTCCTACAACTACATCGATATGACGGCGCGTTTCAAGGTCTACAAGGCTGTCACCCTGCAGCTGGGCGTGAACAACCTGACAGACAAGGATCCGCCCATCATCCCGACGAACGGCGGAGGTTACGGGAACGACTGTCCGACGATCACCGCGAAGGGCAGCTCCTGTAACGGCAATACATTCCCTGGTACGTACGATGCGCTGGGCCGGTTCATCTTCGCCCACGTAACCGCACAGTTCTAGGGCTCAGACAAGCTCATCAAACCTCGACGGCGGGCCTGCAGGCCCGCCGTTTTTTTGGGCGCAATCGAACGCCGCGCTACTTCAGGCGATGCGCCCTGTAAGTGCGTCCGCTGGGGGTGCTCATGAGGAACGAGCCCAGCTTGGCACGCTTGATATTCACGGCATCTCCCTTGGCGAGCAGCGGGTCGGCACCCTCGATTCGCCATAACTGACCGCCTTCCAGAGAAACCAACATCAGGCCGCTGGGGTCGGAAGCCACCCCGGCCACTGCAGCAGTCAGCTCCGGGTAACCCTTGGGCGCGGTCGGATGTTCCGAGGAATAGAGCCCAAAGGTCTCTTTGGACAACGGCTTGTCTGGCGAGGTCGTTGGCGCGCCACCGCCCGCCGGCTGCGAAGCTGCGCGGCCATCCGCGGGTAAGGCTGTGGCGGGACGGCTTTGAGCTTCTGCTTCGGAGCTTCGGGGCGGCTGTGAGACTCTCCCGGCTGCCTTGTCATAGCAAGCCAGCCTCTCACTGTCCGCATCGATCGCGGCACACCGGTGCAACACATCCCCCGCATCGGCTGACCAGGCGTATGAGCCCGCAAAGCTCAACAGGGCGAGCCATTTCAGCGCAGATCTGTTCATAGCGCGCCGCCGGATTGCGCCCCGTAGTAGCTGGCAACCGCCTCGGTTGCCGAGCGGATCAGGTCACGCTCAGCTGGACTGAGCAAAGGATGCCAGATGTCGAAAATCAGCACGGCGCGAGGCGAATCCGAGCGATTCCAGGCCTGATGCTCCACCGTGTCATCGAACACCCAGGCCTTTCCCGCGACCCACTCGCGTGTCTCACTTCCCACGCGGAAACCACAGTCAGGTGGCACGATGAGGGGCAGGTGGACCGTCAGACGCGTGTTGGTTACCCCAGTATGTGCGGGTATTTCAGTGTGCGGCTCGAGTATGGAGAAGAATGCGTTCGGTCCGCGCCCGGCAACGTCACATTGCGGGACAGTCTTCAGCAGTTGCGCCGTGCGTGGACAGCGCGCGAGGTGATCAGGATGGGGCTCGCCTTGATTCCACAGAAAATACGCGCTCCAGCGGCGCGACTTGTTGAGCTCTCGCCACTGATCGAGTGGCGCGCTGTCCGGATATTGGATATAGGGCTCCAGTCCCGCGCGATCCGCCACGAGCACGGTCACGAGCTCCTTGCGTATTTCATCGGTAGCCGCTTCGATGGCGTCCAGCCATCGGAAGTCGCCGCGCTCGAAGAACTCAATGGCGGGCAGCTCCGGAAAGTACATGAAGGTGGGCTCGGAGTTGTACCGCTTGCGCTTGCCTGTCAGAAGCTCGACGCACCGATCGACCCTGCGATGAGATCCGTTCCCATGGCGAGCACGGAGGTCCTGGAGCGCTTCTTCGATGGCCGCGGACAGGCCGGAATCATCTGAGGCAACCAGAGCACAGGCATGCTCGACGGCCGCCTTGACTGCCGGAGCCGGCTCAGCCCCCGGCGGCATGGTTGCCAGCGCGTTCCGATACGCGCGCGCGGCATTTCGGATATCGCCGCGGGCCTCGATGAGCTGCGCCTTCTGCAGCAGGGAGTTCAGATGACGCGGCTCGAGAGCAAGGGCCCGATCGAGGGCCTCCATCTCCTCCTGCAGCAGCCCCAAATCGTGAAGACTCGCCGCCAGATTGGACCAGAGCGAAGGATGGCCGGGATCGATCACGGTGGCGCGGTGAAACAGCTCGCGAGCCTTGGCCGCTTCTCCCCGTTGCAGCATCTGCAGGCCCAGCTCGTTCAACACGGCCGGGTGCCCCGGGGCGAGCTGCGCGGCCCTGGCCAGCAGCTGATCGGCCTCGCCGGCACGGCCTGCCTCGCGCGCCGCCTTGGAGGACTGAACCATGCGCAGGACCGCCATCGGGTCGCCGCCGGCAGGATTGACGTTGCTCAAGAAAGTCACCTATTTTGATACGTTGTCGCGCCGGGAATTCTAGCGCGGATCGAAATGGAGAGCGTCTTGGGTGATTCGGCTGCGGCGATCGATTTCAAGCTGGTACAGGTGGCGGCACTCCTGGAGAGCGACCCCCGCAGCGCGGCTCGGGCCGCCGAAGAGATCCTCAAGGAACATCCCGGTCACCCAACGGCCCAATTGTTAGTGGGCACGGCGCGTCGAGCAATAGGCGAGGCATGCGCCACTGCGGCCTTCACTGATCTCGCCACCACCCAACCGGATTCAGCATTGGCCCACCTGGAGCTCGGACGTACGCTGGTTTTAGAGGGTCGCCCGGACGAGGCTCTCAAACCACTGCTCCGCGCGACAGAGCTCGAACCCGGTTTAGCGGATGCCTGGCGCGAACTCTCAGCAGTCTACGCATCCGCAGGGGATACGAAGTCCTGCGATGAAGCTTACTCGCAGTTCGTACGGCTGGCCTTGCCGGAACGGCACATGGAGCAGGCGGCCGCCGCGATAGCCAGGTACCACTTTGCGGCAGCCGAAACTTTGATCCGGGCCCGGCTCGCCACGGCTCCAAACGACGTTGTCGCCTTGCGCATGCTGGCTCGGATTGCGCACGAACGAGAGGATTACGTCGAAGGGGAGCGCTTGTTGGGCGAGTGTCTCAGGCTCGCGCCCGGATACACTGAGGCGCGTTTCGATCTGGCGCGAATGCTGCACGCCCAACAGAAATCGGCACCCATTCTGCCCCTGGTCGAACGGCTGCTCGCGCTCGAGCCCGGCAATCTGCGCTATCGCTCGCTGCAAGCCTCAGCCTATAACATGCTCGGTCTGAACGAGCGCGCCCTGGAGATTCAGACGGCACTGCTCGCGGATTTTCCGAACCATGAGCGGGTATGGCTCAGTTACGGCCATGCGTTGCGTCTCGCGGGGCGCTCTGCGCAGACCATCGCGGCCTACCGCAAGAGCATCGAGTTGCGCCCCGAATTCGGCGAAGCCTGGTTCAGCCTGGCGAATCTGAAGACTTTTCGCTTCAGCGCCGAGGACGTCAGCGCGATGCGCGAGCAGTTGCGCCGCGATGCCCTCGGCGACGATGACCGGCTTCATTTCGAATTCGCACTGGGTAAGGCGCTGGAGGACGCACGCGATTTCGGCGAGTCGTTTGCGCATTACTCGCGGGGCAACGCGCTGAGACGTGCACAGGTCATTTACGACCATACAGGCATCACCGACCTCGTTCGCCGTACGAAGACGCTCTTCACGCGTGAATTCATAGAAGCCCGCGCGGGCTTTGGATGTAAGGCGCCGGACCCCATCTTTATTTTGGGTCTGCCGCGCTCGGGCTCGACTCTTCTCGAGCAGATCCTGTCGAGTCATTCGCAGGTGGAAGGAACGCGGGAGCTGCCCGACCTGGCCGGCTTCGCGCTCGAGCTGGGCATCCGCGACACTCCTGGCAAGCCAGCGACTTACCCACAGCCGCTCGCCCGGCTGAATCGGCGGGAGCTGCTGCAGCTCGGGGAGCGGTACCTGGCACAAACCCGGCCGGCACGCTTGCGGGGTACGCCCTTTTTCATCGACAAGCTGCCCAGCAACTTCTTTCACGTCGGGCTCATCCACCTGATTCTGCCGAACGCGCGCATCATCGACGCCCGGCGCTCGCCGATGGGGTGCTGCTTCTCGAACTTCAAGCAGCACTACCAGGCAGGTGTCTGGTTCAGTTACGACCTGGAGGATCTCGGGCATTTTTATCGCGACTATGTGGGGCTCATGGACCATTTCGATGCCGTGCTCCCCGGACGGGTGCATCGGGTCCTGTATGAGGACCTGGTCGCGGACCTCGAGACCGGAGTGCGCCGGCTGTTGGATTACTGCGGACTGCCGTTCGAGGAGCAATGCCTGCGCTTTCATGAGACACGCCGCATCGTGCAGACAGCGAGCTCGGAGCAGGTGCGCCGGCCGCTGTTTTCTGAAGGAGTGGACCAGTGGCGCAACTTCGAGCCCTGGCTGGGCAAGCTGGCGCAGACGCTCGGGGATGTCATCGACCGTTACCCGGCGGCCCGAGGCGCGACCTGACCGGACCCATTGGCAGCGCGCGCCAAGCGCCGGCTGTCGCAGCTGATCGAGAGACCCATGCAACCCGAGCTGATCAACCTGTTCAGTGTGCCGTTCGGTCGTAGCCGCTTCCCGGACCCCGAGCGCCTCAATCCGGCGCTGAAGCGCTTCATCTACGCGCAGGAGAACGACGGTCCGCCCAATCCGCGGCCGCTGACCCAGCGCAACGCAGCAGTCTTCGAGAGCTCTTTCAACCTGTTCCGCATGAATGACCCGGCGGTGCAGGAGCTGAAGGCGTTCTGCTGGAACCAGCTGCTGTCCCTGATTGCAACGCTGAACGGCTATGATCTGCCGACCGTCAACCGGCTCAATATTTTCAGTGACTGTTGGTTCCATGTGACCCGGCGCGGCGGCTTCTTCGGCCTGCACAATCATCCCAATGCCTCGTGGAGCGGTGTGTACTGCGTCGACTCTGGCAGAAATGACCCGGACAGAAAGGAGAGCGGCGCCCTCACGTTCGTCAATCCGATGATCATGTCAGCGATGTACATGGACGCGGCCAACGCAAACATGAAGTTGCCTTTTTCGCCTCAGATTGCGAGTACCTGCCTGGAGGCCGGGCAGCTCGTGCTGTTTCCTTCCTGGCTGCTGCACGACGTCAAGCCGTTCGAAGGCGAGGGCGAGCGCATAACGATCGCTTTCAACTGCTGGTTCACTCTTTCGGACCCTGCTTGATGCGCAGGCAATGAATCCCGAGGCTCTGCTGCGCGAAGCCCAGTTGCTGGACAGCGAAGGGCGCCTGCATGAAGCGATTGGAGCCTACCAGCAGCTTCTCGCCCTGCGTGCGGATTTGCCCGATGCCTGGTACAACTTGGCGGTTCTGCTGCGCAAAACCGGCCAGTTTTCCGCAGCGCTCGCCTGCTATCAACACGCCTTGAACCGTGGAGTGGCGCAGCCCGAAGAAGCGCACCTGAACCGGGGGGTAATCTACTCAGATTGTCTGCATCAACCCGATGCGGCGGAACGCGAGATCCTCAGGGCACTCGCATTGAACCCAACCTACGTCCCAGCCCTGATCAATTTAGCCAATCTTCAAGAGGACCAGGGACGCGCAGACGATGCGAGGGCCACGTACGAGATAATTCTCACGCTCCAGCCACTGAATGCTGACGCGCTTGCACGCTACGCCGGTCTGCATAGCTTTCAGGACCTCGGGGATCCACTGATTCAACGCCTCAAGCACATTTTTGCGGCCCCCGAGTTGAGCGACGCGGAGCGCGCCACGCTGGGCTTTTCGCTCGGACGTGCGCTCGATAGCTGCCATGCGTATGCGGCGGCGTTCGAGACATACGCGGCGGCCAACCGTTATAGCCGTGCGAGCGCTCCCCCGGGCAGCGCGGTCTACGACCGGCGCGCGGAGGAGCGGTACATCGACAGGCTGATCGCAGCTTTCCCCGCGCCGCCAGGCACGGTCGCCGCGGGTGATGCCACAGGAGCCGCCACCGCGACGGCCACAGCCCCAACGACCGCAACTGCCACGACCGCAGCTGCCACGCGCGGCCTCACGCGGCCGACTCCCTACCCGCACCCGATCTTCATTTGCGGCATGTTCCGCTCAGGCTCGACGTTGATCGAACAGGTGATCGCCGATCACACCGATGTGACGCCGGGTGGCGAGCTCGAGTTTCTGCCCAACATGGTGCGAACAGTCCTCGCCCCCTTTCCCGAATCCGTGGCAACGCGGTCGCCGGCGGATCTGAGTTCACTCGCTGCGCAGTACCTGCAAGCGCTCGCCGGGCGCTTCCCCGGTGCTCCCTGGGTGAGCGACAAACGGCCCGATAATTTTCTGTACATCGGCCTCATCAAGCGTTTGTTTCCCACCGCGAAAATCGTGCATACCCGGCGCGATCCGCTGGATAACTGTCTGTCGATTTTCTTCCTGCACCTCGACCCGCAAATGAGCTACGCGCTCGATCTGGCGGGTATCGGTCACCACTACGCCCAATATCGGCGCCTGATGCAACATTGGACGGCGCTCTATCCAGCAGACATCCACGATGTCGACTACGACGCCTACGTGCATGAGCCGGAGGCCGAAGCCCGGCGTCTGTTTGAGTTCTTAGGGCTACCGGGGGCATCGCGAGATCGGACCTCGAAACCGGTGCGTACAGTCAAAACGGCAAGCGTCTGGCAGGTTCGTGAGCCGTTGTATCAACGCTCGTCCGGGCGCGCACGCCACTACGCTCGCGAGCTTGCTGCCCTGAGGGAGTATCTCGCGCAGTCTGCTTTTTCATCATAGCCCCGCGAAGCTACTTCTTCTGCACCTGATCCGCCATGACGCCTTGGTTGGTGGACCAGGCGCTGGCGCCCTGAGGCCGCACTCCTACCAGATACACGTCCTGTTTCTCGAAGTCGATGCCGAGGGCAGGCATCGTTCCCAACACGTCCATGCCGAGAATCAACGCAGGGCGGTCATTCATATTCCAGACTTTGAAGATGTGGAAATCACCGTAAATAATGTGCGCATCCGTGATGCGCAGCGATTCCACCATAATGTTGGGCGCCGGCCGGATCTCGCCTGACTCCAGCTCCTGCGTGGCACCGTAAACGGATGTCAGCTGAACGACCGCGCCGAGCCTGTTCGGCGGATGCAACGCATTGCGCAGGGCGAGATTGCCGAGAGTGCGCTCAGAACCCGTATCAACGACAGCCTGAACGCGCACACCGCCCACCCGTGTCTCCAACATGATCAGACCGTGGGTCAAACGCAAGGCGTGGATCTTCGTTGAGGCAGTACGTACAGTGGACGTGACGCCGTGGGAGATGGCCACCCGATTATGTTGGAAGTCGACCATCAGACTCTTGGTCGTGAATCCCGCCGCTCCGAGCACCCCATCGGCACCGGCCATGAATTCGCCGGACACTACCGGCAGCGGTTCATCCTGGAGGATGAGGTCACCTGCTTGCAGCCGGTCGACCGTCACAAAGCTAACCTGCGCGGACCCGGTGATACCGTCCAAAACCACGGACGGTACCTCCGTGGGCCTCAACCCCAGGGTTTGTGCCAATCCGAGCGAAATAGTCGAGTGGTTCGCACCGGTATCTACGATGAAGCGGAACGGCCCCTTGCCGTTGATGGTCACAGGTGCCACGACACGCCCGACGTGATCGCGCGTGGTAGGCGAGGCGAACAGGGATGTGCCGTCGGGCAAGGCGGCAACTGCACCAGCGCGCTCGGCTGTCGCCGAGTCGCCCGCGCTGTCAGCTGTAGCCGATCCGTTTACACCGGCAGCCGCGGCGGGATCGGTGGGCACGGCAGCCGTTGCGCTGTCCGCCGGGGCCGCCAACATGACTCCGCCGGGGCACGAAAGCAGCAAGCCGACCAGGCAGCCGGCCCACCTAACGCCCCTCATCCGCCTACCAAAAGGTGCAATTCCGCGCACCCGACAAACCTACCACGATCCCAACAGGACCAAAGGTACCACTGTGCCGAATTCGTGCATTTTCGAACGTATACGACCGACAGACCCTCCGGGGGTAACTGTCACGCTTTGAGGCAGGGCACTGCCGACGCCCCCGTGCGGGTAAACTTCGCGCAGGAAACGCTACCTGGAAGAAGATGCAGCCCGTGAATGCAACCCCGAATCCTGCACCGCTGGGCGAGCCGGAGGCCCGGGCACTGGCGGATGCCATCAATCAGGTCGCCCGGAACCAGCCGCCTGATGCCGCCCTCAAGCTGGTCGAGATGGCCCTGGCTCGTGCACCGCAGCAGCCGATCGTTCTCAATGCGGCAGCGCGGTATCTCTTTCGCACGGGGAACGCGGCTCGGGCCCGCGAGCTGTGGCAGCGCGCCCTGGCCACCGATGCGAATTCCAAAGTGCTGTGGGCCAACCTCGCGGCCGCGTGCCGTGCTCTAGGGGACCTGGATACGGAGTCCGCAGCCCTCGACAAGGCGCTCGCGCTCGATCCGCGGTACGTCCTGGCTCTGCTGCACAAGGGTGATTTCCTGGAGCGGGTCGGAAAGCCGAAAGCGGCTTCGATAGTCTACGAGGGTGCGCTTGCTGGCGCAGCACGCAGCGATTCGCTTCTACCCACCATGAGCTCGGCATTGGCTCACGCCAGGGAGGTCGTGCTCAGGAATCAACGCGAGATGGAAGCCTTCCTGGAGCAGGAAGTCGCGCCAGTCCTGAGTCAGCACAGCGCGCTGGAGCAACAACGTTTTATCGGTTGTCGCGACATTGTGCTGGGCAAGCGACGCGCCTACGCGAGCGAGCCCAAGAACATGCTGTTCCCCTATCTGCCCGCCATCGAGTTCTTTGCGCGCGAGGACTTTCCGTGGCTGGACATTCTCGAGGAAGCCACCGAGGACATCGCGGCCGAAGCGCTGTCAGTGTTGGATAACGACCGGTCGGGGTTCGCGCCTTACGTCGACTTCCCACCGGGCACACCGGTCGATCAATGGGGCCCGCTCAATCATTCCATGGACTGGAGCACTTACTCGCTCTGGCACGATGGGGTGCCTCTGGAAGATCACATCGCGAAGTGCCCGAAGACTGCCGCAGTCCTGGCGCGCCTGCCCCTGTGTGATGTGCCTGGCTATGCGCCGGGAGCCTACTTTTCGGTGCTGAAACCTCACACCCGCCTGCCGGCGCATACCGGCACCACCAACACGCGGTCCATCGTTCACCTGCCGTTGATCATCCCGGAGCGCTGTGAATTCCGCGTCGGCTCGCAAGTGCGTCCCTGGCGTAGAGGCAAGGCCTGGGTCTTCGACGACACGATCGAGCATGAAGCGTGGAACGACAGCGACCAGACGCGGGTCATACTGATATTCGACATCTGGAATCCGCTGTTGACAGCCGCGGAGCGAGATATGGTACGGGCGTTGACCATAGGCGTGGGTCGTTATTACGGCGCGGACGCGCCGCAGTTGGGGTCGCGATGAACGGGCAAATGTTGAACAAGTCGTTGCGGAAATCGTGGGTCCTGCTGGCCGGGGCGGTCTGCCTGCCGGCGCTCGCAGGGACTGACACACTCAGTGACGGGCTGCGGCGTTGCGCGGGCCAAAGTGATGAGACGCAGCGGCTTGCGTGCTTCGATGCCTTGGCCGCCGCGCTGCCCAAGATCCAAACGGACAAGTTCGGCATGACGGCCGACATAGCACACCAGCGTGCGCCCACCGAGGAATACAGCCACAAGAGCGACGTGTTGACGGGGAAGATCCGCGCGCTGCGGCAGGGGCCCCGTGGAGAATTCATCTTCACGCTGGACAACGACCAGGTATGGCGCCAGGACCAGCCCTCACCCAATATCAGCTTCTCTGTCGGCGAGGCTGTGCGTATCGAGCACGGCGCCATGAGTTCTCTGTGGCTGGCTGCCGATCATGGGCGCAAGACCAAGGTCAAGCGACTCAGCTAGCAGATGAGGCTCGGCCATGGCGGGTCACCTCGGCATCGTCGGAAGGCCGCCTGCGCTCAGCATCCACTAATATAGGCGGATTCGAAGACAGGGGACGGATGACCATGCTGAGACTCGCGGGACGGATCGCCCAGTTGACAGTGCTGCTCGCCTCAGTGGCAGCGCACGCGGACGTGGTGGCCGATTGGGCCGGCAAAACGACCGAGATCGCGACCGACGGTCCCAACACAACGCGAACCCTGGCTCTGGCGCAGAGCGCAGTGTACGAGGCGGTGAACGCGATCACCTCGCGCTACCCGCGCGATCGGGTCGAGCTCGGGCAGGCCAAGGGTGCCTCGGTCGAGGCGGCCGTTGCTGCTGCGAGCCGCGGTGTCTTGATCCACGAGGCACCTCTGCTGGACAGGCAGACCGATGCGGAATACCAGAAGGCCATTGCCGCGCTCCCGGATAATGGGGGAAGAGCGCTCGGAATCCAGATCGGCGAGAAGGCCGCAGCCGATGTGCTGTCCAAGCACACCAGCGACATCGGCCCTATCGAGTCCTACCGCCCGCTGACCACACCCGGCACGTACGTCCCGACGACATTTCCGCTCGGGTACGCGGTGGCTCAACACAAGCCCTGGTTCTTGAAGAGCGCGGCCCAGTTCCGACCAGGCCCGCCGCCAGCACTCAAGAGCGACCAGTGGGCGAAAGATTACAACGAGATCAAACTCGTCGGCGCCGCAGAGAGCACCGCACGGACTGCCCAGCAGACCGAGATTGCGCGATTCTGGGCAACCGCGCTCCCCAACATTCATATCGGCGTGTGCCGCTCCTTCGCCCTGGCACCCGGCCGCGAGATAACACGCAATGCACGGTTCTTCGCCATTGTCGCGGCTGCCATCAACGATGCCGAGATAGCTGTGCTCGAGGCCAAATATCACTATCAGCTATGGCGGCCCATTACAGCGATTCGCAACGGCGATCGAGATGGCAACGACCTAACCGAGCGCGATGCCGATTGGGCGCCGTTCATCGCCACGCCGATGCATCCGGAGTATCCCTGCGCGCATTGTGTGATTGCAGCGGCGATTGCCACGGTCATTCAGGCGGAGCTGGGTAAAGAACCGCTGCCGCCTTTGAGTACTACGAGCAACACCTTGCGCGGGGTGACTCGCCACTGGGCGCGAACGGAAGATCTGGTGAAGGAAGTGTCCAACGGTCGCATCTACGACGGCGTGCACTACCGCAATTCGACGGAAGTGGGGAATCGCATGGGGGAGCAGGTGGCCTCTGTGGTAGTCGCCGCTTACGGGCTGACATCAGCCGAAGGGAAAGCGAAGTAGCGGGTTGGCGCGCCTGGAGGGGTTGCTGAACGAGCCACGACCCGATGCGTCGCGATCTGCGTCAGCGCGTCGTGAGCTCCCTCAGTGCGCTCGCAATTTCCGACACAACATCCGACCAGTCGCCTCCGCGTGACTGCCGGAACAAACGCATGGTGGGATACCATGGGCTGTCACGACGCTCGAGCAGCCATCGCCATTCCGGCGATTGCGCCAGCGCAGTCCAGACCGGGCGGCCGAGAGCCCCAGCAAGATGCGCTATCGAGGTGTCGGAGCTGATCACGAGATCCAGACAGGTGATCACTGCCGCGGTATCGACGAAAGCTTCCCCACCGCGATCGAGATCGTCGCTCAAATCGACGATCCGGTCCGCGAAGGAGGCCTTGCGCAGTTGGTCGACGCCCGGTCCCTTCTGCACAGATACCAGGGTGATACCGGGCGAGCGTGCCAGCGGCTCGAACGCCGAGAGCGGAATCGAGCGCCCACGAGCCCAGATGTGCCTCTCGAGCAACGGATTTCCCTGCCACGCGATCCCCACTCGCAAGCCCGGCAGGTTCCGCAACCGCTCCCTCCATCGAGCGACGCGCTCAGGTTCCGGGGCGAGATAGGGCACACGAGCCGGGATAGTCGCGAGCTGGGTATTGAATGCCAGCGGGAGACTCAACAGCGGTGAATGGTAATCTGCCGGAGGCAACGGCTCGCCCCGGCCGATGATTCGGAACTGGCCCGGCAAGGTGCTGAGCAGCGCCTTCAGCGAGGGCATCACCTCGAAGACCACGTTCGCATTCCGCTCGGCAAGCAGCGGCAGATAGCGGCAAAACTGGATGACATCGCCCAGGCCCTGCTCTGCGTACACCAGCAACGTCTTGCCCGCCAGCGGCTCGCTGCCGCTCCAGCGCGGGAAATTGAAATGCCGAAGCGGATTACCCAGATCCGGGACGTGGAACCGCGCTTCGTAAAAAGGCCATCCCAGATCGAACTCTCCAAGCGCCAGATGCAAGAATGCCAGTCCGAACTGCGCGGACGGATTGTCGCGCCTGAACGCCAGGGCGCTGCTGAAACGATGGCCGGCTTCGCGATGGCGACCGAGCGCTTTCAGGACGATCCCCATGTTGACATGGGTGTCGGGATTCGTGCCGTTCAAGGCCGACGAGCGGATCAGGCTGGAGAGCGCTTCATTCAATCTGCCGAGTCGAGTCAGAGCCACCCCTAGGTTGTTCAATACTTCGGGCGCGTCCGGACGGATAGCAAGCGCTCGATTGAAACTTTCGACAGCCTCGGCATAACGCTCGAGATTCTGCAGGGCGACACCGCGCTGTATGTGTGCTTCAGCCTCGGATGGCAGCTGCTCCGTGGCGCGCTCCAATGGCGCGAGCGCTTCGCTGTAGCGGCCCAGCGCGACCAAGGCTGCGCCTCGCCCAACCAGATCTGGCGCACTCTCTTTCCCGAGAGCGACCAGCGTGTCGTAGTCGCGCAGAGCTTCAGCGTACTGCCCCAACAGATAATGAGCGACAGCGCGATTGTGAAGCGTTTGCGGATTACCAGGCTCTATTGCGAGCGCCAGCGAGTAACTCTGCGCGGCTTCCTGCACACGTCCGAGCTCCTTGAGGGTGTTGCCTCGATTGCTGTGCAGAGCTGCATGGTGCGGCTGCAGCGCGAGCGCTCGATCGAAGCTCTGCAGGGCGCGCTCATGCTCTCCTCTGCGCGCCAGCAGTAGCGCACGGTTGTGATGGGCCGCAGCGAGGTTCGGGTCGAGCGTAACCGCCCGCTCGAAGCACTCCAACGCATCGACTTCGCGTCCCACTGCCTCAAGAGCCACACCGAGGTCGGCGTGCGCAGAGGCGTCGTTCATTGCAAGACGCACTGCCTGACCGGCGCTCGCGAGCGCCTCCTCACGGCGTCCGAGGGATGTGAGAATCGCAGCTCGCAGCCGATACCCACCCGCAAGCGACGAGTCCAGAGCGAATGCCCGCTCGCACGCACGCAGCGCTTCACTCTCGCTGCCGACCGTGTGCAGCGCTTGAGCCAGATTCAGCAGAACGGCTGGGCGGTCGGGCTTGATCTCCAGGGAGCGAGCCAACAACGCGGCGCCATCTGCCGCCCTTCCGAGCTGGGCGAGCGCCAGTCCCAGAAGCTGCAGGAGATCGGGATCGTTCGGTGATGCGCGGAGGAGCGCCTCGTAGGCGGACACTGCCTCGCGCAACCGACCCGCGCGGTGCTCGCGCGCAGCGGCTGCAAGGCTTGCACGGTCAGCTTGTTCAGTTGCGGACACAAAGCTCGCCGCAGTTCGAGGGCGTGGTAGAGTAACCGTCAGGTGGGCGATCGCCAACAGCCGCAACCTCGGCTGCTCGAGGCCGGTACAGCATTGCACCGACCAGTTCTGCGAATGCTCGCGTTACGGCCCATGAATTCGCCACAAGCCTCACTCCCCTCCGATCCAGAAGCCCTGCTGGATCTCGCGCGAAAGAATATTGCCGACGGAGAGCTCGCGGCTGCCCAGGACAAATGTCTGCGGGTACTCTCTGCATACCATCATCACCCAGGTGCACTGGAAGTACTCGGGACGGTGCTGAATTCGCAAGGACGGCACGAGGATGCCGCGCGCGTTTTCAATGCCCTCACACTCATGCAACCGCAGGTCGCCACACATTGGCAGAACCTCGGCACCGTCCTGCGCCCAATCAGACAATACACGCAAGCCCTCGCGGCGTTCGAGCGGGCCCTTCAGCTGACGCCACCGACCCCGGAATTGCTTTACAACTTGGGGGTACTGCAGATGGATCGCTGCGACTATCGTGCGGCGTACCTTGCCCTCCGCGACGGGGTGGCTCTCGCACCGAGGGACGGCAGGCTTCGATGGGCGTTCGCGCAGTGCTGTTTTGATGTTGCGCGCCGCGAGGAAGCCCTGGAAGCCCTGGAGGGCTGGCAGGAATTCGAACAGCTTACGGTCGAGTTTTCCGTCCTGCTCATCCAGCTGCTCGGAATGATGGCAGCTGTAGACCCTGAGCAGCGGTTGGTAAAGCGGCTGTTGGCAAATCCGCCGCAGCAGGGACGCGCCGCCCTCGGCTGCGCATCGATCCTGGAGCGCCTGCATCGACTTGATGCGGCGCGCGCGACCCTCGAACGGCTCGATCTCAACGACCCCAGTGCGGAGCCCGATCCGGACAGGCTGATGATGGCGGCGGTGCTGGACTCGCGAGTTGGTCAGCATGAAAAGGCTTGTCAACAGCTGAGGTTGGCGCTCGAGAATCACAAGGAATTCGTACACCGGCACAAGCTCCTTTTTCTGCTTGCCCGGACGTGTGACGCGCTGGGGCGCTACGACGAAGCCTACTTGGCCGCCCAGGAGGCGCACCGCTCGCAGCTGGAGTTCCTCGAGCTCGCACAAGAAAAAACCTCAGTCGAGGAGTCCCAGTACTGGTCTCTTACGGCGACGAGCTGCGATCCGCAGGATGTTGCAGCCTGGGGCAACGACGGCCCGGGCGTCGACGACAGTCCGATCTTCATCGTAGGGTTCCCGCGCTCGGGGACTACTCTGCTCGAGCAGATCCTCGACGCTCACCCGTTGCTCCAGTCCATGGACGAGCAAGGACTGGTGCTGAGAGCGGCTCTTGAAGTCGCTGACCACGGCATCCGCTACCCCGCCGAGCTCGGCAAGCTGAGCGCTCAAGCCCTTGACGAAATCCGCTCCAGGTATTGGGAGCGAGCGCGCAAACGGGCTGGTCTGCTGCCGGGACAGCGCCTGGTGGACAAGGTCCCATTGAACCTAATTCTGGTACCGATAATTCGGCGGCTGTTTCCCAACGCGCCCATCATCGTCGCCATTCGTCATCCCTGCGATACACTGCTGAGTTGCTTCCTGCAGCACTTCGGCTCACCCCCACTCGCCCTCGCCTGCCGCGATCTGACCACTCTGGCCAAGGTCTACTCTCGCGCCTTCGGCTTCTGGTATTCGCAATGCGCACTGCTGCGTCCTGCGAGCTATGAGCTCCGCTACGAACAACTCACCGCGGAATTCGACACAGAAGTGCACAAGCTGAGTGCATTTCTACAGCTACCATGGAACGAGGCGATGCTGGCTCCCGGAACACACGCCCGCGCCAAGGGATTCATCAGCACGCCGAGCTACGCCCAGGTCATCGAGCCGATCAGTACCCGCTCCGTGGGCCGATGGAAGCACTACGAGCACCATTTCGGCGCAGCCTTACCTATTCTCATGCCTTGGATGGAACGCTGGGGCTATTCCATCGAGTAAAGGCCTCTGACATCAGGGACCGAAGCTCGGCTCATCGAGCGCATAAAAAAAGGGCGGGCCAAGAGGCCCGCCCCGGTAAGGATCAGAACGCTTCCTGTCGGACTTTAGAAGTCCACCGTCGCGTTGAGGAACAGGAACCGACCCGCAGTATCGTAGAGCGACGGATACGTATTGCTTTCCGCAAAGATGCTGTTACCGCCCGAATTGATCGTATCTATGATTGGCGGATCCTTGTCGAGGACGTTGTTAACGCCTGCGCGCAGCGTGACTTTGTTCCATGTGTACGAGGCCCGCAGATCGATGTAGCTAATCGTCGGGATTCGTGCGTCCGGTCGCCCCAGGGCAACGTTGTCCGCGCCTCCATAATCGGGAGTGTTGGGATCGAGTAGCGTGTTCGTGGCAGAGCCTATGAAGCGCCACGTCGCGCCAGCCGACAGACCCAGCGGCGTGTCCCAGTCCACACTGAGGCGGTGACGCCATTTCGGAGTTTCGGGCGCGCAGGAGGGTCCGAAACGCCCGGCGCAATCGTACGGCGCACCCCCACCCGGAGTGGTGATCAGCTTCAGCAGATAAGTGCCATCCAGGCGGGAGCGCAGCTTGCCCAAGCTCCCCATATCGAACCGGTATGCCAGGCCGGTATCGATGGACTTATTCTGGAGACCAGCGAGGTTCACCAATGGATCCGCTGTGTAGCCCTGTGGGCTCTGCCAGAGCGTTCCATTCACGTCTCGATGGATCATCGAGCACCAGGTCTCGCCGGTGGCGCTGACGCCCGTGGGGTCTGCGATGCAGTTCGTCTGGATCAGGTTCGGACCATACGTGGTTATGACGCCCGACATCTTGATGTCGGTGTAGTCGACCGTGGCGCTGAAACCAGGCAGGAAGCCCGGCGTGAACACGATACCTACGTTGGTCGTCTTGCCCACCTCGGGCTGCAGCTTTGTACTGCCGCCCAACTGGCCGTTGTACTGGCCGGCCGCCGACGTAAGCGCCCCCTGCAGATTGGGGTCGTTGTAGATGGTGGGCGACAAGCCCGTGAGCGCACACTGCGCCGCCGTGAACTGGGTGCCGGGCCCGCACAGATCGGTGCCGGAATCGAGCGTTACGTACGGCCCCTTGAGCAACTCGGCGAGGTTTGGCGCGCGAACGGCCCGATTGTAGCTGGCCCGGAGACGAACGTCCTGAATCGGGGCCCAGGTGAGGCCAAACTCGTATGTGTTGGTAGAGAACGCGCCGCCACTATTGTATTTCGAGTAGCGGTACTTGCCCTCCACATCGAGCGAATGAATGCCGGGCTGGTTCTTCGCCAGCGACATGCGCATTTCGGTGAAGCCCTCCCACACGTGGTAGGCACCCTCGTAACCGGTGAGATCGAAGCCCGAGCCGGAAAGGTCGGCCGTGGCCTGCTCCTCGTCCGGCCGGAACTGGATGGTCTCGCGCCGGTACTCGCCGCCGAAGACGATCTTGAGGCCTTCGTCGGAGGTCGGCAGTTTGATCCCCGCATTGGTGAGATCGCCATTCACGAACGCCGTAGCGACGCCCTCCTGAGATGCGCCCTGCAGAAGACCCGGCACGCTGAAGTAGGACAGCGAGGCAGGATCAACCCCCAGCGCAGGCTGCCAGATGTTCCAGGGGACACAACCCGTTTGGCCACCACGGCAGACTATCTGGCCCGTCGTTGGATCCCTCACAGCGAGCATGGCGTTCTGCATTCTCGACGAGGACGTGTCGTTGTTATGGAAATCGGTGAAACGAGTGTAGCCGTACGTGAACGACGCATCGTAATTCCAGTCTGTCGTCAGCTCACCGCGGGCCCCGAACACGCCGCGAAAAGCGGTGTGGCTGTATTCGTCCTGGCGTGGTCCGCCCTCGATATTGCGGCGCGCCATCGAGAGCTGTGCATCTCCCGTCACAGGGTCGTAGTACTGGGCCACTGTTGAGGTGGGACTGCAGATCTGGCCAAACTCGTCCGCAGTCAAATACGGGTTCATTCCCGCGTTGCCGTAGGCACCGGGACCGCAATTCACGGTGTAGTTGCCGTCGCGGATGTTTGTGCCGGGTATGTTCGAAAAGCCACTGCCGATGAACAAACCCGCCGGCGCGTAGTTGCCCCGCGTATCGTCGTCCATGAACATGAATTCGGTATACGCTTCGACCTTATCGCTGAACTTCAGGTGGCCGAAGAATCCTGCCGTGTAGCGCTCGTCGATGCGCTGCAGGTAGTGAGATGCCGCATAGTTGAAGCGATTATAGACCTTCGAATTGAGGGTGCCATCCGGATTGACCTGGATGCGGCCCCCGGAGCCTGCGATGACCGTCGGCGCCGAATTGCTCGAACCCGAGCAAGAGTAGGGCGAGCCGAATGAAGCCGTGAGCACGCAAGCCGAATGATCGCGGTGATCGGCGGTAATGGGAGAGTTGCGCCGATAGCCGAGGTAGCCTTCGAAATTTCCCGCACCGTCGGCGAAGTTATGACCCATGATCAGGGTGATGTCTTTGTTCTGGCCGTCCCAGTTCGTACCGGTGACGCTAGGAAACTGAGAGGGATTGTTTTTCGCCTCCTCCAGGCCGTTGATCCAAGGGTTGTGATTGCTGTGGTTGTAGATGCCGAAGTTAGCATCAACACGTACACCCTCGAAGTGGTCGTTCATGACGAAGTTCACAACACCCGCGACGGCATCCGCGCCGTAGGTCGCGGAGGCACCTCCGGTAAGCACGTCAACGCGCTCGACGAGAGCCACGGGTATCTGGTTGACGTCTCCCGCAGAAGCGTAGCCCAGATTAGTGTTGTTTCCCGAGCCACCGCCCGGGTCGCCGCCCATCAGGCGCCGTCCGTTGATCAGCACCAGGGTGCGCTGCGCACCGAGGCCGCGCAGGTTCAGGTTCGCCACGCCACTCGATCCCATCGAAATACCCGAGCCCTGGTCGGCAACGACCTGCGGCAGGCTGTTGAGCAGATCCTCGACACGCGTGACGCCTGTGCTCCTGACTTCCTCGGCGTTGATTGCTGTGATCGGACTGACGGACTCGAGCTGCGGAGCGGCGATGCGCGAACCCGTGACAACGACCTCCTGCAGGGCGGCCGGTTCCTCGGCGGGTGCGTCGGCCGCCTGCGCCCGTTGGGTCATTCCTACCGCAATCGCTCCGCTGGTCAGGAGGGCAGTCCGGACCGCTCGTCTGATGATCGCATCGGCTTTCATGCTCATGTTTTCCCCGAGATTTAAGTAGTTGTCGCGAGCGCCTTGCGGCGCTGCGACTGGCCACGCCGCAGGCGCGGTACTTTTGCAACAGGTGAACGGTTAGAAACAAACTCCATTGACGTACCGCTGCCGCCACAAAAGGGCTGTCGGGCATGGGTTTGGGCTATGCGCGCGAGTATACGGACTTGTTGAGCCACACCACAATACGATGCAACTCGAAAAATCACCGTGTGCCGCTAAAATACAACAAAACGGCCGCAGGTTGACTCAGCCCAGAACAGGTTGAAGTTGGATGTACGCTGCGATGCACACATAGGTCGCACGACTCCGGAGGGGTGCCGCGCTGCGGTGCGGTCCAACACATCGGCGCGGTGCGTTGCGACGTGACACATTGTCCGAGTGCAATAGCGACCCAACATCGTGCCGCATTGCAGCAGCACCTCAACGCGCAACCCTGTTGTGTTGAGCAGCAGCGCCGTTAGTGTCAAGTTGGCGGCCGAGCTCGGGGCGATATGCGCGGTCAGACCGGCTCGCGAAGCCAGGGCTGCAGCGCGGCGGACGCGGGCGGCGTTGCGGCGAAGCGCATGACGCAGTGCGCTGCAACCGGGGAGCGCCCTGCATGTTGCGCTGCGCTATCATCAGGGGCCTGCCGCATGGTGCATCGCGATTCTTCCCCCGGCGTACCTGCATGTCGCGCTAATACAACGGACGACATGGGGCTTCGGCCCGCCTCATAATTCTTTACATCTGCAGCAACGGGACGCTACAGTTTGCGCCCAATTTGGGCCGGGTAATGGCCCATTCACAAGAACTCGCATTCGGAAGGGAAGTCATAATGAAGGTATACCGACCCCCGCTTTCAGTCTCTGCTGTGGCGGCGTCGCTACTGGCGGTTTCGGCTAGTGGCACAGCTGGCGCACAGGCTCCCGCAGCCCCCGATCAGAAGGTCGAGGAAGTCATCGTCACCGGCTCACGCATCGCCCAGAGCGAAGCACAGCGCGAGCAGCCCCTCTCGGTCATCAGTAACGAGGCCATCGAGAAGACCGGCCTGGCAGGCGTAGGCGAATTGCTGCAGCAGCTCACCACGGGCGGCTCGGCCCTTAACGCGAAGTTCAACTCGTCCGGCAACTTCGGCTATCCGCCTGATGGTGGCGGTATTGGCGCAGGCTCCGCCCAGGTAGACCTCCGTAACCTGGACTCCAAGCGAACGCTGGTGCTCGTTGACGGTATACGTTGGGTCAACGAGTCCTCTGCTTCGGGCGTCAGCGGCAGCGCCGACCTCAATACCATTCCATTGTCGATCGTCGATCACATCGAAGTGCTCGAAGATGGCGCCTCGTCGATCTACGGATCCGACGCCATCGCCGGCGTGGTGAACATCATCACGAAGAAAAAGATCGATGGCGTCGAGGTGAATGGCTACGTTGGCGAATTCAGTAAAGGTGGCCGTACCACTGAAGGCAGCGTGACCGCTGGTGGCTCGTCCGACAGGTTCTCCGCGATGTTTGTCGCGAGCTACTACGACCAGGATGCGATCAGTTCCTCCAAGTGGTGGCAATCGTCATTCCCCGAGCCTCTGGCGGGTCTGCGCGCCGGCAGCTCGGCAACGCCCCAGGGACGCTATACCTTCTGCGATCCCTCGCGGCCCGTACCGGCCTACGGCTCGTGCACGCCCGACCAGGGAAACTTTTACGATGTGACGCTGAACAACGGCACCCCGACTCCCGTCTGGAACAAGGCCGACCCCGCCGCGGGAACCTATCATGACTGGAGCGACTCGGACCGCTTCAACTTTGCGCCCTACAACAAGCTGCTGACCCCGTCCACGCGCAAATCCATCTTTACCAACCTGACGTATTCCATCAACGATAACGTGGAAGCGTACGTGAAGGGTCTGTTCAACAATCGGCAGTCCGTGAACCAGGCAGCCCCCGAGCCCATCTTCGTGGGCCCCTACGCGGGCAGCGGTGGTATTGCCGATACGCTCTCCATTTCGGCCCTCAATCCCTATAACCCCTTCGGCATCGATCTGAATGCAGCCAGCAACTTCGGCTGGGTGACGCGCAGGCCGCTCGAGGCCGGACCGCGTATCTTCAAGCAGGACGTGGACACGTGGTACTTCGGCGGCGGCTTCCGCGGCAACTTCGCCGTGGCGGGCAGCGATTACCGCTGGGACCTCAACTTCGTTGACAGCGCGAACAAGGCGAATCAGACGTTCACCGGCGGTTATAACATCGCCAAGGTCGGCATCGCCTTGGGGGACCCGGCCATCTGCGCCGCGATTCCCGGCTGCGTACCACTCGACCTGTTCGGCGGCCAGGGCCGGCCGATCACCGCTGCGATGCTCAAGTACATCCTGGCGCCGCAGATCGACCAGAGCGAGCAGGACCTCAAGGTCTTCTCCGGCAACATTACCGGCCATCCGTTCAGCATCCAGGATCGCCCCGTGGGCATCGCCATCGGCGCCGAGCACCGTGCGTATGATGGCAAGTTCAATCCGGACCCGCTGCGCCAGACCGGCGAATCGCAGGACTCGTTTGCTTCGCCCGTTGCCGCCGGGTACCACGTGAACGAGGCTTACGCCGAGTTCAGCGTGCCCGTACTGCCGACTCTCGGTGCGAGCGCCGCGGTCCGTTACTCGGACTATTCCAACTTCGGTAACACGACCACGTACAAGGCCGGCTTGCGCTGGCAACCCATCGAGGACCTCGCGTTGCGCGGCACCTATTCGACCGGCTTCCGTGCTCCGAACCTTGGCGAGCTTTATGGTCTCACCCAGTTCGGCGCGACGCTCGTGGACCCCTGCAGCGCAACCCCCGGCACGCCCTTGTCAGCAGCGACCCAGGCGGCCTGCCTCGCAAACGGCGCACCCGTCGGCTTCCAGCAGGCCAACTCACAGATCACCACATTCACCGGCGGCAATCCGAAGCTCAATCCCGAGAAATCGGACAGCTACACGGCGGGCTTCCTATATAACGCCAGTTGGGCTGAGGGGATCGCGTTCACGGGCAAGCTCAGCCTGGAGGCGACCTACTATCACCACAAGATCAAGGGCGCGATTCAGGCCCTGGACATCCAGTCACTGCTGAATGCGTGTATTGCCGCGGGCGGCACCGATCCAAACCTGTGCTCGCCGTTCACCCGAGCCCCCGGTGGCAATCTGCGGCCCCCGCAGAACTTCCTGGCGAACCTCGGACAGATCACAACCGATGGCGAGGACCTGAAGTTCAACTGGCAATCCCAGCCGCTGGCCTTCGGACACCTCTCAACCTCAGTCGTGACGACGCGCGTCAACAAGTACGAGGCTGTCGACACGTTGGGGAACGTCGCCCAGCGTCAGGTCGGAATCGAAGTGGCCAATAGTGCGATCCCGCGCTATCGCCTGAATGCACAGATTGGCTACGGCTTTGCCGATTTCGAGTTCACCTGGACCGTGCGTTACCTGTCAGCGGTCACTGAGGCCTGCAGCAATGCCGTGAAAGTCGGTGTACCCGGTTGCGAAACCAAGACCACCGTGCACACGATGGCTGCCGCAACCTACAACGATGCACAGGTTGCCTACACGGATGCCTTCAAGTTGAAGGGCCTGAGCGTCGAAGCCGGTGTAAATAATTTGTTCGGCGCCAATCCGCCAGTCTGCTTTACTTGCACTCTGAACGGTTACGACGCGGGAACGTATGATCTACCTGGGGCGTTCTGGAACGTGCGGGCGAAATACAAGTTCTGATCTTGGCAGTGAGCGCCGCTCAGTCGGGATCCCCCGGCTGAGCGGCGTTTTCGTTTCCGCCCTCCTCGCGGCGTGTGTCCACAGTGCCGCGGCGCGCGACCCCGTTCCCACCGAACCTTCCATCGTAGAAGTGAGCCAGGCGCTGGCCGCGGGGCGCCTGAATGTTCGCGCGCTCGAACGTCACTACGAAAAACGTATCAGCACCATCGACCGCGCTGGCGCCAGAATCAACTCCGTTCTGGAAATCAACCCGGAGGCGGCACAGATCGCAGCCGCCCTCGATGCCGATACGGCTCCAGGGGCGCGCACCGGGCGTGCGCGCCAGCAACCCCTGTTCGGCGTTCCCATCCTGCTCAAGGACAACATTGACACGGCCGACGGCATGCAGACGACGGCCGGATCGTTGGCCCTCCTCGGGTCTAAACGGCCGCGTGATGCCTTCATCGTGCACAAGCTGCGCGCGGCAGGGGCGCTGATCCTGGGTAAGACCAACCTGAGCGAGTGGGCGAACTTCCGTTCGACGCACTCCACCAGCGGCTGGAGCGGCCGCGGTGGACAAACTCTTAACCCGTACGCACTCAACCGGAACCCGTGCGGCTCGAGCTCGGGGTCCGGAGCCGCGATCGCCGCCGACCTGGCCGTGGTCGCGGTGGGAACGGAAACGGATGGCTCGATCGTGTGCCCGAGCAGCGTGCATGGCTTGGTTGGAATCAAGCCCACCGTGGGCCTGGTGTCACGTTCAGGCATCATTCCGATCGCGGCAAGTCAGGATACCGCGGGTCCTATGGCGCGGTCTGTGGCCGATGCCGCGGCCCTGTTAACGGTGCTGGCAGGCTACGACCCGGATGATCCAGCCACGGAGCCGCTCAAATCGCAAACACCGCTCGACTACACACAATTTCTGAATGGCGATGGACTGAAGGGTGTGCGCATCGGAGTACTGCGGCAGCAAGCGGGCTTCCACGATGAGGTTGACGCCATATTCAACCGGGCAATCGACGCGTTACGGGCCCGAGGCGCCGTCATCGTCGATCCGGTGGACATATCAACACAAGGCAAGTTTGACACCGAAGAGCAAACCGTGCTGCTCTATGAATTCAAGGATGGCATCAACCGTTATCTGGCCAACCGTGGCGCGACTCCCCGCACACTCGCCGATCTGATCACCTTCAACAACAACGAACATACGCGCGAGATGCCGTTTTTTTCGCAGGAGCTGTTCATCAATGCCCAAGCCAAGGGCCCGCTCACTGACCAGGACTACGTAGCAGCACACGAGCGCGCCAGGCGGTTAGCCGGCCTCGAAGGCATCGATGCCGCATTGGCGAAGGATCATCTGGACGTGCTCGTCGCGCCCACCATGGGCGCGGCTTGGACGACCGACTGGGTGAATGGCGACCATTTCCTCGGCGGTGGCGTATCCAGCGCACCGGCTGTGGCAGGCTATCCTCACATCACGGTGCCTATGGGCCTGGTCCGCGGATTGCCGGTTGGTCTGTCGATGATCGGCGGAGCGTGGAGCGAGCCCAAGCTGATCACGTACGCGTATACGTTCGAACAGGCGACCCACGCTCGACAACCGCCTCACTTTCCAACATCTGTCCCGTAGGTGTGTTCCCGCCGCCGTTGGCAATACAGTGGGAACACAAGAATAACCCGATGTCATTTCCCGCGTCGCGGCACTAACATGTGCGTGGATTAAGATTCACACGGGTCTTCCGGGAACTCCCATGCGCTACCGTCCAGCCAACTACATGTGGGCTGTTGCAGCTTTGATCGCCTCGGGGGAGCTGGCGCGCCTGCCCAGCGCCAATGCACAAACGGCACCCCCCCAGGCCACGGAAACCATGAGTACGGTCATCGTCACGGGCTCGCGTATCCGGCGAACCGATTCAGAGACCCCAAGCCCGGTGGAAATCGTCACAGCCGAGCAGATGCACGAATCCGGTTATACGAGCACGCAGGACGTGCTTCACAATTTGACTGCCAACGGTCAAGGCACGCTGTCACAGAGCTTTTCCGGCGCGTTCGCGAGTGGCGCTGCGGGTATTGCGCTACGCGGCTTGAATGTTGGTGCAACACTGGTGCTGATTGATGGCCACCGGGCCGCGCCCTATCCGATCGGCGACGACGGCCAACGCTCGTTCGTTGACGTTGCGAATCTGCCGTTCGACGCAATAGAGCGCATCGAGGTGCTAAAGGACGGCGCGTCGGCAATTTACGGCTCTGACGCCATCGCGGGGGTCGTCAATATAATTCTGAAGAAGTCTTATCAGGGCGCGCAGGTGACCGCTGACAGCGGCGTTTCAAGCCATGGCGATGGCAGCCACTTTCACTTCTCCGGGATCTGGGGCCTCGGTGACCTCGATAGCGACGGCCACAACTTCTACGTGTCCGCCGAATACAAAAAGCAGAATGAAATCAAGTTCAGCGACCGCGGCGGCAGCTTCATGCAGAACGACTACACGTCGACCGGCGGCATTGACTTCGATTTCGGCGCGCAGAACATCCTGGTTGGCACAACACCCAGCCGCTCCATCACCGGTTACGTAACCAACCCGGATACGGGTGATGTCGTGGGCTTCATGCCCGGATGTGACGCAACGAAGTTTGCTGCAAATCAGTGCACCTACAAAGACACGTGGGACCAGATTCAACCGCCGACGCGCAACTTCAACTTCGTTGGACGTTTTACACGGAAATTAGCGGACCACTGGCAAGCAGACATCGAAGGGGGTTACTTCCAGAGCAAATCCGAGCAGGTCAACCGACCGGACCGTGCCTTTACGGGCGGTTATCAGGGCATCGCCGTAGGTCCGGGGATTGCGCCTTCGCTGCTGCCTCCTGTGGGAGCCACGAGTATCCCGGACACGAACCCGACCTATCCGGCGGGGACCGGCCTTGCGCGGGCAAATCTCCAGTACACCTTTCTGAACCTGGGCCCGACGATCACTGAAACAAATGCCAAAACCTACCGTGCGGTCATCGATCTGAACGGCAGAGTCGCTGGCTGGGATCTGGAGGCTGCAGTCGGTTACACGGAGGTGAAACTCGAGCTGACCGGGCTCAATTACGTCAGCGCAATGAATGTGCAGGCAGCGTTGGACAGTACGACGGACCCATTTCTGGTAGGTCAGCCCAACAGCCCGGCGGTGGCCGATTTCGTGGCTCCGCGGCTGACCACGAGCGACTCATCGAAGCTCAGTTTCGGGCACGTGAGCGCGAGCCACGACTTGCTCACTCTGCCGGGGGGCGAGCTCGCTGCCGCGCTCGGCGCGGATTACTTCGTGCGGGATCAGTACGCGGTCGCCCCAGCCCAGGTCCAGAGCGGAATCCAGGGCACAGGGGATTTCAGCAACAACTTCACGGTCGGTACGCAGCACGTCGCATCCGGCTCCCTGGAACTGGTGGCTCCCATTGTCAGGCAGTTCGAGCTCGACGCTGCGGTTCGCTACGATCATTACAATCTGTCCGGTGGCAAGGCGAGTCCGAAGGTCGGTTTCAAGTTCACGCCCATTCCGCAAATCGCCGTCAGAGGCACTGCCTCCAAGGGCTTCCGCGCGCCCGGGCCTGCGGAGAATGGCAGGTCGGGCCAGGCATTCTTCTCAGGGACCTCAGCCGATCCGATCCTGTGCCCCCATCCCGATGACCCGACAACCCCCGGAAATTTCGTGGGGCAATGTGTCATCAGCGCTCCCGGTCTGCAGAGCACGAATCCGAACCTCAAGCCGGAGACCTCGAAGGCCTTCACCGCCGGGCTCATTTTTCAGCCCGCCGCGGACTTCAGCGCAACCTTCGATGTCTATTCCATCGAAATTGACGATCAGATCGTGAGCGGCGGCGAGCAGATCACCGTGCGGGGCGACAACCTGACCCCGCTGCAACAGTACGTGGATGGTGGGGGCACTGTCACGCTGGCGCCGCCTGTGGCGCCGATCGCGTACACGACTATTTCATATATCAATGCCAACACGACCAAGACGAACGGTTTCGACCTGGGCTACCAGTATCGCCACTCACTGGGTGACTTTGAGCTCAAATCGCAGGCAACCTGGTCGTATACCAACAAATACGATCTGACCATCGATGGCACGACCTACCATCTGGCAGGCACACACGGCCCCTTCTTTTATACGGGGGATACGGGCAATCCCAAATCGCGCGTGCAGTGGTCGAATAGCATCGGACAAGGTCCCTGGCTGGTCACTGGAACGCTGAATTACATCAGCTCGTTCAGTGTGACGGACCCGTCGGCCGTGGCCTTTACAGGACAGCCGCAAGACACCTGCCTGAACGCTTTGACCAATGGCGGAGGAGCCGCAGGGATCTATTATGCCAATCTGTTGGCCGACGGCACTATCCCGAGCTCGGTCAGTTGCAGTGTCGCGCACTTCACCACATTCGACCTTTATGGACGCTTCGCCATCGGCAAGCACCTCGAGATCCATGGCTCGGTGTTGAACGTGTTCAACGCGAAAGCGCCGCTCGACTGGGTGACTTACGGCGGCGCGTTGGGTATCGCGCCGTGGAATCCGTCGCTCCACTACCAGGGTGCGGTGGGTCCGGTCTTCAGTCTTGGAGCAACATACAAATTCTGACTGATTCGCGTCACTCGTCGGCGCGGGGGCGGTAGGCTTCCATCAGCTCCTGCTGTTTGCGCGACGGGACCGGGTCGTAATGACTCAGTTCCATCGCATACGCGCCTTCGCCGCCCGTAAGCGCCTTGAGCCGCGATTGATACTCCGAGACTTCGGCGAGCGGCACGAGAGCGCTCACCGTTGCGCGCTGACCTGGCAGCGCATTGTTGCCGCTTATACGAGCGCGCTTGGTTGCGAGGTCGCCGGTAATGTCACCGATCGAGCTCGCCGGAGCCGTAATTTCCACGTGCACGATGGGCTCGAGCACAATGGGGCCTGCCTTTTGGAGCGCATCGAGCAACGCCTTGCGCCCCGCGGACACGAACGCAACTTCCTTGGAATCCACTGGATGGTGTTTGCCATCGAGCACCGTCACGCGCAGGTCCTGCAGTGGAAATCCGGCGAGCGCGCCTTCAGTCAAAACCTGGCGCACACCCTTCTCAACTGCAGGAATGAATTGCCCCGGAATCGCCCCACCAACGACCTCGTCCACGAATTCGAACCCCTGCCCGCGCCCCAGCGCCTCCACACGTAATGTCACCTCGCCAAACTGTCCTGCGCCTCCCGTTTGTTTCTTGTGCCGGCAATGTCCCTCGGCCGAGCGGGTGATGGTTTCCCGATAGGGAATGCTCGGCGGGCGAGTCTTCACGTGCACCCCATATCGCTCGTTCATGCGCTCGAGCAACACGCGCAAATGCAACTCGCCCATTCCATACAGGACAGTTTCGTTTACGGCAGGGTGATGTTCGATCCGCACGCACGGATCCTCCGCGGTAAGCTTGTGCAGGGTATCTGCGAGCCGTTGCTCGTCGCCCCGCCGCTCGGGCTCGATGGCGATCCCGAGCATGGGCGGGGGAAACTTCACCTGTTTCAGGTGGTACTGATCCTCGTCATGCGAGTCATGCAGAACCGCGTCAAGGTGCAGCTCGTCGACCTTGGCCAGCGCGCACAGATCGCCTGGAATTGCCGCAGTCATCTCGGTGGTTTCTTTGCCCATCACGCGCCATAGATGCGCGACGCGCACCGGCTTGCGAGCATCGCCGACGAACAACTGGCTGCCCTGCCGTATGGTTCCCTGGTGAACGCGCAGGAATCCCAACTTGCCCACGTAGGGGTCGATTGCAACCTTGAACACGTGCGCAATCACGTGTTTGTCCGGATCAGGCGATACCTGCACGCGCTGCATGCCGTCCCCCAATGGGCCTTTCAGAAAAGGGGGCGGGTTGCCCTCCGTGGGATTCGGCATGAGCCGCTCGAAAATGGTCAGAAGCTCCGGGACCCCTACGCCGGTCTCACCGGAGACGAAGCAGACTGGAACGAGGTGGCCCTCACGCAGGGCCTGTTCGAAAGGGTTGTGCAGTTGCTCCGGGGAGACCTCGGCGCCCTGCTCGAGGTACAGCGCCATGAGACTCTCGTCCAGCTCGATCACCTGGTCGATGATCTGGGTGTGCGCCGCTTCCACCGTCGAGAAATCGGTCGCGCGGCCACTCGCCTGAAAAAAGCAATCGACCACCGCGCTGCCGGAGTCGGCGGGCAGATTGAGCGGCAGACAATGCGCTCCGAAAGTATCGCGCAGCTGTTGCAACACGTCGGCCGGCTTTGCGTCGCGGCAGTCGATCTTGTTGATGATGACGAGGCGGCATAACTGCCGCTCAGCTGCGAAATCCATGAGGCGCTGCGTGACAGTGTCCATTCCGTTCGTGGCGCTTATGACGACGGCCGCGGTTTCAACCGCTTCCAGCACCGAGTAGGTCCGTCCCAGAAAATCGGGATAACCGGGCGTATCGATGAGGTTGACGTGGGTCTTGCCGTGGTCGAAGCCGCAGATGGCGGTATCGAGGGAGTGTTGAAGCCGGCGCTCCTGCTCGTCGCAGTCGGAAACGGTCGTTCCGCGCTGCAGGCTGCCCTTGTTCCGAATTGCGCCTGCCTCGAGCAGCAGCGATTCGAGCAACAAAGTCTTGCCCGTGCCTGCCTGGCCGACCAGGCCGACGTTCCGGATCCCTTGAGTCGTGTACGCCATAGCGGACGCCCCTGAAGGAACACAGGATGCTGGTGTCAAAGTCTACTCGGAAGAGGTGCCCATGCCCAACCCACGTCCCAAGCCCGAACCGCCGACCCCCGCAAACCCCGCTGATGTCCCTGAGCCCGTTCCGATGGACCCGCCGCCTCCGCACGAGCCTGGACCCGATCAGCAGATCCAGGATCCTCCGGTCTTCCCCGAGAAGGACAAGCGGGGGAAGATAGTGGTCGACGAGGAGGAGATCGCGAAATGAATAGCTCTGATCTTCAGCGCCGTAAGATCCAGCAGCAGCTGGACGAGGCTCTCGACGCATCGTTTCCAGCCAGCGATCCCGTATCGATTGTGACGTCGCAGGCCGAAGAAGACTGGGGCGAAGGCGAGACGGCGCCACCGCCACCGGCACCTTCGTCGGCGAAGCCACCCTAAGCGGCTGTGGCTGTCGGGTTACGGAGCGGTTAGCTCCAGGGTGGATCCCGCCTGGTTAACCGTGCTGAGCACGATCGGGCGCCGCCAGACGCGTTGCACGTAATCGAGCACGCGGCGGCTTCGTTCGAGGTCCAGCCCCCGCCCGTCGATCGAGTTGTCGTGAGTCAACTCCAGCGTCCCGTCGTTGCGCACGTGGGTCGCTGCTACCGACGGTGCTCCAAAGTTATATTTCGGGCTCAGCACCGCCTCGTGCAGTGCCGTCAGATCGTGCTCGAGCACTTTCACGTGGCCGTCATTGCGCGCGCTGAAACGGAACAAACCGAGCTCGTCTGCGAGCTCCCGGGTCAGGTGATTGCGGATAAAGCCGAAATCATCATCCTGTTCCATGATGCTGCGGGCAGCCTCCATGCCTTCCTTCTCCACTATCTTCTCCCACATCGCAAAGCCGAGGTGATACGGGTTGATATGGAGGGCAACCTGCTGATCGGCTGCCACGGGCCGCACGACATCCGAATGACACTTGATCGCATCGACATACGCCTGCTGGGGCACGAAATCAGCCTCGCGCAGCAGGCGCGCGTGCCAGTACGAAGCCCACCCTTCGTTCATGATCTGGGTGGCGAACACCGGATAGAAATAGAACGACTCCTCGCGCACAGCCAGGAAGATATCGCGCTCCCAACTTTCCATCTCCGGCGCATAGTTCGCGACGAACCAGAGCAGGTCGCTCTCCGGATGGGGCGGAACCGGGGCGCGCTTCTTGATCTCTATACCCGTGCTGGCGGCCGTGGGCTCGAGTGACGCAAAGCGCTTGCGGAACTCATCGTCCACCAGCGCTTTGGCATCGGGAGCGTATTCGGGATAGCGCTCGCGCCGCAGCGGCTGGTCGACATCGATATGTTGTTCCAACGCGAGTGCTGCATCGAGTACGGTTTCGACGCGTTGCATGCCGTATTGTTCGATTGCTTGTTGGATCTGGCGCGCGTGATTGGCCGCGTGCTCGACGATGTGCTCGCTCACCTGCCCCTGACATCGGCGGAACATCAGGTTGTTGCGCGAGAAGTCCGCATGACCCAGCACATGGGCGGTGACGAGTATGTTCTCGGCAAGCCCGTTACTTGCCGCGAGGTAGGCGTGGCCGGGGTTACCCGGAAATACCACCTCGAACAGGCGCGAATTGCCCATGTGCCGCTGGATGAGCTGGTAGATGTACCGCACGCCGAACGACCAGTGCGGCATCCGCACCGGCAGCCCGTACACAGCGATCTCCATCATGAAGGTATCCGGGACAGCTTCGAATTCGACTGGATGAAATTTGAGCCCCGAACGTCCCGCCAGCTCCTCGATCCGCTGCGTGTAATCCTTCCAGTCTTCTGTACTACTCATGTGCTTCGCACAGGGTTCAACCGGCTTCGCAAAGCGAAGCCGGGAAAATTAGCGGCGCTGCGCGCCGGAAGAACGTCATCCTGATGCCTCCAAGGCCTTAGCTTCGGCACTGAAGAAATGACGGACTGCGCCCCACACGTCGTCGAAATCATTCAGCGCATAGCTGCCGGCCGCACATCCCGCGGAAGACAGCTCGGCGAACAGCCGCCCCGTCTCCGTTGCGAGTTGCCGTGATAGCCCGGATGAAACCTCGACGTAACCTGTGAAGCACGCATCCCCGGTAATTGACGACAGAGTCTCGCGCGCCTCCGCACTGTCACTCACGGAGTTGTCACCATCCGAGGCGTAGAACAGATAAATGTTGCAACGACCCGGGTTGTAACGCGCGTCGATAATCTCGCGTACCTTGTTGAATCCTGTCGAGGACACGGTACCGCCGGTACCGCTGACCTGAAAGAACTCCGGCTCGGTGAACTCCCAGGCCTCGGTCGTATGGGCCACGAACACAGTTTCAAGCGAGCGATACTCGCGGCGCAGGCCCTGTACTACCCAGAAAAAGAAGGTCTTGGCCAACTTGCGGTCACGATCTGACATGCTGCCGGATACATCCAGCATGAAGAACACGACCGCGTGGACCGCCGGCTGGCGGCGCCGCGCGAGCTGGCGATAACGCAAATCCTCGTCGATGAAAGTTGGAGTGGCGCCCGGATTGCCGCGACGCTTGACCATCTCCTTGAAGGAGCGCCGCCGGTCGAGTCTGGAGCGCGCTCCGCGCCGATCCCAACCTTCCCGCACCCAGTCGGTTTCCTCGGAGGGGCCTACGCGGGCCTTGAGGTTGGGAAGCTGCATCTCTTCCCACAGCCAATCGACGATATCGTCGATCTTGAATTCCAGCAGGAGTTGTACTTCACCTTCATCCTGGCCCCCCGCGCCCTTCTCTCCGGGACCGCGTTGCTTGGATGGATCGGAAAATACATCGCCAGGCTTGGCTTTGCCTTGCCCGGCTCCCTGTTGTTCCTCGGGCCGGCGCAAGCGGAAGTGGTAGTGCTCCAGCATCCGCACGGGCACGCGAACTGTGCGCGCGCCCTCGTTGATGACATCAGCGCCGGAAACTATCTGCGGCAGGTGCTTACGGACGGATTCACGGACCTTCTCATCGTGTCGCAGCCAATCACGCGCGCCACGCGAAAACAGGTCATACCACTTCGCCGCATTAGAACCCGCCTTTTCAGTGCTCTCGGGCATATCCCAGTGATACTCCTGTCATGCGCTGCGCGCAACTTGTCATGGACCGGTTGCAATTTTCATGCTGGCACCTATTCCTGCGCCAGCAGGGTCGTTACATAGCTCAGCGCTTCCTTCGCGCTGTGTTCGTCGTAGCCGTATTCGCTCACCAGACGTTGCTGAACGACAGAAATCTTCTGTCGCGCATCCTCATCCGGACGTGCAGTCGAGGTCACGAGCCGCAGTACGTCGCGGCGCTCTTCGAACAAGTACTGCTCGATGGCCTCACGCATGCGCGCGTGGCTCCCGAGCTTGAACTTCTCTCCGGCCTTGAAGGCGACCATGGCCTTGCGCACTACTTCCTGGCGGAACGACATCTTGCCGGAGTCTGACACCTTGATCTTCTCTTCCACCGAGCGCAGAAAGCGTTCATCTGCCGGTCGCGTCTCACCTGTAATGGGATCCGTGACTTGCCGGTGGTCGAGGGATGCTTCCACCTCATCCAGATACTTCTCGAGCAATTGCTGCGCCTCCTCTTCGAACGAGGCAAACATCGCGCGGTGCACGTCTTCCTTGACCCAGCGGTTATAGAACTCCTTGCGCGCGGTCACCAGGTGATCGACCCACGCTTTCTTGTGTTTCGATTCCATCCGCGCGTCGCTCTCAATCGCGTCCTTGATCGCAAGCAGCAGCTCCATGCTCGTCAGACTATGAGTATTACCGCGCGTTATAGCGTTCGAGAGGGCATTGATGACGAAACGCGGGCTGACACCGTTCAGTCCCTCATCGCCGCTTTCAGCGTGCAAGCGCGTGGCCTCGGACTCGGGAACGCCTTCGACGGCCTCGCCTGCGTATAGCCGCAACTTCTTCGTCATATCCAACCCCTCACGCTCAGTCTTTGTGAGGCGAGTCAGGATGGCGAATACAGCCGCGAGATTCAGGACGTGCGGATCCAGATGGACGTTACGGAACGCGGGCGCGCCCGAGACGAGCTTCTGATAAATGCGCGCCTCGTCGCGATATGACAACGCGTACGGGACCTTGATGATGACCATGCGGTCGAGCAGCGCCTCGTTTTCCTTCTCCTGCAGGAACTTGTGGAATTCCGCGAGGTTGGTGTGCGCCAGAATGGTCTCGTCCAGGTGAATGAGGGGGAAGCGCGACACCTTGACGTTCTTCTCCTGCGTCATTGTGAGCAACAGGTAGAGGAACTCGCGCTTCACCTTGAGAATTTCGATCATCTCGAGCATGCCGCGGCTTGCCGCATAGACGGCGCCAGACCAGGACCACGCGCGCGGATCACCCTCGTCACCAATCTGAGCGACTTTCGCGAGATCCACCGAGCCGACCAGATCGGCGATGTCGGCAGTCGTCGGATCGTGCGGCGCATACGTGCCTATGCCCGTCCGTGATGACTCCGAGAGAAACACTCGCTCCACGGGTACGCGGACGAAGTCACCATCGAACTCGCGTTCCACGTACTCTCGGGCCCACGGTGAAAGCTCACCCTGGATTTCAACGCCATAGCGGTCGCGAAACTCTGCGCGCAGGCTTGCGGGTATGAGGTTGAGAGGGTTCTCGCGCATGGGCGAGCCCTTGACGGCGTAAATCGCACCCTCGTCGGTTCGGCTGTATTCTTCCAAGCCGCGCTTCAGAAGGATGGCGAGTGTCGATTTGCCGCCCGAAGGTGGTCCTAGCAGCAGCAGCAGGCGGCGGCCAACATCCGAACCCGCCGCGGCGGCCTTGAAGTAATCAACGACACGTGACAACGGTTCGTCGATTCCGAACAGCTCGCGCTTGAACAATTCGCGCGCGCGCAGGTTGTCGCTCATGTCAGGCTGCGCGGCGCGTCCGTGCCAGCGCAACATGTCCCAGATGTATTGATGACTGGTACGGGCGACTGCCAGCGGATTGGGCGGCAGTATGGTGGCGAGGAACTCGCCGAAGGTGCCTTCCCAGCGCTGCGCGCGATGAAGGCGGCTGAAAGAGCTCAAGGACTCGATAAAAGCAGAATGGCTCGCGGAGTCCGAATCAGCAGAGAGCGATCGCATCGTTCTTCCCTCCCGTAGAGTTCAAACGTCTCGGCCGGGGTGCTAGCGATGCCAGCGTTGTTCTTAACTTAGTCCCAACGCTCGTCACGGTATGTGATGGCCCTCAATTCCCAGCCCTGCTGTTACGTTAAGACTGTCACAACAGTGAATTGTTCACTCGTGCCTCAGTAGCTAAGCAAAAGCCGCGCCGTTTGTCCCACACGCTGCAAAACACACCTCAACGCCAGCTGCAGCGCGTGAAGGATGCAAAGCAAAATGCATGCCTGTCTCAATTTGGGTCACTCCGGGCGCCTTTGCACTCAAAAGTGGCCCGTTCCCCCGCCGTCAATGGCCAAAAAGATCCTTCAGCTTGTCGCCGAGCTTCTTTTTGACCAGATCGCCGGCCTTCTGTTGCACCTCCTGCCCCAGCTTCCCCTTGGCAAGCGCCTCGATGTCAGGCCGCACCGTCGGACTCGAAAGCGTGCCTGTAATAGTGAGTGGCACGTCCACCGATCTCAGAGCGTCAAGCCCAACCCCCGCGTCGTGGCCGGCAGCGGGGATCCCATTGGCCGGCAACTTGTTAACCGACGTGACGAGCTGATAGTTGATCGCCTCGGTGACCGTATCGAGAGTACCTCTGCCGTGGACTTTGAGAAAGTCCGTCGCTATTTGCAGATCGTCTATTCGCAGCACACTTTTATCGAGGGTGCCGTTTGCCTCTAAGGTATTGAAAGCCGTGCGGGCGGCCCCGGTGCGCTGCGGCGGTAGTTGGCGCTTCAACAAAGCGTTGGCACGCTGCAGTTCATAAGCGATATCGATGCCGATGAGGGCGCCTTGTTTGACGTTCGCGTCAATCTTCCCGTTAAGCGAGCGCAGTAGTGCATCATCAGTGTTTCCCTGACCTGTAACCGCCACGTTCACATCCGCGCGGCCCGAAATCCGTGTGCTATCCAACGCTGCTTTCATCAGGGCGCTAAGATCCGTGCCCTTCACGTGCTGATTTAGCGACAGTTGCGCCTGCACAGGTCGTGCATCAAGAACGATATCGCCGTTGTACGAGCCCCCATACAGGCGAGCCTGTGTAGGGCCAAGGCGGATGTGACCGTCCTTAGCCACCAACGGCATGACGACGTCTGTAAAGACGACGTTCGAGAAGGTCGCGCTGCCCACACGAAGGCTCCCGTGCACGTCGAGCTTCCTCAAGGTCTCGAGGGGGAGAGGCGCAGGTGGGGTTTTGGGGGATGGAGGGTTCGGCTTGCCCCTGTGCGCAGTCGTCTTATCCACAGGTGCACGATAGCGATCCACGTTGATTCCATTCACATTCAGATCAAAGCTGAGCGCGGAAGTCGCCAGATCCTCAATGGCTGCGGTTCCCTGGGCACGCGTGTCGTCCAGAGTGAGTTGCAGGGCCGTGAGCTGCAGCTTGCTGCCGCTCAGGCGGAAGTTGGTAGTTAAGCCGAATGCCGACAGAGCGCCGCTGTCGCGTGTGACCGGCGGCGCAATGCCGAGTGATTGCAACAACTTACGCGCGGATGTAAGCGGGACAGCAACAGTCCCTGTGAGCACCTGCCCGCTGTTCATCTTCTCGCCGGCGATAGAGACCACGAGCTGTGAGTCGCCGAGCTTGACTTCGATCTTCGCCGGCGCAACGGTCTGCGCAGCTCGATCCAGCGTCAGCCCAGCGGTCCGCAACGAGAAAGCCAGCGGCTTTGCCTCCGCCGAAGCCTGCTGCCCTGCCGAACGGGCCAGGTAGCTTCCTTGCAGATCCACGCTCCCCACAACCGTCCGATCGGGCCCGGTCTGCAGCCGCCCGGTATGAAGCTCGAGGTTGCCGATCTCGCTGGTGCTTTTCTTGACCTCGTCCCGGTATACAAATGAGGACTTGGTCAGGTCCAGCCCTTCGATCGTGAGCGTTCCCGGGGCTGAGGCCGCGCTGGAGGGTGCCTCGGCGGGTCCCTTGGGCTCGCTGAGGTCTTTCCAGTTGTTCTCAGCGCCCCGGCTGACCAGGTTCAGGTTGACCCCGTCCAGGGCGATCCGGCTGACCTCGAGCCTCTTGCCCAGCAGCGGCAGCAGCTTTACGCCGATACTGGCGGTCTGCACAGTCATGAAAGGCTGGGCGCCGAAGCCTGCGGGATTACTGAGTTGAACGTCGTGGACCGACAACGCCAGCCACGGAAATACTTTCAATTGCAGCTTGCCGCGGATGACGAGCACCCGGGCGGTGTGCTCCTTGGCCACCCGCTCGATGTCGCCGCGGTAACGATTGGGATCGACGAACAACAGCAGGGCCACGAGACCTATCACGACGAGCGCGACAAGCGCTCCCACCACGATGGCGACGACGCGGAATATGCGCATGCTCGAGGCTTACCCCTTCAGATACGACCACACAGTGGAATGGCCTGGGATTCTGTCGAGTTCCCGCGCCGGGTGCCAATCCTTGCAGGAACGTAGGGCAGCGCACAAAATCGCCCAGATTCGGACCTGAGTCACGGAAAACGCGAGGTTCCCAAGACGTTTGTCCACGCGTCTGCGCTGACAGACGCTCCACTCTCATTATTGTGAACTGTGGCATTGCGGTGTCGCAGCAGCAAACTATGCTGCGTCGGCAGTCCCGTACCGCTCAATTTTCACGTGAATTCTCATGCTAGCGGTCCCAGGCATGAGGACAACAGCTTCGCGGGCCACTACCTTGGATGGAGACACTCTGTGGCAAGTGCATCGAATGCCTCTCGTGCAACTGAGACAAGCAGCTCCGCAGCTAGTTCCGCAGGAACAGGTTCCGGATCCAACACCCGGCCGTCAGTGGACGTCACCGCGATTACAACACGCGATGACTTCCTGCTGGAGCTCGGTGAAGCTCTCGGCGGCCAGGCCTCAGTACGGCCTGTCGATTCGATGTCCGCGGCCCTGGAGCATCTCTCCAGCGCGAAACGCGGACAGGTCCTCGTAATTGATACTCGCGACGTCGGTGACGTACGCGGGGACATCGAGCGGGCCCACCTACAGGCAGCGCACGCTGTAGTGTTGGTATTCACGGTTGCCGAGACCGAGAAACAGGTTGGCGCCGCCGTGAAAGGCTCGAACGTATTCGCGGTACTGCCGATCCCCCTCGATAAGCGCAAGACCGGCGCGGTGCTCGAGGGCGCCATGGCAGACGCAGTGGCTCGCAAGTCGATGCGCGGCCCTGACCGCAACATCGGTGTTAGCGTAGAGCCCTTCCAGAATCAGATCGACTCCGAAACGTCCTCAGGCTCTAACGGCAAGAGCAAGATGGGCCTCGTCGTCGGTGCGAGCGTTGCCATAGTGGCGATTGCCGCAGGTGCCTACATGTTCCTCGGCAAGGGCAAGGAGTCCCCCGCTCCAGCCGCTGCCGAGCACAAAATTGCTGCGACTCAGCGCCCGCCCACCGCCGAAGCTCAATCCAGCGAGGATGCGTCTCTGGCCCCACGTCCCGTGGTGGAGACGTCGCTGGTTGAGGGTAAAGTCGATGAGCTTCTGGAGAAAGCACGGCTCGCAATGCGCGAACGACGCTACTCAGAGCCGATAGGCGACAACGCGCTCCTTTATTACCGATCCGCAGCTGCGGCCGACCCGTCCAACGGCGAAGCGACGGACGGTCTCCAGCGAGTCGCCGGCGTTCTGGCGGCCCGCTTCGATGAATCGATGAATGGCGGCAAGTTCGACGAGGCCAGCATCGCACTGGCGAATTTCAAGGCTGCCGCCCCGAAGGACAGCCGGACACCGGCCCTCGAAGTCCGCCTGATGACCGCCCAGATTTCCAAGGCACTGGCCGACAGCAATCTCGATCGCGCCAACGCGCTCATCCGCCAGGCGCAGGCGTCGACGGCGTTCTCCGCCGACCAGATTAATAAGTGGAAGAGTGAGACCGCGCGTCGCCAGGAGGACGCAAAAGTCCAGAAGATGGCGAGCCTGGTCACTGATCGCATCAAGGACGGGCGGCTGGTTGAGCCGGCCGATGACAGCGCCAAGGTGTACATGCAACAGCTGCACGACCTTGCGCCGACGAACCCGACGACTCAGCGCGTGAATCGCGAGCTGAACGCGGCTTATATGCGCAAGGCGCGCGAGGCCGCGATCGGCAACCATGCGTCTGACGTTGACCGCTGGACCAATGAAGCCAAGGCCGGGGGGGTAAGCGCCAATGAGGTCAACTCCTTCCAGAAGGAGCTCTCGAACGCTCGCCAGAAGGCTATGAATGCTGAAACCGACCGTCTCGGGCAGCTGGCACGCGATCGGCTCCGTGATGGGCGCTTGACGGATCCCGTCCAGGACAGCGCGGCGTACTACATCAATCAGCTCCAGGGCACAGACGCCAACAACGCTGCAATTGGACCGCTGAGCCGCGATCTTGCGACGAAGCTCGTGGAGCGCGCACGCGCCTCTGCGCAGGCTGGCAAGGGCGGCGGCGTGGTGGATGGCGATCTCAACCTGGCAAAGCGTTGGGGTGCGGATCCGAAGGAAATCCTGGCTGTGCAGCAGATTCAGAGCGCGCCGAAGACGGGTTCTTCCGCGGCAGCTCGTTCTGCGGCCGCCGCCGGAATGAATCCGGCCTCGCTTGCTGCGAGCTTGAAGCGTACGCGGTATGTTCCACCTGAGTTCCCGAGCAAGGCGTTGGCGCAACGCGTGAGCGGTGCAGTGACCGTCGAATACACCGTGGACGCCAGTGGTGACCCGC
Organism: Steroidobacteraceae bacterium; assembly: GCA_045810105.1. GTDB lineage: Bacteria > Pseudomonadota > Gammaproteobacteria > Steroidobacterales > Steroidobacteraceae > 13-2-20CM-66-19. The sequence continues at coordinate 92,095 of JBJMWM010000025.1, read as the reverse complement.
GTGACGTGCGCGTTATCGAGGCCACCCCGCCTGGAGTTTTCGACAAAGCTGCCGTTACGGCAGTAAAACGCTGGCATTACGACCCGGTTATCGCGAACGGCGGACCGGTTGAAGTTCCGGTACGAACCTCGATCCGCTTCGAGCTACCGAAATAAGACGCTGGAGCCCACATGGCACAAATGAATCTGGCAGGCAAAGAGCGCAATCGCCAGCTCGTCACGGTCGGTATCGGTACGGTACTGACACTCGTGATGGGTGCAGTTTTGATAGCGGGCTTCCGGCTCGCGACCCAGATGCGCGCCAACATCACAGCCCTGCAAACGGCGAGCGTGCTGCAGACTTATCCTGCAGCCATGTCTCAGCAGTTCAATGCGCTGCGCGACCGACTCGAGTCGCGTGCCTACGCGGGCCAGGCGCTCACTGATCTAAAGGCAACGGTGCAGCGTTTCGACAGTGAGCTCGCCCAGCTCAGTACGAACGTTGAGTCCGCTGAGCTCGATCAGGCGCTGCTGCTGTGGCATCAGTACAACCCGGTAGTCAATCCGGTCGTCCAATTCTCGGGACAGCCCTACGTCGAATCGGATGACGCCGGAAGCTCCTTCTCGAAAGAGGGACGCACCTACTACGCTGATGTGAAGCGCGCGCAGCTGTTCGCGACGGACAACCAGAAGGGGCTGCAGAGCCAGCTCGCCGCAGTAGCCACACAGCTGCAGAAGGATTCATCCGACGCCGCCTCGCGCCTGCGTGCCCTGTTGTCGGCCGGTGTGTTCGCAGCACTGGTCCTCGCAGTTGCAGCGGCGTACTTTCAGATCACGCGGTCCCGTCACGAGCGCGCGGCACAGGAAGCTCAGGAACAGACGCGCGACATTCTGAAGACGGTGCGCGAGGGCTTCTTCCTGCTCGACGCCGACTACAAGATCGGCTCGGTGTGGTCGGAAGCGCTGTCCCGCATGTTCAGCCGAAACGACTTTGCCGGACTGCAATTCGAGGATCTGCTGAAGAACCTCGTGCCCCCGACAACGCTCGCCACCGCGATGAAGTACATCAAGCTGCTGTGGGGCGATCGCGCACACGAAAACCTGATGAAGAGCATCAACCCCCTGGGCCAGCTCGAAATCACGATGGATAACGGACATGGCGGCAAGGAAACGCGCTACCTGCAGTTCGACTTCCACCGCGTCATGGGCGTCAAGGGCATCAAGCACGTGCTGTGCGCCGTGGGCGACATCACCTCGAGCGTATTGCTGGCGAAGGAGCTGCAGGAGTCGCAGGAGAACGCGAACGCGCAGCTCGACATGATGCTCGGCATGATGCACGTGGATCCGCTGCAGCTGACCTCCTTCCTGGACAGCACGGAGACGGGCCTGCAGTTGATCAACGCGATCCTGAAGGAGCCCGCGCGGAACGACGGCGAGTTCCGCAAGAAGCTGAACGGCCTGTTCCGCGAGCTGCACTCGATCAAGGGCGAATCTTCAGCGCTGAATCTCATGAGCATCGCGCATCGCGTGCACGCGCTCGAGGACATGGTCAGCGACCTGAAGAAGAAGGCGGAACTGTCCGGAAACGACTTTCTGCCCATGGTTCTCAAGCTCGACGAGTTGCTCGCCCACTTGCGCGGCGTGCGCGAGATGGCCAGCCGCCTCACGACGCTCAAGGACACCGTCCCGCCCCCGGCGGTCGAAAGCAGCGCTCCCGCCACTCCTACGCGCCCGAAGGCGGTAGCGTCTGGCGAGCGACCTGCTGGCAAGTCGGGTGAGGACCTCTCACCGACGCTACATGCGCTGGCTGAGCGGCTCGCGAAGGATCACCACAAGCGCTTCAAGCTCACTATGACCGGGCTCGGCGAGGTGCCGACCTCGTACATCTCGACGGTGAAGGACTGCGTGATCCAGATGCTCCGCAACTCGGCGGTACACGGCATCGAGGCAAGCGATATCCGTCGTGCGCAGACGAAGGACGACGTGGGCGTGGTAAGAGTGGATTTCCGCAAGTCCGGAGACGGCTACGAGCTCGTTTTCGAGGACGACGGTGCGGGCATTTCCCCGGATCAGCTGAAGGCTGCTGCAGTGCGCAAGCAGATCCTGACCGAAGAAGAAGCCTCGGGAATGGATACGCGGGCGGCTATGGCATTGATCTTCCGCCCTGGGTTCTCAACCCAGGAGGAAGTCTCGATGGACGCAGGCCGCGGCGTGGGTATGGACGTAGTCGCCCGTAGCGTTTACGCCCTGGGTGGCAAAATTGGCGTCAGCACGAACCCCGGCAAGTTCACGCGGTTCAAGATCGTGCTGCCCGCAGCGGAAGCGGCCAACGCGGCCGTCGCGGTTTAGGTTAAAGCTCATGAAGAAGAAGGGAAGTCTGATGCGTACAGCTCTCATCCGGCGCGTCTCGCGCCGGCTACTCATCGCCGGTTCGCCGGCTTCGGCGAATCCGGCAGAACAGTTGGGCGCAGCCCATGAATAGTGCAATGAATGGTGCTAGACGGTCTTTTAAGCTTATGATCGTTGACGATTCCAATATCATGCGTCGGCGTATTGAGCGCTCGCAGCAATTTGACGAGCTTGAGCTGATCGGTACGGCCGGCAACGGCCTCGAGACACTCGAGCTTTTCAGGAAGGCTGACCCAGACGTGGTGACGATGGACCTCACGATGCCGCAGATGGACGGGATCGAGTGCATCTCAAAGCTGGTGGAATTGAAGCCGGCGATACGGATACTCGTGATCTCTGCCCTTGCGGACAAGGCAACAGCGGTCGAAGCTATGGAGAAAGGAGCGAACGGTTTTCTCAACAAGCCGTTCACAGACCGTCAGCTCAACGAGGCGATTGCGGACCTCATAAGAGAGTAAGAACGATGTTGCAGGAACAGGAGCTGAAAACATTCGTCGAGGGGACGACGAACTATTTCGAGGTTGCGGCCCAACAGCCGGCCTCGATCGGCTCGCCGTACCTCAGCGAAGGCTCGCCGGCGGTGCACGACTACACGGGCGTCATCAACATTTCGGGCAAACGCGAGGGCGTGGTGTACTTCACCGCTCCGCGCGCCATGCTCACCGTGCTGCTCATGAAGATGCAGGAGAATGACTTCAGCCACGAGACCATGCGTGATCTCGTCGGTGAAGTTGCAAACACCATCTCCGGCAATGCGCGCCGCGACTTCGGGCGCGACTTCGTGATCTCGGTGCCAGCCGTGCTCGCAGGTGAGAAGCCTGAGATCCCGATGGTGCCCGGATCGCGCTCGTTCGTGATCCCGATCAACTGGCGCAGTCATTCGGCCAAGCTGATCGTTTCGCTTAAATAATGGGCTGAAATTGCCTCGGGCAATTTCAGCGGACATTACTTCGTCGCCCACCGGCAAAAAGCGTGGTTTTTGCCGGCTGCCTCGGCTGACGGCGCCTACGGCGCTCCAGCGGCAATTTCAATCCGCGCGTAAGCGGTAGCCTAGTCCTGCCTCGGTGACCAAGTACCGCGGACGGCGTGGGTCGGGTTCCACCTTGGCGCGCAGGTTCTTGATACACACGCGCAGGCTGCCCGTATCGTCCTGCCTCTCCGGTCCCCACACCTCGCGAATCAGCTGCATCTGCCGCACGATCAGGCCGGTGTGGCGGGCCAGCGATTCCAACACGCGGTACTCGAGTGGCGTCAGGTGCAGCTCACCCTGCGGACCATAAGTCTCCCGGCGAGCCAGATCGATCTGTACTTCGCCCAACACCAGCAGTGAAGTTTGTTCGGTTCCGCGGACATTCCGCCGCAGCGCTGCCCGCACCCTGGCAAGCAACTCCGGCGTGCTGAAAGGTTTGGTTACGTAGTCATCCGCTCCCGCATCCAACGCAGCGATCTTCTGCTCCTCCATCGTGCGCGCCGACAGTACAATGATCGGCACGGGCGACCACGCCCGGATGCGGCGGATCAAGTCGATGCCGTTGCCGTCTGGCAAGCCAAGGTCCACCAACAGCAGGTCCGGCTTGTGGCTGCGTGCCTCGATCTCACCCCGCTCGGCGGTTTCTGCTTCGATGAAGCGATAGTGATCGCCTTCCAACAACGCGCGCAGGATGTTGCGTATATCGGGCTCATCCTCGACGGCGAGAATCTGATGCATGGCCTGAGTCATGCCACAGGCCCAGTGGCGGGCAGCGTGAACTCAAACCGCGCGCCCGACGGCTCGCGCCGCTGAGCTTCGATCTCGCCGCCATGAGCCTTTATGATGGCCTGACAGATCGCCAGCCCGAGTCCCACCCCAATAATCGCGCCCTCTTCAGCGCCGCGCTGAAACTTGTCGAACAGGCGAGCGGGATCACCCGGCGGCAGCCCTGGGCCATTGTCATCGACCATCACACGAACGGCTTTGCCATCCGCCGCCGCAGAAACAGACACGTGCGTCCCAGCGGGTGTGTATTTGCCTATGTTGTTGAAAAGATTTGTGAATACCTGGACGACCAGCTTGGCATCGACCAGCACCGGTGGCAGATCAGCCGGCAGCCGCAGATCGACGACATGCCTGGCGAGCTGCTGCTCGACACCATGCAGTGCCGTACCGACGAGATCGTCCAACGCCTCCCAATCGGTCCGCAGAACGACCTGTCCTGATTCGAAGCGCATCAGATCGAGAACGTTGGAAACGAGATCTGACATCTCGCGCGCCTTGTTCTCGATCGAGCGCGCGAGCGAAACCCGTGTTTGCTCGTCAAGTGTCGCGCCACGTTCGGCAAGCGTACTACCCGCTCCAGCCATTACCGCAAGCGGGGTACGTAAGTCGTGCGAGATAGACGCGAGCAGTGTATTGCGCAAACTTTCCCGTTCGGCATCGAGGCTCGCCGCCTCCGCTGCCTCTGCCAGGCGCGCCCTCTCCAAGGCGATACCAATCTGCCCGGCAAAGGTCTCGAGCAGGTGCCGCTGCTCAGGCAACAGTACCCGACGTTGATTGCCAGGTAACACAGCCAGCACGCCCAGTCTCTGGCGCTCATCGCCAAGCGGCAGATACAAACCCGGCGCGGCAGCGAGTGTGTCAGACCCCAGTCCGGCCCGATGCCCGTGATCGACGACCCACTGCGCGACCGCAAGATCTGCGTGCCGAAAGGAACCTTCGAGGCGAGGATCACGGGGATACTGCAACTTGCCCGTAGCGTCCGGCAACAGAATCACGGCCTTGCACTGAAACACCTCGGCGACGTGATTGACCGCAACGCGCGCCAGGCTCGAGAGCCCGCGGGTGGCCGCCAGCTCGCGACTCATGGCATACAGCAGCGCCGTACGCCGCTCGCGCGCGCCCGCAACCCGGGTTTGCTGCCGGATACTCGCCATGAGGTTGGCAATCACGAGGGCAATGATCAGCATCACGGCAAAAGTCACCAAGTACTGCACATCGGCGATCGCGAAGGTGAATCGCGGTGGCACGAAGAAGAAATCGAACGCCGCCACGTTCAGAAGCGAAGTCAGCAAAGACGGCCCGCGCCCCAGCCGCAGGCCTGCAATCGTCACACCGAGCAGGTACAGCATGACGAGATTCGAAAGCTCGAAGCGCGGATACAGCAGGAAGGCGATGCCAGTACATACGGCGGTTGTGAATACCGCCCACGCGTATCGATCCCATCGGATCGGCGAGGCTGCGCCCGTTAACCCGGGGCTCGCGCTGGGACTGCGGCCCGGCGTGGGCTGCTCGGGCGGGGCGATCGTAATCACATCGAAGCCTTGCCCCTGCTTGATGAGTAGAACCGGAGTGGATGACTGAAACCACGACCGCCAGCCTTTGCGCTTCGGAGATCCCACGACCACCCGGGTGGCCCTGCGCGTCTGCGCATACTCAATGAGGGTAGCCGCAGCGGAGGGACCGTCGAGTGTCACAGTCTCTGCGCCCAGGGACTCGGCGAGTCTCAACAGATCGATTCGTCGGTCACGTTCAGTCTCGGAGAGGCGCAGAAGCGCCGGTGTTTCGACATACACGACAGTCCAGCCTGCATCGAGTGCATCGGCTATGCGCTTGCCCGCCCTGACGAGTTGTTCCGCCTGCTCGTCCGGCCCAATGGCCACGAGGACGCGGTCACCAGCAAGCCGCCCGCGGCCGCGATTCGCAGGCAAAGCCCGGGCAGCGGCCTCCACGCGATCGGCCACTCGGCGCAACGCCAGTTCGCGCAATGCCATGAGGTTGGGTGTGCGGAAGAACCGCTCGACGGCCGTTGCAACCTCGTCGGCTACGTAAACCTTGCCGGCGTGCAGCCGTGCAAGCAGATCGTCGGGCGGCAGATCGATGAGCTCGATCTCGTCGGCCTCGTCAAAGACGCGGTCCGGCAGCGTCTCGCGCTGGCGAATTCCGGTGATCTGCGCAACCAAGTCGTTCAGGCTTTCAAGGTGTTGGACATTGACCGTCGTCCACACAGTGATGCCGGCTTCCAGCAACTCCTCGACATCCTGCCAACGCTTGGGATGGCGCGGCGGTGGCTCACCCCCGAGCAGATTCGAGTGGGCAAGCTCGTCAACAAGCAGAATGCCCGGACGGCGTGCAAGCGCCGCATCGAGATCGAGCTCCTGGCGCACGATGCCGCGATATCTGACAGCGAGATTCGGGAGTCGCTCGAGGCCCTCGAGCAGGCGCTCCGTTTCAACGCGGCCGTGCGGTTCGACGTAGCCGACTACTACATCGGCATTGCTCGCGGCACGAGCATTGTGCGCCGCCTCGAGCATGGCGTAGGTCTTACCTACGCCGGCGGAAGCTCCGAAGAAAATGCGCAGGCGCCCTCGCTTGGCGCGGGCCTCTTCGGCCTGAACGTGAGCGAGAAGCTGGTCCGGGTTAGGCCGAGTATCAATCATCGCCATGCGCGTCGCGCAACTCCCCACGGGGTCGAAGCGACCCCGTCCGTATTGCGGCGCTACGCGCCGGAAGAACCATTGGCTTTTGAGTCGTCAGCGTGTCGAGCGCCATGTTCAGTTCCAGCACATTGACCCGCGGCTCTCCCAGAAAACCCAACAACCTACCCGTCGCGTGCTCATTGATCAACGCTTGCACCTCTGCGGGCTCGAGTCCGCGGGCACGGGCGACGCGGGTGGCTTGGTAGATCGCGGCCGCGATACTGATCTCAGGATCCAGACCGCTCGCTGAAGCGGTGACCAGGTCAACAGGCACGGGGAGCGTGTTGGCGGGGTCTGCGGCTTTCAACGTTGCGAGCCGAACCTTGATGGCATCTGCCAACGCAGGGTTCAGCGGACCCGCGTTTGACCCGCCTGAGGCAAGCGCATTGTACGGCTGGGGCGACGTCGCGGAAGGCCGGCTCCAGAAATACCTCGGATCACTGAAGCTTTGGCCGATCAAGCGCGACCCGATCGGTTGTCCGCCGGCCGTGACCAGGCCGCCTGCGGCTTGAGTGGGGAACAGCAGCTGTGCGAGTCCCGTCACTGCGAATGGATAAACGATTCCTGTCAGCAGCGTCATGCTGACGAACAGGCCAATCGCCGGCCGGATGATTGTATTCATAGGAACTATCTACTGCCGTGAGTGGCGCCCGTTTGTGAGTCAGGCCAGATGCGCCAGCACGAGGCCGACATCGATCAGCTTGATCCCTGCGAACGGAATGAGGATGCCGCCCAGGCCGTAGACGAGCAGATTGCGGCGCAGCAGCACCTCGGCTCCGAGTGGCCGGTACTTCACACCCTTCAAGGCGAGCGGGATGAGAAACATGATGATCAGCGCATTGAAGATGACCGCGGACAGGATTGCGGAGAACGGGCTCGCAAGCCCCATGACATTGAGCGCGTTCAGCTGCGGATAGGTGCTGGCGAATGCGGCTGGAATGATCGCGAAGTACTTGGCGATGTCGTTAGCGATGCTGAAGGTGGTCAGCGATCCACGCGTCATCAGCATCTGCTTGCCGGTCTCCACCACCTCGATGAGCTTGGTGGGGTTGGAGTCGAGATCGACCATGTTGCCGGCCTCTTTCGCGGCCTGCGTGCCGGTATTCATGGCCACCGCCACATCGGCCTGAGCGAGGGCCGGCGCATCGTTCGTACCGTCTCCGGTCATCGCCACCAGGCGGCCTTCCGCCTGGTGCGACCGGATGAGACTCAATTTGGCCTCCGGAGTCGCTTCAGCCAGAAAATCATCCACGCCCGCTTCGGCTGCAATCGCCGCGGCGGTCAATGGGTTGTCACCCGTGATCATGATGGTCTTGATACCCATCCGGCGCAGTTCTCCGAAGCGCTCCTTGATGCCGCCCTTCACAATGTCTTTGAGCTCGATGACCCCCATAACACGCGGGCCGTCACTCACGAGCAGAGGCGTGCTGCCACGGCGCGCCACTTCCTGGACAGTCGTTAGGATGGCTTTCGGGAAGACCTTCCCTAGACTCTCAACGTGTTTCTGCATGGCGTCCGCGGCGCCCTTTCGCACCTGGCGCTCGCCGATGTTCACTCCACTCATACGGGTATGCGCGGAGAAGGGGACGAAGGTTGCGGAGAGTGCGCCAATATCGCGCTCTCGCAATCTGAAACGCTGCTTCGCCAGCACGACGATGCTGCGCCCTTCGGGCGTCTCATCGGATAGCGATGCGAGTTGTGCTGCGTCCGCCAACTCCTCTTCCGATATACCCGCTGCCGGTAGGAATGCGGCGGCTTGCCGATTACCCAACGTAATCGTGCCCGTCTTGTCGAGCAGCAGTACATCGACATCTCCGGCCGCCTCGACAGCACGTCCCGATGTTGCGATGACGTTCGCCTGCATCATGCGGCTCATACCAGCCACACCGATTGCCGACAATAGTCCACCGATGGTCGTCGGAATGAGGCATACCAACAGAGCGATCAACGCTGTGATGGTAATGGGCGTGCCAAGCTTCGCAACCTCCACACCATAGAGAGAGAACGGCAGCAATGTGGCCGTGGCGAGGAGGAAAACCAATGTCAGCGCAACCAGCAGAATAGTCAGCGCAATCTCATTAGGGGTCTTCTGCCGCTTGGCGTTCTCGACCATGGCGATCATGCGGTCAATGAATGTCTCGCCGGGATTGACAGTCACGCTCGCGACAATCCAGTCCGACAGCACCCGCGTGCCGCCCGTCACTGAGGCGAAATCGCCGCCAGACTCTCGGATCACCGGCGCTGACTCGCCCGTAATCGCGCTCTCGTCCACGGATGCCGCGCCTTCGATGACCTCGCCGTCCGCGGGGATGTAGTCGCCCGTTTCCACCAGGACGATGTCGCCCTTACGAAGTTGATCCGCTCTGACCAGGCTGTGACGTGAGCGATCCGTTGCGGATGCGAGCTTTTTGGCGAACACGGTCTGTTTCAAGCCGCGAAGCGCGGCAGCCTGTGCCTTGCTGCGACCTTCCGCCAACGCCTCGGCGAAGTTGGCAAACAGTACGGTGAACCACAACCAGATCGCGACGTTGAAGATGAACCATGCCGGCGCTTCGCCGGCCCCGCCCAACGCCTGTACCCAGAGCACGGTGGTCAGGATGCTGCCGATGTACACCACGAACATAACCGGGTTGCGCCACTGTACGCTCGGATCCAGCTTTCGGAACGCATCCAGGATCGCCGGCGCCAACAGCGCGCGATCGAACATCGACAATTTTCGGCGGGTCGCCGTGGCAGCTGCAGCTTCTGCCGCACCGTGTCTATGGGTCATTTCAGCCACCCTGGATTGACAGGTGCTCGACGATGGGGCCGAGAGCCAGGGCCGGCACGAACGTCAGCGCGCCCACGAGCAACACTGTGCCAATGAGCAGAATCACGAATGTCGGCCCGTGTGTGAGCATTGTGCCGGCCGTTACGGGAACTCGTTTCTTCGCGGCGAGCGAGCCTGCGATCGCGAGTACAGCCACAATCGGCCAATACCGGCCCAGCCACATCACCACGCCCAGGGCGATGTTGTAGAACGGAGTGTTGGCGGAGAGTCCCGCGAATGCGCTGCCGTTGTTGTTACCCGCAGACGAGAACGCGTACAGGATTTCGGAGAATCCATGTGCGCCCGGATTGGCTACGCCGGCTTTCCCTGCGGCAACACTGACCGCCACGGCAGTCCCGGTCAGCACGGCAAACGGCATGACGAGGATGGCTATCGAGCTCATCTTGATCTCGAACGCCTCGATCTTCTTGCCGAGATACTCGGGCGTGCGTCCGATCATGAGGCCGGCGATGAAGACGCCCACGATGGCGAAGATCAGCATCGAGTACAGGCCCGTGCCGACACCTCCGAAGACCACCTCTCCGAGCTGCATGTTGAACAGCGGCACGAAACCACCGAGCGGCGTAAATGAGTCGTGCATCGCATTCACGGCGCCGCACGAGGTCACCGTCGTGATCGTTGCGAACAGCGCGGAGGCAGCGATGCCGAAGCGCGACTCCTTGCCTTCCATGTTTCCGCCCGGCTGTGTTGCACTGGCGGTTTGATCGATACCCAGCTTCGCGATCAGCGGATTACCCTGCTGCTCGCTGTGCACCGCCGTGACCAACAGTGGCACGAATAGGATGGCCATTGCGGCGAAGACCGCCCAGCCCTGCCGGGTATCGCCCGCCATGCGCCCAAAAGTGTATGTCAGAGCCATCGGGATCAACAGAATGGCGAACATCTCCAGGAAATTAGAAATCGCCGTCGGATTCTCGTAGGGATGTGCGGAATTCGCGCTGAGGAATCCTCCACCATTCGTGCCCAGTTCCTTGATGGCCTCCTGCGATGCCATGGGTCCCATCGGGAGCGTCTGCTTCTGCGTTGTCAGCGCCTCCAGCACGGGATTTCCCGCAGCGTCCTTCACCGGATTGCCAGCGGCGTCCACTTTCGCCTGCTGGTATGTAAGCGACTCGATTGTCGTCACGTCCTTGTAGGCGCTGAAGTTCTGCACTACCCCCTGCCCCACCAGCACCAGTGCGAGTAACACCGAGAGCGGCATCAGGATGTACAGTGTCGAGCGCGTGAGATCGAGCCACACGTTGCCGATCGTGCTCGCGCTGTGTCGCGCGAAGCCGCGAATGAGAGCGATTGCGACGATGATGCCGGAGGCCGCGGACATGAAGTTCTGCACGGCGAGCCCAGCCATCTGGGTCAGATAGCTCATCGTGGCTTCGCCGGTATAACCCTGCCAGTTCGTATTGGTGATGAAGCTGACGGCGGTGTTGAACGACGAGTCCGGCGACACGTTGGGCAGGTGCTGAGGATTGAGGGGCAGCCAGACCTGCAGACGTTGCAGGGCATACACCGCGAGCGCACCGAGCGCATTGAAGGCAATCAGTGCGACCGCGTACTTCTTCCAGCCCATCTGCGCCGATGGATCGATGCCGCAAAGGCTATAGATCAGTTCCTCGAAACGTGCACCCACGCGAAGGGGCCAGATCGGGCGCCCTTCCATGACGTTCGCCATGTAGAGCCCAACCGGCTTCACGCTGGCCAACAGCAGCAGGAAGAACACCGCGATGAACGCAATCGATCCGGGAGCCACTAGAAGTTCTCCGGTTTGAACATTGCGTAGAGCAGGTAGACGAAGAGCCCGATCGTGAGAAAGAGGCTCAGCCCGTATAGGACACTCATTCGACACCTCCGAGACGCGACATCGCCCAGATGAGCCAGTGAGTACCCGCGTAGAGGGCAACGATGATCAGGATAAAAACGATGTCCATGACATTCACCGCGCCGCATTGCGGCGCTCTAGTAATGGACGGGCAAGGTACGCTTCGCGGCGTTAGCGTGGCGTGAGGAAAGAAGGCGAGGAAAATGCGGGCCGACGGCGCGGCTAGACATGTCCCGTGCGCTCTCCGCCCGCGCAACCACACGAAGCCAGCGCCGCATCTCAGGCGCGACGCAACGCAGCCACAGCCTTGGCCGCGCCAAAATCCGCGACCTGTGTCGAAAAATTGAACAAAAAGCCTGACGTCGCCTCGTGGCGACTCCCAGAAAGGTTCTCGGGTTTGTTATGTTCTATATCAGCCAAACGGGGGCTATTTTGATGATGAACGTCTTTTCGTTCGCGGCTGCCTTCGCACAGCATCTGCGCTCTTTCCAACTCGACGACAGCAGCGTGGCGCTGATAGCGCTTCTGGCCGGAATGATTGGCGGCTACCGCATCACCGGGTGGCACGCGCAACTGAAAGCCAAGCGCGCGAAGATCGCGGAGAAGCCGCGGGTCATCTCCCGCAAGCCGGACTGACCGAAAGGCGCGGGGGTCTGCGCCTGCTACCTTAAGAACAAGAAGAGAAGAATCGGGTGTACCAGCGCGGGCGTGCCTCTCGCGCATGAGGGCACGCGTCGCAAATCGCGTCCCCGCACGCGCCACAGAGTACATTCCGCTTCTCGTGCTTCGTTCCCGATTCCTGGTTCCTAGCACCCGGAATGCAACTTGCTCGCATAAAAGTCATGCGTTACCTAGCTCTCTGCTGTGACTACGATGGAACCCTCGCCACCGAGGGCCAGGTTTTTCCCGAAACTGCTGCCGCTCTCGAGCGCCTCATAGCCGCCAAGCGGCGTGCGGTGCTCGTCACCGGCCGCGAGCTCGATCAGCTGCAGACCGTCTGCCCCTACCTCGACCTGTTCGAATACGTCGTCGCCGAAAACGGCGCACTGCTCTATGAGCCCTCGACCGGCAAAGAGACACTTCTGGCGCAGCGCCCGCCCGATTCATTCGTCGCCGCTCTGCGCGCGCGCGACGTGGGCCCGATCTCCGTCGGGCGCGTCATCGTCGCCACTTGGGAGCCGCACGAGACCGCGGTGCTTGAAACCATCAAGGACCACGGACTCGAGCTGCAGGTCATCTTCAACAAAGGCGCCGTCATGGTTCTGCCCGCGGGGGTGAACAAGGCGACAGGCCTGATGGCCGCGCTCAAAAAGATGGGACTGTCGCCCCACAACGCCGTCGGCATCGGCGATGCCGAAAACGATCACGCTTTGCTCGCGTTATGTGAATGCGGCGTTGCGGTTGCCAATGCACTACCCACACTCAAAGAGGCCGCAGATTTCGTCACCACAGGTGCACGCGGCGCGGGGGTAACAGAGCTGATCAGCGCCCTGCTCCACGATGACCTGGCCTCACACGAGCCCGAGCTCATCCGCCACCACCTTCTGTTGGGTCTGGACTCCGAGGACCGAGAAGTACGCGTCCGCCCCTACGGCGAAAACATCCTGCTGACTGGTACGACGGGCAGCGGTAAGTCGACGCTCGCCGCCATCCTGTTGGATGGATTGTGCGAGGCTGGATACACGTTTTGCGTCATCGACCCCGATGGTGTCTACGAGGCGACATCGGGCGCAGTGTCGCTGGGCGCCACCAACCGTCCACCCAGCGTCGAAGAAGTCCTCAAGCTGTTCAGAAGCCCCGATCAGAGCGGTGTCATCAATCTGTCGGGGCTGCATCTCACGGAGCGCCGAGCGTTTTTCACGCAGCTGCTACCCCATCTCACGCAGCTTCGCGAGCGCATCGGCCGGCCCCATTGGCTGGTGATCGACAGCGAGCAGGCGCCAGCGGAAGGTCAGCAGACACCGAGTGTGCTGCAGATCACGGCGCGGCCGAACCTGCTCGAACCGTCAGCCCTGGCCGAAGTGAACCTGTTGCTCGCCACAGGTAACTCACCTCAGCAGGTGATTCGTGAGTTCTGTCAGATGACAGCGACGCCGGCCCCGGGCATGGATCCGGTTAGTCTGCACACTGGCGAAGTGCTCGCGTGGCGGCCCCAGGTCCGCAACGCGCCACCGTTCAGGTTGCGGATCAAACCTCGGACGCGGTGATCGGGTCCACAGTGAACGAATCCGGGAAGTTGGTCAGATGCTTAAGTGTGATGAACGTTCGCTCCAGGCAGCTGTCCATATGATAAATCCGCACTCGTGTGTTGACGCCCAGGCTTTTGTCGCATAGCTGTAATGACTCACCGGCATTCTTCGCGCAACGGACCCAGTGAGGGGCCCGCATAGGACCGAGAAATGATGCACGCCAGCCCTTTAGCCATCATCACCATGCGCCGGGAGCTTGCGGCCCGCTACGCCACGACGACTCGCCAGTGGCTGGCAGCGCGCAACACCTACAGGCGTCTTCACGATGCGCCGGTGAAGAACATCATCGCACTGCGTGATGCCGCCCAACGCCTGGACCAGTTGGACCGCGGCCGGGCATCGCTGATGCGCGATCTGAAAGCCCTCTCAGACTGATCGGCCCCCGCCTGGCACCACAGACGATTTTTCATAAGGCGCGCGCACTTCGCCCCGGCGACCCGGTCGCGGTCGTCGCGCCAGCCGGACCCTTCGACCGCGAGTCATTCGATGCCGGGCTCGCCATCATTGCCGACCGCTACCGTGTTCAATACGAGCCCGGAATCTTCCACCGACACCGGTACCTGGCGGGCGATGACGAGCGTCGGCTGGCGGAGCTGAATCGCGCATTCGCTGATCCGACCATACGAGCCATCTTCTGCGCGCGCGGCGGTTACGGAACCATGCGCCTCCTGCAGAGACTGGAAGCACAGCAGTCGGTGCAAGCGGCACCGGTTACGGAGCCCACAGCAGCGCACCAGAACACAGTGGCTGGGGCACAGCCCATAATGGGCCAGCCCATCATCGGATTCTCCGACATTACCGCCCTCCACCAATGGCAGCAGCGCCACGGTGTCGTCAGCATTCACGGTCCCGTGCTGACACAGTTGGGCCGCTTGGGGCGCGCCACCAGCGAGCGGCTGTTCTCCCTGCTCGAGTCCAGCTCACCCGCACAACCTATGCACGGCACGGCCACTTTCGTGGAGGGGACCGCCGAGGGACCTCTACTTGGTGGGAACCTGTCGGTATTCACACGATTGCTGGGTACACCGTTCATGCCGAACCTCGACGGCGCGATCCTCCTACTGGAGGACGTCGGTGAGCGCCCGTACCGGCTCGATCGCATGTGGACACATCTGGAGCTGGCGGGTGTGTTCAGCAAACTCAGCGGTATTGCCTTGGGGTCGTTCACCCACTGCGAAGAGCGCGAAGAGAGTTACACCAGCGAAGACCTGCTGCGGGAGCTCGCCGTGGCGACCGGCCTCCCCTGCGTAGCAGGGTTTCCGATCGGCCACGGCGATGTGAATGAGCCGGTGCCGCTGGGCGTCCGTGTGCGCCTGGACGGTGCGGCGGGCCGGCTCACATTCCTGGAGTCAGCCGTCGCAGAAGTCTGTCGGACTTACCACGCGTGAGGACAGCATGTCGCAGCCGGCAAAAGTCGCGCCTTTTGCCGGCGGAAACGGAGCTGCTGTCTGAAAAAGCGCCGCAGGCGACTTTTTCCCATAGATTAGAACAGTGAGCCCTGGTCGCCGACCATAGCCTTTCGCACAAGGGGGATTGGTGGCCCGCCGTACGAGAGGAATGCGTCGTGGAAGGCCTTCCACTCCTTCATTGGCTCAGCCTTGGCATCGCCCGAGGTCTTCTGCGCCACCCAATCCGCGCGCAACTTGCGGATCATCAGCTTGCCGAGCGTGTAGTTGAGGTAAGCAGGATCGTAGGTACCGCGGGACGCCTGTTGGCGCGCATTGCCCGGATCCTGGTAGGCACTCTGCAGGAACATCTTCTCTGACTGCGCGAGCGTCATCCCATGCGTGTGCATCCCGATCGATGAGAGGAATCTGACATCACGCAGCAGAGCATCCGTGAGCTGCCCGATATGGATCTCGGAGCTGCCATTGCCATAGCCCTTTTCCCACATCATCTCCTCTGTATAGTGCGCCCAACCTTCTGCGTAGGCATACCCCACGAACAGAGCGGCAAGCTTGGAGGGATTGCGGTTGGCATGCAGGAACTGCAGGAAGTGTCCCGGCCACACCTCGTGCGCGCTGGTGAAAGTTAGTCGGGCAGTCCCGGGGATGTAGGCCTGCCGCTCCTTCAAGGTCCATTTCTGATCGGGCGGTGAGATGTTGTAGACCGAAGCCACCCCTTTCTCATACGGACCCGGGATGTTGATGTAGGCGAAGTTGCCACGGTTGTAGGGCGGAGATTCGGCGACGAGCGCCTCCTCCGATCCCGGGATAGTGACGACATCCTTCTCGATGACGAAGGCCTTCAAATCCTTCAACAGCGCCCGCGCGCCTTCCACCGGCCCACTCTTGGGCTTATTGGCATTCATCTTATCGATACAAGCGCGGATGGGGCCTTTAGGCAGGAACTCCTCGCAGGCAGCCTTCAATGCGGCAGTGTTCCGCTCCAGGTCTGCGCGCCCGAGGGCTTCCAGGTCGGCGATCGGAACGTCAACGCGCTCGGTCTGTTTCAACATCGCGGCATAGAGCGTGTCGCCCAATGCGAACGAGTCCGTGCCTTTTTTGCGCTCCGCTACCAGCCACGTCTTCAGATCCTCCATGGCCTTGGCAGCGGCCGAATTCGCATCCGTCAGCTCCTTCTGTGCCTGCTCGTCCTTGATGGACGCAAACACTTTCGGCACCTCGGTGCGGAAGAATTGGGCAAAGCCGCCGAATGCCTCGATGCCGTGCTCGATGAGCGGCTTCGCCAAAGGCGTCTGCAGATTGGCCCGGATCTGCGCCGTCAGCCTCGGAATCGCGCGCGCATATCCCAGGTAACCTGTCAGCCGTTTCTCCAGGGGCGCGTATTCGCGACTGAGGTACACCTCGGGGTCGAGATTGTTGATGTACCAGGCAGGGTTCTTGAACGGTGCGCGGGCCTGGTCCACCCAGAACAGTTCGTTGTCGATGACACTCAGCAGGTACTCCCGCTCGAACCGCTGCGCGGGCTCGAGCGCCTCAGCGCTGATGCCCTGCGCCTGAGTGCGCAACTGCTTGAGGCCATCGACTTGCTTCTGAAAGCCCTCGGCGCTCCAGTCAGACATCTGGCCGTCGAACTCATGGCGTCCGGCCTGCACCGCGAAGAACGGGTGACTCTTGAAGTAACCCTCGATGAATGCGGGGACAAACTCATTCCAGGCGGCGCGCGCAGTGGCGGACGGATCAGGGGGCGGCGGCGAAGCGGGCCCGGGGGGCGCCTGGCGGGAGCATCCTGCGGTTGCGATGAGGACTGCGGCAACTGTAGCCATGGCGGCAGCAGTCACGGCAGCAGGGCCACGGTGGACCTTGAGAGTCATGATCACCTCGTTGAGTTTGCGACGATTGAAAATGCGGGCTTATTTTTTGAAGAAGGCTACATCCGGGTACAGCTGAATCAACACTTCCTGCGCGCACTGTGTGACGAGGGGCAGCAGCCCGGCAGCCGTTGCCGCCTCGCCGGCCTGTGGCGAGCCCGCCCAGATGGCATCCAGGCTCGCTCGCCGACGCACGAGCGCCTGGCTCACGGCCTCCTGCCAGTGCGCTGGCGCGACCCCCGACACGAACACGCCGCGGCCGCGGCCGAAGTGCGCAACCGCAAGGTATCTCATCAAAGCCGCCGCAACGCGAGCGAACAGAAACTCCCGCGACCAACGAACTGTTCCCGTGTTCGCACCGCGGGCAAGGTTGTAGGCCTTTGCCAGGCTGCGCGCGCCAAAGGCACCCAACACGCCCCCGATCAATGCGCCGGCGCCGAAAGTCAGCCCGCCCGCTCCAAGGTCTGCCGCGAGCCCGCCCAGCGCCCCGGACAGGAGCCCGCCGAGCACGCTTGCCTTGTCAGCATCAGCTGGACGTTCGATGGCAAATTCCCGGCCCATGCGCTTCAGAACTTCGGCCGTCGCTTTGCCGGTCAGTCCGTGCAGCTGCACGAGCTTCTCGGTGGTGTCCCGGATATGCCGGTCGAGCCGACCAGCCAGATCGCTCTGCGCCCGCTCGAGCCGTAAATCGCGGCTCTCGCTACCGGCCGCGACGGCGCCGAGCCAGGCGCGCGCCTTGCCCTGCAGATCCATTTCCTCGAGCGATTCTGCATCGGTGGCGGCTGCGGCGAGCTGCTCGGACAGCGCCTGCATGGATTCGCGGAAGACGGCGAGGTTTCGCTCCCGCCAGGACTCACGCAATCGCTCGAAAACCGGCTGCCGCTCGGGGCTCAGCAGGCGCTGCACGTGCGCGAGCAGAGTGCCTTCCTGAACCCAACAGCGCGCGAACGCATCGAATGGCAAAACCATTTCGACCCATTTGTATTGCGCAATGTGCGTCTGCCATTGGGCGACGTCGGCCTGTGACTGGGCGGCATCGCGCGGCGGACCAAGTTGATTCAACAGCAGAATGACCGGCTTGCCGATCCACCCGAGAATGCGCATCTCGGCATCGATGTAACCTGCGGATGACGGCTGCTCGCCCGCATTCACGACGTACAGGACGACATCACTGGTTTCGCGCGCGTTCTTCATGGCCTGCTGACTGCACCAGAACGGGCGGTCCGCGAAGCGGTCCCACACATGGGACAGGAACCAGCCGATCGGCTTCTCACCCTGCTGCAATCGCTTGAGCACCCGGGTGCTGTCACCGAACCCAGGGGTGTCCCACAGGACCAACGAATCGCCCGCCGGGGACTCGATCAGCACGTGGCTTTCCGCGACTTCGGTCACGTGCGCCCGATCACTCACCTCGCCGATGTCCTGGCGCAGAAGCGTGCGCGCGAGAGTCGTCTTGCCTACGTTGGTATGCGAAAGGAGGCTGACATTGATCTTGTCAGGTTGGCTCACGCTCGTTCGCTCGCGGTCCACAGTGCCGCACGCGCTTCGTCACGTGCATTGATCTCGGAGGCGGCACCGGGTTTGATCTGGATGAGATCCGCAAAACTGGCGCGCATGCCATATCCCGCAACGAACTCGCGCCATAACTTGCGACGCTCCTGCACACGCTGCTCGAAAGCGGCCTCACCACGCATCCGCGCTGAGTACGGTCCTTCGTCGATCAGGATGAGCAGCGGCGCGGAAGCGGCATTCTTGGCAAGCCAATCGCGCCATGCGGCCAGGAATGCGCCGTGATTCTCTACTTCGGGAGTGGAGGCCAGTGTCATAAGAATTACATGCCACGTGGCCCCCGTGGCTGCCAGGCGGCTGGCAACCGTTTCCTCATCTCCATAACGGACCGGGTCGCGCAGCTCGACTTTGAGATTCGCGCCGAGGGTTGCGGCCAGAAGCGACTCGAGGCCTGCGATGGAGGGGGCTTTAGGTTCGTAAGCGTAGGGAACAACGCCCGCAATCTCACCAGCGGTGCCGCTACCAACACCCATGACAAGTGTGCGAGCGTAGCCGATGAGTGAAGGTGGAATGGGTGCGAGCCGCGAGGATCTCCACAGTCGCAAAGAGGCCGCGCCTGCCGCAAGCAGACGGGGTAAGACGATGTACAGCCCCGCAGTAATGGCGATCAGATGAATCCAGGATGCGGCATCGCCACCGCCTCCGGTAGCAGTCCAGCGCAGCTGCGCGATTTCGTCGGGTGTTCCGTGAGATAGGCCCGACAGAGCAGAAGCTGGCCCGTACATCACAGATACCAGCGCGTACGCGCTCCGTGGACCCAGAAAAGTACTTTCCCAACCGGCTTCGTAGCGCAGCCCAATTCCGCGCACATACAGGCCGATGATGAGCCCGATTGCCAGTAGCGCTGCCGCCAGGTGCAGCAGCCGTTTTGCCCGCAGGAACAATGTCGCCCGGGAGAGCGCGCCCCATTCCGCGGCGAATCGCCGCAAGCCCGTCGAGAGCGGCACGTTATAACGGGTGGAGTGCCGCATCAGAGATTCGATGCGGCCGGCAATCCAACGTTCGTACATGGCTGCCGACCAGAATCCAGTGGAATGGCGGCCCCGGGTCCGGATCCAGGTCACGAACAAAACAACGTAGACGAACAGGTTCCAGGCGATGAGTCCGATGAGGGGAAAAGCCAGGATGTTGATACGGCGGCTGCCGTCGAGGGCGGAGAGCGACACGCCCGCCGCTATGGCCAGCAGCAGGACGAAACGCCCAAGCCAGGTGACACCGCCTGCGAGAGCGAGAATGTGCACGACGGCGGGGGAGCGCGTGCGCAGCCGATCGAGCAGGCGCTCGGCGCGGCGCACCAGGAAGGTTTCCGTCTGCGACGAAAGTAGCGCTGACGCCTGAGCTTGTCCGGGCGGCTGCGCGTCGGCCGCTCGCAGCCGAGCCTCGGACAACTTGGATGAGTCGCGCACCACGGCCCGCGAGGCGTCCGCGCGATCGGCGAGCGGAATCACTTCCCCCAGGCGATCGGTCTCTTCGATCGCCTGGATCAGCAGGACTGTGCGCAACGACCGTTGGTGCATGGATGAAAGCGCAGGAGCTACAGGAGCTGTCTTGAGACAGTGCCGCCTAGTCTACCCGCTGCACCTTGACGGCCAGCAGCGCGCCACTGTCTGCGCGCTCGAGGCTGAATTCGATGGGACGGCAGCAGACCTGGCAATCCTCGATATACGAGGGCTCATCGGCCGTCAGGTCAACGCGAGTTTCCAACCGTTCGCCGCAATACGGACATTGAACTGCAACAAATTCCTCCGGCAGCAGCCCCGGGAGTCCCTTTCCGGGCTCGTATACGGGCTCGAGCCCGTAGAGCGAGTCGATGCTGCTCGGGTCGAGGTCGGCTATTCGCCGGGTGAGCGAGTCCAGCTCGCGTGCTTTTGGCCTTTTCACTTCACCCATTCTACGCGACGGTTCGTCGCAGGTGAGCCAAAGCGCCGTCCTGTCACGACCGGATGAGCAAACCTAATCGACCGGTGCCGCATCTATACCCATGACGATCAATGCAACGAGCGTGAATCGAATCGAAAGGTACACACGCTGTGCGTGTAATTAGGAGAGAGTGATGAGCCACATGAATCGCAAACCCGGTCGAACCGCGGCGCCATTGATGACTGCACTGTTTTGCACAGCCGCGTTCATGGCAACAAGCGCGATGGCAGCTGAGCGAGCCGGCGATACGGTACGTGTCAATGACCCGATACGTGTCACTGACTCAATAGGTGTCAGTTATGCGGCCGCCGACGTAGTACAACCCGAAGCTGCGAAGGCGCTCTACCTGCACATTCAGCGGGCCGCCAAGATGGTTTGCCGCGAGCCCGACATCCGCGACCTGGCCATATACTCCGCGTATCAGCAGTGCTTCGATCGCGCTGTCGAGGATGCGGTGGAGAAAGTGAACGTAAGTACGTTGACCGCGCTGCACCGAAGCAAGGTGCAACACAGCACCGCCGGGCAGGCGGATCGTGCCGGAGACGATCAACTCGCGGGCTGAGCCTGTGGGCGGCAACTGAGCAGCGGGCTGAACGCGCAGCCCGCTGCGGTAAGGCGGTCGGCCCGGTTAGCGGGCGAGCCATCCCCCATCAACCGGAAGGATGGTGCCGTGCACATAGTCCGAGGCGCGCGACGCCAGAAAAATCGTTGCACCCGCAAGGTCATCGGGCTTGCCCCAGCGGCCGGCAGGAATACGTCCGAGGATCTCGCGATTGCGCGTCTCATCGTTACGCAGCGCGGTCGTATTGTTGGTTGCTATATAACCAGGCGCGATGGCGTTGACGTTGATTCCCTTCGCCGCCCATTCGTTGGCGAGGATTCGCGTCATCCCGGCAATGCCGCTTTTGCTGGCGGTATACGAGACGACCCGAACACCACCCTGGAACGAGAGCATTGAGGCAATATTGATAATCTTGCCGCCGCGCCCCAGCTTGAGCATGTGTCGAGCTGCTGCCTGAGATAGGAAGAACGCCGTCTTTAGGTTGACGTTCATGACGGCGTCCCAATCGCTCTCGGAGAACTCCAGTGCCTCGTTGCGCCGGATGATCCCGGCGTTGTTGACGAGAATGTCCACGGCGCCGAAATGCTCGATGGCCTGCTGAACAATCTCGCCCGCATGTGAGGCGGAGCCCAAGTCAGCTTCGATGCTGTGAAAGCGGCGCCCGGCGGCGCGAACCAACGTAGCCGTCTCGTCCGGCGCTGACCGGCCGACCGCAACGATATCCGCGCCGACGCTCGCCAGAGCAACAGCGATTCCCTGCCCGATGCCGGTGTTTGCACCAGTGACGAGCGCCGTGCGCCCCACCAGCGAAAAGAGGTCCGAGTGACTCATCGCAGTGTCGGCGTCGGGACCGGATCCATATCCTTGTAGTCCTGGTTGTCGCCGGCCATGGCCCAGATGAAGGAATAGCGGCTCGTGCCCGCGCCCATGTGAATCGACCACGGCGGCGAGACCACCGCCTGCTCGTTCGCCACCACAATGTGGCGTGTCTCGGCAGGCTGTCCCATGAAATGAAACACGCGGTCATCCGGTTTCATGTCGAAATAGAAGTACGTCTCCGAGCGCCGGTCATGCAGATGGCAAGGCATCGTGTTCCAGATGCTCCCCGCCTCGAGCGAGGTCAAACCCAACAGCAGCTGCGAGGATCTGGCTACATCCGGGTGGATGTACTGGTAGATGGTGCGCTGGTTGGACGTATCCTGGGTGCCGAGCTTCATCGGCTTCGCTTCGTCGATCGAGATCTTGACCGTGTCGAAGCGCGCGTGCGCCGAGGCACTCACGAGATAGAACTTCGCGGGATTCGCCGCGTCTGCCGACTCGAAGACCACGTCCGCGCTCCCCATGGCGACATACAGCCCATCGCGGGGCTTCAGCGGATAAGCCCGCCCGTCCACGGTAATCTTGCCGGGTCCGCCGATGTTGATCACACCCAGCTCGCGGCGCGCGAGAAACGGATTCGAACCGGCTTCCTTCACAGGCTCGAGCTTCAAAGGCTTGTGAGCAGGCGTGGCCCCTCCGGCGATCAGCCGCTCGACGTGGCTGTAATTCAGCCGGATCTCGTCGGGGGCGAACATGTCCGTGAGCAGATAGTAGCTGCGCAGTTTCTCCGTGCTCAGCCCGACGATCATGTCGGGATGCGTAGCTTGTAAAACCTTGACCTGCATGGGTATCTCCAGTGCCGTGCTATTTCAATCAGTGAGAATTGGGCAACCAGTCTGCAAGGGGGCAATCAGTCTGCAACTGGCAGCGAGTCAGAGTCGGTAAGCGGCCTTCGGCAGCCGATAGGCCAGATCCTCCGCCACCCGGGCCGCATCGTCCTCGTCGATCCGATGCTCGGCCACCAGGCGCGCGAGGAACGAGCAATCCACCCGGCGCGCAACATCGTGACGGGCGGGAATGGACAGGAACGCGCGTGTGTCGTCGTTAAAACCAACAGTGTTGTAGAAGCCGGCGGTTTCCGTCGTTTGCTCGCGGAAACGCAGCATCCCTTCGGGGCTGTCATGGAACCACCAGGCGGGGCCGAGCTTCAGCACAGGATAGTGACCTGCCAGCGGCGCGAGCTCCCGGCTGTACGTGGTCTCGTCCAACGTGAAGAGGATGATGGCCAGCCGCGCATCATTACCGAAGCGGTCGAGCAGCGGCTTCAGTGCGCTGACATACTCGGTGCGCATCGGAATGTCTGCACCTTTGTCGCGGCCGTACTGCTCGAACAGCCAGCGGTTGTGATTTCTGCACGCGCCCGGGTGAATCTGCATGACCAAGCCGTCGTCGAGGCTCATACGCGCCATTTCCAGCAGCATTTGCGCCCGGAACAACTCCGCCTCGTCCGGCGTGAACTGGCCGGAGACTATGCGCGCGAACAGGCGCTCGCATTCTGCTGTGCCCAGGTCCGCGGTGCGCGCTGTTGGATGGCCGTGATCCGTCGCAGTAGCACCGGCCCGCGCAAACTCAGCACGACGCAGCCGGTGCGCGTTGAGATATCCGCTCCAGCTGTGAATGTCCTCATGGGTCAGCTCACCGAATTCGCTCAGCGCCGCCCGAAACAGTTCGTGCTCCGGGTCGATCACCGCATCGGGACGGTAGGTCGTGATGACTCGGCCGCGCCAGCCGCTCTCCTGAATTTTGCGGTGCTGAAGAAGCTGATCCAATGGCGACTCGGTGGTCGCCAGCACCTCGATGTTGAATCTCTCGAAGAGCGCCCGCGGCCTGAAGGCCTCCGTGTGTAAGCCGGCGCCGATCGCATCGAAGTAATGATCGGCAGTCTTCTCCTCGAGCACGACATCGAGCCCAAACACGACGCTGAAGACATGGTTCAGCCACAACGCTGAGGGCGTTCCCCGGAACAGATGGAAGTTGCGGGCGAACAGGCGCCAGGCTTCCCTGGGATTAGCCTCGGAAGGACCTTTGCGGCTTGGGACGCCGAGACTGGCCAGGGCAACGCCCTGGCTGTACAGCATCCGATAAAGATAATGATCGGGCGCCAGGAGCAGCTCGGCAGCGTTGCCGAAGCACTCATTGTCCGCGAACCAGGCCGGATCGGTGTGCCCATGCGGGCTGATGATCGGCAGATCCTGAACGGCCCCATACAGGCGGCGCGCGATTGCGCGAATGGCCGGGTCGGCTGGAAACAGCCGGTCAGCATGCAGAACCAGTTTCTTTGGCATAGCTTGGTGAGAATCATACCGCGCCGGACGGCTCCATGGTAACCGGTGTCATCCGCTGCACTGCACGCTGCCGTTGCATCCGCGACGGACCGCTCAATTCCGGCGTTCTCTAGGGTTTCGGAGCTTGGGAAGAGTCGCGCACGATCAGATGAAGTGTCACCCGGGTGACGATTGCGGTGTCCACCTCGTCCGGTACCTTGACTGGTATCAGCTTGGCAGCCGCCAGCCTCCCCATGTCCCGGATGGGCATGCGGATGGTGGTCAATGAAGGCGACAGGCGCGTCGCGAGTGGGCTGTCATCGAAACCCACCACGGAGAGCTCCTCTGGGATGGATATCCCGAGGCGGTACGCCGCTTTGTACACTCCCGCTGCCATCTCATCGTTGCAGGCAAAGATCGCCGTAGGCCGTGGCCTGCGCGCCAGGAGCGCCTCTGCGCAGGCGACACCTGAGTCGAACGTGTACGCGCCTTCGACGATCATCTCGGGCGGAATGGTCAAACCGCGTGCTTCGAGCGCGGTAGTGAACCCCTGTACCCGCTCGTGAGCAGACCGGTACTGCGGCGGGCCGGCGATCAGCCCTATCCGCCGATGGCCCAGCGCCTCGAGGTAATTCGCGGCCTCGGTGGTCGCTTCGCGGTCGTTACATAAGATTGCACGCGATGTATTGTCGAGGCGCACCGATGCCACGCGGACGTACTGGCAGTCGATCTCGCGCAGCGCCTGTGCCAGCGTCTGGTCTTCGGAAATGGGCGGCAACAGGACCACGCCGTGCAGTTTCTGTCTTTCGATGAAACGACGGATACCCGGCAGGAAGTCCTCGTTCAACCGGTCGCACGGGTGCACGACCAGCTCAAACCCTGAGCCGCGCAGGGCATCGAGAACGCCGTCCTGAATGTTCACAATGTACTGCGCGTTGGGGTTGTCATAGATCAACCCGATCAGAAACGAACGCCGGAATGCAAGGCCGCGCGCCTGCGGATCGGGCGCGTAACCGATCTGCTGAATGACTGCATCGATCTTGGCTCGGGTCGCATCCTTGACGAAAGGAGACTGGTTGATCACCCGCGAAACGGTTTTCTTCGAAACGTTGGCGAGCCGCGCGATGTCGTTGATGGTCGCTCTGCGACCTGGAGTGCTCCCGGCTGCCTTCAACGCCGCCAAATCAGGCGCAGGCACTGTGGTGCCGGATGTTCTTGTTTTGGGCATGCTCGTAGTGCCGTCAGTGCAAAGGCCGACGCAGTGTACGCGCCAACCCGGGGCTGGACAAAAGAGGAGCGGCCCCTTTAAATGACACCGGTTTCCCGCAGAAGAGCGTTGCAGTGCGCAACTTTCTCGCGCCGAGCCCTCTTATCCGAAGCCATGCAAAGTCATTTCACACCAGCCGTCCATCTTATCGATCCGGACGATGATGTCGCCGTCGCGTTACGTCAACTCGAACCCGGCGAAACCATTGTCCTGGGCGGTCCGGGCGTTGCGAGCGGCACGTCACTGTACGTACGCGAGTCGATTCCGCACGGACATAAGCTCGCCATCCACAAGATCGGCGCCGGCAGCCCCGTGCGCAAGTATGGCTGGCCGATCGGGCAGGCGAAGCACGACATTGCTGCCGGCTCACTCGTGCACACCGAGAATCTGACAACGCTGCTGACGGGTCTCAATCGATATGAATACCAACCTGTGCCGCCCGTGCGGGCGACTGCGCTGGGACTCGAACAGCCGCAGCAGTTCATGGGCTACCGCCGGAGCAATGGGCGTGTTGGTACACGCAACGAGATCTGGGTTGTCACAACGGTTGGTTGTGTTACACGGACGGCAGAACGGATTGCGCGCCTCGGGGCCGAACGGTACGCCGGCCATGTTGATGGCATTCATGCGTTGACACATCCGTTCGGCTGCTCCCAGCTCGGTGATGATCTGGCGCACACCCGCAGAATTCTTGCATCTCTCATCCTGCATCCCAACGCCGGCGGCGTGCTCGTCGTGGGGTTGGGTTGCGAATCCAATCAGCTGAGCACATTACTCGCCGAGGCCGGCGACTACGACAAGTCGCGGGTGAAATCCTTCAACGCCCAGGCGAGCGATGATGAGATCGAAGCTGGGCTGGCCGCTCTGGCCGAGCTGATACAGCTCGCGGCGTGCGACGAGCGTGAGCCGTGCCCATTGTCTACCCTGTCCATCGGCCTGAAATGCGGCGGTTCGGATGGCTTCAGCGGCATCACCGCCAACCCGCTCGTCGGCCGCATTGCCGATGAGGTCTCAACGGCGGGTGGAACACCCATACTCACGGAGATCCCTGAAGTATTCGGCGCGGAGCAACTGTTGATGCGCCGGGCCGTGGACGCACACGTGTTCGAAGGCGTGGTATCCGTCGTCAACAGCTTCAAACAATACTTCCTGGATCACGGCCAGCCCGTCTACGAAAACCCCTCGCCGGGCAACATTGCTGGCGGCATCACCACGCTCGAGGAGAAATCCCTCGGCGCCGTGCAGAAGGGCGGCCGGGCGCCGCTCAGCCAGGTCCTGCTGTATGGTCAGCGCGCCAGCCGGCCGGGACTCGCACTACTCGAAGCTCCCGGCAACGATGCGGTCTCCTCGACGGCGCTCGTCGCAGCCGGCGCCACCCTGCTGCTATTCACCACCGGTCGCGGAACACCCCTGGGATTTCCAGTGCCAACACTCAAGATAGCCTCCAACTCTGCGCTGGCTCGCAAGAAACCGCGCTGGATCGACTTCAACGCCGGCCAGGTACTGGAGGGCACGAGCATGGACGAAGCCGCGCGCGAGCTCATGCGCCTGGTCATTGAGACTGCATCCGGCAAGCCGGCCCGCAATGAGCTCAACGACGAGCGCGAAATTGCAATCTGGAAGACGGGCGTAGTGCTGTAATGGTGGAATTCCTTTCGCAAGCAAACCTCGCCCGCGCATCACGTGAGGTGAAACGGCCAGCCTACGATCGCAAGGCGATTGACATTGGAATCGTGCATTTCGGACCCGGTGCATTTCACCGGGTCCATCAAGCATGGTTCGTGGACAAGCTGCTCGCGAGCGATCCACGGTGGGGAATCTGCGCGGTCTCGCTCCGTAGCCCTGACGTGCGTGATGCCTTGGTCCCACAGGATGGCCTGTACACTCTCGCCGCTCTCGACGAATCGACTTCGTACCAGGTCATCGGTGCGCTGAAACAAACGCTGGTAGCTCCGGAGGATCCCGAGACGGTGTTGGAACAGCTATGCGCTCCACGGACGCGCGTTGTGACCATCACGGTTACAGAGAAGGGATATTGTCTCGGTGCTGACGGAAGTCTCGACATGGCGCACGGGGATATTCGACGCGACCTGCGCACGCCCCACGCTCCCACCAGTCTGGTCGGATACCTCGTCGAGGCGCTGCGCCGCAGACGCGCGAACGGTATCGGGCCGCTGACGATCGTCAGTTGTGACAACCTCGTTGATAATGGGTCACGTCTCGCCAGAGCCGTGCAGCAACTTGCGGAAGTTGACGACCGCAATCTGGCGCGCTGGATCGAAGAGAAAGTCGCTTTTCCGCGCACGATGGTCGACAGCATCACTCCGGCAACGACCGACGCTTTACGGGAGCGGGTGGCCGAAGTTCTCGGCCTGACCGATCGCTGGCCGGTCCAACGCGAAGGCTTCGTGCAATGGGTGATCGAGGATCGTAGCGCCGGCGACACTCCCGATTGGGCCAGCGCCGGGGTCATCGTCACCGACGATGTTGGAGCCTATGACCGGGCCAAACTGCGCCTGTTGAACGGCGCACATTCCTCCCTCGCTTACCTCGGTCTGCTTGCGGGCCACGACAGCGTGGCGCAGGCGATGGAGGACGTGGACCTCGCCGCATTCATCGCAACGATGATGAAGCGGGACATACTACCCACCCTCAAGGCGCCGCGTGGCCTGGATCTGACGCTCTACATCCAG
The DNA here is from genome assembly GCA_045810105.1 of Steroidobacteraceae bacterium. Taxonomy (GTDB): domain Bacteria; phylum Pseudomonadota; class Gammaproteobacteria; order Steroidobacterales; family Steroidobacteraceae; genus 13-2-20CM-66-19. Next base: position 63,933 of record JBJMWM010000025.1, on the reverse strand, counting down.
GCCATTCTCAAACGCTTTCGCAATCCGGCGATTCGTCATGCCCTCGCCCAGATTGCCTGGGACGGCTCGCAGAAACTGCCCTTCCGCTTGCTGGGCACCCTGCAGGACAACCTGGAAGCCGGACGGCCCATAGACCGGCTGTGCGTGCCGATCGCCGCCTGGATGCATTTCGTGCGCCGCAAAGCGGCCGATGGCGAACAAGTCGTGGATCCGCTGGCCAAGCAGCTGTATGACATCGGCCGTTCGTGTCAGAACCGTGCCGCGACGGATCTGCCGATGTTTCTCGCCCTGGAGATGGTATTTGCCCCATCACTGGCGGGCAACGAGTTGTTCTCGAGCGCCCTCACCCGGGCCTACGACGGGCTCGCTGCCGGCAGCTGACCAGCGATCAGAGCCAAAAAAAAAACGCCGGGAGAAATCCCGGCGTTTTAAGACCCATCAAGGGTTGGTCGAGAGTTAGAACTTGTACCGCGCACCCAGCAGGTAATCACGTCCCTGCTGGTGATAGTAGTTCACGCGGTTGCCGTTCGAATCCACGTACTGGTACTGGAACTGGTTGGTCAGGTTCAAGGCTTCCACCGTCAGCTGGAAGCTGTCCGTGACGTTCCAGCTCGACGCGAAGTCGACGTTGATCGTCTGCTTCGTGCCTTCGATGTCGTTCAGGTTCGCACCCGGAACCGCCGTCAGGTATGGGCTGCGATACGCACCCGACACTCGAGCGCTCCACGTTCCGTTGTCATAGTACAACGTGGCGTTGGCCGCGTTCTTCGACAAGTTCAGCAACGTATTCGTGATGTACTGCACCGGCACATTGGCCTGAGGTACCGCGTTCGTATTCACATACTTGATGTTGGACGTCACGTACGTGTAGTTCAGGATCGTGCCGAAATTGTTGAACGGGACCGGCAGGAACGAGAACGGCTGCTGGTAGCTCAGCTCTGCGCCCTTCAGATTGCCGCCGGGGGTGTTGGTCGGCACACTGATGGTCCAGCCATCGTAGCAGGTGGCATCGGTTGGCTTGCCCGCGGAAACGCAGGCTGCGGTCGCCTGGTCGGTGGGCAGGCCGCTCGCCGAGAAGTTGCTGACCGTTCTCGAAGTTTCCACGAACGAGTCGATCTTCTTGTAGAAGAACGCCCAGCTCAACAGCGACTCCTTCGCGAAGTACCACTCGAACCCAAGGTCGTACGCCTTGCCCCGGATGGGGTCCAGGTTCGGGTTACCGGTGGTCACGTTCTTGTTCTGACCGGTGAACTGCACGCTCGAGCCCGGGTTGAGGCTGGCAAGGCCGGCGCGGGACATGACCTTGGCGGCGCTGGCGCGGACCTGGAAATCGGAAGTGACTTCCGCGACCACATTCAACGACGGCAGAACGTCATTGTAGGTGTGCTCGACCGGAGCATAGATAATGTTACCGGCGACCGTAGAGTATCCGAGCGAGCGCTGCGCGGTATGCACGAAGCGCACGCCCAGACTGCCACGGACCGGGATGCCGAGCGCCTCTGTGGTCCAGTCGGCCTGTGTGAACCCGCTCGTATCCTTCTCGATCACCGTGAAGTTGTTCCCGAGCCCGGCCGTGATGCCCAGCGGGATGATCGTCCGATCATACAGACCCTGCGCTTCCGCGCCCGAGATGCTGGGAACCGCCCAGGTCTTGATGCTGCCCGCCGGCAGGTCGGCAAGTCCGCTGAGGCTGGCGAGCTGCCCCGGGTTTACGGCGAGGGCAGTCGGAATGGCCGACTCGTTCGTGCGGCGCAGGAAATCCGTCTTGAAGGCGTACTTCTTGAGCTCGCCACCGGCCTTCACTTTGATCGCATCCGAGGCGGTCCACTCGAGATCACCCTCGTAGTTCGTGAAGGTGTTGAAAACATCGCCCGGGCGCTCACGAATCTGGGTCAGCTTCCAGGCACTCGGATTGGTCACATTCGCATCGCCGTACGTGAACAGCGGCAGGCGGTTGTTCAGCGCATTGGTGCCGAAGTCATACGAATAGCCCTTGACGCCGTAGATATCCCAAATCAGCGTCGTTGACGTCGGCTGGGTCAGGATGGACTGCGACCAACCGGCCTGCGCGTTCAATTTCAGGGAGTCTGTGATGCCCTGCTCGAGGGTCAACACGTGCTGACGGAACTTCGTATCGTTGACGTCGTAGCGGTGCTCGGCACGGACGTCGACGTTATCGAAGGTACCGGCAATGATGTTATTGTTGTTGTCGATGGTGGCCGAACGGACGACGACTCCATTGATACCGCCGTTCGTTGCCCCGGTGCTGCTGAAACTCGGGCCCTCGAGCTGCTCTTCCTCGCGCGTCTGGTTGAACTCGGCGAACAGCGTGTCGAAGTTGATCTGCGTCTTGTCCGTGGGCTTGAACTGCAATGAGTTGGTGATGCCCAACCGGCCCTCGTCCGTATGGTACTCCTCGTAACGGGGCAGACGGGGGCGGAAGGCGGCATTCAACTGCGCCAGGCTGGGACCGGTATAGCCCGCGCCCAACTTCGTGAATTGGTTGGCCGGGCTGTCCACGATGGTGCCGGGATTCGGCTTGGTGAGGTCGGCCTGAATCTGCTGACCGTTCATCCAACGCACCGTGCTGGTGCCGTCGTCAACAATGGCACGCTTCGTCCAAGCCACGGACAGCAATGCTCCGAACTTGCCATCGAAGAACGTGTTGCTGATGAGCCCGCTGTAGCGGGGCATCACGGTACCGGCCAGATCGTTGTAGTCCTCTTTGGCGCCGACCACGGCCGTGAAGCCGTTGTAATCAAAAGGCCGTGCCGTACGCAGGTCCACGGTTGCTCCGAGCGAGCCTTCGTCGATGTCGGCGGACGTGGTCTTGTGTACGGTAATGTTGTTGAAGAGCTCGGAAGCGAACACGTTGAAGTCGAACGAACGGTCACGGTTTGTTCCGCCGCTCGCGTCGGACGTGCTGACCGTGGTCAGAGCTTCCATTCCATTGATGCGAACGCGCGTGAACGCTGGACCCAGGCCGCGGACGGAAATCTGGCGGCCTTCGCCTGCGTCACGTTGAATCGAGATGCCAGGGATGCGCTGGATGGATTCCGCGAGGTTCAATTCGGGGAATGCAGCGATATCTTCCGCGACGATCTGGTCGACGGAGCCGACCGAATCGCGCTTCAGGTCGAGAGCCGCGTTCAGGCTCTTGCGATATCCCGTCACGATCACTTCTTCGAGCGACACGGCGGGCGCTTGCGCCTGCGGACCCTGTGCTTCGTCAGCCGCACGGGCAGCGCCCGCGTGTGCGGCCAGGATGGCGGCCACCGCGGCCGCCACCGGCACCGCATACCGCGGCGTAGCTACGGCTCTAGTCGAGTTCAGACCTGTCTTCATGACCCTTATCTCCCACACGAAAGTGTTTGGACCGAAAAAAAATTGATACCGGTGTCTGGTAGCGGTAACAGCCAGCCGCCGAGCGAACTCCCTGTTCGCTCGTAGCAGGGTGTCTCCCCGATGAGAGATACTTCCCGGCGCCCGTCCTCAGCCCGCAGGACAGATCATTGCCGGCTGGCGGCCGGCGCGATCTTCACAACGTGGCAGGGGATGGCGGTGCCAAAAATGGTCCCTCTTTGACACCGGTAGCATTTAACCTAGCAGATCCTGTGTTACGCCCACAAGCTCACGTATACGACGTAATTTTTAGGCATATCAGATGATGCGAAATAACCACACACAAGCAGCAGGCGTGGCCTGCTTCGGCGAGATATTGCTGCGTCTTGCTGCGCCGCACAGTGAACTACTTCTCCAATCGAGGACTTTGGTCGGACATATCGGGGGTGCGGAGGCCAACGTAGCTGTGGCTTTGGCGCACTGGGGCCATGTCACTTCGGCGGTCAGTGTCCTGCCGGACAACGCGCTCGGGCACGCGGCAGCCGGCGAGTTGCGGCGTTATGGCGTTCGCACGAATGCGATTCAGTTCCGGCCCGGACGGATGGGACTGTATTTTTTAACAGTCGGGGCTGGCCACCGCCCTTCCGAAGTTCTGTATGACCGCGAGGGATCGGCGTTCGCCCTGGCACCCCCGGAGCTCATCGACTGGAACACGGTGCTGGCTGAGGTCAGCTGGCTGCACCTGTCGGGAATCACGCCCGCGGTCGGTCCTCAGGCCGCCGAGGCTGCGTTGCGGGCTGCGCGCGCGGCACGTTCCCTGGGCGTTGCCGTCTCTTTTGACTGCAACTACCGGGCGAAACTTTGGGAACGCTGGCACGGCGATGCGCGCCCCATACTGCGGGAGCTCGTGGACCACGCGGATCTGCTGTTTGCAGAACAGCGGGATATTGCTCTGATCCTGGGCCGTAGCTTCGATGACGTTCCCGCCGCGGATCAATTCCGGGCCGCGGGCACACATGCGCTCGAAACGTTCGGCCGCTTGAAGCGTATCGCCACGACGGTCCGCGTCCAGCGCAGCGTGGATGAGCACGACTTGTCCGCGGCGCTGCTGACGCGCGAGGGATTGCACACCACGCGCACCTACGCAATCGGTCGAATCATCGATCGCATTGGCAGCGGAGATGCGTTTGCAGCAGGCATACTTCACGGCGTGCGTACGCAGATGAATGATCAGGATTGCGTTGACTTCGGAATGGCCGCAGCCTGTCTGAAGCATTCCATCCCCGGCGACTTCAATCTGGTCGGTATTGCCGAGGTGCAGAGTCTGCTGCGCGATACGGGTTTTACGGTGAGGCGCTGACGAATGACACGAGGCGGGATCGAAGAGTTTCTGCGGTTATCACCGGTGATGCCGGTGGTGACCATCGAAGATGCGGGTATCGCGGCCGACTTGGCCCGAGCCTTTGTCCGTGGCGGCATTCGGGTCATCGAGGTCACGTTGCGTACCCCGGCGGCGTTAAAGGCGATCGAAGCAATCGCTCGCGCGGAACCTGACATCTGCGTGGGTGCGGGCACGGTGTTGTCCGTTTCGGATCTGCAAGCAGCCGCCAAGGCGGGTGCGGCTTTTGCGATCTCGCCCGGGTGTACGGCGGCGCTGTTGGAAGCGGGCCGCACAGCGGCCATCCCTTATCTGCCCGCTGTGGCCACCGCGTCGGAACTGATGGCGGGTATTGCCGCAGGCTATCGATGCTTCAAGTTCTTTCCGGCCGGAGCGGCGGGCGGTATTGCGATGCTCAAGTCATTCGCGGGCCCTTTCCCCGACGCGCGCTTCTGCCCTACAGGGGGCATTTCACAGGACACCGTCAGGTCGTATCTTGAGCTGCCCAATGTGCTGTGCGCCGGCGGCTCGTGGCTCAGCCCGGCCGACGCACTTGCCGCGCGTGACTGGGCACGGATTGAAGCTCTGGCTTCGAAAGCGGCAGCTTCGCGAGGTTAGGAGCCCCTCGACAGGCTCCTGGCGCGCATCGCGCGTCGCTACATGGACGGGGTCGCTTCGATCCCGTAAGGAGTTGGCCGCAAGGCCATGAGAAGTGGACTCGGAAAATGCAGCGCCCAGGCTCCTCGAGTTCCAACGGCTGATTCCCGACTCGGTCGGGATCGCCTTGCGGGCCGCAGACCCGGCCGACTTTCTCGGCTGGGTGCGCGAGCGGCTGCTCAACTACGCCTCGCCCGATTCACCTCTGCACGGCGACACCAACCTCGGACGCGCCATGGCCTTTGCATGGGCACGCGCCGTGTGGAACGGGTTGGCTCATTGCCCGCTGCCCATGAGTCCTGGGCGACTGAAACGCAAGCCGATGCCCGAACCGGGGCGTAACGATCCCTGCCCGTGCGGCTCGGGAAAGAAATTCCACGAGTGCTGCCTTCCCATCCCACTCATGCCACCTCTGACACAAGAGGTGCTGTGGCCCTATGTACTGGCCAACATACCGCAGGCCGAGCGCGATGAGCTGCTGTCGAGCAGTCGGATTCCGCGCGGCGCGCTCATCGAGTTCGCGGCTCATCTTCTGGAAATGCATCGCAGCGCCGAGGTAATCGCGGCACTCGAGCCCAGGCTCGCCGCGCCCGAGCGCTATCACGATGAGGACACTGCCATCCTCCTTCACCTTCTGTGCGAAGCGTATGGCATGTCCACCGACGGAGCGCGCCGGAAGCTCAAGCTGTTACGCGAAACGACAGAACGGGCGCCGCGTTCACCCTTGCGCTCCGAGGCCTGGCAAAGACTCGCCACCATTTACATGGACCGCGCGGACAGTGATGGCGCGTGGAGTGCATTCCGGAATGCGCAATACGACAACCCGCAAGCGGATGAGATCTGCGTGCTGGAGGTGGAGTTGCTCGTCGCCGGACATCGCACGGAAGAAGCGAAGCAACGCGCGCGCGAATGGGCAAACACTCTCGCCAGCCACGCAGTCCCAGAGGATGATCCACGAATTGAATTCCTGAGCCGAATGTCCATCAATCCGCTCGACCCGGTCACATACAAAGTACAGGGAGCGGGCGGACGGCTGCGGGACTGGCTGCTACGGGTTGCGGATCGGGAACCGGTGCGTCACCGGTTGATACCAACAGCCACACCGGCGCGCTTTGCCCTGGCAGCACCACCGGAGCTGCTCGCGATTCAACAGCTGTGGCATGAGCTGTTCCCGCTGGACAAGCCATTCGCCGCCCAGGATCAGCCTTTTGGCGGGGACCGCGTGTGGGCGCCGGACATCGAGACGCAGTGGTGCGACTTCCTGCATCAGCACCCACAGGCTTTCGACAGCCTCGATATTCTGGATGACCTGGCGACCGCGGTCGGCAGGCACTCGCAGGCGCAATCTCCCTGGGTGGATGCACTCCTGCTCTGCCCACTGCTGACACGCAGTGCCGCGCTGGTGGAGGTTACGTGCCGCGACGCCGGCGAGCTGTTGCTGCCCTGGAGCATCGAGGAAAACCGCCCGGCGCTGCGCAGCCTGTTTCGTTTGATCCAACAGCAACTCGGCGGCGGCAATCGGGCCGCCGCAATGGTCACAGCCGAGCGGCTCTTACTACTTAATCCTTCCGACGATCACCGGGTGGGATCGACGCTCGAGCACCTCAGTCATTCGTAGGCACGTCCCGCGGCACCGGGTGATCGGCACGGTTGTAGACGCGTTTCAACTTCACTCCCGGAAACTCGCCGCCGCCCAGACGCAGCTCCTCCACCAGGTGTTTGCCATCATCCGCGAGGCTGAAGGATTCAACACTGGCCACGCCCATCTGCGGCTTGACATGAATGACGTACTCGCGGCCTTTCCAGCCCGAGCTTTGATCCGCCACACCCCACGCCGCTGAGACAACACTGACAGCTCCGGGCGTAAAGCTCCGTACGGCACTGCCGTAATCGAGCGTGAATTGATCGGGCGCCTGCCGAATGGTGAGACTCTCCGCGCGCGCCAGATCCGCCTGCAACATCTTTATGACCGTGGAATGTGTGTAGGCATCGTTGTTGTTGCGGTAGACGATCTGGGGCTGTCCCTGAGATCCGCCCCGGCGCGAGCGGCCACCCTCCCGCCCACCGCCCTGTTGTCCTGGGCCCTCGGGAGGGCCCTCATCGCCCAGACCGTCATCGGGCGGCATATCCCAGCGATGCTTGATGGGCTTCGGCCGCAGCTTCTCGATCACCGGCTTCGGGTCATCGCTGGCGGCATGATCCAGTATCCAGCTGCCCGACATATCGACGGAGTGGTCCGGATTGGGGTCGAGCCTTCCTATGCTCCCGCACCCGGCCAGCGCCACGAGGATCAGGGCGGCGAGTGTGATTTCTCGGGCGCGAACGATCGGCATTCACTCAACCTTTCCGGGGGCTTTCGCCGGCAACCAGGGGACCGGCTGCAACAATATCAGAGCTTGATTCGCTGCCACGCCCCCGACCGCCAGCGCAGGCACATTGTCGCACCCAGCAGCAGCACATAGATGACCAGGGCCGCCCAACCACCGACGGCCCCATAGCCGAATTGCGGCAGGAAATGCACCCACCCCTGCTCCGGCGTGAACGTCAGAGCGTGCGCCAGCGGGACGAACACGATCCAGGAGACCGGTATCACCAAGGCAGCCGGGACCACGACATCCCCGGCACCCCGCAGGCACAGGCTGCTGCCCATATTGAGTCCATCGAAGAGCTGGTAGATGGCCGCGAGCCACAGCAGCCGCTCCCCGAGGGCGATCGCGGACAAGGCTTGCGGATCACCGGCTTGCGTGAAAAAGGGCAACAGGATCGGGCCGGCAATCGCCAGCAGTACTCCGATGCCGCCCATGTAGAGCGCGGTCATCAGGATGATTCGCGAGCCAAGGCGCATGCCCCAGTCGCGATCGCCTGCACCAATGGACTGGCCCACCAGAGTGGTTCCGGCCTGCCCGATACCAAAGCCCGGCATGTAGGCGATGGATGTCAGAATCATGGCCATCTGCGTAGCGGCTCCGTCCACCGTGCCCAGGCGAACCTGCATCATCTGGAAGATCGAGACGCCGAGCAGGTCCGCTGCCGGCAGCAGGCCGCTCGGAAAACCCAACTTCAACTGCTCGCGCAGCTGGGGCCAATGCGGATGCCAGGTCAGATGCGATTTGAACTTCTCCCGGTAGGGCGCCTGCACGAAGATCGCGATACACAGCACAAGACCCAGCGCCTGTGCGGCGGTCGTGGCCCAACCGGATCCCGCAACTCCCCAGCCGAGATGGAAGATGAATACTTCGTTGAACAGCACATTGGCCAGCGTGGTCGCCAGAGTGATGACCAGTGTGATGCGCGGGCGCCCGATCCCATTGAAAAATCCCAGCATGCCCCAGGCAGCAACCCCGAATGCAGCGCCTCCAACACGTGGAAACCAGAAGGATGTGGCGAGTTGCTCGATCTCGGGACTGAAGCCGAAAGGCGCGAGCATCAGGTGACCCGAAGCACCGACAGCCACAAACAAGGGTGCGGCGCCCAGCGTTGCCCACAAGGCAATCCACACTGATTGCGACGCGCGCGCGTAGCGGCGCGCTCCATAAGATTGCGCGGCAATCGTCTGTACCGCTGACGCGACCCCACCGAGAATCAACACGGCCACCAGAACGAGCCATTGCACCGCGGCGACTCCCGCCAATGCGGTCGTCGAGATGTGACCGATGAACCACATATCTGTCAGGTTCAGGATGATCTGAATTGCCGCATTCGCCATGAGAGGCAAGGCGAGCGCGAGCACCGCCCGCTGGTCAACGTGAGCGTGTCCAGCAGCGTCAATTCGTTGCGCGGGAAGACTTCCAGCGCGGGTCAGTGTTTCGAGGCGGGTATTCATACCAGGCCGTTTAGTTTCGCATATGACGCGCGCCGGAGCCGGCGCCCATAGAGCACGGTTTCGGGCGGCGCGACGCGCCGCTACGCTTCGCGGGTCGCCTTTGGCGATCCCTTCAAGGCGTGGGGCGCAGCCACTGAAAAGTAGCGAGGTTTTGGTACAGGAAGGGATACTTGGGGTATGGCAACTCGAAAATCGAAAGGCTCGGCCGGCGACGGTGCTGATGCCGAGGCGAAGTCCGGCAAGCGCGCGAAAAAGAGCGCGGCGAAAGGCGCGGCAACCAAACGTCCCCGCGGCAAGCTGGCACCTGGCCGCAGTGCCCGGGGCTTGGACGCAGCGGACGTCGCGATCGCGATGGACAATCCGGAGATCAGTGAAGTCGCCGCGCTCGTAAGAAACGCAGGGGGCGCGCTCATAGGCGCGTACCGCGAACCGCTCGGAGGCCGGCCTCTGATGCTGGCATCCCTGCCCCTGAGTGCTGTGCAGCCGACGCCTTTCCAGCGTGATCTGTCCCCTACGCATGCGAAGCGACTGGCTTTGAAGATTGACGAGACCGCAGCGTTTCTGGATCCGCTCATCGTGGTACGGGGCGAGGATGGGCGTCTGTGGACACCCAACGGCAGGCACCGTCTCGCGGCGGCCAAGGTGCTTGGCCTCAAGCAAATCACTGCGCTGATCTCGCCCAATGACAAGCTGGCCTATCGCATTCTTGCCCTCAACACCGAGAAAGCCCACAACCTGCGCGACCGCAGCCTCGAAGTCATTCGCATGGCCCGCAGCCTGGCAAAACAGCAGGCCACCTCGAAAGAATCGCAATTCACGGCCGAGTTCGAATCCGCGGATCTTCTGACGCTCGGCATCGTGTACGAGAAGTCTTCGCGCTTCGCGGGGGGTGCCTACAGTGCGCTGCTGAAGAAAGTGGACCGCTTCAGCGAGCGGACGCTGCCAGTCAGCCTGCGCGAACGGGAGGGCTTTGCGGCCCGCTTGCTGGAAATCGATAACGAGGTCAAAAAGCTCATCGCGGGGTTGCAGGCGCGCGGCTTCAAATCTCCGTACCTGCGCAACTACGTCGTCGCGCGTATCAATCCAGTTCGCTTCCACAAAGTGAAAAAGGGGGACACCAAGCCTCCCATGCCGCTTGCGCAGGCACTGACGCGGATGGCCGCGTCGGCCAAGACATTCAAGCTCGAATCGGTGTCAAACTCAGACCTGGCCTGGGTAGCCGTTGGAGCCGGCGCGCAAGCGGAGTAGGCCTGCACTGCGGAGGCCGCAAAAGTCGCGCCTTTTGCGGCCGGCAACGGCGGCGTTGTTCCGAAAAACGGCCGTAGGCCAGTTTTTCTAGTGGACTATAGCGGCCGCCCGATACACCGGGTACAAGTTCAACCTGTCATCCCACGAAGGTGACAGGCGGTAGAAGAAATCCAACCGCGCCTGCGGGTTGGCGGCAAACTCCGGATCGCTCGCGAGCTTCTCGGTAAACGCCGCGGCCAGTTTGGAGTCCTTGGCCAACAGCTCGCGCGCCACCTGCTCGGCGACATACGGCTCCATGTACTCCTTGGCCTCGAACGCCGTGTTGAAGAAGCCCCAGGCACCGAGCGAATCGGGCGCCTGCGGCTCAAGCAGTGCAACCAACACGCGGGCATTGGCTTGCGCGATCGGTACGAACAGCGAGCCTGAGGGAATCGCTCGAGTCTCCGGTTGCCATTGGCCTTCGAACGTCATCGTCATATGCCCTTCAAAAGGAGCCTTCGAATAGGCCACCTTCGAAGCCCGGAAGGTCTCGAGTTGCACAGCGGACAGCGGCTTCAGGATGCGCTCGAAGCGGATGCCGTGCAGTGACAGTTTCTCGCCGACCCAACCCGCGTTAGCCGCCGGGATGATGTACCCCCCGGCGGGCGCTTTCACCTGAGTCTTCGGTACCACCACATCCTTCAACGGGATGTGCCACACCTGGGGCTTCTTGTCGTCGTAGTGTGTAACCAGCGAGCCCGAGATTGCCGATGGCTCCCGGGTGTAGGCGTAGCCCAGGAAATCAATCATCGTGACGTGCGGCCCATTCTGGAAGTCCAGCGCGACATCCTGTCCGCCGAGCCGCAACGCGCGTGAATCGGCTTCCTGTTGCTGTGCTCGCCAGCGCGCGCCCTGCTTCGCCATCATCTGCGCAAGGGACACGATGATGTTATGTGTCACCCGCACACGTGTCGGGTAGTCCTTCCAGGAGTGCGTCTCCACCAGTAGTGCGAACCGATTGTGCAGGCTCCAATACCCGTGGGAGAAACGCGGCTGCGGCGGACCCGCCGCGAAGCCGGAGGCCGGGTCGTCATCGATGACGAAGCTCGGATAGAAATCCAGCGGCAGGGAGCCCATCTTCGCGATCTTCCCGTTGAGCTCCCTGATCAGCTCACTGCCGGCCGGGTGCAGCCCCGGGTCCCCTGTATAGCGCGGCTCCAGGGTGTTTGAAACGTCATGCTGGAATTCGGCACCATCGGTGACGTGAAGGTCGACGTACAGAATTGGGTCCCACGTGCCCAACAGACGCAGCATCGCCTGCATCTCCGGGGTGTCTGCCTTCATGTAGTCGCGATTCAGATTGAAGTTCTGGCCGGTGGCGCGCCAGCCCATCTCTTCCGGCCCCACCTGGTTGGGGCGATTCCAGTGACCAAACCGCTCATGACCGTCGACATTGAACACCGGCACGAACACGAGCACGAAGGACTTCAGCGCGTCCGCCCCGGCCTCCCCGGACGCTGATGCAGCGTTATTGAGCAACTCGCGCAAGGCAAGGAAACCTGCATCCTTGCCATCAATTTCGCCGGAGTGGATGCCACCCTGCATCAACATCACCGGCAGGTGTTGCTTTCGCGCCTGTTCGGGGGTCAGAGCGCCGGCACGTGACACCGTGAGCACGTACATGGGCCGGCCCTCGGGTGTGCGGCCGAACTGTGTGCAGCGAACAGCATCTCGCCATGTGCGCTCGTAGGCTGCACAGAGTCGCGCGACTTCGTCGTACCGACCGGTTCGTAAGAAATGCGACTGCTCCGCGACGGTCTGGAGGCGGGGGTCAGCTGCGGGGTCTTCTGAAGAGGCGGCCAGCGCCGGTGCAATGGATAGGCCGGCAGCGAAGAGTGACAGAACCGCTGTCACCAGGCGGGTACGGGAACGCATAGGCGGCGCATGATACCTGCACGCTAGCCGCGCGATAGAGCCACTATCCGCAAATGTTCAAGGAGCCCAAACACACCCGGGCAGCCCAACCATCCCCGGCGCCCGCACAGATCAGGCCGGCAGTGTGCCTCATCCTCGCGGATCGCGGATCGCGGATCGCGGGGGCACGATACGCCGCTAAGCGGCGCATCGAAAACGCGCCGCCTCACCGGGATTCTGAAACCGCCGGTGTCGTGGTATGCAGTTTCGCGAACACCTGCGCCACGATCCGGTCGCAGCGCTCCGGCGTGAGCTCGAAGATGTTGAACGGCTCTGCGCGCAACTGGCGAGCCACATCCATCTTGAGTCTCTGCTGAGCCCGGTAGAGACGCGTGCGTACGGTCGTCTCGTTCAAGCCGAGACAGACGGCAACCTCGACGCCGCTGAGATCCTCGACGATGCGCAACACCAGCACAGTACGAAACACCTCCGGCAACGCATCGATGGCGTCTTCCAGTTGCTGCCGAGTGGCGACCACATCGGCGCCATCCACCGCCGCCGATGGGACCGCCGTTAGCGGTGTTGCTGGCGAATGCCGGCGCAATGCCAGCGCCTCGTTGAATGCAAGCCGCGCCAGCCAGGCGCCGAATTTTCCGGCTGGCTCGTAGCGGTCAAGATTCGCAAAAGCGCGAAAATACGCCGCTCGCACAGCCTCTTCGGCCGCGTCATCATTGCTCAGGATGCTGCGCGCGATCCGGTACAACCGCCGGTTGTAACGGCGCATGAGAGTCTCGAACGCACGGGTATCCCGCCCGCGAGTGCGCTCGACGAGCAGCAGATCCGGCAGATCGCTGAAGTTCGCCACCGAGTCTACGGCGCGCTTAGCCTGTAATCCGTCCGGGGAATGAGAAAGTCTTGTGTGCTCCAGCATAGGGAATGACCTTTCGTTGACAGCGCTGTCATGGCCGTGTGATCCTCGCCCCAAAGTGCCGCCCGATCCGCAGGCGCGCGTGGGGTTCCATGGAACGCAGATGCATACGGCTCGCAATAAAAATGGTTTTGGGACTGGTTGTGGGGAGTCCGTTGCTGTCTGGTGTCGATCTGGCCGCGCAGTCCACGGCTACCGTCCATCCCGCTGTGTGGCCGCAGAGACCGCCCGCCCTGCCGCCGGATCCTGTCCTCGAAGCGCGCATCAGCAGCCTGCTTGGCGACATGACGCTCGAGCAGAAAGTCGGCCAACTCATCCAGGCCGACATTGGCAGCCTCACACCCGATGACCTTCGCCACTATCCCCTCGGCTCGATTCTGAACGGCGGCAGTTCTTCACCTGACAACAACGAATTTGCCCCACCGAGTGAGTGGCTGACGCTCGCCGATCGGTTCTATGACGCGTCGATGGATCCCTTGCACGGCGCCCATCCCATTCCGACGATGTGGGGAACGGATGCCGTGCACGGTCACAACAACGTCGTTGGGGCAACGATATTCCCGCATAACATCGGGTTAGGAGCCGCACACGATCCGGAGCTAATTCGTCAGATTGGCGAGGTTACGGCGCGCGAGGTTCGCGTGACCGGGATGGACTGGACATTCGGGCCCACACTGGCGGTCGTACGCGACGATCGCTGGGGAAGAACCTATGAAAGCTACTCGGAAGATCCGCAGATAGTCCGCGAATACGCGGCACAGATGGTTCTGGGTCTGCAGGGCAGTCCCGGCACGCCGCAGTTTCTGGACTCAACCCACGTCATCGCCACCGCCAAGCACTTCGTGGGCGACGGGGGCACCGGCGGGCGCGATCAGGGCGACAATCGCGCGAGCGAAATCGAATTGCGCGACATCCATTTTGCCGGCTATCCGCCCGCGTTGGGCGCTGGGGTGCAGGCCGTGATGGCCTCTTTCTCCAGCTGGCAAGGCCTCAAGATGCATGGCAATCACGAGCTGCTGACCGATGTGTTGAAACAGCGGCTGCATTTCGATGGCCTGGTGGTCGGAGATTGGAATGGCCACGGCCAGGTACCGGGCTGCACGAATATCAGCTGCGCGGCTGCGATCAATGCCGGCGTGGACGTGATCATGGCTCCCGACAGCTGGAAACAACTGTATGCCAACACGGTGGCGCAGGTCCGCTCGGGAGAGATTCCCATGCCACGCATCGAGGACGCGGATCGCCGCATTCTGCGCGTGAAGTTGCGCGCGCATCTACTGGATGAGGGAAGACCTTCGTCTCGGCCACTGGCCGGCAACTTTGAGTTACTGGGGGCGCCCGAGCATCGGGCCATAGCACGCCGCGCGGTGCGAGAGTCGCTGGTGCTGCTCAAGAATGCGAACCATCTGCTTCCCCTGAAGCCCGCGCAACACGTGCTCGTTGCTGGGGACGGCGCCAACAGCATTGGTAAACAGAGTGGTGGCTGGACGATCACGTGGCAAGGCACGGGCGTCACCAACATGAATTTCCCGCACGCCGAAAGCATTTTCGCCGGCATCCTGACTGCCGTTCAGGCCGCTGGCGGCAGTGCCGAGCTCAATGCCACCGGCAACTACAAGACCCGGCCCGACGTAGCCATCGTCGTGTTCGGAGAAAATCCGTACGCCGAATTCCAGGGCGACATTGGCTCGCTCGAGTACAACCCGGGCGACAGGTCGGATCTGGAGTTGCTGCGCAGACTGCATGGGCAGGGCGTGCCGGTCGTCGCAATCTTCCTCTCCGGTCGGCCGCTGTGGGTCAACTCGCACATCAATGCATCCGATGCGTTCGTCGCTGCGTGGCTGCCAGGCGCCGAGGGCGGCGGTATTGCGGATGTGATCTTCAGGGCGCCGGACGGATCCGTCCCGCATGACTTCCATGGCAAACTATCGTTTTCCTGGCCCCTGACTCCACAACAGACGGCCGTGAACCGTGGCGACGGTGTCAAACCGCTGTTTGCATACGGTTATGGGTTGACATACGCAGCCAACGGCAACCTGCGCAAACTGGCGGAGGGCGGCAGCACGCCTGTCTCGGCGGTGACCGACAGCAAGGTATTCTTTGCGGCGGGCAAACCGGGATCGGGCTGGGATTGGACCGTGAGCGAAGACGCACACTCGACAGCCGTGCCAAGCGGGGTCGGAGTAGTTGGTAGCGTGCGGATGTCCGCAACCGATCGAACTGTGCAGGAAGACGCGCGGCAGATCCGCTGGAATGCAAAGGCCGCGACCTCGGTGGGTCTGGCCTCAAAGGCGCCGATCAACCTGCAACGCGAAACCAACGGCCAACTGTCCGTGGGATTCGACTACCGGGTAGATCAGGCCCCCACATCGAACGTAGTGCTGCAGATGCAGTGCGGCCCGGACTGTAAGGGGGCCGTCGATCTGACAAAGACGTTCGCCAACACCACCCGGGCCGGGGAATGGAGCCATGTGAAAGTGCCACTGGCATGTTTCGCGAACACCGGTGCGCGCATGGAGGCCATCACGCAACCTTTCGAGCTGAGCTCCACGGGACAGTTCGCCGTGAGCGTGGCCAACGTCCGGCTGGAGTCCGGTGCGGACGCGCTGATCTCGTGCACGCCCTGAGGTCAACGTGACCAGGAAAACCATCCATGACGTAGCCAAGGCGGCCGGGGTTGCGATCAAGACTGTCTCGCGAGTCCTGAACGACGAGCCGAATGTCCGACCCGAGACCCGTGCGCGGGTGCTGGCCGCCGCCGAAATGCTGCAGTTTCAACCGAGCCTGTCGGCGCGCAGCCTGGCGGGCAGGCGCTCCTATCTCATTGGACTGATATACGAGAACCCGAGCGCCAACTACCTGGTGGAGCTGCAACATGGCGCCATGGCCCGCTGCCGGCAGGAAAAGTTCCGGCTGTTCGTGCACCAATGCAGTGGCCGCGGCAGCGAGTTGACCCGCGATGTCATCGGGCTGATCGATCAGACTCATGTCGATGGCCTGGTGGTCTCGCCGCCCTTGTCACAGTCCGCCGACCTGATCGCAGCGCTCGATCAGCGCAAGCTGCCCTTCGTGCGGATAGCGCCCGACGATCTCAAACACGCCTCCCCGTATGTTGATATGGATGACGAAGGCGCGGCGCGGGAGATGACTGAGCATCTGATCCAGTGCGGCCACCGGCGCATCGGCTTCATCATGGGACATCCCACCCACTTCGCGAGCAGCCTGCGGCTGCGCGGGTTTCGCGCCGCGCTGGAAGACCACCGGATCGCCTTCGATGCCGCCTATGTGAAGCAAGGCTACTTCGTGTTTGAGTCCGGCCTCGAGGCCGCGCGGGAGCTGTTGAGCCTGCCGGATCCGCCGACTGCAGTCTTTGCCAGCAACGATGACATGGCCGCCGGGGTCCTGCTTGCCGCTCACGAGCTCGCCATCCCCGTGCCTCAGCGCCTGTCGGTTGCGGGATTCGACGACACCTATATCGCTCGAATCGTCTGGCCGCGCCTGACGACCGTCCACCAACCCAGCTACGACCTCGCGTTCTGCGCGACCGGCCTGCTGCTGCAGTCCCTGAAGAGCAGCGAAGGGCCAAAAATCGTTCGGCTGCCGTACAAGTTGATCCGGCGTGAATCCACCGCCGCGCCCACCCTCGAATGATCCGATCAGTGCGGCGGATCACTGCACCATTTCAGCGCGTGCGCTAAGTTTTCCGTCTGCCCCAGCGGGTGCAGGCCAGGAGCCTCATCGAGTATGCTGAAGGGGCATCTACAGGGGGCGGATGCGTCCGATCCCGATGAGGCAAACAAGATAATGAACGCGCAAATCCAGTACCGGCGAGGCACGGACCCGAAGACCGAGGACGAACGGGTCGCGATGGGCAAGGAAGCGTTCAAGCAGGACTTCCTCGACAACCTGTTCTGCGTGCAGGGAAAAACCCCGGCCCTGGCCACACGGCATGACTACTACATGGCCCTGGCGTACACCGTGCGGGATCGCATGCTGCACCGGTGGATCAGCACGGCCGAAGCCTATACGAGTCTCGGCTCGCGCACTGTTGCGTATCTATCCGCCGAATTTCTGATGGGCCCTCACCTGGGCAACAACCTGTTGAACCTCGGGATCACCGAGGAAGTCCGCCAGGCCGTTCGCGAGCTGGGCCTGGACGTCGACGAGTTGATCGAGTGCGAAGACGAGCCCGGCCTCGGCAACGGCGGCCTGGGAAGGCTCGCCGCCTGCTTCCTCGATTCGATGGCGAGCCTGGAAATCCCGTCGTTGGGTTACGGAATCCGCTACGAATTCGGCATTTTCCAACAGGAGATCGCCGACGGCTGGCAGATCGAGAAAACCGACAAGTGGCTGCGCTTCGGCAATGCCTGGGAGCTGCCGCGGCCCGAGTGGGCCGTGGAAGTCAAACTCGGCGGCCACACGGACAAGTACACCGATCACCAGGGCCGGCTGCGGATCCGCTGGATACCTAACCGGATCGTCAACGGTGTTCCCTACGACACACCCATTTTGGGCTACAAGGTCAATACCGCCAACACATTGCGCCTGTGGCGCGCCGAAGCGCCCGAGTCGTTCGATTTCTCCACCTTCAACCGCGGCGATTACTACGGCGCCGTCAACCAGAAGGTCGTTTCCGAGAACGTCACCAAGGTCCTTTACCCGAACGATGAGGCCATCCAGGGCAAGGAGCTGCGGCTGGAGCAGCAATACTTCTTCGTGTGCTGCTCGCTGCAGGACATGCTGCGCATCCTGAAGGTTCAGCAGATTCCTCTCGCGCGCTTCCACGAGAAGTTCGCCGTACAGCTGAACGATACCCACCCCTCCATCGCCGTCGCTGAGCTGATGCGTCTGTTTGTTGACGAGAACGGAATGGAGTGGAATGAAGCGTGGGACATCACGCAACAGACTTTTGCCTACACCAATCACACGTTGCTTCCGGAAGCTCTGGAGCGCTGGCCAATCTCGGTATTCGCCAAGGTGCTGCCGCGCCATCTGGAGATCATTTACGAGATCAACGCGAGATTTCTGGATGCCATGCGCATCCGCTACTTCGGCGACGACGCCCGGGTTGCGCGCTTGTCGCTCATCGACGAGAGCGGCGGCCGCTACGTGCGCATGGCGCATCTGGCCTGTGTTGGCAGTCACGCGATCAACGGTGTCGCCGACCTGCATACCGAGCTGCTGAAGCAGGACGTACTCAAGGATTTCTACGAGCTGTGGCCCGGCAAGTTCAGCAACAAGACCAACGGTGTCACGCCCCGACGGTGGTTGGCGTTGACCAACCCGCGTCTGTCAGAATTGATCTGCGATGCCATCGGCGATGGCTGGATCAAGGATCTCGCGCGGCTGAGCGATCTGGAAAAGTTCGCTGACGACGCGGCCTTCCAGAATGACTGGCGCGCGATCAAACGCTCCAACAAGCTCGAGCTCGCGGGAATCGCCCACGCCCGCACTGGAGTGGCGGTCGACCCCGACTCGATGTTCGATGTGCAGGTGAAACGCATTCACGAATACAAGCGCCAGCACCTGAACATCCTGCACGTGATAGCCCTGTATCATCGCCTGAAGTCTGATTCCAGCTTCGACATGCAGCCGCGAACCTTCATTTTCGGCGGCAAGGCGGCGCCCGGCTATCACATCGCGAAGCTCATCATCAAGCTGATCAACTCGGTCGGCGATGTCGTCAACCGCGATCCGCAGATCCGTGACCGCATCAAGGTCATCTTCCTGCCCAACTTCAACGTCACCAACGGCCAGCGCGTCTATCCGGCCGCCGATCTGTCGGAGCAGATATCCACTGCCGGCAAGGAAGCTTCCGGCACCGGCAACATGAAGTTCTGCATGAACGGGGCACTGACCATCGGTACGATGGACGGTGCCAATATCGAGATCTGCACCGAAGTGGGCATCGAGAACTGCTTCATGTTCGGCTTGAGCGCTGCCGAAGTGGAGGCAGTGCGCTCGCGGGGCTACCGCCCCGCCTCGTTCTACGAGAGCAACCCGGAGCTGCGCGGTGTCATCGACTTCATTCGCGAGGGGTTCTTCTCGCGCGGCGATAGCAGTATGTTCAGGTCGCTCGTGGACGGGCTGCTGAACTGGGATACGTACATGCTGCTGGCGGACTTCCAATCCTACGTGGAATGCCAGGCGACCGTCAGCGCGGTCTACCAGGATCCGGCCCAGTGGAACCGAATGTCGATCCTGAACGTCGCGCGCTCGAGCAAGTTTTCCTCGGATCGCACGATCTGCGAGTATGCTCAGGACATCTGGCGCGTACCTCGGGTCCCCATTCGATTGTTATCGCAGAATGATCTGACCTCGGGGCTCGCGGAGTAAAATTTCAGTCAGACGCGGACGGTAACAATGCGCGCAGCCGTTTTTCACGGCCGTCAGGACCTGCGGTTGGAAGATGTTCCGGATCCGCGCGCCGGTCCCGGAGAGGTCAAGCTGCGCGTGCTTTATAACGGTATCTGCGGTAGTGACCTGCACGAGTACTACGACGGGCCGATTACCACGCGCGATACGCCTCACCCGCTGACTGGCGTCAGGAATCCAGTCATTCTGGGCCACGAGCTGTGCGGTGAAGTTATTGAGGTCGGAGAGGGGATCTTCGACTTGAGCACCGGTGATCGGGTCGCGGTCGAGCCGGTCGAGACCTGCGGTCAGTGTCTGTTCTGTACCTCCGGGCAATACAACCATTGCGGATTGCTGGCGTTTCACGGTTATAACCGTGAAGGCGGCGGGCTGGCGCAATTCACGACGGTCCGCAGGTCCATGGCTCATAAGCTGCCGCGTGACATGTCCCCGATACAAGGTGCGCTGATCGAACCCTTGGCGGTTGCCTGGCGGACAGCTGACCGGTGCAAGGTGCAATCCGGTCAGACGGTAGTCGTGCATGGCGGCGGACCAATCGGCATCGGCGTTTATTTCACCCTTCGCAACCGCGGAATCCGGGTGCTGATGACCGATCCAACGCCCACGCGGCGGGCAGTCCTGACGCAGCTAGGTGTTGAGGTCGTACTAGACCCAACTGCCGGGGATGTCGTTTCGGCCATCAAAGATCTGACGCGCGGACGCGGTGCCGCTGCGTCGGTTGATGCAGCCGGCGTCCCAGCTGCGTTTCAGGCGGCGCTGGCCAGCACTGCAGTTGACGGCAACGTGGTCGTCGTCGCCATTCACACCCGACCGATTGTGATCGACCCCATGCAGATCCTGATGTCGGAAGCGCGGATCACCGGTGTTGCTCTATCGTGCAACGCCTTTCCGAGCGTGATTCAGCAGATGGAAGCCGGCGCCTACCCCACTCAGGGGTGGGTTGAAACGATTCCGTTCAATAAGTTGATCTCTGACGGGTTCGAGCGGCTGCACCGGCAGGAAGGGACCAAGATACTGGTGGATGTGGCCGGGAGCGCCTGAGCGGGTGCGGGGCTGCTGGGCAACTCGCCTCGCGACGCACCGTGCGCCGCGCGCGGTCGAGCGGCTCGTGGAGGGCGGCGGCCAGGTGCGCGTGCCCACCATGCACGCCCCGCCCGTCCGGCTCACTTCCTGAAGTTGATCTCGATCTTGACCCCGTTGGGGTCGAAAACAAACAGCTGTCGCACGGTGTTACCGGGGTTGTTATTCACCCGGACCGCAATACCCAGCCGCTGGAGCCGCGCCAACACTTCATCGTAGTCTTGGGCGGCAAACGCGATGTGATCCACGGGGCCGGTCCCATCGGCGCGCGTGGTTACGTCCACCCCCCTGGCTTTAGAGCGCTCCGTATAGGTAACCCATTCGGCGATGTGAATCACCGGCGTGTCGCCGATGTACACCCAGTGCCCCGGAAATCCCAGCGGTGGCCGAAACCCGACCTGCATGCCGAGCGCCTCCACGTAGAAGTCGCGCGTGGCATCGATGTCGTCGGTGACGACCAGGTAGTGTTCCAGTTTGATCAGCGGCATGGGTTCACCTCAGGTGCTCCTCTAGCATACGCGCGGGTTCGCCCGCTGCAACGGCAGCAGCCAACCAGTCATTCACTGCCTTGACGAGCTCGGGATCGCGCGGCATGAGAATGGCTTTATCGGCGTGCGTAAGCGTGCCGGAGAGTGTGCGGCACAGACCCTGGTGATGGCGCGTCTGGAGCTCCGCCTCTACATCGTCCGTGATCATGACATCAGCGCGCCCTGCGGTGATCTCGTCAAATATTGCGCGATTGTCCGGGTACACGACGATTTGCGCGTGGTGGACGTTGGATCGGACGTATTGCTCGTTCGTACCACCCGGGTTAACGATGACACGCACTTTCTCTCGATCTACAGACACAAGGCCGCCACGATATTTCTTCGAATCCGTACAGCGCGCCAGCACCGTCTTGCCACCTGAGGAGTAGGGAACCGAAAAGGCACCCACCGCCTCACGAGCCGGTGTAACCGACACTCCACCGATGCTCAAATCGAAGGCGCCTCCACCAAGGTCATCGAGCATCGAAGACCAGGATGTGTGGATGAAAACAGCTCGCGCATGCAGCTGCTCGGCCAGCTTCTGCGCTAACTCGATATCCGACCCACTGAGTGAGCCATTCGTTTCGAGGCTGAATGGAGCATAGTCGCCAGTTGTACCCACCCGCAGCAACCCACTCGAGGAGATGCGTTGGAGTGCCGGCACAGGCGTCTCCCGAACGCTGTGCAAGATGTCGAGCAGGTCACGGCGATTTTGATCGTTCCAGCCGGCGCTATGAAGCCGTTGCTGCGTCAACGCCGCGTAGTGCGCCTCAAACTCGTTCTTCTGCAAAGCCGGAGCTGCAAGATAGATCGCCCGGAGCAAATCAACCGTCAGGCCGTCCAGTCGCGGGCGAAGGGCAGTAAGGGTTGTGACCGGCTCAGAGTACGAGAAGCCGTGCGCCTTCCACTCCTCGTGCAAGGCACCCTGAACCTCGCGCGCGAGCCGCGCCTGCAATTCGAACAGGCGCTTAACCGGGTCGCTCACAAGACCCATCGGTGCGCCCAGAACCTGAGCGCGCTGAATGACGGCGCTCTCTCGCGGAGGATCGAATATCGGCGCATGCGTCTGCCACTTCACAGCGGCAACCGCAGGCATGACTGCTAGACGTTGGTCGGCCAGCTCCAGGATCTGTTCTACCGCGGCATCCTCAGTTACGAACTGAGCAGGCTCGGCAAACGCCACCCCTGACGACATTACGCAGACGAAGACCCATACACCCCAGCGCATCGAAATCACATCCACCTCGTTGCTTCACCCTGCCGCGTCGGACAGCTCCTACACAATGTTCTCAGAATGGCTGCTGCCGTGTTCCAGCTCAGAGGTCGAATAATGTCCCTTACCTTACGGAGAGTGAAGATGATTCGTGCATCTGTTCTGGCGGGATTGACGTGCGCGCTCAGTTTGGGCGCTGCAGTGGGATGTGACAATCGCGGACCTGCGGAAAAAGCAGGGGAAAAGGTCGATCACACCGTGGATACGATCAAGAATGGGGGCCACGAGCCCGTGGGCGATTCAATCAAGGACGACGTGAACAAGGCGCGGGACAAAGTCGACGACGCAGCGGAAGACGCGACGAAGAAGTAAACAGCGGCGGCTCGAACCGGCACCGATCGACTCGTACATGTTCGCCGCCTGGTCCTGGGCATGCTTGCGCAGCGCCTTGCGCTTGTCGTGAACAGGCCTCCTCTACAAGTGAATTTCCGCTCCACCGACAGCGTAGCCCCTAGCCGCTACCGGCTTCGCCAGTTACTCTCGTAAGCAGAAAAAAGCGCAACGCGCGGCATCGGAGCCTCGATGGGTCAGTTGATCGACGGTGAATGGCGCAACGAGCCGCCTCTCACGAGCGGGTCGGGAGAGTTCGTCCGGGCGCCGAGCACCTTCCGGAACTGGATCAGGGCAGGCGATGCTTGCGACTACCCGGCGATGCCGGGCCGTTACCATCTGTACGCTGCCCGCGCCTGCCCCTGGTGTCACCGCACAATGATTGCCCGCGTGGCCAAGCGGCTCGAGAGCATCGTTTCAATCAGCTTCGTGGAGCCTTTCGTGTTCGATCACGGCTGGACCTTCGCAAGGCCTGATCCGCTGACGGGGGTCCGGTATGTCCATGAGCTCTACAGCCAGGCCGACCCGCTTTTCACCGGCCATGCGACCCTGCCACTACTGTGGGACAAAGAAACGAACAGTATCGTCAACAACGAGTCGGCGGACATCATCCGGATGTTTGACCATGAGTTCGATGACATCACGAACGAGTTGACGGATTACTACCCGGCATCGCTCTCCAACGAAATCGACCAGATCAGCGAGCGCCTCTATGAAACCGTCAACAACGGCGTGTACCGGGCGGGATTTGCAACCAGCCAGTCGGCCTACGAAACGGCTTTCCACCTACTTTTCGAATCCCTGGACTGGCTCGAGGAACGGCTGCAACGGCACCGGTACCTGCTCGGTGAGCTCGTAACAGAAGCCGACTGGCGGCTGTTCCCCACTCTGGTGCGGTTTGACGCCGTGTACTACGCACATTTCAAGTGCAACTTGCGGCACGTGTACGAATACCCCGCCCTCTGGGGTTACACGCGCGAGCTCTACCAGATGCCAGGAATCGCGGCGACCGTATCAATAGATGAATACAAGATGCACTACTACGGCAGTCACCGTAACCTCAACCCAGCAGGCATAATCCCTTCGGGACCCCAGTTGAACTTCACGGCCCCCCACGGACGCGGCCGCTGATGCCGGCGGCAGGCCCCAGAGCCCCCCGCCAGAGAGGCTACGAAGTCGGGCTGATGATTCTCTTCAGCCTCGCCTTCGGTTTTGTCTTCTTTGATCGCAATGCCCTGAACTTCCTGGCGCCCTTCGTAGCCCCCGACCTGCACTTGAGCAATACCCAGATCGGCATGGTCTCGGCGGGATTCTCATTCGCGTGGGCCTTCGCCGGTTACCTGGGCGGAGCGTTGTCCGATGCCAGCGGGCGCCGCAAATCCGTTCTGCTGGGCGCCTTCCTCATTTTTTCCTTGTGCTCGTGCCTGTCGGGCGTGGCCACCTCCTTCGGCATGCTGTTCGCTTCGCGCTTTCTGATGGGTTTGTCGGAAGGCCCCATCATGCCCGTCATGCAATCGCTCGTAGTGGCGGAGTCCAGCGCAAGCCGGCGCGGCCTGAACATGGGCTTCGTGCAGAACTTCGGCAGCAACCTGATCGGCTCGACCGTGGCTCCACTGGTGCTGGTCACTTTGGCTGCGTTTTATGGCTGGCGGTTTGCCTTCTACATCGCCGCCTTGCCGGGGCTGATTCTCGCGGCCTTCATCTGGTGGTATGTCCGCGAGCCAGTGTCGGCGGTGCAGGATGGCCCGGCAGGCCCGGACGCATCAGCGGGCGCGCCTCTCGGGGGCGGCGAACCATCGGAACCATTCAGGAGGCGCCTGCTGGCAGTAGTCATGCGCCTGCCGGCCGTGATCAAACAGCGCAACATGTGGCTGTGTATCCTGATCAGCATCTTCATGGTTCCCTGGATGATTCTGGCCTGGGTGTTTTTCCCGCTCTACTACGTCAACATCCGACACGTGGCGCTGTCCGACATGAGCCTGCTGATGGGTGTGCTCGGCATTTCAGCCGCGCTGTTTGGTTTTATCGTGCCCGGTATTTCCGACAAGATCGGGCGCAAGCCCGTCATGATCGGCTTCTGCCTCATTGGCCTCATCACGCCTTTGGCAGTGCTGTACTACACCGGTCCGTTGACTGTGTTGGCCGGGCTGATCTTCATTGGCTGGTCGGCGAGCGGCGTCTTCCCCCTCTTCATGGGAACCATACCCTCGGAAACGATCCCTGCCCGCTACATCGCGACCTCGCTGGGCCTGGTCATGGGACTGGGCGAGTTGATCGGTGGCGTATTGACACCCATTGGCGCGGGTTGGGCGGCCGACCAGTATGGACTCAGGGCGCCCATCTACATCGAAGCGGCCTGCGCCCTCATCGCAACGGCACTGACGCTCTTCCTGCAGGAAACCGCGCCTGCGAAAGCCAAGCGCGCTCGTTAAAATTTCCGGCTGACAGTGACACCCCACTCACGTGGCTCGCCAGGCTGCGCGGACGTTTGTCCCTCTCCAAAAGCGCGCAGGTCCAGGTAGCTCTGGTAGTAGTACTTGTTCGTAAGGTTCGTTACAAAGGCCGCCACCGACCACGAATGGGGTTCGTCCTGCCAGGTGATGCGTCCATTCATCATCGTCATGCCAGGTGTGTAGGCCTGGATGCCCGTGCCCGTCGGGCCTGCGTAGTTATTGTAGAAGTTGTTGTTGCGGCGGGAGTGATAGCTGGTGTCCAGACGCGGCGTCACCGAACCCGCAGCTCCGAGTGGGATCAAGTACTGGACACCTAGGTTTGCGGACCACTTGGACATCCCGGGGGAGATATCGCTATAGCCAGGATTGCCGGAGATGCAGATGCCCGGAGTGGCTGCAATCTGCGCCGCCGTGAAATCCTGGCAACCTTCCGCGGTTCCGAGGTTCTTGTACTTGAAGTCCGTCAGGCCGACCGCTGCCGAGACGCTCAGATTCTGGACGGTTGCTTCCAACTCCGTCTCGAAGCCCTTGATATCCGCGCCACCGACGTTCTGCGGCGCCGTCAACGGGGCGCCGGTCTTGTCCACGGTCTGCGAATTGATCTGCCGATCCTTGTAGTTGCCGTAGTAAGCGGCGAAGTTCGCACGCAGGTGATGGTCCAGCCATTCGCTCTTGAGGCCGATCTCGTATTCGGTGAGCTTTTCGGGGCCGAACGGCAGGACCTGAAAATTGTTGAACGGCCGGGGATTGAAGCCGCCACCGCGAAATCCGGTCGTGACGGAGGCATACGTGAACAGATCCGGGGAGAACTGGTAGTCCACTCCGCCTTTGTAGTCCACGTGACTGTAGCTGGTCGCACCCACCACGTCGCGCAGGTCGAGCACCGGATTCTTGATCGCCAGGATTGGATTGTAGTGGTTGAACGTGTAGCTCTTGTCCTCCTTCGTGTAACGCACCCCCGCCGTCACATGTAGCTGATCGGTCAAGCCGAATGTGCCCTGCGCGAATCCGGCCTTGTCCTTGGTATGTGCCGGGTCGTCCTGGTTGAAGTTGAATATGGGCTGGCCGAAGAACGGCGCCCCGGGCGGGAAGAAGCCGGCGAGGAAGTTCAGGTTGACATGGCCGCGGTTCAGACTGTGACCGTCGAAATAGAATGCGCCCGCGGCCCAGTTCAGGCGATTGTCAAAAGCCTTGCCTGTGAATTGAAACTCCTGGGTGAACTGCTGGTGATCGAGCAGGTTGTAGGCCCAGGCAACGCCCAGCGGTGAGTTGTCCTGGTCATCGGAGAAATCGCCCCAGTAGGCGCGGTAGGCGGTGACCGATTTCAACTTGAGCCAGTCGTTGATCTGCCAGTCGAGCACATCGCTCACTCCCCACGAGTGCACGGTATTGACTGCCCGGAATCCGGTGCCGATCTGCGGGTCGAAAAACGTCGAGTATGTGTTGTAAGTGCCTGCCGTCACGAAGCGGCTGTCGTACGGAATGCCATATTTGGGAATCAGGGTCCTGGTGTTGTAGCCCGCGAGCGCGGGGGCCAGCGCCGGATCGGCAACGAGCATCACTTCCGCGGCCGCCTCAGAGTCGTCTTCATACCAGTCGGCAGAGAGGTTGTTCTCAATTTGATCCAACGGCACCCAGCGCAACTGCGCGCGCGCGCCCTTCACATCCACACCGCCCTCCGAGCCGATCTTGCACGAGCCCTGACCGATGTCCTGGTGCGGCAGGGAACCTGCCAGATCGGGATGCGCGCAGGTAAAATCCAGGCGGTTCACGTAGCCTTCGCGCGATTTGGACATGCCGGTGACGCGCAGAGACAGCAGGTCCTTGATGACCGGGACGTCGAAGCCGGCGCGTACCTCGCGGCGGCGGTAATTCCCCAGCGTCACTTCGCCAAAGCCGGTGCCATCGCCGGTGGCCTTTTTCGAGATCACCCGGATCGCGCCGCCAATCGAGTTCTTGCCGAACAGCGTGCCCTGCGGGCCGCGCAGAACCTCCGTTCGATCAATATCCAGAAGCTCGAACATCGAGCCGAAGGTGGAGGCGAAATAGACATCATCGATGTAGATACCTACGCCGGGCTCGGCCGAGGCGAAGTTGAAATCTCCCTGCCCAATACCGCGGATGAACGCTGCCATGGTTTTTCCATACGCCGCGTTATTCTCGAACAGCTGAACATTGGGTGCCGCCTGGGTCACATCCTGCAGCGAAACGATATTGCGGGCAGCCAGGGCGTCACCGGAGATTGCGGTAATCGCAAGAGGTGTCTCCTGAAGCTTCTCGACACGGAACTGCGCGGTCACGACGACTTCCTGCAGAGCGTCGCCAGGGGCGTTTGCGGTTCCGGCTGAAGCCACCACCTGCGCGAATGTGGTCGATGAAAGCAGCGCAAGGACGCTGACTGCGAAAGCGGTTGTAGCCACGCGTTGCGCGGTGACTCTGGCCATAGATTCCCCCTCAGTGCACTGATTCCGCCGTTGCGGCTGCGCCACGCAGGACACCAGGCGCCTTCCCCGCGGGACTTGCGGCTAAGTTACTCGCGAAATTATGTGCGGGGATAGACTCACACTGAACGGTGAATCAACTAAAAAGGAACAATACCGCGGCGCACGGTTTTTTAGTGTGTTTGAAGCGCCACATGCTGCTTCAACAGGTCAGCACGCAAGGTGCGCGCGGCGAGGCAGTAATGCACCGCCGCCCAGAGCAGAAACCCGGACATTGCCATCATCGCCTGCCGAATGCCAGTAGCGGATGCCGCCGCGCAAGCCTGCTGCAAAGCGGAAAGCTCACCGTGCGGGGGCGCGCCACCGGGGCATAACAGTTTGAAATTGCCGGGTGCGAAAGCCGCTCCGCCAAACGTATCACTCAGGAACCCCAGCAAAGTGGGGCCGATGCCGACTCCCACCAGCCCGAGCACCAGGGATACAGTGAATGCAGACGAAGCTCTCATGTTGGCGCCCACCATGTTCTGCGCCGTGGCCAGAGTGGGCGTGAAGTAGACAAACAGCACGACGTGTGCGGCCATGAGCGCTACGACGGCGGCAGTGACCGTTGGCTGATTGAAACCGACCAGGAAGGCAGGCGCCGCAAGTGCGAGTCCGATTGCCGGCACCCATACGTACCAGCGTCTGTCGAACCGCCCGGCCCAGTCGACCCCGAATCCACCGAGAGCAAGACCCGAAGCCATTGCGCCCCCTGCTATCAAAGACAACAGACGCCCGGCCTGCGCGTATCCGAGATGATAGGTCCTGAGCAGAAATGGCGCGAGAAACTGCCCGATGGCGTTCATTGCAATTGCGGCGAGCCCGCAGCCGATCAGAATGTGGACCATCGAGCGCTTGGACAGCAGGAACTTCAGCACCACCCAGAACGGGGGCGGTGGTCCCGCAGAGGTCCCTGCCGCGTCCGACAAGCCACGTTGCGGCTCCCGCAGCGTCAGAAAAGCGGTCATGGATACCACGAGGCCTGCAATTCCGATGATGACGAACGTCGCGCGCCAGCTCACGTGTTCGGCCATCCAGCCGCCCAGACTCGAACCAACAACCACCCCCAGCGGAGCGCCGAGCCAGATGATGGACATCGCCGAAGCACGCTTTTGCATCGGATAGTGATCACCCACCAGCGATGCCACGGGGGGCCCGAATCCAGCGTCCCCCACGCTGACGCCCACGCGAAAGAGCAACAGGCGTGCGAAGCTGCCTGCGGTGCTACACAGCCAACCCATTATCCCGAAGATCGCCAGTGAGCCGGCGATAATACGAGTACGGTTGGTATGTTCCGCAAGGCGGGCAAGGGGCAGCCCGAGCAGCGTGTAGAGAATCGCAAAACCGAGCCCCTGGATCAGGCCCATCTGGGCGTCGGTGAAGCGCAGGTCGATTTTGATGGCCTGCGAGACTGCGGCCATTCCCAACCGGTCGGCGAGATTCAACGCATTGCTGACCAACAGGATGGCCAGCAACCAGGCCCGGTACGCCTTGGAGAAGGTTTGCATCCGCAGCAGAATGCACTATGGATGCGTCCAACCTCAAGTGCGCGCCGGGCGCCGCTTGGCTATGGGTGGTTAGTGCCGGACCGCGCCGGTTCGCTCGGACGTACGCGCACCCGCTCCCGGCCGCGGATTTGCTCCCTTCGCAAACTCCTCCACCATCTTGCGGTTGAATGCCGGGATGTCATCGGGCTTGCGGCTGGAGACCAGTCCGCGCTCTACGACAACCTCATTGTCAGTCCACTTCGCGCCAGCGTTGATCAGATCCGTCTTTACCGACGGCCAGGACGTGATGGCACGCCCTTTCACCACGCCGGCTTCGATCAGTGTCCAGGGTCCGTGACAGATCACCGCGACGGGTTTACCCGCCTCGAAGAAGTTGCGCACAAACTCAACAGCCGCTGGCAATGTGCGCAGCTGGTCGGGGTTCGCAACCCCTCCCGGCAGCAGCAGTGCGCCGAAGTCGTTCGCATCTGCATCATCCAGTGCTACGTCGACCTTGAACTTGTCCGCCTTGTCGAAGTGGTTCCAACCCTGTACCTCGTTCTTGGCAGCGGAAACTATTTGTGCATTGGCGCCGGCCTCCTGCAGGGCCTTGCGCGGCTCGGTCATCTCGACCTGCTCAAATCCATCCGCCACCAGTATTGCAACCCTCAATCCGCTCAATGTTGACATTTTGGCTCCTCCTCGTGGGGCGAGCGCGGCTCCTGAGCTGGCGCCGCGCCGGGGGCATTGAGCAGCAGATGACGTGCCTTGGGAACTCTCAGCTCAAGTACGGACACCTGATCGGCAACTGCGCTATAGTCCAGCCAGGGCGAGGGCGTGCGCATGGCGCGTCACCACTGCCGCTAGAACTAAAGGGGGCCAGTCATGAGCATTCTGAGCACTCTCGCAGGCGCGCTCGAAGGCGCGCCCAATGCCACTCCCGGGGGAACCCCCACACTCAATCCAGCTACCGCGGCCGCGGGCGGGTTGGTCGTCTCGCAGATCATCGCCATGATTCAGAACCGGCCCGGCGGATTGGGCGGCTTGTTACAGGCATTCCAACAGGGCGGCCTGGGTCACGTATTTCAGTCATGGATCGGAACCGGCCAGAATCTGCCCGTATCGCCCGATCAACTCCACAGTACCTTGGGAACCGATTGGATCTCGCGCATCACGCAGGCCACGGGGCTGCCTCAGTCCCAGGTGGAGCAGCACCTCTCGACGCTGCTGCCGCAGATCATCGATCACCTGACACCGGGCGGGCAGCTGCCGCAAGGCGAGATCGGGGGCGACCTCGCCAAACTGGCGCAGCGCTTCCTGCACGGCTGAGCGACTGTCCACCCAACCACCGGAGACTCCCATGAAGATCCGCAGCTTCAGCGCCCTGATCTATGGCGCCCTCATGGCAAGCGTGTTGGCTTGTCCGTTGATCTCGAGTGCCCAGGATACAGGTAGCACCGCAGGACCGGTGCTGTGCAAGGACGGTACAACATCAACTAACACGGGCCGGGGCGCGTGTAGTCACCACGGCGGCGTGAATAAGTCTGGAGCGGCGTCCACGGGCGGTGCAGCCACTGGGTCGTCCGGCGGCGCCTCCCCAGCCCCAACATCCGGGGCTGCCGCAACTCCCACGAACGGGGCAGCGGTGCTCTGCAGGGACGGTACGACTTCGACCGCCGCCGGTAAGGGCGCATGCAGTCACCACGGCGGTGTGAACAAGCCTGGAATGGCGTCGACGGGCGGCGCGGCCGGTGGCTCATCCAACGGCGCCGCCTCTACCCCCGCACCAACAGCTCCACCGGCCCGTACTGCGCAGGCACCAACAGCCGCTCCTCCGCCACCGGCGGGCACGGCGATGCGAGCGCAAGTTCCGAGCCAGGCGCCAGCGCCCGGTGGCGGCGCCGGAATGGTCTGGGTCAACACGGATTCCAAGGTGTATCACTGCACCGGCGATCGCTGGTATGGCAAAACCAAACAAGGTCAATACATGAGCGAGGCCGACGCCAAGGCTCGGGGCAATCGCCCGGACCATAACAAGCCCTGCTCGTAGTGGCGGACCCTGCGGCCGCCCCGGCACGGCGCTGTCGGTCAGCGCTGCCGGGTCAGCGCTGCAACTGTGCCGATATCTTTGCGAAGATCGACGGCCAGGCCTCCACCCAGCAGCAACTGTGATTGAAGCGCGGGTATGACCAGAGACGATCCGGCGGGACTCGCGCAAAGTAGCGCACAGTCGCTGCGGCCGGGACTGTCTTATCGCGCTCGCCGACGAGGTACCACTGCTTCAGGTCAGCCGGTAGCGGCGGCTCCAATGACGGATTGAGACTGCCTTGCAACGGCAGGTACTCATGCAGGCGCGCCCAGGCATCGGGATCCAGATTACCGGCAATCGACACCAGACCGCTCACATGAGGCAGGTCCGCAGCCATCAGGGTCGCGAGCGTGCCGCCGCCGCTCCATCCCACAATGAGCACCTGTTCGAAGTGGTGTTCGGCAATGTACCTCCCGGCGGCGGCTGACATGCTCGCCACTACCTGGCGCGAGTAGCGCTCCGATGTCCACAGCGCCGCCGAGCACTCGGGGGGCATTGTCTCCTCGAGGTAACAGGGCCGACCGAGATAGAGCACTGAGGCCGGTGTAGCCACGGCGAGCCGGAGCGCGAGCGACACCCGCGGCGTGGGATCCGCGGCGACGAACCGTCCGCCCCATATCCAGGGCAGGCCATCGCCGTCGATCAGCAGTACCAACAGTCCGGGTGGCCCCCTGACCGCCGCAAAGGCGTGATGTTGGAATTGGGTGCCCTGCAGCAAGAGGGGCTCGAGTCCGTGGCTGCTGGCAAGCCGTGCGTACCGCTGAGGGGTGCTGCAGCCAGCGCCGCTGGTTGCCAGTACAGCTGCGATCAGACACGCGACGAATGGGCGGGTGCGATAAAACAACGACCCTTGACAGTAACAATTTGGCATTACTATGCTGGAATTGCCTCAGTTCGTTCAGAAATAACTCGAAGCAGGTCGCGCTTTACGGCGGCCGCTGAAATCAAGGGAACGCTTAATGACGATCACGGTGAAGTCCGACTCGCTCGGATGGCTGGCGCTTGCCCCTCGTCTACGATGGCCGCACGTCCGCATTGTACGAACATTCGCACTATGGCTGCTCATGGCAGCGCCGCTCTGGCTCCCACCGGCACACGCGCAGAGCCCCGCTTTGCTGGACATGGTGAACACACTGTCCGCCAACGGCACATTTGAGTTCGATGCGCTCGAGCGGCAGGCGGCAATCGCGAATGACAATGCGTACGCCAAGCTGCAACCGTTCTGTGGCGGGAATGGACAGTCGCCGGCTCCGGGGGCACCCTCGCGGGCGGGAGCCGCGGGGGCGGCGGCAGCCAGCCCTGTCGGAGGTTGCACGGGAAATACCCTGACGCTGTTCAACCGTCTGCGGGAACTGGAAGACAACGCCAACGAACTGCTCGCTAACCGCGGCGAAACCCAGTACAGCCTACGGCTGGATCCCCAGGGCATGAGTGACGCGCTGCGCTGGACCGCCCCTGAGGAATATGCCGCACAGGGGTCCATGGCTACGAAATTCGTAAACAGCCAGGCGTCCGTCCTCGCCAATCGGTTCTCCGCGCTGCGATTCGCGGCCCAGGGCATTCCGCTGGCGGATGGAGTCTCGATGGGCGCCGGCGGCAACGGCTTTTCGTACGTTTATAACGGGGGCGCGCTGGGTGGCTCGGCTGGAGAGGATTCAGGGCTGTTCAGCCGCTGGAGCATCTTCGCAAACGGCGGCTTCGGATCCGGCGACAAAAACCCGACAACGTTCGAGGACGCTTTCTTTTTCGACAGCACGGAAGTCTCCGCCGGCGCCGACGTGCGCCTCACCAACCGGCTGGTCGCGGGCATTCTGTTCGGTCACACCGAGAAACGCGTCGACTTCAATTCGGACCGGAGCGTCGTGGACGGCACTATCCGCGGCAACGGTCAGAGCGCCATGGTGTACGTCCAATACGATGCAGACGCGCTGTTCGTCAATGTGGCCCTCGGTTGGCAGCACCTGAGTCTCGCCACGCGCCGCCGGATCACCTATCCCTCCAACAATTCCGATGTTCCGCCAATCGATGTCACCTCGCTCAGCAATACGGGAGCGACAGCGTACATCGCCACACTGGGTGCGGGTTATTCATTCCACTACAAGGGGCTGACCGCCGAGCCCTATGTCAATCTCCAGAATGTGAGCACGCATATCGCGGCATTCACCGAGCACTCCGACGACGGGTTTGATGTCTACACTTCGTCGCAGAGCATCCAATCACTCGAAAGCTCGCTGGGACTGCGTGCGCAGTACGCCATTCTCAATCCCCTGGGTGTAATCGTTCCATACGCGTATGGCGAATACCGCCATCAGTTTCGTGACAGCTCGCGGAACATTGCATCCGGCTACGTGGGCGACGGCGGCGATACCGATTTCGCCCTGCCGACCGACGAACCGGTCAAACACTACTATGTCGTAGGCGCCGGCGGCTCCGTTATTCTCAAGCACGGGCTGCAGGGCTTCATTCAGTACTCACGCATTCTCGATTACACGAACTACACGGAGCACACTGTCTCCGGCGGCATTCGGTGGGAGTTCTAATGATATCCATACGGCTGCTGACGGTCGCGATCGGGCTCGCTGCGCTGGCGACAGCGGGTTGTGGCACGCGCGTTGGAGATAGTCATGGTGGCAGCGACAACACTGGTCCTGCGCCCGCAGTCGTCATCACCCCCATCGGCCACAAGGCAACCGCGGCCGCCGGGGCCAACCCCATTACGCTCACAGTACGCTCCGGAGCCGACGTCACTCTGTCCGGCAAGGACAGCGACGGCGGCCCGGTGGCGCTCAAGACCTTCGAATGGTCGCAGTCCGGCGGGCCGGCATTGCCACAGCCACCCGATCCCGGCGCCCTCCTGTACCGAAACGCGAACACCGTGAGCTTCAGGGCCCCACAGGTTGCAACAGCCAGTAAGCTAAGTTTCAAGCTCGCCGTCACCAACGCGCTCGGCGGAACCGCCAACGGTACGGTCGATGTGACGGTCGTGCCGGCGGCCGACTCGAATCAATTTCTGAGCCCACCGACGAAACCGCGGCGTTTCGAAATCGGCGTGGCGACGGTCGATGGCATCAACAAGGCGAGCTTGTCCGTCGATGTCCCGGTCTGCGTGCGGGTTACCCGCCAGGTACGTTATACGAGCCGCGATGGAGTTACGCACACTCCCGTATCGCTGCCTCAGTTGCCTGCGCTGCAGGCTGATACCTCCTGGTCGGCGTCGGTCAGTGCCAAGGCGGCCAAGGACTCCGGCACGTCTACGCTGACCAATACAAGCGTCGCTCTCGCGATGAAGGACTTCACCAACCCGCGCGTCACTTTCGACGTCCCGTCCTTCAACGACGAAGAACTGTTTTCGAAGTACAACCAACCTACGGGTGATGTCACTGCGCGCTTTCCGCTACAACTCGTAGCTTCCGATGTCGACAGCGCGCGACTTCTGCTGTCGATCAGCGCGACACCTGGCTCGTGCGATGGGACGCATGCCGCGCCGGATCTCGGCACGAAGCTGGTGGTGGCGGTACTCGATGAGAGTCAAGCGACTCCGCTGTGGACCACGGGAGCGGCGAACAATTCGGCGGCGATACTGGATACCGACAAATCATCCGCCGAGCTGACCTCTGACACTCTACTCGCCAGTGTCGCCATCAAGGCGCAGATCGAGACCGCTGAGTCGGCCGCCGCCTACTACACCGCGATAGACCCGAACGCGAAGAA
This sequence comes from Steroidobacteraceae bacterium, assembly GCA_045810105.1. Lineage (GTDB taxonomy): Bacteria > Pseudomonadota > Gammaproteobacteria > Steroidobacterales > Steroidobacteraceae > 13-2-20CM-66-19. The sequence goes on along the minus strand of JBJMWM010000025.1, from coordinate 28,859 downwards.
GACGACACTGAACGACTGGCTGGATGCCAATTGCTTCGATCACAAGGCGAGCGACTACGGCGTGGCAGCCGCCGGCGCCAATGGCGCCCATGCCGTTTACACGAACAACTTCGACCTGGGTTTCGGCCGCGACATGTATTTCATGAAGTGCGCAGCCGCGAACACCCTGGCCTCCGTGGTCATCAACTACCCGTCCCTGGAATTGGCCGCGCTCAAACAGGGCCCTATCATCGCGGTCGCGATGGAGTATGGCGCCGCCGCGGACGGTTCCAATCCAGATCACAAGTTCGCCAAGTTCTACGTCTTCGCTCCAGACGATCGCGACGGGCTGTTGAAGCGTGTTGGCAGCGCCAACTTCGACCGCCGCGGACAACTGTATGTCCCCGGAGCGTGCACGTCCTGTCACGGCGGCACACTCCCAACGTTGCCCGCGGACTTTGCCAGCGCGACGATGAGCTACCCGGTAATTCAGGATCCCCGCAAGGATACCCAGGCAGATCCGGCGAATGCATGCGGCCCCACGACCCCTGCAGGATGTCTGTCGGCAGGAGATGTTGACGCGGCGTTCCTGCCTTGGGATCTGGACTCCTTGCTGTACGCGGACACGGATCCCGCGTTCACGGGCCTGTCCATTCCCAAGACAGGTTATACGCGCATGGACCAGGAGCCCCACCTCAAGGCGCTCAACCTGATCGCCTACGAAACGTTCCAATCGCAGATAGAGCCGCAGAAGGTCCCTGATGGACATGGCGGCACCACCACCGTGCAGGTAGACCGGTACGCGAACGTCCGCTCTCTCGTTGAGTGGTGGTACGGCGGTGCGACCTTCCCGAACGCGACCTACAAGGATGCGGCGCCTCCGGACACCTGGTCCAGCTGGGCCACGCCCGCCGCGGCCGCGAACCTGTACCACGGCGTTTTCGCACGCAACTGCCGCGCCTGCCATTCAGTGAACCCTGCGGTGGGCATCCAGTTTTCCGGGTCTACCGGCTATACGGACTTCATCAACGAGTACGTCGGAACGACGACTGCGCCGACCGGGGGATCGGGCGGCCAACATATCGGGAAGCAGTATGTGTTCCAGCAAGGTGTCATGCCTCGTGCGAGGCTGACCATGGATCGCTTCTGGGTAAACTATGAAGGTGGCGATAGTGCGGCCAAGGCATTGGCGACGCACCTTTCCCAGGCGATTGGCGCAACCGATCTGTTGACAGCGGGGGGTGATGCAACGGCCCCAGGGCAGCCGTCCATCAGCGTCAAAGTCAACGGTCAGCCCGCCGACACCGCGACCGGTTTGTTTACCGCCGCACGGTTCAACGGCGCTCGTGTCGAGTCGTCAGCCAGCTTCTTCGTCGCGAGCTACCAGTGGAGTTTGTGCATCAGCCGCACCCAGGGCGGTGATTGCGTGGAAGCCCCCGTGATCGGTAGTACGACGGCCGCTCCGGGCATAGACACATCAGCATACGGGTACTACACCCTGAAGTTGGTCGCTGCGAATGGCGTCGGTCAGACGCTGAACGCAAGTTACACGATCTACGTTCCGGACTCCGTGCCGACATACTTGGCCGACCCAACGACCCATCTGCCTGTACTATCCTGCCCGGCAGGCAAGTCGGCCCAATTCGACCCCACAGCTCCCGGAGCACCCGTACCACTCGCCGTTGCGGCGTGCTTCGCTCCGCCGGGTGAGCCACCCTATACCCTGAAGATTTCCACCGATGGAAACACCTACTCGTCAGCGGCGATAAACGATCCGGCGCTTCCCTGGAATGCCTCGATAGTTCCGGGGGCTACCCCGAGCATCAGCTTCAATTTCACGCCTCATGCGAGCGCCACGGCGGAAAACAAGGTCTACTATCAATGGTGCGACCTCGACTCCGAGTGCGCGCTGGGCACGACCACGGTCGCCTTGACGGGCTCACTGCAGCCCAGTTCAACGGCCATCGTGGCGTATTACAATCCGGCTCTGAATCCAGACAATTCCACGGGTCTGCACCTGGCCGTGCCGAACGGGGCTCAGCCGATTCACTACACACAACCTGCCGACTCGACAGATCCGTTCGTATCGTTGGGTGTGATGCAGGACGACATGAGCCTCGGTGTGCCCGCCAATGCCGCGGTTAATCTAGCTCTGTCGCTGACGCCAGCCTCAGCTGCCAGGGGCACGCTATCGGCTACTGTGTTGAACGGTACGTCGGTGGCGGACTTGAGGTCCAAAATATCGGCCCTGCGATTCACCCCGGCTTCCGCGGCGGCGAGTCACTGCGTCAATCTGGATGCACTCGGACACGCTCTTGCAGCTGGCGCCGGCGTATGTCCGGCCACGGCAGATATTTCGAACCAACTGACTTCACCGAGCGTTCCAACTCCGCCGCCCGCCAGCATCGCGCCAGTCGTGGTCCGGGCACTTGCAAGCTACTCTCAAGCTGCGTCGCCCACGCAGGAATCCATCTACGCAATCATGACGGAAACCGGAAGCTGCGCCAGCAGCGGCTGCCATCTCAAAGGCAGTGCAGGCGTGGGGGCCACGTGGTTCGTTACTGCGAATCCGAACGACGGGAGCACCACGTACCTTGACGAGACCTACACCAGTGCTACGCAAACCCTGCTTACAGGCACACCTTTGGTCGTGTCCGGAGCTCCTGAGCAGAGCACGCTGTACACGATCACCTGCAGGGATGGGTTCGGGACAATGGTGCCGAAGTATTCGCTGACAGACCCGCAATGTCACATTCTGTATCAGTGGATACTGGAGGGCGCGCCAAAGGATTAGGCGCGCCTGGCGGCCGCTATAACCAACCCCTGCACGGGCGCTCCACGCTCAAAGCGCAGCATCGCGGTGCGCGTGGCAACCGGAACAAGTGAGGCCCGCCCGAGGACATGCTCGATGTAGCTCGCGCTGTGGGCGTAACGACCGTGCTCCAACAGTGTAAAGCGAGCCGCGGCAGTGCCGGACAGTTCGGGTGCCAGTCCATCAGTCCCGCTGACTGCGGCTGCATCGGCACTCACGGCACCACCGGCCAGTTCGGGGGCCAGCCCGGCAGTCGCGCTGACCGCGACCGCATCGGCACTCAGCTCTTCGACTGAGAATATGAACCGGCCCCCGGTGCGCAGCAGGGAAGCAATCGCCGCAAAGGCGGCAGCCAGATCACCGAAATAGCAGAATACGTCAGCGGCCGTGATCAGATCGAAGCGCTCTGCGCATCGCGTGACGTACGCGGTGAGCTCTTCGCGAACCAACTCGTGGTAACAACCACGCGCGCGTGCCCGCTCGAGCATTCCCGGTGACAGGTCTACACCGACGAGACGCCGGGCGAGTGGGCGAAACCAATCACCACATAGGCCGGTTCCACAGCCGAGATCCAGGATATCCAGGCCCACCGCGGCCGGATCGAGCACGGCAGCCGCACTCTCGAAGACCAGCTGTGGGGCTTGGTATCCAAGAGTGGCCAGCACCGTGTCGAAATCGGGCGCGGCACGCTCAAACAGGCCGGTCACAAACCCATCAGAGGCACGCACGGGCGCCACGGCCCCGCCTGTTGCTGCGACCAGGTGGGCGGCGATGGGATCGGCCGGAGTTGCCTCGAGCCAGGCGCGATACACGGCGGCCGACTCCTGCGTCCGGGCATCGCGGTAAAGCAGCTTGCCCAACAGCTCGTATGCGAGGGCCAACTTGGGGTCCTGCGCAATCGCCTGTCTCAACAAACGCTCTGCGGTGTCGAAATTTCGGTCGTGAAGGCATTCGCGCGCGCGATCCAAACATGCGGTCGCGTCCCACGCGCCGACCTCAGTGGCGCCGGCTTCAGCGGCAGCGCCAGCGGCTTCGGCGGCTGCGGCTTCGGCGGCTTCGGCGGCTTCGGCGGCTTCGGCGGCTGCGGCCTCGGCGCCAGCGGCCTCGGCGGCAGCGGCGTCACCTACGCCCGCCTCTCCCATACCGCCCTCAGGCCTGCGGGCCTCGCCCATGAGGCCTTACCCTTGCGGCGCGCCGTCGGCGGGCCGTCGCGTAACCACCACTAACCCAACGACCGCATCCTGCCGCTCGTGACGCAAGGTCTGATTCGAAATCGACACGATGTCCAGTCCAGCGGCTGTCAGAGCAGCTTCGACGTACTTGCGGTCATGCTGATATCGGCCATGCGGCCGCAACACAAACGGCTCGGCCGCGGGCGCATTGTCCCCAACCGTAGCCGGCAGCGCCTCCAGCGAGCAGGCGAAACAGCCTCCCGGGGCGAGGACAGCCCGGGCGTTTGCAAATGCAGCGGACAGATCACCGAAGTAGCACAGTACGTCCGCGGCGACAGCCAGGCCGAACTGCTGCCCGCACTCCGCCAGCCATTGGGTGAGCTCAGCGCAATTCAGTTGATCGTAAACGGCACGCGCCGCAGCCTTCGACAACATGTTGGGTGAAAGATCGACGCCGACGAGCCGCCTCGCCAGCGGGCGCAGGAGTGGTCCGCATAACCCTGTGCCGCAACCGATGTCCAGGACATCCAGGTTCTGAGGGTGCGACCGTACATCAGCCGCAGACGCAGGAGCGCGAATCAGCGTTTCTTGCGACTGCAAGACACCGGCTTGCGTCACCGCGTCGAACAGCAGCTGCGGAGCCCGGTAACCCAGCTCTTCCAGGTTGCGATCGAAGGACTCGGCGAAGTCATCGAAAGTTGCGCGAACGTAACCGTCCGAGGCGCGGCTCGGGCGCTCTGCGCCACCGACCGCAGCGAGCATATGCCGTGGAATGGGATCCTCGGGATCCGAGGATTGCCAACGGGTGTAAAACTCCAGCGCCTCCTGTTGTCGATCGAGCCTGTAAAGCAGGTGCCCATACGAGATAGCAATGTTGCGCATGCCAGGCTGCAGATCCAGGGCGCGTCCCCAGGCCACCAGCGCGTCCTCGCACGCGTTGCGTGCCCGGAGTGTCATGCCGAGATTGGCCCAGGCGTTCGCGAACTCCGGAGAGATCTCGATTGCCTTGCGGGCACACAATTCTGCTCGCTCGAAGTCTCGCTCCTTGAGGTAAGCAACACTCAGGTTGCTCCAGGCATCCACGTACTCGGGGTGGATCTCCAGCGCGGCGACCATCAGCTTCACCGCCTCCTCATTGCGGCCCTGATGAGTACGCAACAGCCCCAGGAAATGCAACGCCGAGGGGTCCTTGGGGAACTCCTTCAGATGCTGCCGATAGCCTGCTTCGGCAGCTGCATGGTCGCCGGCGCGATGTTTGGCGATCACTTCCCGCAACCGTTGTTCGGGAGCGCTCATCGGCGGGTCCCCCGATTCATCAAGAACCGAGGCCTCGAGGGATGAAGAAGAAGTCGCCCAGCTCGTGCCCGGCCGACTTGATGGCCTTGAACTCCGGAACCTGTGTGAAGTTGTTGCGGGCGGCACCCGCCTTGACGCGCGCCTGCACCTGCGCGAACAAGGCGGGCGTGGAGAGGATGCCGGAGTTCGAGCCCAGCACGTCGAGGAAGGCACGCGCAAACACCGAATCCCCCTGGCCTCCCGTATCGAGAACGGGACTATCACCGCCCGATGCGAGCAGCAGGCGCGTTCGTTTTGGCAGTTTGTACTTGACGTAGTCGAGTGAGAACTGACTCTCCGTACCGAACATGTTCACCCCAGGGTCGCTGGACAGAAGACCCGCGTAGCAGGAGTCCGCTACAACCAGCACGCGGCGCGCGGGCAACCTCGCCAGATGCGCGGTGATCTGCTCATTGGGCACCCAGAATGTGTCATTCGGCGGGCGCTCCGCATTGATCGGCAGCCAATAGCCAGCGTCCATGCCGGCCGTCTTCAGCCGCGTCCCGTGGCCGGCGTAGTAGATCAACAGGTTGTCATTCGGTTGCAGAACTTTATTGAGGTCGTTGATCGCCCGCAGCATTGCAACATCATTGGCGTCCTCGACCACCTGCACCGTGAAGCCATACTTTTCCTTCAGTATCTGGCCAGCGCGCTCGGCATCGTTGCGCGGCGTCTGCAAGTGCTCGAGCACCTGGTAGTCCTGATTACCAATGATCAGCGCGTAGTAGCGGCCAAAATCCATTCCCTTCACCAGGCGCCCCTGTGCCTGTGGGTCGAGTGCTACGGCCGGTGTGCGAGCCTGTGGCTCGCGCGTGGCCGCCGCCAGTCCGGACAGCTGGCCCGAGCTCTCACGGCGCTCGGCTTCGAGCTTCGCAATCCAGGTTTTCAGGGCCTGCACCTCCTTCGCGGAATCGCCGGCGCCCGCGCCATCCGACGCGGGGCGCGCCGTCTTGCGGGCCGACGCTTCGGCTTGTTTGAGCTGCTTCTGCAGCAACTCGAGCTGTTGATCCTTTTCGCTGATGACTTTCTGCAACTCGGTACGAAGCTGATCGTTCTCGCGCTGCGCGGCCGACGCGTACATTACGTTGTCTTCCGGCAGCCCCCAGGCTTTGCGATACAGATTCAACGCCTTCAGGCGATCCTTCGGCACTCCCTCGCCCTGCTCATAGAGTGTCCCCAGGTTGAACAAGGCGCGTGCATAGCCCTGATCGGCCGCCTTCTGATACCAGATGACAGCCGCCTCGAAGTTGGGCGCTCCGCCCAGACCCCGTTCATAAATTTCGCCCACGTTGTTCTGCGCATCCGGATCGCCGGCCTCGGCTGCTGCCATCCACACGCGCAGCGCGGACTTGTAATCAGCCCTGTCGTAAGCCGTGTATTCCCCACCGCGGATGTGGCACTCCGCTGCCGTGGTGCGGATTGGGCGGCGCTGAGTGACATAACTGGTGTTGCCGAGGCTGCGGACCACGCCGGGCAACAAGCAGTCAACGACCTCCAGATCCTGCCGAGTCACCATCCCCTGGGTGGCCGTATTCTTGCCGGGCGGAGCGCTGGCGGGAGGAGTGGACGCACAAGCAAACAGCGCGCACGCGGAGACGGCAAATAGTCCCGCGCGCAACCTGATTACGGGTTCTTCCTGACGCGTCCTCGCGCCACTACTCTCCGGGGGTGGCGAAGCAATCCCCCTTGAATCCTGCGCGCAGCGCATGAGAAAAGCTGACATCATCACCCTCCACTCCAGCATGACTTTCCGTGAATGCCGCGCCGCCGCGGCCGCATCGCCTAATTGGCGGCCGCTAGTCGCCACCTGTGGCACGTATCGCCTTCTGCAGCGGTCCGTAACCTTGATAGTAGTCGCTCTTGGCGCGAAACCTCTCGAGCTCGCCGCGCGCCGTGTGTTGATCCGGCAGCTTTCGATACCAATCGATCGCATAATCCGCGGCAGTCTTAAGTCCGCTGACCGCCTGCGGGTCTTTCTCGTGAAGCCGGTACGCGTCCGCAAAGTACTGCGCGGCATCGGCGCTCGCCGTGATGTCGTGTGTGCGACGCAGATAATCCAGCGATTCGTTACCCTGGCGGACCTTGTCGAGGAAGTCCCGCTGAACCTGCGGCGGCAGCTGCTCGAACGGCACGTTCGGCAAAGAATCCAGATAGCTGCGGTACCAGAGTATTCCAGCGGCAATGACCAGCAAGCCTACCGCTGCGACCAGCGCCTGTTGGATGACCGGTATGCCTTGAAGGTGGCGAAGAAACGCCGCGGCATTCGCGAAACGGCGCGCCGGATCATAGCTGAGTGCTTTTTCAATCGCGTTCGATTCACGGCGTTTCAGGCCGCGTAACGCGGGACGCTGGACGTTCGCGGCCTGCGCCTCGAGTGCCGACATCCGTTTGAACGGGTGGCTGCCCGACACCAGCTCGTAAGCCACTATCCCGAGTGCAAACACGTCTTCCGAGGTGCTGGGCGGTGCACCTGCAAGCGCCTCCGGAGCCGCGTAGTTGACTGTATATCCCTGGAAGCCGCTGTCATCTTGCTGCTGCAGGGAGTCCGGCACCGCTATTCCCGCGACCCGCTCGGCAACCTGCACCGCGCGCGCGATGCCGAAATCGAGGATCTTCGGCGTCCCGTCGCTGGTGAGGAATACGTTGGCGGGTTTGAAATCCGAATGCACTATGCCTTTACGGTGGGCATAGCTCAGGCCTTCGGCCATGCCGCGAATGATGGGCATCGCCTCACCGCGCGGCAGTCCGCCAACGCCAGCCTGGCGGATCACCTTGTCCAACGGACGCCCCTCCAGCAACTCCATTGCGACGAACGCACGACCCGACTCCTCATCGCGATCGAACACGTACACCGTAACGATGTTGGGATGGGCCAGTTTCTGGGCGCGCGTCGCCTCGCGATGCAGCGCAATGAACGCATCCGATCGGCCTTCGAAATCGCTGTTGAGCACCTTTACGGCAACATACGGATTGCGGTCGCGGGCCTCCTCGCTGAGCAGATCCTTCGCGCGCCACACCTGCCCCATGGCGCCCTGACCGATCATTTCGTCCAGCTCGTACCGGCCGCGCAGCCGATACCCCGGACCGAACGGGATGTGCTGAGGCTCTCGCGCTGGCGACAGACCTCGCACCGGAGTCTCCGCCGCTGGCGGTATTCGTCGCAGCGCAGTCTCGTCCGCTGGCGGTGCCCGTCGCACCGCAGTCTCATCCGCTGGCGGCGCCCGTCGCAGCGCAGTCTCATCCGCTGGCGGCGCCCGTCGCAGCGCAGTCTCATCCGCCGGCGGCGCCCGTCGCAGCGCCGTCTCATCCGCCGGCGGTATCCCTCGCATCGTAGTCTCGTCAGCTGGCGGAGTTCCTCGCAGCCTGGTCTCGTCGGCCCGCGATGGCTGACGCACTGTCGTTTCATCCGACAGGTGTTGCGCACGCTCGGGCTCCGCACCGGGCTGCCTGAGAAGAGTCCCCTCGTCGCGCGGTTCGCGTGCCATCGCCTATGCCTTCACATCAACGACGACAGCGGTAACGTTGTCGCGCGCACCTGCCGCGCGCGCCGCCTCGATCAGAGCAGCGCAGGCCTCCTGCGCAGAGGGCTTCTGCAAGCCCTCGATCAAGGCCGGCTCATCCAACGCAACATACAAACCGTCGCTGCACAGGAGGAATCGATCTCCGGCTGCAACCAGGTCGGCAACATGTTCGAGGTCGAGGCAATCGTGCCCGCCGACCGCGCGCGTTATCTCACCACCACCACCCCCGCCAGCACCACTAACGCCGCGAGGAAGAGTCGCACCCTCGAGCCCCGGATCATCAAGCTCAGCCTCTTCTACCACCGCGTGGTCGTGCGTCACTTGCGACAAAGCTCCGCCCCGCCAGATGTACGCGCGGCTGTCGCCCGCCCAGGAGACACCCCACTCCCGTCCGCGGATAATGAGCGCGACCACGGTCGATCCACCGCCTGCGACTCCAACTGCGCCCCGGCGCAAGTCGGCATTGACGGCATCGAGTGTCGTTGTAATTGCCTGGAACGCGGTGTTGAGGCTCGGTGTCGGCTCGAGCGCGTTGAGCGAGTCAACCACCATCCGGCTTGCGATCTCGCCATGGCTGTGGCCACCCATACCGTCAGCGACCGCCCACAACCGCTTGTCATCGCACAACAGGAAGTGATCCTGATTCTCCTTGCGGACCATCCCGGCGTCCGACGCGCCTCCACTCTCGAGGACGAACTGCACGTCGGGCTCGAGGGAAGGTGCGCTCATATCCTGTGCCGGCGCAACTTCGCCATCCCAACGGCCATCGTTCCAAGTACCCGCCAACAGGGCGGCGAATGAGTCCGGCCGCGGCAAAGCACGATTCAGCAGCACACACGGCTCTACCAGCTCGGAGCCGGCAGTCCACCACATCGTCATTGGACGCAATGCTCCCTGCGCCATGCTCATTAGCGGAGCGCTGATTGCGCTGGCAAACGCATTGACGGAAGCAGTAGGCCAATGCCACTGAGAGGAGGTCCCGGGAAATGCCGGAGCGCCCTGAAGGCGATCGACACCGGCGAGTCTGTCGGCGCTCGCCACGAGCGCCGCATCGAATACACCCAGGTCAAACTGCGGGTTCTGCAGCGCATCTGCGCAGAGCAGCTCGATCTCCTCGAACCATTCGCTCGCCGCGGCGGCAAACTCAGCGGCAAGTATTCCGACCGGTAACTCAACGACCACCGTGAGTGGAAAGTAGCGCCCGACGCGATCCACACTCGGCAGCAGCAGGCCCGCATAGCTGCCCACCCCTGCGACTCCGTCACACAGGTAAAACCGCCACATCGGACTCGTGAGATAACAGTCGAGCCAACGACCCGCGAGCTCCTGCTGACTCTCCACGATGCAACGCTGCATCCACTCGTCCCACAGGTCGCGGAACGCGCTTCCCACACGCCGCTCGATGAAATCGCCGTGGCTTGGCAGCTTGCCGAAAAAACCCACGGTCGCGCCTGACATCTTCGGCCCTGCCTCGCGAAAATCAGCCGCCGCAACGGAATGAGCGCAGCTCATTCCGTGCGAACGGGTTGCGGACGGACGCTGCCTCCAGGATGAGGCGCGCTGTGCGGCCTCCAGCGCTCAATGTCAGCAGATAACGAACATCCGACTGTGGCTGAATGGTTACATCGTCGAGCAGATGAAACAGCGCCCAGGGACCCTGATAGGAGCGGTTGGGACCGCCACCACCGCTCTCTTCGAACAGCACCGTGACCTGACCTGGAGAAGGTCCGGGCCAGGCAATTGGCTGTGAGCGTATGGGACCGTGGCGGTACTCGAGCGACTGACCGTCAATGTCAATCGCGAGCCGCGGCACCGCGCTGTCGAGCGACTCCGGTGCCAGATTGAAATGCATGGCAGGCAGTTGCGAGCCGGGCGGGAAATACATCTGCCGGATCCGGTCCGCGGCCTGGAACTGCGCCAGACTCGTCCCGCTGCCGATGCCCGCCGCGCCCTGCTTCCAACGCCATGGACTGGTGGACGTATCCACCAGGGGCGCCATCCGCTCCTTGAAGAAAGTATCGAAGACGCCACCCGGACCAAACACCCGGCCAAAATCCGCCAGCGCGACCTCGCTGGTGCTGCGAGCCACAAACGGGTACCGCCCGGCAATCAACTGCTGACATTCGCTGGCGACTTCCGTCTGATACCGGCGCGACAGCTCGCCACCGGCCTCCGCCTTGGCCACCATTTCGCCCTTGGCGCCCACCTGCGCGACGATTCCCGAAATGGGCGCCGGCAGTTGCATGGCCGCGATGCGCAGCTGGTCGATCGCGCCCGCCTGCCCCACGGAAGTCACAGTGGACAGCGCATTGTTGCTGCCGAGCCCGCCTCCCATCCCGGCCAACTGTTGCTGAATCTGTGCGATCGCCTTCAATGTCTGGTCGATGGGCGCGCCGCCCGGCGGCCCGTCCACCAACTTATGCAACGCCTCGAAGTGCTTGGTCGTGCGCGTACCGGGCTTCTCGGTCGTCGGCGTGCTGCCGAACAGCTGCTCGAGACTGCCGAGCTTCGCGGCAATCGCCGCTTTGACGCCGGCGGCCTTGTCAGCCGGGTCGGGAGCCTTCAGCAGGTTGGTGTTCGCCTCCACCAGGACGAGCAATCGTTTCAGCGGCGACGTCGGGCTCGAGAGCAACGCCATCATATCCGCCAGGTCCTTGGTGCCGGTCGTGGGGCGCGTCCCGATATCGGTCAACAACGAATCCCAGACACGGATGTAGTCATCCTCGTACAGGCGCATCATATCGCCGGTCAGCCGTGGCATCTCGCTCATCGAGGCGACGCCTGTGCCGAGAACCCAACTGTCACTTACGAAGTCCTTGGCCAACTGCAGCTTGCCGGTCGTGGCCACCTCATTGAAGACGGCGCGCGTGTACAAGCCGGGCACCGGGTTCGAAAGCGGCTGACCGCTCTTACGGACGAGCACGGTGTCGCCACCGAGGCCGATCTCCTTGTCCAGGTGAATGGCATGCTCGGTATCACCGGCATGACTCAGTTTGAGCCTGCTGTACATCAACACCGGCAACGACGCCTGCGCCAAGGATGTCCTCGCCTTGTCCACCAGATCCGTGTCGAGTGTCAGCGGCTGCACGCGGCTCTTGTCGCTCAGCAGGGCGGCGACGTGGGCCTGCAGGCGCTCCACTGTTGCGGGATCGTTCGCAAAATGCAGCTGCCATTCACGGTCGGTAATGAACTGTACTTCGCTCGGCACGAGCCGCTCGGGCGAACCGAACATAAGGTAGATCTTCAGGTACTCATACAGCTTGTCCGGTTCGCTGGCGAGCATCCCGATGCGCTCGCGGAAAATCGCCGCCATCACCGGCATCAGTCCCGCGTTGAGCTCGCGGATGTAGGCGTCCTCGGCAGCCGCGCCCAGCGATCCGCCTTGATACAGACCGAAGCGCATCGAGAACGGCACCTTCCCCCGATATTCGTTCGCCGTGACCAGTGCATCGTGGTAAGCGTCGAGTCTCGGCAGCTCGGCAGCCAGATTGACGGTGGGCGCACCCTGGAACGCTCCCAGAGGTTGTACCGCCTTCTGTACATCGGCGAGATAGCCGCGATTGCCGTCGTAACTGAGCAGGAATGCCAGTACTGCGAGGATAGTGACCGCGGCGATGCCGATGTATGTCGCGGCTTGTACCAGCGCCTGGCGCATTTCGACACGCCGATTGACACCCGCGAGACCACTTTCCCGGAAGACGACATCCTTCAGCAACTGTTGTATGAAGAACGCCTTGCCCCGGCTCCCAGGTGTGTTGACCGCTTTCACTCCCAGCCCGAAGGTCCGCGCCAGGGCTCCTAACATGCGATCAACGGGGGTGCCCTCCTGCGTGCCGCTGGTGATGTACACGCCTCGCAGCAAAATCCCCTGGTCATATGCCGAAGTACCGAACGCCTCGCTGACAAATTCCAACAGTGGCCGGCGTACCCCGGCGACCTGGCGTGGAAATCCGAAAATGAGACCGCGTCGTTGCACGTCACGCTCTGCGTCCATGCGCGCGAGCATTCGGGTGTTCAACCGCTCCAGCAGCTGGTCCAACTCCCCATCGAGCAACTCGGCCGCCCGGCCAGAGCGGGAGTCCGCAAGTTGAAAGCTGGTGCCCCACACCTGGGCGCGGCCGTCCTGCTGCAGGTCATCGAAGAACTCGTTGAAGCCTGCCAGCAGGTCACCCTTGGTGAGGACCAGGTAGACCGGAAGGTTGATTCGCAACTCTTTGCGCAACTCCGCCAGCCGCTCGCTCACCGCGGCCACGTGACGGGTGCGCTCAACGTCGGATTGGCTCGCAAGATCGGCGATGCTCATCGCGACGAGGACGCCATTGATGGGGCGGCGCCTGCGGTATTTTCGCAGCAGCGCGAGGAATCCCATCCAACCGGCCGCATCGCTCGCCTCATCAGAGTCCTGGGTGGTGTAGCGTCCCGCGGTGTCAAGCAGAATGGCCTGGTCCGTAAACCACCAATCGCAGTTGCGCGTGCCTCCCACACCCCGCAGAGCCTCTTTGCCGAACTTCTGCGCCAGCGGAAAATTCAGGCCTGAATTGACGATGGCCGTCGTCTTGCCGGCGCCCGGCGGCCCGATGATGATGTACCAGGGCAGATCGTAGAGACTCTTCTTGCCCTTGCTCGACTTCTGCAGGGCGGCGGTCGCTTCCTCGAAGCGCTGTTGCATCTGGCGGGTATCCGCCGAGGCTCGCGCGCCACCCGGCTCTTCCTGCTTTGCAACCGCCTGTACGAGCTTCCTGCTGGCGCGTGCCGCCTTCAATTCGCGCCACAGGGCGCGCATGCCCCACAACACGATGAGGAGGACGATGGCGATGATGCGGGGCAGCTCCGAGCCTAGCGGCGCATAGTCCGCGATGGAGACATATGGCCCGCCAAACCAGATCACGAGCGAGAAGAAAATGAGGGCCAGGATCACCCACAACCATCTCTTACCGAACAACGCTTTCATTGGCGCGCCTCCGGCTGCTCAACCTGAATGATCTCGACGCGGCGGTTGCGCGCACGATTCTCGGCCGTGTTGACGGGTTTGTAGCGCGGCTGAGTGGAGCCGGCACCCTGCCATTCGACCCGGCCTGGAGTCGCGAGCACCGGTTTCAACAGCTCGGCTACCGCAACGGCGCGCTCGCGGGACAGGTCGAAGTTGTCCGCGAAACGCATCGAGTGCACGGGTTGATCGTCGGTGTGCCCAACGATGACGACACGCCCGGGAACCTGATTCAGGGCGAGCGCCACCGCGCGCAGTGTTTGATACAGGTCCGGATTCACACGTGCGCTGCCCGAGCGGAACAGCTCCGGAGCCGTGAGAGTGACGACGGTCTTGCCGCCGAAATCCTCCACGGTGAGGCGCCCCGAAGACTCCTCCGGCGCAAGCAGCTGCTTGAGCCGGTTGGCGCGCGCCGGGGCCGGCGCCGGGTAGTCCACAGCGACTACGGCGCCAGCGAGCGCTGTCTTGATGGGCTCTGCCTGAGCGGCGAGCTTCGTATGCAGGACAATAAAGGTGCCGGTCAGAATGACGAGACCGACCGCGGCGATAACCCACCACGGCACGTAGCGAATGATCGGATTGCGCCGGTCCTCCACGCCTTTCCAGTGCGGCGACAGGCTCTCGTCGCGAAGCTGCCGCTGCTCGCGTATCAGCCGAAACAGATCGCGCTGCAACTGCGTGAGCTGCCCCTGACCGTTAGGGTCATGGCGATACTTGCCCTCGTAGCCCAGAGCAAGGCACATATAGACCAGCTCGATCAGATCGATATACCGGCCTGGATTACCGCGCAGCCGCTCGAGGATCTCGAAGAACTTCTCGCCACCGGACACCTCTTTGTGGAAAAGCACCAGCAGTGACTGTCCGGCCCAATCGCCCTGAGCACCCCAGGGTGTGTTGAGTACAGCGGAATCCACAAAGGTGCATAACACGTAGCGCCCGACCACGGAATCTTCCGAAGGCACCCCCGCGGTTCTCAAGCGCTCCTCGAACGCGCGGACCTCCTGAATGGCCTGCTGACGCAGTGTTGCTATATTTGCCTGTTGAACCGCCGTGGAGAGGCGGGCTCCCAAGGTCAGCAACGGTGCGGCCGCCTGAACGATGGGATTGCGTGCGCCCGCGAGAAAGTCCGAGAGGTTGCCGCCCGCGCCAGACCCGCTGAACGAGGCCGGCTGACTGTGCGGCGTCACAACCCGGGGCGCAGGCTGCCCGAAACCCCCGCCCACTGAGGTCTCACTGCCGCCGCGGCGTCCAGCACCTGGCCGCGGGCGCAGAACGGTGCCGTCGCGCGGTGCGAACGGATCGTCGGAGTTGTGATCCGCCATGGCTGCTACCCTCTGATCGCCCACAACTCCATAACGAGCCCGGGGAAGCTGTCCGGAACGTGGATGGCAATGCCGCCCCCGCTCTTCAGCTCACGGAAACGCGGACTGCCCCGATCGAGCTCGAAGTAGGCAAAACCGGCGTGGAACGGAATCTGTCGCGGAACCACCGACAGCGGCTGCAGAGGAACGCCCGGCAGGTGATCGTTGACGAGCTTCGCAATGGTCTCGACGCTCGCGATGGTTGCCTGTGCCGGCATTCCCTTGCGAACATTTTCCGCGGGTACATCGGCGCGCGCTGCCAACACGAAGGCGGAAGTTTCGAAGAGGCTCCGGTCGTTGACGATACCAACGGAGATGTTGAAGCGCTTCTTCTCCAGGGCGATGGCAACAGCGTTCTGCTCGAGCACCACGCTCAATGAGGCACGCAGGGCCGCCATCAGCGGGTCATACCCGGCCCGCAGGTCCTCATGGTGGTAGCCCGGCAGCTTGCCCAGACGACGGGCACTGGTTGTGAGGGTGGCCAGATCACCCGCAATCTCCAGGCACAACCGGTACAGATCCTCGGGGTGAATGAGCCGGCTCGCGACGAAGTGATCGACCAGCCCTTCGTAGCGGTTGACCGTCTGCAGCATGAGGAAATCGGCGATTTCAGCCGCGCCGCCACGGCCCGAAGCAACGGTACGCGCCGCCAGCGCTTCGCCTCTTTGATGCAGCAGCCCTTGCAGCTCGGTCAGAAACGTCGCCAGCCGCGGAGCCTGCTGAATGTTCAACACCGTGGGCATGAACCGTTCATCGAGCGTGACCAGCCGGTCCGCGCGGCACTCCTGGATGTGTGCCACCGGGATGCACGCGAAGTCCTCATGCGGCTCCGATGCGAGCATCAGGCGCGAGCGCAGCGCCGCGACCTCCAATGTCGCCGTGGCGTTGGAATCGGCTGTGATATCGCGCGCCTCGAAGTCTTTCGAGCGGTACCTGACGATGCCATCGACCTGCTCGCGCCTATCCGACTCGCGCGCACTCTCCTTGCGCAGCGGGATGGCCAGGAACACCTTCTGATCCCGCACCTGCGAAGTCATTTCCAGGGGCGCCGGCAGAGGATCATCGTCTGGCATGGCGAATGGGGTGCCATCGGGAAAAACACCGGCCGCGCGCCGCAGGCCGAACTTGCCGATCGCGAGCAGATCGCGTTCCAGCTCGAGCTCGGTACAGCCCCAGGAGTGGGCGCGCAGGTCGCGGCTGCGCCCTTCGATGTAGCGTTCTAGATGCCGCTCCTGCTGTTGAAAATGCTGCGGCCGAAGGAACAACCCCTCCGACCAGACGACGCGATTGTTGGACGACATAGGACCTTCTTCAGTTTGCAGGCGCGATCTTCACTTCGGAGCGACCGACGGTCACGATCAGCTTGTGTTTGCGGACAAAGTCCAGCAGGCCTGTCTCGGGCGCCGGCGAGAGGGCCTTCCACTTCGAGTTGTTCAGATCCCGGTATGCGGCCACCGCCCCCAGGTAGCGCGCTTCCGGCGGTATTTTCAACACCAGCTCTTTCGTTTGCCCGGGTTGCAACTCGTACTCTTCGCGCGACTCGAGACTGGGCCCCAGCGTCGCCTGCTCTTTGTCGGCGAGGGCAAAGTAGCTGGCGCCGTTAAAGGCACCTTCTTCCTTGAGCTGATACAGCCGTACCACGATGGGCGAGGGGCGTCCGGCGGAGTCAGGATTGACATCGGCCGTCACGACGATGGCGGCCTTCGTAGGCGGTGGAGGCTTTGGCGGCTTGCTGCTGCAGCCTACGGCCAGGAGCGCCGTCAAGCCCAGGCCCAACACGAGCGTCAAACTGGTCATCCCTTTCATCTACATCCCCCGAAAGCGCCAAAGCTCAGGCCGCACTGCGGTGGCTAGGTTTTGCCGCCGTTACGCGCGAGCGTTTTCAAGCGCTCGAGCTGTTTTTCATAGGCTTCCGCGAACACGTCGCCGAACAGTCTGCGGAACGTATCGTCCGCATCGCCACTCAGCTGGGCAAAGCGGTCCATGTAGAGATCCCAATATTTCGACTTCGCGCTGCCGAAGCCACGCTTCGCGGCACGCTCGAAGCCCTTTTCCAACTCCTTGGGATCGAACGACTCCAACATCGATTCGAAGGCCACGCGCACGCCCTCGAGCATGGCCATCTGGTGATTGCGGATGTCGGCGAAGGCATCTTCGAAAGCCTGCACGGTCGAGAGAAAGCCCGGATTCTTCTGCACCAGCAGCGTGTGCAAGGCGCTCTCGACATTGGGCGAGTGTTTCAACGGGTTGTTATCCGCCGACTGGATGCGGGTCAACGGCAGCCGGAACTGCGACTTGATCTCCGCGCGTGCGCGCAGCACGTCCATTACGCCTTCGACGACGACGCGCAGAACTTTGCCCAGGTCCTGCATCATCTGCGGTGATATGTCCTGCTCCGACAGGCCGGCACCGCGCAAGAGCTCAGCCAGCTCGGTTCCAACAGCACTGCCGCCGGCTCGGCTTGCGGGCCATGCCTGGCGCTCGGGCTGCCTCGGGCTCGCGAGCTCCGCGGCCATCGATTCGGGCAGGCCGCCGCGAGATTCGGGTGTTACCGGCCTGCGCTCGGGCCCAGTGGGTCCAGCATCGAGTATCGGTGACCTCGGTTGCGAACCAGCCAACCTGGGGTCGCGGCGAGCGGGCTCCGGCCTGACAGCCTCGGGGCGCGCGGTCTCGGGCCGCGGCGGCTCCGGTCGCACCAGATCCGGCCGCGCGGGCCGGACGGCGGCAGGATTCTCGCGAACCACACCTCGGCCGCCCGGTAATGGCGTGCCCGGCCGTGGTGTTGCTTTCGGGGCCGCGCCCTCCCGATAGGTCAGGTTGGTCCGGTCCCAGTTGTCGGGAATACCCGCGGTGGGGGGGGCCGGCGGCGCGCCAGGCGGCTCGGCTCCCGGATCCAACAGATCGAACGGACTTCCACCCGCGGGCGCGCGGACCGGGGGCGGCTCGAAATGGTTCTCCAACACGGGGGATCGCTGCCAGTTCACCGGTGGCAGTGGGTCCGGCTCCTTGGCCCGCCCGCCCGGAAGAACATCGATCGGGTCAACGACACCCGTATCCACCAGATCCCCTGCCCCGTCCCATATATCGGGAATCGAGGCCGATCGGGGGTTCCTGCCAGTTGCAGCAGAGCCCCCGGCCGCAGGCAAAACGGCGAATGGATCGTCACTCGCCACCGACATGCCCGGCGGATCGCCCTGCTGGGTGGTGACAATCATTTCGTATTGGTCGATGAACAGGTGATCTCCATTGCGCAACGGCTGAGGCTGATTCCCGGGCAAGGTATGACCCGGCGTGCCAATCGCGATCGCATTGCGACCCAGGCTCTCGACGAAGAAACTGCCGTTGGCGTACGAGATCCGTGCGTGCTGCTTGGAGATATAAGGGTCCGGGATGACCCAGTCATTGCCCGGTACGCGGCCAATGGTCAGACCGCGCTCGCTCACGACGCGGCGCCGATCTGCGCCAAGGGACGCCGCTTGCGGGCTGACAACTTCCAGGGTGAGGTACATGGCGGCTACGGGACTCGCTTAAGCCCGCTCTTAGCGCCAACTGTGCGCCGCGGGCTGATTACTCGGCCAGAGGCACCAACCGCATGCAGGCCTCTTCGTTCTTCGAATAGAAATACAGCCCGTCCGTGTCCTTGCCCTCGTCGATGATCACGGGGACAGCCTTCTCGAACTTCTGCTTCGCGATGGACGAGGCGGCGACTTCGTTGATCTGGTGCGCTTTCACGTATTGCGCCCAGCGAGCGTCGCCCTTCTCGATGCGTGCGCCTGCATCGGTCGCACGGCGCAGCAACCCGATGAACTGGTAGTAATCGAAGTCGATGACCTTGGCACGCGCCACAAGAGCACCCTGAGCCTAAGAGTCCCTCGTAAGTACCTGAAATGTACGGGCAACGCAAGCAAGCCAGGCGGGAACCGGGCCGCCTGTCGAATTCCGTGCGCAGGACCCCGTCTGCGGTGCCAGTTCCGCTCAGTGAACCCTCGACAGCCATACCCAGGCGCTGACTACCCCGAAGATAACGCCAATCATGAGCCATGTGCGGGCGGCGGGCCCGACCTTTCCTTCCCGCGCCGATTTCAGGCCCCCCAGCACGAGGAACACCACGGCCAGGCACCCCAGGACGTATTGAGCGGTCATGTTTCACTCCGCCATCATGCGGTCGCCCCGCGTCGCGCGGCTGGCGCTTCTCGGGATTTCCTCCACTGCGCTCCGGTCGCCCCGCGTCGCGCGGCTGGCGCTTCTCGGGATTTCCTCCACTGCGCTCCGGTCGAATGTCGCGATAAGTGCTCACTTGATGGTGATATCCAGGTTGACATCGCCAAACGGCACACCTGGCTTCGCACCATGATCCGTGTGGGACGGGTCATCCAACTCATCCTGCCGTGCCTGCATGCGCGCGTTCGCGTCCGTGACCATTTGAGCGATGTCCGAAATTTCCTTGCCCACCAGGTCCTTCGCAAGCTGCTCGGCCTCCTCGACCGCAATGGCCACGTGCCGGTCCTCGTGCGCCGCTAACTTGCGCACCATCTGGTCCCACTCGGCTTTGGCCGCGATAGATGCCTTCGCGTACCCCGACCAGGCGGGCAAACGCCGCACCAGGTTCGCATGTATCTTGACCGTCAGATTGGTGGAGTTTCCAGCGGCAATGGGGTCGGTTCGGAGAGAACCGCCGCCCTGGCCCCACTCATTTAGCTTGTTCAGCTCGTCGGCGGCCTTCTCCAGAGTTGCGCCGTTGACGATGATGGGGGGCGTAGTACGCGGGTTGGGAGGGTCCCAGTCCTTGGTGACCTTCGCGATGATTCGCTGGACGTCATCCAGCGGCATCGCATCGTCGCGGAGGCCGAGGACCCCAGGTGGGGCACCACCGCCAAGGACGTCATTCGAGTCAGCGGCACCGCCTCGGGCACCGGCCTCAGTTCCCAGAATTCCTGCGCGGACGCCACCCATCAGGTCATCTCCGCCAGTTGTCGTCGTTGGCGCGGCGCCGGCGCGCGCCATTCAAACAGCGGCGTGCCTGGATTCAATAAGGACAGGTACAGCGCCGCAGCGATCCGCTGACGTTGGAACCCTTCCTTGAGGACCCGCACGCAGTTGTCCCGATTGAGCGGCTCACCCATGAAGTAACGCGTTCCCGGCTGAAAGCGGCCCGAGTTGGAATGCCACCAGGCCTGGATTTTAGCGGCATCCGGCCAGGGAAGGCCGTCGTCCTCGTCCATGTCAACATTGGGGTCGTTGGGATCGTCATTTGGACCTGACTCGAAGTTCTCCGGCGGCTTGACCTCGAGATCCAGCCAAGCCAGATCAAGACCTGTGATCAGGCTGAACGCCTCGCCGGCGAGGCGTGTTGTTTTGGTGTCGGCCATGTGGCCGATCAGCCAAGGCACGTAGGTGGGATCGCCGACCAGCCCTGCGCCGCGGATCAGCCAGCGCAGGTTCGCGGGTTCTTTTGCGAGGGTTGCCAGCCAGCCGTGGGCGCTCTGCGCGCCTTTGGCCTGCAGTGTGAGTTGAAATGCGCGAGCCCGGAACGGACCCGGCACGGCCGCAATGCTCGCGACGACATCGAGCGCGTTGTGCTTGTCACCGAGCAGCACGGCCGCCCAAGCTGCCCAGAATTGGCACGCCGGATCCTGGTCAACGAGCGCCGCGGCGGTGGATACCAACTCACGCTTGCCCATTTCACCCGCGGTTCGCCACACGCGCGCCCGAACCAGTGCATCCTCATCCGCGAAACGCCGCAACGCGCCAATGTCAGGATCCAGGCGATGCATGGCACATGCCGCCATGCCAATCAGCCGGTGCAAGGGAGTGCTTGATCCGAGAAGACCCGGCAACAGGTTGCTGAATACATCTGTTTCCAGCCAACCGAACGCGGCAAGCAAGCCGCGGTGGGCACTCGGCACGGAGCCGGCAAGGGCAATCAGGCGACCGAGACGCGCTGTATGGTTATCTGCAATCGCGCGGATCGCCGCGGCAAAGGTAGCACCGCTCGACGGCCGTTCGAGCGCCG
The DNA here is from genome assembly GCA_045810105.1 of Steroidobacteraceae bacterium. Lineage (GTDB taxonomy): Bacteria > Pseudomonadota > Gammaproteobacteria > Steroidobacterales > Steroidobacteraceae > 13-2-20CM-66-19. Next base: position 7,679 of record JBJMWM010000025.1, on the reverse strand, counting down.
CTTCACACAATGGCCAGGCGTGCTCGCCGGCAACCGCCAGGCCATCGAGATGGGCCTCGAGACGCTCGTCGAATCGGCGCAAATGACGCAGTCGCACGTGTGGCGCAGCGGTAAGCACCGTTCGCGTTGCGTGCAGGATGGCTGCATCCTCGACGTGCTGTCGAAGAACTACGGGCACGACCAACCCGGGGCGCCGAGGTTGCGCGTGTCGAGCCGACGTTGATTCGACCGGACTCATGTTGTACGCCCCGTTGCTCGGTTCCCTAGCCCAGTATCACTTTCCACTTGATACCATCCGCAGATTCCCAGACTTCCTGTCCAGCGACCGACAACACCCGCTCGGGCCCAGCAACGACGACCACGGAAGGAACAACGTCCTGCACCCCGAAATTGACCAACTTCAGCTCACCGTTGTCGAGGAACCGCAACGAATGGCCATCCGCGATGAACAGATTTCCATTGAAGGCACAGATCGAACGAAAGTCCAAGCCTTCCGGGCCGACATAACTGACGACATTCCAGGTGCTCCCGGAACCGTTCAACAGCGTACCGACCTGGCCGCAGACGAAGATGCCGGCATCCGGCACTTCAGTCGCGTCCTGCAATATCACATTGGTCGGACTGTCAACCTTCACCCACAGGGCGCCGGCTCGCCGCCAGATCTCTCCTTTCATTCCGAAAGCCAGCAACTCGCCAGCGCCATCGACGGCGAGCGCGTTTATGCCACCGACGTCAGTCAGCCGTGCCCTCATTTGCTCCTTGATCGAAAGCTTGCCGTCTGGCGGTGGCTTCTCCATTCCCTCCATCATCCGGGCCCAAGTACCGCCGGGGGGCAGCCAATAGACTTCCCGCTTCATCCCGAATGCGAACAAGCCGGCCTTCAGCTGACGAAGGCCTCTGAATGGCCCGACCGGCCGCTGCGCGTCGATTTTCGCCTCGGACGCCGAGCCACCGGCCAATGTGCCGATCTGGCCATCCCGACCCAGCACGGCCACCGCGAGTGGCGCTGAGGATGTCAGCGCAAGCGCGACAGCCTGCCACGGCCATTCGGCAAGACCCGCCCAGTTGCCGTCGCGGTACTCGACTACTCTGCAAATGTATGACTCCTCGCGCAGCGCCGCGGCGCTGTGTGCCAGGAACACGTAGTGTCCGGCGCCGAGCACCTGGGCGTCGACCATCACACAGTCGTCGATGTTGAAGCCGCCCTGCTTTGATTTCTTTGCCACGCTGTATGTCCCCGGTTATGGATGCAATTGATCAGGCTTGGGCCAAAGTCAGTCCGGAGAGGCCCCCACGCGCTTCGTCCGCAGCAGAGTATCGTCCTTCACACCGACCGAGCTCTGCTGATGATAGGCATCGATCTGTGCTTTCAGACAGGCCTCGCTGCACGGCGGCTTGCAGTCTTTGAAGACGTCCTTGTGAGTATCGACCGCGGTCTGGCGCGCATCATCGTAGTCCATCGCGTACTCGGGAGTACGGCCGCCGACATCGTTTCCCGCCGCGATATTCTGCTCGACGATGTCTATCGATTCACGCTCGGCCGCATCCTGTATGTCATGCAGGTCCGGGTGTGTCTTCTCGGCATTGTTGAAGGGCGCCTCGCAGTTTCGATGCCACGAATGCCCCTCGGCGCATACGCACGGCGCATCGTCTCCGCTATAACCCTTCGACACGCTTTTCGGAAAATGATGCTTGGGTATCAGGTGATGCGCCGTCTGGCCCGGGCAACAACCGCCCTTCTGATTCTTGGACCTGCCGTAAGGCACCAGCATGCAGCGCTTCGCCTTGACGCAGTCGTCGTTGCGATAGCCTTTATTCTTCGAGGCGTTCGCATAAACAGTGGGACAATCGTCTTTGGCGTGATCGTTGGTGTCGCACTTGGGACAAGCGTCGTCTACCGCCTTTTTCTCTGCTGCGCAGACTTTCTGCTGCGCAGGGGTCATGTTGTCAAGATACGGCCAGGTGAGGCTGTTACCGGGTATCGACCCGTGGTTGTGAGTCGTCAGATCGAGATTTCGGACGACATTCTCGCCCTCCACCTTGACGTCCATGGACCAGGCATTGAAATAGACCTTACCCATGTTGGTATGTGTCACCACACCCTTCATGGGCGCGCAACCCGCCTCATCCCCTGAGCTGCGCTTGAAGTACGACTTGTTCTTCAACATGACTTCCTGACCCGAGATCTTCACCGTGGAGGATCCGTCGGAGCAGTCGGAAGCCATGCCCGTATTGGGATATGGAATGGGCACACCAGGAGGTGTAGCTGGCGTCTGGGGTGGTGTCATGCACACATCCGGAAAGGCGCAAATGGCTTTTCCGGCCGCTGCCTTGCAGCTCACCTCCATCATGTTCGCGTAAACTTCGTTTGCCATTACGGCACCTGGTACTGCAGGACGGCTGCGACCCGCCGGCCGGAGTCGCCCGCTGCGTGCAGCAGCATGTTACGTCCGCGGGCATATTTCTTCCGGCAGGCCGCCTCGGCGACTGCAATGGTTGCAGCTCCTGCCACCGCGCCCGTTTCACCGATGCACTCAGCGGGGTGCCAGATATCGAATCCGTGCTTCAACTCTCGCATCACACGAGCAACCGCGAGCGCAGCCTCCTTGAAGTAGTACTGCTCTCCGGACAGGTCCGCAATGCGAAAATCCAGTTGGTGCATCTCGTACCCAGCCTCGCCCAGGGCGAGCTTGAACGCCTGAGCCAGTCCGTCTCCCCGCAGTGGCTGCTCGGAATCGATGTGTGCGGATTCGACGGCGAAGCCCAGACCGGTACATTGCAATTGAGTATGGTTAGTTGCGGGACCCACGAGGACCGCGCCTGCGCCTTCACCTGGCATGAAACCGTCGGAATTTTCCGCTGTCAGCAGACGCCGAGCGCGATCGTACGCGTCCAAAGTAGGCCAGCTCAGCAGACTGTCAGTCGCTGCGATGACGACGTAGGGAGCCGCATTCGTCTCGATGAGTTTGCGTGCCTGGACGAGAGCGGCGCCCACACTCACGCGACCATGCGGAACAATCAGGGATTTTTCCGAGAACCTGGTCCCCAACTCGCGCTCGATCTGCGGCAGGAGCTGACTGTCGAGACCGGCGGCCCGTCCCGGTCTGTCTTCTTCAGCGACGCACAGAATTACAGGCAGATGCACCCAATCTGCCCGCGGAATCTCAGCGAGGCATTCTTCGAGCGCCAGTGCGGCCATCTTCGCGAGTCTCTTCAGACCGCGGTGACCCTGCTCCAGCGGCACCTGATGGGCCATCATCCAGGCACCTGTTGAGTCGATGAAGTGTGTTTCCGTCGGGTTCGTCACCCCGGCGCGAATGGCAGCACACGTGGCCGCGGCGGTCAGACCCACCGATGTGACCAGGCCCGTGCTCAAAATCGCAATCGGAGCTGCGGTCATTGCCCGCTCCCGGGACTCGTGACCGGCTCAGACGTCGTGGCCGGCCCGGGGTGCATCGGCTCTATGACCACGGCGACGGGAAATTTGGCCGGCCCGCGCTGCTGCCACCACTCCGGACCCTTGCGCCCGACCACCACCTCGGAAATCTCGTGCAGATTCTTCTTCAATGGCCGCGCCACGCGCCACGTCATGGTTACGCGCCCGAGATCCGGCTCGATCAGTATGGTATCGGTCAGGGCTTTGAGCTCTTCCTGCCCGCCACTCTTGGGAAACACGAGTATCGGGGCCTCGAAATGCGGCAAGGTGAAATCCCGACGTCCATCGGGCGTGAGATTCAACAGGGCGACGTTCCGGTCGCCGACAGGAAGGGGTAACTGCTGATCGAGGGGGGCAGCCTGGTAATAACCCTCGTCGAAATCGGCTGGCAAAAACGGAAAGACGTTCTCGAGCCAGTGCTTGTCATACGTGCCTGCATAACGGGCCCGGGGCTCCCAATGACGGCCGATCGCCCCGAAAGCCATGGGCCGGAACTGCCCGTCCGGACGATCCACGGCGACACCCAACTCTTCGGTGTTTGGCAGCGGCGAGCCCTCGAGCCACTCGTCCCTCAGATGTTTGTGAAAGCCCACCCCAGACGGATTGAGCATGAAAGCAGCGTGCTCGGCGGGATCTTCGTGGCGAAGATCCGTCCCGCCGAAGGCCCGGTCGTACGATATGGGCATAGTCACAAATGGAGTGGCTGCCGTGGCCTGCACACCTCCAGCGCTGTACCAGACGCGATCACCCACAACTGAAAATGACTTCGACCATTCCCCAATCTGCAGACCAACTTTCAGCCGCTCCACGGGGCGGCCATCGGGGGCATGCGCGCTGCCATTGAGCAACACGTCGCAACGATGTTTACGCGGCGCAAAGTCCACTTCGTACTTGGGAGCCGACAGGCCAGGCGCGCCGAAGAACATGTCGCTCAAGACCAGCGGCACCTGCTCCTCATGCAGGATGAGCCGTGCCCCAAAAACGTCCGGAATCCGGAACGTACCCTTTACCGCGAGAACGAGCAGCTCCCGCCCGCTGGGCTCAACCCCGAGCGTGTAACCGGCCACCATGCGTGTTGCATTCACGAGCTCCATCGGCAGCACTGTCCGCTCAATTGAGCTGGACCGAGCCCCCTTTGATTCTCATTACCCCCGCAGATCGCTGCGAGATATACGTGCCCTGGATCAGCACCTTGCCGGTCCGGGTCAACGTGATGCTCGCGGCTCCGCACCGCAGCACCAGTTGCTCCTTCGCGCTCACGATCGTCCGTTCACCATCCACTTGGACTTCAGCCTGGAGCAGCTGTCTGGGAACCGACGAGCCGTCGGCGCGCGGCAGGACGCCGACGATCACAGGGCGCCGCGGGTCAGCGCCTTCAAAGACCAGAACCACTTCTGCGCCGATATGTGCGCCGTGCAGGTCCTGCGTAGTTCGAGAGGACGTGGCGGCATCTCCGGCCTGACCGGCAAATATGACGAGCGGTCGGCGCCCATCGTCCTGGAATCCGATCAGCACCCCAACAATCGCTCCGTGTATGGGAGTCAGCGCGGCCTCGGTATCCTGTGGCCGCGACTCCAAGGTCGCCTCTGGTACGTTCATATTCGCTCCCGTCAATTCTGCGAGATTTTCGAGCCCTTCATGACAATGTCGCTGTCCGCCTTGACAGTGATTTTGCCGCTGCCCTGAATGGTGATGTCTTTGCCCTTGATCACGATCGTGCCGTCCTTCTTCATCGAAATCTGCGCATCTCCGGTGGTGATGAGGATCGAATCACCTGCGGTAATGTTCAGATTCTTGGCCACGGTGAGGGCGTCATCCTTGCCAACGCTGGTGGTGCGGCCGCCCCCGACGGAGCGCGACTCGTCGGCCCCCACCTTCATGGACTGATTCGAGCCGATTTCGACCGACTGATTGCTCGCGACATTGATTGAACGGTTGGCGCCGACATCCGTCGATTGATTTGCGCCGACCGTGGTTGCCTGCACGGCGCCCACGGTGATCGTCTGCGCCGCGCCTATGTTGACCTCTTGCGCCGCGCCAACGCTGATCGTCTCGTTGATCCCAACATTGTGGGTGCGCTGCAAGGCGACCGAGGCCGTCTCGCTCTTGGCTACCGCGATCGACCGGTTGCCGCCAATCGTGATCGTCTCATTGGCTCCCACCATCTCCGTGCGATTGGAGCCAATCGTTATCTTCTCATCGACACCGACCTTCTCGGTGCGGTTGTTCTTTACAGTAATGGTCTCGTCGTGCCCGACAGTCTCTGTCCGGTCGTGCCCGATGGAGACGACCTCGTCGTTCTCGACGGTGACGTCCTGGTTCTTCTCCGCGTGAGTGGTGAACTGCTCCTCGCCCTTCTTGTCCTCGAAGCGGATCTCGTTGAAGTTGGCTTCGCCACCGCCCTTGCTGCTGCGGCTCTTGATGCCACTCTGCGTGGCGTTGGCCGGCAGGCCGTACGGTGGCATGGAGTCGCCGTTGTAGACGCGGCCGGTGATAATGGGCTGATCGGGATCGCCTTCCAGGAAGCTGACAATGACTTCCTGGCCTATGCGCGGGATGTGAATGGCGCCCCACGCCTTGCCCGCCCAAACCTGGGCAACGCGGATCCAGCAGGAGCTCTTTTCGTCCTGTTTACCGTAGCGGTCCCAGTGGAACTGCACCTTCACCCGGCCATACTTGTCGGTGAAGATCTCCTCGCCGGCTTTGCCCACAACCATGGCGGTCTGTGCGCCCTGCACCACGGGCTTGGGCGTGCGCCGCTCCGGCCGGAACTGGGTCTTCGCGTTGATTGCTTCCAGCGCGACCTCGAATTCCTCGCCGATGGCCACGCCACCGGATTCGTATGTGTCCACCTTCAGCGTGTACGTGCACTGTGTTATCAGATAGTCGATGTTGAGATCTTTGCGCGGGAACTTGTCGAGCTTGAAGTGCAGGCCCGTGCCCAGGCCCGCCGCATTGCCGCGCCCCTTGGCGACGAGGTAGGAGCTCTGCAGCTCCTGGATGCGCACTTTGGCCGTCGCCTCCGATTGGCTCGCTTCGAGCTTGGTGAGCTCGGCGGGATAGTCGAAGATTTCATAGTCAGCCTTATCGTGTTTGCGCGAGATTGTGCTGGTGCCACTCAGTGACTTGCGCGGCTTCTCGAAGTCGAAGTCGGTCGTCGCGAACGTGCCGGGTAGCACGGTTTTGGTCCATGCCCAGGCGTCCAGGTGATCTCGCTCGCGCCGTGCCCTGGAGCCCGCCGATGCCGCGCTGCTCGAGCTCGAAGACGGACCTGCAGCTCCTGCACCGCCGGGGGCGTAATACGGAACTGTCTCGTAGCCGGGCAACGTCTCGTGCTTGCCGGGATCGTCCGCAAGCACCATCGTGTGTTTGCCTTCCTCATGAACGAAGAAGTAGTAAATGCCTTCCTGCTCGAGCAGACGGCTCAGGAAGTTGAAGTCCGTCTCGCGATACTGCACGCAGTATTCCCACGCCTCGTAGGTCCCGGCCAGCTTCAACTGGTAGTCGGTAAAGCCGTACTGCTTGACGACGTCCTCGAAAATCTGCGGAACCGTCATCTCCTGGAAGATCTTGCAGTCCGCTGTGCGGGTCAGCAACCAGTACCACGGCCGCACGCTGGCGCGGTACTCGTGATAGTTCTGAGTCCAACCGCCGATTGAGAATTCGCTGACGAAGCCATGGAAGTACCGCTTCTTGCCGTTGGGCAGCGTCATTGCGAGTGACACCTTCTTTCCCAGGATCGCATCGGGATCGATGTCATTCTTCTCACTCAGCAGGTCGAGGTCCCACTGAAATGGCTGGCTCATCGCCTCGCTGCCGTGCATGGTCTTCAGCAGCAGGACATCCTTGCCAAGAGGGGTCTTCAACTCGAAACTTCTGGAGTCGTGACTTGCCACTGCTTTGGTCCTTGGGCTGCTGCTTACGCGAACGCGTAAGAGAACTCGGCATCCTTCACGGTGACACCGATGGTTCTGGTGGGTTCGGCAGCCGCAATTCGCTGCAGCAGCTCGCGGCTGATGGCCGGTAACAATGCGTTGGTCAGGATGGCGTCGATCATGCGGCCGCCGCTTTCCGGCTCCGAGCACCGGGCGGCAATGAGCTTGACCACATTGTCATCGTACGTCAGCGCCACGCCATGGTTCTGTCCGATGCGCGCGACTACTCTCTGCAATTGCAACCGGATGATCTGGCCCAGCACCGCATCACTCAGCGGATAGTAGGGAATCGTCACGATTCGTCCGAG
>JBJMWM010000024.1:0-6853 GCA_045810105.1 Steroidobacteraceae bacterium | reverse complement strand
TAGCGAGACGCCGAGCACATCCTCCAGATCCTTCAGCAGCTTCGAGGCCGAAGGCTGCGACACCTTGAGGATTTCGGCGGCGCGATGAATGTTACCTTCATCGCCGATCGCGACCAGCAGCATCAGTTGCCGGGTCTTGAGCCGGGCGCGCACAAACCAGGGCGTGCTCGTGGGGACCGTCCGGTTCGACATATCCAACAGTATATCGCTTTGTACAGTGCGATAGAAGAATTTGTCAGACATATACAGGTTTTGAGATCAGTGCCTCCGACGCCACGCTCGGCCGGTATGAGCGCCAAGCGTGGTAGTACTAACAACAGCGCGCCGAATCCGTCGAACGACGGCTCAACTTCCAATTTGCGAGGTTCTCAACACATACGCGGGGACGATTCACTGGTTCCCACCCGACGCCGCACCCGCCACCGGGCGCGCAGTTCGTCTCATCGCAACAGCAGGGCACTCTGTCCTGGTAGCGCTATCCTAAACCAGCGTCTTTCGAGATAATTCCTGCCCTGCGTGCACCTTCGCGGGTAGCCGCGGATCTGTCCAACTCATCGGAGGGAATGCCGTGAAATCGCCGACGCGCACTGTTTGCCCTCTGACCTTGTTGTTTTTTGTGGCGACCAACATCTGGGCTGCCTCGCCGGCGTATCCGCCCGTCACAATTCCCAATTCCGAGCTGCGAACCATCGAATCCAAGTCCACAGGGCGCACGTACGACCTGTATATCCGCAAGCCGGTTGACTACGACAAGGACAAGAACAAGAAATACCCGGTGCTCTATTTGCTCGACGCCCAGTGGCACTTCAAACTGCTCGATGCGGTGATTGGCGGCCTCGTGTACGACAAGTGGATGCCGGATATCATCGTTGTGGGCATCACCTATTCCGGCGACAAACCGGACTACGAGGGGCTGCGCGCGATGGACTATACGCCGAGCCCGGGACCTCAAAAAGGCTCGGGAGACGGTCCGAAGTTTCTGGAGTTCATAAAGACGGAGGTGATTCCCTTTACTGAGACGAATTTCCGCGCAGACTCTACCCGGCGCATTCTCGGCGGACACTCTTTTGGCGGGCTGTTTACGCTGTATGCGATGTTCACGGAACCCACGTTGTTTTGGGGATATCTCGTTGGGAGCCCTGCGATCCCGTGGGACAACGACTACGTGGTCAAGCAGGAAATGCAGTACTTCGAACACCACAAGGATCTACCGGTGAGGCTGTTCATGGCGGCCGGAGGGGCGGAGGCATTCCTGACCCCCGGGCTGAGCTTTGCGCGGACCCTCGCATCGCGCAATTACACCGGGTTGCATTGGGATGGCCGCGTCATCGAAGGTGAACGCCATGCGGGTATGCTGCCGGAATACTACAACCGCGGCCTGCGATTTCTGTTCAACCCTGACTGAGGGTCGGTGGCAGCGCCTCGCGGCGGCGTCTCACGCCTGAAACACGCTCCGCCCTCCAGTTACCGTCCTCAGGATCTTGATATCTTTGATCTTGGCGGCCGCGACGCGGTGCGGATCGCCATCCAGAACGACATAGTCCGCCCACTTGCCCGGCGTGACCGAGCCTTTCACCTGCTCTTCGCGGGAGGCGTAGGCCCCATTCGCGGTGTTGATCTGCAGCGCTTCCGCGACGGTCACCCGTTGGTTGACTCCCCACTGCTCGCCATTCCAGCCTGTTCTCGTCACCATTCCTTGCACTCCCATCAGGGGAGCAAATGGGCCGGGTGAGAAGTCCGAGCCTGCGGCCGCAGTAATGCCGTTGTCGATGAATGAACGGTAGGCCATGCAGCGCTTCATCAGCTCTTCGCCGTAGAAATGAAATTTGTCGGTGTTGTAGTAGGCGTAGGTGGTAAAGGGTGTCGGAACGGCTCCCAGCGCCTTGATGCGACGCAGGAGGCTGTCGGTGATCAAAGTGCAATGGGTGATCTTCGGGCGCGCATCGGCCACTGGAAAGGCGCGTTGGGCACGCTCCAATGCCGTGAGCACCGAATCGATCGCAACGTCTCCGTTTGCATGGCAATTGACCTGAATGCCCGCGCGGTGGACCTTCAGTACCCATGCATCCAGCACTTCCTGTGTCTCCGTAACGTTGCCCCGATACCCTGATTTGACGCCCGGATAAGGGATACTGATGGCCATGGTCCGCTCCGAAAACGAGCCATCCACGGTATGTTCGGACGTGGCGCCGAACCGGAGCCACTCGTCACCGAATCCAGTGTGGATACCGTTTTGAATCATTGCATCGAGGACCGTTCCGCTGGCTTCGTAGCTGACACGATGTAGCAACTCGCCTCGGGCACGGACGTCCTGAATCGCGGCGAGGTCGCCGCCTTGGTGGTGTACGCTCGTCAATCCGTAGCGGACGAACTGCTTGGAAATATGAGCAACGGAGTCGCGGGCCCGCTGCTGTCTCTGCTCGGGAGTGAAGGTTGGTCGCTGGCCAACGTTCTCGAAAATATCGCGTGCGCGGTCGGTGACACGCCCCGTGAGGGCGCCGTTCGTGTCCCGGTCAAAGGTTCCTCCTGGTGGGTTGGAGCTATCATTCTTGATGCCCGCTAATTCGAGTGCCTTGCTGTTGTAATAGGTCGTATGCCCGCCCCGATGGCGGACCGCGACGGGATGTTCTTTCGAGACCTGATCCAGATCATGCACGTTGATCTGGCGTTTATCCTGCACCTTGGTGTCGTCGTAGAAGAATCCTTCGACCCAGAATCCAGGTGGGGATTGGCGCGCCTTGGAGGCGAGCTTGCCAATGATGGAGTCGATGGTGACAAACTCGACCTCGAAGGGGTTTCCGACGAGAACTTCGTACAGCAATACGTCGCCGCTGGCGTGATTGTGGCAATCGATGAATCCAGGCACGACGGTGGCGCGTTGCGCGTCGTGAGCCTGCGTATTTCGGTCTGCAAGGGCCTTGATCTCATCGTTTGTCCCGACCGCAATGAACCGGCCGGCGCGCACGGCGAAGGCTTCCGCGCGCGGCTGCTGCGGATCGACTGTAATTACATTCGCATTGAGCACGACCGAGTCCGCGCCGTGGGTACTGGCATCCCCGACGGCGCGTGTTGCGCGAGCTCCCGCCAGCAAGGCGATTCCCGCACCAGCCATGCCTAGCAACGATCGACGGTTGACAGTGTGCTTCGTCATGAACGGACACCCCTTGGTCTGATTTTCCGAACCCGCTGACGGTCTTTGAGATCACAGCTTACACTGCAGGCAGGGGGCCGCCTATGTGGGGCGCATCGTGGCGGATGCGCTGCCGGGGGATCGCGATGAATTCAACGTCGACGGCGCCATGCTCACCCTGCGATTCCTGACATCGTTTCGGGCGGCGAACCAACAACCTGCAATGTCCAGAAGCACAATGCCCCATGTTCGAGTCTTCATGCCTCGCGAGCCTTGCTGCCAGGAGGTGCATGAAGTTCCGCCCGGCTGAGCCAGAATGACCTGCCGCATGCCGGCCTGCAGAAACGGCGCTATGCTAAGATCTATTTGTCTTAGTTATCGGATGCCATTCGTTTCGGGGAGATATTGAAATGCTGAACGGGCTCTGTTGGGCGATGCTGGCGATCGCTTTCCTGTCTGCCACACCCGCAACATTGGCGCGCGAGGCCGCTCCGACACCGCCGCTGGGATGGAATAGCTGGGATTCCTTCGGCCTGACCATTGACGAAGCCGACTTCAAGGCCAATGTAATGGAGCTCGCCGCGCTGCGCTCCTATGGCTGGAAATACGCCGTCATTGACGAAGGGTGGTACATGGGTAACCCGTTCGGGGACAAGCTGCAAAACCGGCAGTATGTCCTCGACCCACATGGGCGGCTGATCCCGACGCCGGCCCGCTATCCCTCATCGGCTGGTAACCAGGGTTTTAAACCGCTGGCCGATTGGGTGCATGCCCAGGGATTGAAGTTTGGTCTTCACATCGTCCGTGGCATCCCCAAGCAGGCCGTAGAGAACAACCTGCCGATCGCTGGATCCTCCTTCCACGCGACCGACGCAGCCGATACCGCCGACACGTGCGGCTGGGACGATGGCAATTATGGCGTCCGCGACAACCCGGCCGGACAGGCCTTTTACGATTCCATGCTGACGCAGTACGCAAGTTGGGGGGTAGACTTCCTCAAAGTTGATTGTATTGCCGACCATCCATACAAGGCCAGCGAGATTCGCCAGGTCGCATCAGCCATCCGCAAGACGGGTCGGCCGATTGTGCTGAGCCTCTCTCCCGGTCCGACGCAGCCGGCGCATGCCGCCGAAATCCGCCAATATGCCCAGATGTGGCGGATTTCGAACGATATCTGGGACAAGTGGAGGTTCGTGCACGAGCCTCCAAAAGAGGACGACTTTCCGATCGGCGTGCAAGATATCTTCGAGCGGCTGCAACCCTGGATCGGACAGGCCCGCGATGGTCACTGGCCCGATGCCGATATGTTGCCGTTCGGCATGCTGGCACCGCACCCCGGCCTCGGCGAGGCCCGGCACACTCGCCTGACATTGGATGAGGAGCGCACCCAGCTCACATTGTTGGCGATTGCGCGCTCGCCACTGATCCTCGGAGCCAATTTGACCCGTCTCGATGAGGAGACGCGCGGGCTGATCACCAACAGGGATGTCATCGCGATCAATCAGACCTCACGCGACAATCATCCTGTTGAACATCTGCCGGCAGGCTTCGAGAAGGTGCGCGTGTGGGTAGCTTCCGGGACCGGGCGAGAGCGGTCACTCAGATTCCTCGCCGTGTTCAATCTCGATGACGAGCCTGCCTCCGTGGAGGCGCCCTGGGACAAACTCGGCCTGGATTCCGGCGATCTTGTCGCACGCGACCTGTGGACGGGTCGCCGGCTGGCGGCAGCCGATCGCCTGAAGATCGTGTTGCCAGCGCACGGATGCGTTCTGTACGCGGTAAAGACCGGCGTGGAGTGAGCAGGGCGCCCCCGCGCCTGTATTCCCGCGCAGTTATGGGCATCATTCGCTCCATAAATGACGTCATTCAGAAAACGTTGTGCCGGGCAACCCGGCTGCGGACGTATCATTGCCCTGGCCCTGCCTCGAACCGGATAAGCGCATACCCTCAATGCCCCCGCTGCTAAGCGCGGCGACCCTCGTCGTCCTGCTCATCCTCATCCTGTCCAACAGGTGCTCGCCCCTGGTGGCACTGATACTAGTTCCGGCGGTGGCTGCCGTGCTCGGCGGTTTCGGCGTGCGTACCGCGACATTCATGGTCGAGGGTATCGTCAACATCGCGCCGGTCGCGGCGATGTTCGTGTTCGCCATTGTGTTCTTCGGGGTGATGACGGATGCCGGCCTGCTGGAGCCAATGGTCAACAAGGTGCTCAGGCTCGTCGGGGAGCAGCCCGAGCGGATTGTGATCGGTAGCGCGGGGCTGGCCGTGTTGGCTCATCTCGACGGCTCGGGTGCGGTATGCTTTCTGATTGTCATTCCCGCGATGCTGCCGTTGTACCAGCGCCTGCAGTTGGATCGGCGAGTGTTGGCGTGTGTAGTTTCCATGGCCGCGGGGGTGAATTTCCTCCCCTGGACCGGGCCGACGATGCGCGCCTCGGCTGCGCTGAAACTGCCGGTCATGGAGATATTTCGGCCGATGCTGGCCGTGCAGGCCGTTGGGTTGACGTTTGTCATGATCACAGCGTGGTGGCTGGGCCGCCGCGAGGCTCGGCGCCTGGGGTTGACGGGCCAAGCAAGCAGGCAGGCACTGCCGGTAGAGCCCAATCCGGCGCTCACCACAGCGGGTGCGCCGATACTCGATGGCATCACCACATCGGGGCACAGCCTCCGACGCCCGCGTCTCTTCTGGATAAACCTGGCGTTGACACTGGCATTGATGACACTGTTGGTATCCGGCGCTCTCCCGCCGGCTGTCGCGTTCATGAGCGGCACGGCGATCGCGCTTCTGCTCAACTATCCCGGCTCGGCGCAACAGCGGGAGCGCATCGACGCTCATGCCCGGAGCGCCCTGATGATGGCTGCCATCCTGCTCGCCGCAGGTGCCTTTACCGGAATCATGACTGGTACCGGCGCGCTGCGCGGCCTGGCGCAATGGTCCGTCAGCAACATGCCGCCCGCGCTCGGGCATCACCTGCCGTTCGCCCTATCCCTGATCGCGATGCCACTCAGTATGGTCTTCGATCCGGATTCCTTCTACTTCGGCATCATGCCGGTGATTGCGGAAATGCACGCTAGCGTCGGCGGGCAGGCGGTGCAGGTGGCGCAGGCTGCGCTGGTGGGGCAGATGACGGCCGGTTTCCCTGTCAGTCCACTGACACCGGCGACGTTTCTCGTTGCGGGGCTCGCGGGCATCGAGCTGTCCGCGCATCAGAAATTCACCTTCCTGTTCCTGTACGCCGCCTCGCTCGTCATGGCCGTGGCCAGTGTCCTGGTGGGGTTGTTTCCGATATGACTGCAGTGAAATTACGCCAGATCGCCCATTGCCGCACAGGTGATAAAGGCGACACATCCAACGTTGCCGTGATTGCCTACCACGCGCACGATTATCCGCTGCTCGAGCAGCAGGTAACAGGCGAGCGCATACGGGCGCTGCTGGGCAGCCGGGTACGCGGCGAGATCACGCGGTATTGTCTGCCGGCGCTCGGCGCACTCAACTTTGTGTTGCGTGATGCCCTGACCGGGGGCGTCACGCGGTCACTGGCGCTGGATCCTCACGGCAAGTGCATCAGCGGACTGATTCTCGACCTGGAGCTCACACCTTAAGGGGACAACTTCCTCACCAGCAACTCGATGAACGCCTCGGCGCTCGGATGCAGCGTGGAGCCTTTGCGCCGTACCAGGGCAATATCCCGCGAGAATCCTGGCTCGCAGATTGGTCGTGAGC
>JBJMWM010000023.1:0-14382 GCA_045810105.1 Steroidobacteraceae bacterium | reverse complement strand
GGTATCGGCGGATGTAACGCCTCCGGCCGCAATCACCGGCACTTTCACCGCCTGTATGATTTGTGGCAGCAGCGCGAATGTTCCCATCTGCTCCGCAAGGTCCGTTGACAGGAACATTCCCCGATGTCCACCTGCCTCCAGACCTTGGGCGATGATGGCATCCGCGCCATTTGCCTCGAGCCAGAGCGCTTCAGCAACGGTGGTCGCTGACGAGATCACTTTTGCGCCCCATGCTTTGACTCGAGCCAGTAGCGCAGGTGAGGGCAGTCCCAGGTGAAAGCTGACAACCGGCGGCCGGAACTCGCCGAGCACCTCGGCCGCGGTGTCGTCGAACGGATTGCGCACAGCTCCCCCGGCATCGGCCCGCGTATCCATCCCGAATTCCTTGTAGTACGGCGCAAGCTGAGCACGCCAGAGAGCCTCTCGCGCGGGGTCCGCGATTGGCATGGAATGACAGAACACGTTGACGTTGAAGGGTCTTCTGGTGCGTGAGCGTATAGTCGTGAGCTCACGGCGCACGCTGTCGACGCTCAATAGTGCGCAAGGCAGTGATCCCAGCCCGCCGGCCTCGCAGACCGCAATGGCCAAGGCAGAGCCCTGCACGCCGGCCATCGGTGCCTGGATAATCGGAAGCTCAATTCCGAGCGTGTCAGTGATACGCATGCCGGAATGATTTTACCCCGCCTATGACCTGGAAGTGCAGCGCAGCCGATTGCGCTGCGCCGGTAGCGGCCATCCCGGGTCGCTCACAACCGTGTTATGTGGCTGGCCCAGCCAGGTTCGATGCGAGTGCACTGACCTTGAATACACTGTCGATCTTGAGCATTGCCGACATCCGACCGGAACTGTCTCCCGCCGAGCCGCTCGTGGCGTCGGGCGAGTTGCACGTCAGTGTGTAGGTTGCGGTTCCGTCGCTGGTCGGTGTAACTGTGATAGTTCCGGACAGCGGCTGGGTACCCGACCAGGCGCCGCTTGCACTGCACGTTCCCGCATTCATGACAGACCATGTGAGGGTCGCGGACTGGCCGAGCGAAATAGTAGTTGGTGCAATGGACAACGACACGGTTGGTGCGGCTACCGCGCTCGTGAGCTCATCATGTCCACACGCTGGCAGTAAAGCCGCCGCTATCAGCGTGAGCGGCAGGCCAGGCCGTTTAAGGGCGCTGACTAGGTCGCAGATCGAAAGCATGCCATCTCCCCTGACGCCTGAGCGCGTCAGCATTCGTTTTCAAGAATGAGCCCACCCTCGTTTGAGTGAGCTACGGGAAACCCCGTCGAGGTTCTGCCAGGAACACAAATGTGCTGTTTATCCGGACAGTCGGGGCGTTCCTGAGCAGCAAAGAGCCTGCCAGGTCGCCCCGTCGGACCGCTTTGTTGCCCAACTGGTCTGACATAAACGATTACAGCGTCTTGTAATTGGTAATACATCATTGGATACTCAGCCCATGAAGTAGTCTGACCACCTAGCTGGTGCTGCCAGCCGGGTGCGCAAATCGTGCTACCGGGAGGGGGAGATGTCTCAGGGTACTCGCGGAAGAGGGCTTCGCGCTCTCGTCGTATGTGTCGGCGCAGTTTTGAGTGCCGGCGGTGCAGAAGCAGAGGCGCCGGAGGGACCCGCCGCGGATACAGCTAAAAATGACACCGGTGTCAGCAGGGACGAGCTGCAGGAAGTCGTGGTGTCAGGTTACAGGGAAGCGCTGCAGAGCGCGCTCAATCTGAAACGCCTGTCGCCGGTGATGGTCGACGGTATCAACGCCGAAGACGTCGCGAAATTTCCGGATTCCAACCTGGCTGAGTCTCTGCAGAGACTGCCGGGTATCGCTGTGGATCGTGACAACGGCGAGGGCCGCACGATTACGGTACGAGGGCTCGGGAGTGACTTCACGCGCGTGCGCCTCAACGGTCTCGAAGCTCTTGCCACGGCGGCCGCACCCGATTCAGGCGGCTCGCCGAACCGCAGCCGCGGGTTCGATTTCAACAACTTCGCATCGGACCTGTTCAGCTCGCTGCAGGTGCGTAAATCGGCTTCGGCCGATACTGACGAAGGCTCTCTCGGCGCCACAGTGGACCTGCAAACGCCGCGGCCATTCGATTTCCACAAGGACCGTTATGCCTTCTCGGCGCAGGATGCGTACTACGAAATCGGCGGCTATCACCGGCCGCGAATCGCAGCCCTCGCGTCCCAGACGTGGTTCGACAATACGTTGGGAGGCGCCGTTTCCTTCGCCTATAACGATCGCAGGAGCCAGATCAACCGCTATCGGCGGCAGCCCGGCTCGGGCGACTTCCTGAACCAACAGCGATTTACCGGAGCGACCCCCGCCCGCGGCGGCTTTTCGGCCCCTCCGGGGACCACCTTCGGTACTTCTATCACCAATCCATCGGCCCTCGCGGCGCTGACCGGATCCGATCCGGCCGCCTACGCGGCCCTGTTTCCCGGTCCGCCCTACAGCACTCCGGGCCGGTTCGACGATTCGATCGTGAAGGTTCCGGGACTCATCAACATCGAACAGCAGAATCTCACGGAGTCACGGATCGGGCTGACGGGCTCCCTGCAGTGGCGGCCCAGCGACCGCACGCTGGTAAACCTCGATGGAGTCTTTTCGAGATTCCATCAGAAGAGCGACATCAGCCAGATTGTCGATATCGGCATGAACCGTAACAACACCGACGCGGGGTACAACACTGCCAGCGCGGGAACAGCGGCCCCCGCCAAACGCGCTCTGTATCCTAGCTGCACCCCCAGACCTGCAACTCCCTACCTCGCACCCAGCGATTGCGGCGGGACCGACGCGGTGGCGGGCGGGGTGTTTCCCGGGTTGGGAACCACCAGCTTCAGCACCAACCCGCACAACCTGGATCCGTACGACTACTACAACAATCCGGGGTCCGTTGGATACCCGGGGGCTGCGGCCGTGGCGGCCGCACAAGGCATGTATTACCGGGATGCGCTCATCGGACGTCCGTCAACCGATGTGCTGGCGGCCAGTGTGGATGAGGGCGGAACGGCGGACTACCTCATGTTGCGCAACATGGATGCCCGTTCCGCGACGGATTCCTCGTATTTCACGACGAAATTCACGCAGGTGTCCCTCAATCTGCAGCAGGAAATCACTGACAAATTGCACGCCGACGTGCTCTACGGGAAATCCTCATCCCTCAACCACAACCAGGCCTTCCTCGTCGAATTCGATCGCCTGGATTCGCCGGAGCCGTTCATATACGACGAGCGTGCCCGCGGCCCCATGCCATCGGTCTCCTATGGTTTCGATGTTGCCGACCCGAACAACTGGAGCCTGGTGAAGGGGTATTCGGTCATCCGGCATTTCGAGCGCGAGACCGACAACCGCTATTCCGGTGGCCATCTCAACTTCAAGTGGCAGATGATCGATGCCGCCGCGTTCGAGTTCGGCTGGACCCGGCGCGATTACAAATTCAGTGCGAACGAATTCCGTCGCCCGGGCGGCAATGCCGAGACGCTCAATCCCACTCTGCGGGAGCTCGGGATCAGCGCGCAGGCGCTGGGCCGCCTCTACAACTACGGTGCGGGGCTCGACGTGCCGGCGGGTACCGCAACTGCATTCTTCGCGCCTGACATCAATGCATTCCGCAGCATCCTGGGGTTCGATTGCAACTGTGTGAACAAGTGGGGCGACTGGCGGATTACCAACCTCACCACTCCCGGCAATCAGTTCGCCGTGGACGAGCTCGATAACAGCTATTTCGTGCAATTCGACTGGGATCTCGACGTATTGCGCCGGAAGTTCTTCGGTAATGTTGGCGTGCGATACGCGAAGACCGCCGTCACCTCCGATGGTTACACGACGAACGTAACGCTGACCGGACCGCGGCCGCTGGAAGCATCGAATAATTATCACGACTTGCTGCCCTCCCTGAACGCCGCCTATAACCTCACTGACGAGCTCATTCTGCGCACTGGCGTGGCCAAGGTCATGTCGCGGCCGCTGCTGAGCAATCTCGCGCCCAGCATCACCAACCTGACGACGCCGTCAGTGTCGGGAGCTAACGGTTCCCTGACGATTGGCAACCCGAAGGTCAATCCCTTCCGCGCCACGAATTACGATTTCAGCGTGGAGTGGTACTTCACCCCGGGAAGTCTGCTGTCGGGCGCCTACTTCATCAAGAAAGTCACCAACTACCCGCAAGTCGTCGCCAGTGCGGGAAGCATCCAGGATCTGTTCACGGCGGAGGAGTACGCGCAATTCCTCCAGACTCAGGACGTCAACCAGCAGAAATGGCTGGCAACCGGCGGTCCCGGCGGGGGGCCTGGTATCTACAGTATCCTGCAGTTCAAGGACGCTCCGGGTGGCACGATCAAAGGCTACGAGCTGACATACCAGCAGAATCTGACCTTCCTGCCCTGGTACTTCAGGAACCTGGGCGTGCAGTTCAACTACACCCACCTGTCCTCGAGTCTGGCTTATATCCTCGATCCGGGCTCGACCACCGGTGCCGTGCCGCGGCCCCAGACCACACAGAACGGACCTTTCATCGGCGCCTCGCCCATCACATCGAATGCCACCCTGTTCTACGAGAGTCCGCTATGGAGCGCACGCGTGTCCATGGCGTACCGGGGTAGGTACGTGACGACATACCCGATCGCCTCTGGCGCGTGTGCTCCTGGGTCCCAGAACGGGGTGGTTTGCACCACACCGCTCATAAACGACTTCATCGGCAGCAAGGCGACCCGGACTTACGATGCCGAGTTCACGTACAACATCGGTGAGCATTTGACGCTCACACTCGAAGGGCTGAATCTCACGGCCGAGACGGATGAGCGCTGGGTGTATCAGGCCGACCCGATCGTGGCGCAGTATTCCGCGCCCGGAAGGTCCTACTTCGCCGGCTTCCGCTTGCAGTTCTAAAGGGTTCGCAACCGAGTGGCGACAGAGGGATCAGTCGCCACTCAGTACGCCTGCCACTCAGTAGTGGGCCACTCAGTGTTTTCACCAGTACTTTTTTTAGGGGTGGCCAGCGAAGCCAGGTCAGGCCACGGGGCCAGGCCCGTCTCTTGGACCGCATAGAGCGTGGATCGGCGAACCAACACGCGGCCGAGTGAGTCGGCCATTGAGTGCATATCCGCGGCGGTCATTTCCTGGCCGTGGATGGCGCCGGCAGCACGGGTGATGCTTTCGTTCATCAGCGTCCCGCCGAGATCGTCCGCGCCCGCCTGCAGCGCGGCACGCATACCGTTGTGACCCATCTTTACCCATGAAGTCTGGATATGGGAGAAGTATGGGTGCAGCACCAAGCGCGCGACGGCGTGCATGAGCACGGCCTCCCGGAATGTCGGGCCTGGCCGGGCTCGACCGCGCTTGTACAGCGGAGCCTCGTTGGCTACAAATGGCAGCGGCACGAACTCGGTGAACCCGCCTGTGCGCTTCTGCAAGTCACGTACGCGCAGCAGATGCCGCGCCCACGCCCTATAGTCGTCGACGTGTCCAAACATGATAGTAGCGGTGGTACGCAGGCCCAGGCTGTGAGCGGTTTCGATGACCTCGAGCCATTGACGTGTATTGAGTTTGTCCGGGCAAAGCACCTGCCGGACTGTGTCATCCAGGATTTCGGCGGCCGTTCCCGGCAGACTGCCGAGCCCCTCATCCCGTAAGCGTCCCAGGAAAGAGGGCAAACCGAGGCCGAGCGTCGTCGCGCCATGCCAGACCTCGAGCGGCGAGAATGCGTGCACGTGCATCGCAGGCACCGCTTTCTTTACGGCACGGAGAATATCGAGATAGGTGTCACCGGTGAAGCTCGGGTGAATACCACCTTGGAGGCAGACCTCCGTGGCACCGCGCATCCAGGCTTCCTGAACTCTTGCCCCGATCTCCTCGAGATCCAACAGATAGGGCTTCTCCGCCCCTTCACGGTTGCGTTTGCCCTTTGAGAAGGCACAGAACCCGCAGCCATAAGTGCAGATGTTCGTGTAGTTGATGTTGCGGTTCACGACGTAAGTCGCGACGTCACCTACCGTGGATGCGCGTAGTTGGTCTGCTGCTGAACACACGGCATCGAAGTCACCGTCCCGCGACTCGAACAGGTTTTCTACCTCTGCGAGTCCAATATCTCCAACACGCTGAGTGACGATATCATCGAGCACTTTCGACAGTTTGGCCGATACTGTGCGTCGCCCGGACACGTAGGACGACGGCAATTCGGCGGACAGCCCCGCGCGCCAGATCTCCTCACGCCCACGGCCGCTGCCGTCGCTGAGCTCCAGTATCGGCCGCCGCATTGCCGGATCGAGCCACATCTCGGGCGCTCGAGCGTAGGCGGGATATATGGTCAAGCGCTCGGCCAGAATCTTCCCGGCCAGCGCCGTATCTTTGCGCAGGCGCTCGATCTGCGGCCAGGGTGCTTCCGGATTTACATAGTCCGGCGTCAGCGGCGACACGCCGCCCCAATCATTCACACCGGCCTCGACCAGCCGTCCCAACGCCCCGGGGTTCAGGTTGGGTGGGGCCTGTATGTTCATGTGCGGGCCCAACAGAATGCGCGCAACCGACACGGTCCAGCAGAGCTCCTCCAGTGGCGCCGCGTCGGTCCTGGCCATGCGGGTGCCGGCCTTCGGAAGAAAGTTCTGGATGATTACTTCCTGGATGTGGCCGTAGCGCTCGTGAAGTGCCCGGATCGCCAGTAGCGAGTCGATCCGCTCCGCCCGCGTCTCACCAATTCCGATCAGGATGCCGGTGGTGAAGGGCACCCCCTGCCGCCCGGCTTCGGCAATGGTCGCCAACCGAACCGCGGGTACTTTGTCGGGCGACCCATGGTGGGGTCCGCCTTTCGCGCACAGCCGGTCCGAGACGCTCTCCAGCATCAGCCCCATGGAGGCTGAGACCGGGCGGAGCATGGCAATTTCCGCGGCGGTCATGCAGCCCGCATTGATGTGCGGCAGTAGCCCGGTCTGGTCTCGAACGGCCGCGGCAACGTGCGCAACGTAGTGCAGAGTGGTCTCGAAACCGGCCTCTGCAAGCCAGGCGCTCGCGATGTTGTAACGCAGCTCCGGCTTTTCCCCGAGAGTGAAAAGCGCTTCCTTGCAGCCTAGTTTCGCGCCCGCCGCGGCTGTTGCGAGCACTTCGTCCACTGCCATGAAAGGGCGGCCAGCACGCCGCGGCGTCTTCGCGAAGGTGCAGTAATGGCAGCTGTCGCGGCAAAGCTGAGTCAGCGGCAGGAAAACTTTCCGCGAGTAAGTCACAAGGGGACCATGACCCGCATCCCGCAGGTGAGAGGCTCGCGACTCGAGCGTTTCGGCCGACAAGCCGATAAGCGACATCGGATCCGCCTCAGGATCCGCCTCTGGCTGCCATGGTGCGATGAATGGATGCAACCTTACCGGCACCACACTTTTGGCGAGTGTTTCCAGATCCGCCACAGTATCCACGTCCAATGCAGCTTCATCGCAATGGAGCTCCTTGGCTCGCGGTCCGGCCGCTAGTTGATGAACCGCAAAGCTGACAGGTCCGAAGGCTGGAGTGAACGGCAGCTTGGGATCCAGCAACACGGCGTTCGTACCCGTGCCTTCTTGCGAACGGACGAGGCCGATGACAGCTTCACCTTGCGCGCGCCGACAATCGAGATAGGCAGAAAGCAGGGCATCCACGCCACGGGGAGTCAGGAGAGCGAGATCCGCATGGAAAATGGCGCCGATATCGGCGCCCCGCGCGCGGACGCTAGCTAGACCAAGCGCGCATGCAGTATTGAGGTCCGCTTCCTCTTGAAGTACTTCTGCACCCACTCGTCGCGCTTCGTCGCCGACTAGAGGGTCACCCGTGACCACCAGAATGCCGCTCAGTCGCCGTGAGCCGGCGAGGGCGCATAGGGTCTGCACCAGCAGCGCTCGAGCGAAGGCTTCACGGCGCGGCCCCAGCGCAGCCGCGAGCCTCTGTTTTGACAGACTGAGTGCCTTGACAGGAACGATTGCCCAGACTTTCAAGGTGTGTGTTGGCATGTTTGCAGTGTGATCCTAGCAAGACTGGGGGCGAGCAAATGCACGAACAACTCTACTCATGTCTCACCTGCTACATCACGTAGGGAGTCAGCCAGATCGAGCGCTGCGCGTGCCACGCGGATGCGGTCCTCCAGTGTCTTCATCAACGTGTCGGTTCGAGCGTGCGGCAGATCGAGCGCGGTTGGCGGATCACGCGCGTCAATCAAGATACCATCGAGCAGCTCTCCATAATGTTGCGACACCGTAGCTGCGCTGATTTCCAGCTCCAGCTCGCGCATGATCTTCGCGGTCGGTCCCTTGACCGCATCCCCTGCGACCAAGGGTGAAACCGCAACGATTGGCACCCGAGTTCCCAGCAACGCCTGGCGAATCGAGGGTATGGCCAGGATCGGATCGATGCTGAGGAATGGGTTGGACGGCGCGAGTAGTATCGCCCGGGAGCGCTCGTCGCGCAGCGCCTCGAGGACTCCCGGCGCGGCACGCGCCGTCTGCGCGCCTGCGAAACGGATTGCCTGGATAACAGGCGCGCACCTTCGTTTTACGAAGTATTGTTGAAAATGGAGCTCGCCCTCGGGCGTCAACACGCGCGTCGCGACCGGATCATCACTCATCGGCAGGATCCGCGCGGGAATCCCCCACGCAGCCGCGAAATCACGGATGATTGCCGACAGCGCATCGCCCTGGCGCAGCCGTTGAGTGCGCAGCACGTGCAGAGCCAGGTCGCCGTCGCCCAGATTGAACCAATCCTCGCCGCCCAACGACCGCACCGCGTCCATGAAGTTCCAGCTTTCCTGCGCGCGGCCCCACCCCTGTACGGGATTTGCTTTCCCCGCCAGGGTGTAGAGAAGCGTATCTATATCGGGCGAGATGGCGAGCCCCAGGTGAGTGAAGTCATCCCCGGTGTTGACGATTGCTGTCACATTCGCAGCGGGTATGGCATGACAGAGTCCCAGCGCGAGCTTCGCGCCACCCACGCCACCTGTCAGTATGGTAACGCGGCCACTCACCGGAATAGATCTTCTTGCAATGGCCGCACGAGCGCGGCTGCGGGCCGATCTTCCACAGACCAGCGCAAGCCGCGGACCAACACCGCCGGCACGCTCTCGGCGCCTTCGCCCGTCACGAGGCCGCCGGCACTGGCAATCATGTCGCCGAGCGCAACCTGAGTCACTTCGAGCCTGCGCCCGTTGCGGTCCGTTTCACCTCTTCGATCGACCAGCGATGGCAGACCGCTCGCGCCGATTGCAACATTGGTGACACCCAGGCGCCACGGCCGCCCAAAGCTGTCAGAGATCAGGACCGCGGGCGCTTGGGGCCAGTACTCGCCCAGTGCTGTGCGCAGCCGCTGCGCTGATGCATCCGCGTCGGCGGGCAACAGCAGCGCCCGATTCTCGTCACCTGGACCCAGGTTGGAACGGTCGATCCCGGCGTTCGCCATGATGTGGCCCGAGCGGTGGCGCGTGATCAGGACCTCTGGCGCGGCGCGCACCACGGCCGTGGACTCCGCGAGTACGAGCTCAACAAACCTCGCATCCTTGCGCGTAATCGCGGCCAGCTCGATGGCTCTTACGCCTGGCGTGACGCTGTCGAGATCGACGAACCTGCCTTCCGCCTTGGAGACAATCTTCTGGGTCACCATCAGGACGTCGTTGCGCGCGGGTACCAGGCCGGCGGCGTTGATCGATCGGGCCAACAGGTGGGCCAAGTCATCGCCCGGCATGACTTCATCAATGGCCGAAAGAGGGTGCAGCTCGAGCACGGCGCGGGCGGCTAGGGCGCCGCAGCAACAGGCGCGGCGAGCTGCCCTGTAATCTCGAGCCCGGCGCCATCGACCTGGTAGGTCTTGTTGATGAATATCAGCACAGAGGTCAGCGCTTCGGCGGCCGCCGAGTTGGCCAAGGCACCGCCCTGGATGCCTCTGAGCCCCGTCAGTTCGACCAGCGCCGCGACCTCAGCACGGGCGGCCTTGTCATCGCTGAATACGAGCACGTCGCAGGCGATGTCCTGGTCGGTCGCGAGCTTGTGTGCAGCCACATTGTGGAAGGCTGAAACTACTTTTACATCCGCACCCAGTAGCTTCTGTGTCCGTTGGGCGGCGCTCCCTTCGGGCGGTAGCTGAACCCGCATCACCCTCGGTGGCACGAGTGGCACTGTCGTGTCCACGACGATCTTGCCCGCAACATGGGGCGCAATCTCGCGCAATGTCAGTTCCTGAGCCGCAAACGGCACCGTCACAATGACGATGCTGCCTGCTTTTGCGGCCTCCGCGTTGGTCAACCCAGTCAGACCGAACCCGAGCTCAGCCGCAGCTTGGCCTGCGCTCTGCGCCGAGCGGGACCCTATGATGACCTTGCGTCCCGCCTTGGCCAACCGGCGGGCGATCGCCGATCCCAGCTTGCCCGTACCGCCGATGACGGCGATGGTTTCGTTCGACATTAGGAACTCCCGAATCCGAAGTGGGCGCGCGTGCCCTCTTTCATGAAGTCATTGACGGCGGCTGTGATTTCCTCGTGCTCGGCGCTGGGGTCGAAGTAGCATCCTCTCATAAGACAGTGATCGCTATCCAGGCGTGCGCGGGCTGAATAGGGGAGAAGGTATGAACGTCCCATCTCACAACGTGAAACCGGGCCAATCAGCTGCAGGGGGGAACAGTGGCCACCGAGCTGGAACGGGCAGCCCCACGGCATCAATGTTGGAGCTTGTCAGGTTAAGTTAGGTCAGCGACAGCGGCGCATCGCGCCGGACGCCTCAGCGGATCTCATCGAAGCGGACCCAGCGGCGTTCCTCGGCCAGTGCCTTGCCGCTTCCAGCGCGCACTCGACCGCGCCGGTGAGCCCGCATATGATCCTGAACCACCTGGCCGAGAAGGTCCTGGAACTGCCCAAGTCGTACTGATGCCGGTTTGCAGGCCGCGGCGAAGGGCGAGGAAACAGAAACGATGACGATCCCTGCTGAAAGCGTGAACGCGCGGTCTGTCGATGGCAGGATGCGCAGGAAAGCTCCGAACGCGTTCGCCCGGAACCGGCCCGCGCAGTGGAAGGGCCGTTGAAGTGACGCATAAGAAGGGCGCTGGTCCGCTTTCCGGCGTGCGCGTCATCGACCTCACCGCAATGGTCATGGGACCGTACTGCACCCAAATCATGGCTGACATGGGCGCGGACGTAATAAAAATAGAAGCCCCCGAGGGAGACGATATTCGCTACATCTCCGTCGGGCCGGTACCCGGCATGAGTGGTGTTTTCGTCAATGTGAACCGCGGTAAGCGCAGCGTCGTTCTCGATCTGCGCTCCCAGAGCGGCAAGACTACATTGCAGGGGCTCATCCAGCGCGCAGACGTTTTCATCCACTCGATGCGCGCCAAAGCGATCGCGAGACTAGGGTTTGGTTATTGCGATGTCGCCGCCATCAATCCGTCCATCATTTACACCAACTGCTATGGGTATAGCCGGCGCGGGCCTGACAAGGACCTCACCGCCTACGACGATACCATCCAGGCGGAATGCGGCTTACCGGCCGTCCAGCAGATGTTGACCGGTGAGCCGAACTATGTCGGCACGATCATGGCCGACAAAGTTGCCGGTATGACGGCGCTCTATGCGACCATGATGGCGCTGTTCCACCGTGAGCGCACGGGGGAGGGCCAGGAGGTGGAGGTGGGCATGTTCGAGACCATGGCCACGTTCATGTTGGTCGAACATGCCAATGGCGCCATGTTTTCCCCGCCGCTCGGGCCTGCTGTTTATCCCCGGGCGGTAGCGCCTAACCGCCGGCCTTATCACACGCGCGATGGCTACATTTCCGCGCTGATCTACAATGATAAGCAATGGTCCGCTTTCGTCGCAGCGGTGCAGCCGCCGTGGGCCAGCGAGCCTCGCTTTGCCACTCTCGAGCTGCGGGCACGCCAGATCGACACCATGTACGCGCTGCTCGCGGACACCTTCAAGGAGCGAACCACCCGGGAATGGCTGGAGCTGTTACGATCGCTCGACATACCGGCAGCGCCGCTGCGCACGCCCGCGGAGCTGTTCGACAATCCGCATCTGAACGCAGTGGGTTTGTTCGAGACGGTGGATACGCCGGAGGGCCCGGTGCGCTTTCCAGGCGTGCCCGCGTGGTTTTCGCGTACACCGGGGCGTGTTGCCGGTGGTGCTCCTCGGCTGGGCGCCAATACACGCGAGGTGCTCGAGGAGCTTGGATTGCCTTTGATCAGCGAAACGCCGGAATGACACGTCGCAAATTGCCGGCGCAAACCAGGGAGCAGTGTATGCCTAAGATTGACATCGCCGCCGTGCCCGCACCTAAGGGTTCGGGCTATCCGCCACCATTCGATGCGCCCTGTGCTGCACGCACGCGGCGACGTTTGGGCGATGCGGGCGGGCTTCGGGATTTCGGCATTAATCTGATGACCTTGCCACCCGGCAGCTGGTCCAGCCAGCGCCACTGGCATAGCGACGAGGACGAGTTCGTCTATCTTCTCGAAGGCGAAGTGACACTCATCGAAGACGGTGAGACGGTGTTGCACGCGGGCGATTGTGCGGTCTTTCCGAAAGGCACCGGCAATGGCCATCACATGATCAACAAGTCCTCCGCAATGGCTGTTTACCTCGAGGTGGGCTCGCGCAACCCGCGCGATCTCACCACCTGCTCCGATGTCGACATGATGAGCTCCAACGCCGACGGTCGGTTCGTGCACAAGGATGGCACGCCGTATTAAAGAGCGAAGCTACAGCCTTATTCACAGGGCAGCTCTCAAAGATACATGTCGATATCGACGTTGGCGTTCCTCTGGTCCACCACGATTTGCCTGCTCACGATCTTGAAAGTGCGTGACGATTTGCGCAGGCGATCGTAGCGCTCCGCGCTGAACACGCTGTTTTGAGCTTGCCCGGATCGGCAGACAGTCAGCAACATATAACTGAGTACGTTGTATTCGTCGCGCTCCGACGGACACACGATCACGTTGGCAATGAACCGCCGGGTCTGGATGGCGAGCTGTTGTTCCCCGCCATTCGGCTCGGTCCGCTCTTGCAGCCGCTTGATCCTGGCGGCGATGGCGCGCCGGTCATCGCGAAAGCAATCCACTCCGGCGGGCAACTCCATGCCGATCTCGCGGGCAAACCGCGCCGGCATGCGGAAACTCACATCGGGCGACAGCAGCGCGATCCATTCGTCGAAGCGCCGATGATCCAGCAACAAGGCTTCGCGGAACAGGAAGTGTTGGATATCGTGGTAGACACCCGCGCTCACGGCGAGCGACAGATCGGTGTTCGGAAATCCAGACGTGCTATTGGTAGCCATTGTCCAGTACCCCCAGCATTTTTTTGACTTGACTCGAGGAGTGTACAGCGGCGCAATCCCGGCGCAGCTAGTACTATGCTTAGGATATGCACCCTGGCGCGGGGGCCCCGGCCTCCCGGTTCGAGGGGTCCCGCCCCATTTGGGCGCGCCCCCCGGTGATTTAGTAAAGTGGGGGATTGAGCCACCAGAGGACCATCCCGTGTCGGCAGAATCCCAGGTCGTCCAGCAGCTGTTCCTGTCGCTCGACACGGGCGTCACCTGTCCCAAGTGCACGGCGAAATTCAGCTTGCAGGAAGGATTCGCGCGCCAGGCGCTCGAGCGGCTGGAGCATTCCACGCAGGGAGCGCTCGAAGCGGTACGTGAAGGCGAGCGGACCGAGGCGCGCAAGCACGCTCAGCAGATCGCCGCGCAACGCGACAAGACGCTTCGCGATGAGAATGCTCAGCTGCAGCAACTGCTCCAGGAGCAGGCGCAGGGGCACTCCAGGGCGCTACAGGAGGTTCGCGCGCTGACCGAGCAGGGCATGGCGCCACAGCTCGCAGCCCTGCGAGCCCAACTCACCGAAAGTCAGTCCAAGCTTGATGCGGTTGCGCAGCGCGAAGCCGAGCTCGCGGCACGCGAGCAGGGCCTCGAAGCCCGTGTCACCCAGGAGGCCCAGGCCAGGGCTCAGGCATTGTTCGCAGCCGATCGCCAGTCGCTCGAGCAGCAGCTGGCGCGCCAGAGCCAGGTCATCTCGGAGCTACGCACGATGGAGCTGGCGCTGCGCGGCGAGAAGTCGGTGTTGGAAGATCGGGCAGCGGCACTGGAGATCGAAGTGGCGCGCAAGCTCGATGCGGGCCGCCTCGAGATCGAGACGCGAATTCGCGGCCAGGAGCGCGAGCGATCCGAGCTCGAGAAAGCGGATCTGCAGAAACGCCTGGATGATGTCAACACGCAGCTGGCCGAAGCGCAGCGCAAGAGTCATCAGAGCTCGCAACAGCTGCAGGGAGAGGTCCTCGAGCTGACACTCGAGGCGGCGCTCGAGCGAGTCTTCCCTCTCGATACGATTGAAGAGGTCAAAAAGGGTGCACGCGGCGGAGATGTCGTACAGCGTGTCATGACCCGCAACGGCCAGAGCG
>JBJMWM010000022.1:0-72972 GCA_045810105.1 Steroidobacteraceae bacterium | reverse complement strand
GATGCGGTGCGCCGCAAGCTCTCGCCCAATACGGGGACGGCCATCGATGAGATCGGCTCGGTGCTGCCAGGCATTATGACTCCGCAGCTGCTGAAACCGATTCCACAATCGTATTGGAACCTGTCCGGTGCAATGTGGGCTTATGTTTTTGGGAACGCAGCTGTCATGGGCATCGATGCCGTTCACGTCTCAGAGCTGATCGACTATCCGGCCCAGGTTGCTTCGACGACACTTTTGGATTGGAACAACGGTGAACCGAACGCCCGCTACTGGGTGGCAAAACTATTGCGCGACAACTTCGGTCCGGGAGACGAGATTGTGCAGCCCCTGCCGCCCAACGATGAGTTTCACGGGCCGGATCCGTTGATACAGATCTACGCACAAGGGTTTATTTCTCCACAGGGGACAAGAAAGCTCCTGCTGGTCAACAAGCGCAGCCGCCCGATCGATATCGTCGTGCCCGGAATTGACGGTGGAACACAGCAAATCGTAGACAGGACGACGAATGCCTCACCCAGAATCCACCCCATTCGCAGCAACACCGTCCACTTGCCCGAGCTGGCAGTGGCTGTGTTGATACTACCCAGTAGTCGAGTGCAATCTCATTAATGTCGAGCTGGTGAGCGCGCATGCCGGTTTCATCGGCGCAGGATCCTTGCGGCGCGCGAGGCGCACGTGACCGTAGTCCCGGTCGGCCGGGAAGAACAGGTCCTCCACGCGGATTGCCACCGTCTCGATCCTTGCGTGTGCTGCCGCTTGGTTGGCCCGGTTCCTGGTAGCCGCGCCAGGCGTCCGCATCCGGCGTGGTATCCCTTGCGCATAGTGTCGAGGGTGGGCAAGCGGTGAATTCACTCGACTTTGGCGGTGACCGTAGCCGGCACCCCCGCACAGCGCAGGCTCGCCCATCTCCGGGTGCCGCCACGGAGGGGCGCGCCGGTATACAAAGACTTGGACTAAAGTCCAATTGAGAACGAGCCGTTGCGCGCGCCCACTACGATTTTGCGGAAAGACACACGTTAGCCAATAACGCTGCTCGTGAGCTTCCTCCATTCCCAGTGGGGCGTGAGGATGGGACACATGGTCTGAATACGGTCTTTGTACTTGCCTTTTAAGTTTGGAATACATCGCACCCGCAGGACGGAGGGCGCCACATGGAAATCGTGAGCAAACTGCCAATCCCTCCTCCTCCAAGCTCGAAATATCCAAACTCTGCGCCGTTGCCTGCCCAACGCATCGACTCGTTGGGCCGTACCCAGGTAGATCCACGAGCGGTGTTTGCGCTCGCGGCGCCGCTCGTGGCCAACAGTGCCGTACAGATCATTCTCAATCTCACCGATATGTGGTTCGTCGGGCGCCTCTCGACAAAGGCACTGGCTGCTATCGGCACCGTTCAGTGGCTGGTCATTATGGTCATTTTGGTGCTTGGAGGGGCCAGCATTGCTTTTCAGACCTTGGTTGCACAATCGTGTGGTGCACGTCGATATCGCCGCGCCGCGCAGGTGACATGGCCAGCGCTCTGGGCGACGCTCGGATACTTCAATGGGATTGGACAGGCTCGAGTGACCTTGTTAGTCAGCACAGTGACGGCGCTCGTAAACGTGGTCTTCAACCAGTTCTTCATCTTTCAGCTCGGTTGGGGTGTTGCCGGTTCAGGTTGGGCCTCTACCACCGCACAAGCGATCGGACTGACGCTCGCGGTCACGATGTTTCTGCGCCCGGAATACCGTCGCGCCTACAAAACCCATCTGACCTGGAAGCCCCATGCGCGGCGTCTGCGGCATCTGTTACGGCTCGGGTTTCCGTTGAGTCTGCTCACTGCGGCGGACGTTTGCGGATTTTCTATATTTCAAATGATGCAGGTTAGGCTTGGCGCATCTGAAGGAGCCGCGACGCAGATGGTCACGATGATCTCTGCCGTTGCGTATATGCAGGGACTCGGCGTCGCGTCGGCAGGCACGACATTGGTGGGCCAGTCGATAGGCGCAGGTAATCGGGGCTGGGCCATGCGTGTTGGCACATGGGTAATCTTTCTCTCGGCCGAGTACATGGGAGTTACGGGTGTATTGCTTGCGCTCGCCGGTCCCTGGATTCTGCCGATCTTCGCCGGGTCGCATGACGCTGAAGGAGTCGCAGCAGTTGCCCTCGGTACGCGTCTCCTCTGGCTCGCCGCTGGCTATCAGTTCTTCGCTGGACTGAATCTTAGTAGCGGCATGTGCCTGCGGGGGCGCGGGCGATGCCATCGTTCCCGCGGCCCTCGTCATTCCGACGTCGTGGCTGATATTTCTGCCACTGGCGGATTCGTTCACCTTTGCACCGGGAGATGGCTGGTTTCATGTGCTGCCGCAATTCGGGTGGGGTGCTGTCGGCGGATGGGTAGCCCTGCTCATCTATGTGATGATGCTCGGAACCCTACTATTCCTGCGCTGGCACTCCGGAGCGTGCAAAACTATCCAGCTGTAGAGCCCAAGGATTAGCAGCCCTCCCGCCGCTCGCGGTTGCTGGCGAACGCGCTGAAAGCCCAGATATAGAACGAGAGGCTGCCCAGGGACGAGGATCGCGAATCAGCTCCTTCCTAGCGGTAACCGACGGTCCCTGAGCTTGGACCAAAGTCCAATTGAAACCACACAGCCTATGACGGTCCACTAGCCCCAATAAACCCGTGCAGCCTTCCCTGGCTGCTGTTGTTGTCCACTGCTCGGGAGGGATCCATGAGCCAGCTACGCGAAGAGGTAACGCACGCCTTCGACTCGTGGGCGGAGCGCTACGATCAAGATATGAAGAAGGCCCAGTACTTCTCTCCGGACTGGATAACCAGACATCTTGATGATCTAGATGGCCCGGCCGAGTGCCGCGTTTTAGATCTTGCCTGTGGAACGGGAGTGAACGTCAAAGTATTGTCCGAATTGCGTCCCGGGGTTCGCGCGCATGGGATCGACATCTCCCCTAAGATGCTGGATGTCGCCCGCAGGATCAATGGATACGAGTGGCTTCAGACTCACGATCTCAACACCCCTCTCTCGGACATCCAGTCAGACACCTTCGATCTGGTGATTGCGTTTGGATTCCTCGAACTGCTGTCCGATGTTGATCTCTGTCTGTCTGAATGCAAACGAGTGCTTGCCGTCGGTGGAACACTCTGGTCGAGCTTTCGACGCTTTGAGGCCGACGACGAGCTATCACCACCCCGCCAGATGTCTGTCGGCGGGATGACTGTTATCGGCTACTCTGCGGATCAGATTCTTCATAAGATGGCATCCCTGAAACTCCGTGTAACTGCCTTCGATACCGTCGTCGGATACATCACTGACACAGGGTTTTCCTGTCCCTTTTACGTCCTGAGCGCACGTAAAACACAGTCGGGTTAGGTTCGAATGCCTCATTTTTAAATAGGGCGGCTCTCCTGTTATTTCAATTGTCCCCGGCTGAGAGTTGCACGTGGGGAGCTAATCTCCGACGGTTGCACCTTTAACACGCGATGAAACATCGCTAGTGAGTCGTTACGCGACGGCGGCTCGCCAGCAACAAGCGACTCGACTGCCAAGCTATCGAGCATCAAGGAGAGGGCGCGTGCTGTGCCAGCATCAGTGTATTGAGCGAGCGTCGTGAACACGACTTTGCCCCAAGCCACACTTGCGGGGCGCAGAGCCGGGCGCCGCATGGCGGCCAGGTACAGTTCGAGTTGGACGATGCTCCGACTTCGCTCCTTGCTACTGAAAACGTCAACGAGAAGTCTAGTGAGCTCCTCGGCTAGGTCCGGCGTCGAAGGCAGATTCTGCGCCCATCGATGCCAGAACTCCCTATTCCGTGCCACCGCCAATTCGATCGCTACGGCGAGCAGATCTTCCGAGGACGAAAAGTGATAAGTCATCGAACCCAATGGCACGCCGGCTGCGGCAGCCACTCGGCGGTGCGTCAACCCTTCGACACCCCATTTCGCGACCACTTCCAGAGCAACCTCAGCGATTCGGGCTCGCCGGTTTGGATCAAAACGACGAACTCGAGGTACGGTGCTGTTTGACTTACGCACAAAAATTCAAATTCACGCCAGAGGCAGCGGAACGCCTCACATACGCGCTGACGAACCCTGCCGGCCCGGTACTCGCGCTAGCGAACCTCCTCAGCAAACCTCTGCCGAATCTGCGCGATGTACCAAGCGTAGAATCCAGCTTGACCAACCTGGTGTATCCTGTTGAGTGGCCCAGGCATGTAGCCTCTCATTTCCATGCCTTTCTGCACATTTTCGCAGATGACTCGATCTTGCTGCATCGTAATATCCCAGAACTCCTGCAATCGAGCGACTTCATAGTCGCTTCCTTTCGATGCATTCCCCGCGACGAACCAATATTGCTTCAGCTCAGTGCGAGCTGGACCGATTGGCTTCGGCGAGAAAATCCAACCATGATCGCGGGATAAGATCATCACTGCCCCCGGTTCCCAAAGTAGCGTGTAGGCGACCGGGTCGTCATTCGCATCGTATCGAGGAAACGGCACGGCGCATATCCTTTCGCCGTTCAGTGTGTGCGGGCACGGAATCTGGCCTTGGATCACTTCGAGACCCTCCGCCCGAGCCTTCACAGCAGCATCGAAATCCACCATTGCCTTTGTCAAGGTGGTGCTCTTCCAGTCACGTATAACAATCAACTCAGGATGATTGATCGGACAGTGGTAGCACTCCAGGTTGTTCTCGACTACGATTTTCCAGTTCGCCTTGATCTCGTGCGTTTTGACGGACGCCAACCGAACGTCAGTGAAATCGTATCCGCCGAAGTCGACCGCCCCAATGTAATCCGCCATTGGAGCGGGACGCTGATCAGCCAGACACACGAAAATTAGCCCGCACCAAACATCAACATGAACGGGACGAAGCCCCCACCGAGAACGATCGAAATCGTCATGCATGTGCGGCGCTGTAAGCAATGCGCCATCAGACGGCGAATAACTGAAGCCATGGTACGGGCAAACAATGCGCGTTCCTATTTTGCCCTTCGAATCGGAACACAGCCTTGCGCCACGATGAGAGCAGACATTGTGATAGCCGCAAACGCGACCGTTTGCATCCCTGCATATCAGGACTTCATCCGGACAGAGCGAGTACGTTAGGTACTGTCCCGGTTCGCTGATTTCCGTTAAGTGACCCGCTAGCATCCACCTCGGCCGAAACACCGCTGCGAGATCGCGAGCAAACCACTCCTCTCCGAGAAACCACTCTTTTGGCGGTCCAGTGTCCTCGTCAGCAGGCGAGCGCAGTGGCTTTGTCATAGCGGGCAGGAGCACCGATATGTACATTTGTACGCAACACCCCCAGCTTATTCAAGGGCTCCTCTTCTGTCAAGAATCCAGCCGCGCCCAGCACCCCCTATCCGTGCTATGACCGAGAAGAAGCTACCGGTGTGCATTGCGACAAACTTGTTGGCAGGTAGCTTTCGTGGAAGGTTAGCGTCGGCGCGCGGCCGATCGAGATGGGGTTCACCCGGGAACGCACTACTGCACACCTTCCGACTGCTCGAGGTAACCTTCCACGAGCCGCTCGAGAACGGGTAGCGTCACGGCTCCTGCCGCCATTAATGTGTCGTGAAAGGTACGGACGTTGAACCGGCGTCCCAAGCGGCGCTCCGCGCGCGTACGCAATTCCCAAAATTTGCGATTACCCACCTGATAGGCGAGGGCCTGCGCCGGCATCCCAATGTATCGGTCGACTTCCGATTCAATCGCGATGCGCGGTAGAGCCGAATGCGCGGCCATGTAATCGACAGCCTGCGCTCGGGTCCAACCTCGCGTATGCAGACCGGTGTCGACCACCAATCGAAGCGCGCGCCAGATCTCCATGTCGAGCCGCCCGTAATGCTGATGCGGAGTTTGGTAGAGGCCCATTTCGACGCCAAGCCCCTCGCAGTAAAGCGCCCACCCCTCAAGGCAGGCGCTATACCGCCACGATCCGCTGAAACCGACCGCAAAGCGACGAAAGTCCGGCAGCTCCTGCATCTCCTGGATGAGAGCCATGTGCATGAGATGCCCCGGCCACCCCTCATGAAGGGCCACGGCACTATGCATGAATCTCGGTGCCTTAGCCGGAATGCTGGTCACCCAGAGCACGCCTGGGCCCGAACAGTCCGCGGGATTGAATTGCGCGTAAGCCGGCGGCAACAACGCGGATGCGGCCTCAGGTATGGATTGTATCCCGTACGTAATTCTCGGAATCCTGCCGAAGAATGCGGGAATGTTGAGATCGATGCGCTTACAAACGATTTCGAACTGCTCGCGCAGAACTTCTCTGGACGGCGCGATAAACTGCGAGTCCGCAGCGAGAAAGGCTCGATATTTCGAAAGCTCGCCCGAAAACCCGGCGTCTGCTGCGACCCTTAGCATTTCAGAGGTCAACCGTGCCACCTCTGCCTTCCCGAGCTCGTGCAGCTCGTCGGTAGACACATTCGTCGTGGTGAAATGACGTACCAGTATTCGATAAAACTCTTCTCCCCGCGGCGCATCGGTACAGCTAACGGAGTCACGCGCGCCCACTGCCAACGGTCCCTCGAGAAAATCAGCATAGGCTCGCAGCGCAGGGACGAGTGTGGATGCCAGGAGTTCCCGTGTCTCTTGAGCGATACGCTGTATCTCTGCACCCGAAAGCGAGGTGCGGCGAAAGGGACTGAACCACGCGAGGCCTTCAACTGCGCCTTGCGAATGCGCGCGGACAGCCGCCGCAGCGCTGGCTAGCACCTGTCGCGGGTAGCGGAACCCTGCAACGTACCCGCAGGTGAGATTCGCGACCACATCATCGAAGTACGCCGAGATCGTCTTAAGTCGATTGACGTAAAGCGCAGCTCCCTCGAGCGTGATGAGGGTGGCGGTATTGGCAAAATCAACGGTTATCGATTCTGGGCCATACGGAAAGAGCGTCGGACGTTCGTGCAGTTTCATATCGTGGAACGACCGAATATCTTCAAGTTCGCGTCGAAGGAGTCGATGGGTGGCCCACTCTTGAACGGTAAGATGGTTTTCCGGAATAGACACGAGCTGCCTAAGAAACACCTCAGCCGTGGTCGAGCGACGCTCGAAATCTTCAGGTCCTTCCCGAAACAAGACGGTATCGGCGGTGTTCCGACCGGCCTGAATGGCCAACAGAGGCTCCTCGTAACATCGAAACGCCCAGAAGCGTTGCGCAAGATTCGCCAGCGCCACCGATGAGTCACCCTCGGAACCCACAGCGCTCATCTGGAGGACCACGAGACGACAAGTTCGGCGTGCGCTTCGCCGGTTTGAGCCCGTCTGGACCAGTCTGCCGGCTTAGAGAAGCCCTCCGGACGCGACCGGCTGGCCCACATGAGCGCATTGGAAGACATGACTAACGTCCGCATCTCACTCACCTCGACTTAAAGACAATCTGCTGTGCTGCACTCGGCCAAACGCCTCGCACCGTCACCGAAACGCTCAGACGCTTAGTGACCTGACTGAAGCTTGATGTCTATGGACTGCACATGAAAGCCCGTAGCATCCAAAGCTCAGGCAAACGTTGGCAGCGACCAGCCACGCGACTGAACGGTAGTCTCCCGGTGTTACAAACAGTGCGGCCAGACCCGCCCCTCCGGCTGCGCCGAGATAGGCGAACGCTCCGGAGATTGCCACCGCACGCCCCGTAGGATCCACACGGTTTATTATTGCGAGCTGATACGCAAGAGAGTAATTCCATGCAAAGTAATACAGGGCACAAGACAAGGTGAATCCGCCGGCACTGTCGGTGGCGTTCGTCAACAGCGCCGCTATCACCGTTAAAATGGAAGCGAGGCCGAGTGGCAACAGTTTGCCAAATCGGTCACCCAGCGCCCAGGCCAATAAGCCCCCAACAATGCCGGCCGATACCCCTGCTGCAATAGAGTTGGTAACAACGCGGGATGTCATTCCGTGCGCCTGCCCTATCAACTCTATGTACGTCCAATACCCTCCCGCATTCGCAAAATACGTGCCCATGCCAACTAGCGCTATAAAAGTCGCCGGGCTCAAAAGCACCCGAGGCATCCCTGCGGCCGTCACTGTCCGTCCATGAGATGGCAACAGTGGAGTAAGAATCATTGCCATTCCGCTGAGTCCGGCCAGCATTAGCACAACGCCGTTCAGACCCGCCATTTCCAGTAGCGCGGGACCCGTTAATAGTCCCGCAACTTGATATGCCGTTTGCAGCGCCGCGGCGATGCCGAAGCTGCGCGCCGATTCCGCACGATCGGACAAAATGGTAAAAGCCAAGCACAGAACTGACCCACCGAAGAATCCCGCCAGCCCTTGTAGTAGCACAAAGGCCCAGTAGGCATGCACTATCAACGCTGCTGTATTTGCCGCGAACATTCCACCGAGCGCAAACAAGGCTGCACGATGCCACTGTACTGAGCGTACCCACACGCCCGCCAACAATGCGCTCGCACCCGAGCCGATGGAGATTGCCATCGACATGACGCCGATCTGCCGATCCGCGAAGCCGAGTGTGTGCACCGCACCTTCTGCGAGAAGCGGCATAATGTTGAACGCACTCGGGCCGACAACATTCAGGATCAGCGCGACCGCGACAACCACAACGGGATTCCGTGAATTATACATGTCGGTCGCGAGCCTTATTGACTGGAGGTCCCAATGCAAACTCTTGACACGCAAACCGGGGCGCACTTCGTTAATTACGCCGGCTCGACAGAGTCCTTCTGCGGACGTTGTGAGCGCCGTAACAGGTGCCGAATAACCACGGCGGGTATACCGGAAGTGTGCATTCGTGCCCACACCATCCTGCCCTTTTCTGCGGTGGACTATTGGAACTCCTAGCAAACACCCGCGCTAGCGAAGGTATTTGCGAACAAGTGCTCGCTATCCTTATTCAAGGGAAGCCTGCGAGTTTACGGCATAGATGTTGCAGTGCACTATTCAAGAGCGGATTAATTCGTTTCCTATCTCTCCTCATTGTGAAGACACCCTGCTGACTCTTCTCTATCAGGCATACGGCGGCCGCACCGTCCATGGCTGGCCGAGGGCGCGTCAATGACAAGAGTTCGCGACAAGGTGGCCATTGTAACCGGCGGAGCCGCCGGATTGGGGGCCGCGATCGTCAGGCGCTTAGTGAATGAGGGAGCGAGGGTTCTCATTACCGACATTCAGAATGACGCTGGCCGCCGACTGGCGGATGAGCTGGGATGTGATTTCCTCAATCACGATGTGACCGACGAAGCCAAATGGGAGTCAGTGGTTGCCCACGCACAAGAGCGGTATGGCGCTTTGCACATATTGGTCAACAATGCTGGGATAGAAGGCTCACTTGACATCAACACTCCGGAAAACACCCGGCTATGCGACTGGCAAACTGTTCACCGTGTCAATGTGGATGGTGTGTTTCTCGGGTGTCGTGCCGCCATTCCAGCGCTGCGACGCTCGGGTGGCGGCGCCATTGTGAACATGTCCTCGACCGCAGCACTGGTTGCGATGGCTGAATTCACTGCGTATGGGGCCAGCAAAGCGGCGGTAAGGCACTTGACCCGATCGGTGGCACTGCATTGTGCCAAAGATCGCTCCAAGATTCGATGCAACTCCGTGCACCCGGGCCCTATTTTGACGCCAATGTTGCATCGACTCATTGCGGCGACCGCTGAAACTCGGGGCGTCTCAGTTGATCAGGTAATGAATGAACTGCGGTCCACCATCCCTCAAGGTGAGTTCCCCCTCCCAGAAGACATAGCCAGTGCCGTCTTGTTTCTTGTTTCCGACGAAGCCTTACACATCACAGGTCTTGCGATGGTTGTGGATGGTGGTAGTACGGTGACTGCCGCTTTGACTTAGCTGGAGAGTTCGCCGGTGTCCGCAGAAATTCGTGATTTTGATCAGGTGGTGTTACCTCTAGTCGACGGAACATTATCAAAATCTCTGAGCGAAGCGGTGGTCGAGGTGATCTGTCCTTGGAATGGACAGTGCTTTTTGTCGATTCCAGCGGGGTGCGACGCGGACGTCGATCGCGCAGTCACATCCGCTCGGCGTGCCTTTGACGATGGGCGCTGGAGCGAGGCGCCACCTTCATTCAAGAAAAACACGCTTTCTCACTTGGCTGCACTGATTGAGGATAACGCCCCTGCGCTCGATTCAATGGATGCCGGAGAGATGGGCAAACCCGTCGGCGAAGCATTCGGGAATGCTTCCGCAGCAGCACGTCTCATGCGGTTCTATTCAGAGGCAGTGGATAAAGTATCGGGCGATGTGTACGGAAGCGACCAGCACAGCTTGGTGCTCCAGCGACGAGTCCCACGAGGAGTTGTGGCAGCGGTCGTACCGTGGAATTTCCCAACCTTCAACGCAGTACTCAAGGTCGCTCCCGCCCTGGCTGCAGGTAACTGCGTCGTACTCAAGCCCTCGGAGCTGTCTTCACGTTCGGCGATTCGGCTCGGACAGTTGGCGTTGCAGGCGGGTGTTCCATCGGGCGTGCTAAATGTGGTGCCGGGCCTTGGGAAGACGGTCGGCCGTGCGCTCGGGTTGCACAGTAGTGTGGATATGGTTGCTTTCACCGGTTCGGTTGAGGTGGGCAAACAGATGCTGCAGTACGCGGGACAATCTAACATGAAGGTAGTAATGGCCGAGTGTGGCGGGAAGTCGCCGCACATTGTCTTCGAAGACAGCGTAGATTTGGATGCGATCGCCCAGAGGATTGCTCAGGAATTGCTCACTAACCAAGGCCAGATCTGTAGCGTCGGCTCGAGACTGCTGGTACAACGATCGATTGAGACTTCCCTCCTTGAGGGGATCATTGCCCAATTCAGTCGGATTATCATGGGCGATCCCCTAGACCCAAAAACGACGTTTGGACCATTGGCATCTGCGAAACAGTATAGCCAGGTCATGCGATATATCAACAATGCGGAGGCGGACGGCGCACAGCTGGTTGCTGGCGGCCGACGGGCGCTACCTCATACTGGCGGTTATTTTGTCGAGCCAACTGTATTCCGCAACGTGCCCGCAGACGCGCGGATTGCACAGCAGGAGATCTTTGGACCGGTACTGTCCGTAATTCAGTTTCAAGACGAAGAGGAGGCAATTCGAATCGCGAATGGTACGGTATACGGTCTGACGGCATCTGTCTGGACGTCAAATTTATCGACTGGTATGAGAATGGCGAAGCAGCTGCGCTCCGCAGTGCTAGTCAACGCGACCGCGCAGATAGGGGAAGGACCGGGTGACGCTTTCTCGTCCGAGCCCACCGGTCAGTCCGGAGTCGGCACCGAAGGTGGGATGGCTGGAATGGAGAGCTACCTGCGCCGCCAACTAATCTGGTTCAATCATGCTTGATCGATAACGCGCGCGTAGCCCCTACTTTGGCTAATAAGAGGACATGATGCATTTTGGCAGTGCACTGTTAGTCAGGGAGCCTGTAGATCGGTGGTCGTCTGGCCGGACCTGGTCGCATCTGTGATCGTGTGTGATCGTGCCGTTATGACATGTGTCCTTTGCGAGTTGCGGTTCGCGTATCGGGCCGCTAGCTCGCGACTCTTGGGACTCTTGCAGGCTCGCCGGACGACCCGCTACGGCGCTGTCGTCCATCAGAGAACCGTTATCGTCGCCGCGGAGTGAGCTTCAATGACCTTTACTCATGCACAACAGCGCGAAGCCTATCGCCGTATGTTGCGAATACGGACGTTCGAAGTAGAAGGCACGCGTTTGTACACCGCAGGTCAGATCCCCGGTGCCTATCACGCGAGCATTGGCCAGGAAGCGACGATCGTAGGCGCTTGTATGGCGCTTCGAGATGATGATGCGATGACGGGGACACACCGCTCGCATGGTCATCCAATCGGCAAAGGCGCAGATCTCAAGGGCCTAATGGCAGAGCTCATGGGCAAGAAAACCGGCATATGTAAAGGTCGCGGGGGATCAATGCATCTCGCCGACAACGGTGTTGGGATCATCGGTGAGTCGGCAATAGTCGGCGGCGGGATTCCTCTCGCGACCGGGGTGGGCCTTTCTGCCAAGGTGCGCGGTACGGACCAAGTCTGCCTATGCTTCTTTGGTGATGGTGCCGTCAACCAGGGCACTTTCCATGAATGTCTCAACATGGCCTCCCTCTGGAAGTTGCCGGTTATTTATCTATGCGAGAATAACGGCTACGCGATAACGACCTCTCTCGCGAGCAGCCACGCGCAGCCTAACATTGCAAAGAGGGCTGACGCTTACGCAATGCCGGGCATCACCGTGGACGGGCAGGACGTGACCGCGGTTTATGAGGTAACGCGGGACGCCGTTCTACGTGCACGCCGCAGGGAGGGCCCTACGCTGATTGAGGCCAGAACCTATCGCTTTGATGAACATCAAGTCGGCTTGAGTGTACCGGGACCGCCGTATCGACCCGCTGAAGAAGTCGAAGAGCATAGGGCGCATCGTGATCCGATCACGTTGTTCACCCATGTTCTCTTGAGTGCCGGATTCAGCAAAGAGGAACTGAAGGCAATCGAAGGTGAAGCCAGTGCAGCGGTTGGGGAGGCGGTTCGGTTCGGGGACGAAAGTCCCCTGCCCGATCCGGCGGACCTGTACGACTACCTCTACAGCAATCCTGTCTCGAAACCGGGGACATAAGCCCCCTCATGTGAAGGAATAATCCAATGTCCGCGGAGACGTCTAGTGCTGCGCTGCAGGTTCGCATGAGCTACCTCGATGCGATTGTGCAGGCGCAAGTTGAGGAGATGGAGAGGGACGAGCGCGTTATTATGATGGGAGAGGACATTGCCATTTACGGCAGCGGGGATCTCGTCGAGCGATTCGGGCCCAACCGGATTTGGGCCATGCCGATATCCGAGGGCGGCTTCACGGGTATGGGCATTGGAGCAGCAGTCACGGGTCTGCGGCCCATTGTGGACCTGAGTATCGCCAGTTTCCTTTATCTGGCATCTGACCAGATTATCAATCAAGCGGCAAAACTGCGTTATATGACTGGTGGCCAGATTACGGTGCCAATCGTATTTCGGGTTTGCATGTACTACGGGGAAGCGCTCGCCGCCCAGCACTCGGACCGTCCTTATCCGCTATTCATGAATGTCCCCGGGCTGAAAATCATAGTTCCTACTAGCGCTTCGGACGCAAAGGGATTGTTAAAGTCCGCGGTGCGAGATGACGATCCGGTGATTTTTTTTGAAGACACGAAGCTGTGGACCGTAAAGGATGATGTATCGTCGGATCCCGACCACCTCGTACCGATTGGCAAAGCACTTATCAAGCG
Organism: Steroidobacteraceae bacterium; assembly: GCA_045810105.1. Taxonomy (GTDB): domain Bacteria; phylum Pseudomonadota; class Gammaproteobacteria; order Steroidobacterales; family Steroidobacteraceae; genus 13-2-20CM-66-19. The sequence continues at coordinate 59,750 of JBJMWM010000022.1, read as the reverse complement.
GGCCGGCAATGACGTTACAGTCATCGCCATCGCAGGTGCCATGCGCCCTACTCTCGAGGCTGCTACTGCGCTAGCGAAAGAAAATATATCAGTCGAGATTATCGACCCTCGCACTCTGAAGCCTCTGGACATGGAGACGATTGTTGCTTCAGTTGCAAAAACGGGTCGGCTGGTTCTAGTGGAAAACGCTCATCGCATGGCAGGCGCGAGCGCAGAAATCGTAGCAAATGTCTGTCAAGAGGCCTTCGAGAGCCTGAAGAAGCCGTGCATCCGGCTCACAGCACCCGACGTGCATGTGCCGTTCAGCCCCGCACTCGAGAAGACTCTTTACCCGCAGAGAGATGACATCATTGCCGCTGTAAAGAAACTGCTTTAAACATGAGCCGACTCAGAGTCGGCCGGGAACATGTCCATGCCAACAAAGGTAAATTTTCCGAAGGCCGGAATGGGGATTGAAGAAGGCACCATTTCGAGATGGCTGAAGTCAGTTGGCGACAGAGTGGAACAGGGCGAGCCCCTCGTGGAGATTGAAACCGCCAAAGCCCTCCAGGAAGTTCAATCCCCGGTGAGCGGCACTCTAGTTGAGATCCTTTTCACAGATGGAGAGACAACGAAAGTCAACACCGCGCTCGCGCTCATCGAGGAGAGCAGCGGGTGAAGTCAGAGCCAACGTCACCTTGCCATCACGTCGACGGCTGCCTCTGAAATAACCACATGATCATATCGCTGAATCACATCGGCATCTCCGTTGCAAACCTTGAGCGCTCAATTGCGTTTTATCGAGACGGTCTGGGCATGGAGCTCGTGTTTGAGGACGTGTTCGAAGGTGCTCAATACGAAAGGATTTTGGGTCTCAAAGGCGCGACTGGTAAGGTGGCTGTACTTAAAGTAGGCAACATACAGATTGAACTATTTGAATTCCTCCATCCGCCGCCCAAGCCCAATGATCCGAATCGACCGGTCTGCGATCACGGGATCACTCATTTTTGCATTGAGGTCACGGATATTGACGGCTACTACAAGCGGCTCAACAGCGTCGGAGCAACTTTTCACTGCGCACCGCTCCTCTTTGCTGGAGAGGGTACAGCGACTTACGGTCGCGATCCGGACGGAAACGTCTTCGAATTACTAGAATTGAGACGGGCGGGTGAAAACGACGGGGCATGACGTGACAGCGAGCTTTCCGGTGCAGATCTTCTGGAGAGATTAACGGTTTCCACGGCCATCCATGGCGTGTAAGGCAGGGATTCGCGCACTCATGAAGAGCGAAGCACGTCTGCGCACGTCGATACATAGCCTTCCTGCGCCCGGCCGAGACCATGGATTCGAGAATAGCGTGACCGCCGGCATGCCCGCCGCAACGTCCGAAAAGCTGAGCTGCGCTCTCACGGTGCAGGCCGGCGGTTCACAGAGTCGCCGCTCCGCCATCCACAAGCAGTTCGGCACCAGTGATGAAAGCCGCGGCGTCGCTCGCTAAGAAGAGCACGGCCGCGGCCACTTCCTCCGGCAAACCTATTCGCTTCATGGGTACATCATCGATCATCTTCTGTCGCAATTCCGGCACGGTCGATAATGGAATACCGACAATCCGGCTAAAAAGAGGAGTATCGATAGGTCCGGGACTGACTACATTGACACGAATTCCCTTGTCTGCCAGTTCGGCTGCGAAGGAGCGGCCGAGCGCAGAGAGCCCCGCCTTGCTGGCCGCGTACAGTGAGCCGGTCGACCCACCTTTCAAAGCGGCAATGGAGCCAGTCAACACCACAGCGGATCCTTTTGACATCAACGGAAGGGCCGCCTGCAAACAGAAGAATACTCCCTTCAGGTTTGTGTCCTGCACCCGGTGCCAGTCATCCTCTGTGACGGATTCAATCGGCAATAGCAATCCAACTCCCGCGTTCACGAACAGAACGTCGATGCCGCCTACAGTCTTCCGAATCTCGGAAAACAGTGCCGCAATCTCGCGCACGACCGAAATGTCTGCTCGATATGCTGTAGCACTGTTGCCGACCGCCTCCGCTGCGGACCGCAAGGTATTCGAATCCCGACCTGTAATGATGACTCTTGCGCCCTCGGCCGCGAATGATTTGGCTGACGCGAGACCGATACCGCTATTTCCACCGATGATAACGGCAGTTTTACCCACAAAACGCCGCATTTGTCACGTTCCCTACTATCGAGAACCACCGCGCACTATCACGCCGTCCGTTTCACTTCCCTACGCCCGACTCGCTGATTACCGCACTGTCTGATCGCGGCAGCGACTATCCCTTCCGTTGTCGGGTACATCAGATGCTCAAGTTCCGGACTAAAGGGAACAGGAACATCTGGTGCCGTTAGCCGTATGATAGGGCTCTTCAGGAACTCAAACGAGTTTTCTGCAACGACTGCAGCAACTTCGGCAGCGACACTGCACGTCCCCGGCGCCGGATCCACCACTATTAAACGGCCAGTTTTGGCGACAGACTCAAGGATCGTTCCTCGATCCAATGGCGTCACCGTCCGGATGTCTATCACCTCCGCCGATATCCCTTCGGCTCCAAGCTTTTGCGCCGCCGCCAAACTGTGGTGAACGGCAGCCGCCACTGCAACTATCGTCACATCTGATCCAGCGTGCTTGATGTCCGCGACCCCTATCGGGACAAAGTACTCGCCCGCAGGCACTTCCCCTCGGGACCCACTTAGAGTGATGTCCTCGAAGCATAGAATCGGATTGCCATCACGAATAGCTGATTTCAACAGACCCTTCGCGTCGTAAGGAGTTGCCGGAACGATGATTTTCAGTCCTGGGGCCTGCGCAAACAGACCCCAGGGCCGATCGGAGTGGTGAGCCGCCGCTGAAATCGCGTAAAGTACCGGCGCGCGAATGACGATGGGAACACTCGCCTGCCCGCCGAACATGTAGCGGCTTTTGGCCGCTTGGTTGACGATCTGATCCATCGCGGAGTAAAGGAAGGTTGAACATCCCAATTCAATCACCGGGCGCATTCCCGTGAGTGCAGCCCCAATGCCGGCGCCTATAAATCCAGTCTCGCAAATCGGCGTATTTCGTATTCTACTGGCCTCGAATTCTTGCCTCCCAGCCGCATCTAGGAAAAACAATTCGACGTCCTGTCCCATCAAGAACACTCGAGAATCGTTTCGCATTTCCTCGCGAATCGCTTCTGAGATCGCTTCTGCGTATGTCAGTTGCGGCATATTCCATTGCTCCTGACTTAAACGAAGACATCCGTGAGGAGTGCGTCAGGCACCGGCGCAGGACTATCGACGGCGAATGTCACTGCCGCCGCAACCTCCGCTTGGACTCGCTCCCTCTCCGCACGTACCTCCTCAACAGATAGGCGACCCGTCCGGCACATTCGAGCAGTAAAGATTTCAATGGGGTCCTTCGCTTGCCACGAAGCGACTTCCTCGCCGGGACGATATACGGGGAACTCCTCGCCTTCTTGGTGATCGCAATAGCGGTAAGTTTTGGCCTCGACGAGCGTCGGACCGGCGCCGGCCCTTGCGCGCTCTACTGCCATCATAACGGTAGTGTAAACAGCGAGCGCGTCTTGCCCATCGACAACAATCCCGGGCATCCTATAAGCATCTGCCCGACTCGCGACATCCGCAACGGCAGTTGTCTGAGCTTGCGGCGTGCAACCCGCGTAGCCGTTGTTTTCGCACAGGAATATGACTGGTAACTTCCAGATAGCAGCTAAGTTCAACGACTCATGGAATGGCCCGCAGTTCGCTGCTCCGTCTCCGAAGAAACACAGAGAGACCTGCTGAGTTCCTCTTAGGCGTGCACTGAGGGCGGCTCCAGTAGCTGCGGGCATTGAAGCTCCGACGATCCCGGATTCGCCGAGGCTGCCGGCACTAAAGACGGCCAAATGCATGGAACCGCCTTTACCCCGGCAAACGCCTGTTCTCTTCCCGAGGAGCTCGGCCATCAGTGGTGCGAGGGCGACACCCTTCCCGATAGGGTGTCCGTGCGAACGGTGGTTGCCGGTCATGTAGTCATCGTCGCGAAGCGCCATGCATGCGCCGACAATCTCACCTTCTTGCCCTGTGCAGTTGTGTAAGAACCCGGGAATATAGGTCGATTTTAAACGAGATGCTTGCTCATCCAACATGCGAATTCTTAGCATCCGCCTCAACATTTCCTGCAACTGAGCCTTCGATAAGGACCGCTCCCATCGGAGACCACCTTCCGCTTTGCTCATGTGACGACTCCCTCTTCATAGCGCTCACGGACGGGAGAACCGCCGAGATCCCGGCGCCGCCCGGCGGCCGGGTGTGTTTCAATCCCGTCAGCGCCCCCTCTCATAGTTGTCATGCGTTAGCTGCATCGGCGGACTGGCGGCCGTTACCATTCAAAGATGCCTGTACGTCCGCGTCCCTCACGAAAAACCTGTCTAGACATACGCGAAGGAGGTCGTCGTCGAATACTGGAACATCGATGCCGGCGTCCTCAAGCTCCCGGTTCGTTCGATCGCTAGTGAAGCGCGTGAACTTCGAGTCAATGTTGTACTCTCGATCTGGATCTTCACCCATGAGAGACATCACGTCGAGGATGGGTACCGCAGGAAGCGAATGGCCGGCACGATGACGGCGCCTGATCTCGGAGATCCACTCGTCAGATGAGACTAAAGAGAGCGACGTGCCCGCGATCTCGTTGCAACGCTCGAACACACCGCTAATCTTCTGGTCTGTAGAAGAGATGTGAAAAATTCCATTTCCATCGGAATGCCGAGTTCCAAGAAACACGACCGCACGCGCAACGAAATCGACAGGCGTCGGAGCCATTTGATAGGTATAGTTCTTGATGCCACACCCTGATAAGAGGCAGCTCTTAATGACCCTGTACTCTCTCTGTAACGCATCATAGCGGCCCTGCTGACTGTCGGCCCAGACAAGACCGAGGCGAAAGACATTGCACGGGACACCACGTTCGTTGGCGGTCAGGAAGATCTTGTCGCTAACCCACTTGCTCGCAGCATATCCGCCCGAGGTAAAGTGCCTTTCGTAGTCAATTGAACTGTCCTCGCGTACTACCCGAGGAGCATCACTCAGCAAGTTAAATACACTCAGCGTGGAAATGTAGTTGATCAGCTTCGTGGTTTCGTGCGTGGCAAGCTCCACCAGTTCCTTCGCACTGTCAACATTCGTCCGCTTCGCCATCGCATACGTTTCTAGGTGGTTCATGCTACAACCGCAGTGATAAATGCTACCCACTTCTTCGGACAGTATCTTATATGCGTTGTCATCTAGACCCAGACGCGGTGAAGCCAAATCACCTGGGACAGCGACGATTCGCCGCTCAGCTTCATCTCTCCATAAATCCCAATTCACTAGTGTTCTTCTGAGACGGGACATTCCCTGTTGCGCGGAGCCCGCACGCACAAGACAGTAAATGGTCGCATCGGTGTCAAGAAGTAGCCGCTCCAATAGAAACCTCCCTACGAATCCGGTGCACCCGGTCAGCAGCACAGCCCTTTCGATAGCCGCGCTTCTCGGTGCCTTCGCAAAAATTGCGTCGCCTAGCATCGCCTCTTTCGCCAAGTTGACAAGCTCGTTGGAGGTCCGTCCGGTGAGAAGGCGAGCTGCCATCGCCTGTATGGTGCGGCTCTTGTAGGCATCGGTCACGCTTAGCGACGAACCAAAATACTGGTTTGCCTTGAGAACTAGTTTGACTGCAAGAAGGGAGTGGCCACCGAGCTCAAAGAAGTCATCCTGACGGCCGACCCGTTTCACGCCTAGTAAGTCTCGCCAGATCTCCGCGAGTCCTTTTTCCCCGTCTCCTTTCGGTTCCTCGTACTTGCGGCTCACGTACGCGCCGAGTTCCGGTGCGGGCAACGCAGCGCGATCCAGCTTTCCGTTCGTTGTCAAAGGGAAGCGCTCAAGCACCACGAACGCGCTGGGTACCATGTATTCCGGGAGTAGGGCTTGCACGTGTACACGGAGTTCCTCAGCGGCCGGAACCGCCTGCGTACGTGTCGTGACGTATGCTACAAGGTGCTTCTCTCCTGGAATATCCTCGCGTAGAACAACAGCCGCATCCTTCACGTGCGCGTGCCGCATGAGCTGCGCCTCGATCTCGCCTAACTCGATCCGGTATCCCCGTAGTTTTACCTGGTGATCGTTTCGCCCGAGAAATTCGATGTTCCCGTCCGCACGCCACCGTCCGAGATCACCACTCCTATACAGCCGTTCGCTCGGATCGGAACTGAATGGATCTGCGATGAATCGCTCCGCCGTCAGTGCCGGGCGATTCAGATAGCCAAGTGCAACACCCGCCCCGCCGATGAAGATCTCGCCAATAACTCCGATGGGCACTGGTTGCAGATGGCTATCCAGGATGTATACCTGTGTGTTCGAGATCGGCCTGCCAATCGGCAGATTATCTGCGACCCCTTGCTCAAGCGTCTCAATCAGGTAGGTGGTCGAGAACGTGGTGCATTCGGTTGGTCCATAGGCGTTTAGCAATTGTCGCGGCGCACTTCGATGCATTATTTGCCGGATGATGCCGGGGTCTACAACGTCCCCGCCCGTGATCAAGTACCGTAGTTGAGCAAATACGGCCGCCAGTGGCTCCGCGTATTGAGCGAGCAATCCAACTGTCAGCCACAACACCGTCACGTTATGCCGCTGAAGGAGCGCGGAAAACCGCGTAACCTCAAGGATAATATCTTGGGGCACGATAAGCACGCGAGCCCCATTGAGCAGTCCTCCCCAAATCTCAAACGTTGAGGCATCGAATGCAGGATTGCTGCAATGAGCTATGCAGTCCTTCGACTCAAGCTGCGCGTAGTTGTTATTGATGACCAGCCGATTTACTGCCCGATGTGGAACAACTACACCCTTAGGAACTCCAGTTGAACCAGACGTGTACATCACGTACGCCGGAGGTGGCGTATCGCTACGCAGACTTAAGTTGTCGGTTGGATAGCCCCTGATCCCATTCAGCATTTCCGCGCAGTCAACCCACTGTATGGAACGATCCGCTAGTCTCGCAGCGACTCCTTCCTGAGAAAGGACCCATCGTGCACCACAGTCACCAACCATGAACGCCTGACGCTCGACAGGTAACCTCGGATCCACGGGCACGTACACCCCCCCACATTTGAGCACTGCCAGCTGTGCAATCAGCATGTGAACACAACGCGGCATGAGGACGGGAATACATTCCCCGACCTGCACTCCCTGCTCGACCAGATAGTGGGCTAACTGATTGGCCTTGCCATTGAGTTCGGCGTACGTCCAGGACTGCTCTTCATAGAGCACCGCAACGGCAGTGGGCCTACTCTCCACCTGTTCCTCGAATAGTTGGTGGACCAGCTTCTCCCGTGGAAACGCTGACTCCGTTGCGTTAAAGAGAGTGATAACTTGGTGCTGCTCGCTCAAAGATAGAATCGGTAAATCGCCGACCCGATGATGAGTTCGGTCCGTGATCCCCCGTAGCAGCACCGTGAAACACTCGCTCCACCGCTCTACTGTCTCGCGATCAAAGAGCTCGACGGCGTACTGCATGCTGCCTACGATCCCGTCGGCGCGCTCCTCAAGAGAGACCCATAGGTCGAACATTGAAAGGTCGTCCACTGGGTCGTCCAAGGTCACCGTTAATCCTGCGAATTGGAGATCACTCTTTGGCGTGTTCTGAAGGGCAAATGCCACCCGAAAGAGCGGATTCCGACCTACGTTCCGATGCGGTTGCAGTGCCTCGACGAGCTTCTCGAACGGAAGGTCTTGATGCTCATACGCGCCGAGCGTCACCTCCTTTATCGTCCGGAGAAATTCATCTACCAGTGCCTCGCCTCGCACCCCAACCCGCAGTACCAACGTGTTTACAAAGAGACCGATCAACTTCTCCAGCTCCGGCCGTTGTCGGTTTGCAATCGGTGTGCCGATAACCACGTCTTCCTGACAGCTGACTCGAGACAGCATTATGGTTAACCCGGCATACAGGACCATAAAAAGCGTCATGTCGTGTCGTAGTGCGAATGCCCTCAGCTCCGCGCTCAACTGAGCACCAAAATTTATTTCAACGGTATCTGCGCCATAGCTGCGAATTGCAGGTCTTCGTTTGGCCATCGGCAAATCAAGCTCCGGTGCAGCACCCTTGAGACGTGCACGCCAATAGCTCAGTTGCTTCTCGAGTACATCCCCCTTCATCCAGTCTCGTTGCCACTGTGCGTAATCCGCATACTGGATCGGCAAAGGTCTCGGTGACTTGTCGTCTCCCAAGCGATACGTGCTGTATAGTTCTGATAACTCCTGCAACATCACTTCAACAGACCACCCGTCGGTGATAATGTGATGCGCAGTTATCAATAGCACATGCTCATCCGCTCGGATTTGAAGCAACCGGCCGCGAATAAGTGGGCCAACGCGCAGGTCGAAGCGTTCTCGCGCCTCCTCACGCCGATGGAATCGTAGTTGAGCGTCGCGCTCGGCTACCGAACACCCGCTAAGATCGACCATTGTCAGTCGAAAATGTCCCTCGGGCGCTATTTCCTGCCAAGCCTCCCCTTCTATGCTAACAAATACGGTGCGGAGCATTTCATGCCGCTGGACGAGCGTGTTGAGTGCATTCTCTAGTGCTACTCGATCAAGCTCCCCTTGCATACGCACGGAGACGGGAATCTGATAGGCAGCACTGCCCCCTTCCAACTGATCGATAAACCATAGCCGCAGTTGCGCCCAGGAAGCCGGCACTCGAACTCTAGCGCTGCTGTCCTTAACGCGAGGACAGGGCAGGATTCTGTTTGTCTGTTTGCGTCTCTCTGCAAGAAGCAAGTCAATAAGTTCCGCCTTTTCGTTCGAGAGAGCGCGAAAACCTTCGCCTGCTGAAACGGAGATTCTACTCATGGACTTCTCCGCCTCTGAGTGTTCTGACCATTTGCTGGACCTCCCGATCCGGCATGGAACTCACCCTCTCGAGGATTTCTTCCACTTCCGTTCCCCCGTGTGCAATTTCATCCAGCAGCTGTCTTTGGCGGAGCTGATTCACCTCAGCAGATAACTGTTCTATCGTTGGAGCACTGAATAAAACCCTCATCGGTATTTCTACAGACAGCGAGGATCGGATTCGCACGATGAGCTGCATTGCCGATAAGGAATGGCCGCCGAGCTCGAAAAAGTTGTCTTGCCGTCCTACTCGTTCCACGCCCAGCAGCTTCTTCCAAATCACAGCTAGCGCCTCCTCAATCTCTCCTCGCGGAGCCGCATATTCACTGCTCACACCAAAATTGGCATCCGGCGCCGGCAACGCACGCCGATCCAGCTTCCCGTTCGGCGTCAAGGGCAACCGCTCCAGCATGACAAAGGCACTCGGAACCATGTACCCAGGTAGGACGCCTTGCAGAAAGCTACGCAGGTCGTCTGGCCTCGGCGTCGACCCGGCAGCTGGGTCGTCGAAGGTCACGTACGCCACCAAGGGGCTTTGTCCGGGTACATCCTTTCGCACAACAACTACAGCCTCCCTCACTCGCTCATGCCGCATGATCTGCGCCTCGATCTCCCCTAACTCGATGCGGTAACCGCGGACCTTGACTTGCTGGTCATTTCGGCCCAGGTACTCCAGCGTTCCGTCCAGCAGGTAGCGCCCCAGATCCCCGGTGCAGTACATCCGTGCATTAGGATCACTGCTGAAGGGGTTCTGGCAAAACCGTTGGGAGGTCAGATCGCGTTGGTTCCAGTAGCCCCGCGCGAGCCCCGCGCCGGCAATGAAAATTTCCCCCGTTACCCCGACAGGCGCCGGCTGCCCGTGGCCATTCAGAACGTATAACTGGGTGTTCGAGATGGGGCGGCCTATTGAAGGAAGCGCAGGCCAGTTCTCAGGGTCCCCCCTGAGGGTGAGAGCAGTCACTACATGCGTTTCCGTGGGCCCGTAGTGATTATGCAGGCGGCACGCGGCAAGGTGTTTGAACAGATGTACGACCTCTGGACTGATGCGCAGCTGCTCGCCAGCAGTGATGATGTCCCGCAGACTCTCCGGGACTGCACTTGAACTCTTGACGCACTCGGCCAGGTTCTGCAACACCAGCGGAGGCACAAAGAGTCTCTGAATCGACTTGCTTGTGAGAAACTCGGTTAGCGCAAGAGGATCGCGACGGACCCATTCGTCGAGGATTAGCAGTGATCCGCCCGTGCATAGGGTCGTGAAGACTTCCTGGAAGGCCACGTCAAAACTGAGTGGCGCAAACTGCAGCACGCGCATAGCCTCGCTGTCGCTGAAAGTCGTACGATGCCACTCAATCAAATTCACTGCTGAAGAATGGGGCATCGCGATTGCCTTCGGCCGTCCAGTCGACCCGGACGTGTATATTGCGTACACAAGGTTTTTTGCGCTCAAACCCTGTTCGACCGCCGACACGTTGTCCTCTACGTAGGACTCGATTTCCTTCAACTTGGTATCGAGCGCGATGACCGTCGCCGTTGTAGTAGGCAGCACCGATCGCAATTCCTCCTGTGTCAAAACGACCCGCGGTGCGGCATCGGTCAGCATGTATGCGAGCCGGTCGGCGGGATAGTTGGAATCTAGAGGCAGATATGCACCACCCGCTTTTAGAACGCCCAGTAGACCTACTATCATTGTCAGACTGCGCTCGACACACAAACCGACGAGCTGATCTGGACCGATCCCCTCGTTACAAAGATATCGCGCGAGGTGATTGGCCCTGGCGTTCAGCTCCGCGTACGTCAAACGCTGGGATCCATGTTCCACGGCGATGTCGTTTGGTGTGCGATGTACCTGTTCTTCGAAGAGTTCATGAACCAGTTTGCCCTGCGGACTTGGCGTTCGGGTTGCGTTGAAGGCCTCGATGATCTGCGTTCGTTCTCTCTCAGGGAGGATTGAGAGAGCCAGCGCAGGCCTCTGCGGGCTCCTCTCAAGTGCCTCCACGAGTGACTGCAATGCCTCGCGCATGTAAGCCGCCATCCGGTGCGGATCGATGCGTCGGTCGGTCTGCGCCACCAAGACGAATGCATCACCCAGGTCATCCACCGAGAGGGTTATTGGATAGTTTGTCAATCCCTGACTGGCAAGCACCTCAATTCCTGATTCTTTGCCTGTCCACTCCGCCTCGTCCAAAGCACTGTGTCTATAGTTCAGCAGCGCGGTAAATAGCGGCAGGGCCCCTGTGACTCCGCTGCAGCGCTGTGCAACCGCGAGAGAGGCTTGCTCGCATTTCAACAGATCCACGAGTTCCGCTTGCGTTTGCGCCACGAGATCCTTGGCCGAAATTTCCTTAAGTCTCAACCGAAGTGGCAGCGTGTTGATGAACAAGCCCAGGATTCGTTGCGCCCCGGCACTACCTTGCAGCCGGCCTAGAAGCACGGTCCCATACACTACATCATCGCGCCCGGTTGTACGCGACACGACCAGTCCCCAGGCGGCATGAAAGAGCGTCGCTACGCTGACACCCAATCGACGCGCCGCGGCGCGAATTCGTCGGGCCAGAACGGCCTCGAGGCTCTCGCGCGCCTCTTCGATACGACTACCGTCCCCACGAACGTCCAATAGACCAAACGGTGCGGTGGGTTCATCAACGTCCGCGAGTTTGCGGCGGAAGAACGCCTCGACTTCGTGCGCTCGCTTCTGTGCAAGCATTTGCGCGACGTGATTTCGGTAGGGCACTGGCGCGGGAAGTCCCTCCAAATGCCCGGCCAGGTGAGCCCGGACTTCAGAAAAGACAATCTCCAGTGACTCATGATCCCCCACCAAGTGGTGCAGTTGCAGGATTGCGTACCAGCGCGAGGTTTGCGCGTCCGCCGCCACCTGTAGACGCAAAAGGGGCGGATGTCGGAGATCCATCCTGAGTTGCTGGGGTCGCATCCTCTCCTGAAGCTGTTCTAGGGGATCGCGGTTTCGATCCAGGACGAGATTTTCCACTGGCAAGGCTACGCGCCGGTAGACGACTTGTACTGGGCAGGGCAGCTCCTCCCAAAGAACCGCGCTTCGCAATATGTCATGCCGGTCCAGCACCCACTGCAACGCCGCGATCAACGCGTCCAACTTCTCGCGCGAGGTCACCGACAATAGTGTCGGGAGCACGTACGTATCCCCGCTCTCCTCGTTGAGAACGTGATGGAACAGAATCCCCTCTTGCAGAGGTGCCAGCGGGTAGATGTCCTGGATGTTCGCGGCCCCTCCGGGCACTGACTGCTCAATCCGCGCGATGTGCTCTCGCTCAAGTTCCACGAGCGGCAGCATATTGGGCAGAATCGCCTCGCATCCCGTTGGAATCAGGTTCGGCGGAACCTCGAACTCCTCCCGCGTTCCCGCCTCAAGGATGCTCGCCAGTGCCACCAACGTCGGTCTTTCGAAGACACTACGCACCTCGGCGAGAATGCCGAGTCGGCGCAAGCGCTCGAGCATTTGGACCACGAGCAGCGAATGTCCTCCAAGCTCCCAGAAATTCTCATGCCGTCCGACCCGTTCCACCCGCAGCAGGTCCTGCCAAATTCGCGCAAGCGTCTCCTCCATCTCTCCTTGGGGCGGCTCGTATTGGCGGGTGGAATACAGTCCGAGCTCGGGAGCTGGTAATGCACGTCGGTCCAGCTTCCCATTAGGGGTGAGCGGCAAGGACTCGAGTACAACGAACGCATTCGGCACCATATAGTCTGGCAAGCGGGCCTGCAGCGTATCGCGCAGCTCCGCGACCAGTTGCTCCCTTAACTTCAGAGCCATTGGATTATTAGCGTAGTGGCTCCAAGCGATCTCTGGGACCGGGGACGTCATCGCTCCTTCGCCGATTTCCGTCCAACTCGCTTCCTGCGCCAGATTGATAAACTGAACGTCATACTGGCCGTCGCGCGAATCGCGGCTCCAGCTCGCGGCGACCGCGTAGCCGGCACGTTCGCCAAGAGCCCAGAAGTTCTCGGGATCTTCTCCATAGCAACACGCACTGTTCAGAGCCTCCCGCAGATTCTCCACGGTTCCGTGCGGGTCCGCACGACGCAACGCCTGCACAATCTGACTGCTATATGCCAACCGTCGATTTGCAACACCTGAGACTCGCAACTGTGCTGCACGTCTGCCTTGTAGCTGCGTCGCTACGTTTTCCAGTGTACTTGGGCCGTCATAGCGACATTCGCCGCTCGGGCGTGCCGCTCTGATCGGTTTCTCAACGTGCAAGATCACATCATATCGGTACGCTGTCAGCTCATTGTCTGACTGGCCGCGCTTCAGCTCGATGTCCACAGCACTAATACGTGGGAAGCGCCTCGGCAACTGCGAGAAGAACTCGGGCGAAATGACGAGTTGCTTCTCCTGACCGACGGCGCGGCGGATCCGTATTTGCAGCTGTTCTACACTGATGTCGGGAGGGGCTTTAGCCAGCTGTACCGAGCTGTGAAATAGCTCCTGCAGATCTCGATTCCTGACATCGCCGATAAATATCTGCCCTCCTGGTCTGACCCGATCGAGCGCTTGCGCTATAACCGACAGCAGGTACCCGATGTCCGGGAAGTGCTGGGTCACTGAGTTGAGGATCACGGTATCGAAGCGGTCGGCCGGAACTCCGCTGAAATCCTTGGCCTCGCCCCGAGCGATTTCTACGTGTTGCAGACGCTTCTGAGTGGCGAGCCACTGCCGAAGATCCCTGATGGCGATGGTAGAGATATCCGTCGCATAGTAGGCGTCGCAATCCGGCGCGAGCTGCTCAACCAGAAGCCCTACACCACATCCAAGCTCAAGAACCTTCTGTGGATTGAGTGAGCGGATCCGGTCCACGGTGCATTGCAGCCACTCACGCATTTGCTCTATTGGAATAGGCAAGCCCGTATAGCTACTGTTCCAGCCCGCGAAGTTCGGACCTGAGGCTGCTCGACCCACCTCGTAGGAATTGTCATAGATCGATTGCCATTGTTGGATGAGTTCATCTCCCGAAGGAGCCGCTCTGCTCCCATCCAGTACGTCCTCTCCGGAGGGAACTACGTAGGCAACCAGGCGCTTGTCACCCGGACTTTCCTCACGGGCTATGACGACGGCTTCCCTTAAGCGCACATCGCGGAGGAGCTGCGTCTCGATCTCACCCAATTCGATCCTGAAACCTCGGATCTTCACCTGTAGGTCGTTTCTGCCCAGATACTCAATCGCGCCATCGGCTCGCCACCGACCCAGATCGCCTGTCTTGTAGAGGCGCGCCTCTGGATTCGTACTGAAGGGGTCGGGAACAAATCGTTGTGCCGTCAATTCGGGGCGATTCAAGTATCCTCGTCCGACCGCGACCCCACCGATGTGAATCTCTCCGGCGAGTCCGATCGGGGTTGGCTCGCCATGGCGATCAAGCACATACATCTGAACGTTCGAGATGGGCCGCCCGATAGGAACACGGGTTCCTGGGTCGTCCGTCTGGCACTCCCACGCCGTGACATCGACAGCGGCTTCCGTTGGTCCGTAAAGATTGGTCAATCGCGCCTGCGGCAGAGCCTCTAGACACCTCTTTTGGAGCGCCGGCGTGAGCTCCTCCCCACTACAGACGATGTGTCGCACGCTCCGGCATGATCCCGCTTCGTGCTGATCCAAAAACACTTGCAGCATTGAGGGCACAAAGTGGAGTGTGGTTACCCCAGTCTCCTCAATGAGTCTCCGCAAGTAGGCGGGATCCTGATGCCCCTGGGGGCGTGCAATAATGAGACGTGCACCGGTTAAGAGCGGCCAGAAGAACTCCCACACTGAGACATCAAAGCTGAACGGCGTTTTCTGCAGCACGCGATCTTCCTGACCCAATCTGTATTGGTCCTGCATCCAGCGCAGTCGGTTGACGACACCGCGATGCTCGTTCATGGCGCCCTTTGGCGCGCCGGTTGAACCCGAGGTATAGATCACATACGCGAGGTGGCGCGAGGTCAGATTGATCGCGTGCGGATCCAAATTGCCTTCCACTCCCGCGGCGAATAGTCCCACCTCGTTATCCAGCGCAATTGTGTCCGGACCTGTTGGCGGCAGTACGCTTTTCAATGACTCTTGCACTACCAGGACGCGCGGTGCGGCGTCCTGAAGCATGTATGCGAGTCGCTCAGCCGGATAACTGGGGTCCAGCGGTACGTAGGCGCCCCCCGCCTTCAGAATCCCAAGGAGGCCCACCACCATCTCGAGGCAGCGCTCGAGACAGATCCCCACCAACTGATCTGGCCCGACTCCCTTGTCTCTGAGAACTTGCGCCAGCTGATTGGCCTTCCGGTTTAGCTCTGCGTAGGTGATCTGCTCGCCCCGGTAGCTCACGGCAATCGCTTCCGGTGTCCGGCGCACCTGCTGCTCAAACAGCTGGTGGATCAGATGATGCTGAGGGAACGGCACTGCCGTCTGGTTAAATACATGCAGCACCTGGCTGCGCTCGGCTGAAGTCAATATCGGAATACGCCCGACCTGACCGAGTGGATCTGCCGCCATAGCCTCCAGCACCACATTCAAGTGCCCGACCATTCTCTCAACGGTCTCTTTCAGGAACAAATCAGCGGCATAATCGAGCGTACCGATCAGTTTGTTGTCGTGCTCACGAAGCGATAACGACAACTCGAGTGTTGTGCTTGGACATGGCACCGGTACCTGGACGAGCGTCAGTCCGGCGAGCCACACAGCTTCGGTACTCACTGCCGGCTGAGCATTGAGATTCAGTCCGACCTGAAGCAGTGAATCGTGCCCCACGTCCCGGCCCTGGTTGAGACACTTGGTGACCTCCTCGAACGGCACATGTTGGTGCTCATCTGCTTCCAGGATCACGCTCTTTACGCGTTGCAGAAGCTGCTCTACGGTGTCGGCATCCTGCATCCTCACTCTGAGGGCAAGCTTGTTGGCAAAGGGGCCAATGAGTGGCTCTTCTGCAGCTTCACGATTCGAGACGACCGTTCCGATAATCACGTCGCCTTGCGCGCTCCAGCGTGATAACACCAGTGCCCAGCCGCTCAGCAGCGTCATGAACAACGTCACACCTTGGCGCTCGGCGAGCGCACGCAATCGACGTGTCAGATCGGCTGACAGTTCAATGTGCAGTTGCTGGGCAGGGTGGCTTCTTCCGGGGGAGCGTGGCCGATCCGCCGGGAGCTGAAGCGTCGGCGCACCCAACAGCGTCTCTCGCCAGAACCCAAGCTCGTTAGGCACGTACTCCTGCAGATGTTCCCGTTGCCAGTGTGCACAATCGTGATACTGCAGCGTCAGCGGAGGTAGCGGGTCCTCTTCGGCGCGCACGAACGCTCGGTAGAGCTGATACAACTCGCGCATCAGCACCGCCAAGGACGACTCATCACAGATCAGCGCATGTGCCGTGATCAGCAGCACGTGCTCATCCCCCGACTGCCGCATTAGCAGACCCCGGATCAATGATCCGCAGGAGAGATCAAACGGGCGGAGTGCCTCCTCCCGGATTCGTTCTGCGGCTGTCTGCGCCTTCACTGACTGCTCGACCAACGGGAAAAGGCTGTCCTCGGTTCGGACTTCTTGGACCACCTCACCGTCGTCAGTGCGGAATACGGTCCGGAGCATTTCATGTCGTGCTACGATTCGATCGAGCGCAGCTTTCAGAGCCCCTCGATTCAACTCCCCAAGGAAGCGCAGGCCCGCGATGACGTGGTCTTCTGCCTTATAATTCGCTTGATTTGATAACCACAACGACTGTTGCGCGCATGACAAAAGGAAAGATCGATCACGCGTAACCTGACTGGGACCGTTCCCACCTGCGCTAGGTCCGCTAGAACTGTTAGTCCGATTTCGGGTCCCTGTCCGCGCGCTCGTCAGCTCGAAGTCATCGGCCGAGGTATTGCGTGGTCCCATCATATCCCCTCCATATCAGTGATCCCTTAAGACACAGGGGCCGACGCCGACGTGCGCCGGGATTGCGCGTTACACGGGGTTCATATCGTGACTGCGTAGTTGCGCGAAGCGCCAGAACATGCAGCACCCGGCCCAGAGACTAACGAGTGTGATCTGGTCTGCGGGCAAGGTGCGCGACACACCCCTGCGGGGTTGCGCCTGCCCTGTTGTGATTCTCGTCCGCGGCGCCCACTGATGCTGACGTCCCCGCGTGCCTGACTCCGGATTCCTCGTCACTGAGGGTCCCCTATCCTTGTCGAACGAATCGTATCCCTACTTCACATAACCGGATGCGACTTGCAGCTATACGCTTGCGGGTGTTTCCTGTCAACGCAGCAGGTACCGCGATAGACCCGTATCGGCTGGTAAATGATTGATTCCATACCGCGCAATACTGTTGGTCTATAATCCAACGATCGCGTACATCTTAGCGCGATGCTTCGAGTGCCCATGTCCGCGCCGTCACGCGGCAAGCGCTCCGCGAAAGACGCGCAGCCAGGAACTCGGTGCATCTGCGGCCTGGCTGCTCGCTCTCCCCTGCCCGACCCACACACCGGCAGCTTTTGCGAGTCCGTCGCGGCACGCCAGGCTTTGGCTCACGAATATATTCCCTAGGACTTCCGCCATTTTCACACTCGGACCACTTCCCATACACGACAACCCCCAGTCGGTTCGGGTGGGGGCGGTGTAGACTTCGAGGCGAGCGGCAAACGTTGCACATGATTCGTCGGTTACCATCATCTCCCGACCTCGAGGCATATCGACTGATGTGCGCCGGCCACTTTGCAGATGCCCTGCCCTTCGCCGAGCAGGCCGTCGCGGGCAAGCGAGTCTGCGTTCCCGCTCACGGTATGCTCGCGACAATCCTACTGCAGTTGGGCCGAGTAAACGACGCTGAGGCCCTCGTCTCCCAGGCGTTGAAATGCGAGCAAGGCATCGCCGATGCGTACGACGCTCTTGCCCACGTATCCATGCTGCTGGGGCAACACGAACGCTCCAATGCTCTATATCGACGCACGGTCGAGATCTCGCCTGATACTGCGCGGTTTTGGTACAACCTGGCTTCGAGCGAACGTAGCTTTGGCCGACTACCACAGGCGGAAGCCGCATGCGATCGAGCGATCGCGCTTGATCGGACCCAATACGCTGCCTATCTACTGCGTTCGGAACTACGAGTGCAGTCTCAAGAGGCGAATCACCTCCAGGAATTGCGGGCGCAACTGGCTCGTTCCGACATTGGTGATGGTCCGCGAGTGCTTCTGGGATACGCGCTTGCCAAGGAGTTGGATGACCTCCAACGGTACGATGAGGCGTTCCGTTGGTTTGCCGAAGCGGCCAGTACACGCCGGCGCCACCTAGACTACGACGTGGCCGTTGATGAGCGAAAAATGCGGCGCATCGCGGAGGTCTTTCTGAGACAACTCAGTGACAGCCGGCCTGCCCACGACGAGTCTGATCGGTACATTTTCATAGTTGGGCTGCCGCGCTCCGGTACTACGCTCCTGGAGCGCATATTGACTGGCCTACCGGGCGTACGATCGCAAGGCGAGACCGATCACTTCGCACGTTCGCTGATGACTGCAGCCTCGGATGTCCAAGCCGCCCAGGATATCTTCCAGCGCACGGCCGCAGCGGATCCGATCAAGGTGGCCGCAAATTACGCGACGCTCGCGAATGCGGGTGCATCCGCGGACCGAATCATTGAAAAACTCCCAATGAACTATCTGTACCTTGGCGCGATCCGCCGTGCGCTTCCGCAAGCAAAATTACTTCTCATGCGACGCTCACCGCTCGATAGCTGTTTTGCGATGTATAGAACTCTATTCGGTGAAGCCTACCCGTTCAGCTATGATTTTATGGATCTGGCGCGCTACTACGCAGCCTATGAGGGGCTCATTGCTCATTGGCGCGCAGTCCTCGGAGACGAGTTGCACGAAATTGCCTATGAGGATCTCGTAAGAGAGCCCCTGCGCGTTGGCGCTACCGTTGCACGCGTCTGCGGTGTTCCGTGGACCGATGCGGCCGTCGACGTGAACAAGAATACGTCGGTCTCCTTGACCGCCAGCGCCGCTCAGATACGCAGGCCGATTTATGCCTCATCATGCGGACGCTGGCGACACTATCGAAAACACCTCGAGCCGTTGGTTCTTGCATTACAGGGATACGGCATCTTACTTCCGGAACTATAGCGCCTCTGTTGGCTGCTAAACGCCCGCTGCAGACCATCGACTGCAGCGGGCGCCTCACCACGGTCACCTTACCGATCCTGACAAGGAGCCGACCGCAGCTACCATGTGTCTTTGTACGGCCGCACCAGGATGAGTGTCGGCAAGCAATATTGGGGGACCCCGCCGCTCGTACACTCCTGGTGCTAAAAGCGCCGGTATGCGGCGAACTATCGTGCCTCACACTGTCATATCGTTCTTTTGTGGAAACGACCGGAAGTCATAATCACGCAGAGTCGCTCTCCATTTCCTGTGAGCGTTGAAATGTCGGTCAGTGGATCTCCGTCCACGACAAGTAAATCTGCATGTGCTCCTTCCCGGATGCAGCCCAACTTCCCTTCCTGACCAAGCAACTCAGCATTTATCGCGCACGCAGACCGCAGGATATCCACGGTTGGGAGTACTTCGGCGCGCACCCGCAATTCACTGGTTTGGCGTGTGTACAGCGGTCCCAGAAGATCGGATCCCAACCCCATCTTCACTCCCGCCTTTTTCATGATCTGGAGCGCGGAAAGCGTCCGTTCCCAAATCAAGCGCAGCTTCTCGACGTATACGGGCGGAAGCCGCAAAGCCTCATGCTCTTCCAGCATGGCAAAACCGATCGCCACTGTGGGTACCACATATGCCCCGTGTTTTACAACCAACTCAGCGGTTTCGAGATCGATCTGCGTCCCGTGCTCAATGGAACGAACGCCAAGGGTCACGCCGCGACGAACGGCCTCAGCAGTATGACAATGCGCCGCGACATACTTGCCGGCGCGCTTTGCTTCCTCGACGATCGTGGCAATTTCGCCGTCGGAATATTCCGAGTGATTCACGGATGCGTGCGGGGAGGCCACTGAGCCCGACAGCATGATCTTGATGTGCGATGCACCGCGGCGAAGCTCCTCGCGCACCACCCGCAACAAAGACTCGGTGCCGTCGGCCACCACCGTGAAGGGATCGTTGTAACCAGCGCACCCGCACATCGAATCGCAGAGATCGTGATCCACGGGACGCATGTCATTGGCGCCTCCGGTCTGCGTCACTATCCGACCTCCGTAGAACAAGCGAGGACCCACCAGCAACCCATCCCGGAGTGCGGCTGCTAAACCGACGTCTGCCCCCCCTGTATCGCGAACCGTGGTGAACCCCCGATCAAGGCACGCAGCAAGGAATCGAGCTGCGTAGTGCGCCAAGTACGTCCCGGGCCATTTGGTGGGTAGCTCAATTGTGGATGCATAGACATGCACGTGAGCGTCAATCATTCCCGGCATCAGAACGCGGCCACCACAGTTGACCACGTCGGTCTCTGCATCGATCGGCAGCGGTTCCGCCGATATGCGTTGAATACAGTCGCCCACGATTAAGACGTCGCACCCTGTCCGCAATGCCGCAGACGACCCGTCGAATATTCGCGAGCCTCGGAACAACACCTTCCTCGGTCGATTGCCGCGCCCAGAGTCTCCACGGAGCTCGAGATTTCCACGTGCTGGGTATGGTTCGGGTGTTCCGTCCAGATTCCGCGCCATAGCTCACCTCCAAGTGGATTCTACGATGCGGAGTTGGACACACGCAGCCCTTAAGCGCGATCTCCGCGGAGCAGTTGCTCGGACACTGAAGTGCAGCGCCCTTGTAGGCGAGTACGCGAACTTGCGGGGGTGAGTCATGCGCGGTGCCCGGCATAAGAAATTTGGCGATGTCCGTCTCTATCGCCGAATGCCTTGCAGGAGGCGCGAGTTGCCTCAGTGTCGATCATACTTAAACGAATACCCAAAACGCACTCCCACCTGACGAGGTTGGTTGATGTAATTGCCCCGAGACAGGTTCCCGTCGACAGTGCCATCGTTGTAGACCACCGGAGCGAGATGTATGAGTCTATCCGTAATGTTAGTGCAGTAAGCCACGAGCTGCCAGGGCGCGTGATTCAGTGCAACTGACAGGTTCGCGACCGAGTACGCTTCCGGTGGATTCGGATTTAGCCCATGTCGAACGAAACTAAGCGGGATGGAACCCTGATACGCGTAGTTTAACGATGTGGAGAGTTCGTAGGCTGGACCGAGATTACGAGCGTAGGTCAGCGTTGCGGCTGCACTGGCTTTGGGGCTTCCGGGGAGCCGGTCACCTGCTGAGCCCGAAATCGCTCCTGGCACGACGTCCCCAAGGCCATTGTTGGCTGGGAGCGAATAATCTTCCGTCAGTTCGGCCTTCGCGTAGTAACCGCCCACCGAGAAACTTAACCCATTCAGAAACAGCGGGCCGCTTGCGTCGAGTTCAATGCCCTTGGACTGCGCTTTCTTGCCATTCCAGACCGCAAGGCCCCCGTCCGGCAGGCTGCCGGCGATCTGTGGCTTATCCCAGCGGATCTCGTAGAGCGCAAGCGCGTATCTGAGACCATTGGCAAATCGTCCTTTGATTCCAACTTCGTAGTTGTTCGTCGTGTCTGGAGTGTAATTCAGCAACAGGGGACTTTCTGCAAAAAACCCCGTGAGCGGCAAAGCATTTGCACCTCCTCTGCGGAATCCTTGGGACCAGATTGCGTACGCGTACTGACCATCTGAATATTCGTAGGACGGGTTTACCTTCCATGTATTCTTTGAGGCGGGCGTACTATGAGGCGCTCCTGGTAGAATCGTTGCAAACGGGTAGTATAAATATGACTGATTATCGGTGAAACTCTGCTCGAAGTGCCGCCCGCCGACGGTGATCTGACCGTGATGGACAAAGTGCCACGTGAGCTCTCCGAATACCGATTTGTCCTCGAAACTCTGAGTGTCCACTTGCGTGAACGTGGTATCGTTTGGGCCCACCACGAGGAGGCAGTTGGGGAATGTTCCACCGGAGGAGAACGGAGCTGTGCATCCCTGTGCGACGCTACGCTCGTAGGAGCCCGGCGCCGCAATATCCCACCGTCCGCGGGTCCCCTGACTCTCATAAAATAAACCGAGGACGTAATCCAACTTATGGTCCGGATTAGTGTTTGATACGAGCCGCAGCTCCTGTGTAAATGTGTGCGACGAGTCTCCAAACTCGCTGGTCATTACAAACCGCGGGTTAATCGGATTGCCAGCGTAATAGGGAGCAAAGAACGTGAACCCGGCGATTGGGTACGTGCGGTCCCCCAGCAAGTCGCCCTTCTCGGTATAGTAGGAACTTGTCGACGCAAGGGTCGCGAATCCCGCGTCATAGCTCATATCCAGGGTTGAGAGTGCCGTTCTACGCGAAAACGGCTGATCGACCGCCGTGAATGCCTGGTATTCGCTTCCGGCTGGAAAGTTGATTCGCGGATCCACGAAATACGGGCCACCCGCGAACTGCGGATTGGAAACGGGACCGCCGTCGCCTTTTGCGTGCGCGTAGATCAGTGCGACTTCGGCGTTGAATTTATCAATGGGCTTCCATAGAAGACTGGCCCGTCCGGTGAATGTGTTTTGCTGGCCCCAATCGCTTTTGCCCGAATAGATAGCTGGGCTGTTGACGGGGTCCGATGGATCGGCGAGTACCGGGCTGCCGTACAGCGGTGACCCGGTTCGCTTCTCGATTCCGTAAACGTGGATGAATCCTGGATCGTGGGCGTACTTCCCCGACACTCGGAAGGCTAAACTATCACCTATCGGTAAGTTCAGCATCGCGCTCCCGGTATAGGGCGTACCGCTGGAGTGCGCGGAGTTCCCAGCGCTTGCCTGTAGGTGGGCTGTGAGCACGCCAAGCTCGGGCTCGTTGGGAATGATCCGAAGGGCACCACCTAATGCGCCCGCTCCGTAGAGCGTACCTTGTGGACCGCGTAGCACCTCAATGCGTTGTACGTCGTCTAACTGAAAGTAACCTTCGATTGGCGAATTGCTAATATACATGCCGACTGGGCTCTGGTTGAGCGTGCGGAAACTGCTGTTATCCAGCGGAGCAACATTCGAGTTGATGCCCCGAATGATGGGAGTTTGGGCCGCGCTGTATCGTGCTCCCAAATTATACATACTGAGCCCGGGCACTTCGGTTGAAAGTGAGGCGATGTCCGTAATACCGGCGCGGGCGATGTCGGCTGCGCTCACCACCGAGAGATTGAACGGCACCGCTTCGAGCGTCTGCTCACGACGGGTCGCGGTAACAACCACCTCTGCCAGAGTGCTGGGCATCGGCGTTGCTGGCTCCTCAGCACATGCGGCGTGTGGCACGCCGTACAGGGCAAAGAACACCGCGGCGCTGACGGACATTCTCGTCGGCTCGAGTATCCGAGATGGCTTCGCACGAGTCGAGCGCCTCAAACAAGGGACGCGCATAATCGTCTCCCTGGCGCTCTTATGTGATCAGCGCCGATGCTGCACTGCCACATCACTGTGCGAAGATGCACGGGGTGTCATCCGGTACGTGTGCTCCTTGTTTGAACTCCTTGCTCCTTGAAGGTAATGGTAACTGTTGGGCTTTCGCGAAAACCTTCGTTCGGGCGGAGGTTTGCTAGGATTTAAAACAGTAAGCGCCGTCAAACCGTTGCCTCTCGATGAAGCGACGCGACCCTCGGGAAGGCGTTGGAACCGGTGCTAATGCCATCAATCACGTGATGAAGCAGCAGATCGTGGCGAGTCTCAGGCGAGAGGTAGTCGCCTGTAACGTCCAGGGCGAAACGGGTCGTGAAAGTGGTCGAGCGGGCCGTTCTGCACGAACTCCTGATGTAATCGCTCGAGGCAGGTGCGGTCGAGAGTCACGCCGAGCCCCGGACCTTCTGGCACTGCCACAACATTGTTTGTTTGCCGAAACGGCCCATTCTCGATCACGTCAGCCGCTTGCCAGCGAAACAGCGATTGACTGGGCTCGACGATCCACGGCATGGCAGCCGAAACGTGCAGATAGGCGGCCGTCATGATGCCCGCATCGCCGGAGTAGCACCAGAACCCGACACCCATCGCTTCGCAGGCCCCGATAAACCGAACCGTTCGGGCAATACCGCCCAACGCCGCAAAGTTCATCACGATCGAGTCCGGCACTCCCAGACTCACCGCTCGACGGATATCCGGCACGTGGGTCGAGAATGGAATCGCCGAGTGCTGCCGCAAAGCACGAAGCTCCTCAAAGGTCGCCACGGGATCTTCGTAATTGCGGATGTCGAACGGCTCGAGCTGTGCGAGTAGCCAGCGCGCCGTGGACAGTGAGTACTGCATGTTGGCATCGAGGCGGATCACAGCGGTGGGCCCTAGCGCACTGCGCAACTGACACACCGTCTCGACTTCCAGCCGCGGATCACTGAGACTCAACTTGCCTTCAAAATACGTGCTTCCGTGCTCCTCCCGCATGCGAAGACAATACTCGACCACTGCCGCGGGAGTCATTTCCCGCCCTTCGCGAAAACCAAAATATTCGGTGAACGGAATCTCACGACGAACGGCCCCGCCGAGAAGCTGATAGAGCGGCGCATTCCAGGCTTTACCCCGAATATCCCAGAGCGCAAGTTCGATCGAGCCAAATGCCCGTACCGGGGAAGAATCAGCCGTGTTTTGGACGATTTGCCAGGGTGGGACGCAACGTTCTTCGCAAGCCGCGATATCGAGCGGATCGGCACCCACGAGCCGCTCGCCCATGACCAGCACGGCAGAGAGCAGATCAGCCGAAGGCGCTTCCCCAAGCCCGATGAGCCCGGCGTCCGTCTCCACCTCGATGACGAGCTTCGATGTGCCCGGGTACAGTCCGCCGGCCCACCACAACGGGGCCTCAAGAGGAATGTTAACGGGTGTCACCCGAAGAGCCGAGATGCGCATAGCGTATCCCTCCGTTGACCTGCGCTATCCTCGCATGCGGGCCCCCATCGGATCGATGGGGGGTTCTGTGAGAATTCGACAGTCGCACCTTTCGCCGAGGATCGATACCGAAAGACCGGTCTGCGTGTCTGGGATGGCGGACTGGAGGTAGCCCATGGCGAGACTCATGCCAGCGCAGTGACCGTAGCCGCCAGAGGTGACGAATCCGACCATTTCCGTGCCGAGCCAGATCGGTTCGTACCCTGCGGCATCCGCTTCAGGCGACTCCACGGCCATCGTCACGAGCCGCCTGTCGGGCGCGCAGGCTCGGTCTCGCAGCGCGGCGTCACGCCCAACAAAGTCCGGCTTATCGTACGCGACGAATCGGTCGAGGCCGGCCATACGAGGGGTGTAATCTCTGGAGTACTCCCGAGACCAGATCCCAAAGCTTTTCTCGAGGCGCAGCGAGTTCAAGGCATACACGCCGATGAGACGGGCGCCG
The DNA here is from genome assembly GCA_045810105.1 of Steroidobacteraceae bacterium. GTDB lineage: Bacteria > Pseudomonadota > Gammaproteobacteria > Steroidobacterales > Steroidobacteraceae > 13-2-20CM-66-19. The sequence goes on along the minus strand of JBJMWM010000022.1, from coordinate 34,520 downwards.
AGTCCGCTCGTGGCCTCGAGCACGGCATCCAACAACGCAGATAGATGCAGTGTCGGCACATAGATCTCATAGCCCAGCTCTCCGGTTACCGAGAGCCGCGCGACGATGGCCGGTGCGAAGGCGAGGTCCATACGCGCGACCGCCATGAACGGCAAAATGGAATCCGAGACTTCGGTGCCTGAGAGCCGCGCCAGGAGCTCGCGGGAGCGCGGGCCAATCAGCGCCAAACCGCCATAGTGATCGGTGATGTTCCGAAGCAGTACGCCGTCCTGGGCCAAGTGCTCGGAGAACCAACGCATGTGCCAGGTTTGCAGGTAGCCTGAACCGCCGATCTGAAACCGGTCGTCAGACAGCCGCATCGTGGTCAGATCCCCCATGAGCCGACCCGATCGCGCAAGCATCGGTGTCAGGCGGATGCGCCCCACTGCCGGTAATCGGCCGGCGAGGAGCTTGTCTAACGCCGCCGCGGCCTGCGGCCCCGCGACTTCATACTTCGAGAACGATGAGATGTCGAGAATCCCGACCGAACCCCGTGCGGCGTGACACTCCTCGCGCACCGCTTGAAAGGCGTTGGATCGCCGCAAGGTGGGCGTCTCCGCAGGCGTTTGGCCGGGGAGCGCAAAGTAGCGAGGAAACTCGAGCCCATAACTCACGCCGAACACGGCGTTAGCCGCCTTCAACCGGTGATGAGCGGCGGAGGTCTTTGACGGCCTGCCCGCGGGCCAGTATTCATTGGGGTAAGCGATTTGGAACCGGCGACTGTAAAACTCGCGTGCCTTCCCAACGGTGTAGTTTTTTGTGACATAGGGACCGAACCGGCCCACATCCATGGCGTAGATATCGCCCTCAGGTTCGCCATCGACGATCCACTGTGCGAGCGCCAGCCCCACGCCACCGCCTTGGCAAAAGCCTGCCATCACGCCACATGCGGCCCAGTAATTGCGCAGCCCCGGAAGGGGGCCCACAAGGGGGTTGCCGTCCGGAGTGAACGTAAACGGACCGTTCACGATGCGGCGAATGCCCGCGTTCGCCAGCAGCGGAAAACGTTCAAATCCTTTCTGCAGCGTGTCAGCCAGGCGATCCAAATTAGGCGCTAGCAATTCGGTCTCGCCATGATCCCAAGGTGTACCCCCCACGGCCCAGGGGGTTGCGTCCTTCTCATAGACTCCGAGTAACATCCCCTTACGTTCCTGCCGGAGATAGATTTCACCATCGAGATCCAAGATACCCGGAAGCTCGTGTGAGAGCTGCGCGAGCTCGGGCAGGTCCTCCGTCACGAGATAGTGGTGTTCCATCGGAACGAGCGGCAACTCAACACCGACCATCTGGCCGACTTCCCGGGCCCACAAGCCCGCCGCATTCACGACGTGTTCGCACTCGATCGTTCCCTGGTCGGTAACAACCAGCCAAGTCCCTCTTCCGCTCCCCATGATCTGGGTCACGTGAGTACGGCGATAGATCTCTGCACCCTTCAGGCGCGCGGCCTTGGCGTACGCATTTGTTGCACCGTACGGATCCAGATGCCCTTCTCGGGGGTCATAGATCGCCCCTCGCACCCGAGAAGTGTCCATGATCGGACATAGCTCCCGAATCTGTGCAGGCGAGATGAGCTCGGTATCGGCACCGAGCATCTGCTGGCGCGCGCAGTCGGCGCGCAGAAAGTCCCAACGATCCTGGGTCTCGGCGACGAGCAGCCCGCCGGTCAGGTGCAGACCAACATCCTGGCCGGAAACCTCCTGAATTTCCCGATAAAGAGCAATCGTGTAACCCTGCAGGCGCGCAACGGCCGGATCGCTGTTTAGCGCATGGATCTGCCCTGCTGCATGCCAGCTGGAACCGGCGGTCAATTCCTTGCGCTCGCACAGAACCACATCCGTGCAGCCGAATTTGGTGAGGTGATAAAGCACGCTGCAGCCGACGACGCCGCCTCCAATGACGGCAACCTGCGCATGAGCTTTCATCGCGGAAGATGGCCTTTTCGATATTTGGGCCGAAACGTTAGTCGGGCCCGATTACGAATGCCTTCGCTCGCGCTGACGACTTACTAGGAGTTCCGCCACTTCTGGCCAGGGCGGTCTCAACGATTGGCTCGTGCTGGGCATGGAGTCTCTCCCTGACAATGTCACCCGATTAACAAGTTGGGCTCCCCAACGATGTTGTGCGATACGCGCAGCAGCAAGACCGCAGCACCGAGTGGCAGCGACTGCAGATTGGAGGCATCGTGATCCAAAGACAGCTGTCCTGCGAGATTGTTGCCGAGGCCTATGGCGAGATACCACACGGCGATCACTTGCCGACGAATCGCCGTGGCGCAAGCGCGCTCATAGAAGAGAGTCCGACCAGCGTGAGACATAAGTCTCGCCATTCAAACAATAGGTAAGTGAGGCTGAGCCAGTCGGCGCTATCTTCCCGGCTGGCACGACGTGTTGCGAAGCGACATACATAACGCAGAACGCAAAGACTCATCAGGACGGGGCAAACAGAATGACGTACAGGAAAGTCGTTGCCTGCAGAATGCCAGCTGGCATCAGCCGAAGCGCTCCGCGAACAGATTGAAGGTGACTCCCGCCTGTTCCGATCCGGCATAAAATGCCACACACGCGATGAAGATCGCGACCATTCCGTTCACGCGTCTTCGCTCGTCGGCCGCGAGTCGCGCGAAGGCGATGAGATAGACAAAGTACCGGTTGCAAGCAATGTGATCAGTCGCGAGGCCGCCGTCGACATGGCCACCGGATCGATTATCAGGCGGCCCAAGATCGAGAGCTGAATGAAGCGATGGCTATGATGACCAGAATAAGGGCAACTCAGGATCGATCCGCGGGAGCCCGATGGCGTAATCCGGGGAACAGGAACGACTCTCGTGCGATGCGCACAATGCATCGATCCGTTTCGACGCGCTTGGGCCGTACGATAGTCGCCCGCAGCTCCCGAAAGCCTTTCCATAGGCAAGTTTCGAAGGAATTACAGCAGTTCGAACTGTTATTAAACGGTGGCAAAACTATCCGGATTTGATGTGCCTGACTTGAATCGGCTTCATCCCAAAGTATCGACGGAAAGCCGTCGCGAAGGATGTTGGGTGACTGTACCCGACCGCTTCGCTGACCTTATCCACGGAACAACGGTGATCTCGTAACAGCGTCAACGCGTGCTGCATCCGACAGCGCAGACTGAACTCAAAGATGGTCTCCCCGTAGACGGATTTGAAGCCCCTTGTCAGAGCGGTCTCTGCCATCCCGATCGAACGGGCGAGTTGCCGGATGGTGGGTACGGGAGCCAACTGCCGCATGAGTAGAGTGCGGGCCGCTTGCAAGCAACGCAACGCACGTTCAGTGTATTCCGAGTTGGCTGCGGCGGGCAATGAGTAGAAGCTCCTGACTGCCGCACAGAGCAACACGAGCGTGAGGGCTTCTGTGTACAACAGGGACAGCTTGCCGTCGAGCCGATTGTGGATGAGATTATTGGCCGCCGTGAACATCTCGGCAGTGAGAGGCAGTTGGCAATAATGAACCTGTTTGCCTGGATTGGATATAAATGCCTGGATTTGCCGCGGCATATCGACGATCGATGTCATGAACTGCTCGACCAGGAATTCGGGCCGAACACTAATGGCGATCATTCGTTCGTGTGCGCGCGGCGCGGTCCACTCGTCGACGTTCACACCGGGGGACTGCGCCCATACCAGAAGTGAGGGGCGATTGAAGCGCAGCGGCTCCGAGCGGCTAGCCGCCAAGGTCATGTCGCCGGATACTTTGAAATTGAATTGGATGAGCCCGTCGCCCGGCACCAGCTCGAACCGCCGATGCTTGTATAAGAAATTCATGATGATGACGTAGAAGTCATCGCGGATCCGCGTGAGCTCCCAGTAGCCCTCGCCTTCCTCGGGTGTCAAAGTGACCCGCGCCCCGAGCAGGTCGCGTTGCGGATGCCGCACAAGCCGCTCGACCTGCGACGACTGCTCGAGATTGGCGAAAGCCTCTTTGAGCGTGTGGCCGGCGCCGGCGAGCACAGTTCGCCACAGTCCCTCCGTTGGTGAGGGGCTCTCGGAGGCAGTTGTAGCTGGTTCGCTTACCGAGCTGCTCGGCAGGAGTTGATCTATACCGTCCGTTGGCACTGCTTCATCTGTGCTCATCAGACGTTTGTCATCTTTCTGCAACAGTGCGGAGCTAGATTAACCCCCTGTTGGACCAAAGTCCAATTGATGCTGCATTGCAGATTATGTCTTGCGTTTAGGTGCGTCGCAGCATGAACACCTGCCTAGCGGTGTTGATCTGACATTCCGTGCGACCTAGCCGAAGCGTGGACGTGGCCTTGGCCAATAATCATTCCGTTGGTGATTGCGGCCTGGAAAGAGTGCGATCGGTATGGGCCGTTCGAGTGATTGGACCCGGCCCCCCCTTCGCTCGAAGTGCATCGATCCATCCCAGAAACGTCAGTGGCGAGGGTAGATCGAACGGCGCGTCGTAAACGAATGTCCTTCGTGCGGACAGTGAGCCATCGATGATCATCGCGAACCGGTGAGCAGGCGATGTGATCCTTTCGCACAGCGCGCGTGCCTGGATCTCCACCAACAACTCTCTCGCGGGCCGTTCCCCGAAGATCACCGTATTCGAGTCGCCGTTCACCATCGCTACCCAGCCTCGATCCGATTCGGCCGTGGAAGCAGGCAGTGCGAGAGGTCGGACCCGACGGCCTGAAAAGGCCTGCCGCATAATCACCAACCAGCGATCCACTTCGAGGTCGTGCGGAGCGAAGTCTTGTGGGTGGGAGAAGAGGATCGCCCAGTGCGCGCGGACCCACTCTTGTAGCGGGGGTGATGGCCACCGGCAATCCATTCGGTCGGCGGCGCCCCAAGCCAAGCCTAATGTCGACATTCTCGACTCCTCCGTCGAAGGCAGACCCTTCCTGGATATAGACACCGGTGCAGAGTCTGCGGCCCTCCGGGGTAGTAAGTCAGTCGAGTGGCGGTTATGTTTGCATGACATCGCACGACGGCGCGCGTAACGGCGACCGTGCCGCCCCCTCTTTCACGGGATGACGTTCCTGACTTTGAGCACATGGATTATGCGTTGCACCGTCTGCTCCGGGGCTTCTTGTGCGGTCTGCACCATGATTTCGGGGTTCTCCGGCGTCTCATACGGTGATTCGATACCCGTGAAATTGGAGATCTGGCCCGCCAAGGCTCGCGCGTACAGACCCTTCGGATCGCGCCGAATGCACTCCTCGATCGGCGTGTCGATGAAGACCTCGATGAATTCGTCACTGCCCACCAGCTCTCGCCGAGATGTCGCTCGGCGCGAAACGGTGAAATGAACGAACACACCACAACGGTGCCGGCGTCCATCAGGAGCTTGGCCACTTCCCCCGCCCGGCGGATGTTCTCGACGCGATCCGCATCCGTGAATCCGAGATCGCGGCTCAGTCCGTGTCTCAAATTGTCGCCATCGAGCAGGTAGGTGTGAACGCCCAATGCATGCAGCTTCCGCTCTATGAGATTAGCAATCGTGGACTTGCCGGATCCCGACAGACCGGTGAGCCAGAGAACCGCGGTCCGATGTCCGTTGAGTTGCACACGAGCCGCTTGATCGATGAGCACGTGTTGGCGATGGACATTACTCGCCCGGCGCAGCCCGAAATCGATCAGGCCGGCGCCCACCGTCGTGTTCGAGAATCGATCGATCAGAATGAACGCGCCTGTGTCGCGGTTTTCGGCGTACGGATCGAATGCGACCGGGTCGGCTGTCGACACGTTGCATACACCGATCTCATTGAGTTCTAGGGTCTTGGCCACACCGTGAGCCAGCGTATGGACGTCCACTTGGTGCTTCAGCGTCGTGATACGGGCGGGCAGGTAGCGAGTGCCGATCCGTAGGAGGTAGGAGCGCCCGGGCAGCAGCGCCTGCTCGGCCATCCACAACACTGGGCCGCAAACTGATCAGTGACCTGCGGACAGTTGTCGGCACTCACGAGCAGATCGCCGCGCGAGATGTCCAGCTGATCCGTGAGAGTCAGTGTCACGGGATCTCCGGCACGCGCTTCCTCCAAGTTCCCCTCCGCCGAGACAATCCCCGATATGATCGATTCTCTAACCGAAACAGCCACGACCACGCGATCGCCGGGCCGAATGCGTCCAGATGCGATCGTTCCCGAGTATCCGCGGAAATCCAGATTCGGACGATTCACCCATTGCACCGGAAAGCGGAAGGGCTTCGCGTCTAGACCCTGATCAATGTCGAGCCTTTCCAGGTGCTCCAGCAGCGCCCGGCCCCTGAAACCAGGCCATTCTCTGGGACCGTTGGGTCACCGTTATCCCCGAAGCGCGCCGATAACGGAATGGGCGTAATCGAGGTGAACTCCAGCGACCGGGCAAACCCCAGATAGTCACTGACGATCTGATGAAAGCGCTCGCCTGAGTAATCCACCAGGTCAATCTTGTTGATGGCCAGGATGGCGTGCAGGATCCCGAACAGCGAGCAGATATAGCTGTGCCGGCGAGTCTGAGCCAGCACGCCTTTGCGCGCGTCCATCAAGATCACGGCCGCCTCGTTGCGCCCCTTCCGACTTGGCTGCTAGTCGACCTCTAACGCCTTCGCGATGCGGGTGCCGATCTCGGCGTCCGAGGCCACCGCTGGGACGTTCGCTTTTGCCCAGGGTTCCCCCATCAACGCGGCTAAGTCGTTCGTTGGGATTTCAGAGGCTGTGAGAAATTCCTCGACCGACATGTTGAAGTAGTGCGGGACTACCTGGCGGAAGCGCCGGATGCTCAGGTGCAAGCTATTCGGGTGAAGCCTCATCATGGAGGCAACCTGGGCATAAGATGCGGTCCCGGAGAGATTTGCGTAATAGGCAATGAGCGCGCGTGCAAATGACAGTGGCTTGGATTTAGCCTTCGAGGCGAGCTCATCACGACCCACTTTGGATTGCCGACAGGCCCCGTCAATGATGTTATCCAACAACGCGCGCGCCCGAGGGATCAGCGCGGAAGGCTCCCACGAGCGCGCTTTAACTGGCTTACGCGGACCGTCCTTCAGCGTTGTGTTGTTAGCCTCCGACGGACGCTTGATCGCAAAAAGGTACAGGTCATAGTCGCCGACCTCGAAACGGGCGACGTCCGCGTCCCCGAATTGGATCGCGCCGATGAGCTCTTGAACGGCACTCAACGGCGCCTGTCCAGGCCCCCTGTACCCGCCTTTTGATGCCAAACCGTTGGTTTTGCGAAGCATCCCTAGCCTCCGGTTCAATCCATTCGGAGTATCCTTTACGCCTCGACCTTAAAAAGGTCAACTGTTGGATCGCGCTACAACTCCATGTCAAACGCTGGATTATCCCCTCCGTGCTCGCCGGTGCGCTTCTTCGCTGCTGCCGTTACGAGGACTTACAGAAGCGAGGTGGGCGCGTGAACCTTGGAAGACCGAGCATGCCGTGAATGTGGCCCCACCCGCATGCGCATTACAATCGAGCGCTACCCGAAGATGGGGGCGAGCCGGGGTGCTGGGCCGCGAGGACCGGGTCGAACCTGATCGAAGGGGCATCTGCGATGGCACCGATCGGCACTTGCGTATCTGCCGCCGTCCCTTGTCTAATGTAACCTCTCGCCTGCCGAGGGTGCTGGTGTGATCGACCTGCGGCGGCTGATCAGTTGATCGAGCAGCCAGTTGCGCAGTCCTTCCTGCGTTCGACTCCAGTCGGGCGCCTCGAAGTCCACGTCCGGATCAATGAGGCCCGCGGCATACAGATGGTGCCTCAGTTGTAGCCAAGTGACCTGTTTGGAAACCAGCAGCCTGAGGGCCTGGCGCTCCCAGCGGAGCTGACGTCCGGTTCGCACAACCTCCGCCGGTTGCTCGTACCGAGTGACGCTCATCGACCGGACGTCAGGTACGAAGGCGTCGTAGAGCGACACGGCGTGCCTCGTGCCGTGCAAGTGGCTCCAGCACAAGGCAGCAATCAATCCCTCCAAATCTGGCCAAGTCGCGGCCGTCGCCCACTCGAAGGCATCCCCACAATTGACATCGTCGACGCAGAGTATGAAACATGCTTCGTCTGCGTACTCCGCGAGCAACTCGTGCGGAACAGGAAAATACGGCTCGCAGTCATCCAGGAGCACGATCCGGCGACAGCCATTGGAATACGCGCTTTCCACAGATGAAAACATCGGTAGGTGCGCGAGCCGCTTCGCGCAGGTGAAAGTCGAGCCGTCTGCCGATTGCGTGGGGAAGTCCGTACCGTTGAGTCGGTCCGAGGGCAGCACTACGCCGGCAGGCCCGTTGGCCTCCGTGACAATGAGTGCTTCTGCGAGCATCAGGTCGCGCTCCGCACTCTCCGGAAAGCTCCCCAATAGCAGGATGCCCGTACACCGACGCAACATCCCTTTCTGCAAAAGCGCCACAAACTCATCCGGGAACGCTTCTCGGGGTAACGCGTCGCGCGATCTTGCTGTGAGTAGGTGCTCGCGCGAGCGCCTTGATTGCCTTCGCGTTCGAGAGCATTCCATGGCGGCGACTCCCAGTTACGTCGTTCAACGCTTCCTTGTCCCGAGCCTCCTTTAGCATGACTTTCGGCCCAATGCCAGTTTTGGTGCCAGATGTTGGAAAATTCTCATGGGCGGACTCCGAGCATGCCGCCGATCGCGACGACGAACATGAGATCGAGTTCCCGGAGTGGCTCCGATGCCTCGGGTTCGTAGATGAATCTTGGCACAAAGATGTCGCTGCTCGGGCGACTCGCGTGCTCTCCGACAACACGATGATCTGCGTGTGGGTGAACTATCACGACACAGAATATCGAAATGGGGGTGATTACAAGTTTCGCAGTGCATCTTATGCACAAGCAAGCTGGATGTTGGGAGGACATCGGGGATCGCGCAGAGTTTTAAGAGGACCTCAGCGCAGCGGAAGCCGTCAGCGCCACACTCGCGGCATACTATTGGGACCGCGCTGCTGACACGTCGGCCATCACATCGAGCAGACGCGCGCCCTCCGCCCGCTCAAGGTTGCTGCCGCTAATGGCAATCGGAGTTTCCGCAGTGGCCGTTCCCTGTCGCCACACTGCGTTCGGCTGTCCCGCTGAGCGGACGCGGCGATCTTATTGACGATCTGCTGCGTTGGGTAACTGCAGCGAAACTGCAGAATGGACCCACCAGATCCGGTATCTACCGCTGGGCTAGCTGAGCCGAACTGTCGAAGGCCATGCAACGGCGCGAATGCGAGTTGGATGTGGCGCAGGGTTTGTTAGCCAAGGCCCTATGGCCGCGCCGCGCGACGCCGCCGGATCGCCGCACGACCTAGCAGCCGGTACTTCAGCCGCGCCCCGACGGGTGGGCAGAACCACTTGGGTTCCTACGCGACCCCGCGGCCAAGAAGCCAAGCGCGGCAACCAATCGACAGCCTTCTCCCGTTCGGTCACGGGGCGCACAATAGTGAGAAGGGTGCGATTATCGCTAGCTAAAAGTAGAGGGGGTAGAATTCTATTCGGTCAAATGTGGGCCCGCCTTGGCCTGCTTGTTGAGCGTAGACAGGAGCCAGCGCGATGCCCCCGTGACATCGGGCGCGCGGGCGGCAAGTTCACCTGCCAAGCGCAGACTAGATCTTTGGGCCCGTGACGGGTCCGGTGCCCGACCTCGTACAGTTGGCCCAGACGACGAAGAGCAGATCGCGATCGCTCGATTCCATTCGGTCGCATGTGCATCGTGGTGTCGTCGCGCTTTTGTCGCTGGTCTGCCGCACCTGGATCTTGTCGTTCGCCGCAATGAGGGATGATCCGTCCACCGAAGGTCGAAGCCGCTAGACACAATCGCATCATTATCAACTCCGATCAACCGCGATCGACGGCTGGTTGTCCGCAGGAGGAAAGACCTTCGCCGACCTCTAACGCATTCTGCATAACCGTTCGAGGCCGCAACTACGGGCACGAGCTCCCGCCACCGCCTAAAGGAGTTGGGTTGCTCCGACACAAGTGTGCCACGTAGCGCAGTCCGGATCCTCACGCTTGGTCTTCGTGGACGATGCGAATCTACAACTTGCGCCGGGCGAAGTACGCTACGGACCGTCAGATTGACCCCGTGGTCATCTCGTGGCGCTTGTACGGTTCCGGCATTGCAATTGCAAATATCCCAAGTCTCGGAATTTCCAACGCGCTGATGATAAATTCCCACAACACCAATTTAGAACGACTATACCGCAGAAGGTAATGCGGGCCGCCGTAGCCGAAATGGTCGATGAACAGCTTCCCGCGATAATGGCTGAGCTTATAGGCCCCGCAAGACATACCTGGCTCATCCGAGTGCGCGTGGTGAGCGCGTTTGTCGCTCAATTCCGCTGACCCTACACCCGGCGAGAACCCACGCACTGTCTCCTCCCGGGTCCAACCGGCGAACCACCTCAACAACGGACTGCGGCTACGAATAGGCAGCGTGTCGATCAGCAGTCGCGCGGATTCAACGTGTAGCGGGCAATTCGGCGCCAGCAACTTCTTGATGGCGCAGTGCAGAGCGAGACGCTTTTCAATGGACAACACGGGTGTCGCGCATTTGTCGTGCTTGAGCATGGGTTCCATTCTCCGCAGCTCGGAACGAGAGCTGCTGCAGGGTCGATCGAATTCTTATACCTCTCAGTGATTCATGACTTTCCAGGTGCGGTCCCCGGGCCCGGAATAGGCGAAGATATTTATCTTGACAGGAAGAACTGAATATGAACGCCGTGGCGCTGCTGCGCGCAATGAATTTCAATATTCCGCCGCTCCCCTGGCCGAGGAGTCCTTTACCGATGGTCTCGACATGCGCGAGTGAATTTCGAATTCCCCGCGGCGGTTCACGACTGGCATGGTGCCGGCAGTCTATGGGCGCATGATGCCAGAGGCAGCGCTTTGCACGTTGTTGCGTGTCAGTGGGACTCAGCTGGATCGCGACCACGAATGGGCGTGATTCTATCTTCTATACGATGCGACCGAGGGAGCCGTGCTGTCACATGACCGCACCAGGATCAGGCCTCTCTCATGATGCGAGCACGAAGCTGGTCTGCCCACACCCCGCGCGGATTGGGCGAATTAGTTCAGGGACTCGCCCATTGAGTCTGCACCACCGCACGCGGCAGCGAAGCGCGTTACTACTTTACTCACACCATCCATTGAAGGGTTCGGGCCATTGGAACCAGCCGGCGCCATAGGTTCGGCGGGCCAGCACCATAATCGCGTTATCAGCGCGGCCACTGTGCGCGACTAAGGGTCGCAAGCGTCGCTTCACCATCCGCAGTCAGCTCACACAGACCGGCCTTGGGGTCGTGCGTTATCAACCCGCGCCTGCAGTGCCCGGTCCCCAGGCCGTCAGGGCTCTGGATCGCTGTCCGAGATTGTGTTGGCTCAGCTCTTCGTTCGCGGCCCTGCTGGATGGCCTCGTATCCATGCTCGCAGGTCCTCAACGAGGATCAGAAGATCTCCGCCCTCATTGGGTTGAAAGGCGCGCAGGTGCTCGCGCCGGATGGCGCTGTAGAGGACGTACCGACTAATGCCGGTGGCTTTCGCGGCTTGAGATACTTTGTATGAGATCCGCTCGATGGGTTTGTCTCTTGACACACTGTTTTCAAAATTGCATGCCGCAGACGCCGGTTGAATACCGGAGTTCGGAACAGTGCGCCCTCGCGTACCACTGTCCGGTGATATCTGTTCGGGGATCCGCTTGCTTGTAGACATTTTCCGTTTCCTGTATCGAAGTTTGCTTGTTTCCTCCTCACTGACGTGCTGTGTGGATTTGAACTGAGTCTGTGCCGGCGGCAGTGCGGGTAGGTTAAGGGACGTAAGAGTCGCGGCCGCAGTAGTGTGTGCTGTGGCCCATGGACGCGAGATGAGCAGGAGTAAGGCAACGGAGCTTCCGCGGCTGAATGCGGCAGGAAACTCATTGAGGGCGAGCAGTGGATCCGCCCGCAGGGACGGCTCCGGGATCGCTGCCGGGAGACAACTGACCGGCGAAGAAGAGGCTACCCATACTCGTCCCTCCGCGTCAAGCGCCTCAACGAGACGCACTGCTCTCTGCTCGTGGCGAATCCGCCTTGCCGTACTTCCCATGCATTCGGTAAGTGCTTAGTAACCCGAAAAGTACGGATGCTGGCCGAGGGTTGGACGAACCTCGACAGCAACTTGCCCGCGGTTAACACCATTTGAAGCAGGCCTGTTTCAGCTGCCCCTGTGCGCCGCCTGTGGTATGTCCCGAGCCTCGCCACTACTCAATGTCAGATATTCCGAGGCTTCTCCTCGAACTCCACGCGCTCCTCCAACACCTGATGCAACACATATTAGATGCATGTTGACAGCCGACAGTGCGCAGCGTACACACGAACGCTCCAAGCCCCACTCGCGAACCTATTCGGCGCGACTGCACTGCCCCTGAGCGGCTCTCTGGCTATGGTGCGACCCATCGCAATCCGCTCCACGGCGGTTAATCGGTTGTATAGGATCCGAAGCGGTGCTCATAGGCCGCGCACCGCGATCAAATTTTCATGCCCTGTGCGCGGCCTTCCTATCGAAGGCTCCAAATCGTTGTTGCCGGACTGCCCTGTACCTTGACCTTGGGTCCGGTCGCGCTCGCCCCGCCACGCTGATATCTGCTCATTTCGGCGTGGCCCCACCTCGAGGAATTTCATGAACTCTGTAATTGCTCACGCGGACACGCTGCCCGCGGATGCACCCAGATCACACGTGCTCACTCTCATTGAGCAACTGGGTTTAGCCTCCGGTAGCCAAGTCTCACAGTTTCGTTTCTCGCCGACCTTCGTGGTCGTCAGCGCGCTGCACGGATGGGCCGGGTTCCGCCAAAATCCCGATCGGCGTCAGCCCCTCCAGGAGTTGGAAAGGCTCTGTTGTGAGCTCGCAGGTGATCCAAGCCCCTCTCCCACGTTGGCCGACCGCATCGAAGCGGCCTTGCGCTGTGGCCGTTATGCATGCGCGTCAACTCACTTTCAGGCGGTCATGCTCCGCGGCACTGGCGATATCCGACTCCGGTTTCAGCGAGCAGAAATGATGCAATCCCTGAACGCTTTGCTCGCGTTGCCGTGACGTGTCACTGCAACGATCCACTCACCAATACCCGCGCAGCCTCCTGGCTGCGCGGGTATAGCTCCGCCAGCATGCATGTCCAAGCACGGCAGACCGTACTCTCTGAGCACCCGAGATCCCTTGACACTGTTGTCAGCATTTGCAAGGCGCCCTCTCGTAGGTTCCTGAAACTTTCCCCGAGACGTTGAACGGTCTGCCAAATCGAGGAGCTTCCGCTCACTCTCCGCCACTCAGCGCTCAGTCCTGATCGAAGACGTGGCTCTTCTGACGCGCGCATCAGCGCGCACTGCTCCTCGATGCACGGGCTTCGGCCGCGGTTTTTCAGCCACATCCCGATCACCCTCGAGATCACCCTTCAGCAACTGTGCGCTACAAGCTCAACCAAATGGGCTTCACGGGCTCGGCTCGGCGGAAGCCACTTGTATCAACGATGCGCACACTGACCGCTCCTAAAAAACGTCGTTGGAGAATTGATTATGCTGAGCAGCGTTGCGCGGGCCCTGTGCCCTCTTACGAAATGCGGCCTGATCCTAACTATGGGACTGTGTACGCTGTCAAGTAGCTGGGCATCTACGCCACCGTACCCGACTAGTGTGGCCATCCCCAGCTTGAGTTGGGATCTATCGACGGTCACGAGTCTCAGAAAAGCCATGGGTAGCGATATCTGGGCCATGACGTGGGGAGCCGATGGCAACCTCTACGGTGCGTGGGGTGACGGCGGTGGGTTCGATGGCACTCAGGATTCCAAGGCGACCGGCCGGACGAGCGTAGGGTTCGCCAGGATCGCCGGTACACCGGTGGTCGGCAATCCCTCGAGCTTTGTCGGAAAAAATGTGTGGGGGCAGGCTCCGCAGTTCGCGCTATCTCAAGCGACCTTTGGAGGGAAGGTCAGCGATTTGTTCAGCGTCGGTGGTGTTCTCTACGGCCAGGGAGCTCTATGGACCAGTGCCAATTGCGGCTGCACAGACCCCACTATTAAGTCTGGAAACAACCCCGCCGACTACACGCTCGTCTGGTCATCGGATCTGGGGAAGACTTGGACCACTGCCCCATGGAAGAGCTCGGGCGGGTTTGGCAGCTTTCTGCAATTCGGCCAGGACTACGAAGGGGCCTTCGATCCGCAGCATCTCTACTTCTACTACGTGGGAGACGTCAACAGCGACCCAACACACTCGTATCTTCGCAGGATGCTGACGAGCGCCGTGACAGCGGACCCGTCAACGCCCGGCCATTGGGAATACTTCACGGGCCTCGATTCCAGCGGATCTCCGATCTGGTCCACGATCAAGGCAAATGCGCACCCGGTCTTCACCGACGTCAACAGTCCCGCCGGAGCGGGTACCTACGTCGGTGTCGTCTACGATGCGCCGCTCGGCCGATATGTGGCCATCGCGGGCCACGGCGACGGGGTGGGACAGATGGGCATCTTCGAGGCACCTAACCCCTGGGGTCCCTGGGCGACGGTTGGCTACTACGCTGATTGGGGCGGCTTTAATGAGACCGCCGGCCCGAGTAATGGGATGCAATTTCCAGCCAAATGGATCAGCTCGGACGGGAAGACATTGTGGGCGGTGTTCAGCGGAATCAACACCTTCGACTCGTTCAATATCGCCAAAGTCGTTTTGACGACCAGCAAGTCGTTACCGCAGATTTCTGCTCCCGCGATCGGGACCGCATTCTCACCGGGTGAGCGGGTCACCGCACAAGGCAGCGGCACTGGACTTTCGTGGACCATCTCACGGCTGGGGCTGAATGAGCCTGCCCTGGCCAGCGGCTCGGGAACTACGTTCCAGTTTGCCGTTCCGACTGACTGTATGCCGAATGTGCCGATTCGGATCGAGCTACACGGCTCGATGGGCTCGATCTATCGCGACTATCCAGTGACCTGCACAACTCCGATCCCATCGACGCCGGTCGCCTATTGGGCCTTTGATGAAGGCTCAGGCTCCATAACGGCCGATCGGACCGGTGGAGGTCATTCAGGAACGTTGGTCAATGGCCCCACTTGGGTCAGCGGCCAAATCGGGGCACATGCGATCAGCTTGGACGGCCAGCGCAATGAGATCACCGTCAGCGGCGCAGGCTCTCTGGCCAATCTGCACAATACCGGCATGACCGTATCCGTCTGGATCAAACCGGCTGGCGCCGGCGGTGGTGGGCTCGGTCGGATTCTGGACAAGGACAATAACGATGTCGGCTGGTTCCTGGCCATGAGCAGCACTTCGACTGTCAAATTCACATCCGATCAGGAGGCCCAGGGCAACGCGACACGGACCTCCACTCCCTCGATCGCACTCAACAGATGGCAACACGTCGCCTTGACATGGGATGGGTCTGCTAAGGGAAGCAACGCCCATATCTACATCAATGGCACGCTTTCGGACGGAGCGAGCACGGACGGCATCGGGCCAGAACAGAATGACTCCGGCACACCGTTGACCATCGGCAATCGCGCTCTGGACCTAGCGCGCGGTTTTGCCGGTGCGATCGACGATGTGCGTATCTTCAATCGCACGCTCACTGCGGATGAGATCCGTGCGCTGGGAGAAACGCAGAGCGGCAGCACGCCGAGTGTGAGTATCGCATCGGTCTCGACCGGAAAACCCTACGTCGTGACCTCCGCGCAGGTAGGAGCGACGGCCTACATCGATCGCGCGTACACGCTGACCGGACTGTCTTCCGAGTTGGCGGGCGGCCGAATGGTCCAGGGCTCGAACGATGATAAGATCGTCACGGATGCGAACTACTTGACGCTCACAGTGGGGCAGCCCGCAACGCTCTCGGTTTGTTACAGCACCCTGGCCACCCAACTGCCGGCGTGGCTGACCGATGGCAGCTGGTCACCGACCTCGGATGTGTGCGCGTTCAACGACGGTGTGAGCGGCTCGAGGATCGTTTATCAGCGGCGAGTGGGTGCGGGCAAGGTCACACTCGGTGGCAATCGCGAATCACCCGCGAGCGGCTCGAATGCCTACTCGAACTACGTGGTCATCGTAACCCCCTGAACCGCCTGTAGCATGATCTCTCGTGTGAGACAGGACCGCGCGTCATCGTGTTTCATCGGTGGCGCGCGGTCCATGGCATCGACGCCAAGCGCCCGCACGTCGGATCGAAGGCAAACTCACTCTAACTGCCTCACAATTGCGATGAACTCGTTCGAACGAAGACTCCCGAACCTTACACACGAAATGAAGTTGGCGGACGAAGTGATACAGCGCTGGACCGCGCGCTTCGCATGACAAATAGTCGTTCCGCGGGATAACCTTGCGCGGGCGGGGTATAAAATGGCTCTATCACCAAGTGTTGGTGTAGCTGAGATTCGGGCAACGGGTGCGGTCAGTTGAGACCTCTGAGCTCAACGACCGCCAAAGACCGCCTGTCGGTGACAGAACCAGAAGAAACCGGGACGCGAAAGGCGTCCCGGATGGTTGAATGTTAATCTTGGTCGACTGCGTCATCGGCATCTGCTGATGCCAGTTCAGCGAGTATCCACTGAGTCGGGTCCGCCCTCGCGTTCGGATCTTTGGCACCATGAACTCGTATCGGCCGTGACCGCAGCACGACTCATACGTGCGGATACCCGGCAGACTGTTCAACGCATCGCAGAGCGCGATGCATTCCGGATCCATTCCATCGTCGTACTTGCGGGAGCGGGCCGCTCTTGCTGCTGTTTGGCATACGTACTTTTCGATTCAAGTGACCTTGCCGGGTATAGCGAGACAATCGGTCTGATCGGAACTCTGTTCGCTCATTGGAAGCGAACATTAAAGTCGTGTCGAAACTCCCACCGATCCGAGGGTGTAACGACCGCAGGTGACAATATAGTTCTTCGACGCGAACCTTGTGAGGGTGCTAGCCGTTGATTCTGACGAAGAACCACGACGGCAGGCTCGAGGGGGATCAAGGAGGGAATCGTCCGGGTCGAAAATAGTTCATTCGACGGACGAGTTTGCGCAAGACTTAGGCGTTATTGCGGTGGCATGCCGGCGGTGGGAAGCCACCTAAAAGATGTGGGCCCGGTGCCCGTCAAGGTGTAGTAGTTCTCAGCCGGTAACGGTTTGTCGTCTGGACCGATGCCGGGAGGCCACGGGTTGGAACGCACCGCGATATTGGCCGACTGGCAGATCTGGCTGAAATGCACCAATACCTTCAGCTCATCGTTGCAATCGTTGGTGAGCTGTTCGAGCTGTTGCTTGTCGAACATCCGGTCCGACAGGGGCTTCACAGTAATGTCGGCCGTGATCGCACCCCTGCTATCAATGGTCATACGGGATTGATTCCCAAATAGCAGTCCTAGAAGCGGAGGCACCCAGTCAGCATCACCTTTGATCGTGGCGCGATATATCGGAAACATCACGGCTTCGTCGACGGACAACTGCGAGATCCAGATCAGCACCGTGGACGGCCGGACATTATTGCGCGGGACTCCTGAAGAAAACCCCGCCTCAGACATTGAATACTCGAGCACGACTTCCCGGAACGGCAAATGAAAGTTCCCGCCCGTGTGAGTGGCGGGCGTCTTGTGGTCGATGTATTGGCCCATTAACCGGCAGCAGGAAAGACGGGACGTCTGGGGAATCTAGTGCTCTGGAAACGAACTGGAAGAAGCTGTGGAGCTCCGGATCGCGAGTTTGATCGCATAGCGATTGCATGTACGCAAGCGCGCCCAAGGGCGAAATCGCTGCGGTGCCTCTTTCAAAGGGCGTCTCTCGAATGAATGCACAAAATGCCACCGACAGGCTACTTTCTCGGCACCGGGCTTCAAGACCTCAAAATCCCGCAGGCCTGACACCGCTGCACCGTTTCGCGGAGGAAAGTCCGCCTGAGCGGATCGCCTTTGCGTGAAAATCTCGAGGACGACCACCGGCCGCTGCCTGCTGTTCTGCTGTTCCGTGTGCTGGCACAGGCGCACGACCTACATCGATCGGCGCTGGTCGCGCCGCCTTGGGACAGGTAAGGCCTTCCAGGGTTTGGGCTCTGATGGAGGGCTCACCGGTTGGCCCTGACGTCCACAAGTAACTCCCGTGCATCCGGTGCGTTCGTGACTAGAGTCGCCCCGCCATCCCAGTCCATGGTGCTCTCCATCGGCACAAAGCTGCTGTCACCCACGCGGCCTTCTGCTCCAAACACCGGTTACTGTTTTGCAGTGTAGTGTAGTGTGCACATCGGCGGGCCGCGTTGACATCAGATATTGCGAAGCGTACAACTACTTCACATCAGGTCACACGCGCAGCCGTCCCCAGGCCGCACCTGCGAGGAGTTTCTCCTCGGCGCGACTGGCTCCTTCTGAAGCTGAGTGCAGCTCGATCTCAACCCCGACTTGTGCGTCAACCGTACGGGTGTCGCAACACGCAACGGCGTGGTCCAATGGAGATCAGATGAGCTCAGGCAGATGGGGAGTGCGCGCCCTCGCACTCGGATGCGGCGAGAGGTCAGTGAACGTTGAACGTGCATCCACGGTTTTATCGCAGATGCTTTTCGCATCTGAGAATCACTCCGACGTGTGTGTCGGAGCCTGGCACGATGAGAGGTGGGAATCTCTCATCACTTTTGATGGCGTGAGTTTGGCCCCTCACGTTCGGGTATCGATGCATTTCGCCTTTACGCATCGAGAGCCCATGTTCGGGACCATGGCCCGTCCTACGGCCGAGTGACTGCGTCCGCGGCGCGGTTCACCTTAGCGATGGGTGAGACTTGACCATGCTCACCCCTCTTCGGCAAGACGAAACCTTTGGCGTGCTGGAACCCTTGTCCCTGCAGGGTTCATCCGAATGTGCACCCCTTCGAGCGCTTTCGGTCATGGCTGCGATGCGAATCGCCGCCCTGTTCGCACCGCATCGCCTTTGGCGTCGTCGGACTCCCTTCGGGGGGTCTTTAGAGCGATTGCACTTCGCGCGATCGTTCTAACGACTCCCCGCCTACATCCCCCGTTAGGGCGCGCCGGCCATCAACCCGCGCCCATTTTTTTTTCGCTTTGAAGACTGGTCTCCTGCTCTCGATCCGCCGCTTGCGACAGGTGGGTCCTTTTCTCATCGCAGGCGAAACCACCGGCTCTCCAGGAATTGACAGTTTCTATCGGTGGCCGCTGACCACTTACAACCAGCCTGTCAGAAAGTGCTCGCTCCAAACCGAAGCACGTCAACCTAGAAGATCGCGGCCGGGCGTCGAAGCCATGCTGCCATGTCCACATCGCAAGAGAGCTGCCCCATGTATGAGCCTCAAAGCAATGTCCACAGCACACCGAGTATGGAGGAATACCTCTCGGATAAAATCTGGCAGGCGCCCTCGCACGCGAGTGCGGCAGGCGTACCCTCAGCTCCACCATCTGAACATGAGCCCGAAACAGTCGGGCCGATCGCCTGTGATCCCGCGGCGACGACCTCCGCGGAGCCAGAAGGTCATCGGACGACTTCGCCCGAAACCGCTGCCCCGAGTCTCAACAAGACTCGCCGCAGACCGAAACCGGACCCGAAAGCCTGCTTCTGGCGACGCACCTACAGCTATCACGGGGTCCACCTGCAACACGTCCTGCATCCGGGCGGGATTCTGCAGCGTCATGTGGTGATCGACAGCGCGCACCTGCGTCAGCTGCTCGGTCAACCACGGCGACGTGCGATAGCCGCGCTAAACGCCCGACAGGAGCACTTCGAGCTACGCACGAGCGAACTGTGGGAGCTCGCCGAATCCGAGGCGCTGCCTTCGCTCCAGCGCATCTACGCTGAAGCGCATCGCACCTCAGAAACACTGCGCGAGGAGCGTAGACGTCCATCGAGCCTACCCCGCAAGCTGACAAGCGACGTTGATCCCACGGATTGGCACGAAGCCGCGCGCGGAATCTTGCTACAGGGCCAGGAAGGCGAAGGCGGGAGAGACTACAACCTCTATCTATGGGACCCCGAGACGCTCAAATTGCTGCGCATTTCAGGGTCCGACTTGAAACGTGCCTGGCAGAAGTCCAAAGCTCGCCTCGGGGAAACCATTCAGGTGATTCCGCGCGGCGAACACTCCGTGCCGATCGAGGAAGAACGCAGCGGCACACACGGAGAAGGTCGAAGAACCCTGCACCCTCGCCGCGTTGTGTTTGATATCTATCGCGTGAGCTCCCGTGCTCACCTGGTGACGGATGAGGATTCGCTGTCGCAGGGCGGCACCTCCTAATTCTGCCCCCGTTTCCGCTCCTGGAGCGATCCAATGCCAGAGTCTTCGAGCCGCGGAACGCGCGTGCGCGTGCCGCCTCCTGAGGAGGTGACGGACACCGCACGCATCGCATTTCGTCAGTTGATTGCCTATCAACGCGGGCGTCAGCGCATCGGGCGCACGATCCTGCGCGCACCCGCGGTGAAACGCGAAGCACACCTGCTGACCCTCGATGACGGTGAGCATCTGATGATCCTCATTCTGGAGAAGGAGCTGTGCTACTGGGAAGGCACTCGCGAGCCCATTGAGCAACTGCATGCGCGCGTCTGCGAGTGGCTCACCGAGCCGGTACCCGCCGACGCCTCATAGAACCAATCCCATCTCCGGGTCGGCGTAGTGTTACGGCGCCCCATCCATCAGGCCTTCCGCGCACAGTGACGAGCCGCCGGAAAGGCCGTCCTGCACGCGGAGCGGCCTCAACTTGCTTTGAGGAGACCATTCCCGTGCATATCCGGAAATACCCCCGGTCCCCCACCCTGAGCGTGAGCATGTCGCCCGCCGATGTGGTCAGCTGGGATAACTGTCATCGCCAGCTCTGGTACGAGCAGGTCCTGCGGGTTCGAGTGCGATGCCCCCCGGCCGGTCGCATCTTCGATGTCTGCGTTGAGGATGCCGTGCATGCCTATCTGCTCGCGCGAACCTTGGGCCGCCGGTCCGACCCGCGCGAACACTTCGTACAAAGCTGGCGTGCGGCTCTCACCGAGCACACCCCAAGCTATTCAATGCATCAGAGTGCCGAGCGATTTGAGCGCACCGGCATTGAGTTGATGTGCCGGCTTCCGAATGCCTGGGAGCGCAGTCGACTTTCGGTTGCCCTGGATGCGCACCAAGAGCCGCTCATCCAGCGCGCCTTGCGGGCGCCTTTCGGACAGCGCGGTGAAATCGAGTTGGAGTTGCAGGGCGTGGCCGGCCTGGTCGTGGACTGCGGAGAGAGCGGCCTCGCCGTACTCGAGGTGGCCGCCGTGCATTCCCCGCACTCCACGCGCTTTGCGCGTCGTTCGGATCGGCTGACCGGTGCGCAATGGCTCATCGATGCCAATCGCGACCCGGGAGAGCCCCACATCTCACGGCTGGGATTCTGGGACTTCATCCACACTCGCTCGAGCACTGACATCGCGGTCCCGCTGTTCGTGATCTCACGCCCGGTGGTGGAGCTGGCCGAGTATCGGGACAAGGTGTGGTGGATGACCGAAGATATCATCCGACACCGCTTCGCCCGCACGCCCCGCTGGCAATTCAACACGCCCTGTGTGCGGTGCCTATTTTCCGACCATTGTCTGTATCAGGACGCGACCGGCCTCCTCTTCCCGAGCGAACCGGTGATCGCGGCAATCGCTTAAACATCCTGGCTAGTCGCAGCCCCTCCGTTCGAACGGCCGGCGGGCGAGCAACCAGCAATCTCTTTTGGCGAGGTGACTCCCATGAGTCTGACGAGAGCAGGGGCGGCCGCTGCGTCCGCGCCAACCCTGCAGATGGAATTCTTATCGTCTTCTGCGCCCAGTGGTGGCGAGGACGCCCCCAAGCCCGCCGCACACACAGCGGGTAAACGTTCCCGTTCGCGCGTACGAGAGTCGGAGTTTCCCTTTCCGGACCCTGCCGACACGCAACTTGTGTTGTTGCCTTATGAGCGCTGCAACAATGAAGACTTCACCGATAGCGAAGTAGTCGCTTTTCACGAGGAGGCTATCCGACACGCCTTGCACAGCCTTGCAGATGGACGTGCGTCCGAAGTCATGCGGCGACGGGTCATTGAATGGGTGTGTGTACCGATGGTCCACGCGCGCGAGCTAACGGACCTACTGTCCTTTCAGTCGATGTGCTACGCCGCAGGCTACGATGCAGAAGTTCTGCAGGAGTATGTGGTGCGGCGATTTGCGCCCGGGCGGCTGGCCGCCTTGGGCTTATCCCGTTAGACGCTGTTTAGAGGAGGAACTAGATCCCTGCGTCTGCGGACATGGTACCCCGAGCCATGCACCGCAGCGCGGGGACTCACTCGGCGCAAGACTCTAAGAACTGCCCGCGGCACAAGACATGCGTGCGACGTAACCCCAGATGCCGGTCAACCCCGACTGACTTCACTCACCCACCAACACATCTCATCTTGCACTCAAACTGCCATCTGCCTTCAAATCCTCCAAAAATTCCGACGCCGGCTCAACGCCGCTCACCATCAGGAAGTCTCGCGCCCGCGTGCACGCTACGTACAATAGCTGACGCTCTGTGTCATAGACTTCTTTGAGATCAGCATCCTCGCCCACGGTTTCAATGCGCGACTGCAGCGGAATCACCTCGTCATCGCATGCCATGACCGCAACCGCACGAAACTCCAACCCCTTCGCCAGATGCATGGTGCCGACCGCGGCGAACCCGCTGATGGCCTCCACACGCTCGTCCAACACTTTGTAGGGAATCCCCGCGGTCTCCACGGCTGCACGTGCCCTCGGAATCTCGGCGTCCGAGCGAACAAACAGGGCGATCTCATGGGGCGCCACGGAGTTCTTCACGTGCTCGGCCAACCACGCCCCCACTGCGCTGCCTTCTGTTCCTTCATCAGCAAACGTCTGGACGATCGGCGGCACCCCATTGAATACCGAGATCGCATCGCCCCGTGTCTCCGTATTCCCGTCCGCGTCCGCAATATCCGAATTCAACAATTGATCGGCCTTCGAGCGAATTTGGTGCGAGGTGCGATAGTTGATACGCAACGTCTTCGCACGGCCGCGGATGTCTATGCCGAGCGCCTTCCACGAAAACGGTTGCTGAAAAATACGCTGCCCCAAGTCCCCTGCGAAAAAAAGCGCATTCGCCCGACCACCCCCGAGTGCCGCGAGAAACCGCAACTGCGAGACGGAGACATCCTGCGCCTCATCGACAACCGCAAAGTCGTAGGGCCGGTTTTTGGCCCTCGCGAGAACCGTCGCGAGGCGCAAGAACATCCCTGCTTCGGTTACGAGGCCCGCTCGAGCCAGGTGAACCTCCACAGCTTCAAAAATCGACCACAACGCCTGGCGTCGATCTTCGCGTAGTCGGGTCTTGCGTCCCAGTCGCACCACGTCGCGATAGCTTGGCCAATCGGTGAGCTGCCACGCATCCACGACCTGATCCCATTCCGACAGCAGAAACGACAGGGTGAACGAGTTATCCCCGACCGTCGCCGCCGAGTCCTTTACCGCTTTAACGACCGCCTCGCGCGAGGCCAGTGTGAGCGGACCGACCAGCGATCGATACAGCCGCGCCCCGATCGCGGGAATCGCGCCCACATCGATGCGCTCGCCCAGCCGAGGGTCGTTGCTGATCAAGCGCCGCAAGCGGACCGCGAGCGCATGTGCCAGCGGCTCAGAGTACGTCGCGAGCAGAACACGCGCATTCGGGTGCTGCTTCGCCAGATGTACAGCGCGATGCAAGGCCACAATTGTCTTTCCCGTGCCGGCGGATCCGGACACCCGTGCCGGCCCCGATTGATCCCGCTCAACGAGCATCCGCTGCTCGGGATGCAAGAAAATCGTCCATTTGTCCCATGGAAATTCCAGCGCGCGCTGAAGTTCCTCAGGACTCTCAATCGTCCGAAAGCGCCTTTGCGCATCCGGGTGGGCAAAGGCACGGGGCACCACTCGATCTGGGTCAAAGCTCGCCGCGTCCTCTTCCGACAGTGCATAAGCGTGATCTGCCGCATCCGCAGCGACATGAACCTCCGCCGGCTTGGTAGTCGTTCGCGGCGCGCCCCCGGTCGCAAGCTCGAGAAGCGCCTCAGCGGCCTCAGCGGGAAGGTGATCCGTCAACGCTAGCAGCGAGCCTTCCGTTGCCTTCTTGACCTCCCCCAACCACTCGATCGGCACCCCATAACCCAACAGCTGGTCGTCCGGTTTGCCTGCAAACAGCGGCGTTTGAACAGGCGGCGCACTCGCCTCCGTCCTCACTTCCGTCGGCACATAAACAGGAACCCGCACCTCCTGTACCGTCTCGCGAATCTCCACCATCTGGGCTGCACCGGTCTTCGGATGCGTTTCCAGCTTTCTCCGCTCGGCCCACTCATACGCCTTATCGTGATGATCGATGTAGCACAGCAGCAAGCTGTTCTGGGTTTTGTGCACGATGAGCCGGATGTCCCGGCTCACCCGGACCGACCAGAAGTTACGGTCGCGCGCCTTGTCCAGCCTGTGGAAGCTCAATCCCGGACTCGTCGGATCCATTTGCAGATCGAAGGCTGTCGTTTTGGCCGCCTTCTGCTCCTCGCCCGTCAGGCGCGCCAAGCTGTCGGTGAATGTGTCGGCGATGAGGAAATTCACGGGAGCGTCCCTCCGGCTACATGCGTATTTAGACGCACGCGGCCACCAATTCGTCCGTTGCGAGCGGACAATCGGCCCAACCGACGCTGAGGGAAATCCCTCCGACTGATGTAGTAGCCAGCGAGTCGCGCGCAGCGGGGATTTTCAGCGTAGCGCAGAACCCTACATAGTCCTGAAAGCTCACGTCCGGCGTATTGAAAGCCTGCACGATAAACGCCGCATGTGGGCACCCGAGCCGCGCTTGCTTCGATGACTGCCGCTGCGCAGCGGTGCAGCATCTGATAGCGAACGGGAAGGAACGAATCTGCCTCCGGAAGATGCGAACGAATGAAGTGCCAACGCGCCTGTCGCCGAATGCTCGACAACGCGGTCCCACCGCCGATCAACCACTGTTCGAGAATCTCCTCACCGAAGGGCTCTCGCGCTTTCGCTTCGACAGACAGTGATAGCAGACCCTTCGTCGTCTTGATCAGGGCCCACACGTCGCTCTGGGAGGCGGATGGACCCCCAGGCAAGTCCACCTTGTGCTCCCCGATGGCAAACAACAGAAAGGGCTCCTCCAAGCCACCCGCTCGAAGGATTGTCGCCAAAGGACCGGGAATACCGGAACTCGTTTTCGAGGCGACTTTCCAGCAGACCGCAGTTTCGAACGCGGAATAACCGCGCTTCCAGTGCCGATCCGGGCTCGCCAACCGATCCCGCCAACTCCCCACACCGCGCGTTTCAATCAGTAAGCGGTTCACGTCTTTAACACCTGTTCCGAAAACACGCCGCGCCCTCGCAAACCTCTCCGAAGATCCAAACAATCCTGACGGCGCACCGCCTCTTGCGCTTGAGGCAGCCCCGGAGCTGTCGGCGAAGATGTCGGCGGCGCGACATTTCATTACAATGGTCCCGGTCGTTTAAGTCAGCCGTTTCTCAACCCAGCGCCAGCGCTTGTATGCAATTTCCATCGAGCGCTTGTACGCCGCGTTCGTGCGCATGAAACTGAAGTTGCCCTCTGCAACTTTGGGAGCGTACAACTTGTCCTCCACCAGGCTGGAGAGAATGAAACGGCACCGTGTCGTTGCGAGGCCGGACAGCCAGTCGGTAAACTGCGCCTCTAGGCCCAGTCTGCGCCCGAAATCCTCCGCGTAGCGTTCAAGATCGCCGTCGTTCATTATTGCTTGGCACAGCAGGGCCCAGAGCAGATTGCGCGCCCGCTGGACGTACGCGTATTTGTTGGCGCCGCGTTCAACAATATCGTTGACCAGTCTCCGAAGGCGGAATTGGACTTTGTAGCAGAGCACGACCTTTCTTGCGTCGGCGCGGAGCCTGGATTTGGAGAAGACTTGATTGTAGACGCGATCGTCTTCAAACACATCCCGAAACCGCGTGAGTTTGTCAAGATCGCCATCGCTGGCAACGAACGTGCGCGCGAGACGCGTCAATTCAATCGCCTTGTACTCAGTAATTCCCTGCTCCTCCAACTCTTCATCAGAAAGATTCGCGAACGCCCGCTCCTGACGCTCGTAGTAAATTCCCAGTTCGTCGCGGAATTTATCCTGAATTTCCAACTGAATCATATCATTGGCGTGCAGATTCGAAGGGTCCACAGGGTTTTGACGATTGTTATTAACCGTTACGGTGGTGATGAACTCCGGCGTCGCCTCGGTAATGATCCGACTCATCACGCAAATTTGTTCCAACGCATCGCGCCGCTGGCGTAAGGCTGTGTTCCCGTCATTCGCCTTGAGGAAGCGATCAAACGTGGTCACAGTTTGCGCACCATTGAGAAGCCTGGGCTCGGTGATCTTCGTTGCTCCATCCGTCAGCTTGACCGCTTCGGCGGAAAGCGTCACTCCGTTATGATTGAACGCGAAACCCCGCGGATCTTCCTTGGCGTCGATCACAATTCGTTTAAGTGACTGCTGTATGGACCTATTTACAGCTTCGTCATCCGGCAAGGCCGCGCGAATGTTGCGCTCGAAGAATCTCTGTCCCATTTCGCGATACATAGCGTGAAGATCAACCAGCCGCATGAAGCCGACCGTCATGTGCTCGTCCTTCGGTCCGGCGCGGACGACGGTCTCGTCAAGAGTCACAGGATAGGTATGAGTCTTCCGAAGATGTGCCGTCGGCCCGACCTTGCGAGTTTGAGCCGATCTAAACTCAATAACCAATGTGACCGGCCGCCGAAAGCACTGATCGATCAAATACTTCTTGTTCTCGAGGTCCTCACGCAACTTGTCGAGTACCTGGCTGCGCTCGGCTTCAGTCGGGTCGCCCGTAAAAACGAAGTGAACACACACGCGATCGATAACTGCCTCATTCTCTATCAGGCAACTCTTAATCTGCAACAAGAGTTGGTTCTGCAATTGGTCCTGGCTTTGGGAGCCAAAAATTCGCTCCATACCGGCGTCGGTAAGTCGCGAAAACGACCCTTTGAACTGGGCATGTGACTCTGAATACTTGAATTGGAACAGATAGAGGTTTCGCTTGTCAGAATCGAAGTGAAACCCATCCACACCATAGTCGTTCCCGCCGAAGGCCACCTGCGAAACTGCTCGGTCGCGGTCTACGCGAAATTCCTGCTCCAGGTACAAGAGTCCGAAATAGTCGTTCCTGACCCCACCACAAGTTTTCCGAAGGTCGGAATGCACCTGATCGATCATTTGATCTGTAATCGCCATCCAGGTCTCCCATACTTGGCCGAGAACCCTTAGTTGTTCTGATTTGTTAGCGCCGATCAGACTTTAAACACCTTCATCACCTCATCACCCAGGTGATTGATAACCTTTACAGCTATTCTTCCCGACTTCGGCTTTGAAAATACCCGCGACGTATCGCAGTTCAACGTTAGCCACGCCTCCTCGTTGATCTCGCCTCTCAGCGTGGTCTTCAGCGCGCCATATGGATCATTCGCACCCAGAAAGTACGCGTGACGCACGAAAAAGCTCTCTTCGTTGTAGTCGGTATCGATAAACCAGCACGCAATCCCGTCCACACTGTCGCTGCGCACCTCACCCGTACTTGGATCGAACACATCGACCCCCTCAACCTTGACTCGAATCCGCCCGTCCTTCTCCGGAAGCACCGTGATGTCCGGCTCGCCGAAAATCACAAAAAGATTTCCCTTGCCGGTATTCTTCAAATCCTCAGCCATGTGCAAATCGGCGTTCATGCGTGCCTTGAGCACCAGGATCCGCCCCAACTTGTTGAATTCCGTCGCGTGCGCCTCATAGTTGAAAGCACACGCGATCAACACATCAAATCCGCCGTCTCCCGCCTCCCGGGCTGCCGCGACCAGATCCGGTCGAGTGACTGTGCCGAATTCCGGACCGATAAAAATCGCCGCCCGTTTCTCAGCTCCAGTACCCACGTTCCCCTCCTGGAACCGTCCCTCAGCGCAGATCAAACTGCCGGGCCAGGGTGTCAGAGAGGTAAAGACGATCTTGTCTTCCTTGTGAGCCTGCTGGACACCCGCACTCTTAAGGTTCTCCAGAATCATTTGCGGAAAAGGCTGCTCTTCCCGTGCTGCACCGTTGCCTGCGCGCGCCTTAGGATCAATCAGTTCATCGTTCTCATCGACACCCAACACGCGGTGGGGTGACAGACTCTCGACAGTGAAAGGACCTGCTACCCGTACCTTTCGACTGTCCGTGTACGGCTTGTCGTACAGGTATTCGAACTCGGCCTTGGTGGCAATTGACTTGTCGATTTCTTGCTGCCGACCGATACGGGCCTCCCACCAGTCGGCATGCAACTTTTTCGTTGCATCCGGCCATGTTGCATCCGCGTCCCGAGGAATGTCCCACTCCTGCCACGTCTTGTTAAGGGCGCGATTAAGGGTTTCACGCAGCGGATCTAACTTCGTCCGCCATTTTTCCCAGATAACGTCAATCTCGGAGTCGTTCGCAATGGATTTTAAAGTGATGTGAGGCACTCGCTCGTACACGAAGCCATGACGAATGTCACCACGCACTGTCCTTGTGCTCGGTGCGCTGCGAGTTACCTCGGCTTCTTTGATCTTACCCTCACTCGAGTCAGCGAGCAGATAGAACGGGTATCGTGCGCCCATGATGCGGGCACGTGCCAAGGCGAGCGCGACACGTGAGGTATCGATCGTGATCCACCTACGTCCCCATTGTTCTGAAACAAATGCGGTCGTGCCTGCGCCGCACGTTGGGTCAATGACCAAGTCTCCGGGATCCGTCGCCATGAGGACGCACCGAGCAATCACTTTTGCATTAGTTTCAACGACGTATCTTTTCTCCGTGGCATCGAAACCCCATCGAACGTCGAGCCACAAATTGTTTACCTGCATAACGGGAAAATCTCGGAGTCGCCGCAGATACGAAATCGACGTCTTACGGGGTATGAGTCGGCCGGCGAGGCCCAGTCTCTTCAGACCAGTTATGCTTGTTTTCCAATACTGGGCGGGGCCCGGCTTAAATGTTGCGCCATGAAATAAAAATGGGTCGCTTCCTGGCGGCTTTTGGGATGTGGTTTGTGTGGGGCGATAGAGGTCCGCACCAGCTGGTAGTGACTTTCCTGCCTTTTCATCCCTGCTCATGGGTCGAGTTTGTCCATCGGCTTCAATTACATACTTGTACTCCGCGGCTCCGCTATCCGGCCCCAACTTCTCCTGGAACATCTGATGGAATTTAACCGACTCCAATTTCTTTGCGAACCACAAAATGTAATCGGACACATTTGGCAAAAGCTCTGCGGTGGCACTCGCTGTTTTTGCGATTGTAACTTGGCTGACGAAATTAGCCTTTCCAAAACTCTCTTCCAAGAGTGTTCGAACAAGATGCACGTTTTCGTCGCCGATCTGCACGAAGATGGAACCTGAATCGCTGAGCAGATCGCGAGCAAGGGTCAACCGATCTCGCAGGTAAGTCAGGTAGCTATGGATGCCGTCTCGCCAGGTATCCCGAAATGCTTTGACTTGCTCCGGCTCGCGTGTAATGTGACCCACGTTGCCGTCCTTTACGTCTCGACTTGTGGTGCTCCACTGAAAGTTGCTATTGAACTTGATGCCGTAGGGCGGATCGATGTAGATGCACTGCACCTTGCCTCGGAGACCTTCCCGCTCCGCGAGGCTCGCCATCACCTGCAGCGAGTCCCCGAGAATCATCCGATTCGACCAGTTCTGGTCGTGTTGATAGAACTCGGTCTTATCAACTCCCTTCGGTATACCGTTGAAGTCCGCAAACAGGTCCGCCGTGGTCTGGCCGGCCTCGTGATTCCGCTCGCGCGTTTCGCGAAGTAAATCGTCCACCAGAGCCTTCGGGTGCACTTTCTCTTGGATGTAGAGCGGGGGCGCGTGAACGACCAGATCACTCCAGTCCCGCTCATCCTTACCGCGCCACACCAACTGAGGATCAATATCCGTATTACGCGGATACTTCACCGTACGCGGAGCTTCTTGCTCCTTCTGCATCACCGATTGATATTCGGCGGTGGGGATGTTTTTCCGCTTCGCCTCTTCGTGGGTCAGGGTCTCAACTGTTTTTGACCCAGTTACTTTTGCTCCCGCCGAAAGAGCCTTTGCTTTGCGCGCCATCAGCCGCTCTTCCTTACGCCGACACTGACCAGGTTAGTCATCATCTGTTCAAAATCCCCACCAATATGGGCCGCGAAGTCTGATTCCATCGTATAAATGTTTCTCAATTCGGCGAACGCCCAGCGTCCGTATGTCTTGAGATGATTGACACCCGGAATCCAGTACGTATCCATCGTCGACTTCTTAATTACAGCGTCCTCACCGCGATACCCTTTGATCTCGACGATCAGATTCAACAGGTCCTTCTCGCCATGCCCATCCATCACTCGCACGATGAAGTCGGGTCTGTATTTCCGGTTTTCCGATCCAAATCTATACGGCACCTCCAACCCGAGATTGTGGTTCTTCACATACCCCCTAACCTGCGGATGGGCTTCGACGACCCGACAAAACTCCGTCTCCCAATCGCTGTCGAGAATGGCCCAATTCACCTGGCACAGTCGCGCGTCAGTCTCCCAACGCAAAGTTTGCGACGTATTGAAGTTCACATGCGCCGTCGATCCCGTCGGGTTATACGGATCGAGCACCGCTTGAATCGGCTTTTCGCCAATAAATTTGCGCGTGATGCCAGCAATGATCTTGTCACTCGCCATGTCCGCGAGCAACTTGTACTTGAGTTGCGCGGGATACGTCCCGCCCTGACAAACGAGATATGCGTCAATCCATTGCTTCGCAATGCGCTTCAGTTGCCCGAAGAGGTACAATTTTGGCGCCTCGCCCGGATCACGCCATTTCGTTAACACCAGATGCGAGGTCAGCTCGTACAATACCTGCGACGGCCGCACGTCGCCGGTATGCACCAGATTGAGATCCACGCGCTCGCCGATGATTCCTGAATTCTGTGTAGTGGTCGCCCCAACCAAATCCGGCGTCAGGGTCAGCATCGAGTCGCCGTTGAACTCCGCCTCGAGTCGCTCCTCCGGCAATTCCACCCGATAGCCTTCGACTCTCGGAAAGCGAATCTCTAGCGCATCCCGATCGGGCCGAATCGCCTTGACTTGAATCGTCGCGCGCGGCGGCTGCGGCGGTGCGACGACCGGCTTCGCCGTGAAGTCGAAAGGTATGCCTAAGACGTCCGCATACTCCACGTTGAAGAGATTGTCTTCATTGAGGTCATAGGACTGGCGTCGCAGCGCACGACCGATGACCTGCTCGCACAGCAACTGCGTCCCAAATGCTCGTACGCCGAGAACATGCGTCACCGTATTGGCATCCCATCCTTCTGTCAGCATGGATACGGAAACCACGCAGCGAATACCACCTCCGAGCCGGCCCTCCTTACCGACGGTGTTCATCACTTCTCTGAGCAGATCCTGATCACTCAGGTTTTCCGCCTGCCGCACGTCGCCCGTTCGCTCGACAATCTCTCGGCGAAACTGATTAATCTCATCCGCCGCCATGTTGCGGAATTGATCGTCCAATTTCTCACCGGACTCGAGCTGCTCACTATCGATCAACAACGTCCTCGGCCGCGCGTACGGGTTGCCGTGCTCGTCAAAATTGGAGAACAGGGCCAACCGCCCGTTGGCGAGTATTGTGGACCCGTCAGAGTTGGTGCGCTGAAAGCCGGAAATAAAGTCATACACCAGCTTCGAGGCGGAGGTGTTGTTGCACACGACGATGAAACACGGCGGGACGGAAATGCTGGAATCCTGCCAGAGCTTGAATGTCTTCTCGTAGTGACCATAGAGCGCTTCCAGTGCCGTCTGCAATTGCGGCGGCAGGCTCATCGGGTCGAGTGTCCCGCTCTGCCCTCGGCCCTTTTTCGGCATCTTCCCGCGAATGTGGGACCAGAGATTGCGGAACATGGGCATTTCACTGCCCGGGATGTTGTCTGCAATCGGTACGCGCGGCAGCTTGACGATACCGCACTCAATAGCATCCATCAGCGAAAAATCACTCATCGTCCACGGAAAGAGAGTGCCCTCGACATAACCCGATCCGCTCAGGAAGAACGGGGTGGCCGAGAGATCAAACACGCGCGCCACGCCCAGGTGACGATTTACCGCCTCGAGTCCCGAGATCCACAGGCGAGCGGCCTCTCTGTTCTTCTCAGCCTCCTTTTTCTCGTCGCCTTTGAGCTCCACGTCCTCCGCGGATTCCGGCTTCTCCCGATAGCAATGATGAGCTTCATCATTGAGCACCAGGACGTTTTTTAGGCCCATCAGATCCGGCAGGACTCGCTGGAGCATTTGACCTTCGGTCTCCAGCGTGTTCAGGTCCTCGCCGCGTCCCTGCAACAGCGATCGCCCGCCCCTCGAAAGTTCGATTCGCTCGCGTCGCTTGAACGCATGGAAGTTCGTAATGACGATCTTGGCGCGGTTGATCTCGCCGACGAGATCGCTCGGCAGAAGTTCGCGAGAACTGTAGTAGCTGTCGGGATCATTGGGCTGCAACACCCGCAGACGATCTTTAATCGTGAGGCCCGGTGTGACCACCAGAAAACCCCACGTGAACTTCTTGCTCTGCGGCCGGCGCGCTGCATTGATCGTCTGCCACGCAATCAGCATGGCCATGACGGTCGTCTTGCCGGCGCCAGTGGCAAGTTTGAGCGCCAGCCGCAGCAACTCTGGATTGGCATCCGCATTCGCGTTCCTCAGATGCTCGAGGAAGCTCTCACCCGTCTTACCGATCTGCGGGGCGACCTCGGTAAGCCAGATCGCCGTTTCGACGGCTTCCACTTGGCAGAAAAACGGGCGCACACCCGAGAAAGCGTGATTTCTCCAATGCTGAAGTAATCGAGCGGTTTCAGGCGTCACACGCCAATCATTGGGGCTCGGGATGCGTCGCCAGGCATCGACCTCCCGCCGCACGCCATTGATGATCGCGTGGTCGTATTGCTGTCGCTCTGTCGAAAGCTCCCTCTCACCCAGCGCAAGCGCGGCCTGCTGGGCATCGCCTTGACGCCGCCGCGGCTTCGGAATCGGAGAGATGAATTCCGCTCGCCGGCGGCGGGGGATCACTTGCTGGGTCGGCTGCCCCAATTGATCGAGTTCCCAGTGACGTGTGGGTTCGTCATACGGAGAATTGAGAATCGGCCTTTCAAAAAATGCATCCGTCATTTTTTAGCGTAACTGGCGAAATTCGCCATCCTCCTGCAATGTCGAGCTGGCAACGGGGCAATGGGAGCGGCAGCCGGCGACAACATCGGGGCGACAATCGGAGTGGACGCACGGTCGGCCCCCGCAGCGCGTCGTGCTGCTGCAGAATCCCAAGACTCGAAGAAATCGTGGCCACCATCGCTTTTGTCGCCCGATTTCGTGCGCGCGATGTGTCGCCCTCAGACGTGCCCCGCACCGCCATCCATCCCTGCGACCCTCGCTCTTCTTATAGCACTGCGACCTAAGGCGTATCCTAGCACCCGCCCGACCTCCGTCGGCAGAGGCCGATTAGAGAACTCTCCTAGGGACGTATCGGACTCCTCATGATTTGTCGCGAGCCGACACAGTCGGCCCGATGGTATCGACCTCCCCCGCACCCGTCACTTAGAAGCCCCCTGCTGACCTTTGCCCTCCTTCGGTGGGCACCGCCTCGCGCGGCCGATCGCCCATGGCCATCCCCGCCAAGAGGAGGACCGATGGACTTGAATCCGCGCGCGACCTCCTCGGTGACCAGGCTGCCCGCGATCGCACAAAGGCTCGATGCTTAACCCGCGGTTGTCTTTAGATTTCTTATGTTCGGGCCAGCCCCGCTTATTTTTTTTTGGTCTGACGACCCTTGTTGCATGCGGCGGCGCAGCAGACCACTTCGGTGCAATTCGGCTACCGAGTGTCAGCTGCCACTGGCCACGAGTAGGTGTAACCTTCGAACCATAAGAACTAACGCGGCGGGATCGAGCTCTTGCCTCCAACCCCTCTCAATATAGCGATCGCGGCCGGTATTCTGTTGGGGCTACTCCTTGTACACGTTGTACTCCTAGCAAGCAGCGCCTGGTATTGCCACCGGTGGGAAGACATCTCGAGGCTCTCTTCGACACGGTGGACCCGAACTTCCCATACGCACGCGCTCCTCCCAGATCTCCTCCGCCTCACGGAACTCGTCGGCCCTTCCATGCTGCGGCTCAAATCCTCTCACACCTCGGTAGAGCTGCTCATCGCGGATCCCGAACAACCCAACCATCCGTTGTGGTCGTTGCGAGCGCGTTGGGCGGGCAACTGCCCGTTCGGTTACTACGACCGTTTTATGTTGTTTTTTCCCGTGTATGAAGTTGAGTCCGTTTTTGACCCCGATGGAGAAGCGTCAGTCAGAGAGAAAGATCGATTCGCCACCGCAAAATGGACCACCAGGTCATTTGTTCACCACGTGGCATCCTGCGCGCTGACTGAGGGTGCCATACGAACCCTGATCTCGGGGGGAAAGCTCGAAGAATTCTTCGACAGCCCTGCCCTACGCTGGAAGTACGCGGAATTAACACGACAACTTAATGCCTATATACTCAGAGCCCG
>JBJMWM010000021.1:0-15083 GCA_045810105.1 Steroidobacteraceae bacterium | reverse complement strand
GCCAGAACCCTGAGTCGGCCTGGGGCAACTTGACTGTCTCGGTAATCCGGCTGTATGAAGGGAACGTTACCGCGAAAGGGGCGTCGCTACGTTCGTCTTCCGGCCGTTGGAAATCCGAACGGTAGTTGAAGTCGATGCCCTCGAGTTGCTCACGACCGTTGACCCAGGCCAGCGACCTCGAGCCCTCCATCGTGAAATACTCCTTCGCGTCCTTCTCATCGAACCTCGACTCGACCTTGTCAATCGTCACGGAGTCCAGCACCTTGGACCAGAATTCTCGCAAGGCACGTTCGCGGGCTTTCGCATCGAGACTCCCCAAAGTGAACCGCATAGCCGCAGCAAATTGCCCGCGAAACGCGGTTGCAGCATGGACGGTTGCCGTTCCAGGGATACCGGCGGTCGCGTCGATCTGAATACTAGTGTCGGTAACCGGAACGGCTGCTGGAGTCGGCATGATGGCCACGAGATCGCCTTTCGGCACCAGCGGGAGCCCCCAGCGATATGGGGGCATTAGCAGTTCGTCGACCTGCCTGTCGCCACTGCCCGTTCCGTCCAGCCAGTAGGTGTTTCCATCAATGTTGGCCCGTACCAGGACGTGGTTGAATGCAGCCACCATCGGTAGTCCTGATTTGACGCTTTCGCCATCGAGGGTATTGACAGCAACAGGCTGTGCGTCAATGCCGAGCGCGCGCAGCAGTGCAATGAGCAACGCCGTCTTTGCCTTGCAATCGCCGAACCGCCGCGACCAGGTCACATCGGCGTCCGCGGGCACCAGCGCGCCGTCATTCATCCCGAGAAAAACATAGCGCACCTGATCTTGCACTAGTGCCAGTGCCGCAATGGCTTGCAATCGTCGGTCGGTGGAGGATCTTCTGATACGGGCGACTTCAGCATTAAGGGTCGATTGCGGCGACAAGGATGACGCGTGAGCGTATAGCGGAGCCATATGGTCCGCCACCTGGCTCCATGACTTGAGGTTGCTGAACTCGATGTAGCGTCCGAGCCGGTATCGCGCCGGCGCGCCCTTTGGTAGCACCAGCGGGCTGACATTGGCCATGGCCAGGTTCACCTCGGTCGTATCGCCGTGACGTGTCTGCTGAATACCTGCCAGCGAATCGCTTGCCTTCCATTGCACTTTGTCGGTGTTTGACCAGACACCTCGCAACCTGACACTCGAAATAGGAACGCTGGGCCAACCCATTGCAATCCATTCCGAGATTCCCAGCAGCGCCGGATCCGATCGCTTGATCGAGTATACGATGTCGATGATATCGCCAACCTGCAGCCCTTCCGGCTGGATTGCCGCCGTCAACACGCCGTCCAGCGCCGCGTATTCCAGGCTGTTCTCACGCCTGAGAACCTCAAAGGTTCGCCCTCCAGCCAACATATCGACCTTCTGATCACCCCGAATGATCTGGAGGGCGTGTACCGTGAGGACATCGGTCGAGGGATTCCAGGGCAGGGTGAGCGTGCTGAGCGACTGCAATCCCTGCGGGGTCTGTATTCGCATCGCGCTTTCGAAATACCCTTCAGCTCCTGAGGTCCCCAGCTTGAACTGCCAGTCCATGAGAATCAGCTTCACTGGAGCATCATCACGATCTGCACTTGCGGGCAATACTGCGGGCTGCACCCAACCGGGTACCGGACCGAATTCGGGTTTCTGGGCCGCAAGGGCCAGGTTGGCCAACGACAGGATGGCGCAGAGCAGGAATTTGGCGGGGCGCATGTGTTCTTCCGTGTTTCTGATTTCCACTATGCCTTAGCTTGTACTGTACAGTAAGCATGTTGCCGTGATTCGCCGCATATATTCTGCTGATCACAACGTCTGGGCTTACAGGGCGGCAGACGGCTCGCGGTATTTGCTTGGATTTGGTCGATGGCGGGTTACACCTCGGAGGATCCGCCTATGTCAACAGAAGCGGCACCTGAAATAGCTCAGACTCGGAATCCATCTTTGCGGAATATGGGGTTTGTCCGGAGCGGACTCCGTTGGCACCGATACGAGGACGAATCCAATCTCGTCATCGACATTCAGCCCGCACGCTCCCCCAGACCCTTATATTAACTTGGGAGCCTACTGCCGGAGATATGGAGGAGTTGACAGACCTACGATTGTGGACGGCCACGTCGGCACACGTCTTACTGCCATGGTGCCAAAGCTTCCTCCTCCAGTGCCAGTAACCCCACGCCCGGTAGTGGAATCAACACTCGCTGCGCCATAGACGTTCTCCATTTGCTCGATTTTGGTCGAGAGGTCAGCCAATGTGCTCTGTGCTTACTGTGATCCTCCATGAGCTACGGCGGACCTGAGCTAGCTGTCCACCCGAGCTCGGGCTGTAGCAACACTCTTTCGGAATTCCTGGGCAGGATCTTTCGAATCCACGCCGCTCCGCTTAACTTCGCAACTCGCGTTGAGGTCAGTATTCTTCACGGACGTTCTCTCATGAAATGGATGTGGGCGCGCGGCTGAAAACGAGTGATCTTAGATTTTCGGGGGCGGGCGCCACCTCCGGTGATTCCGCGATAACGCCCGAGCAGATGCGAGTCCAATTCAGCACCCTGCACGCGACTAAATCCATGCTCAGATCACGCGGCTCCACGAGCCGCCACTAGAGTGTCACGTGGGCGGCTATGGACTTGTGAACTCGTCGCCGGCGCGGCGGCGCTCTGCGGCGAGTTGCGACGCTTTGAGTTAGATTCGAAGATCGCCGACGCTATTTTGCTCTATGCGGTCGCAGAGGCGATGCTCGCTCAGCTCGCGCCAATAGCTCTGACCCTTTTGTATCTAGCGCAAGGGCAATCTCCACCAAGACCGTGCCCCAGGTGTACCAGCAGCGGTGATGCAGATATTGACGGAACAACGGATCATTGCCGCTGTACATGCTCTGGCCTTCGGGCTCGTACGACTGATCGAAGGCCAGGATGCCTCTCACGGTTCTGCCGCGATAAGTGCCTTCCATGAGACAGATTTGCGATACATACAATTCGCACCCTTCACGATCCGCGGCGTACCACTGCAACCCCGGGCCGAGCAGGGTGCCTTTAATATCAAGCAAGCCTGCGGCAACGGCATGCAAGGTGTCCTTGCCGGTGTTGTCTTGTACAAACAGGGTCGGATTGTGTGTTGCGCGATCGGGCAGCATGCGCACGATCTCGATCAGATTGCCGTTCTGGTCGCGTAATGCACCATAGAAGAATGACATTTCGCGCGGCAGGCCCATCAAGGACTGCTTGCTGAGCATGGCGGTCGCATTGGCGCGGTGCGGGCCGACAATGATCTTGCCACCGAAGCAACCGCGTTCCGGCCATGGAAGGCCTGAGACATCGGCGCTGCCGGTGGCAGCGCGCGCTGTTTCTGCGGCCGCTTCCGCCGGAGCGCTCGAGGCGACTTCCAACGGGATGGCGGTCGCCGCAGCCACGCCGAGCGCACTCATGAATTCCCGACGATCCATACGGTTGTCAGTGATCTGCTCAGTGACGAGAGTTCTTTCTTTCATTGGTTGGTCCCATGCACGCCTTGAGATGCGCAGGCCGGTTCAGATTCAGTACTTTTTGAAATTCACGCCGGTGCGTGTGCCCGTACCCGGCAAACGGTTCACCGGGTGGTTGCCATGCCCGGGCGCAGCTTCACCCCACGCGAACCAGACATTCGGTTCGCGTGTGTCGCCGACGCGGCGCCAGCGACCGTCCACTTGCGGATTTTTCAAGGTGCCCAAACCCACTAGGCGGCCCTTGGGATCGGGGATGAATTCCCAGTCCTGGCCGAATGCGGTGTATTGGATGCCTTCCTGCCAGTAACCGTTTTTGCCGAAATCAACCACGCCGTTGACGTCGTAAGTAAATCGCACTTCGCCCTTTTCGTTGCCGAGGATGGCGAAGCCGAACATGTCATTGCCCAGCGTGAAATGACCGAAGTCGATACTGCCGTCCTTGTAACGTGTGGCCCAGGTGTACCACACCAATTCCAGCTTCTCCTGCACCAGCGCGTCCTTGAGCTTGTAGATCTCGCCGCCTTCGTACATGTAGATCGGGTCGAAGCCGATCATGCCGCGCACTTTCTTGCCGAGGATGGTGCCTTCCACTTCAAAAATGTTGGCGACGTAGTACATGCCCGCATCGCGACCGGGCAGGTACCAGTGCATGCCCGGTTTTACCAGCTTGCCCTTGATGTCCATGCCGTTCTCTTCGAACCAGCTGCAGGTGTCCACCGACCAGGTGACATGAAAGCGGTTGCCGGGCGCCTGCGGATTACTGCGCCAATGAATGACGTTATTTTCCAGCGTGCGCGAAAAACCATCGTTGGGCGCGGAGCCTTTACCGACGGCATGCATGTGCATGCCATCCTCGTGAC
This sequence comes from Steroidobacteraceae bacterium, assembly GCA_045810105.1. Classification (GTDB taxonomy): domain Bacteria; phylum Pseudomonadota; class Gammaproteobacteria; order Steroidobacterales; family Steroidobacteraceae; genus 13-2-20CM-66-19. The sequence continues at coordinate 10,732 of JBJMWM010000021.1, read as the reverse complement.
CGAGCGTCGTGCACAGATAGAAACGGCGACGCGTATCTTTCCCATCCGTTTTGAGACCTGCCGGAATGCGTCGCATGGGGCAATAAATCTCGCCCCCTTCGTCGCGCAGTGTGCCCCAGAGATACAGCGCCTCCGGCGGCATGCCGAAGTAGGCGCGGTCGGACATCATGTCTTCGATGGTTGGCTCAAAGGCGCTGACGAGCGGCTGCCAGCCGAAGTCGCCGCGGCGCGGCAGTAGTGGCTTGGCGTTGCTCATGAGGACTGGGTACTCCGGTTGCAGACCTGCGGAGCGCGCCGCGCGCTCCACTCGGGCATGCAATATAGAGTCCCATTTGAGCTTCGACCAGCCCTGAAAACAAGCTGCAGGAAGCTATTTTTTGTCGAAATCGCCGTCGTTTTGGCCACACTCGATGATTACTGCTTGAATTGGCAGGCTGCCTGTGCGGGCCGTAACATGTTACGGCCGCATCGAAGAATCGGAGCTCATCTATGCCCGCAACTGCCGCCGAACGCATGGCCGCCTATCGCAACAGGCGCCGCGCCGCCGGCTTCATTACGCTTTCGCTGGTCGTGCCGAAAGAAGACGGCAAACTATTCCAGGCATTGGCCAGCGAGCGTCGTCAGGCGAAAGGCACTACCACGAACGCCGCGCCTCTGCGTCCACGTTCGCCGTCTATTTTGGGGGCAGCTGCGGAACGCCGTGCCTCGCCCGGCAAGAAGCACGGATGCAGCATCAGTCGCGCCGAGTCGATCACGGCTGCAATCCTGACGAGGGTCATGCTTCTCGACTGGCCGATCGGTCACTCGTTGGGTTCCGAAGCGGAATTGATGCAGCAGTTTGCGGTCAGTCGTCCCGTTCTGCGCCAGGCGATTCGTTTGCTCGAGCACCTGGGGGTGGCACGCATTCGGCGCGGCGCAGGCGGCGGGTTGGTGGTTGCGGCACCGGATGTCGCAGCCACGGTGCGCGCGGTCAGCATTTATCTCGAGCACCAGCGCATCGGCTCGATCGACATCCTGGAAACCCGCAAGATTCTGGAACAGGCAACCACTCTATTTGCGGTACAACGATTGACGGCGGCAGGCGAAGCCAGGTTGCGCGCCGACATTGCTGCCGAAGCCTTGCTCGATGGGAATGCATCGTCGGAAGCACTGCAGCGCTTTCACTTTACGGTTGCTGAGCTCGGCGCCGATCCCGCACTACGCCTGTTCGCTGCGATTGTGTTGCACCTGTCGGGTGTGCATTCGAACTTTTCGCGGCGCTCACGGCAAGATCGTGACAAGGTCGTGAGGCGCATCAAAAAGTTTCATCGCGACATCGCCAATGCGATGCTCGCGCGCGATGCACAGAGGGCCTGCCGGTTGATGAGCAGCTATCTGGACGGCTACCGAGACTGGTTAGGATAGTGTCTGGTTAGTGTCAGCCGCGTATATCACCAACCCGATTGTGGAGAAGCACCGTCTGCAGTTCAACCTATTTAGGCGTCGCTCGCCACGATCTGGGATAGATCGTTTGGCGCCGTCCGGGGTGAGCGTAGAGCCGGCTCCGCGCATAGTCCACGTTTTACAGCATCTGTCCTGTTCCGACAGAAGGTTAGTCGCAATTCGGACGGGCATATACGGTGGGCCGGTTGCAAACCGCTGCGATTGTGTAACAAATCAGGCGGGTAAAGGCGAAGGAGGGGCTATTCGCGGCGGATAGTTCGGCCTGAGCACAAATTCGCCGTACGTGATGCTGCGCAACAGCTCGACACATCTCGCGTGACGGTTCTACGGCGTAGCGATGAACGGGTCAGCACTCAGGGCGTTCCGTCTCGAGGTGGGTCGCCGGTGGTGGTCGGCGCTGCGCGTCGCAGTCAGGGTAATCACTTGCCTTGGCGGCGCATGAACCGTCTCATCCACCTTGCCGGCAGGACTAGTTGACGCCAGACAGAATGCGGTTGGATCCCGCGGGGGCAACCCGGCCGGTATTGATCTGCACCACATGGAAAGTACCTCGCGCGTAGATCAATGGCTCAATGACCCGCTGCATAATCGTTGCCATCCATGACAAGAAGATACCGCCCAAGACAGTCCCTACTCGATAGATTGCGGGTCACTCGCTCCTCTCACGCGGGCTGAACGTGCGCGCGAAGAAAATCGGCTTGCGACGATGCTTCAGGCGAAACAGTTGTGCCGGACGAGTGCCCCCCTGTCTGACGCGCGGCAATTCCTCGAGGAGATCTGCTGCAAGCATGCGGGTGCGGAACGCCTTCTTCTCGAGCGGCCTGCCGAGGACGATTTCGTAGACTCGCTGCAACTCGGTGAGCGTGAACTCATGCGGCATGAGAAAGGCCGGCAACGAGGTGTATTCGACCTTGTTTCGCAACCTGAGCACCGCCGCTTCGAGTAGTTCCGTATGGTCGAAGGCGAGACGCTCCTTCACGCGCGTTCCGGTGACGGTTGACCAGCGCACATCCGGGGCGTTGCCACCGGGTGTGAGAGCGATTTCCGCTTCGGGCAGGAGCGCGAAATACAGATGAGTCACGGACCATCCGCGCGGATCGCGGATTGCGCTCCCCCAGCTTCCGACCTGTTCGAGATAGGGCGCGCTCACGCCAGTCTTCTCCTTCAACTTGCGTAGCGCGCAGCTCCACAGGTCATCGTCCTTGCGCACATCGACGAACCCGCCAGGAAGGGCCCAACGCCCCGGAAAGGGCTCATCGGTCGTGTCGGGCCGCTGGACCAGCAGGACGCGTAGCGAGCGTTCGTCGACCGAAAGAATGGCCAAGTCCACCGTAGTAAGCGGCCGTTCGAAAGCAAGGGGCTGATTCATATTCAACGGACTTTCGGTGCGCACACCGAGCGAGGAACCGATTTGCAGCGTACGCGAGTAAGTGGTACTGTGACAATTAGATAGTGGCACACAGACAATAAGTAACGAGAATACATATGCTGGGTTTCAAGTTCATCAAGGCAGATCCGACCACGTACCTCATGGCCTTTCGCAATGGCAGAGTCGTGCGCGAAGGTGCGGGTCTGTCGCAGTTCTACTACGCGCCTACCACGAATCTCGTAGCGGTGCCGATCGCGAGCCGCGAGCAGCCGTTCATCTTCGAGAAGCTCACTGCCGATTTTCAGACCATCACGATCCAAGGGCAGGTCTCATTCCGGATTGCCGAACCGCAAAAGACAGCCACGATGCTCAACTTCGGCGTCAAGGCCGATGGCAGGACGTATGAATCGGAGGATCCGCAGAAACTGCCGCTTCGCATTGTTGCGCAATCGAAGTGCTCGTGCAGAGGATCGTTCAGGAGCTGCAGCTCACCGAGGCGATTCTGGGTGCTGGACGGCTTGCTGAAGGAATTCAGACAGGGTTGAAGCGCAATCCGGAAATCTCTGCGTTGGGCGTGGAAATTCTCGGCGCATCAGTGCTGAAGGTGAAGCCAACCCCGGAGACGGCGCGTGCTTTGGAGGCACGAGCACGTGAGGCGATTCTCCGGGGAGCGGATGAAGCGGTCTACGAAAGGCGGAAGGCGTCGGTTGAGAACGAGCGATCCATCAAACAAAGTGAGCTCGATACGGAGGTTGCCGTCGAGGAGAAGAAGCGCACTATTCGTGAGACGCAGATGGAGGCCGAGGCCAGCGTGCGCAGGAAGAAGCACGAGTTGCGAAAGGTGGAGATGGAGGCGGACATCGCGCTGGAAGATCGCCGGCAGTCCTTCGTCAAGATCAATGCGGAGAACACCCGCACACTTGCCGAGGCGGAGGCTCATCGGGTCGCAGCCGTCGTCAAGTCGCTCCAGACGGCGGATCCGCGAATGATTCAGGCGATTGCCGCAACGGGAATGGGCCCCGGCCAGCTCATCGCGCAGGCGTTCGGCGGGCTCGCCGAGCGAGCCGAACGCATCGGCCAGCTCAACGTCAGCTCCGAGCTCCTGCAAAGTCTGATCGCTAACAGCCAGGTGGATGGCGGGGCTCCGGCGGAAGCCGCGGGTGGTCGCGTCACGGGCAAGGAGAGCGCGAATGTCAGGTCATGACAGGAAAGCCGTGCTGATTACGCGGAAGACGCGGCTCGAGGAATTGATCGCGAGGTTCCATACCGCTGCACAGGCAAAGTTCTATGTTGAACACCTGGGCGCCGACTTCAGTGACTACGAGCTCGAGCATCAGACCTATCAAGCCGCCAAAAGGTCGGTCGTCGAAATGTTGCAGAGGGCCTGCCTGTTCCAGGCTGTCGACCGCGGGTTTCTCTCGAATTTCATTTTCGGACCAGACGACCTCGTGATCGCCCTGGGGCAGGACGGTCTCGTAGCAAACACGCTGAAGTATCTTGATGGGCAGCCTCTGGTGGGAATCAATCCAGATCCCGGCCGGTACGATGGTGTGCTCCTGCCGTTCGAGCCCGGGGATCTGCCAGCCGTGCTGGAGGAGATCCTGCATGACCGCCGCCCGGCGAAGACGGTGACGATGGCCAAGGCGATGTTGTCCGACGGGCAGGTACTCCATGCTGTAAATGACCTGTTTATCGGGCCGAAGACGCACACATCGGCGCGGTACGAGCTGTCGCTCGGAGAGCGACACGAACTTCAATCCTCCAGCGGCATCATCGTCTCAACCGGGCTGGGATCTACGGCATGGCTCAAGAGCGTCGTCACAGGCTCTACACTCATCGCCGCCAGCTTTGGCGCCGATGAGCAGTCAGTGCACTATCAACCTCAATCGTGGGACGCGCCTTTTCTTCAGTTCGCAGTTCGCGAGCCGTTCCCAAGTGTGGCCACGCAGGCCACGCTGGTATGTGGTCGCGCCGATCAGCGTAGGCCACTGATAGTGCGCTCCCTGATGCCGGAGTACGGAGTAATTTTCAGTGACGGCATTGAAAGCGACTATCTCGAATTCAACTCGGGTGTCACTGCCACCATCAGCATCGCCGAACGAGCGGGGACATTGATTCAGTGAGTCACCATTCCATGATCACGCGGCTCTACAGCGAGCAATCGGAATCCTGGCCCAAAAGCGGCCGCCACATTCTTGCGCGCTACGACGCGGAGTCTGTGTACGTTTATCAAGCGTACCGTCCCCCGATTGCGCGGTATGCGGTCGATAACCAGAAGTTCGGTGGGCCGGATTTCAGCTACGCGCGCATGAGCTGGATCAAACCGAACTTTCTCTGGATGATGTACCGGTGCGGGTGGGCATCGAAGGAGGGGCAGGAGCATGTGCTGGCCGTGCGTTTGCGGAGGTCCTTCTTCGACGAGATCCTGATCGCAGCAGTGCCCTCATCCTTTGGAGGGAGTCAGTCCGGTTCCCGCGACGGATGGCGAAGGGCTGTTGAGTCTGCTGACGTCCGGCTGCAGTGGGACCCCGACCACGATCCGTTCGGCAAGCCTCTCCAACGGAAAGCGATTCAGCTCGGATTGCGCGGCAGATCGCTGGCGCGCTATGGACGCGAGGCGATCCTGTCGGTGGAGGACATCACGCCTTTCGTAACGGAGCAGGCGCGCCAGCTGTGTGCCGGGCTCGACAACCTTATAGTTCCCGAGGAACACGTTTACAGTGCACCTACGGTGGCTGCGCGTAACGTCGGAGCGGATTGAGCGAGCTTTGAGAGGATTGCCCTTGGGTAATAGTCGAGAACGTCAGGGTCGGCAAATTTCACTGATCGATAGATATCGCGGAGCGCTTTTGGGGCTGGCCTGTGGTGATGCAGTCGGTACAACGGTGGAGTTTCGCGCTCGAGGAAGTTTCCCGCGTGTAACAGACATGGTGGGCGGTGGTCCTTTCGATCTCAAGCCGGGCCAGTGGACTGATGACACGTCCATGGCGCTTTGCCTTGCCGAAAGTCTGGTGCGGAAGGGTGCATTCGATCCCGCTGATCAGATGACCCGATACGTGAACTGGTGGACTTGGGGATACTACAGCTCGACCGGAGAATGTTTCGACATTGGATCCACCGTGCGCCGCGCTCTCGAGCGGTTTCAGCAGACAGGGGAGCCTTTCGCCGGGTCGACGGATCCGTACTCCGCGGGTAATGGCTCCCTGATGAGGCTTGCCCCGGTCGTGCTCTTTGGCTTTCCTGAGGAGGATCGAATTGCGCAGCTCGCGGGCGATAGCTCACGTACGACACACGGAGCGTCCGAAGCAGTGGAGTGCTGCCGCTTGTTTGGCGTCTTGCTCGGGAAAGCACTACGGGGCGAGCCGAAGAACAATCTCAAGGAGAGTTCCTCGCTCCGACTCACTGAGGCCGCCGTGATCTCAATTGCGGAAGCATCTTACCTGCACAAGCGTGTGCAGGATATTTGCGGGTCGGGCTACTGCGTGGCCTCGCTCGAAGCAGCACTGTGGTGTTTCCACCAGACCGCGACTTTCGAGGATGCGGTACTCGAGGCCGCGAATCTCGGCGACGACGCTGATACTACTGGGGCTATCGTGGGGCAGATCGCTGGTGCGCATTACGGCGTGGAGGCTATACCAACCAGATGGCGAGAGAAACTTTCCCATGTTGGCGAGATTGATGGTCTGGCCAGAGCCCTACACGAGCTGGCGACGACGAGAGTCCGCGTTGTGCCTGATGTCAATGTCTGAACAGTCCAGTCAGGCAATGGGACCAGATGACGTGGTGTTGACGTGGGAATGCGGCTTGCGGTTCCGCGATGCAGCAAGACGTGACCTTAAAGTGAAGGCCCTGGACCGGATACCACCCTAACCCCGGGTCTTCGACATCGCGGCAGCTGCTTCAGGAGCGCTTACGCAGGCTCTATATCACTGCCTCACCCCCCGTTCTGTCGAGCGCGGTTGTGGCAGGCGGGAGCTGTGTCCGAGCCGATCTGTCGCGAATGAGATAACGTTTGCCACTTCTTTTATCCTCCGCGTGGTCAAATGCGAGATGCGATTACCCGTCAAGCGAGTTGGACATCGGTGGTCAACTCCCGTTTGGCGCTACATGCCGGAAGAGTTGGGTCGGCACTATCAGGGCGGAAGTTCCCAGTGGGCCAATGACGGGTGCGTCGCGTGGCTGCGGTCAACATGGCAGGGATACGGTTAGTACACCTCCTTCCACAGAAAAAATTCGAGCCTCTCCTAGCGCGCCGAGTGTCGGGCAGCCAAGCCCAGTCGTATGTAGCGCACGAGACGCCAGATAGCGATGCCCAACACAAGGTGTTACGGGCGCCTGCGAACCTATACGGAAAACCTCGTCACAGCGCTTTCGTTCCAGGCGACCCCCGTCCCGAGAACACCGTCGATCTGTGTCAGGCCGCGTTGGATGCGCAGCGGGTCTGACAAGATCGGGTTCCACCAGTCACAGTATTCGAGCCAGTGCGCCGTGGGCGTGCACGACAAAAGTTGAGCGCTGATCTCCGACCACAGGTGGTTGGACACTGGGACGGCGCGCGAATGGGCCAGCGCCGCACCGCGCATCCAGCCGGTGACCCCGCCGATCTTCATCGCCTCGAGCATGACGAAGTCCGAGGCGCGCGCGTCCAACGCGTGGCGCAGGTCTAGCGTGCCCCACCAGTTCTCGCCGCACTGGATGGGCGTGCGCGTTTCGCGCGCGATATGAGCGTGGCCGGCGTAGTCATGCGCGAGCGTAGGCTCCTCGATCCACGTGAGACCTTCCTCGTCGAGGCACCGTAGCCGCTCCACCGCCTCGCTCGGACTCAGGCTCTGGTTGTAGTCCACCATCACCGCAGTCTGGTCGCCGACCGCTTTGCGGATTGCGCGCACCACTGCCAGGTCCTCCGTTGCGGTGGGATACCCGATCTTCGCCTTCACGCCGGTGAAACCGCGCTTGAGCCACCGCTCGGCCACAACCGCCGAGCCGTGGACGCCCTCATAGCCGATGGCCCCGTATGCACGGACCGGCTTCGCAGAAAAGCCGAGCAGGGCGCAAAGCGAGCAACCATGCAGACGCGCAAGCGCGTCCCAGAGCGCCATGTCGAGCGCCGCGAGTGCCATCCCTACCAAGCCCTGCGTGCCGAGCAGCTTGAAGCGGCCGGTGAGCCGGTTCTCGATCTCGGCAGGGGCGAGCCGCTCGCCTTGAACCAGCGCACCCAGGTTGCGCACGAGATCTGCCGTGGGGCCCAGCGCCGCCCTGGTGTACGTGAAGAGCACGCTGTGTCCGACAACACCGCCGTCGGTCACGACGTCGGTAAGAACCAGCGGGGACTCCGTGATGATGCCGCTCGCCGTGCGGTGCGGCTCGTCGAGCGGCACGCACACCGCGCGCACGCGCCACTGTTCGACAACGGGTAGAGAAGCCTCGACCTGCGCACTGAGCGATGTCATTTGCCCTCCTCGATCCGGACAGACATTATAGAGGCTGGTCTAGATAGATACACTCAATGACTGCCGGGAAAACCGCCGAGCGCGGCGCAAAGAACCGGATGTTGGAGTCGACGATCTTTCTCATGCGCCATTCCGGCCTGAGCGGCAGTACGTAGAAGACTTCCCGCTCAAAGGGTCGGGCTCCGCCATGACCTGCTTCTGGCCCCAAAATGAAGATGCGACTGCATGGTGCCCGGGTCACCGGTTGATTAAAAAATCAGCCGGACCACGGACATGACGGCAGGGCGCCGGGCCTTGAATGATACCGTTTGATCGCGGTCGCAGTCATCGCCCTGTCGAAAGTCACCACGGTCTGCCGACCGAGCGAAAGTCGCGACTAAAGGCTCGGCCGCGGTCGCAGCGACCCGTCGCAGGCCAGCGTGTTCGCACTGCACACACTGCGTCGCCGCCGCCACAACATGGGGAATACAACCGTTGTCACCGCGCGGGAACAAAGAATTGTTGAATTCAATCGTCAAACTCGTTCGGCTTATTCAGAATCGCACGCGTCGCCAAACGCACGAGAAGCAGACAAGGAGCCGAGGGGTAGACGCGCATGAATTCAGGGAGACTCCTCGACCTGGTGACCGGCGGAGCCGTGTTTGCGCTCTTGGCCTGAGCCTGTGCATCATCCTCGGCATCCGGCCCGGCATCGCGGCAATGAATGCAGGTGGGAACGCCGCGTCGGCGGACGCGGACCCAAACTCGCTCGAGGAGGTCATCGTCACCGGCACATCGATCAAGCGGATCAACGCGGAAACCGCGGCTTTCGCTTGCACCTATGGCGTACTCCTCGTGTGCATGCTTGCTGAATGCATGGTGCAGGAAGCTCGCCCTGAAGAAGCTCACGCCCCGCAACGCAGTCACGCGCCACTATTTGCTCAACTTGGGTCGTGTCATGGCTACCTGATCGATTGGTGACGTCTCGGTTCCGGCGCTAAGAATTTACAAGACCCTCGCACGCGCAGAATGCCAATCTGCCGGTGACATGAACAGACGCTGGCTCCGACGCACCGGGTGAGATGAGGCGGGAATAGGAGAGGGCCGCAGGAGTTTGTTTCGAGAACCTGATGATTGCGTTCGAAGTGGTAATGCGTCATGAATTGGGAGATCGCATGCTGAAGTGGGCCCTGTCCGAAGAAGATCTTTCGGTTCAAACACTACGATCCGCAGATCCGAGGGCAGTTTGTTTAGTAGCGCGAGTCCGCGCAGACTCAATCTGCCTGTTGAATTAACGGCGAATCCCTGAGCGCTGGTGGGTCGGGGAGGTCGTGCGGCTGGTTCTGCGAACAGTCCCGGGGAACTGTTCCTGACGACGCGCTGCGTGCCGATGTGACGGCTGGATTTCGTCAACATTTCAGGTGCAGGCCGCAGGAACGCCGGCCCAGGGCGCAACTCATCGACACCTTGGGTCGGTTGGTCGCGTACCTACTCGAGTCCTGACCCCCAGCCATAGTACCTTGGGTCACAATGTAGAGCGCTCCGTCCGATAGCGTCAAGGGTCTGACTCGAAAAGGTGGTTTGTGTGAAAGCGTCCGCGCGCAGTCTCTATCTTCTCGTCTTGTGCCTGTGTGTCGTCACAATCAGTCATCCCGTCCGCTCCGCCGCATATCCCGCAGTTACAATTCGCAACTCCGAAGTGCGGACCTTCAAATCAACGTCCACGGGCCGAAGCTACGATCTGTACGTCCGCAAGCCCGTCGACTATGACAAGAATAAGCAGCAGAAGTATCCGGTTCTCTATCTGCTCGACGGCCAATGGGATTTCAAGTTGCTCGATTCGGTGATCGGGGGTCTGCTGTACGACAAGGCAATGCCGGACATACTGGTTGTTGGCATTGCCTATTCCGGTGAGCGTCCCGACTACAATGCGCTGCGGGCGATGGACTACACGCCTGTACCGGGCGACGTAAAGGGGTCGGGAGAGGGTCCGAAATTCCTGAGCTTCCTGAAGTCCGAGTTGATTCCTCTCATCGAAGCCAACTACCGTGCGGACCCCGCGCGGCGCATTCTCGGGGGGCACTCGTTCGGCGGGTTGTTTACGCTCTATGCGATGTTTACCGACTCCTCGCTGTTTTGGGGATACCTGGCCGGTAGCCCGGACCTGGAGTTTGCGGATCATTTCATTGTCAAACAGGAAGCGGAGTTTGCCAAAACCCACAAGGACCTGCCGGTCAGAATATTTTTCGCTGCCGGTGGCGATGAGTCGCCCTTCGCGCCCGCAATCGCTTTTGTGCGGACTTTTGCAGGCCGCAATTACAACGGCCTGCATTGGGATGGGCGCGTGATCGAGGGGGAAGGTCATGCGAGCGCGAAACCCGAATTCTACAGTCTCGGATTGCGGTTTCTGTTCGGCAACGGATGAGCATTCGAGCGCCCTGACAGGGCGCTATCGGGCCGTATGGCGTGCAACCGGCTCGGGTTGCCAACG
>JBJMWM010000020.1:0-194005 GCA_045810105.1 Steroidobacteraceae bacterium | reverse complement strand
GGTGACTGCGGCGGATTGGCTGGCGCGGCAGCTTGCGCCCAGGCATTTTCCAACAGCACCGCTGCGGCCGCCAGCGCGGTCACAGCAATGAAAAGCATTCTTCGTTGCTTCACGGAATCCCCCCCACGTTAAGTTCTAGTTGTGGAGTTATTACACAGGGGCGTGCCTCGATTGTCTTCTCGATGCCCGGCAAAGAGCTCTCTTTTTTTGCGCTTAGATTGGGTCGCCCCCGCAAGTGTCGGGCGCAGAGGAATTCGGACGGCCGCTCAATTCGAAGCCTGGTTACCGCAGGCCCGTAATCCGCAGTGCTTTGCCTTCGAGCGCCTGGAGGCGCAGCTGGAGGTGGCCATCCGCGCTGATCGCCAATGGGGCCTTTGGATCCAACACGTCGATGGCGCTCGAGTTTTGCGGAGTTCCCCGGATGACGACGCTCTCATCCACTGGTGCACTCCCGAAGTTGATTGCGGTGACCTCCAGATCGGCGCTCACCGGCAGCTTGTGAACCAGCACGAGCAGTCCGTTGGCCTGCACCGCCGGTATGTCCAGCAGTCGAGCCGCATACAGCTGCATATCTGCGCGTACCTTCAGCATCCGTGCCAGTTGCGAGGCGAACGAGTCCTGTGTTTTGAGCTGCTTCGGCAGAGGGCCATATAGCGCAACCGCGAGTGGCAAACCAGCAGCCGACCGCATCGCCTTGGGATTGGAGCCGATCAGATCGTATGCGCCGCGGTTGACCCACCGAGTGTCGCCATCGGCGAGCCGATCCTGCACGGCCGCTGCGGGTAGTGTCAGTGCGCCGACGAGGTCCCAGCCCGACAGTGCGAATACGCCAGGCTGGAATGCGTTGTAGAAGGCGAGCAAAAGATGCAGGTGCTTGATTTTCTCGAGGTCGGACGCCGTCAATTTCGAGATGTCTTTGATACCCAGGGTGGCGGTGATGATGGTCGCCGTCGTGCTCGCAACGCCGTCACCGAACTTGAGGTTGTATGGCGCGTTCGGGCCGATGAGGCGGGCATACATCTCTTCCTGAATCGTGTCGCGCAACTGTTTTCCGGTCACCTGGCTACCGCGAAATGCAAACAGATCCTGCTCGTGCGGACCCGTGAAGTGGGCCAGTCCCATGGTCAGCTCATCATGATTCTGTAGAGCGTGAATGAGTTCTGCCGGGTCGATGTCGTACTTGCGCATGAGTTGAAATATGAGGCGCAGGAACCGCGCATCACCCGTCAGAAGGGCGTGTTCATAAGCAGGTCGCGTGACAAAGTCATAGGAGAGGTCTGCGCCCCCGCTCGCCGCCGCGTGCAGGTTGTCGAACGGAAGGGCAAGCTCCTGAAAGGTAAATCCTCCGAGCTTGCGGACCGTGTCGCTAATCAGTTGGTTCGAAGTGTCGGACAGTGGATGACCCTCCGACCACACGTGTCCGGTGCCCGTATCGCGCTCGATTCCCAGCAGACCGTTTGCGTCGAGGCGTAGCATGCCGTCGCCGAGCACGCCGAGTTCATGGATCGCGTCACCGATCACCATGCGCTGTGCGGCGAACGAGGGGTCGAGCCAGTTCAGCGTGGGTTGGCCCTGCTTGAAGTAGTGCAGATATACCCAACGGCGGTTTACCCCATCTACGCCCCTTACTACATCGGTGGCGCTCCAGTCTGAGTCTTTCACGCCAGGTTTGTAGAGGATCTTCGAAGACAGCATTCCGACGATATAGCCCTTGGCCTGCAGCGCATTCACGACGGCCGGACTCAGATTAACGGCGTCGTGTCCCGCTGGAACGGGCGGCAGCAGTCCCCAGTCGGACGGCTCGATGCGCACCATGTGGTATAGACCGGGGTAGTCGGTGTATGCCCGTTCGGCCAGCTGAAAGTCCGCTCCCTTGCCGGTGTGCCCCGGAATCACATCGCCTATGACGAGGGCTTGATGGGCGCGCGCCGACCTAACGAGGTTCTGGTATTGCGCTTCGGTGCCGAAATCCGGATCGATATCGAAGCTGATCCGGTCGAAATTCCCATCGACGGAAGGTGTGTACGCGAGACCGTTTATCCCGCCGGAGCGCTTCATGGGGCCAGTGTGAATGCCCTGGATCCCGATAGTCTGGAACGCACGCCACAGGCGCTCGTCCGCGAGGGTGGATAGGACCGAAGCCCCGGGATCTGCTGCAATGATCGAGGCAGGATATGCGGTAAACCAGACCGATGCCCGCGCTGAGGCCGCTCGGGCTTGGGGTGCTCCGTACGGACGCTGCCATTGAGCCGACTGACCAGAGTAGCGCTGCGCCAATACTTGCGCTTGGTGCAGCATGGAGCGCTCCTCGAGCCACTGGATATAGGCTGATTCAGTCGGTGCCGGCTGCTCAGCGGGTCTGCCAGCAGCAGGCGCGGGCGCATCAGCGGCGAAGACCGGGACAGCCGCACACAACAGTGCCACCCACGCAGCCAAAAGCCGTTTCATTCAAATGTCTCCTCGAATATGAAGAATCAGGCTTGGCTGATTGCGTCGGTAAGTGGGTTATCGAGTGCGGCCAGGACCGCTGGAGGAAGCGGGCCCGGGATCCTTTTCACTCCTTGCGTTGGCGAGGGGTAAGACATTCACGAGGACCTTTCCCGTAGGCTTGAGTAAATACGCGATGAAACTGCGCATAGCTCCCAAAGCCCGCTGCATACGCCGCCTCGGTAATCGAACCTTGGAGCGTTCCCCGGTATTGTCGAAAAACCGCTCGAGACGAACCAAGTTGCGATAACGGCTCATAGGCAGGCCAACCTGCCGCGCGAACATCCGGCTCAAGTGTGCGGCGCTCGCCCCACACCGTCGCGCCAAATGGGTCAGATCCTCATCATCTGCCGATTCGCCGAGGAAACTCAGGGCGTTGGTTACCGCTGGATGCAAGCGCACAGCGTTGCCGAGCGCTTGTCCGGCGCGCTGACTGCGCCAGCACAGAAGCAGAAGATGCTGTAGCCCAGCATTCAAACCGTCCGGGTCGTCATGGTGGAACCGAAAGTCCGATCTGGCGCCGAATCCGGCCTCTCGGTTCAGCACGTCCGGGTCCGGTGCGCCTTCCAACAGAGAATTCATCGTTTTCCGTATGAGATCGAAGCTCTCCGGTACCAACCACGCATGCAGAACATCGTCCGCCATTGTCTTATTGGTCCTGAGTCCATCGTAGTCGGCGCTGTGACATGCCCGCGCTATCAGGTTGCGCTTGAATACTGCGACGAAGAACTTCGCGTCGCGGCTGCAATCAACCAGCTGATGCTCCTGGGAGGGGAATAGCCAGAATAGTGTTCCACGCTTGAATGTAAATCGTCGCCCAGCCACGACGTAACTGATCGTTCCCTGCACAACGAGATTGAGCTCTAATTCTTTGTGATGGTGGCTTTTGATCGACAGCAGATTGCGCACAGACTCCGCGAGGTATAGGAATCCATGGTAACGCGGGCCAATTTTGAGGTTTTCGAGCATAAACGCAAAAAATGAGAACTCGTTGCCGGGCTTCGAGAAGTCAATGGACTGGCACACCAACTACAGTCTAGCGCAGCTAGTATGCCATTTTTCGCAACCCCAACGCCGCGACTCTTTGGACGACTGCCTGGCGGTGAGCCCGTGGAGGTATACACTCTTGCCAACGCCTCCGGAGCGTCGGTCGACGCGATCACGTATGGCGGTATCGTCACCTCTCTTCGAATGTTTGATCGCCTTGGCAGGCTCAACGACGTTGTGCTCGGCTTCGATTCGCTGGCCCCCTATGTTGATGGACATCCCTATTTCGGCGCTATCGTCGGGCGTGTGGCGGGTCGCATAACGGGCGGACGCTTCACGCTGGACGGCCGCCTGTATGAACTCGCCCGCAATGACGGGCCCAACCACCTCCACGGTGGGGTAGCAGGTTTTGACAAGCGCTTGTGGATCGCGCAGCCCTTCGCGCGGCCCGATGGGGCGGCTAGTGTGCGCTTGACCCATCGCAGCCTCGACGCAGAGGAGGGGTATCCCGGCACAGTCGATGTCGCAGTCACTTATACGCTGTCCGCGCAGAACGACTTCATCATCGAGACAGAGGCCGTCACCGATCAGCCCACCCCGCTCTGTCTAACGCACCATTCGTATTTTAACCTCACCGGCGAGAACGCGGATGGCATTGCCAACCACGAGCTGCAAATCAACGCAGACGAATTTGCGCCGACCGACGGCGAGATGACGCTGCTTGGTCAGCGTGTTGTCGTTGATGGCCGATCCAACAACTTCAATCATCCACGTCGTCTCGGCGAGGCGATCCCGGAGCTATTCCAACGTCACGGCGATCTCTACTTCGTGCGCCGCCCCTCCCATTCGCCCCGTACCTGCGTGATCGCGGCCCGCTTGCTCGAGCCGACTACCGGGCTGGGGTTGGAAATCCACACGACGGAAACCTGTATCCAGTTGTACACGGGCTCCGCGCTTGATGGCACCCATATCGGTAAGTCCGGCCGCCCCTACGGTCAGCACGCTGGCATCAGTCTGGAGTGTGAAGGCTACCCGGATGGGGTTAACGCGCCAGAGTTGGACGACATCGTGCTGCATCCTGGTGAGGTCCGCCGAAACACTACTGTTTATTCGTTCTTTAACTTTTGAGCCGCCGATTTTTCCGTCCTATGAGTGCGAGCGTCAACTTCGACTACAGTCTCACAGGTGAAAATGCCGCGTTCGCGGTGGAAAAAGGCCTGGCGGAGGCTGACTGGTATCAATGTCCTGTGAGGCGCGCTGAGATGCGTCGGCTGCTCGAGCGTCGGGATGGTCCGGCAATGCGGGACACGTTGCTCTGGTTTGCATTGATCTTTAGCAGTGGGTATCTGGGATACGCTCTGTGGGGCTCGTGGTGGGCGATCATCCCATTTGCAGCCTATTGGGTGCTCTATGCCTCGACGTCCGATTCGCGCTGGCACGAGTCGGGGCACGGCACCGCCTTCAGGACGGACTGGATGAACAACGCGCTCTACGAGATAGCGTCGTTCATGATCATGCGAGAATCGACGCTGTGGCGTTGGAGCCATACCCGACACCATAGCGATACACTCATCGTTGGCCGTGATCCCGAAATCGCTGTGCCGCGTCCGCCGGACGTGAAGGAAATCGTACTCAAATTCTTCAATATAGGCGTGTATAGACAGTATTTTCGTCAAATCCTAACCCACGCGTGTGGTCGGATGCTGGCCGAAGAGAAGACCTATATCCCGGACACCGAGTTTCCTAAAATCTATCTGAAGGCTCGCATCTATGTGTTCATCTACGTGAGCACCGCCGGTCTCGCGCTCGCCACGCACAGTATTTTGCCCTTGATGTATGTCGGTCTGCCCAATTTGTTTGGCTCGTGGCTAGGGGTAATCTACGGCCTCTCGCAGCACGCTGGACTGGCTGAGAACGTCCTCGATCACCGACTCAACTCTCGGACGATCTACCTGAATCCGATCCACCGATATCTTTACTGGAACATGAACTACCACGTGGAGCATCACATGTTCCCGCTCGTGCCGTATCACGCGCTGCCGCGCCTGCATGCGTTGGTCAAGGACGACATGCCCACTCCCTACAACGGTCTGATCGACGCTTATCGAGAGATCATCTCCACGATTCTGCAACAAGCAAAGGATCCCGGTTACCACGTAAAACGCGAGCTCCCGGTACCTGGCGCGCACCAGCCGGGCGATACGGCGCTGGTCACAAACGTCCGGCCCGATGCCGAAGGTTGGATTGAGGTCTGCGCCGCCGCCGCCCTCGATCGCGAAGATGTCATTCGTTTGGACCACGGAAAGAAGACCTATGCTCTCTACCGCGATGCGGACGCCAAGCTGCACGCCACCGATGGGCTGTGTACACACGGCAACACGCATCTCGCCGACGGATTCGTGAAAGGCACCATCATCGAGTGCCCCAAGCACAACGGCCGCTTCAACCTTGTGGACGGCGCGCCGGTTCGTCCGCCTGTCTGCCGCGGCCTCGTTACTTACCCCCTGCGGGAGCGTAGTGGCCGCCTGCACCTCAATATCGCGCGGGCCGGCGGGGTGGGCGCTCGCCCCCAAAAAGTCCATCACCTGCGTGTCGTCTCAAACCGCTCCGTTGCCACGTTCATCAAAGAGTTGGTCCTGGAACCCGTAGAGGTCGCCGGTAAGGTTGACTTCACGCCTGGCGACTACCTGCAATTCGAGATTCCTGCGTATGACGAAATTCGGTTCCGCGACTTCGATATCCCGGAACCCTATGCTTCTGTCTGGGAACGCCAGCATACGGTTGACCTCGTCGCCCGCAATTCCGCTGCCGGCCGGCGCAACAACTACTCACTCGCCAGCAACGCTGCGACCGAGCGGACGCTCCGCCTCAATGTCCGCATTGCTACGCCGCCTCCTGGCCAAGAGTGCCCACCGGGAATTGGCTCCGCCTATATGTTCAGTCTCAAGCCCGGTGACATCGTTACGGCCCTCGGGCCCTTTGGTGATTTCCATCTCAAGCCCACGCAAAAGGAAGCGGTCTACATCGGCGGTGGTTCCGGCATGGCGCCCTTGCGCGCTCATCTCTCACACCTGTTGGAAACACAGAGTACTCACCGCAAGGTGAGTTTCTGGTATGGCGCTCGGGCGCGGCAGGAGATCTTCTATGACGACTACTTCAACGCACTTGCCCGCGCCCACCCGAATTTCTTGTTCCGCGTAGCGCTCTCCTCGCCGCTGCCCGACGACGCGTGGACCGGTGATACGGGTTTTATTCACGAGGTTGTGCTGGCGCAATACCTCAGGGGACATCGCAGCCCCAAGACGATCGAATATTACCTCTGTGGTCCGCCCGTAATGATCAAGGCCTGTACTCAAATGCTCGCCGCTCTGGGCGTGTCTGCGAGCGAGTTGGCGTACGATGAATTCTAGGATACCGACGGCCCTGTTCCCTTTCCTTAACGAGTCTGTTTCACGGCTCGGCTTTGGCGCCTTCGGGCTCGGTGGGGTATTTGGAGCCTTCGACCGCAACGAAGCTATCGAAGCCATGCACGCCTGTTGGGATGCCGGCGTCAACTTTATCGACACAGCGCGTCACTACGGCCAGTCCGAAGCCATCATCGCTGATGCCTTAAAATCATGGCGGGGGCGGCGGCCGTTCATCGCCACAAAAGTCGAAGCCATCGGGCCGCTGCTCCAATGGGCGATTCCGCAACCGATCGAGACATGCTTTCCACGCGGCCACATCACCCGGGAGGCCGAGATCTCGCTGCGCACGCTGGGCGTGGAAACTCTCGATCTGTTGCAGATGCACCTCTACTGGGCGAATTGGGGTGCGGAAGGGTACTGGCTCGACGAGCTTGAAACCTTGGTCGCCGCCGGTAAGGTGCGCTCCATTGGTGTGTCCTTGCCCGACCAGCGTCATGACGTAGGGCTGCCGCTCGTCCTCAGCGGACGTATCCACAGTATCCAGACGGTCTTCAACATCTTCGACCCCTTGCCGCTCGACTGTCTCATCCCGATCTGCTCACAGCGCGGCGTGGCTGTCCTCGCTCGCTGCGTGCTCGACGAAGGCGGTCTCACCGGCACTCTCCGCGCGGACACATGTTTCGGTGCTGGGGACTTTCGCGCGAAATATTTCGACTGCGGCCCGCGCGAACTCTACATTGAAAAGATTGACGCCCTGCGTACCTTCGTGCCAACCCATGCCGGTAGTCTTGCTGCCCTGGCACTGAAGTTTGTCCTGCATGACCCCGGGGTCACGAGCGCGCTTGTATCGATGCACGTAAGGGCATTCGCTGAGGAAAACGTGCGGGCCCTCACTGAACCCACCCTGCCCGAGGGGATTTTTGATGACCTTCGCCGCCGTCATCGGTGGGTGCGAAACTTCTACGGAGCCAAGGTGCTATGAGCGATAAGGACACACCGGTGCGCTGGGCAGACTTGCGACCCGACTCCTTTCGCGCGCGACGCGACATCCACCCCGTCGTCTATCTGCCGCTCGGTCTGTGCGAACCGCATGGTTGTGTGGCGGCGCTCGGGCTCGACCTCATTAAGGCGGAATACTATTGCGATGAGGCCGCACGGCGTTTTGGCGGCATTGTCGCGCCAGCGCAGGGATACCACATTCACGAATGCGGTTTCCACGCACCATGGCTCGCCGAAGTCGTAGGCGAGGACAATGCACTTATGGCCGCGATTCCGCCGCATGTGATGCTGCATCTGTTTCTTTACCAACTGCGGACTTTCGCGAACGCGGGATTTAAGGTCGTGATTGCCGTGAGCGGACACGCCGGCGGTAGCCAGGAAGATTTGCGCCGAGCCGCCGCCGTGTTCGCAGGCGCAACGGGCCTGCGTATCGTCGTCAGAGCCGACCCCGAGTGGGTGGAGGGCCTATATGTCGGTGACCACGCAGGCAAATACGAACTCTCGCAACTGCTCGCGATGCGCCCGGACCTTGTAGATCTTTCGCTGCTCAACAGCCCAAAGCAATCCGGCTCGGGCGGGCGGTTCGCCCTGGGCGATGATGCCGCCGAGGCCTCGGCCGATTACGGCCATGCCATCAACGAGGCCATCATCGCCGCAATCGGCCGCGAGGTATCCGAATCGCTGGCGGTGGCTTACGAGTACAGTCCGAAGAAGTCTGTTGACTACACCGATGTCGAAGCATTGTGGACGGAACTGCGCGCGACGATGAAAGACTGGCGCTCGCTTTCGCTGTATCCAGGGCAGGCTGCCGTTGCTTCGAGTTCGCAATGGCACAGCTATTCTCATGCCCTGGATACGCTGAAAAAATGACTAAAATTGAGCATCCAAACTTATCGTATGTGGTGTTGCTCGCCGCCACAGCCGCCCTCGGCGGACTGTTGTTCGGATTTGATGTCGCCATCATCACCGGCGCAGGACCGTTTCTGGAAAAGCACTTTCAACTCAACCAACTGGCTTTGGGCTGGGCCTTCAGCTCACTCCTGTTTGGCTGCGTGCTCGGTTCGGCCACCGCAGGTTGGATCAGCGACAAACTAGGACGCCGCAGTCCGCTGCTGTGGGTTGCCGCACTATTTGCCTTGACATCCCTTGCGAGCGGTAGTGCCACGAACTTCGAGTTATTCATTCTAGCCCGGTTCCTCGGCGGGATCGCCGTAGGCGCAGTGTCCGTCCTGGCGCCGCTGTATGTTTCGGAAGTGTCCCCAGCGGTGATACGTGGACGAATGGGCGCCCTTTATCAATTGGCGATCGTGGTAGGCGTCCTGGCGTCCTTTTGCATCAACTACCTGTTGCGCAACACCGGTGATTGGAACTGGCGTTGGATGTTTATTTCAGGAGCGGTTCCTTCCATTGTCTTCTTCCTCTTGATGTGGCGAGCACCGGAGACTCCGCGCTACCTGATCAAAGCCGGAAAGAAAGGCGAGGCCCTGTCGATTCTCACCCGCATTGAGGGGAAGGGCAGGGCGGAGGTCGAGTGCGCGGAAATCGCTGCGAGTTTGGCGGGCCGGACAGCTGCATGGGCAGACTTGAATGCCCCCGGGACCCGCCGCGCCGTATGGGTCAGTTTTGTTTTGGCCATTCTGATCCAAGTCTCGGGAGTCAATACGGTCATCGATTACGCCCCAAGGATATTTCAATCGGCCGGCTGGACGATCGACAGCGCGTTGCTGTCAACATTCTTCGTCGGCACGATAAATTTGGTATTCACGCTCGGTTCGTTTTGGGTGATTGATCGTATCGGCAGGAAGCCCTGCTACATTGTGGGCTCGATTGGCATGGCCGTGGCGCTTACAGGGCTGCTCGTGGCTGTTCTGACAGGCCAGTTCACAGGGGTGAAGGTCCTGGTGTGCGTTCTTCTATATCTCGCCTTTTTCGCAAGCTGCATCGGACCGGTATTTTGGACTTTAGTACCTGAAATATTCCCGAACCGAGTGCGGGGCGAGGCGATGACCGTACCGGTGCTGACTCAATGGCTTGCCAATGCGGTCGTTGTCTTGTTCTTTCCCTGGGTATTCAGCGAAGTGGGCAAAGCGGTCACTTTTGGCTTTCTCGCCTTCATGTGCATATGCCAGGCCTTGTTTACCTGGCGCTTTCTACCGGAAACCAAGGGCCGCACGCTGGAGGAAATCGAGGGGTTCTGGATCCTCCGGCCCGGCGACCGTCTCCAGGTGGGCGAAGTCAGTTCCACTGGCAGCCTGTCGGACGCAACGATAAATGGGCGATAATCGTGGTAAGCCTCTGGCAGCAAAGGGATTTCTGTCGCACACCGTCGCATTCCGTTGCGCTGGGACGCGAAGCTGCTACCATCCCCGGCCCGCCCAGTCCTGGGCGGATGAGGTCGGGGCGTAGCTCAGCCTGGTAGAGCATCTGCTTTGGGAGCAGAGGGTCGGAGGTTCGAATCCTCTCGCCCCGACCACTGTCTAGCTTAAGCTCGGTCCTGAGCGGCGGGTTGAAGGGACTCGCGCCACATTGACGCGTCGGTCCGACGCTGCTCAGTACGCCGCATCGCCCAAAGCGCAAGCGCCGTCACCGCCGCGAAGTTGTAGAAGTAGGGCATCCAAAAAGAAACTGTGCCACATGCCGTCCCATACATGAAGATCCGCTTCGCGCTGGAATCGATCAACAGGGGTTCGGCAATTCGGGGCCCGTTGGGGCTTCGCCGTGCCGCCGTGCCGGCTGATCTACCGGTGTTAAGATGATCAGCTATGCGAATACAACAAGCTGTCATTGGACTTCTGTCCTGGTCTGCCGTCTTTTGCTGGACGTCGGCAGGTGCTATGTCTGCTTCCGGAGGGGCGTCCTCGGTGGAGTCCCGCCTGGCGCAGCAGAAAACGCTGTTCGAGGAGCAATACGAGTCTGATCTGAAGACCCATCCGGAGGCTGCAACCGCGTTTGGAGACTATCGCTACAACGACCAGTTGAGCGATTTCTCAATCGCGGGAATCAATAGCCAGCACAGCCTCGACAGCGGCTTTCTGCAACGATTGAAGGCTATCTCCACGTCGGGCTTTGGCGAACAGGATGTTCTGTCGCACCAGGTCATGGCTCGCATGCTCGAACAGCGCATGGCCGACTACGACTTTAAAGAATACGAGATGCCGGTAAACCAGATGAGCGGGCCGCACGTGCGCCTCGCGGATCTGCCCTTGGCCGTGCCGTTCGATTCGCTGCAGCAATACGAGGACTATATATCCCGGCTTCACCAGATCCCCCGGGTCTTCAGCCAGACCGAGGAGATGCTGCGCGCGGGCAAGAACGATCAACTCATGCCGGTGCGTTTTCTGCTCGAGAAAGTGCCAGCCCAATGCTTGGGAGTCATCGCTGCTGATCCGTTCCTGCTGCCGACCAAGAAATATCCCAGCGTGATCCCGGAGGCGGAGCAACGGCACCTGACAAAGGAAATAACGGCAGCGGTAGTCAACGAGGTGTTGCCGGCCTACCTGGCGTTTGCCGGGTTCATTGCCGAGGAATATGCGCCGTCCGGCCGCAGCACACTGTCGGTTACTGCACTGCCCGGCGGGCAGAAGCGCTACCTGAATGACATTCGCAGCCGCACGACGCTCAGCACACTCACGCCTGATCAGATTCATCAGATCGGCCTGCGCGAGATCGATCGGATCCAGGCGGACATGCTGGCCATTGCGAAGCACGAGGGTTTCGCCGATCTGGCGGCATTTCGCGCCGCCGCCAGAGACAATCCGAAGTATCACCCGGGCTCTGCCGGGCAGATCGTGGAGGATTTCCGCAAGTACATCGCGCAAATGCAGCCCAAGCTGCCGCAACTGTTCGGTCTCGTGCCTGGTGCGCCGGTCACTGTCGAGCCGATGCCTGATTTCGAGCCCGGTAATGCTACTCACTACCAGACCGGCACACCTGATGGTAAACGGCCGGGGCGGGTAGTCGTGGCGGTGGCGAACTTCGCGCAACGCTCGCTCATCGACGATGAGGCTGTTGCGTATCACGAGGGAGTTCCCGGGCATCACATGCAACTCTCGGTCGCGCAGACGCTGCCTGAGTTGCCGAAGTTTCGGCAACATGGCGGCAATTCCGGCTACGTCGAGGGTTGGGCCCTGTACGCAGAGCAGCTGGGCAAGGAAGTGGGGTTCTACCAGGATCCCGTCAGTGAATACGGGCGTCTCTCGAGTGAGTTGTTTCGCGCTGTGAGACTCGTGGTCGATACCGGCATCCATTCAAAGGGATGGACGCGCGACCAGGTAATCGAGTTCTTCCGCAAAACGGACGCCATCGATGAGCCGACAATCCAGGCAGAGACCGATCGTTACATCGCGTGGCCCGCGCAAGCGCTCTCCTACAAGCTCGGCCAGCTCAAATTCCGAGAGCTGCGCGAACGAGCCCAAAAGCAGCTGGGATCACATTTCGACGTGCGGGCTTTCCACGATGAAATGCTGAACGGCGGCGTCCTGCCGCTCGATCTGCTGGACTCGAGAACGAACCAGTGGATCGCGGCCCAAAAGCATCACCCCACGGCCGTGGCCAGCACGCACTGATTCCGATCTGCAATTCAGCTCAGGCTCTGCCGATCGCCTCGAGAAAAGCTTCCAGTGCAATGTTGCGACCACACAGCACCACAGCAACTTTCTGGCCCCTGTACGCGTCCGCCACCTTCGTCAACCCAGCCAGCGCGACGCCGGCGGCGCCTTCTACCATCCAATGTTCCGTTGCGGCGATGGACCGCATAGCCGCTGCTATTTCCGACTCACTCACAGTAACGGTCTGATCGATAACCGCCTGACAGACGGGAAATGTGACCGATCCGGGCTCCACGGCACCGGCAGTGCTGTCGGACAGTGTCGGGCTTTCCGCGACGTCGATGATCTGGCCTGCCTCGAGTGCTTTCAGCAGGCACGGAGAGTTTTCAGGCCAGACTCCCACTACGCGGGTCTGCGCCCGCAACTGCTTGATCGCGGTACCGCTTCCACCAATCAATCCACCGCCACCCACTGAGATGAACACCGCATCCAGCTGCGGTGCCTGCTCGATCAACTCCATCCCGAGAGTACCCTGGCCGGCCATGACATCGAGGTCGTTGTAGGGCGAGATGTAGGGCCGTTGCTCCTGCGCCGCCCGCCGGCGTGCCTGCAATTCCGCTTCGAGTGGGTTTCCTTCCACCACGACCAGGTCTGCACCCAGCCCTTTGATTGCCTCCATCTTCAATTTCGCAGTGGATACTGCGACATATACCGTGACAGGAACACCCGCGAGCGCGCCCGCGCGGGCAACTGCTTGTCCATGATTGCCGGTGGAAGCTGTTATTACCCCAGTGCGTCGAACATCTTCCCCGAGGGCCTGCAGCTTGTTGGTGGCACCACGGATCTTGAACGTGCCGGTGGGTTGCAGGTGCTCCGCTTTGAGCAGAACCTCACACCCAAGTGCGTTGGACAGCAGTCGGCTGCGATCGAGAGGCGTGACGGACACCTGCGGTCTGATCGCGCGATGAGCCCGTTTGATTCTTTCGAACAATGACATTTGCGGTCATTTTGGCACGCTGCTGCACGAACTGCGCAGGAAGATTAGGCCTGCTGGCCGTCACTATCTGCGCGGCTCGGGGGTGCTGCGCCGGGTTGGCCGTAGTTGCCGGCGGGCCGCCCCGCCGACCGTGGGCGCATTTGCCGGTTTCGAGGAAAGGCTGCCGTCCGGCGTTCTGAGTCATTCCAAGTTCTCAGAAGGCACTAGAATGGCGGCTTCCGTCAGGGTGCACGGGTCGCTCTTGAGATTCCGGCGTGAACAGGACTTCAGTGTCTGGGGTGGCCCCAGGCAGGGCTTCCGCGCGTTTTATTGCAATTTACGCTACTGCTTACGCCACACTGTGGCTGGCCCTTCTGACGCCCGCCATCATCAGCCTGGCGCTGCGCATCCAGCAGCTGGCGCCGGCAAATGCTGCGAAATCCATCTCCTGGGTCTTGATGACGGGTGCGCTGGTGGCGCTCGTCAGCAATCCGGTGTTTGGAGCATTGAGCGATCGCACACGGTCGCGGTTTGGCAGACGGCGGCCATGGCTGGTGGGCGGTGTGCTGTGTGGATGCGCGGCCCTGGCTGTGATCGGACTCGCGCCCACGGTCAACATCGTGCTGCTCGGATGGTGTCTCGCGCAGCTTGCCTACAACGCTGTGCTCGCATCCCTGGTGGCGATCATTCCCGATCGGATCCCTCCAGCCCAACGCGGCACGGTAGTGGGCATTCTCGGTGTGTGCATGCCGGTAGGGCAGATCACAGGAACGTACCTGGTCCAACTTCTTGCATTCAACACGACATGGATGCTCGTCGTTCCCGGCCTCATCGGAATGGCCGGGGTGTTGCTGCTCGTATTCGTTCTGCCTGAGGAGGTGCGAGCGGCGGATTACCCCGCTGGCATGCACCCAGCCACCCCTGTCCCTGCGCCTGCGGCGCTATCCCAACCACCTGATCACCGCGACTTCTCCTGGGCATGGCTGAGCCGCGTGCTGTTCACGACAGGCTCGAGCTTTTTGCAGGCGTATCAGCCTTTGTTTCTGCTGGAGAAGCTCGGCTTCGATCCGGCGGATGTGCCCCGGCTGATCTTCCGCTCTACGCTCGTGGGGGCGGTCATGGTGGTCGTGTGGAGCCTGATCGCAGGCCGTCTGTCCGATCGGACGGGACGGCGCAAGCCGTTTGTCATGGCGGGCTCGGTCATCCAGGGGCTCGGGTTATGGCTGATCGCCACCTCGAGCTCCTACACCATGCTGTTGTTCGGAGTGGCGTTGACCGGTATGGGGCATGGTGTCTACGAAGGCGTCGATCTTGCGCTGGTGACCGATGTGCTGCCCGATCGTGACCAGCATGCGGCCAAGGACCTCGGCCTTCTCAACATAGCCAACACGCTGCCGCAGGTCATAGCGCCGCTGTGCGCACCTCTGATACTCGCGGTCAGCCACGGCGACTACACCCTCCTGTTCGCGGTCGCCGGCGCGGTCGCAGTCCTCGGCGCGGCTGTCCTGGCACCCCTAAAGAAGGTGCGGTGATCTCAAAAGTACCAACGTTGTCTTTTTGGCATAATAAATAATTCTCTTTCCGTTCAGGTAGTTGTGCTTGGAATGGCAAAATGGGGAGCGAGCCTGTTTGACAACGCTGTCATCGCGGGTGTAATTCTGCCGCCCACAGTCAACCAACTGTTCGGGAGGGGGGAAATGGCGGTGCATCTTGTTGGACGTGTGGTGTGCCGTGAGATGGTTAAGAAGATGATCCATTCCATGAGGCCGGCCCCGTGGCGTCGGCTGACGTCAGTTGGCCTGATCTGTTGCTGCGCAACTCTGGGCGCATTCGGAAACGTCCGGCCCACGGATCCGGGTCGTGTTTCGAAGCCTGTGCAGCCGTCGCAGCTTTCGCCGCGGATGCATCTGGTGGATGGCGGCCCCTCGTCGGGGCGGGTCCACAGGGATCCGCGCGTGGAAGCGCGCATTTCCGAGTTGTTGCGCAAGCTCACCCTCGAGCAAAAAGTTGCGCAGATGATTCAGGCGGACATCCGGTACGTGACACCTGAGGATGTCAAAACGTATCGGCTGGGCTCCATCCTGAATGGCGGCGGCGCGTTTCCCGGTAACGAGAAGCATGCAGCGGTGTCCGACTGGGTCACCCTCGCGGACCGCTTCTACGATGCCTCAATGGACTCCTCGGGAGGCGCCCCGGCGATACCCATAATGTGGGGTACGGATGCGGTGCACGGCCACAACAATGTTATTGGTGCGACTCTGTTTCCGCACAATATCGCGCTAGGGGCGGCGCACGATCCTGACCTCGTTCAACGGATCGGCGAGGCTACGGCGCGGGAGGTTGCGGCCACGGGAATAGACTGGACGTTTGCTCCGACTGTTGCGGTAGTTCGTGACAGCCGCTGGGGTCGTTCCTACGAAGGATACTCCGAGCGGCCCGACATGGTTCGCACGTACGCGGGCCGTATGGTGCAGGGACTTCAGGGAACCCTCGATACGCCGTCGTTTCTCGATGGCAATCACATCCTCGCCACCGCAAAACACTTCATCGGCGATGGCGGCACGAACCACGGAATCGATCGGGGCAACAATCGATCCTCCGAACAACAGCTGCTGGCTATCGACGGACAGGGCTACGTCGCCGCAATCGCGTCCGGTGTGCAGACCATCATGGCTTCCTACAACAGTTGGCAGGGCGTCAAGATGCACGGCCAGCGCCACATGCTCACAGATGTGCTCAAGACTCGCATGGGCTTTGATGGGCTCATCGTCAGCGACTGGGACGGCGTCGATGAGGTTCAAGGATGCTCGAAGGATCGCTGTGCTCAGGCGATCAATGCGGGCATCGACATGATCATGGTGCCCGAGCAGTGGAAGGCGTTTCTGCAAAACACCGTTTCGCAGGTCCGTGCCGGCGATATCCCGATGGCACGGATCGACGATGCCGTCGCCCGAATCCTGCGGGTGAAGTTGCGCGCCGGGTTGTTTGAGAAGGGGCGGCCCTCGTCCCGTCCATTGGCTAACAAATCGGAGCAGATCGGCGCCCCGCAACATCGAGCGCTCGCGCGCGAGGCGGTTCGCAAGTCGCTCGTGCTGCTCAAGAATGACAAGTGCCTGCTGCCTTTATCCCCCAAAGCCAACGTATTGGTCGCAGGCGATGGCGCGGACAACATAGGCAAGCAGGCAGGCGGATGGAGCATTTCCTGGCAGGGAACGGGCAATACCAATGCGGACTTTCCAGGAGCCACCTCGCTGTTCGAGGGTATCCGCTCGGCCGTTACGGCGGCCGGTGGCACCGCCACCCTCAGTGTGGAGGGCAGCTACGAGAGGAAGCCGGACGTGGCGATCGTGGTGTTTGGCGAGAATCCGTATGCCGAATGGCATGGTGACCTCAAGTCCCTCGAATACCAGGGTCCGTCGGATGACGGTCATGAGCTCGACATGCAGCGGCCGGCGCCCGAGGTGAGTGCGTTTGATGAGGCGAGTCCCAGGGCATTGCGGGCGAGCCGTTCGCAGCCTCCAGCCACACACGCCAACGCGGACCTGGCGCTGCTGCAACGTTTGCGGCAGGGCGGCATTCCCGTCGTCGCGGTGTTTCTCACCGGCCGGGTCAGAGGTGTTACCCCTGAGCTAGAAGCAGCCAATGCTTTCGCTGTGGCGTGGTGGCCCGGTACCGAGGGCGGCGGCATCGCTGATGTGCTGTTTCGCAGGAGCACGGGCGAGGTCAATTTCCCCATTACAGGAAGACTCTCATATGCATGGCCGCGCGGCGGTGGAGCGTCGAGCGAAGCCCCGCTATTCCCCTATGGGTACGGGCTCGGGGGTTGCAATCGGCACTGAGACGCGCCATCGTCGCCGGAACCATGGCGAATGCAACGATTATCGATGTCGCAAAACACGCGGGCGTATCGATAAAGACCGTCTCGCGCGTCATCAATGATGTAAAGACGGTCAAACCGCAGATCCGCGAACGCGTGATGCGGGCGATTCAGAAGCTCGACTACCATCCCAACCCCTCCGCCCGGGGGTTGGGTGGCAACCGCTCTTATCTGCTGGGGCTGCTATACGATATATCGTGCGGCTACTACGCCACCAGCGTACTGGCCGGCGCGATGGAAAGGAGCAGGGCGGCGAAGTATCAGATCGTGATGCAGCCTTGCGATTACAACGCGGATTCTCTGTCTGACGATGTCTGCCGAAGCGTGCGGCAATCGCGCGCCGACGGTGTCATTCTGACGCCGCCGCTCTCAGATCTGAGTGCGGTCACCGAGGCAATCGAGAGCCTCGAAATTCCGTTCGTCAAGATTGCTCCCGGCAAGCACACTGATACGTACCGCAGCGTCTGTACGAACGACCGGGAGAGTTGCGCGAGCATGACGGAGCAACTGGCCGCTCTGGGGCACCAGCGGATTGGATTCATCATCGGTAATCCGGACCACGCGGCGGTGATGGACCGGTATCGCGGCTATCTCGATGGCCTCGAGTCCTGCGGCTTGCGGTTGGACAAGGCGCTGGTCGTGCAGGGTTACAACTCGCACGCTTCCGGTGTTCAATCCGCGCGCAAGCTCCTCAACGTTGCAGCTGCGAAGCGACCGACGGCGATTTTTGCGAGCAATGACGAGATGGCGGCCGGTGCCCTGACGGTGGCTCACAGCATGGGGCTCGGGGTACCGGAGGACATCTCCATTGTTGGGTTTGACGATGCGCCATTGGCCAGCCAGGTCTGGCCGGCGCTGACTACTATCAGGCAGCCCATTCCGGACATGGCGGCGGAAGCGGCCCAACTGTTGTTGAGCACCCTGAGCGGTGAACCTGCGGATCATTCCAAGCATGTACTACCGTCGTCCCTGATGTTCCGACAGTCCACGGGCCCGGCGCCGAACCGGGTACGTCGCCCGGGCTCGCGGGTTTCAAAGCCGTGAAAATGAAGTATTCGCGCCGTCACACCTTGAAGTCGCTGTTACTGGGCGCGACCGCTACGGCTGCGGCTCAGAACACCGATGCGACCGCAGGGCCGTCGCAACCTTCATCGTCCCCCCATGGCTCACCGACCGCCCCCGTGCGTTGGGCGCGAGGTAACGAAGGGCAGCGCAAAGCTGACCTGGGCAATGGTACGTTCTTGAATCCCATCATGGCGGGGGATCATCCTGACCCGTCCATTCTCAAGGATGGCGCCGACTACTACCTGACGTTCTCTTCGTTCGACGCCTATCCAGGCATCGTGATCTGGAAGTCGAATGACTTGGTCAACTGGGAGCCGGTGACTGCCGCCCTACGTTCACCGATTGGATCAGTGTGGGCGCCCGACCTGGTCAAGCACGACGGACGCTATTACGTCTACATCCCTGCGCGTACTCCGACATACCGCTCCAATTACGTGATTCACGCGGACACGATTGCCGGGCCGTGGAGTGAGCCGGTGGATCTGAAATTGCCGAGCCACATCGACCCGGGGCACGCGGTTGGCGAGGACGGTAAACGGTATCTATTCCTCAGTGGGGGTGATCGGGTGCGGCTCACTGACGATGGGCTCGCTACCGACGGGCCGGTCGTGCACGTCTATGATCCCTGGCGATATCCCGAAGAGTGGGATGTTGAGTCGTTTGCGCCGGAAGGCCCGAAGGTCATGCGGCACGGGGATTGGTTCTACTTGATCACGGCTGTTGGAGGCACTGCCGGACCGCCCACCGGTCACATGGTCATCGCGGCACGTTCTCGTTCCATTCACGGTCCTTGGGAGAATGCTCCACACAATCCGCTGGTGAGAACGCAATCCGCCAGCGAGAAGTGGTGGTCGCGCGGGCATGCGACTTTGGTGGAAGGACCCGACGCGTCGTGGTGGATGCTTTATCACGGTTATGAGAATAGCTTCTGGACGCTTGGGCGGCAGACGCTGTTGGATCCGGTGGAATGGACCTCCGACGGTTGGCTCAAGGCGTTCGGAGCGGACTTGTCGCACCCTCTGCATAAACCGAAGGTGCAGACCACCGGCAAATACGTGGCTCACGGCCTGGCTCTGTCGGATGACTTTGCAACCAACAAGTTCGGTGTTCAATGGAGCTTCTACGACCCTGGTGTCAATGAGATGCAGCGCGTACGAATCGCGGACAACACGCTGTTCCTGGCCGCCAAGGGGACCGAGCCGCGAGACAGCTCACCCATCTCGTTCATCGCCGGCGACCCGGCCTACCAGGTTGAGGTTGATCTTGAGATCGATGAGCACGCGCGCGCCGGGCTGCTGCTGTTCTACAGCCGTCGGCTGTATTGTGGGCTGGGCTTTGACAACGAACACTTCGTGCTGCATCGCTATGGCCTCGAGCGAACCGGCGCCAAACCGGCGGGCATCAATCGCAGGCTGCGGATGCGGATCAAGAATGATCGGCATATCGTCACGGTGCATCACAGTATCGATGGCGCGAGCTGGACGAAGTATGGCGTGCAGTTCGAGGTGTCGGGCTATCACCAGAATGTTGCGGGTGATTTCCTCAGCTTGCGGCCGGCTATCTATGCTGCGGGGGTGGGTGAAGTTCGGATCAGAGACGTTCGTTACAGCGCGATTTAATCGTTAGCCGGCTGCACGCCGGAGCGCGCGATCACGCCGCCAGCGGCGGCCGGCCAGTCTTCACCGCGAACCTCGACGTTGTCGATCAGTCGATTGTTGAGATAGTCCGTCCAAGCGCCTGCGATGCGACCGGAATTGTGCCAGTTCCCGGTCGCGTTGTTGTCCATGGCCGTGCGGCGTGGAAGAAAGCTATCCTGCGAATTGAGGTTCAGCCAGACGCCTACATTCGAAACCACGTTGTTGCGCAAGGTCACATAGCGCGAGCCTTCGTCCAAATAGAGTGCGATGCCGCCGGGAACGTCGTAGACGTAGTTTTCCGCGATCAGAGCTCCCGGATCGGCCGAGAGGTGATAGATCGCGCCGCCGTCGGGAAACCAGCGCTTGACGTCGTGCACGCGGTTGGCGAAAACGACGCTGTCGCGCAGGATGGTTGGCGTGTCGTAGGTGAGATTACCCGGTTGATCGTAATATCCTCGGTGTGTCGTCCGATAGGCCGCGGAGCCACCCGGATCGTTGGCGCCCCAACCCCAGCCGATATCGATCCCGTCGTAGGAGGCGGCGGAGATGTCGTTGTTCATGATCACCGGCGCTGTAGCGTAGGTCACCAGCACGGCCGCCTGCTCGCGATAATTCTGCGACACATTCGCGACGATGTTATTGCGAATGAGGATATTGCGAACACCCATTTGCGGCCGCGGCGGATGGTGGGCTTCAGGGGCTATGCCGCCGACCATGATCGCTCCGCCGGCAAGATCGCTGAACCGGTTGCGAGAGATCTCGATCGTCTCAGCGCCCAATCCAATGCCGCTCAAGTTGGCCTCCGCGTTGTTGCCGATGCCGAGCGCCACCTGCCCAAGATGCGTGAACTCGTCATTTGCGAATACGATGCGGCTTGCGGCGGCGACCTGCACGGCGGCAGGTTGCTGGCGCCAATGATTGCGCGCGGCCTCGAAAGCCCAACAACCCCAGCTGCAGTCGCGGATCGCATCACGGGGGTAATTAGAGAGATTCCCGGCGAGAAACGCGCCGCTTTGCTGGCTCGGATAGCCGCCCGCCCCCGAAGGCTCGAGCCAACTCGTGTGTTGGAAGCTGAGGCCGCGGAACTGAAGGTCGGTGACCGGGTGATCATAGTCGCCGGCGATGGCCACGAGTAAAGGCAACCGCGGCAGGATGACTTCGCTGGTCTGCATGTTCTCCCCCTCGCGCGGCTTGTAATAGAGACGCCCTGCGGCCGGATCGACGAACCATTGGCCGCCGGTGCGCAGGAAGGCGAGGGAGTTCACGAAGAACATGCGTGCGTTGTCGCCAGACACGGGACGCGCGAAGGTGTCGTACCCGATGATGTTGTTGCGCCAGCCAGGCTGCTTCATGACGATTCGATCGCCCACGATGTGGTCCACAATGGCATGACGATCTGTGAACCAGGCCGTGTTTTCGACTTCCAAGCGTGGCTGGTCGGGCAGGTCCGCCAGGAAAAGCCAACCCGGAGCGACGATTTGTATACCCCATTCGTGGAAGGAGAAGGCCCCGCGAGGCGCTTCGACCTGCGCGCGTTCGGCCAATCGATTGTTCACCCAAAGCTGGCGCGGATCGGCGCCGCGCGGGATGCCGGCCACCCATACGTTACGTGTCGCATCGGCGAGTCGCCAGTCTGTGACCGGGACGGGGGTCCCGCCTGATATAACAGGGTGTGCACCTGGGGCCGCTTCCCAGGTGACGATATAGCTGTTGTGTCCACCGTCTTGGGCGGTGAAGCGCAGTGGCTTCGCCAGCCGGTACGTGCCATCGGCCAGCTGAACCGTGACGCTGTTGGTGGCATTGATGAGACGCGCTGCCGCCTGCGCGCGCGTCAGTGTTTTGAGCGGTCGCGACTGCGAGCCGTCGCCGTTGTCGGAGCCGTTGACCGAGACGTGGATGATGACAGGGACCGGGGCCGCTCGCGTGGGGATGGTGATGTTCGGGACGGGCCGGTGCGACCCTGTTTGTGCCGGCGCAGTGGCGGCTGGTATTTGCGGCAAAGGCGGAAGCTGTTGGGCGAAGCTCCCGGTCGAAACGATCAAGGCAAGCGTCAGGCTCGAGATCGTTTGCGCGGTCATTGTCAGTCTCCGCAGAGCGTGCGTGCAGCGGCGAAGAATAGGGGCTCGCTCGCGCGTCCATCGAAGGGGTCGAGAACGCCCGGAAGTGTTGACGAGCGTCGATTATTGTACGGCCTCAGACCATGCCGAGCAGCCTTTGCAGCGCTTGCTGAAAATGAGTGGCCAGGGCGGCCTCGGCCGCATCTGCATCCCTCATAGCGCAGGCTTTGAGGATATCGACGTGTTCGCGCAAAGTACGCATGGCCAGCGGCTTCGTCGTGAGCCAATCGAGCCTGACCAATGTCAGGTAATTCTTGAGGCGCCGGGCCGTGGTTTCGATGAGTGGATTGCGCAGGTAGAAAGTCAAAGCACCGTGCAGCCGATTTTCCAGAGCATCCAGCGTGTTTTTTTCTTCCGGGCCAAGCTCGCCGTGTTCCAGCCGTTCCAGCAACGCAGCGTGGTCGTTCATCAGTTCCTCGATCTGCGCTGCATCTCCCATTTCCGCCAGGGCACGCGCGCCGGCTCGCTCGATCAAGGACCGAAACTGGTAGGTGGACCGCGAGAGCTCCAGATCTGCTCGGATAAAGCGGATGCAGGAGCGCGCATAGATTGTCACCAGCCCCTCGGTCTCGAGCGTACGTAGCGCGTCGCGCAACGGCTGGGCGGTAAGACCCAGCAGCCGCATCAGTTCGGCCTGAGAGAACTCGCCGCCCGCAGGAATGGTGCGATCGAACAAACCCTGCAAAATCGCCTGATACGCCTTCTCGGCCAGGTTCGACTCGCTTTCCACCCCTGGGGGCGGTCGAATCTCGGGCGCCGTCAACGGGGTCTTGGTTCTCGATATTGCCTTGCGCATAACGACTGTTCACCGCTTTGGGCAGTCCGCCCGGGGGCGCCAGGTGCTGACGCCTCCAGCTCATGGTACAGACCTTATCGGAAGTACAAGGAACGATCCAACAAAGACGAACGCGCCAGCGGCAATGAACAGCAGTGCGTAATTGTTTCCGTCGCGCTGAGCAACGCGCACGATCCAGGGCGTCCTTCGGCCGAACCGTGAGCGGGTGCGGTCCGAAAGCGCTCCCGAAAGCGGCGTTATGGTCGTGCTGAAAACCGATGTAATGGCGAAAAGAACGCCTAGATTGGTCGCCTTGCCAGCGGGATCGATATCCTGAATCTGATTCGGGAGCAGCACTTGCAGGACTGCCACGTACAATGTCAGCAGCACAAAAAAGACGACGGCGAGGCTGATGATCAGCAGCCAATCCTGGCGGCCGCGCACAGTTGGATTGCCGAGCACCCGATCGACCGCCTCGATCATGTGCGCGCGACTTCCGGAAGACTCGGGTTCAAGGTTGCCTGGCCGTGTTTGTCGCGTACTTCGCGACGCAGCTTGAGGCCGTGTCCGGGAGCGGTTTTGCCGCGGATGAGGCCGTCGGCGATGACGAACGGCTCCTCAACGAGGTGATCGAAATTCTGGAAGCTGTACTCGAGCCAGCGAACATCCGGCAGCGCCAGCGCCATGTTGACCCCGATCTCCAGGAAGCTGTTTCCGAGCGTCACCTCGACGTTGCACTCGTTCGCCAGCCAGCCGACTCTCATGACATCACCAACCTGCCCGTGCACGTTCAACATATCGCAGGCGTGCGCTTCGAGAAGGCGGCGCTTGCCGCTCAAATCGAGATACTCTCCGGCATTGACACGCGTCAGACCGAGCTGTCTGAGCATTCTCAAGCCGCTGATGTCATCTCGCGGGACAGGATCTTCGACCCAGAATATGGGATGTCCCGCGCGCTCAAAGGTGCGCAGCGCCTCGACGGTTTGCTGGGCGGTCCAAGCCTCATTGGCGTCGATCATCACTGGTCCGCGACCGCCCGTCGCCTGGCGCAGTAGCTCCAGTCTGTGCAGGTCTCGCTCGAGCTCAGGATGTCCGACCTTGATTTTGAAGCCTCGAAAGCCCTGCTGGGCGGCTTTGCCAAACAGTTCGACAAACTCGTGGTCTGGCAAATGGAAGTCGAGCCCGCTCGCATAGGCTGGCACGGATTCGCGCTCAGCGCCCAGTAACCGCCATAACGGCTGGTCCAGCTGCTGTGCGAAGAGATCCCAGGTTGCGTGTTGCAGCGCCTCTTCGAATGGAAGGGTCATGCGCCGCACATTGCCGCCGCGCACGCGGCGGACAGCGAGTGCCATACTCGCCGGAGTGCGGCCCTCGAGGGACGGCCAAGCCTCCTCTTGAAAACGCCGCTCGATCTCGGCTAGATCCGGAAGCGGCGTGAACAGCGACTGGGCGAATCCGAGCCCGACGCGTCCCGCGCCGTCGATGAGTTCCACCGCGGCAACATAGACCTCAGACGACCGAACCTGCGAATCGCCGATCACCCGGTCCCGGGGGAACTGGAACCGCGTGATACGAAAACTGGCCACCTGTGATGCCCTGGTCATGTCCGGATCCTCAGCTGAGAAATTTCACAAACGCCGACTCTATCGGTGAGTTGCGGTAATGATCGCCATACTCGGGGCACAGTCCAATTAAGCCAATGCGTCAATGAAATATAACAAGTAGACATTAAGATATCAGTATCGTAACATTCATCATCCCTAGAGAGATATAAGATTTTACAGCTTGCTCTGACTGGAATCCGGGAGGGGGAATCATGCGGTCGTATCTATATCTGGGCCTGGGAGGTGCGGCTCTGATCTGTGCCACGCCGGGTGCGGCTTTGGCACAGACTTCGTCCCCGGCGGCCGGCTCGCCAGCAAGCACGCTCGAGGAAGTTGTCGTAACGGGCATCCGCGCCAGCCAACGCGAGGCCATCGATATCAAAAGGGCCGCGGTCAATTCTGTTGATGCGATTGCCAGCGAAGATCTGGGCAAGATGCCGGATCAAAACGTCGCGGAGTCTCTGCAGAGATTGCCCGGCGTGACGATTGACCGCGTTCGTGGCGTTGGCAATGGTGTGACGGTTCGCGGCCTTGGGCCGCAATTCAACACAGTGACGCTGAATGGCCGCGTCCTGGCGACAGACGGCCAAGGACGCGAGTTTAATTTTGACGTGCTTCCGCCGGAGCTCATTTCAGGCGCCGAAGTCTACAAGAGCCCGCAAGCCAACCTGAACGGATCCAGCATCGGGGCCACCGTGAACATTCACACACTGCGGCCGCTCGAGCAAAAGGTCGGACTGCAGGCCGGCGGCTCCATGCGCGCCAATATTGACGAACTGGGCGGGAACACGACTCCGTCAGGCGCGCTGTACACAACGTGGAAGAGTGAGTCAGGGCGCCTCGGCGCGTCGGTCGTATTGTCGTACGACGACAAAAATGAGCGCACAGACGACTTTTTCGTGGGTGCCAGCTCGTACCCGCGCAGTTTTGATGACGGCTACTATGGCTCTGCAACGAACAACGGCGGGGCACTTTGCGTTGGCAGCGTGAACGCAGGGGTGTGCAACCCGAGAATTGCCAACAACGTTCCGTTGTTCCGAAACGTCGACATGTACCACAACTTTGTCAACCAGGTTGAGATCTCCCGGCGCAAGCGCAGCGGGCTGGATGCAACGATTCAGTATGACCCTACCAGCGAACTACGCCTGACATTGGATGCGCTCGTCTCCCATGACGACGAGACCCTGCATAATTCAGGCCTCGTCCCCGATTTCAGCGGTGGCACGCTGGTCAACCAGGTGATAGCCGGCGGTACGGACACGACTGAGATGGTCGCGGGTCAGGCGCGCACGGTGCACGTCAGCGGTACTGCCGTCTCGGAGAGTTTCACCCACGGCACTGTTGACGAAATCGTGGAGAACAATCCTGCGACGTCCTTGACGGAGTTGTTCGGAGCGAACGCGACGTGGACACACGGCGCCCTCACGGTCGCGCTCGACCTCGACACCAGTCGGGCGCGCTACAACAATCCGAATGGTCTGTTTACGACCGTTCGACTGAAGGACATCGACTACACGTATGACCGGCGAACGGGTTCGCCCCTTGCTTCGTTCACAGTCACCAATCCTGACTATTCGCCGGTGGCGACCGACGTCGATCACCGTCTTGCGCATTACATGCAGGCGGAAGGCGGGGCTTTCAGCAATTTCAACGATACCATCAACGAAGGCAGGCTCGATGCAAAATGGGATGGCGGTGAAGCGAGTGTATTTGGCGGGGTAGGTTATTCCGACCGCACCAAGAAAACCTCGGGCTTCACGGAGCCGAATGCCTGCGCGTATTGCGGCAGCGATGTGCCACTGCCGGCGGGTTTATTTACTCCCACGAACTACAATTTCTTTGGCGGCCGCGGCGGCGGCAACACGACCAACTGGGTCGACTACAATGCGAACGCGCTGTTCAACGAATTGCTGACGTTGAACACGACTGCGGACCCCGCCCTCCATTCCGGGAGCCTTCTGCCGATCGTTCCCGATCCCGCGGGGAGCTCGTCCGTGGAGGAAAAGGTGGCGACCTTCTATCTCATGACCGAGCTCAATGGCCATCTCGGTGAGATGCCTTTGGCGGTCAATACCGGCTTGCGGGTCGAGATAACCAATTTCACCTCGGAGGGCGCGGGGCAAACTGTCCTGAGCGCACGCCCGAATGGAACAGGACAAAATGTGATTGCGCTGTCGGGTCTGACACCGCTGCATTTCAGTGGCCATTACACCGACGTTCTGCCCTCCATCAATGCCCGTCTGAGCTTGAGGGACACTCTGCTCCTGCGCGCCGCCGCGTCGCGGGTCGTGTCGCGGCCCACGCTTACAGATCTGTCGCCTGCTCAGACCATCACGAGCAATCCTGGCAATGAGCGCATTACCCGGGGCAATCCCGACCTGCTGCCGTTCAGGGCGTCGCAGTTCGAGCTCGGCCTGGAATCGTACTTTAATCGCGACTCGATCGCCTCCGTCACCGCATTCTACAAGGCGATTGATTCTTTCATCACCCGAGGCGTCACCACGCAGTTGGTCGATCAGGTCTCGTTTATCGTCGACCAACCCGTGAATGGCAAGGGAGCCTCGGTGCAGGGCGTGGAGTTGAGCTACCGGACCGTCTTCAGCGGGCTGCCATCGCCGTTTGATGGTCTGGGTACGCAGATCAGCTACACCTACACGGACAGTAATGCGGATTATTCCAACGCCGCGAAGGCCGGGGCCGCGCATTACTCCCTGCAGGGTCTGTCGAAGAATTCCTACACCTTCGTTGGATTCTATGAAAAGGGACCGATCCAGGCGCGCGTCTCGTATACATGGCGAGATCGCTACCTGGTGGTGCCGCAGACCCAGACCGGCGTGCCGCAATTCAGCGATAATTATAAACAGCTGGACGCCGGTGTGCAGTACTCGATCACCAACAATATCATCCTCACGGCCGATGCGGTCAATCTGACGGATTCCAGGGAATTCACTTACGCGAACGTCATTCAGGATACGGAAACCTATCGTGATGCCGGCAGGAGATATATGGTGGGAATCCGCGCCAGGTACTGAGGGCGTTTCATCCTCTGCGGGGCTGGTGACCGTCATGGCGAGGCTCGCGTTCCCACCGATGTCGCGCCATAAGATGCACTTGAACGGCGGACGGCCGGACGAAGCCGCGGCCGTGCGCATAAAATCGGGCGCTCTCTCGCTTTGATGCCCCTTCGCGCTAGTATATAGTCAGACAAATAGAAACGGCTCTCAGTCGGGCCCGAGGGGGGTAAATGGCGGCCATCGTGGGAATTTCGCGCTCCGGTCCGTCGGTGCAGCACACGGCGGCGCTCAGGTTGCTGGCCAGCCTCTTCTTTATTTGGGGATTCATCACCGTCATCAACAACACGCTGCTGCCGCACCTGCGCAGTGTGTTCGAGCTCAATTACGCGCAAACGACCCTGATCGAATCCGTATGGTTCGTCGCCTACTTCGTTGCCTCGCTTCCCGCGGCGAAGTTGATTGAAAGGGTCGGATACAAGCGATCGATGGTTATCGGGCTCGCTGTCATGGCAGGGGGCGCGTTGGGCATGATTCCCGCGGCGCGCATACCGTCCTACGGCATAACACTGGCAGCGCTATTCGTGATCGCAAGTGGTATTACGCTATTGCAGGTAGCCGCCAACCCCTACGTCGCGGTCGTGGGTCCGCCTGCGACTGCCTCATCCCGTCTCAATCTCGTGCAAGCGTTCAATTCGCTCGGAACGACACTGGCCCCCCTGTTTGGCGGTTACCTCATCCTCGGGCGCTCGAGCTCAGGCACGGCGAAAACGGGTGCAGCGTTGTCGGCTGCCGATAGGATCGCGGACGCGCACGCAGTGCAGTTGCCCTATCTGATCGTCGCCGCTGTGCTGGTGATCCTGGCGTTGGTGATTGCGCGCTACCGCCTTCCCGACATGGGTTCCGAGACGCTGCGCATTTCGGCCACGGAACGGCGGCAGCATTCGTTGTGGCGTCACCGTAACCTCATCTTCGGCATCCCGGCCATCTTCATCTATCTCATCGCCGAGATCGGCGTCGCCAATCTGTTCATCAACTTCGTCTCGCAACCGAATGTCGCCAATCTCACACATGAGCAGGCGTCGCACTACTTGTTTCTCCTGTGGGGAGGAATGATGGTGGGCCGTTTCATCGGCAGTTTCATGATGCGTTCGGCGCCGCCCGAGCGTGTGCTCGCCGGCTTCGCAGTGGGCGCACTCGCGACCATGCTGGTGACGTGCTTCGCACAGGGTCCGGTTGCTATGTGGTCCCTGATCGTGGTCGGCTTGTTCCACTCGATCATGTTTCCCACAATATTCACGCTCGGTATCCGCGGGCTCGGTCCGCTCACCGAAGAGGGCTCGGGCTTGTTGATTATGGCAATTGCCGGCGGTGCGCTGGTGATTGTGCAGGGATGGCTCGCCGATCGCTACGGTTTACAACTGTCGTTTCTGCTGACGGCGGCATGCGAGTTATACGTTCTGTTCTACGCTCTGTGGGGCTCACGGCCGCGGCTCGCGCCCGGGGAGTCCGAATCCCCGGATCGCCGGATTGAATGAAGCAGCCCCGGTACTGCGACTGGCCGGGTAACAACGAGGGTTTAAGATGATTCGCGCTTGCGGCTTGGTGGCGATGATGATGTGCGCGGTGCCTGCACTGGGACGCGACGGGATCGAAGTGGTGGTGGATACGGCGCATCCGGGCGCGAAAATAGATCGCCATGTTTTCGGGCAGTTCGCCGAAGACCTGGGCACAGGCCTGTACGGCGGAATCTGGGTCGGCCGCGACTCGCCCATTCCCAATACTCGTGGCATCCGCAATGATGTCGTGGCCGCGCTGCGCGACTTGCACGTGGCTGACGTGCGCTGGCCGGGAGGCTGCTATGCCGACGAATATCACTGGCAGGATGGTATCGGACCGGCATCAAAGCGCCGCCCGCAGGCCAACTTCAACTGGGGTGGAGTCGTCGAATCGAACGAGTTCGGCACTGAGGAGTTCATGGACTTCGTCGATCAGATCGGCTCGGAGGCCTACATATCGGTCAATGTGGGCTCGGGCACGGTAAAGGAAGCGGCCGATTGGTTGCAATACATGACGGCGGACTCCGCCACAGCCTGGGGAAAAGAGCGCGCCGGCAACGGCCATCCGGCCCCTTACCGCGTAGCGATGCTCGGGCTGGGTAACGAGAGTTGGGACTGCGGCGGGCACATGAGCGCGGCGGAGTACACCTTGCACCTCAAGGAATACGCCAAGTTCGTTCACAACTGGAACAAGCAACAGCCGATGCAAAAGGTTGCGGTGGGGGGACCCGGAGGCGCGAAGACCGACTACACCGCAGCGGTCATGAAGACCTGGAAGGACAACGCGGATGGGGATTGGAGCATCGAGGGCTTGTCACTGCATTCGTACACTGTCGGAGCGTGGCCGCCCAGCTGGCCTGCGACGCAGTTCGGCGAGAAGGACTACGCACGGATTTTGCAGGAAACCGTGAAGATGGACGAGCTGATCCGGACCCACTCCGCAATCATGGATGAGTACGATCCGCAGAAGAAACTGTCACTCGTGATCGATGAGTGGGGCGCGTGGTACGCAGCCAACAAGGGGTCGAATCCGAGCTTCCTGCAACAACAGAACTCGCAGCGCGATGCGGTGCTGGCCGCGTTGAATCTCAACATATTCAGTCGGCATGCCGATCGGGTGCGAAACACGAACATTGCTCAAATGGTGAACGTCCTTCAGGCGATGATCCTCACGGATGGACCCAGGATGGTGCTGACTCCAACTTACTACGTGTTCCGCATGTACGTGCCATTCGGGGACGCAACGCTGCTGCCTGTTGCGTACGAAGCCGGCAGTTATCGAGTTGAGGAATTCAACTTGCCGCGTGTCGATGTGATCGCGGCCAGGACGCGGGAGGGGAAGATTGTTCTTGCACTGACCAACGTGGATGCAAAGCGTCCGGCAACGGTGGAAGTCGAGCTTCGTGATGTGTCTTCCAAACGCGTCGCCGGAGAGACGCTGTCGGCGCCGCGAGTCGATTCAGTCAATACGTTCGAGAACCCAAGGGCCCTCGCGCCGCAAGGAATCTCAGCGGCACTCAAGAACGGTCGATTGACCCTGACGGTTCCGCCTGCTTCGGTTACCGTTGTGACGACGCAATAGGACTGTCGTCCCGAGGCCGAGGCGCAGGTCAGCGGGTCAAAGCAAGGGAAATATGACTCAATTGGGGCAAAACCGCGCATATCGGCGCGCCAGGCTGGCTGCGCAGCTTTTGATCGGGACCGTGGGTCTCACGAGCGTGGCCCGCGCTGATTCGCTCCTCGTGACGATTGATGCGCGGCGTGCCAGCGAGCCGGTGACCAAATATGAATACGGAATGTTCATCGAGCCGATTGGTGGCCTCATCGCGCGGACGTTGTGGGCGGAAATGCTCGATGACCGGAAGTTCTTTTACCCTATCGTCGTGGAGGGCAAGGACCCACCCGTACCCATCAGCGTGGAAGGCCGACCGGGCTTGGTGTACCGCAAGTGGCGGCCGATTGGAGGCGAAGATGCAGTGCAGATGGATAGCCATGACTGTTATGTCGGCGCCTACTGTCCGCGCATCGTTCTCGATGGCACGTCAGCCCGCGGTTTCGCTCAGGCGGGTATCGGCATTGCCCGGGGAAAGGGTTATAGCGGCCACGTCGTTCTGCAAGGGGATCCGGGCGCGAAAGTCGACGTTGCGTTGATCTGGGGCGCCGCTCC
Source organism: Steroidobacteraceae bacterium (assembly GCA_045810105.1). Lineage (GTDB taxonomy): Bacteria > Pseudomonadota > Gammaproteobacteria > Steroidobacterales > Steroidobacteraceae > 13-2-20CM-66-19. The sequence continues at coordinate 162,790 of JBJMWM010000020.1, read as the reverse complement.
GGGAAATCGCCAATCAGTGTCACTGCCGACACCGGGCGCCGGCTGGCACAGCTACCCGTTTGAGTTTGTCGCCGGTGCTGATTCTACGGATGCGCGGTTGGAGATTACCGCCAGTGGCAGCGGAAGCTTGCGGGTTGGTGCAGTCTCCCTGATGCCTGCTGACAACATCAACGGCTGGCGGGCCGATACGACAGGCATCCTGCGGACGCTCCATTCGGGTATGTGGCGCCTGCCGGGCGGCAACTTCCTTTCAAACTGGGACTGGCACAGTGCTCTGGGTCCGCGCGACCGGCGCGCGCCCATGTTCGACCACGCCTGGAGTGCGATGCAGCCCAACGATCTGGGCATGGATGAATACATGGAGTTGACCCGCATCCTTGGCGTCGAACCGTATGTGACGGTCAATGCCGGGCTGGGCGATGCCCATTCGGCGGCGGAGGAGGTTGAGTATCTCAACGGCCCCGCAACGGGCGAATGGGGCGCCAAGCGCGCTGCCAACGGCCATCCTGCCCCCTACGCGGTCAAATTCTGGAACATCGGCAATGAACCCTACGGGTGGTGGCAGATCGGCAGGACGACTCTCGATTATTTCATGATGAAACACAACGAGTTCGCAGCCGCGATGCGGGCCGCGGATCCGTCCATCACGCTCATCGGCTCAGGGGCCATGCCCGATCAGATGCATCCGAGGGATACGAAGGAAAATGCCTCCCTCGAGAGCATCCAGGGGAAGTTCGGTACCGAGAATGACTGGACCGGCGGCTTGCTGGCCCAGGCCTGGGGGAATTTCGCCGGCATCTCCGAGCATTGGTACGATCGGGCGGAGACGCGTCCCACGGCCCCGCCGGAGGCGGAGCTCATCGAATTTGTCCGCTCGCCCTCCAATCAGGTCAGAATGAAGGCCGAGGAGTGGGCCATCTATCAGCAGCGCTTCCCGGCCATCAAAGACAACCACATCTTTCTCTCCGTCGATGAGTTTGCCTATATCGGCAAGACATTTGGCGCGCCTCCCAACCTGAAACAAGCCCTGGCCTATTCGATGGTGCTGCAGGAGATGCTCCGGCACACCGATTTCCTGACCATGAGCGCCTTCACGACGGGCGCCTCAACGATGGATGTCACCGCAACGGCTTCGGTACTCAACGCCACCGGCGAAGTGTTCAGGTTGTATGGCGAGCATTTCGGTGCGGGCACCGTTCCGGTGAGCGTGGACGGAAGCTCGCCGCAACCGGAACCTCAATACCCAGTGGGTTTTGGCCATCCAAAGGTGCGGGCGGGCAGTTCGACCTATCCTCTCGATGTCGTTGCGGGGTTGAGTCCTGACCGCAAGCAGCTGCGGATCGCGGTGGTCAACCCAACTTTCGAACCGCAGAGCATGACGGTCGTGCTCCAGGGCTTCCGGCTCCGCGGCGCGGGCAAGGTCTGGCGCCTCGGTGATGGCAATCCCGAGGCCATCAATAGAGTGGGGGCGCCCTCGCAAGTGACCATCGTGGGCAGCCGCGCACCTGTGCTCCAACGGCGCTTGAGGGTACCCCCGATTTCCGTATCGATTTACGAGCTTCCCGGGGTAGCTGTGCCGAACTAATAGTGATCTTTGCAGGCGTCAGCTTCGATAGGCCTCGCGCCCGAATCCTTGCACCGCAATGCCCTGCGAGCGCAGCACCTCGTGCTGAAGGGCATACATGGCTGCGGCCGCCTGATCAATCGCGCGAACGAAGTCGAGTGATCCGGCGAGAATGGGTGCGAGGAGGGATTTGTCCTGCACCCGGGCCTGCGGATACTCATGCTCTACAACGAGGTAGGTCTCTTCAGCTTCGATGTCCAACAGCTCACGCGCCGCGAGCTGATGGTCGAGCCAATCGACGCTGCGATTCTGTAAGTAGGCCAGAGGATCGTGACGCGCTGTGCCGGGGAGCTCGTGCTCGGCCAGTACTGTCTGCTTCTTCCAGGCCTTTGCGCGATCCGCACTATTCGGGGACGGCTGATCACCCACACGATCGCCACGCAGCAGGGTCTGACCGCCATAACCCCAAGCCGAAATCCCTTTGGAGTTGATGACTTGACCTTTCACGTGAAATCCAGCGATGAGAAAGGCGTAGCCTTCATCCTTGAGATATTGGAAGACAGAGCGGGTGTCCTGTCCCATGAGGATCGCGTGGGAAGGATCGTAGTGGATTCGGAACTGGTCGCCGACTCCATGGCGCTCGCAGATGCGGTGCAGGGCAATCCACGGTCCAGGAGCGTAAGCGAGGTTGTTGTGCCACGCATCGCTCGTCGTCCAGCCGGGCATGGGGCATTGCTCGACTCGATAAACCAGGCCACGCGCCTTCGCTGCGCGCAGTAACGGCACGAACTCACTCTCGAACATCGTGAGGTTGGCGTCCATGCCGAGGTCGGGATTGCGTCCCACGAAGCCGCAGACGGCCGAGCAATCGAGCAGCACGGCTGTATCAAACACCCGCAACATGAACTCATGTTTACGCGCGCGCACCTCGGGATCAGCCGCGAGCATGTTGTCGAAGTATCCGATATCAGACAAACCCACTCCGGTGCTCTTCATAGCCGAAGTGACTCGCGTGGCGCGGGCGCGATCGAACGGCGCTCGCAAGTCCAGCGTATTCGCTACCGGGTCGAGGAGGGCCTCGGCGGCGAGCTCACTCGGATGGATTGCCGCGGAAAGCTGGATGTTTGGAGACCCGATCACCCGCGCGAAATCCAGCCATTCCTCGATCGCCAGGTCGGGATCCGGGTCCCGGCGACTGCGGGGCGTCAGCTCCTGCAGTGCTGCGGTGAGCACGCTGAGCTTCATATGCTTGGGTCTGAAGGCCGAGGAGGGCGGGTCGCGCCTCTGTTGGTTGGTCACAGGCAGTCCTCGTTGTAATGTGTTTCACCTGGCGCCGCAGCCGTGATGCTGAACAACGGCTCGTGTCTGCCTCGCGCCACCTTGGATTATACGGGGCCGTATTTGCGAAACTACGGGAAAGTGGTGTAGCCTCGTGCAAAGTGTAATCCTTTACATCCGGGCGCGTAACTGAGACAGGCGTAGCAGGCTGTAGTCGCGCCAGGGTGGTTGTGCGCGCGGTTTAGGGGGCTTCATGACATCCCGCAGGCAATTTCTGCTGTCGTCCGGACTCGGCATCGCGGCGCTCGCATCCGTCGGGCTGCCGCGCGCTGTCAGTGCCACTCCAATGGGTAAGCGTGCCGGAATCCAGCTCTATACGATCAACGAAGCCATGCGGACGGATCCCGCGGGTTCGTTGAAGCGGTTGCGGCACATCGGCTTCCTGGAAGTTGAGTCTGCCGGCACGGGCGGCTTGTCGGCGAAGCAATTCCGCGGCCTGTTGGATGATGCGGGTGTCGCCTGTCCCAGTGCTCACCTGCAATTCGATGTGGCTGACCTGGGCCGCGCATTCGACGATGCCCATGCGCTCGGCGCGAGATACGCGGTCAGCTCGATAATGCGTTCCCTCGTGCTCGGGCCCAATGCACCCAAGGACGCGCTCAGAGCGGGGATGAGCCTCGATGAGGCCAAACGAACAGCCGAGCTCGCCAATCGAATCGGGGAAAGCGCACAGCGCGCAGGGCTGCAATTCGCGTACCACAACCACAATTTCGAATTTGCCGACCAGGGCGGCGGTGCGAGCGGTTATGACGTGCTGCTGAAAGAGACGGATCCGAAGCTCGTCAAATTTGAGATCGACTGCGGATGGATGATTTTCGCCGGCCATGATCCTATTGAGTACTTCAAGAAGTATCCGCAGCGATTCCCGATGATCCACGTAAAAGATTTCCTGCCTCGCGCGAACGACGACACGCAAATGCAAGGCGCTGAGCTCGGTCACGGCACTGTGGACTACAAGCCGATCTTCGCGGCGGGTGCCAAGGTTGGTTTACAACACTATTTCGTGGAGCAGGAGGGCCCGTTCGCAAGGATGAGCCCGCTCGAGGCCGCCCAAGCCGACTACGATTACCTGCGCGCAATTGGCAGGGCGTGAGACGTCCGCACACCAACGACCTGCAAGAGAGCACGGATGGGCAGCAATTCGTACGATGCGATTGTAGTCGGCACCGGCATTAGCGGCGGTTGGGCGGCCAAGGAGCTCACCGAACACGGGCTAAAAACCCTGGTCCTCGATCGTGGGCGCATGGTCCGACATGGTGACTATCCGACCGCCCTGCTGAATCCATGGGAGCTACCCTACGGCGGGCGTCCCACGCGCGAGGACCTTCGCCGACAACCGGTCGCTGCGCGAACTGGCTACGTGGCGTCGCAGGCGTCCAAGCATTGGTTCGTCGACGAACTGGACAATCCCTATGTCGAGAAGCAGCGGTTCGACTGGATACGTGGCTATCAAGTGGGCGGCCGTTCCATCACGTGGGGGCGTCAGAGCTACCGCTGGAGTCAGATGGATTTTGAGGCGAATGCGCGGGATGGCATCGCTGTGGACTGGCCGATTCGCTACGACGACCTGGCACCGTGGTACGACCACGTAGAGAGTTTCATCGGAGTGAGCGGCAGTGCCGAGAACCTGCCGCAACTTCCGGACGGCAGGTTCCTGCCACCGATGGAACTCAACTGTGCAGAGAAGGAGTTTAAGCGAACGGTTGCCGAGAAGTTTGGCCGCGCGCTGATTATCGGACGTGCCGCCCATTTGACGGCGCCACTCGCGCATAGCCCGCAACGCGGCACCTGCCAATCTCGCAACATGTGCATCCGCGGTTGCCCCTTCGGCGCGTACTTCAGCAGCAACTCCAGCACACTGCCGGCGGCGGAAAAAACCGGCAACATGACCTTGCGCCCGAACGCGATTGTGTACGAGGTCATTTACGACGGGAAGCTAAATCGGGCCAGCGGGGTCCGCGTTCTCGATGCGGAAACCGGCGAGCAAACAGAGTACTTTGCGCGCGTGATCTTCCTGTGTGCGTCCACGTTCGGATCGGCGTTTATTTTATTGAACTCGAGCTCGAACGCCTTCCCGAACGGCTTTGGCAACGATAGCGGGGAGCTTGGATGCAACATCATGGATCACCACCTCGAAGTGGGCGCCGGCGCCTTCGTTGATGGATTTGAGGACCGGTACTACAGCGGGCGGCGGCCAAACGGGTTCTACATTCCGCGATATCGCAATGTCGGGAAGGACAAGCGGGACTATCTGCGCGGTTTTGGTTACCAGGGTACTGCGACACGCTTGGACTGGCCGAGCCTGATGCACGACACCGTGCTCGGCGTGCAACTCAAGCAGAAGGCGGCGGAGCCCGGCCCGTGGCATATTTCGCTGGGCGGCTTCGGCGAGATACTGCCTTATCACGATAATCGCGTGACGCTTGATCGCAGTCGCAAGGACAAGTTTGGTCTGCCGGTGCTCGCGTTCGATGCAGGTCTGAAGCAGAACGAGTTCCGTATGCGCAAAGACATGGCGAATGATGCTGCCGAGATGCTCACGGCCGCAGGCTTCCGCGACGTGCACTCCTTTGATAACGTCATCGGTGTTGGACTTGGCATTCACGAGATGGGCACCGCCCGTATGGGGCGCGATCCGAAGACATCAGTGCTCAACGCCTGGAATCAGGTCCATGCCTGCAAGAATGTTTACGTGACGGACGGCTCGTGCATGACTTCGTCCGCCTGTCAGAATCCGTCGCTGACTTATATGGCGCTCACCGCGCGCGCCGCAAACCACGCGGTAGCAGAGCTCAAGCGGATGAACCTCTGAGCCATGACTATGAATCGCCGTGAAGCATTGAAGCGTGTCGCCTGGCTGATGGGTGGAACGGTCTGCTCGTCAGCGATCCTGGCCATCCAGAAGGGCTACTCGGCCGCGACATCGGCCGCAAGTAAGCCCTCAATCCTGAGCGCCCCTCAGATGGGCATCGTATCGGCGGTCGCCGAGATCATGATTCCACGCACTGACACTCCGGGCGCCATTGATGTGGGAGTGCCCGGATTCATCGACGTCATGCTCAAGGATGTCTACACGGAGAAAGACCGGGATCGTTATCTCACCGGACTGGCCGAGTTCGACGCTGCGGCGCAATCCGAACACGGTAAGAAATTCGTCGCGCTGGCGTCGGCGCCGCAGGTCGCCCTCGTTCGAAAATTTCATGATGCAGCTGTTGTTGAGGAACGTCGAGCCCGCCGTGGGCGTGCTCGCTTGCAACGTCCATTCATTTTGATGACAAAGGAGCTGACACTACTTGGCTTCTTCACCTCGCAGGCTGGCGCAACCCAGGTACTACAGTACGCGGCTGTGCCGGGCTCGTATCAGGCCTGCGTAGCAGTGAAGCAGGCGGGCAATGGCAAGACTTGGGCTGTTCAACCGGGAATAGAGTTTTGAGCAACGTGCAGTCTGAATTTCGTACGCCGGCTCGCGACGAGCTCGAGAATGCGAGCCGGCGCGCCGCGCTCACCCGAATTGCCGGCGGCTTGTTTGCCGCGGCGCTGCCTGTCACGCGGGAGGCGAAAGCTCTCGGGGTGTCGGCAGGCCGGCTCAAACAATCCGTCTGCCGTTGGCCGTACCGTGCAGTCCAGTTGCCCGAGCTATGCCGCCGCGTCAAGCGGATGGGTTTTGCGGGCATCGATCTGCTGTATGTGGATGAGTGGCAGCTGGCCCACGATGCAGGTCTGACGGTATCCATGGGCTATCCAAGCCGTCGGGAGAAATTCATCGAGACGGGTTTCAACAACCCTGCGAATCACGCGCTGCTGCTGAGTGAGCTGGAGATCGCATTGCCGCTTGCCGGGCGCGCAGGTGTGGCGAACTTGATCGGGATGTTCGGCAATCGCGACCCCGCGCGGGACGATCGCGCAGCTATCGACTCCTGCATCGCAGGTCTCACGAAAATCGCGCCGCTGGCGGAGGAATCCGGCGTCACCCTCTGCGTGGAACTCCTCAACAGCCGGATCGATCATCCCGGGTACCAGGGTGACCATACCGCTTTCGGTGTAGCAGTGATGAAGGGCGTGAATTCGCCACGGGTAAAGCTGCTTTACGACATCTATCACATGCAGATCATGGAAGGCGACGTGATTCGGACGATACGGGACAACATCCAGTGGATCGGGCATTTTCATACCGGCGGTGTGCCAGGCCGCCATGAGATCGACGCCAGTCAGGAGCTCAATTATCGCGCCATTGCGCTTGCGATCGCTGAGCTTGGCTATACGGGCTATGTTGCGCACGAATTCATACCAACGCGGCCCGATCCTTATGCGTCGCTAGCCGATGCGTTTCGGATCTGCTCCGTTTGAGCCCTGTCGGAGGTTTCCGTGCACAATCGAGCGTTATTCAGGACTGCTACAGCATTAGCGGTTACGTTGAGCATTGCGGGTGCGGTGTGCGCAGCCCCGCCTGCACAGAACCCCTCTGTGACGGCCAATGACGAAAACGCTGATCCGAAGGCAACGGAACAGTGGGAACCTGTGCCTGCGATCGTATCGCCGGGCGCTAGCGACAGCGCGCCGCCATCCGATGCGACAGTGCTGTTCGACGGCCGCAACTTGGACCAATGGGTGTCGAGCAGCGACCATTCGCCAGCTCGCTGGAAGGTCGCGGAGGGGGTCATCACAGTTGACAAGTCAGTCGGCAACATCGAGACCAGGCAGTCGTTCAGGAATTACCAGCTGCACCTGGAATGGCGCATTCCCAAGAACATCAGCGGCGAAGGGCAGCAGCGCGGGAACAGCGGTCTTTTCCTTGCTTCGACTGGCCCGGACGACGCTGGCTATGAGCTCCAGATCCTGGATTCGTTCAGGAACAAAACGTACGTCAACGGTCAGGCTGCGGCTGTTTACAAACAAGCGGCTCCGCTCGTCAATTCTTCGCGCGAGCCCGGAGCATGGCAGACATTCGATGTCATCTGGACCGCGCCCACTTTCGCTGCCGACGGCAAACTGACGAGTCCTGGCTACGTCACCGTGTTCCATAATGGTGTGTTGGTGCAGAACCATTTTCGTCTGAGCGGGGAAACCAGCTATCGAGGGACTCCCCGGTACCAGCCCTACAAGGAGGCGCCCATCAAACTGCAGGCGCACGGAGATCCTTCGCCACCGATCAGCTTCCGCAACATCTGGGTCCGCAAGCTGGACCCGAAATGACGCCCCTTGGGGCGTTAATGTCCATGTTAGCTTCCATAGACGGGGATCGACGCGGATTCCGTCGAAGCTGCCGTCAGCCTGCGCGTCAGATACTTGCGTATCGGTTCGTCGTAGTGCTTGAGCAGCAACCACGCGACGAAGACTACGCCGACATACAGAGCAGCTGATACCAACCAAAGTGGTGCGGCTGAAGGATGCGTCTTCCAGATCCAATGGGCGAATAGCAGGACGCTCAGTGCGGCCGTGCCGCGCAGCCCGTCCAGCACCTCGAAGTGCGATTTCAATGGCCCCACCCGCAAAGTTGCTGCCCTCGTTCGATGCAACGCAGGCGCTGCGGCAATTTGCAATTGATTCGGTTTAACGCGACGATTACATTTATCTCGCACCGCATCTCTTTGATGTGGTTGGCTTTTTTTTTTGGGGCTCGCAGCGCGCAACAATGGTTTTTCAATGATTCCGGCGAGCTCTGGTCCGGGCCGCATCCGCTTCGATGGGTTCGAAGCGGATCTGCGTACTGAGGAGTTATCCAACTCGGGCAGGAGGGTTCGGCTGCCCCAGCAGTCCTTTCGCGTCCTGGCCATGCTGCTGGAGAGGGCTGGACAGCTCGTCACACGCGAGGAGCTTCGCGCGAGATTGTGGCCAGACGGCACCTTGGCCGAGTATGACCAGGGATTGAATACGGCGGTCAATCGCCTCAGGGAGGCGCTGCACGACTCAGCGGAGGCGCCGCGCTTCATCGAAACCCTACCGAAACGGGGCTATCGGTTTATCGCGGCGATTCAGCCTGAGGCGCTGCCCCAGCCGCCTGTCACTGCTGATCTGTCGAGTGAACCCTCCGAAGGCGAGAGTCATCCAGCACGCCAGGTCAGCGGCTCTGGTGCGGTTGGACCGGTTGACCCTGGCCCACCTGGGGGAGTGGGCCCCGCCCACCCGGCGCCCATTTCCGGCAGGATGCGATCCCGCCGACGAGTCTTGTTCGCCGCTGCTGTTGGGCTCCTGCTCATCGTCGGAAGCCTGTTCGTGATCACCAATCGTCGGGTAACACCCGTGCCTTCGGGTCGGCAGGTGGTTCCATTTACGAGCCTGCCCGGACAGGAGGTCGCGCCGACGTTCTCCCCTGACGGTAGCCAGATCGCGTTCGCCTGGAATGGCGAGCCAGGTGCCGGTCAGCACTTCGATCTGTACGTCAAGTCGCTCGGATCGGAGCGGCTGCTGCGACTCACCCATCAGCCTTCCAAGTGGATCACTCCGGCGTGGTCGCCGGACGGAAGCGCTATCGCGTTCGTGAGAGAGACGGACGAGGGCGCCGGTATCTTTGTCATTCCCGCTCTCGGCGGATCCGAACGCAGCGTCGTGGCCAACGGGATCGCTGTGGGGTCTTACATCCAGATCAGTTGGTCGCCGGATGGTCACCGGCTTGCTTATTCGGCCTACGGACCGACCGGTGCCGCGCAGGTATACATGGTTTCGCTGGACACGCTGGAAACTCAGCCTCTCTCGCCGGCACCCCAATGTCAGTACGCTGGGGAGCCTGCCTTCTCACCCGACGGAAAGCAGCTCGCCTTAGTCTGTATTTCGAGTTCGGCCGTGTATGCCATTTACGCCATGGAATTGCCTCATGGGCCCATGCGGCGGCTCGCAGCGATGTTGGGCTATCCGCAGGGACTCGTCTGGTCTGCTGACGGGAGTCGGCTCATCTTTTCGAACGACGCCGGCGATGGAGGCGAGTTGTGGCAGCTGCCTCTGAACGGACAGCTGACCCAGCTGCCATTTGGTGAGGAAGCTTCAGCGCCGGCGATAGCCGCCCGCGGCGGCCGAATGGCCTACGTGCGCGGCCGAAGCACTGTTGATATCTGGCGCGCGGACCTCACGGCTGCACATCCGGAAGGATCCGCGGTCAGACTGATCTACTCCACTCGCACCCAAGTGCTGCCCCGCTACTCGCCTGACGGGGCACGCATCGCCTTCCAGTCCAACCGCTCCGGGAGCACGGAAATATGGCTCACGGATGCGCAGGGCGCCGACCCGGACCGGCTGACTTCATTCAATGGACCTTTGACGAGCGCGCCGACCTGGTGCTCGGACGGGCGCCGGATTGCGTTTGATTCTCGCGCCTCGGACCTCTCGGCCATCTATATCGAAGATATCAACGAGCGAGTTCCCCGGAAGGTCGTCAGTTCGCACGCTAACCTGTCATTACCGGCTTGGTCAGAGGACTGCCGCTGGCTGTTTGCGAACGACCCTAACTACGTGCTGTACCGCGTTCCGTCCTCTGGCGGCCAAGCTGAACGATTCACTCACCATCCCTCGACGTATTCCATGGTGACCGCAGATCGGCTGGTCTTTAGTGTCGCGGAGGCTGAGGGTGTCGTGCTTTGGATCAAGTCGGTCAGCGGCGGTCCGGAGGCCCCTCTGGAGAAGATGCCGAGACTCAGGTATGCCGATGCGTGGGTCGCGAGCAGCACCGGCATTTATTACACGGACTCCTCGTCCAGACCAGCTACTGTCAACTTCTATGACTTCGCGAACCGGACGACGCGCAGGCTGATGACCCTGAACCAAGCGCCCCCTTCTGCGGCCGGGCCCGGAATCGCCGTTTCGCCAGACGGACGCTGGCTGCTCTTCGGTCAGACCGACGATCAACAGAGCGAGATCATGTTGGCACCTGGTCAGTAACCTGCCGTGCGGCTCCTCACGGCGGTATGACCCCACTCGCCTGGATCCTGACCGACCCGGCAGCACCCGCTGCCTTGACCAACCCCGGCCGGGTCACGGGTTGACCGTCTCCTACCCAGACCTGTAGTTCGCCAGGAACGATTTTTCGCGTCCCGTCCGGGGTGACGACACTCAGGTTGCGGTTCGAAATCTGCACTGCCACTGGCCTGGATTCGCCCGGTTTCAGGCTCACCCGTCGAAAGCCGGCCAGCGCCCGCAGCGGCGCACCATCAACTCCGGGATGCGTCACATAAACCTGCACGACCTCATCGCTCGCCAGCTTCCCGGTGTTACTCACATCGACAGTCGCGGTCAGATCGTCGGAGGCGCCGGGCGCGGCGGGCTCGAATCTCAGATTACTGAAGGCGAAAGTTGTATAGCTCAGGCCATATCCGAACCCATACAACGGCTCGCCGCTAAAGTAGCGGTACGTCCGCCCCTTCATAGCGTAATTCTCGAAGGGGGGCAGTTGGTCGGCGGACTTGTAGAAGGTGACCGGCAGCTTGCCGCTGGGAGAGAAATCGCCGGCGAGTGCTTCGGCGACGGCTGTACCGCCTTCTTCTCCTGGATACCACGCCTCGATAATCGCGGGCACGTGCTTCTCAGCCCAGTTGACCGCCAGCGCGCTGCCATTCATCAGCACGAGGATGACGGGCTTACCGCTGGCGACCAGGTCTGCAAGCAGATCCTGTTGGGCTTGCGGCAGGTCGAGGCTCGTGCGGTCGCCGCCCTTGAACCCCCGAATGCTGATCGGCATTTCTTCGCCTTCGAGCTCGCTGCTCAACCCGAGCACGGCGATCACCAGATCCGCCTTGCGCAGCGCCGCAACGTAATCCTTGCCGGTCCCTTGCAGATGCCAGATCAGTTTTGCGCTGCCCACGCCGCCGGTCTGCGCGTACTCGATCTTGACTGGATAGCTTCGACCGGCTTGCAGGTGCAGTGTTTTCGTCAGGGTGCGGCTGTTGCCGCCGAAGGGCACCTGGCCGATGAGTTGATTGTCGACCCAGATCTTGAACGGAGAGTTGGCGCTGAAACCAACCTCATGGTCCCCGCTGGCGGCCGCAGTCAGGGTGCCGGTCCAGCGCACTGAAAAGTCCGCTTTCAGCTCCGCGGCGGCGCCGTCCCGCCATTCGAAATTCACGCCTTCATCCGTGCGCTTGATGACGGGGGAGCCCTGCAGCTCTTTGCCCTGGAAATATTCCGCGGTCAGTCCCGGGGTGCCGTTGTCGCTCTTGAGGGCTGCCACTGGCACCGGCACCAGCGGCGCACCGATCAGAGAGGAGCCTTGCGCGTAGACAACATTCGAGTTGGCAAAGCGCTTGCGGATGCCCGCGAGGATCGTCACCGGTTGCGAGGGCGTGCCGTTGTAATTGCCCACCAGGGAATTCACGCTGTCGGCGTTCGGACCGATCACGGCGATGTTCTGGTAATGCCTGGTCAATGGCAGCAGGCGATCCTTGTTTTTCAGCAGCACCAGCATCTCACGGGCGGCTCGCAACGCCAGCTCGCGATGCGGCTCGGTGTCGTTATCCGACATTGGGATGGTCGAGCCCGGCACCGAGGCGGGCGGATCAAACATGCCGAGCCGCATACGCGCCGTGAACAGCCGCCGCACCGAGCGGTCGATGTCCGATTCTGACAGCAAGCCCTCATGTACAGCGGCCAACAGGGCCGCGCTTTCCTCCTTGACTGCCTGCTCCGGCCAGGTGCAGATGAGATCCATTCCGGCCTTCACGGCCGCGGCCATGCCCTGCGGCATCGTGGCGGCATAGTGGTGATTGCGGAAGACGTCGCTGGCCGCGCCGCAATCCGATACGACGTAGCCGTCGAAACCCCATGCCTCGCGCAGATGCTCCTGCAGGAGCAGGGGTTGGGCGCAGGCAGGCTTGCCGTCCACCCTGTTATAAGCGCACATCACCGACCCGGCGCCCGCCAGCACCGTGGCGCGGAATGCGGGCAGGTAAGTGTCTTCCAGGTCGTGACGCGAGATCGGCACATCGGCGCTGTGGCGCGTGGATTCCGGTCCGCTATGGACCGCGAAGTGTTTGGGAGTCGAGACCACCTGCCAGTACTTCGCGTTGTCACCCTGCAGCCCGGTGACGAAGGCGACTCCCATCTGTGCCGTCAGGAGCGGATCTTCGCCGTAGGTTTCCTGGCCGCGGCCCCAGCGCGGATCGCGGAAAATGTTGATGTTGGGGGACCAGACGGTGAGGCCGTGGAACCAGCGACTGTAACCCAGGGTTCGCAGTTCGTCGTTGTACTTGGCGCGGAACTCCGTGGCGATCACGCCGGCTTCGGCGTGCATCAGGTCCGGATCGAAACTGGCGGCTATGCCTATTGACTGCGGGAAAACCGTTGCGAACCCCGTGGCCGCGACCCCATGAAGTCCCTCGCTCCACCAGTTGTAGGCCGGTATGCCAAGGCGCGGGATAGCCGCCGCCGCATGCATCATCTGGGAAACTTTCTCCTCCAGCGTCAAGCGCGAGACGAGGTCGTCGACTCGTGTGTTGATGGGTAGCGACGGGTTGTGGAAGGCGAGGCTCGCCAAGGCGGCGGAAGCATCGCCGGTCGGGACATTGCTCGCCGCGGACCCTCGGGCTTCGGCCGTCAGCGTCCGCCCGAAGAACGGCAGCACGTGATTCTGGAAACGGTCGGCTACCGCGCTGGTGTGTGTGCCTCGATACACTTCGAGCGTGTTCGCGATGCCGTATTTGTCCAATGCCTCATGGAGTTTGGCGGTATCCACGCGCAACCCATCCTGGTCTCCCACATCCAGTGCGATCGCACGGTATTGCCGTAAGTTGCCGATGTACTGATCTACCATGGCCAAAGGGGCGTTGGCTGCCCACTTGGCCAGCACCTCCGGCTGAGGCTTGCCATCCTTCGTCGGCAGGTCGAGAAAAAGCGGTGGATTCTGCGGATCCGGTGACCAGGCCGCTGCCGAGGCGAGCTGCGCACGGGGGAAGAACTGCAGGCTCGCCGAATCCGACGGCACCTTCATGGCCGCGACCGCTTTCTCAATCTCCACACTGTTGGGTCCGGGCTCCCGGGCCGACAGGCAACAAGGGCTCATGATGTACAAGCTGCCAAACACATCGGGATGTCTCATCCCAATGCGGGTGGTGCCGTAACCGCCCATGGAGTGGCCCGCCAGCCCGCGGCTCAAGCGGTCCGGAATCGTGCGGTAGTGTGCATCGATGTATTCGACCACGTCGTGCGCAATGAAGCGTTCGAAATCGCCGGTTGTCACGGAGCTCGAATACATGGAACCGTTGTGTGCCGTCTTCGAGTCGGGCAGCACCACGATCATTTCCCGGAGACCCTGCGCGAAAGCGGCTTCGATCGTCTGCGGGACATGGATTTCGTGGGTCCATTGCTCGGCCCCGATCGAATAGCCGTGCAACGCATACACGACTGGATAGCGTCGCGATGTGTCTTTGGAATAACTGGGTGGCAGGAACACGATCACGTCCCGATCGACTGCGTCGCCCTCCAGGTTGCCGTCGAGAGCCGCGCCGTGGACCTTTATGTGCTCGATCGTGACCGGCTTTGCACCGGGGACGACCGCAGGCACCTCCGTCTGCAGCTGTGCTGCCGCTTGCAACCACACGAAGGCACCGGTTATGGCCAATGCCACGCTGAACTGAGACTTCTTCGTCATTGTTGAGGTGCCTCCATAGAACGTGACCGAGTGTGCCCACCGCACAGCGGGCTTGCACCCTCAGGTCTACCGTTGTGACGGTTGCGTTTGCCAGTGGCCCGCGGCTGTCCTTGAGTATAACTCAGACAATAGTACTATTGGCGGCGCGCGGCAATGTTTGGGCAGCGGCTCGCGCGCCGTTTTGGAGGAAGCTTGATGACTGTATCCAGACGTCGGTTCGTGACGGCCACGACGCTCGGTCTTGTCGCCTCGCACTGGCTGCCCCGACGTGTGTTGGCCGCGCGCAATGCCAGCCGCGCGTTTCAGCCCACCTGGGAGTCGCTGCGCGATTATCAGGTCCCGGAGTGGTTTCGGGATGCGAAATTCGGCATCTGGGCGCACTGGACCGCGCAGTGCGTACCGGAGCAAGGGGACTGGTACGCGCGCAATATGTATCTACAGGGGGATGCGCACTATGAGCATCACCTCAAGACCTACGGTCATCCTTCGCAGACCGGTTTTATGGAGATGGACAATCTGTGGCGGGCGGAAGCGTGGGACCCTGAGGGACTGATGCGCCTGTACAAGGCTGCAGGTGCGAAGTATTTCGTCGCGCTCGCCAACCACCACGACAACTTCGACACGTTCGACTCGGCGCACCACGCATGGAACTCGGTCAAAGTCGGGCCCCGCAAGGACATTGTAGGAGGGTGGGCGAAGGCAGCGCGAGCGCAGGGTTTGAGATTTGGAGTCAGTAACCACTCCGGCCACGCGTGGCACTGGTTGCAGCCCGCCTACGGGTACGACGGGGAGGGGGCGCTGGCTGGTGTGCGTTATGACGCGGCGAAGCTCACCAAGGAAGACGGGCGCGGGAAATGGTGGGAGGGTCTCGATCCTCAGGAGCTCTATACCGGACCTAACATCGTACTGCCCGACGGTATTCGCGGGGCGGGCGCCGTCCGTCGCTGGCACGAGGACAACGATAGCCAGTGGGTCGAGGATCCACCCGCCAACAATCCCGTCTTCGTGCGCAAGTGGTTTCTGAGATGTCAGGACCTCGTCGACAAGTATCGGCCCGACTTGCTGTATTTCGACAATACCGGCTTGCCATTGGGCCAGGCGGGGCTGGACATAGCCGCCCATTACTACAACGCGAGCCGTCAGTGGCATGGCGGCAAGGTTCAAGTCGTCATCAACAGCAAGAAGTTGACCGATGAACAGCGGCCTGCGCTGGTCGAGGACATCGAGCGCGGATTCAGCGATGCGATGCGGGCGTTACCGTGGCAGACGGACACCTGCATCGGGCACTGGCATTACCGACGGTCGTTGTTCGAAGAGCATAGATACACGAGCGCCGGAACGGTCATCGGGCGCTTGTGTGACATCGTATCCAAGAACGGCAACCTTCTCCTGAGCATCCCGCTGCGCGGCGATGGCACCATCGATGCTGATGAACGCCAGATACTGGAGCAACTTGCGTCCTGGATGAACCTCAATGGAGAGGCCATTTTCGGTACGCGCCCCTGGAGGGTATTCGGGGAAGGCCCGACAGAGGTCAAAGCCGGGATGTTTGGAGAGGAGAAGGCGAAGGCGTTCTCGGGCGAGGACATTCGCTTCACGAGGAAGGGGGACGCGCTGTATGCCATCCTGCTAGGGTGGCCGCCTTCCACGACGGTTACACTGAAATCGCTCGCGTCGGGCACGCCCGGCAAGGTCGAGCGTGTCGAGATGCTTGGATTGGATACAGGCTTGTCTTTCACTCGCGATGTCACCGGGCTGGTCGTCAAACTTCCGCCAACGTTGCCCGGTGAACATGCTTTCGTGCTCCGAATACGGGGTCAAGCGCTATAGATCGGCGCGGTGCGCTCGCCGCATGCTAGATACAACCTCCTTACATGCGGGCCCGATCAGGAATATCGTGATCGTAGGCGGCGGAACCTGCGGTTGGATGTGCGCTGCGGCTCTGGCGCGCATGATTGTGCATGCCGGAGTGTCCGTGACCCTGATCGAATCCGATGAAATCGGCACGGCCGGAGTCGGCGAGGCTACCGTCCCTTCGATCCGCACGTTCAACGGCCTGCTCGAGCTCGATGAGGACGACTTCGTTCGCCACACCCAGGGCACCTTCAACCTCGGAATCGAGTTCGTCGACTGGCGCGCGCGCGGAAGTCGTTACATTCATCCCTTTGGTACCTACGGGATGGACCTGCAGGCGATCAAGTTTCATCAATTCTGGCTCAAGCTGCGTCACCTCGGGGAAGGCGGGCCCGGTGAGCTCGCGGAGCACAATCTGTGCTCCGTTGCCGCGCGACTCAAGCGGTTCACACGGCCGACGGGAGGTCCAGGCACCGTTCTGTCCTCGCTGCGATATGCCTTCCATTTCGATGCGGGCCTGTATGCAGCCTATCTGCGCAGATACGCCGAGGCTCGTGGAGTGCGGCGTATGGAGGGCAAGATCGTCGAGGCAAAGTTGAGATCGGACGATGGATTCATTACCGGGGTCGTACTGCAGGACGGGCGCACGGTAGAAGGAGAGCTCTTCCTCGACTGCAGCGGCTTGCGCGGCCTGTTGATCGCGCAGGCACTCAAGATCGGATTCAAGGACTGGAGGCGCTGGTTACCCTGCGATAGAGCGGTCACGGCGCCATGTGAAAGGATTGTGCCTCTGCTGCCGTACACGCGTTCTACTGCAGATGTGGTGGGTTGGCGCTGGCGCATCCCCCTTCAGCATCGGACTGAAAACGGTTATGTCTACTGCAGCGATTTCATCAGCGACGGTGCGGCTCGAGCACGGCTGCTATTCCAACTGGATGGTCCCGTCTGTGGCGATGTCCGTCTGTTGAAATTCGCGGCGGGCCACCGCCAGCGTCTGTGGGAGAAGAACTGTGTGGCGATCGGCCTGGCGGGCGGATTCCTCGAGCCGCTCGAGTCCACCGGCATCCATCTGATACAGGCTGGCATCGCAAGGCTCCTGGCGTTGTTTCCGGATCGCAGCTTCTCCAGGGTTGCCATGGACGCTTACAACCACTACATGACGGACCAGTACCGCCGGATCCGGGATTTCATCATCCTGCACTACAAGGCGACCGATCGCTGTGACACCCCATTCTGGCGGCACTGCCGCGAGATGCGAATTCCCCGGTCGCTGCAGGACAAGATCGATCTGTTTCGCGTGAACGGAGCGGTTTTGCCGGATCCGGAGGATCTGTTCACCGAGCACAGCTGGATCGCCGTAATGCTGGGTCAAGGAATCACGCCGGTCGGCTATGACCCGGCGGTTGACTCGTTGCCGCTGGAGAATCTGCGCAAATTCGTACGGCACATCGCGGATGTAACTACCCGTACCGCGCTTGCAATGCCGGAGCACGCTGACTTTATCGAGCAAAATTGCAGCGCGCCGGCCGCTTGAGGCGCTCTTAGGAAGCGGCCGGACGCAGAGGCGCTTGCCGGGTAGTGATCGACAGCCGCGTTGGCGGCAGCTTGGGGCCGGGAAAGTCTTCCGTGTAGCCTTCGATTACGATCGCTCCCGGAGTCTTCGTGGCCTGCACGATGACTTGGGCCAGGCCGTTGAAGAGACTGCGCATCGGTGCCTTGTCGGATTCCTGACAGTTGGGATCCCCATTGCCTACGCCAAGCAGAACTCCCGGGCCGCTGATTCGGAACTTGATGAGGTTGTCCGCGGTGGGTATCGGCCGGCCCGCGCTGTCGAGCACTTCCACGCGCACAAGCGAGATGTCCTCGCCGTCGGCAGCGATCTCGGTGCGGTCGGCGCTCAGGCGGATCGTCTGTGGCGTGCCCGTGGTTTCGCGCCGCGCGGTCATGACAACCTTCCCGTTCTTCATGCCGCGTGCTTCGATCGCACCCGGCTCGTACTTGACCTGCCACTCGAGGTGGGTCAGGGGCTCCACTTTGCGTCTGCCCTGGCTGCGCCCGTTGAGGAACAACTCAACTTCCTCCAGGTTGGAATGCACCCAGACGGACACGGGCTCGTCCAGTCGTTGTTCCCAGTTCCAGTGCGGGAACAAATGCAACACCGGGGCGCGTCCCCACCACGCCTGGTAGTAGAAAAAGTTGTCCTTGGGAAAACCGCACAGGTCGAGGATGCCGAACTGCGAACTGATCGAGGGCCAGCCATATGGGGTGGGCTCGCCGCGATAGTCGAACCCGGTCCAGGCGAATCCGCCCGGCAGGTAGTCCCGCGCGGCATAAAACTTCCACCACTGCTCGGCGAGCTCGGACCAGTCGGTCTGGTTCACGTCGTACGCACTGACCCAGTTGCGGATCTTGTCTGTCTGGTAGATCCCGCGCGTCGAAAGGGTGCTGGCGGTCTCCGATCCAACCAGGGGTTGACGCGGATGACTGCGATGGTAGCTCTCGACTGAGCCCAGGTTGTAGTTGAAGCCCTCGAGCTCCAGTGCCTGCGATATACCCGGGCCATACGCGCCGTTGACAGCCGCGGTGCACATGCGAGTCGGGTCGAGCTGGTGGGCTCGTCGGATCATGCTGGCTACGATGTGCTCACCCTGTGAAGTCGCCTGCAGCTTCCATTCCTCGTTACCCATTGACCAGAGGATGATGGCGGGCGAGTTGCGGTAGCGCTTGATCATGGTTTCGAGCTGGGCCAGCCCTTCCGCGCTCGAGCTCATCAGTCGCGTCTCGCACATCATCATCATGCCCATGCGCTCGCAGGCCGCCACCCATTCCGGTGTCGGCATGTTGTGTGAGGTGCGAACCGCGTTGGAACCCATCTCCCGCAGTATCGACAGCCGATAACTCTGCAGCTGATCCGGTAAAGCCGCGCCGACACCGGCGTGATCCTGATGGTTGCAGGTACCCTTGATTTTCAGGGGCTGGCCGTTCAGGAAGAAACCCTTATCGGCGTCAAAGGCGATGGTGCGCACACCAAACACGACTTGTTCGGCATCGTGAGTGCGGCCCGCGCTTTCGACCGACACCAGCGCCGAATACAGATACGGATTGTCGGGTGACCAGAGCGACGGGGAGGGCAGTGTAGCGTTGGCCGTGAACGTCGCTTTGCCCCCAGGTGCTAGGGATTGAGGTTCCGATTGGGCGGTTGCAACGGTTCGGCCCTGCGCGTCGAGGATCTTCCAACGCACGGTTGCCCGTGAAGCTGCAGTGTCCTCATTTTCCAGCGCGGTGGCGAGTGACAGGGTCGCCGCGTCGGGCTTTACGTCCGCTCGAACGTAACTCTCCCATGGGCCCAGATGCAATGGCGCCGTTTTGGTCAACCACACATGCCGGTAGATTCCCGCGCCTTCGTAGAACCAACCGTCACCAAACGTGGCGTCCACGCGGACCATGAGTATGTTGCGCGCACCGTATCGCACGAAGTCGCTGATATCGAAATGGAACGGGGCGTAGCCATTGTCATTTCGACCGACGAGGCAGCCGTTGACAAACACGAGCGTGCTGCGAAAGGCACCGTCGAACTCGACGACGATCCGTCGGCCAGAGTCGGTGGCCGGAATGTCAAAACCACGGCGATACCAGCCG
Source organism: Steroidobacteraceae bacterium (assembly GCA_045810105.1). GTDB lineage: Bacteria > Pseudomonadota > Gammaproteobacteria > Steroidobacterales > Steroidobacteraceae > 13-2-20CM-66-19. The sequence continues at coordinate 142,826 of JBJMWM010000020.1, read as the reverse complement.
ACGGAGTTTTCCGGATACTTTCGCCCGAGTGGCTTGTAGCCGTGGCTCTGCAGAGTTTCGTCGCGCACGAACGGCAGCTCGACTGCCCAGTCATGTGGCAGGTTGAGGGAGCGCCACCCGGAGTCATCGAACTTCTCGGTGGCGAACTCGAAAGCCCCCGTTTTGGCGAAGTCGCTTTGGCTCGATCCAAAGCCCAGATCGTGCAATGGATCACACGCGTGGCCTGGAAAGAACTTCCAGCCGAAATCCAGCAGCAGCCGTTCGCGAGGCGGCACGGCCGTGAGCGGCTGCGCCGCGGAGTCCGGCTGGGTAGATGCTGCGAGCCCGAGGGCAGGCATGGTGCCTGCCAAGAGCGAGTGGACGGCCACCGCAGCCGCGCCACGGAGCATGTCGCGGCGATTCTCATCAAACATGAGCGAGCGCTGCGCCGGGGGCCTCGTAGCCTTCGAGCGGATAGATCTGTTTAGCTAGCTCGCGGACGGTATTGAGCAGCAACTGGGCCCCAGCCGACAGCGGGTGATGGCGACGCGTAATGAGCCCGAAGCCTCCGACGCCCAGGGGCAGATTCCTGAGGACCACCGTCAGTATTCCGGCCTTGCAGCAGGACTGCACGGCATGCTCCGGAAGGGCCACCAGATAGTTGCCCTGCTGCAGCAGGGCGGTGATAGCCGGGAATGAAAGTGTCTCCACTACGTTGGTCGGCAGGAACAGGCCGCGTTGCATGAACATGCCGAACAACTTGTCGCGCGCCAGGGTGCCCTGAGGGGGAACTATCCAGGGCTGATCGATGAGATCCTCGAGATCCAAGTCATCGCGGCCGGCGAGCGGATGCTGTGCGCCCGCAATGACGGCGTGCGGCTCATCCGCGGCGAGCGGTTCGTACACGAGCTCATCCGCGCGGTCAGACTCCAGCACCCGTCCAATGACCATGTCGAGGTGACCTTGCACGAGTCTTTGCACGAGCTGCCGGCTGGGATCGATCTCAATGGAAAGGAGGATGCCCGGATAGCGCTGCTTCACTCGCGCGATCGCCATGGGAACGAGGTGGCTACCCGGACTCAACACGGCGCCGATCGCGGCTTTGCCCGAGAGGCCTGATTTCAGAGCGGTGATTTCCTCCCGCGCAAGCCCGAGTCCGGACAAAACCAACCGGGCGTGCCGCAGGAGAATTTCGCCGTAGCAGGTAGGGGCCATGCCGCGGGCATGCCGCTCGAACAGTTTCACATCGAGGGCATTTTCGACCTGCCGTAGCAGCTTGGAGGCGGCCGGCTGCGTGAGACCCGCAGCCACGGCTGCCCGCCCCAGGGTCCGCTCCTCATCGAGATGAACGAGCAATGCGAGCTGGCGCGTCTTGAGCTGCGAACGGCCGACCGACTTGATGCGACGTGCTGTTGCGACGGTCATCAGGTTTTCGAGCAATGGACACCCCCTTCGAGAATCCCAGCCAAGCGGGCATGGAAATGAGGTGCCGCGGCAATTGCAATTGATTCACTCTGACACGCGGATCACATTTATATATCGACACGCATGTATCTGACGCATTTGAGTTTTTTAAAGTGCGCGGCGCGTTCATTTAAGGACCGCGAGAACGCCGGGATTTCTGTCATCGAGTCAAACTCTCCAATGGGGTCGGCACCCTGGCATCGGCCCAACCTCAATTGGAGCAATCGATAAATGCCCTTGGCGGCGAGAAGAGGAGCCTCGCGTGGAACGCATCTTCCGCGTATCGGCGGTATCGATCACAATGTGCGGCTAGCGATTGACCTCGCCAGAGCACCGACCTCGTTTGTGCGCCCGTAGCTCAGCTGGATAGAGCACCGGCCTTCTAAGCCGGTGGTCGTGGGTTCGAGTCCCGCCGGGCGCGCCATTTTGCAGTGCATTGATTTTGCAGAGCTTCCCCAGATCACCCAAGCCGCAGCTGCAGTGTTCGAGTGTCTTCGGAAGCGCGCCTTCCCAGCCGCTTTAGTTCGTATATACTTCGCCGCCCCGCGCATGGGGGCGATACTTTGCCGCCGCGCGGGCGAAGGCATCGCCGCTTGGGTGAAAGGACATGGGGCGCTTGGCGTGAGCCTGCAGATTTCAGTATCATTGAAGGCTTGCCGAAAGGTTCAAGGCAGGCGCAAGCCGTTGAATCGGCACGGGCTCTTGACGATGGTGGACGTAGCTCAGTTGGTAGAGCCCCGGGTTGTGATCCCGGCCGTCGTGGGTTCGAGTCCCATCGTCCACCCCACCTTCCCGGTAGGACAGTATCCGGGCCGTTAGCTCAGTTGGTAGAGCAGGAGACTCTTAATCTCTTGGTCGTAGGTTCGACTCCTACACGGCCCACCATTTACGCTATAGAAATCATCGACTTACGATTCGTGGTCGAAGTTCGATTTCTTGGTCATATCGCTGATTAGGATTCTGATGCAGGCCAACGCTATGCGTTGATGAAGCATCACTTCTTCTTGCGCTTCCCTTTCTTGGTTCGTTTCTCGTTCGCTCTCCTTTCTCTACTGCGGGCCGACTCATCGGCATCGAGCAGCTCGTAGACGTCGTGAAGCAGCTTGCCGCAGCTATGCAGCAGCTTGATCTCTTCGTCATTGCCCTCAACGGGTTCTTCACCATCGATGAGCGTTCCAGGGTGGTCCTTGTACTGAAGGCTGTACTTGGCACACGTGAGTAGCGATTCCACATGAATGATTAGGTCGCCTGCCTTGTCGAATAGCGTGTAGGGGAGATCGGTAACGGGATTGATTTCGACTTCGGGTTCGTTCTTGGCCATCGACTGACTCCGGTACTGCGATGGCGGACGACGGTCTTATAGTCAACGGCTGATTGGCACTGTTATTTCTGTTCGACGGGAAGTCTCGTTAATAGACGACAGGCCACGATTAAACCGCCCAGGACCGCTCCAACAAGGGCATATAGGTGAGGACTCAGGACAACTTGGAACTGGTTTAGAATCTCTTGTCCGGCAGCCAGGATCATCGTTAGGTAGCCGAGCCAGACGGTCTTCGACTTCCATCCCTTCGTGGCTAGTGTTCGGATCTTGGCAAGCAGAGCGTTCATCGTCAGTCGATTGAACGCTTACCAAGGACTTTCCCGGTGAACTTCTCGTAATAGCGCATTGCCCACCAGACGATGGACAAGCCAGCAGCGATGTATGGCAGGGCGTGAATAACCGTTAGGCCAGCCAGTGCTGCCGAGGCGATATCGAGAATGTGCTTGAACATGTGTCCGTCCTGAGGTTGGGTCATGTATTTATCCTCAGGCGTTCAACTGTTCGACAATCATCGAAAGCAACTGGAGAGAGTTACCAGCGGTGTTCACTGATGCTTGGAACTGTGGCTGGAACACAAGTGTTCCGTTCGTTGCGAAGTTCGTTGGAACTGTCGAAGTCATCTTGCTGAATGGTGTGAATGAAGCCAACTGAGCCATGCAGCTCCCCGCTGGAGCAATGGTGACAGACGATGCAGCGCTTGGGGCTGCAGAACCGCAAATGAACACTTGTAAAGTGAACAAGTACGTACCAGCCACTGATTGGTTAGCTGACGCGAATGAACATGCATCAACGCCACCCAATGTGCTCTTGAATGCTGTCGTTAGAGCACCGCCACTTGCAATGGACTTGAAAAGCATCGTGACACGGTGAACGCTAGTTGCTGTGATTGTATTAGTCGCGAACGTATAGCTCGTTGCGAAGTTCGTTGTTGTGTTGTTCGGTGCACTGATAGTATCCGCCGCTGGCGTCTGCACAGATAGGATCTTCGCAATGCTGCCAGGCAAGTCAGCCTGAACCATTGCACGGAACGTTGGCTGTGCTGCTGAACCGCTCGTTGGACCTGCAAGTACAGTGTTCGCTGTCTGAGTTGACAGCGTAAGAGACAGTGTTCCACTTCCTGTTACAGGCGAGCCTGATACGGTGTAGATCGGTGTCGATGATCCGTCACTTAGCGCGACACTTGTTACAGTGCCCTGAGTGAATGTGAGATTTCCATAATTAAGATCAAGCATTGGTCTTCCTTGTTGTTCGAATTATTAGACCTTGTACCAAGACGTTGTACCGGTGTTATAGATAAACTCGATACGCTGACCTGCTGTCATTGTTGTTGGAGCGTTCACGACAGATGCACCAGCACCAGCTGATACTGTTAGCGTCGTAACACCATTGCTCATAGAGAACTTACATGAATCTCCGCTCACTGAATTAGCAGCAGCTGGTAGCACCAAGCTGAATGTCGCTACTACAGCACCTGTGGTTGTGCCGATAAAGACACCGCCACGGTTAGGCATAGTTACGCTACCAGCATTCGTGGTTCCACCAAACGTTGGTGTGTAAAACTGAGAGCGCCAAATTCCTCCGTCGTAGATGAAGCCAGTATTAAGGTCACTAGCCCAGAACTGAGCACCTTCTATACCAGTAGGAATATTGGCATACGTGTCTTTAACGGTTGTAAGACCATTATATTCACGCCATACGTCAATACCATTGCTCGTTACGACTCTGAGAGTATCTGTGTCGTAGTAGTGTTGACCTTTATTAGATAGAGCTGGTGTTGGGCGACTCGCTGTTGGACCAAATAGCGATCCGAAATTTACCCAACCGGTGTTCGTTGAATCGGTACTCTTAACGTACAGAAGATCACTTGCACCTGATCCAGACTTGTTTAGGTACAATGAACCAGAATTGGCTGTGCGTGAGCCTTCTGGATTACCAGCGCCGGCGTGAATCGTCGCAACGTTCGTCGGATCGCTTGCATAGTTTCCAGCGTCAACGATAAGCTTGATCGCTCCCGTTTGGGAAACAACAAGGTTGTCGACATAGCCACCTGTGCTTAGCTTGTTGATGCTCAGAATGTTCTGGATATCGGCGTTATTCTCATAGTTACCGACTCTGAACTGTGCATTCGTGTTGCGCACGAAGCGACTAGTGAAGTTGATACCGTCTGGTCCCTGTAAAGACGTATCAGGAGGCAGACCTGTAGTACCTACAGCGGTGGTGTTATAGAGGAAGCCACCGTAGAACGCAGCGCTCTCTAGGAACGATCCCGCATATAGGTTCTGTTCGAAGTAGCAGCCGCTTAGAATGTTGCTATTGCCAGGGTTCGTAGCATTGGTGCTACGTAGGTCGATACCAGTGAAATTAAACTCGAAGATACAACCAATGAAGCTTGAGTTATACACACGAGCAATAGTTGATGTTCTGATGTTCTTGACACCAATGTTATTCTGTGCGAAGTAGCAGTTGTCGTAGACATTGCCTGTGCTCGAAGCTGAACTGAACGTTACGTTGCCAAGACCGATACCGGCACCCTGAGCATTCGTTTCACCATAGGTATCGCTTGTAGCCAAAGCCGCACGGACACCGTTACGGTAGAAGTTCGTGTTGTTGAACTTACAGTTGTAACTATCCGTGATAAATACACCGTACAGTGGATAGTCTTGAATGAGACATTGGTTGAATACGACATGCTTCGTTGAGCTGCCGTGGTAGCTTTCGATACCGATACCTGTCTGACCAAGTGTAGGTGAGCCTGGACCCTGAAAGGTGATGTTCTCGATAAGCGAGTAGTCCATGTCACCTGTCCACACGAAGTGAGACTGGTTGGACTGTGTAAAGCTAATGATGGAGCTGAGAACAACATCCCCGAGCATGTGAATGTAACCACTGACAGAAATGGAGCTTGTGGTCTTGTAAGTTCCAGCAGGAAAATAAAGTGTTAGACCAAGCGATCGAGCAGCATTAACAGCAGCTTGAATAGCCGCTGTATCATCTGTGGTGCCATTACCAACAGCTCCATATGCTTTTACGTCTATCCATCCACCACTACCAGCTGGGCTAGATCCGTAGATGCCATCCACAGTCTTGAGAACGTTGTCGAGACTATCAGTGATCTTGAACGTGAACGCCTTACCAGCTGGCAAGTAGATATCACACTCACCACGGCTGTTGAGAATGATCGGGTTCAGATTCGCGCTAGTGAGTGCAGCGTTGTTATACGTTGTCTGAAGCGTCGTTGTCTGGTTGATATACGTCCAGACCTTACCGCCAACCAGTGGATTGCCGTTGTTATCTGTGTATCGAAATGGGACCTGTGGAGCTAGTAGACCTGTCATGACTTCCTTGTAGTTAATCGGATGCGTTATCCTTAACCTCTTTGATGCCCTTACCGAGTGCGTAACCGCCAGCTCCGTAGGTGCCTATATTTATGGCCTTGCGACCCAACCACTTGCCAAGTGAAACAACGCCCCTTCCAGTAGCGCCTGCGGCAGCCTTTGAGCTATCCCAGGCGGCATTCGCAAGTGTCTTTCCACCTTCCGTGACTTCTTTCGTAATAGGTGCACCGAAGCGGTCAACGAGACCTGTGTCCTGTTGTAGTGTTTTTGCACCAATGCGTGTTTTCGTCACAGCATCCCATGTCTTCGCAGCGCCTGTAGCACCACGACCGAATAGTTGTCCAAGCCCTTCGACCTCACCAGCCATAGGTGCTACTGCATCAGTCATATTGCGAATGTCGGTTGCTCCACCCATTAGGAATTCGTGTGTGAATGAATCCTTAGCTCGACCAAGGACGCCCTTTGCATCTTGACTAGCTTGTAGATCCTGATCATGTAGCTTCTGCTCATACGGTGTCGTCATCGTTGGAGGCGCATTCATATCGTCTAAGCCATCCTTTCGAGCCTGATCCATCTGGCTGTTAGGAATGGAATACGTCTTGTTGTTATCCTTTGGATCGATCATGTTCGTAGTGAACTCAAGACCATCCTTATGTGCGGACTCAACCTGACTGTATGGGATGTCGTACATCTTGCCATCAGGGCCAGCCATGCGACGCGATTGCTCTGTTGAATCTTGACCGGCCATTACTGACCCCCAACCGCATACTTGGCGTACTTGGCTGCGATGTTCTGTGTAGGCACGACGCCTGCCGCTTCAGCTGGTGAGCTTGCGCTATCAACAGTTGAATCGGATGAAAGATCCTGCTTGTACGATGTAACGTCTGTCTTAGGATTACGCTTCTGGATACTGTCAATGTGTGAATTCAAGTTCTTCTGCTTGATCTGTTCCGTCTTCATCATTGCCTTAGCGAACACCTGCAATTCAGGACCAGTGAAGTTCGTATCACCAGATGCTGCACGTTGCATGAGCGCACGTTCTGAATCTGACAGTGAACCTTGTCCCTTGTTGGCACGAGCCTGCGATAGGTCTAGGTTTGCCTGAGCTTGCTTCACCATGTCGCGAGCGAATAGGTCTGTAGACTTGTCATCAGAGCTTCCTGTAACACGCTTAATCAATGTCTTGATGCCGCCACCTGGGCCGGCGATGATGTTTGGATTCTTCGTGACGATGTCGTTGATCTGCTTGTAGTTACGGAATGCATCCTTCGAGATGTTTAGGTCGTTGTTGATTGATTCCAGGTTCTTGGCATCGCCTTCACCAACGCCCTTAGCGAATGCGTTCTCTTGACCAACTGTAACATTCGTTGCACCAGCGCGTGACTTAGCAAGCTTGAATGCTTGATCAGCACCGATAGCAGATTCAATCTCTGCACCGCTAGCACGTTCACCGTTTGGCTTGATCCATGCACCGCCAACGTTTCTCCAGCCTGGAGGAATTTCGCTGTCGTTCATCTTACCTTGTGCATTTTCCTGTTCGCCTTTCTGGCTTGCTAGGAGATCCTTGTATGTATCGCTGCGCTTGGCGCGTGTCTCTAGCGTTGAAAGATCAGTTGTCTTCGTTAGGTCAACACCAATACCAAGTTCCTTCGCGTACTGTTGAGCGACATCAGGACCTTGCTGCTTCAGGACTTGATACACTTGTGCATATTGGTTGTCCTGTTCTTTGCGAATCGCTGACGCGGTGGCTACCTTCTTTTCCTGAGCATTCGTGTCACGTTCGTTGATCTGAGAGAGCTTGTCTGAGATATCAACAGCTGACTTGATACGAGCGTCACGAGCTGCTGTCATCGTATCGATGTATGCTTTACCACTAGCTGCACTGATCGTGCCATCCTGAACCATCTTGGTTACACCTTGAACACGAGCCTGATACACGCTGTCGCTAATAGTGTTGACGCCATTACCGATTACAGGAGCTGTGCGAAGCTGTTGTTCAACTGGATGGGCATTTGACTGCTGACCTTGAGATGCGGCTGGTTGTGCTGAAGGTGTAGGTGTTGCCACAGAAGCTGGCTGGGCTGCTACTGGTGTTGGAACTGATGCATCTACAGGAGCAGCAGCAGTTGGCTGTGCTGGCTGATTTGGTGCAGCTGGAGCGGATGCAGGCGCTTGTGGAGCTGCACCGGCAGTAGCTTGCTGTGGTCGTGCTACGGCGCCAGTTGGGACCGTAGCTTGAGGAGCTGAAGCCGCTGGAACTGGTGCAGAACCTGTGCCCTGTGCTGGTGTTGCCTGAGGCAGTGGTTGAGAACCAGGAGCTGTCTGAGATGTTTGCGCCTGATTCGCTGCGTTTGAAACGCTATCCTGAATCGTCTTGAATTCAAGTTCAGAGATCTTTTTGAAATCGTTCTTCTGATTCTGTGTGTCGATGTTCGACTTCATATTCGAACCGAGCCCATAGCCTGAAGAGAAGCTCGCTTGTGGAGACTCCATCTCGTTAACAGTGAGAAACGGTCTTGTCATTAACTCAGCCATTGTTGCGTCCTTCTACCTTCTTCAAACGGCTATTTAGTGATGCCGCTGTTGCGAGCAATGTGCCAACCGTCTGCGGTACATCGATCTGCTTGTAGCCTGTCTTTGGATCTTTCGTGACGAGGCGCTTGCCGATCTTACTCTTCTCAACATCCTGTGCGAGGACACCAGTCTGATCACCATCTGGTGCTCCTGCTGCTTTCGCACTGTCGTTGTACTTGAATTCTTTTGGCTTTACAGACGATAGGAAACGATCGATCTCTGCATCGTTCACATCGCCTAGTGCATCCTTGGAGTGAATATCAGACCAGAGGCCACCTGGGATGTTCATCACGCTTGGTGGAATTGGATTTGCCATTACAGGTCTTGGCTGTGTGATAGGAGATGTCGGTGCTGTGTTGCTTGGGAACAGTGGCTGGCCAAGGAATGTCAAGCCGCTGGCACCCGAGCCTGGAGCAGCCGCCGTTGGCTTCGCTGTTCCTGAGTCAACCTTCCAGTTGTCGTATGCCGCATCGAGCTTGCTCTGTGGAGCTGGCGTGGGTGTCTTGGAACCCACTGGTACCTTCGCATTCTCATCCGAGAACAGACCTGCGATAGTACCGAGTACTCCAGAAGTGTTGCTTGCCTTAGCCGTTGTCGTAGCCGCTGATTCATTAGCTGCTGACATTTGAAGGTTAGCGATATTCGTACCTTCACTACCAACGATGTTCGCCTGTGTGCCAGCTGCGTTTGCACCAGTACCATAGATGTTCAATAGACCTGATAGTGCATTCGTACCTTGACCAGCAAGCTGACCAGATGCATTGATATTCTGGCCTTTGTTAGCAAGTGCGAGTTGTGCTGCGTTGTTGTAGTTCGTGGTGCCTTCATCCGTTGCATACTTGGTGAGCGACTTCAATGTCGCACCGCTTACGAGATTACCTCGAGCTGCTGCTGAAGCCTGGATAGCATCTGTCCCTTGCTTGGTAGCAAACGCTGCACTTGGATCAAGGAAACCCTTGACATCGAGTGGTTGAGAGCTTGCTGTTTCGAGACCCTTCGTTCCCACTGCACCAGCTTCACTTTGATCCTGTAGAGATTGTTGAACGACAGGAAGTGAACTTGTGCCCGCCTTTGTGTAAGGATTTAGCAGTGCTGCACCCTTATCACCACTCTGTTGAATGGTGTTCGCCGCCGATGCGATACCTGCCTGCGTCTGTTTGTTAGCCGAGGCCGCAGCTTTATTATTGATCACGCCACTGGCGATCGATACAACTCCAACTCCAACTGCAATCCATGACATTACTTCAACTCCTTTCTACGCTCATACGCCAACTGCGGATCCTTCAGCATGTTATTGGCGTCATACAGGTCGATCTTTGGACTCTGCATGAGGTCATCCTTAATCTGTTCCAGTGTTTCAGCATCAGTTCTATGAACTGTGAGAAACACTCCTGTTTCTAGGCCAACGACTACGCGCTGAACATCTGGATCTGAAACGATGATGTCACCAGCTTCATAGATCTGCTGAACACCATGGTTCGTCGATACCCCGAACTTGCCCTTGGCGATCACAACGAAGTGTTCCTTCTTGTGAATCTTGCCAACGATAATCTGTCCTTTCTCGATGACGACCTTTCTCATATACAGGCCGGTCAGCTTGAAGTGATCCGTTTGCATGTTGTTCAGTTGTGGATACTCTGCAAGCACTTCACTCAACTGTTCAATCTTCTCTGCACTGTTCGCTTCACTGATCTGGTTGCGGAGCTGTACAAGCTCCTTCTCAACTATCTCGTTCTTATCTGTATACAAGTTAAGCTGGCGGCTCATGCCCGGTAGAAAACACACCATAAAACTCATTACGATACCAACTCTGTGATGCCACCGAATACGGACAATGTAGAATTTGCGCTGGCCTTCATGTAGATGGATCCGCCTGCAGGGAGCACCTGTCCAAGCGTTACATACCCACCCGGATCTGACTTGCCTGCAACAACGGTGTTCTCATTGATAATGCAGTTCGCAGGCCCTGGAGAACCACCTTGGGGCACGAAGTACACGCTATACGTTACGTTCGCACCGCCGGAAGCGTTCTGATTGGTGACGGTGAATGCACCAAGACGTGTATCGGCACCGATTCCGACTGTGTAATACGATGTAGGCGTTGTTGTTAGCTGTGTGCCTAGGGTAAATGCGTTCTTAACTTGATAGGACATGGTTCTTCCTTGTTGTTCTTCTTATTTATGGGGAATCAATTAACTCCATCCATAGATGACCACGTTATCGTTGAGAGCTAACCCAGCTATGAATGTGATCTGATTGGTTCCGGTCACGGTATAGGCGAATCCGCCGCCTTCTTGCTTAAAGGTTCCATTGACATAGACTTGTAGATACGACTTTGACCCAGATTTCGCTGTGGTTGTAATGGTCGTGTTGAATACCGTTTGAGCGGCGGCCGCAACGAATTCTTGGTAGTCTGGTGCCTGTCTCGTGGCATTCACGGTCACAGCCCCAGTAGCACCGGAAACAGTGACGTTTGAACCAGCAACGATGCTTGTCACACCTGTGTTCGTAATCGTGACGTTGCCAGTTGCACCACTGACGCCGATTCCTGTTCCTGCTACGTTGGATAGAACGCCCGTATTAGTGAGAGTGAGAACAGCACCGTTGGTGATCGCTCCACCGCCGCTAAGGCCAGCACCAGTGTTCAACTGGGCAGAAAATGATCCAAGTGCAGCGCCTACAGCGAACTGGATACTGATGTTGTCGATTGGCTCGATCTCGACAACTGGTGGCTGATACGTCTCTGTGATCAAGCCCGTAGGATCTACAGGGTTCGACTGTAGCTGTTCGATAGTCTGCGCGATGAGACCTGTGAGGCTCTGTTCTAGCTCGGCACGAATACCAAATAGGTAACCTTCCAGTGTGGCCGTCGCCTGAGATGAATTGGCTGCGTCGTAAATCAAGTCGCCAGATGGGCCACCAACGCGGTTACGTAGTGCCTGAAACCATTTGAACCACTCTGTTGACATCTGCTCGTTGACATACATAGCAGACTTTGGAACTGGCGGTAGGTTGTCTACGATTACATAGGAGCCCATTACCAAGCTCCGGCGCGAAGGTCGATGCTTACGCGGGAAAGAGCCCAGTACGTAGGATCTGTGCAACGGAGACGATAGATACGGTTATACGATGATCCAAGTTGCTTGAACTGAACGACTTTCTTATACGCACCAGTCATGCCAGCGCTTTCGTACCAATCATTACTGAATGTGAATCCATCGTCGCTGTACGTCATGATCACTTGTGGATCGAGAGTTTCGTCAGCTGTTGCACCCGCGAGAAAATCAGCCTGCAGGCGGTCATGGAATATAGTCTTAGCTTCCTGAGAGACGTATGGAGACGTACGTTCACGAGGTAGGTAGTTGCCGTTCTCTGTGTACGTGTTCTCATCCAGTACATAGAGGTTCCCATCACTGGATGAACCACAGAAGTGGTAGCCACCAGCATAGAAATGGCCCTGTGCGATAGACTTGAATTCTGTACCAGCACCATCGCTCGACTTACGTTCGTGCCATGTAGGCTTTTGAAGTAGTCGCGACGTTGTGATATCGAATACCCACACAGAATCGAGGTTTGGAATGTTCACCAGGGCGAATTCGTGGCCACCCCATTGGTACACTTCAACCGATGACTGCGCCAAGTCTGCTACTGAGCACTTCGCCCATACTTGCTCGATGGCATGTGTGCTCATACGAACAGGTGTATAGGCTGATGCGATATAGAATGCAGGTCCGCCTCTGTCGCTTACACCAATCCAGCAGATTGTGTCTGCGATCTTCTTAAATGCGTTAGGGGATGGTGTACCAAGCTGGATGATGGCATTAGGGCGAGGTGCGAAGATGATGTTGTCCTGGCCATACGAGTAGAAGAATTGAATCGTCTTCGCTCCGAACGTCCATAGGTCATCGTTCAGGTTCAGCACACCAATGACGCGATCTGAGTTAGCTTCAGCACTGGTGAAGTTCAGTGGATCGATGTTCGTGCTGAGTGGATCTGTCCAAGCGATCTGGTCGGTATTCTGCAGTGAGCCGACAATGTACGTGTCCATGTAGTCGATGCTTGTGAATATGCCAAGTGGATTCACTACAGAGGCGAAGCTAGCTCCACTAAGCGTGCATGAGTACAGCGAGCCAGAGCTCAAGATGAACACATTCACACCGTTGTCAATGAAGTTGCATAGAGAGACACCTGTAGCGACGTTGCCGACTTTTGTAGCTGATACAGTTGGAACGATTGGCCCTGGAGTGATAGTCAGCTTGTAGAGGACTGATCCTGCCACATAGAACACACTGCCATTACTTGCGACATATCCACCACGGCCAGTTCCTAATCCAGTGACAACCGGCACAAGTCCAGGCGTTGGAATGAGCTGCTTGATCGTTGCATTCTTTGCAGTACCGCTCTCCAGCACTTCGACATACCAGTTGACGCAGTTCTGGGCGTCAGCCTGTAGGTTTCTGTATGAGTAAGCTCCATCAATGAAATTCTTGAACTCCATTGGTTAGCTCCCACGCACTGGGTAGCCTGAGTAGATGTTGAACTTGCCAGGAGACGTAAGATCGAACTCCATCTCTTCAGATTCGAAGTTGTTGTTCATGATCGTCTGCTTAGCGTTCATCTCGCCTTGCATGATCGATGATGGAATATCGAGAACGCCGTACTCAGGAGCGAGCGATACAGCAAGTGCATATGCCATCCACTTCTTGTAAGCAGGCGGCACTGTCACAGTTGTATCTAATGTGATGTTTTCATTCAGTGCTGTCTGGAAGCTAATGCGAATGGCGAAGCTGCCAGCATTTGGCTTTGGATACACCAACAGTGTTCCATTGGGATAATCTGGTGTGTAGTTGAAGAAGTACGGTCTTGTACCTGTTGTATCCTTTTGAGGAATGTTCTGGAAGTCTGTAGTTGACAACTCAGTCATTTCGAGGTCAACAGGCGGAGCCACTGTGTTGTCTCGTGACTGTGCGCTATCAATGCGAATAGGTCTGTTGGGGACTACAAATACGCCAGTTGGCCCGACGGTGTACGAAGTCACACCAGTACTTAGAGTAAACTGGTGTGTTTCCGTAGCAAATGCCATGAGGGGAGAACCAGAAGCTGCATTGATCAGCTCCTGCAGCCTGTCGAGAGCATCATTACTCTGTTGGGCTGATGGCGTCTGATTTCTCGCGATGGCGCCAATGAGGCGCATTGAACGTGTTGTTAGATCTCTATAGGTTGACATTGATACCCCATCAGTGGACGTGTGGGGTATTTATGAAAAGAGAGGGGGAGACCAGTTTCCCAGTCTCCCCCTTGTTTTCGACTTCCTTGTCGAAGGCTAGATTAGCCCTGTACGCGAACTACGAGCTGTGGACGTACTGTCTTCCATGTGTACATCACATCTAGACGCTTGATTGCCTCATCTTCGACGATGTCTGTACCGCTGGTCATACGTAGTGTAACGCCCGTGATTGGATCACGTTCCTTCCACTGCTTGACACCGTCCATGTCGGATACTAGATCGCAAGCTGCGAATACAGCTGCTTCCTTATCCCAGACTAGGTTCACTTCAGTTGATACCGAAGCTGCACCATAGAACGTGACGTTGTCACCGCTTGTGATAGCACGGTTTACTGTCTGATCCTTTCCAGAAGTTGTTGCTGCTGGTAGGAATGACAATGTAACTGCACCGCCACCGGATGATGTCTGTAGAGTCTGCACAGTGAATACCTGTAGCTTGCCTGTTGATACGCGTGTTAGTGGGTTAACAGCGAACACGTTTGCAACGGTGAACTGATCACCGACTACGTACGTTAGCGAAGTACCAGCGCTTGCTAGAACAACTGATGTTGCGCCAGAAGTCACTGTTCCGTTAACTGTTGCACCCGTTGTTGCACGAGTACCAGCTACGAAGCGTGGAATTGCCTGTGTTTCAACGAACTCAATACCAGCATAACGAGTGAGAACACCCTTTAGGTACTGATCACTGATCGTTGGATTTGGGTTGAAGATCGCCTTGTTGTTATCTACAACTGCGCCCTGTGTTCCAGGAGATAGAGCAGCGTAAATGTTCTGTGTGCCTGCCTGATCCTTGATACGTGCGCGTGCATCGTTGAATGGACGCAATGTGTTGATTTCTGCACCTGTCCACTGAGCTGGAGCACCTGCTGTGTATGAGCCAGGAGTTACAAGCTGCTGTGCACCGTTGTACAGTTCTGTGTAACCATCTGATTCGATATCTGCTGCAAGCTGAGCCATTAGAGGATCTGCGACGTTCGTCTTGAAATCGCCCAATGACAATGTCAACTGCTTGGATGTGAAACCGACACCAGCGTTACGCTGAACAACGGTCGCTGTGACCTGTGTCTGAGTTGTGTCGTTCTTTACCAGTGTTGAACCAGTACCGGATAGGTAACGTGGTGGAACCTTGATGATGGCTGAGAAGCCTGGGTTGAACGTTGAGTTCTTGAAGATCTCATCGATGTTCTGCATTACGCGAGGAACAAGTGTCCAAGCGTTGCGTAGTGCCACGAGGCAAGTCTTAAGTGCCAAGCTGGACGTAATGAGTGTGTTTGTTGATACCGTCATGTGTCTCTCCCTGAGATCGTTTCGTTATCGAAGCGTTAACGCCTCGACTTATTCTTGTTTTCCTTAGCGATGATTCTCTCGATCTCGGAGATCGACATATCATCTCGATATGCTGATACAGTCGCCGTTGCACCTTTCTTCTTTGTTGGTGGTGGCTCTGGAGCAGCTGTTACCGTAGTCTTGTTCTTCTTGTTTGAAGTCAGACCAAGCTTGATTTCAGTTAAGATCGCTACCTGATCGGCAGCATCAGCCTTTCTGAACTCTTCAGCTTTCGCTTCATCGCTCAGTAGCTTGTACATCACAGCAGGGTTATCTCCCTGTTTGACGATATACTGGTATGCAGGCTGCATGAATTTCAGACCCAGCACCGAATCACGGTTAACAACTTCGTCGAAGTCCTCTGTTGTCTTCTTGTACTCAGATACTTTCGTATCCCAGTCAGTTGCGATTCGCTTCTGTTCGGCTCTTACCGTCTGCTTGAACTCTGCCTTCTCGTGATTCCATTCAGCTAGTGCCTCGTAGTACTCTTCGAGATTCTCGAAGGTAGCCATCTTAGGCTTTGCTGTCTGGAACTCTGGAAGCGGGTCCTCCTTTTCAGGTGCATCCGTTTCGCCGGTCTTCTCTGCCAACTGCTTCTCAAGTTGACCAATCTTCTTAGTCATCTCATCGAAGCGTTTCTGTATACCCTTCTTGGGCTTCTTATCCTCTTCTTGCTCTATCTCTTCATCAGACTTGTCGTCATCTTCAGACTCTGGCGATTCATCATCACCACTTGTGTCATCCGACTCTTCATCGTCTGCTTCTTGCTCGTCTTCATCCTCATCGTCTGAGCCGGCTGGTGCTCGTTCCGTTTTGCCAGAGAGTTTCTCCAGCGCAGCCTTCTGTTCGGGACTTCCAAGGGGAAGGTTCGCGATCTCTTCATTGCCCAGATTGCTCATCAATGCATCGACTACAGATGTATCGTTAAGGTCCAGACCTCCGTTATTTTCAGGGTTTGACATAGGTTTTCTTCCTAGGATTTTGGCCCGATGTTCTGTGACTCATCGGTAAGCTTGAGGGTATTTATGGTTCACCCTCCGAACCTTATTATTCTTACTTGTTGTGCCAGCTAAGGTTGATGACAACACCAGCAGCTGCAATGACCGCGAAGCTCGTCAAGCCTGCGAGGCGACGAGATGTTGGGTTCAGAATCGATGCTGTGCCATCTGTTACGCTGGCGCCTGGGATGGCAGCGGTGCCACCATTAGAAAACTTCACATAGAAGTTGCCAGTTGCCGCGAAAGCCACACGAGTTGCATTAGCTGGGACGGTAACCGCCTGACTCGAGCCAGTAGCTACGATTGAATCGACGTAATCTGACCATTCCCACGCTGCTGCTGAGTTGGCTACTGAACTTTCGATGTTGATTTCTTTCATGGGGACTTCCTTGTGTTGTTATTTATGCTTGAGCAGTTAGGTTATCCAAGACACCCGGGCCAAGGTGCTTCACGAGACCTGCATAGACCTCGAGGAGCTTCTCAGTGTGAGCAAGGCGGGCATTGATTTGAGCCATTTCAGCCTTAGCTTGGTTGTCGAGAGCATCGCGTTCGGCGCGAAGTGCCTCTTGTTCCTTCTCAAACTGGGCTTGACGCTCATTGAGGGACATTTCGTCCTTAGTTTTCTGTAGCTGAAGCTCCATTTGATGCTCAAACTTCCAAGCCTCACTCTGCTTCTCTTGGGTGAGCTTCTGAACAACTTGTGTTGTTGCCGTGAGTTCATTGGTTAGATCCGTTGCCATCTTCTGCAACTGTGCAATCGTTGCCTGTGCCTTAGGTGGAACAGGATCTTCATCGGGATTGTCAATGAGTCCTGGCGCTGTCATTGCCAGCATCCTGGTTAGACGTGCTACGAGTTCATCCTTACCCTCGAAGTCCATGTTACGAGCGATGATGTCCTGAACGAATGGACCAATGTCAGGGAAGTTCTTAACAAGCTGCATTAGCAGTTGAACAGCGGCTGTCTTGGCGTTTGCGTATGCAGGGCCAACGTTCACAGTGACTCCATAGCCACCAGACGTCATGTTGTACGTCACCATCTTGCCATTCTTCTCGAACTCTTGGTTGATCTTCACCAAGCGAGACTTCGTATCAGCACCAATCGTGCGAACGACGCGAGGTGTGTCGTAAACGCGCTGCATTAGGCCAAGGTTGATTTCACCCTGACGCTGAATGGCGCGAACTGTGTTGTTGGCGAAGTGCTTGTTCGCAATACGCCCCTGTTCAGCAAGCGTCTGGATAGCGATACCTGACTGGTCATTCGGTGTTGCGCCAAGACCTGCATCGTAGATGCCGATAGTACGCTTAACATCGTCCTCGAATTTCTGGCATGCCTGGAGAAGGTCACCAATCTGTGCCGTTTGATCAGCACGAACAGGTGGTGGATTCTGGCGCTGATTCTGGTCGCCACTGTATGCGTTGTATGGTAGGTATGGGGCATTGCGCTTGTTCGCCTTGTCCCACACTTTCTTGTATGGAGCAATGGACGACATGTCCACGATATATGGTGACTTGGTACTGGAACCTACGCGACGTGCAACGCTGGATGCCAAGTACGTCAGCATCTTCTGCGCATCGCGGGCAAAGCGGATCATTCCGCGGAATTCTTTCTTACCGTCTACTCGTGTGATGACACCGGCTAGTAGCGTATATGGAAGGTCAGGACCTGCCCAAATGCCCTGGTCGAGCACTTCACAGCCTGAGATATCTGCCCACTTAATGGTCGTCTTGGTCACCTCGCGACGACGTAGGGCGATACGCTTGTTGCCATCTTTTAGAACGGCATAGCGGCGGCCTGGTTCTTCTTCACTATCGACAAGGCTATCAATTGATGCTTCGGCTACCATCTCGCCGGGGGTGCCATCGTAATTGGCAATGAGGAAGTACGTGATGACTTCCTCTTCCTTCCACCAGAAGCGACATACTGTGATGCCTTCCTGTGGGTCGAGGCCGCATAGGTCACTATCGGGAGTAGACCAGTTGGCTGGTGTTGCGCCGGGCCAGTTCTGCTTGAAGATGTCAAGCGGGTACGTCTGCCATTCGAACCAATAGTTGGCATCTGAGGCATCTGGCTCTTCAAAGCTGAAGTCACAGATACATTTGAAAGGATCGTGCACAGCCTTAACGCGCACTTCTTGATTTAGGTTATTAGGATCGTTGCTCTCATATACAAGCTCAGCCTTGAGGAAGCCCCAACCTGGGACCATTGCGCCTTCGTGGCCGGCTGCATGGAGAACGTGTGACTTGAAGTGTGACTTGTTCTCAATGTCGCGCTCCAAATCGGTATAGATGTTAGCTGTCTCATCACTGCCTGTGCTATCTGTAGCGGCATAGACAATGGTCATATCCTGTTGCTGAAGCTCGTTCTCCACCTGTTGAACAAAGTTGGGGAGCTGGTTAACTGTGATGAGTGGCTCGTTGTTCGCTGTTGCGTAGCTCTGCATTTCAGGCGAGACCTGAACACCATTGTAGAATGCAATATCGTCACGACCTCTCATGTGGACATCTGCCCAAGATGACAATGTCTTTTCAAACAGTGTCTTTGCCTTCGTGTGAAGTTCATCAAGCTCGGCCATCAAGTCGTCTGAATCGTCGTCCTTGATGCTATCTTCCATGTCAGCTGTGTAGTTGTTGTTATCTTCCATGTCCGTCCCAGGGTAATTGTTCTATTTATGTGTCATGACGCCATCCAACTGTCTTCACCCATTGGGATATCGAAGTCGCTGTGCTCCACAACGATTGGTGCGCGTCTTGCCTTCCATTCCATTTCTGTGAGCGCACGGTCGCGACCTGTGGAACGTTCACTGTGTGTTGTGATGCTGTAGCGGGTTGCGTCCATCAAGTGATCGTCGATCTTGATGACCTTTCCATCCTTGTCTCTGGAGTAGCGGCGGTACTCATCGAGCCAGTTAGTGCATGTGTTGTGCACCTTGAGGCGGTCGGAGGCAAGTAATGTGAGCACCTGTTCGATGCCAGCCTCGACAGCGTTATTGGCTAGGTCGAGGTTCAACCCCAGATCTTTGTAGTTCTGGATGAGCTGCTCACCGTCGCGTTGACTGCGACCACGGCTGGCAGGATCAATGTTGAGAGGTATCCAATCACCCTTGGCGCGGATGTGGTCAGCGTGCTCGCTTGGCAACATCTTGCTACCGTAGTACTCACGGTATATGTGCCAGATGCCGTTCTCACGGTCATGTGCAAGCCATAGAGCTGCAGTACGATTCCAGCCAACGTCCAGGCCACCGATGCGAGGCCAGTAGTCTGGAATCAAACATGCTGGGATAACGAAACGCTTCTCGTCTATGCCATAGATGGCACCTTCTGTGACCGTTGGGAGGCCAAGCATGCGAGCCTGACGCTGGTGCTCTGGGTAGAACGCCAGCAACTTGTTGCGTTTCTCTTCCGTGATATGTGGAACGTCCATCATGCTAGCGTTGACAACGTAGATACCGTTGCCCAAGTCGCCAAACTCCACCTTGTTGCGTGGGAAGATGGACTTCATTGCACCGCTCATACCTTTGAGTGGTGAGTACGTCAGGATCATCTTTAATGGACGATCTGCTCGAGTGGTTGTCTGACGGGTGACGCACTCATTGAGGATCTCATCGGGCGGTTGCTCATCAAGCATTACGTTGACAGCTTCACCTTGGAAGACCTCACGGCCCTGGTCGTATGACTTGAGCGTTATGAGACTTGTGCCGCCCAATGCATGGCGAACTGGAATCTGGTTAATAAAGGTATCCGTCTTCGTTGGCTTCGTCATCGCCTCGAAGAGGATGGTGTCCCTTCTCAACAGTCCAGAGCCAAGGCTCTCATTCTTCCCAAGGAAGTTTCGTTGTAGAATGTTGCGAACGTCCTTTAGCGTTTCACCAGCTACCCACCAGTCGTTCGCATACTCGTAACGCATGCCTCCGATCTCGTCCCACCAGTTCGGATACTGCCCCATAACGTGGCAGGCAACTTCGAAGCAGCCACCTGATGATGTCTTGCCGATCTGGTTACCAGCCATGAATAGTCGAATGTCGAAAGGCTTGCCCTGTGAGAAGAACTCCATATGCTTCTGGTAGAGCTCACGACGGTATGGGCCATAGTCAGGGAACAGTGTCTCAATGAAGTTCCACTTGCGGCGATCATCGACTGAGTTGATGTTGATCAACTCTTGAAGGGTTAGGTCTGTTAGTTCGGTCATGACCAATAGGCGTGATACTCATCCGTTGTGCCCATTGGGATGCTGTAGGGGTTGTCAAGCTTCAGCCATTCTTGGTAGAGAGCTTCTGCCTTGTCACGGGTATGAATGGGGCCATGATTCATTGGGCTTTCAGGCTGCGCTCTTGTCCAACCAAGGTCACGAAGGTCAACCTTGATATGCTTAATGCGCTCCTGTGCTTCTGCGTATGTAGGTTGCCTTGTTGACTTCATCCCTGTAGGTCTACGAGCACTACTTTAATAACGTTATAGTACGATCCAACGAGGATAGAGTCCTTTGAACCCGGACTATATCCTCGATAGAAGTTCACACCACCATGATGCGGCTCGTAATTAGTAGCATTGATTCTGTCAGTAAGTTCGGCACTAGCGGGTGCCATGTATGTAACGTTGTACGTGTTCATTGAAGGTCTCCTTTCTTTATGTGTTTATTGGACCTGGGGTATTTATGGCTGCTACTCAACGATCTCCAATATCTCGCAGTTGTCGTTGGGGTAGATCCACCATTCGATACGCTTCAACTGCTTGCGAGCTTCGATATAGTCAGGATGCTGATTGTTATCGGGAGGTTGATCACCAAGCGTCTGTTGCCAGATACGAGCGACGATTTCCTTCTGGGCAATCGCCTTCTCGTAATCGTCAAACGTTGGGTGACGCATCGATAGCACCTTGAAGTGTGGCTTCATCGGCACCAAGAGCGCTTGCAGGGATGTTTGCGACAGCACCCTTATTCTCATCAACAGGTGTGTTCAACAGTTCGCGTTCAAGTGCTTGTGCTTCTGCCATGTAAGCATCGTGCGCAGGCTTGTTCAGCTCATTGAACTCGTTGTTGAGACGTTCGATCAGTGTGTTGTATTCTTCAGCCTTTGGATTGACGACCTCGCGAAGCTTGGCTTGATGGTCGGCCGTTAGTGCATCCCACTTAGCCTGGAGTGGCTTCATCTTCTTGAGACGATACTTCTCAAGCTTGTCGAGCTTCTTGTGAATACCAGACTTGAGCACAGCCTTGTGGCAAGCGTAACGATGGTCCTTGTCGATGGCTTCTACTTCTGGAATGAGTGCTGACTTAATGTCAGCAGTCTCAGCGTCGAAAAGCTCATCATGTGGCTTTCGGAACGCTTCGAACTGTTCACTCGCTGCTTTAACCTTCGCCTCGAACTCAGCCCTCTGTGGAGCTGTCGTCGCTAGGAACTCTTGGTACAGTTGGTCCTGTGTTTTCATTGTTGTTCTCCTTGACCGTATTTATGGCGTGAGCCAACTGGTCTGGAGTCAAGCCAACAGTGAGAGACAGCTTTTGGATTAACAGTAAAGTCAGTTCAGCCATGGAGAGAGTCTTAGGAGGATGAACTGTTGCAGGATCGTTGTTGTCCTCTTGGTCGGTTGCAACTGGAGGAGCTGGTATCTTAACGTGAAAGTATGGAGCAGCCTTCTCAGCAACTTCGACACGGAAGCCCCACGGCATGTTTGGATCGTTCATCACATGTTCGAAGATATCGAGTGGTGTGAGCAGGCCAGGATTGTCATCATACTTTTTGGCGAGGCGTTCCATAGCCGCATTGTTGATACGGCCCATTAGGGTCATGATGTGTTTTACCCCCGAAGATCCTTTTGGTCGTCCAGCCATATCGCAGTGTTACTCCATATTGTGTTTTATTTATGGGTGTGTGAATGGATGAATAAGACAACAGGAGATTGAGTGCCTTGTGGACGCTTTTTCTATGGGATAATGCAGTAAAGGCGGCCGTACGGAATGACGCCGGAATTTCCCTTCCGTTGGTCCATCAGGGAAGCGCTTGAGTGCTCAGACGGTTACAAGCGCGTACAAGACGGTGATGATGGGATTGATGCCCTGGTGTGGACTAGCGCTGTGGACACGCTTGGAGGCGGCCGTAGTGCTAGTTCTGGCGTGTCTGAAGTGATATGCACGCTTCGAGGATGAGACCGAGAACGATAGCCAGTCCTGTTGCAGCGAGAGCTGAGTGAGTCAGGAGGGCGGCAACGATACCAACGAGGATGTACTTCATGACTTGTATTCCCAGTAGTCGTCACCTTTGGGATCCGTGCCGAAGCCGATGAAGTTGAGCAAGTCGCTGACGAGTTGAGTGAGTGTGTTCATGATGATCTCCTAAGTCATGTCTAACAGTATGTAGGAGACCATCCGACATTCTTGGTCCTCAGAATACGGTGATGGCATGGGTGAGACGAATTCGTCTGTGGCACAGTCGCTATGTCAGCCTGAGACGAAAATGCGTGAAGAGGTTCGTCCTGCTTACGCAGTTGGAAACACAGTTCCTCCACCCTCTACAGGAAAGGGGGTTAAACTGTGCGAAGCACGTAAGAGAACCGGTAGCACATTCCACCACCTACCCACGGAAAGACATACACTCATTCATTCCGACAGCACTGGGAGAAGTCCTTATTCAAATATACTAAATGTACTAAATGTACTAGAACGGGGTATAACCGCAGAACCACTCAGGGTCTTGAGTAGCACATTTCACTTCTGGAATGTGCTAGAAACACGTCAAACATACTACTTTCAGACGAAAAAAGGGGGGTGACCAGCACCCCCAGCATGTTTCGTAGTACGTTACGGACATCACGAATATACTACTTCCTCATCAGGTACCTCAGGTTCAACAACCGATTCCACACCTCTATGATCGACAGAGATGTACTGATCGTGATTACGTTTCACCTGAGACTTGGTAATGGAGCGGTTCATGAATACCCAACCCTTCGTTGGCTTTTTCCCTTCAAGGGTTATATTCATAAGCTTGTATTCGATCGCTTCATATCGTTTCTCAAGGATCGATCTAACTTCCTCGTAGAAGTTGTTACGACCCTTTGGACGACCACTTGGGTTATCGCGCTTCATCATGATCTTGTACACACTGTAGAGTGTTGTACCCTCGATATGTGTGAACTTCGGATGCTCAAAGATCGTCTCGATGATCTCTTCCATAACAGACTTCTGTGAACGAAGGATCTTGGAGTAGTCGGCATCGTGCAGTGCGCTTGGTGGTGACTTCTGATTTTTCCACTTGGCTAGAATAGACCCCAGCCACTTCGCTACGTGCTCACGGTCGGATAGGAACATGGAATGCAGGTCATACCATTGGACACATGGGTGCGAGTCCGGAAGCACGTTCTTCGACGCAAGCTCGATGTTCAAATGCTTCGCTACCCAGTACATGATTGAATGCTTCACTGTGATTACCGAATAGCGACGATCCGTCATATCGCCAGCCAGCATGACTGCACCATTGGTACCGTTTCCGCCCAACCAGTACCAAGGCGTGTTGTCGAACGTGCCCTGGATACCGTACTTCATATTGATCTGGATCGTCTCATTGCCAACCTTACGCTTAAGCGCCTCGGCATTGGTCTTGTCGCTCAGTGCTTCATCGATGAACACGACAGTCTTACCAAGCATCTGACCATTAAACGGGCCGAACGCTTCTTCCGTACCAAGCACCGCAATCTGCTGCTTGCCGAAGATGGCAGCGAGCAGCTTCTCGATCATCTCGTTCTTTCCGGCTCCACCTTCACCACTGATCGTGATACATGGGAGCTTGAAGCACTCTGGATGCAGGAACTTATAGACGAGTACCTTCTCGATATGGTCGCGAACGTTCTGTCTACCATCGGACAGCGACTGCATGAGCACGTCGAATACAGGATCGTATTCGCCACTCAATGGCTTCAACCATCCATCCCTGCTCATCAGGTTCAAAACCGAGGCAGGCTGTACATTAAATGAGTTGACGCTGCGTAGCTTGATGCGGTCGAGCTCTCGTAGCACACCATCGAACGTTCGCTTGTCTTCTGTAGTGACAAGGTTGAAGAACTTGCTTGCAGATTCCGCAGTTATGAACGTCCAGACGGTATTTCCCCTACCATCAACATCGGTCACACCGTACTTGTTACAGTCACTCAGGAAGTAGACGTTGTTCGATCTCACTGTCTTTACGAATTCTGTGATTCGAGCTTCCGCTTGTGCAACACGTTGGCGTGCCTTCTCAGCGGCAGCCTCTGCCTTCTCAACAGACTCGCTCATGCGCGCATCTCGCTTGCTATGTAGGGCAAGCAGTTGTTCATCCATATTATCCATGTTCTTTCTCCATTAACTTCTCAATGATTCGTCCCTGACGGCTCCAGCCGATGCCACCAGCCTTCTTGAGGTTGGCGTATGCGAATCGTGTCTGCTTATCGATCTCTGATTCGAGATTCGTGCGTTGCTCATCGGTGAGCTGTTCTTTTCGAAGGTCTTTCAAGCCTTCAGCTCTGTTGAAGCATGTTTCAGCTTGGTCTTTGTAGTACGACTTGAAGTCGATCCAGATACCATGTTCCGAGCACACCGCATCATCGGCGTAGTAGTCATCAGCAACTTGCTGCTCCAAGTATCTTAAGTTCTTGTAGCCTGTATCGATGAACTCCAGAGCGGCATCAATCGTGATCTGCTCTCCCACTTGGCGACCGTGTTCCAGTAACTGTCTGCTCTCATCAATGCTTGCGATGAGACTTGCTTTTCGATCTCTATAAAACATCATCGAGTAACGAAGATAGGGCTGCAGAAACTTTGGAATGAGTCCATTAGGAGCTTCACCTGTGTACTGGCTCATGTCCTCGATGTTGGCAGGTCGTCGTGTCTTTCTCATGATGGCTTACTCGATTTCCTTACCATGTGACAGCCAGAAGTGTTCTTCCACCTGCAATAGCTTGGCAACCTCAATGGCCAGTGTGAATCGTGTCACTCGAGCATCAGGATGTTCCGACACACCCAGCTCATCGTGAACTATGATCAACGCAGCTTCGATATGCCCACTAACACACTCACTCGCATCCATAACATCGATTTCGTCTAACTTAATCATTATCGTTCTCCCAAAGAAAAACCCTCTATCGTGGTTCTCGCAGTAGCGGGCGATAGAGGGTCGTGAGCTGAACGCTCTTGGAACCTGTTTCTGTAATGCTACGTATATGTAACCCGGGAACCACTCCGGTTGACGGCCCAGTACTGTTATTTCCTAGTCAGCCGTCGAATTCTATTTATGCGAACTCTGTGTCGCGCTCCATTACATGTGCAAGCGTGTGATAGCGGTCGTGCATCTGACCGTGGCCGACCGCAACCAAATACTTGGTGCCATCCTCGATAGTCAAGTTGCTCTCTTTCGCCTGCATTCTTGCGAACATCTCGATTCGTTCGATGCTCATCTCGTCCCCGATAATCATTAACTGCTTCGTTGGCTTCTTCATGTTGACCTCGTGTAGTCGTAGTGGTTGTTCTTCCTACCTTTCTATTTATGGAGGGGGCACCAAAAATGGAATAACAGGCTTTTACACCTGTTATCCCAGTGGGTTACATCTTCAAGTTTCCATCTACACCTTCGGACCAGCCGCCGCCAGAACAACGTCTCGCACCAACGGATGCTCTTGGATCTCACGGAAAACTTCCTCTATGTCACGAGGCAGTGCCTCGATCTGTATCGAGTACACGAACACAGTGCTGTCAGGATGTAGGATGATGGGGTTGATCATGACTGTACCTCCTCAAAGCAGATATCGGGCGTCCATTGATTTACATCGCCTTCCTCAACCTCACGGATGATGAGCACTCCTTGTTCCTCGTCGGAATATATGTTGCACAGAACCATTTCCATAAACGTTTCATCATCTGGCATATAACAAAACCACTCACATAGCTTCCTTGAGAAGAAAGCCTGAAGGTAGTCGCGTCGTTCTGTGTGGAGGTCGTATGACGTCACGAGGTCATCCAACTCCTTGAGATCCTCTATGTGTATCCACTCTTGTTCGGTGAGAGTCACGATTCACCTCCGAACTTCTGCACCCACTTGTGGAGCTGTGATGCCGGCAGATGATTCAACCAGGCGATCATCGCTACCGACTTTCCTGGCTCCTTCGCCTCGGCAACCAGCCGCTTCTTGAACTCATCCGAATGCGATCTGCGCTTTCTCAGAGCCTCGTACATCTCAACTGTTCGAACTTCTTTCGTGTTACTCATAGCATCTGTCTCCTTTGTCGTTTCGTGGCAGTCTATAATGACGGTAGGTATACCCATGACCTCTACCAACTCCCCACCGCAGTGTGCGTTGCATGCTCCTGATGAACTGTTTCCGATCGCGTAAGCGTTTCTGTTCCATCCATTGTTCTTCTCTCATCGTGTTGATCTCCTTTGGTTGTTTAAAGTCGAGACGCGACGATGCCTCGGGGTGTACCCGAAGCTGGTCGTCGCTCTACGGAATTATCTAGGTCTTAGGTTTAACCGAGGCTTTGGCTTTCGCCAGGAGCTTTCGGTCGCGTGTAATGCCCTGTGCTACACGGCTCAGGTATTCGCGTTTCTCCAGCCTACGAAACTGCGTCATCGCATCCTTTTCGTAGTCAGCGAATACATGCTTCACTGCCGCCAGATGTTTTGCATCCTTTTCGGTCTTCGCAGTACGGCTCCACGACTTGAACTCGCTCGCCGCGATTTTCTTGCCGTTCATGAACACATAGCCAGAGTTGGCAAGTTCGTCTCTGGCTGTGATACCGGCAAGTTCAGTCATTTCCCTTGGGAGCCTCGTTGCCTGGATGTCCTTGGCGAGGAGCGATCTCAGTTCCGGTAACACCGTGCTCTGCTCATCGAGCACCGTTGCCGCTATGAGCAGCTTGGCGCGATCCACGAGCTTTCTGAACGCCCTGACCTGCAGGGCGCTTGCCTTATGCTGCGGCTGATGTGGAGGTGTAAAACGTGACTTGGAGGCGGGGTCGTCAAAATGTACCACGAATGACTCCGGCTGTCAAATGGAAAGGTGCTTCGGGATATTGGTAAACAGGCGCTTCGCCTCGATGTCGATGATGGCATGCAGTCGGTCCATCAACCACTTGCGCTGTTCCGCGGTCGTCGATCCCGGGAAGTGCACCCTGGCCCTGATGTCGATTGGAACGTTTGGGCCGTTTCGATACATGGCTAATCAGCCTTTCAGACGACGCACCATGGCCACGTCTTCTTTCAACTTGGTGTTCTTCGCGGTTCCAGGTGTCAGCATCTCAATAGCATTCTTATACTTCACTTCCATTGTCGATCCGCCTACATCCCAGTCACCGTGGTGTGTATGCCAAAAGCGCAGCTTGCGCTGCCCCGATCTGAAGAACTGAACACCATTTAGCCAACACGACTTCTCGCCCACCTTGCATTTCGGCATGTGTGCCTTCCACTCAGCCGTCAGGAACCTGTCCACGTCCAAAGGCATGAAGACTCCAGCCACGAACGTTAATCGTGGTGAATCGCCTTCACGGCTGTTTGTCAGCTCGATCCCACGTCCTCGGAAGTTCGAGATATAGAGGTCTTCCTTACCCTGAAGTGTGTGGTCAGATCCAACCTCCAGGATCTTGATATCGATCTGCTGACCGGCCTCAAGCACCTCGTGAATCTTCTTCTGCTTAGGTGTTCCATGAGGATCACCGTCGTTAAGGTGCTCCCTTAAACGTCGAGCGATGCTGTCGGTACGTCCAACATACCAAATCGCATCCTCTCCCTTCGTCACTAGCCCGTATATGAATTGCGTGTTGCTCATGTTGGATATTTATGGGCCTCCCACATCTTCGTTGACGCACCAACGTGCGCGACCGGAACGTCCTCTCCGCCAAATATCAACCGACTATAAGGAGAGAAACGGTGCCCGAATCCGAGATCCCAATGCTTCAAGACAACGAAGCACGCATGCTCAAGCTTCGTAAAAAGCTGGAACGCATCTTCTCAGAGCTTGAACTCATTCGCGATGTGATCATCGTTGCATACACCGCCTGCAAAGGGCAGAACGCTGACGCTGATCCAGAAATCGAGCGTGTCCTTCGCGACTGCGCATCGAACCCCCTGCACAGTCAGATGGCGCACCTAACTGATGTTATCGAGAAGCTTGGAGGTCGCACGCAGTTCACTGAGGACCGAGAGGACGAGATTCGCATGCATGGGTCGGCGGTGCCCATTGTATGAAGAAGATACGGCCACGGAAGAAATACGCACGCCGTTTCGAACACATCCATGTTGAACAACAGCTTCTACATCGTGGCGCACCATACGCACGGAAGGCTGTAGCTAAAGCGTTCGGCAAGGTGCTCAAGGAAGTGCGTGCTGAACATGGCTATTCACAGGAAGAACTAGCCGCTATCGCAGAGATGGACAGAACATACCCGTCTCTCATGGAACGAGGCAAGAGGACGCCAACGCTGTGGGTCGTGTTCAACATCGCTTCCGTGTTCCATATTAGAGCGAGATACCTGATCGACAGGACGGAAGCGAAGTTGCAACTCAGGGCATGAATCGTTCGGGACAGGGATGTCCCTTTGGAAGTGATGAGATGTAGCGAATTATCAGTTGTTCTCTGCGCCTCACGGTTGGCAGCATCTCATCATTGTTCGACGGATCATTGCGATCAGGATCTTGCGGAAACCTAGTCTAACGCTTCTATTTATCACTCAGGTACGGTCCATAGACCTTCTCCCAGGCCTTGTCGATCTTCTTCTTTCTCTGTTCGTCCGCTGTCTTCCATTGCTGGTAGAGGTCACGGAAGATGGCGAGCAGTTCATCAGTGCTCATTTTCAAAATGCTCGAATGATCCGTGCAAGCTCATCACTGAACCCAGCTACGACCATGACAAGCCACCCCAATGTGAGGATTACGAATACGGCGATCATGCTCGCTTCCCAATCACACCCATCGCACGTTCGTAGTCTGCATGTGGATTGCCAACACCAATACACTGACAGTTATACTTGAAGTTAACTAGTAAGCCTTTCACTCTTTCGTCAACGCCCAATCGGCACAGCGTACATGAAAATAACTCCGTTACCATGCCAGACAATGGACTCCAAAGAATGAACTTATAGAACGAGCCATTTTCGTCGTGAGTACCTTTTAACTCCTTCTTACATCCTTCGCATCTCATTTCAACTCTCCCTGACTCTTCCCGGCGTCATCGTTGGAAGACCCATCGTTCTTTCTCTCCTTATAGAACTCTTCGTTTACAAGCCACTGCTGCTGAGAGATCTGAACACCGCATACGCCACAGAGACGATGAGCACGTAGGTTTGCCCAGTGCTCCTTCTGGGTATGAAGACGAATACCTTCAGCTTCAACCTTTGTGATCATCAGATCGATCGCTTCTCGAAGGTCCTTCAGAGCATGAACTGGAACTTCATTCTCACATCCGCGATACTGCATGGATACGTACATGTTGTAGAGATCGTCTGCTGTCGTTCCATTGTCATGGAAGCTATCATCAGTGTTGTTGTCTGCATCGAAGTATAGTGATAAGTGGTCAACTTCCACATCTCCTTCGTTACGATCTCTCCACACAGTATGAATCCAGTTCTTGTAATCACTCATAGTGAACTCCCTTCTTCCTGCCCAACGTTGGAACTCTGCTTAATAGTTGGGAATGAACGCACTTGCTCATCTCCACATAGGTTATTCCATTCCCAACGCTTGATCATGAGAGCTGTATGCTCGTGGCAACCAGCCTCATCAATGAAGTACGTGCCAGGGAACAGTGGGCTTTCTTTGGTTAAACGAAAGCATCCGCATGCAAGCTGGTAATCACACGCCTCGCTCTCCTGTAGCCACAATGGTTCGTCTACTGGTAAAAGACTCATAGCGATTCCTTTCTTGAAACGGAAGCTTGGTTACTCTGCTTCTTCGATGCTTGCTGTGCTACCCATGTAACACCAATCTTCACGTTGCTGATAGCCGATGAAACAACGTTGCATCGCTCTGCTAATGCCTTGACGTCGCCACGTTTCCAGTCGGTCTTTCCCTTGATGTATGAAGCTACTTCAGGTGTTATTCCAATGCCTCGAATGTGATTCTTGGTTCTTTGTGAATTCTGCGCCCTCGTTACCCACTCCAAATTGTCAAGCGAGCAGTTGGTTGGGTCTGTGTCCTTGTGATTCACTTGCGGTAAGTTCTCAGGATTTGGAATGAAAGCCTCAGCTAGCAGTATGTGAACCTTTACACGATGAGGTTTCTTGTCTCGTGACAGTGCAGTAGTCAAGTACGGCCACTTCGTCGGATGAGGCCACACTGCCATTCGCTTGCCTTTCCGGTTCCTGATTTCACCAAGGCGGTTAATCGTATAGTCGGGAAAGCGTTGTATGGTTACGAAATCGCTCACTTCACACCTCTCTTAGCTTCCAACACTCGCAAGTCGTTCGCTGCGTCGTAGACGCCGTGCCAATCGCGTTCCCATACCTTTGAGAGAAGGTAAGCGATCAATGTGGCGTGAGCATGTGCATACGTCTCTGAGTAATCCTGCGTCATAGCCTTATCGATCTCAGACTCCGAACGATTCCATTCTGGATCAGCAAGGTTGAACTCATCACTCATCAAACGTGCCATTTCTTCGACACCAGCCATCGTGTTGTTTGTGTACTCGACGGCGTCGAACCAACGTCCATCTGCTAGCTTGATAGCAAGCTGTCCATCTGAAACGGAATATCCGACTACTTGGTCCTTCACCGTTTCGAAATCTATGTAGTTGTTCATCGTGCTACCCTCTCTTGTTCTCTTAGGTAATCGACTGCGTACTTGCCTGGATGCTTCTTAATCCAATCTTTTATTTCCAGTGCATATTCGGTTTCGTCACAGATAAAACCCTGACCGCATGTGTGGCGAACGAACTCAGGTCCTACCGTGTGTCCACACTTGGGGCATGTCTTGTTGATTCTCGTGTCCATATCGACCTCCATTCAGTGTCGCTATGGATCTATTTATGCTGGACCCTCCACGAGGCACCGAAAAACGTCTAACTCCTGGTGGGACCTCCATAAATAGAATGAAAGGAGGATCACATGGCTGGACGAAAGAAGAAGACAAACACAGATCTGCGAGCTGAGTTGAAGGCACTTGATGCCGAGATCACAGAACTGGAAACGGTTCCATACTCACAGCGATCTGGAGATCAGATACGCCATCTCAAGGAACGCAAGGACTATAGGGAACGTAAGTTGAACCGCATCAAGACAGGAAGTTGGAACTGATGAAGAAACGTCCCAGGCAACACTCCTGCTGAGAGAGCGAAGCGTTACAGGAACTCACATCCACAGGAGATGCTGCTCAATGATGCTAGGCGCCGAGCGAAGGTAAAGGGCCTGGAATTCAACCTGACGCTAGACGACATCAAGATACCTTTATTTTGTCCGGTTCTGAATCACCTAGAGCTGTGCAAGTCGAGCAACCGACAGACAGACAAGTCTCCCAGTCTCGATCGTGTAGATAACAGCAAGGGATATATAAAAGGAAATGTTAGAGTAATCTCATGGAGAGCGAACTTCCTGAAGCGCGATGCAACGGCACAGGAACTGATCGCGATAGCACTGTATGTTGCGAAGATGGAGGCACGATAATGAACGATTGGAATAAACTAAAACGCCAGACAGACGTCACGATAGGGTTCCCAAATATGAAGAGCTCGACACTCGAGCTCACTGGCCGTGGAGTCGATCAACGAACGGGTGAATACACGTTCAGTCTGTTGTATCGTGTCAAGGTGAATTTGGGTATGAATGCACCAGTGAAAACGGCACGTGAGATTCGTTCACCACGCGATCTGCACAATAACAAGCGAAGATGGTCTAGCGTTCCGCTGTCTCCCTTTCGATGAAGGGACCAGAGCGACGAAATCCGAAAACGTCTCCCTTAGACGGGCACTTTTAGGACCAATTCGACCTGAAAGTACCGGGAATCCATGTCTCCCTCAGAGCCCAATAATGAGGGCGGAGTGATTTAGCCTCACTCCGCCCCGCACCAACGTCGCTGGATGTGTGATCAGCGATGGTCGGATCTTGCGATCTGGTAGTACGTGCTGGCGCAGTAGGGTGAAATGCGCAGCTTGGACCGGAACAACTTCAACATGGCCTGTCGCGGAGTGCGCCGATTAAACAGCGCACGAGCACGACTCAGCTTACTTTTGGGATCTACCGGCCTACCACGATTAGTCTTGCGAGCGGTCATGAATCACCTCGTTGTTAACTGAAGGGGACCATCCCTGGTCCCGACCAGAATCTCTACGCCTTAGTGCCGTATTTGGATTTTATGTTCTGGAAGTACGTGGACGCTGCAGCTTTACTGGTCAAGCCTCCTTTCTTCAAGAACAACTCGATGATGTCCTTACGAGGGAGCTTGATGTTGTCCTTGTATAGTTCCAGACATCGAGCGACTTTTGATCCTGGCCTCGGCCCATCAGCCTTCGGCTTCTTCTCCTTCTTGGGCGGTTCGTCACCAGCCTTCACCAATGCCTCTCGAATCTGCATCAGCGACAGCTTGCTGGTCTTGATTCCAAACCTCTTAGCGGTCTGGAACAACTTCGTCTTGTCCAGAGCCTCGACCACATCTTTCTTCATTTTCGTTTCCTCTTGGTAGGTGTCTTGATCTCAGCGAAAAGCTTCAGGATGGGGATGCCCAGTGCATCCGTGATGCGCTCTGCCATATCGAATGTGAGATTCGCATCGCCGCGTTCGACCCTTGAGTAGTAGGAGCGATCCAGTCCATGGATGAACGCGAATGCATCCTGTGTGAAGCCTCTTGCCTTTCTGTGCTTCTTCAGCACCACAGCGAACTGTTGTTTCAGCTTCATGTCTTGCTCTTGTTCTCCTTCGTCAGATTACGCAGTGCTTTCTGCGTACTGTGGATGTTGCGAATCACCGTGAGCTTGTGAAACAGCTTCTTCCTTTCAGACTTCGACATTCTCTGGAATTCATCCTTCAACGTGCTCCAGGTGATACCGTCGAAGTAGTGTTTGACGACTTCCTCAACGGACTTGTTCGGCTGTGCTTTCACTAGCTCGATGATCTGATTCATTTCACTGTGCATGTGCTACGTCTCCTTAACAGCGAGACGAGCATCGTCCGATTTCAAGCAGAAGAGCACGGTTGACAAGTGCCCACACGTGGCGATTTAGGCGAACGTGGTCCTCGTCATTAAGACATTGAGGGCGAAGCAGATGAGCGTGTTGTTGTGGCCGTTTATCGCTTATTGGGCGGTGGTGTTCTTATGGATAAAGGGCACAGATCCGTTGACTAGTTCGTTCTGGCGAGTGCTGTGGATTAGCGTTCGATCCGTGTTGGTCATAATCGGCACTGTGGCCGCATGGCTTGCGTTGACTTGACGACGAACGGACGATTACGAATGTCGTCCATAAGGGCGAAAACGCCCATAATCCTGCATTTATTTCGCTTTACTGGTGCCATTTCTTGGTAGAGTTGAGGATGATGTTGATGTCGATTCACGCAGGAGGACGACATCACATGGCACTGGTAAAACACACAATAAAGCAGGCGGACGGGACGAACCGCGAAACGACGAACTGGTATTTCAGGTTCGAGATGAATGGCAAGATTTACTTCGGTTCAACGAAGACATCCAACAAGCAGATGGCTGCCCGCATCGAGCGTAAGAAGTACAACGATGCGCTGGAGCAGATGGAGCTTGGTGGCTTACCAGTGATCGCAACGAACGAGGCACTGAAGGAATATCTTGGTACTCAGAAGGCGAACACCGAGTACAAAAGTGTTAAGCGATACGTGGCCAAGATGCTTGGAACGAAGGGTTCAGGTAAGAATGACGATGTCATTATCAACATCTACGGTTTCGATCCCACGAAGCCGTTCCACGCACTGTCGAATGCTGACGTTCAGAAGCTGATCATCGCTCGTCGTGCGGAAGGCAATGCAGATGCGACGATCATTCTTGAGCTGGTCGAGATGTCGAAAGCAATTCGCATGGTTGGCAAGTTGGGCTACCAGATCCCAACGATCGATTTCAAGGAGCTGAAGCAAGAGAACAAGCTGAAGCCAGCCAAGAAGAAGTTGCGTTACTTGACACCCGATGAAGAGACTCGTCTGTTCGTGGAGCTGGACCCAGCTAAGGCGAAGAACTGGCAGGTTCAGGAAGAACGATTAGAGATGCGAGAGTTCGTAATCGTGTTGTTGGATACGGGAGCGAGATATTCCGAGATCGCCACACTGGAGTGGGCACAGGTCGATATGAAAGAAAAGACGATTGACCTTTGGCGCTCCAAGGTAGCGAACGAATCTATTCTTTCGATGACAGATCGCCTATATGAAACGCTTCAGCGCCGCTTCGAGAAGAAGAGGGCAGACCAGACCTACGTGTTCGAAAACAGCAATAAGGATGGACCACGAAACTATGCACCCAAGGCGTTCAACAATGCCTGCAAGCGAGCCGGTATCCTGAACTGCACGTTGAAGACGTGTCGCAAGACGTTCGCTAGCTGGCTGGTCCAGGCTGGTGTACCGCTGATGTCGGTGTCTAAGTTATTGGGTCATGCTTCAATTACGACAACAGCTAGTTTTTATGCGTTCTTGGCACCCAACCAGGCATCGAAGGAAGCAGCTCAGGTTCTCAATAAGATCGATAAGGACAAGAAGTCATAAATAGTGGATACAACCGAAGAGGACTATCCACATGTCGAAGACTATCAAGGACGATCTGCACGCAAACGAAATGACGCCAGCCCAACGATACTATCATCGTAACAAGCACAAGCCTGAAGTTCGAGCCAAACACAACGAACGATCCAACAGGATTCAGAAGCGCCATTGGGCAAAGAGAAATCCCAAGATCATCGCAACAGCCAGACGCTACCTAAAGAGTGAGAAGTACAAGGCGTGGCATGAGGCGACCAGAGAGCATCGTAGAGAGGTACAGCGTCAATGGAGACGCGACAATCCCTATGCGGTCAGTTACAAGGATAATCCCAAGTATCGAGCCCAACGCTTCGAGATCTCCGAGCGCTGGAGAACGAACAACCCATTAAAGTCTTTGCTGGTCCAGGCGAAGAGTCGCGCCAAGAGAGAAGGGATACCGTTCGACATCGTTGTCGAGGACTTAGTAGTACCGGAGTATTGCCCCATTGTCGGCTTGAAGATGGCAGGATCAAGGCAGGGCGATATGGCTCCCTCGCTGGATAGGATCATCCCTAAGCTTGGCTATGTGAAGGGGAACGTCAAGGTAGTGAGCCGTCGAGGCAATAGACTTAAGTCTGACCACGATCTTGAAACGCTTCAGCGAGTTCGCGATTACATCCTTGAGTCCACGAATGAGGTTTCGCAGAGCAGCGGAATCGACAAGAAAGCTTGAGTAGATTCCTGATGCTGTACGGAGATACAGTATCTGTGCAGTAAATTCATGGGTGACGTATAATCAACGACTTACGAGAAGTAGGGCGTTGAAACCTGGGGATTTATAGGTGTTTTGGTAACAGGGTTGGCGGCGGCGCGAACTCTTAATCTCTTGGTCGTAGGTTCGACTCCTACACGGCCCACCACTTTCGCTTCCCTCCAATAAATCCTTCTGGCGCGCGGGCCGATAAGATCGGCCAAGCGGTCGGCCAAATGATTGGCCAAAGATATCGAAAACCCTTCAGGAATGCGATATTAGGCCGAATCTCGGTAGCATAAAGATCGGCCAATATGAGCCCGGAAAGTGTCTCCAGAATTGAACCCGCCCGACTGGAGGAGCCTACCGGGCCTATTGCCGATGCCATCGCAGAGCTGGCGGCCTCGGCGGCCACACTGGGTAAGGCTCTGCATCCGCGCACGGCAGCCCATCTCGCGGACCTCGTGCGCATCATGAACACCTATTACAGCAACCTGATCGAGGGTCATGACACTCGGCCCCGGGACATAGAGCGCGCACTCGCGGGACAGTTAGACAAGGAGGAAGGTCGGCGTGACCTCCAGCTCGAAGCCGCCGCGCATGTGAGAGTGCAGCGCGAAGTGGATCGCATGGCGGACGAGGGAGTGCTTCCTGCGCCTGCCTCCAGTGACTTTCTACGCTGGCTGCATCGCGAGTTTTATCGCGATGCGCCGGAATCCATGCTCCTCATCAAGACTGAGCAACGCGTGTTTCGGCTGATTCCAGGTGAATGGCGCACAGATCCTGAACATGACGTTGCTGTTGGTCGGCATGTTCCGCCTTCGAGCGCCCGGGTCGCAGACCTCATGCGGTATTTCGAGGAGAGATTTACGCTCGAGAGGATGGGTCGGGCGGCACAGATCATGGCGATGGCATCTGCCCATCATCGTTTCAACTACATACATCCCTTCCCTGACGGCAACGGACGCGTGAGCCGGCTGATGAGCCATGCGATGGCGGCCGTTGCGGGTATCGGTGCGAGAGGGTTGTGGTCGGTATCGCGTGGGCTCGCGCGTGGACTCGAGAGTCGCACCGACTACAAGCGGATGATGGACTACGCCGATACACCTCGTCAGGGAGACCTGGACGGCCGCGGGAATCTTTCGCAGAAAGCACTGCAGGAGTTTGTGCTCTGGTTCCTGCGAGTCTGTCTGGATCAAGTCACCTTCATGAGTGGCCTGTTCGAGCTCGACCGCCTTTCGTTGCGTCTACGGACCTACGTGCAAAAAAGCTTGTCACTGAAGCCCGAATCCGTGGGGCTGTTGGAGGAGGCGCTCATTCGCGGCGAATTCGAGCGCGGCGAGATCGAAAGAATCACTGGCCTTCCGGAAAGGTCGGCGCGCCGTGTTTTGAACGATGTCATCGCGCTCGGAATGCTGGCTTCGGATACGCCGAAAGGGAAAGTTTCGCTGCGCTTTCCGGTGCATGCGCTGGAGGATTTGTTCCCGCGCCTATATCCACAGACTTGATGAGCAGGAGACTCTTAATCTCTCGGTCGTAGGTTCGACTCCTACACGGCCCACCATTCCAAGCGCCTGAATTCTCGGGCGATTTCAGTTCGGCTCAGTGTGTTAGTTCTGAAAGCTGTGCGATGAGAGCCGGTAAACGAGCTGGCTCGCGGCGTCCCCTGGGAGATGTCCGGCAAGGCGTCGAGAAATCTCGGCTTGCTTCGAGCTTGGTGGCAAAAAGTGGGGCCATCGATTAGTTTGATCTGCTGACCGCTCGGCAACCGCACCGTCTGCGCAGTGGTAACCGCGAGTGGATACCACCGATTGTGAAAGCTGAGGACGCCGGGCTCTGATGGCATCACATCGAGCGTCAGTCCCGCTTTGAGCCAGCGGCAAATAGGCGCATCCGGTGAGGTGTCCGGCTTAAAGCCGCGAGCAGTCAGCTGACTCTCTATTGCGTGATACCTCAATGCGTCCAGAGTTTCCAAGGCAACGGCTGGGCCCCAGCCCGGTCCTTGGTCAGTTCATCCGGAATTGAAGCGCCCAATCGTCTCGCCGTGGTGGGTGACAGCCACGGGCTTCTCGGGTCTGGGGCGAGCCGCCGGTCCCTTTCGTGAGTGGTCCTGATGATCCACGAAATTCCACCGCTGAGTGGTGGAATTTCATGGTATGGTACTCCGCTATGATCGACCGATCTCGCTTGCAGGCGCGGGTCGCGCGTGCCTTGAAGCGTAGCCGCGTAGTGGGACTTGTCGGGCCGCGTCAGAGCGGCAAGACCACGCTTGCGC
Organism: Steroidobacteraceae bacterium; assembly: GCA_045810105.1. Lineage (GTDB taxonomy): Bacteria > Pseudomonadota > Gammaproteobacteria > Steroidobacterales > Steroidobacteraceae > 13-2-20CM-66-19. The sequence goes on along the minus strand of JBJMWM010000020.1, from coordinate 104,887 downwards.
GGCAAATTGTCGCTGCGGATTCGACCAACTATTTCGATCTAGAGAACCCTGCCAGCCTCGCTCGACTTACCCAACCGATGACGGCGCTCGAAGAACTGCGTGGCATCGTGGTAATCGACGAGATCCAGCACCGCCCGGACCTCTTCCAGGTGCTGCGCGTGCTTGCGGATCGCAAGCCATTGCGCGCGCGCTTTCTAATTCTCGGCAGCGCATCTCCCAACCTTCTACGCCAATCCTCCGAGTCGCTGGCGGGACGCATCGAAATCATTCCGATAGGAGGATTCAGTCTCGACGAAGTGGGTGTCTCGTCACTGAATCGACACTGGCAACGAGGCCGGCTGCCGCTCTCCTTCCTGGCACGAACAAATGACGACAGCTTCGCATGGCGCCAGCAGTTCATTCAGACCTTTCTTGAAAGGGATGTGCCCCAACTCGGCGTCAATATCCCGGCTCCCACGCTGCTGCGCTTTTGGACGATGGTCGCCCATTGTCACGGCAGCATCTGGAACGCCGCCGATCCTGCGCGCTCGCTCGGTATTGGCGAATCGACTGTGCGGCGGTATCTCGATCTATTCACGGGCTTGCTGGTTGTCCGACAGCTTCAGCCCTGGCACGAGAATCTCAACAAACGTCAGGTCAAGGCGCCTAAAGTTTACATTCGCGATAGCGGCCTGCTGCATATTCTGCTGGGGATTCGCACCGAGAAGGAGCTGTTCACGCATCCCAAAATCGGCGCTTCCTGGGAAGGCTATGCGGTAGAAGAAGCACTCAGCCAATTGGAGCCCGATCAGGCCTATTTCTGGGCCACTCATCAGGGTGCCGAGCTGGACCTCCTGTTGTTCAAGAACGGCCGCCGTTTAGGAGTTGAAGTTAAGCGCGCCGATGCCCCGACACTGACTCCATCGATGCGATCTGCGCTCGCGGATCTGAAACTCGAACAACTCATCGTCTTATATCCCGGTTCACAGGTATACGAATTGGAACCGCGAGTACGTGTACTGCCAATCACTGCCCTGGACGGTGCGACCGTCGAAAAGCTGTTCCCGAAGAAGCGTCGGATACGCGCGCGGTCCAAGGCCTCATGACGACGTCACAAAGTGGATCCCGATCCATTCGCCAGGAGCAGGACGCCACGACCGGACGTCGCGGGCGATGGATGCTGAACCGCGCGGGCATCATCAATGTCTATCAGTACGGCAACGAAATCCTCCATTTCGGCGGTGGGCGCCTGCTGCTGCGGGGAGTGAACGGCTCCGGCAACTCGACGGCAATGAACATGTTGCTGCCATTTCTGCTCGACGGCGACACACGGCGTATCGACGCCGCCGGGGAGCAGTCGGGAGTGCTCAAGGCATGGATGCTCGCTGGCCGGGAGGAGGCGCAGGCGCAGGGCTATCTGTGGCTTGAGGTCGCCAAGGGCGACAGTTACCTCAACCGAGTTTGAAACTTGGAGCCGTGCCGATCACATCGTGGTCGCTGTTGGAACCAATCGGAATCATCACACGATTACCGACCCGGCTCGCCTTGCCAAAATTGTGGCTTTCGCTCGCGCGCATGCGGATGGGTGGGGTAACCCATGGTATGGCGCCCCCGTCGGCAACATCTCGCTCGAAATCTACGCTGGTGAAAAGTTCGTGGGACATCTGGCAATTGGGCGGAGTTTTCTGGAGGCTCAGGGGTGTGATGGGGATTTCATGTCCAGAGATTTATCGCTCGGTGACCGTGCAGTCATTCTCTCGCTGGCCGGGTTGACCGAGGCGAACTTGAAATGACGAAGTTCGACATTGACGGAGTGACGAGAACGTGGCCAACTTTGCTCGGGTAACCCGCGACTCTCTCGTCATGGGCGGCATAGCGTGCGTCCGCGGAAGCAATGTGACCGTTGCCATCAACCAAGCCGAAGAGGCTACTTTCAGACCAAGTCCAGATTTTGCGCACATCATCTGCGACCAGTGTTGTGACTAAAAGAATTGCTGTGTGGTCTAGACTGCCGCTCGTGTTGACCGTCCTGCTGGCCCTGGCCTTTCTCGCAGGCGGTCTCACACGCCCCGGCTTTAATTATGACCTTCTGCCCTATGCGGCGCTTTCCAAGGAGATGCGTGGAGCCGGAGGCAAGCAGGAGACGTACCGGGAACTGCAGGACCAGCTCGGCCGCTCGCGTTTCGAGACGCTCTTCCTCGGCATACCGTACAAACAGCGGATGCTGGCAGACGATAAGTTCTTCGAGGCAAACCTTCCTTTCTACCGAGTCAAACCCCTTTATGTGTTTTTGTGCTCTCTACTCGCACGCCTGATCGGAAGCGACGTTGTTGCGATCCAGGTCCTCTCGTCACTGGCCACGGCGGCCAGCGTGCTCCTCTCCTGGGCGATCGTGCGGAGGCTCGGCGCTCCGACCGGCATGTGGCAGCTCGCTTTGCCTCTGTCCTGGGCTGTGGCGGGGGGATTGAACCTTGCGCAGCTGAGCACGCCCGATTCGCTTGCGGCGTTTCTGACGCTACTGCTCGTGTGGATCGCGCTGGCTGAATCCTGGACCGCGTGGCGGGCCGCGTGCTTGATTCTCACAGCCGTGCTTCTCGTCGCAGCGCGCACTGATGCGGCCCTCTTGGTCGCGGCCTTATGCTCCTGCGAGGCGATCTTCCGGCCGAATCATCGCCGCGTAGCTCTGATGATGGGCGTCGCTGCGCTGGCGAGCTCTTTTGCGATCAATCAGCTGATGGGCAGCTACGGTTACGTGGCGCTCCTCAACTTCACCTTCGTCGATCACGATCGGCTGCTCGTGCCCGACTTCGTCCCTCGTCCTCTCGGTTATGTTCGCGCCCTGCTGCTCGGAATTACCCAGCTCCTCAACGCCGACTACGGCGGCGGCGGGCTGCTGGTCCTTGCGGTGAGTCTCTCGGCGGTTGTCGCCGCACGGGAATGGCGGCTACGTTCATCCGCCGAGGGGGGCGGCTCCAACGCCGCGGTCCTCGCCGTATCCGCTGCGCTAATCCTTTATCTCGTCGCTCGTTTCGTGCTCTTCCCCGAGCCGGTCGCACGCTTTATGACGGGTGTCTACGTGCTAGCCGGCATTCTGTTCGCGCGCGCATTGCAGTCGATGGCTGCCAGAGATGCCGCGCCTTGAACAGAGCTGCAGGCACCCTCGCTCGGTCGACTTCAAACCTAGTTGCCCGGAGAGTTGAAGACTGACCAGGGTGCCGTTGTGATCTGCGTGGCGGGACGGACGTTGAGGATGACGTGTACTTCAGCGTCCGAATCAGCGTGCTACAGCAGCGCAGGCGTTCTGAATTACTGCGAATAATTAGGCATTCGCAGAGCCTTTGTCTGTTCCGCGGGGCTGTGATATCCAGTAACTTGCAGGCCAGCATGTTCTTACGGATGAAAGACCTATCATGCAGGCGGCAATGATTGATTTGCTCAGTGGGAAAGGTAAATTCCCGACCGAGCAGGCACTGGTCCTGGCGGAAGCAATTGACATGGCCATTGAGAAGACGCAATTCGTGACGGTTCCGATACTGGATGCGCGGTTTGCCGCTGTGGACGTACGATTCGCTGCCGTGGATGCGCGATTTGCCGCCGTGGATGCACGTTTCGCTCGCCTCGAGGCGCGTATGGAAAGCGGCTTTGTGGCGGTCAATGCGCGCTTGGATGCGCTGGAAGCCAAGATGGATCTGAAGATGGAGCGGTGGGCGGTGAGAATGGTTATTGCAATGGTGGTCAGTCAGACCGCTCTGGGGCCCATTGGCATGAGTGCCCTGGATGCCGTGCGGCGAGCGCTCTCGACAGTTGTGCATTGACTAGGGCTCCGCGGCCTATCGCGACCAGCACACCGGGATGCCCTCGTTGCGATGCGAGGCGATAAGACAGATACGGCACCGTCGAAAGCGGTTATGCATTGACTGAGGCTCCGCGGCGTATCGCAACCAGCACAACGGGGCACTCTCGGAGCCGGAGCGGAGTTTTGCGCTGGCGAAAAAACATGGCATCCAGCTCGAGTACGCTACGGGATGCCCTCGTTGCGATGCGAGGCGATAAGACAGATACGGCACCGTCGAAAGCGGTGCTCGGCGCGGGCATGATCGGCGTGCCCGGCACGGCCTGGGCGGGGCTCCGGCCTGTGCACTGCGGGATCAGCGGCCCTCGCCCTGCGCCACCGGGCAACGCGCTCCGCAAGCTCGATCGCGCGCCGCAACTCCTGCCCTGCCGACGAGGTGATGTGTTCCGTCCGGGATTTCTAACCTCGCTGGCTCGAGATCAGTGTTTCGGCTTCGCGGGTCGTGGGATGGTCTGCCCCGTACCCGTTACGCAGACATAGAATTGCTCGCGCTAACAGCGGGCGAGCTTCGGCTTCATGATGCTGCGCAATCAGCGCGCGCGCGAGGAGCAGCAGCGCATCCCCCACGTCTGCGCTCGTATCCGGCCCACGCGCGATTGGCTCTACAACCCGTAGCGCGGCGCGTGCGTGCTCCATGGCGCGTGCGGGATCGCCGACCGCGAGTGCGGTTCGTGACGCCAAGGACGATGCGAGATACTTCGAGCGCGGTCTGTTGAATTTCAACTGGTTGAGCGTTTGCAACAACTGTTCTGCGCGCCGGTCCGCCGCTTGTGGCCGGGCTTCACGCACGTCCAATTCGGCCCTGATACTGTCCACCAGCACCCGCGTAGCGGTGTCGAATGCGGGTTCTCCTCCAACCCGGGTTGCCTGCAGATGGTCCAGCGGTGCTTCGACTTCGGCGCGCGGCGAACCCATTCGCAACCGCGTACGGGCGAGCTCCGTACTGATAAACCTGAACATACTCAGGTCCCCATCCTGTTCGGCGCGAACGGCCGCCGCCGGCAGCAGGTCGAGCGCGGGGTCGTAGCGCGCGAGGCGATTCGCGCAGCCGGCCGCGTTCGCGAGGAATACAGTCCTTACCTCCCCGCCATGAGTTAACTTTGCCAGTTGATCCTGAATCTGGCGCCGCAATTCATACGACTCGCGCACCTCTCCCAGCCGATACAAAATGGTCGCCACGTTCTGCTCAGCGACGAGCTGCTGTCGCGTTCCGCCGCGGCCGTTGCGCGCGTTGCTATCAACAACCCGTCGGGAGAACGCCAGAGCCTCGGCGACGCGGCCCTCGTCCATCAACTCCGATCCAAGTCCGGACAAGATGGTGTTGTAGAGGATGCTCCGAGTTTCTCCGGCATCCTCCAGTATGGTGCGCGCCTGCGTCTCGATCTGGATGGCGCCGTCACGATCGGCGGATGCGGCGCGCACTTTCGCCTGAGCGAACATGCATGCGGCTCGAACCTGAATATCGGCCGACTGCAATCGTCCCAGGGCCAGCATTCCCTGCCTGAGGTGTGGCGCTGCTTCTTTGCCCAGGCCGCTGCGCGCCTGGTTACCGGCAATTTCACATTCGGCACGTGCAAGCAGCCTGTAGTTGCCCGCAAGCAGGGCGAAACGCCGGGCTTCCTCCAGCATATCGAGCGCGGTAGTGAGTTCCGCGATGTCGATATACTCGATTGACAATTCGATCAGCATCTCGCTGACAAACGCGGGCTGATCTGCGTATTGCGCCTTGAGCAATGCTGAGCTGCGCTCGAGCAGAGCCTTGCTCGTGAGAGGCTCGCCATGCGATTGGAATTCCGACAGTACGAGCTGCAGAAACGTCTTGGTCGCCTCCGCGTGACGAGCGCTGGCGAGTGCCGATTCGCGCTGTCTGCGTGTTTCTACGAGTTGCACGGCAGTCACGGCAAATGCGCCAAGGAGTGCTACCGCCACGAGGAGTGCGGCCAACACGCTTGCACGATGGCGGTTGACGAACTTGCGTGCCGCATAGAGCGCAGCGCCGGCCCGAGCGTGAACGGCGTCGCCGTTCAGGTAGCGGACCAGGTCTTCGTGCAACGCAGCCGCCGTCGCGTAGCGCTCGTTCGGATCTTTGCGCAGTGCCATCGATAGAATGGAGTCAAGATCGCCACGAAGCTGCTTGCTCACCGGTCCATTGACGAACTCCGATATGCGTGGGACGTGGCCGTCGAGCGCTGCTTTGATGCGTTCGGAGCGGCTGCCGCAGGTGGACACCGGGTGCCTGCCGGCGAGGAGCACATACAGCAACATTCCGAGTTGATACACGTCCGTGGCTGTGGATGGCGCATCACCGAAGAGTTGCTCGGGAGCGGCATATTCAGGGGTGAGTACTGCATCTTCAACCCTTGTCAGGAGCGCGTCGTCTTGCGATTGCTCATCGGCAGCCAGCAGTTTGCCGATGCCAAAATCCAGGAGCTTGACGCTGCCGTCGCGCGTGACGAGCACATTCGAGGGCTTCAAGTCCCGATGGATGATGAGATGACTGTGCGCGTGGGCAACCGCCAGCACCACATCAAGGAACAACCGCACGCGCGCATCAACCGACAGTGCCTTCGATTCACAGTAGTGATCGATTTGCTGACCGTCCACGTACTCGAGGACCAGATACTGTCGGCCCGTTTCGGTCGTGCCGGCATCGAGGAGCCGCGCGATGTGGGGATGGATGAGGCGCCCCAGAAGTCGCCCTTCGTGGTGAAAACGGTCGGCAAGTTTCGGGTGCATTACCGAACCTGCGAAAAGCTTGATGGCGCAGTGTCCCTCGAAGCGGCCGTCGCTGCGTGATGCGAGCCAGACTTCGCCCATGCCGCCCCGGCTGATCAGACGATCGATCGTGTAGGGGCCAAGCGTGTGCCCGGCAAGTGATGGGTGGCTGAGGAGGGGGAAGGGCGTGCCCTCCAGGAATCCCTCGCTGTCGAGTGCGCGTGACTCCGCCAGCAGCTTCTCGAGAGTTGCCGCCAGCTCTGGATTGCCCGCGCGCAGTTCTGCGAGCCAGACTCCGCGCGGTCCGTCCTCCAGCTCCAGAGCGCGGTCGAGATGTGGGCTGAGCTCCCGCCACAGGGTGCTATTGATGCTGTTCGCCATAGATTTGGCGGATCCAGCGTGTCAGCCAGACCTCTCGCGGCGGAACGCTAGCACTTCGAAACCCTTGCGACTACTGTCCTAAGGTCGTGAGGCGTTCCCGAGATTGGTGTGTATACCCAACGCCCCGCCGCGCACTCAAGCACGACGGCCGCCCCCGCTACGCTCGGCTTTTTTTAACCGGCGCTCGGCTTCGTGGCGTCGGAAATCAGCTTTTTGACCTCGCCGAAACTGATCCCTGCAGACGCCGAGCCGAGATCGCCAGCGGCGAGTTGCCTGGCGGCTTTTCGCAGATCGTCCATTACGCGCGTGTAGAGTGACACGCCCATGCTGACCCGTTTGACGCCAGCCTTCTGGAGCTCGGTCCATGGCACGGCACCACTCATGGTACCGACTACAATGTTTACAGGCTTTGGAGCCACCGCCTTCACGATCGCCACGACCGCGGCCATATCGGGAGGATAGGGCGCATAGAGAACGTCAGCACCGACTTCCGCGAATGCGACGAGCCGTTTGATGGTGTCCTCGAGATCCGGCCGGCCCTGTAGGAAATTGTCAGTGCGCCCCGTCAGCACAATTCGGCCTTTTGCTGCCTTCGCTGCTTGGCGGACGCGAGCAACCGCGTCGTCGAATTCGCGGATGGGGTTGCTGGGATCCCCTGTGGTGTCCTCGATTCCGATCCCTGCGAGTCCGGCGGCAATGGAGGCCTCGACTGTCATCGCGACGTCGCCAGGGCTCGCTCCGTAGCCATCCTCGAAGTCACCATTGACGGGCAAATCCGTGAGCCCGCCCATGAGCCTGGCGTTAGCGAGGTGCTCTTCGCGGCTCACCGCGTGGCGGCCGTCGATCCTACCTAGCGCTGACGCTAGCGCCGCCGAGGACGTTCCGAGTGCTTGGAAGCCTGCCTGCTTCAGCAGTAATGCGGAAGTACCGTCCCAAGGATTCGGCATGATAAATCCGCCCTTCTGTTCATGAAGGGCACGGAAGCGTTCATAGAGTTCGGGTTGCTTCAGCATGTCACTCAACTCCAGCAGTACAACGCCTATGTTAACGCACCTTGAGTTACTGTTGCCCTGCGCCGCGACCGGGTTTACTTCAGGTCATACTCATCATGACGTCGCCACCACTGGTAAGGCGGCGTCTGCGGCCAGCCTTCTGGTGATTTTTCCCAGCTCTCCTGCCGTCCGTAAGGCGTCGAATCGAGGAAACCCCACACATTGCCCAGCCCTTCGCTCCCGCGTCGGGAAGTAAAGTAAGTGCGGAAGATCTCAGCGTCTTTGCGCACGAATACGCTCAGGCCGTGCAATTCGCCCTCGGCGGTGGTCAGGCCGAAATCGGCGTTGAAGGAGTTGTTGGCAGAAGATACCCAGCGGTGTGACCACGACATGCGTTTGCGGTAACCCTCGATGTTCGCAAGCGGGGCGAGCGAGACCACGGCAAGTGACACCCCGCGTGCTTTCAAATGGAGCGGGGTGAACTGCCCGATGTTATCCACGAACATGGAGCAGCCAGGACAGCCGGCGTTTGGCCAGCCGTTGACACTGGGTGCGAACATGAAATGGTAAAGCAGAAGCTGAGGGCGGCCTTCGAACAGGTCCAGCAGGCTCACGGGACCGCTGGGACTTTCAAATGTGTAGGGCTTCTCAACCTTGACCATTGGCAATTGCCGCCGTTCAGCGGCCAACGCGTCCTTCGCGTGAGTGAATGCTTTCTCCTTGGCGAGAAAGGCGTCGTGGGTTCGTTGCCATTCGCTTGCGGAAACGATCTTCGGGAATGCGCCGGGGGTCGAGGACATCGCGGATTCTCCATCGGGAACACGTAAAGGATCGGCCTGATCCGAAGGACGTTCGGGAGGGGTCTGGTCCGACATACGGGAGGCGTGGCTGCGCATTTTTTTCTGCCGCAGTCCTGGCCGGCCAAATGCCCCCGGCAGATTAACAACGTATGTGGGATTCTGGGCGCCGGGCAATGCCGCGGCGTGGGGCCGTGGCTACTGCGGACGGGCGGAAATTCGAGGAGACTAGCGATGAAGAAGACTTATAAGGGAAGTTGCCACTGCGGCGCCGTGCGCTATGAGGCAGACGTCGATCTCAGCGCGGGCACTGGCAAATGCAATTGCTCAATCTGTACGAAGACGCGTAATTGGGGTGTGATCGTCAAACCCGCCGATTTTCGACTGTTGGCCGGAGAGGCGGATCTCAGTGACTATCAATTTGGCTCGAAGAGCACGCATCACGTGTTCTGCCGCCATTGCGGCGTGCATCCCTTCATCCGTGGCTACATCGAACAGATTGGCGGGGCCTTCGTCTCGGTCCAGTTGAGCACGTTGGATGATGCTAGTGCTTCGGAGTTGGCAGAAGCGCCGGTCAGATACGCCAATGGGCGCGATAACAATTGGTGGGTCGCTCCCGTGGAAACCCGTCACTTGTAATTCGGCAGGCGGCCTCGGTGGCTACATAGGAGTGGCTCTATTCGGGCGTAATCTGCCACGTCGAGTTAGGTGAGCGCCGCGTAGGCACATCGGCTGGACCGGCGCTCACCTGCGCATGGTGTCCGCTACTCGTGCTACACCATCCCCCTGCAATTCCTCGCATCCGTAGTACACCAGGTTCGCCACAACCCGCAGCTGCAGTTCAGCCGCGTGGCTGAGCGCGGCGGGCATAATTCGCGTCAGAACCACATATCCGTCAGGTAGCTTTCGCGCCAGGGAAATCAACTCGAGGTCCTGATCCAACAGCGGCCAGGTCCTCATGTGCCATGTCCGGTCGCGGAAATCGGTGTAGACGTCGTCCCGGTTCGCTGCCACGCGCGACATCACCTCAGCAGCGCCCTCCGATCGCGAATCGGGGATAGCCTGTCCCTTGAGCGCCAGCCTCAGATGGAGCAGGGGATCGGTTGATAGTTCAGGTCTGTGGGTTCCCGAACCGCTGCTGCGTGTCCGCAGAACGAGAGTTCCTGCTACAGTCCGCGAGACGTCCTTGCCCGTACTGATTTGCCTCAGCAGCTCATCGGCACTGGGATCGTCCACCACGAGTACCCCGCTGGCACCCGCCCTCGGCTTGCATTCGCAGTTTTTGCCGTTCAGCAGGTTGCACACCTCAGCAGCCCCGTTTCCAGTCAGCACGAAGCTGCGGCTCGTTGCATCCAGAAGAGGTCCGATCTCACGGTCGAAGTACGCCGACCGCAGTTGCTGCAACTCTTGCGAGAACTTCTCGAACGACAGCGGCAGTGGAATCTCTGCCTCGAGCGGCTTCATGGATGACACGACTGGCATCAGAGACCGAAGCATCTCGGTTGCATGAATGTGCGCTGCCTGTGGCTCTCCGGGCTGTAGCAGACCTATTGGAACGGCGTAACTTGCATCCCCATTGCGCGCGCGTGCCTGCACGATTCCAATCACGCGTCCGGAGTCATCCAAAAGCGGTCCACCGCCAACACCACCCCACAGCGGCCCCCAAAATCGCAACCACCCGAGCTCGCCGGACTCGCGGTCGCGTGTCACACCGGAAAAGGTACCGTGCTCAATGACGACTCGCCCATCTGCTCGCCACCCTGCGAGATATACGTCCTGCTCAGTTTGATCGGCGCGTCGAGTCGGCAGTGGCTTGATACGCGGAGGACGCTCGAGTGAAAAGATAACGTAATCCTGCTGCTCGGAGAATTGCAGGATGTCCGCGACCGGGTATGCAACCCGGCTCGAATGCCTCAGTACCGGGTGCCCGAAGCGACTCCCGATGGCCCTGTCGAACAGATGGGCCGCGCTGACGAATTCGTTCGGGCCGATTGCGAAGGCCGTCCCGACCAGGTCTTTGGAGCGGACCCCGTGCGCCGGGGCCCGGAATTCGAACGTAGCGGTTTGAACTGCCTTTCTAGTGTCGGAATCCAGCGCCGGGGTTGCCGGCATGTGCGCGACCCAGAGCAGGCAAGCCAACACCCCCCGTACCATCGCCTTGTCCATAAGACGCGCCTCCGTGCCTGAACGCCCGAGCTTCCAGGTCCAGGCCCGTCACTGACCCGGTTAACTGAAAACGCTATAACCGTACGTGAGCGTCAATCTGGCTGCTACGTTGCTGAAATCGAGCTGTAACATCACGGAAATACGGGATGTTGCGCAGCAACACAGTGACAGAGCTTGGGATATTGCGGCAGCTGGCGGTTCGATCCCGCCGGGATGCGGCTGGATCAACTCATGGCGGCGGGGGCGGGCTCGTCCACGGTTTGTCTCCCCAGGAGCGCTTCAATCCGTTCGGGCGAATAGAGCGCTTGTATGAACTCCCGCGGGTGAGTGAGCACGTCCCTCCAGGTCTGATAGTTCTGTACGTCCACGATATGGCGTGCTGCCTCCGGGCAATCATGCGAAGGAAAAGAACCGCGCTGCATTGCCTCGCTAACCGAAGGAATCAGCCCATACTGCCTGAGCAGCTCGCAGTAGCTGCGCGTGAGGTACTGCGTCCCGCAGGTCGAGTGATGAATACAACCGGGCGCTGGCCGATGCGCCCGAACGGCAGAGTGCAGCGCTATGCGCGCTAATCGGTTGGTAATCTGCAGCGAGGCCGCATAGCCAACGACCTCACGCGACCAAGCGTCGATAACAGCCGCCGCGTATACCAGACCTGAGCGGATATGCCCGTAAGCAACATCGGTCACCCAGACCTGGTAGGGCCCGGTGAGCCGGGCGGACTCCCGTAGATTTGCGATCGGCGCCTCCGGCTGTGCGGAGCGTGGCGCCCACGTGTCGGGCTTCGGCTGCCGCTTCGTCAGGCTGTGAAGTTGCATCAATCGCGCAATTCGCTTGCGGTTGACGTGGAAACCCTCGGCCTGCAACTGCAGGGTCATGCGCCGATAGCCGTCGTTGGGGTGTTCGTCCCGCAGCTCATGCAGCCGTAAGACAATCTTCTGCTCGAACTCGATGGCCGCTGCCGAGCGGTGCGACTGGTAGTAGTAAGTTGACCTCGCAAGTCCGATCGCTTCGCAAGTGGCTCTGACACTGTCAGGCTTTTTGGCGGGTGCATTGGCGGCAGATCCAAATACGATACCCGCATCAGCACGCGGCCGGCGGGGCCGCGAGCCGAGACCGTGCTCTATTGCTGTTGTGCTCATCTTCATCCTCCGTGACCCGCGAATCCATGCGTACGCCGTGCCTGGCCAAGTTAAATACGTCACAGAAGGGTAAGCAAGATGCGCCCGCAATTTGGACAGCACCACGATGGAGCACTCTGTCAAAATACAGCTCTGCGACAATCCCATGTCCGGAAGCTGTGAGCATGCGAGCGAGGCACAAACACCAACTCTGGCACCGGATTCGTGGCGCGGTCGATGGCTACGCGATCGGGATAGTGCGCCTGATAGGGGAGTCTTACGGCCGGGAGACGATTCAGCAAGCTTGGCTGGAATTCACCAGCGGGGCGGGTGAGGCGTTTCAGTGCGGCGATCCCCATGCGGAGTTGTTTTTCTCCTGGCTGTTTCACCGTTGGTTGCCGACGCGCGAGAAGGGAAACAGGGTCAAGGACTGGTGTTTGTACGGAATGCCCCCGACGCGCGCGTATCTCAATCGGAACTCGCCGCGGCTCGATCCGCTGCTGCGAGGCTATCTGGAAGCCTGCCTGGCGACGTCGCCGGGCTTCTACGAAGTGTTTGACTGCGAGCCGTATGTAGGTTTCCGGGCGAGCGACGTAATGACCGGGACGCAATGCGAGGTCAGCGAGGGTTTGGCCTCAACTTCGCTGCGTGACGGCGATATCATGTTTGCCCACCTGGTGCCCGTGGAAGGGGCCACGATGCTGGAAGCTATCTCCCCCATGAGCTTCCCGCCGGCCTTCAAGCGGCAGTTGGGCCGGTTGTGCCGCAAGCAGCAGTTGAGCGAGCGGCGGGCGGGGGAGTTGCAGGAGTTGTATTTCACGCTCGCGCAACCTGACCTGTGCGGCTCAACGGGACGGCCGAATTGAAACCTGCGAGGCAGGGCTCGCGCTGCTTGTCAAGTGGGGGCGCTCGACCCGGGACGGCTGATGCTTGCCAGGTCGCGAGGCAGGTCCACACTGTATGCCCTCCCAGTACGGGCGACTGTATATCCTAGCAGACGATAAAATATCGCGCTGGCGGCTCGTGTTGGTTTGTGTTTTGTGTTGGTCTGTGGTGCTTGACGCCGCCCCCCCGCGCCCCCTAGCTTCTGTCACCTAAGCGCGTCACACAATCGAGTCGCGCCGGGGAGAATCGTTTCATGCGTAGGTCTCATTACGTATGTGCGGCTGTGTCGGCTGCACTCTGCGTTTGCCTTAACACTTCTTCACTTGCAGCCGCGCCATCCGCTCCGTTAGCAACGGGATTGCGAGAGTTGGCTGCGGCGTTCGACCGCGGCGATCCGCGTTTGCCGCAGAAGTTGAAACTGCATCTGACTGACCGTACGGGTGATCCGCTGGTTAAAGTGCGGATAATGCCGGGGACCGATTCCAAGGCCGTGCTTGCGGATCTGGCTGCTGCCGGCTTCCGCTTGCAAACGCAAAGCACGCTCGACCCCTCGATCGTGGAAGGAGTCCTGCCTCTTGCAGCCGCGCACAGAGCCGCCGCTGTAGCGGGTGTTCACTCGATTCACGCCGAGCATCGGCCGATGAAACGGGCGGGTGCGGTCCAAAGCCAGGCGGTAGCGCTGCAGAAAGCCGACCTCGCGCAGAAGAATGGTTTTGATGGCAAGGGCATTCGCATCGCTGCGCTTTCAGACAGTTACGATGCATGCACGGAATGCGCAACGCATGCGGCGGACGACGTGAAGAGCGGGGACTTGCCGAAGGAGGGCGTAACCGTGCTGCCGGGGCAGGATCTTCCACCGGGTGGCGGTGAGGACGAAGGCCGGGCGATGCTGCAGTTGATTCATGACGTCGCTCCCGGGGCCCAGCTCGGTTTCGCCACTGCATTCATAGGCGAAGTGGAGTTCGCCGAGAACATTCTCGCCTTGCGCTCACAGTTCAAGGCCGATGTCATCGTCGATGACGTGGGTTACTTCGACGAGCCGATGTACTCGGACGGCTTGATCTCCAAGGCTGTCAACCAGGTCGCGAAGAGCGGTGGTGCGTACTTCTCCTCCGCCGGTAACAACGGGCTGGAGGCATTCGAAGATACCTATAACGGGATTTCCTTCGCGAAGGCCAAGGCGCTGGTTGCGGCCGGCCACGGGAACGTAAAGCTCGACCAGATCCCCGCGGCAATCCGGCCGCAGTCGGTCCACAACTTCGGCGGATTCGAGGGCGCGAGCATCACGCAGCGCGTCTCGGTGGCCTCGGATGCGGTCTTTGACTTTCAGTGGGACGAGCCCTTCAACGCCGGTGGGGTCAAGACCGACTACAACATCTATGTCTTTGACAAAGATGGCAATTGGCTGGATCCAAACACCTCGCCAACGGTCTCCTATACGACCGACGACAACCTGCAGACCGACCAGGCTCTGGAGCTTGCGGAGATGATCCCGGTTCCGACCGACGTGGTAGGGGGTGCGAACGTCAGCGATTATCAGATCGTGATCGGGAGCGTCAACGGCGGGCCGGCAAAGCGGATCAAGTACGTTGTCGATAATGCTCTGGCCGTGAGTGAGCGGCAGAATGCGCCCTCCACGTTCGGACATCCGACGGCGACTGGTGCGCTCGGTGTCGCTGCAATGTATTACGCCATTCCGCAGTTTCCGGAGGACTTCAGCTCGCCCGGACCGGTCACTATTTACTTCGACCAGCAAGGTAAGCGTCTGCGCACACCGGAGGTACGTTTTACTCCGCAAATCACCGCGGCGGATGGTGTGAACACCACGTTCTTCATTCCCGGCGATGATCCGGATGGCGATGGCTTCCCGAATTTCTTCGGCACCAGTGCGGCCGCGCCGGACGCTGCGGCGGTAGCGGGCCTGGTTCTGCAGGCGGCTGGAGGTCCAGGCAGTCTGTCACCTCAACAGGTCTACCGGCGGCTGGAGCAGACTGCTACGCCGGTGTGGGTCCCTGACGAGCGCTCGGTTGCCGGCACGATCGCGGGCCCTGTGTTCTTCAATATCAACGCGGACTGGACGCGGTGGAGCCGGGACTTCAGTGTCAATGTGCCACTGATCTTCGGTCACCACTCAATCAGCACGATAACGCTGGATACTTCTGCCATTGGGCTCACGTTCAACAAGAACCTGAACCGCTTCAGCGTGGGAGATTCGACGGGCGTTACATTCGCGGATATGACTCCAAGCGTCAGTTCGGACGCGAAGAAGTTCACCATTACGTTCGCTCCGGGCAAGCTCTCGAGCGGCGACGCGTTCGACTTCGGACTGTCGGTATTCGCGCCGCTTCAAGGCTCGGTGCAGGAAGATCCGGATCGATTCCGCGGCATGAATGTCATCGTGACCCTGGACAATGGTCAGAAGTGGACTGCCCCGGTTCTGGCACTGCCCAAGCTGCCGTTCAATAACTTCACGGGCTTTGGCCTGGTGAACGCGGACGCTGCTACGCGCAATCACGGCCGCTGAAATTCCCTGCAGAAACGGCCCCTCCAGGTGACCAGCGTTGGCCGGCACCTGGAGGTTTTCGGACAGCTATTTGACCGAAATCCGCCGCGGCTGCGCTCGAGCATGCTTCGGAATTACGATCTCGAGTACGCCGTTGCGACCTACCGCATTGACGTTCTCGGCATCAACCGTATCCGGAAGGATGAAGCGCCGATAAAAGCGGCCTAGCCGACGCTCGGTCCGCTGCTGTTGTGGTTCCCCTTGCCCATTGCTCGCGTCTTTCTCCTCGCGCCGATCGCCCGCCACGGTCAGCACACCGTTGTCCAGCGTGATCTCAACTTCCTTAGCATCAACGCCGGGCAAATCCATCAGGAGCTGAAATCGGTCCGGGTATTCCCGGACGTCCACCGCCGGCACCCACTCCGCCGTGGCGCTGCTGCTTTCCGTGTCGTTCAGGTTTCCGAACACCCGGTTGATCTCGTTCTGCAGCTGAGACACGACCCCCCAAGGCTCATAGCGCACGGTAGCCATTGCAGTATCCTCCGTTGGTCAGATGTTTGCGTTGCAAGACGGCAGGCCACGCTACAGAGCGTACCCCCGCTCCCCATAAACCGAGAATAGGGAGCGGGCAAGCGCCTTCAAGGCCGGCGCAGATGATTTTTTTTCGTCGCGGGTCCATCCAGCAGCGGCGGCGCCGTGCGGTGCGGCTAATAAAGTTCCGGCACCAGCATTTCCGGCGGCACCGCCTGGCGGGAGTAGTGCTCATGCCGCTCACGCTCGGGTAACACAATGGGTGGCTTCGGAACCTGGGTGTAATCAAACTGTTGCAGCAGGTGATGGATGCAATTGAGGCGGGCGCGTTTCTTGTCGACGGCCTGTACCACCCACCATGGGGCCTCGGGAATGTGCGTACGTTCCAGCATGATCTCCTTGGCGCGGGTGTAATCTTCCCAGCGCCGCCGCGATTCCAGGTCCATCGGACTCAACTTCCATTGTTTGAGCGGGTCGTTGATCCGTCCCAGGAACCGCAGGTGCTGCTCTTCGTCGGTAATGGAAAACCAGTACTTGATCAGGCGCAGACCCGACCGGGCGAGCATTCGCTCAAACTCGGGGACTGACCGGAAGAACTCTTCGACTTCCTCTTCGGTACAGAAACCCATGACCCGCTCGACGCCCGCGCGGTTGTACCAGCTGCGATCGAACAGCACGATTTCGCCTGCAGCCGGCAGGTGGGCCGCGTAACGTTGGAAATACCATTGAGTACGTTCGCGGTCGTTAGGCGCAGGTAAGGCCACAACCCGGCAGACGCGAGGGTTCAGGCGCTGGGTAATGCGCTTGATGTTCCCGCCCTTGCCCGCGGCGTCTCGTCCCTCGAAAAGGATGACGACCTTCTGCCGGGTGGCGACCACCCAGTCCTGGAGCTTGACGAGCTCGCTCTGCAGCCGGAAGAGCTCCTGGAAGTAGCGATGGCGCTCGCTCTTTTCATCTTCTGTGAGGATCCGCGTCCCCTTCGGGGTGTCGCGATCTTCGATCTCGAGCTCCAGCTCCTCATCGTAGCCGTCGATGAGATCACGGCTGAGTCTTCGCAGTAATTCTTCCTGATCAATAGGCGTGGAAGTCACGAGTGCTCCTCTTGGGAATCACGCTACTCCACAGTGACTATATGTCAGATTTATGAAGCGGAAGACCGTAGCGAGAACTCGACCGGCACCATCGCGGCGGCCTCACGCGGGACGCCCCCATCCATATAAGGTTTGAATACAGCCCGTTCAACCGCTCTGCGGGCGGCTTCGTCGAGCCGGGGATGGCCACTGGACCGGTAAACCTCGACCGCTTTCGCATGCCCATCCTCATCTATGAGGACGCGCAGGATCACCAGTCCCTGCTCGCGAATCCGCCGCGACTCCGGTGGATATCGAGGCGCCGGCTGCACCAGGTAGGCGACATCGGACATTTCAGGGACGGCAGTTCCCGAAGTCGGCGCCCCAACGGTCGGCGTAGGCGAGGGTGGTGTCTGCACTGCGGTTGCAGCGATCGCCGCGCTCGTCGGCTCGATCTGCACGACCACCTCCGGTGGCGGTACCAACACTTGATTGATGGGCGTCAGGACCGGCTTGTCGAAATCGGGCCGTTCCAATGGCCGGTCGTCCTGTTGCAGGAAGGTAACCGCCACAGACGGGACTAACGTCGGTGTCTTGATGACGCCGGTGGTGGCCAGCAGCGCGACGAGTCCAACGTGTGCGGCCAGGATTCCGGCGCCAACACCAGCGCGATTCGCAACGTCCTGTCTGTCATGGATCGACCGATACATACCGCGATCGTAGCGGCCACTCAATGCGATTGCAAATGAGAATGATTCGTATTAGCGTGCACAAATGGGAGACAAAACAATCCGAGGTTCAAAGTTAAATGGCGAATTCTCAGTCGCGCGGTCTGTTGGCAATTGCCATACAGGTGGCGTGGGGCAGCAGTCTTACGGCCTTTGCGTCCGAGCCTGTAAAGCCGGAGGAAAAAGTTACCGAGCTGGGCAAGATTGCTGTGGACGCGGAAGTAAGCCCTTATAAGGCGGAGCTGCCGTCGTCGCCCAAGTACACCGAGCTGTTGCGCGATACGGCGCAGACCATGACCGTAATTCCCGCAACCCTGATCCAACAGCAAGGGGGCCTTTTACTACGTGACGTGCTGCGCCAGAACGTCCCGGGCATTACTTTCGGTGCGGGCGAAGGTGGCAGCTACGGCGATAGCATCAACATTCGCGGCTTTTCTGCCACTAACGACGTCGCCGTCGATGGCGTCCGGCAAAGTGCGAATACCACGCACACCGATCCTTTCAACACGCAGGCAATCGAGGTGGTGCAGGGCACGAGCTCGGTGTATTCCGGCGTTGGCGCGCTGGGTGGCACGATCAACATCGTTTCAAAATTACCGACCGCGTCGGACTTCGGGGCTGTGAGTATCGGTGGTGGCACCGCGGATTATCTTCGCGGCACCGCCGATATCAATCGGATGATCGGGGCTCCGGATCTGGGTATGGCTTTGCGGCTGAATGCGATGGGGCATAAGAACCAGGTGGCCGATCGCGATGTAACGCGATACTCGCGCTGGGGTGTGGCGCCGTCATTTACCTTCGGGCTCAATACTGCGACGCGCCTGACTGTCGCGTACCTGCACGAGCACGACCGCAACCTCCCCGAGTACGGAATCCCACTGCGCAATTTCCAACTGGTGCCCGGGGTGAGCCGCAGCAACTACTATGGTTTCAGCAACGTCGATGTGGAAAAGATCGATAGCGATGCGGTGACGGCCATCTTCAGCCATGACTTTGGGGCTACGGCAGTTATCCGTAACCTCACGCGGTGGGAGAATTACGACCGGTACAGCATCACCGATGCTCCTGAGGGCCGCATCTGCTTTGCGCCAGGGGAGTTTCCGCTCGGCACGAATCTGCAGGCGCCGGGGACTACGCTCCGGTGCGGCGCCGTCGGCGCCAATCCGCTCGAGGGCATCGACGGACCCACCTACACGCCCGGCGGGCCCATAGGCAACCTGCGGGATACGAATAACCGGATCATTGCGAACCAGACCGATCTCACCGTGAGATTCAACACGGTCGGGATCTCTCACGCGCTGGTATTCGGCGTCGCGTTATCGCGGGAGAGCTATTCGCAGACCACAGGGAACGAGTATCGCAACCCGAACGGCACCACGTACCTGCTCGCTCCCGAGAGCCTGTATGAGCCGCATCATTATTTCACGCAGCCGCTGAATCTCAGTATCGGTGGACACGCTGATTCGGTGGTTAAGAATCAGGCGGTTTACGCATTCGATACGTTGAAGTTCACTGAAAAGTGGAGCGTCGGTTTCGGTGCGCGCTATGAACACAACAAGGCGACTTATGAGGGCTGGACTGCGGCGCCTGCAGCGAGTCTCACCACTGTCCCCGGGCCGCTCGTGCCGGCAGCGACCAATCCGTTGATCAATGAGGATGACTTGCTGTCATATCGTGGTGCACTGGTGTACAAGCCGGTCGAGCCAGGCAGCCTCTACTTCGCTTACGGCAATTCGAAGCTACCCTCGACCGCGACGGTCAATGGGAGTTGCACGACCAATTGCAATGCCGATCCGCAGAGTGCTCGCACCTACGAGGCGGGTGTGAAGTGGGATTTGTTTGAAGCGCGTGCTGCCTTCACCGGCGCTGTGTTCCGCACCGACCGTACCAACTACCTGGTTGCCTCCGGGGATCCAAACGTTCCGGCCCAGCAGCTGGATGGCAAGGCGCGTGTGGACGGCGTTCAGATCGGCCTTGCCGGCAACATCACGCGGGATTGGGCGGTGTTCACGAACTATGCTCACCTGCGCAGCGAAGTGCTGCAAAGTGTGTCGGACCGTACCCTGGCGCTCAGCGGCATCGATGCGCAGAAGGGTAATCCTTTGGCGAATACGCCCGCGGATTCCGCCAATCTCTGGACCACCTACAACCTTCACCACCGGGTCACGCTCGGGTATGGAGTCAACTACACGTCGTGGCTGTATGCGACAGCGAATGCGGCTAGCGCGACGGCCATCTACAACCGCGGGAGAGTTCCGGGTTTCGTCCTGCACAATCTGCTGGCGGCCTATGATTTCAACCATCGAATGAATCTGCAATTGAATATAAGTAACCTTTTCGACAAGGAATACTTCACGCAACTGCGCTCCAGCTCGACCACCAGCGGCTGGGTCAACCCGGGCGTTGGCCGCACGGCGACCCTGACCGCAATGGTTAAATTCTGACGGGTGCCCCCGTCTGATGAGGCTCTATGTTGCTGCACATTCCCGGTGTATTGGATGCCACGCAGGTGGCTGAATTCCGCAAGCGATTGTCGGCCGCTGCCTGGGCGGATGGCCGTAGCACCGCGGGTTATCAGTCCGCGCGCGTCAAGAGCAACTTGCAGTTGCCTCAGGATGATCCGGCCGCACGCGAGTTGAGCACCGCGGTGCGCGCGGCGTTGAACCGCAGTCCGCTGTTCTTCGCGGCCGCGCTGCCGCGGCGCGTTTTCACGCCGCTCTTCAATCGCTACGCGGTGGGGAATGGCTTTGGCGATCACGTTGATAACGCGGTCCGTTACGAGCACTCGCCAGGGCAAGCAGGTCAACCGGTGCGCACCGATCTGTCCGCGACCTTGTTTCTGTCCGGACCCGAGGAATATGACGGCGGTGAGCTCGTGATCGGAGCCACTTCGGGTACCCAGCGAGTGAAGCTGCCGGCGGGGGACCTGGTGTTGTATTCCGCGACGACGGTTCACCGGGTCGAGCCCATCACGCGCGGCGAGCGTCTCGCTTCGTTCTTTTGGGTGCAGAGCATGGTGCGCGACGATGGCAAGCGTGCCTTGTTGTTCGATCTCGATGTGGCGATCCAGAAGCTCAATCAGGACCACGCGGAGCACCCTTGCGCGGTTGAGCTTGTTGGCGTCTATAACAATCTGTTGCGGCGGTGGGCGGAGCTATGAACACACAGGTGGCGGGCGTCCGCGCCGCGGGTCGATTGCGCGGCATCCGCATGCACAGGCTGATGCGGCAGCTTCACTTGTGGATAGGTGCCTGGGGCGCCATCGCGGCGATTTTGTTTGGCGTTAGTGGGTTCATGCAGAACCATCGTGGGGTGTTAAAGCTGCCGCAGGGTGAATCGACCGAGGTTTCGAAGGTGGAGCTGGCGATACCGAAGGCGGTCCGCGGCAGCCGGGAGGGATTGCGGACATGGTTGCGCGATGAGCAGCACCTCAATGTTGAGAACCAACGGGTGCCGCCTGGCCGGGGCGGGGACTCGCGCGGCGGCGAAGGCAACGGCCCCCGCAGCGCGCAGCAGAGCCGCTGGAACTTCAGCGGCGGCAACGCGCGCGTAGTTACCCAGGTGGAATATGTTGAAGGTGCCTCGACCGCTACGGTTCGCACCAACGTTCAAAGTCCGCTGGCGGTCCTGAATCGGCTTCACAAGGGCGTGGGCGGTGGGGTGGCCTGGATTCTTCTCGGGGATAGCTTCGCGCTCGCGATGATAGGGCTGGGAATTACTGGATTGGTCCTCTGGTCACGGGGGCGAACCCTGCGCCAGATGATCTTCAGTATTGTGGGAGTTGCCCTCGTCGTGCTGCTAGCGGTCGGCGGCAGCGCGATAATCTGAAACTCGCAGGTTCGAATTACACTAACGGGCGAGCTTCACGAGGCGCGACACGGCATCGCTGTCGACCTTCCGGCTTTCCTGAAACAGGTCATAAAGCGTAACGACGAGCATGGAGCGTTTGGGGGAGGGCAGGTCGAGCATATCCTTGCTGACCTCGGCGTCGATGGCATCCATGATCGCTTCCAACAGCGCGTAATTGAGTGGCGGCCTGTTGGGTTGATTCTCATAACTTGGAGGTGGAGTCTCCAGCGTATGGACGGCATCACGCCGTCCGCGGCCCGTTACCAGCCACTCGATGCTGGTGTGTGTTTGCTCGCACAAAGTGCGCAGATCGGTAACGTTGGGCTCCGATTCGCCGCGCAGCCATTTACGGACCGCACCTTCCGAGCGTTCGATCGCCTTCGCGATGGAGTTGGCGCTGCCGTACGCGTCGATGACCTGGCGCAGGCGCAAGGCAAAGCCGCCAGTGGCCTGTCTTTCGCGCCGATCGGTCATCCGGGGTTCCTGAGTGCTCGCCTGAAGAGGCTCCAGCACAAATGTAGCGCCCCAGCTGAGCTTCGCCAAATATCATCACTTTAATGTTGACGAATCGTATAAAAGTAACGTACGATTCGATGTATGGCCGCCAAGTCCCAAGCACGAGCCGCACATGTACAAGTGAAGGAGGTGCTGCGCCACCTTCACCTGATTCAGTCGGCGGTCGTGGTGGCGGTTGCGGCGCTGCGCCACCAGAACTGCGAGCTCGATGTGGACATCTCTAATGTCCTGCAGCGGAGCGTCGCGGATCGGATCCAGGATCAGATCGAGCGGCTGGAAATGCTCAGTGGGCCTCGTGCGCAGTCGTGATCAGCCAGGCCAGGCCGGCGATGACACCCAGCGCTACCAGCTGCTGCAGGCGAGTCCACTGCACTACCGTACCGTCCAGGGCAGCGATTCCAATGGCGGTCGCAACGAACCAGATGCCGCTCTGCAGCCCCACGGCGTTTAGTCCCATGGCCTGCATGAAGCGAACGGCACCTATATAAAGGGAAATGCCCGCAAAGAATGCCAGCATGGACCGGCCCACGGCGGTCCAGTCGAGGTTTCCATCGGGCCAGGCCCGACCCGCATAGACGAAGCCGCGCGCATCCATGACGCCTGACGTTACGGTCAGCACCAACACGAGGAGCGCGCTGAGGAAAGCCTTCATTTTTCTCTCCTTGAGCATACCCAAACGTCCTTAGAGCCGCGCGCTATTCCCATGGCCGTCCAGGGCCCAAGCATGAGCTATAATGGGCGGTCTCCCTGCGCGCATTCGATGCGCGCCGCTCGGGCGAAAGTGGCGGAACTGGTAGACGCACTGGATTTAGGTTCCAGCGGGGAAACCCGTGAGGGTTCGAGTCCCTCCTTTCGCATGTTTTACTGAAGTGCCTGCGAGGCGGGCGCAAAGCTAAGTTTGAGGATCTGTCATGCAAGTATCACTGAGCGCGACTGGCGGTCTCGAGCGGCGCCTCGAAGTGGCCGTCCCGGCTACCGAAGTCTCCACCGAAGTGGAGCAGCGGCTGAAAAACATCTCGCGAACGGCTCGTCTGAAGGGCTTTCGGCCCGGAAAGGCGCCTATCACCGTCGTGCGCAAGCAGTTCGGCGAGCAGGTGCACGCCGAGGTCGTATCGGATCTCATGCGAAGCTCCTTCGCGCAGGCCTTGAGCCAGGAGAAGCTGACACCCGCCGCAGGTCCGCGGATCGAGCCGATCACAATGGGCCCGGGAACGGAGCTCAAGTACGCCGCGATCTTCGAGGTTATCCCGGAGATCAAAGTAAAACCATTTGACTCAATCGCGGTCGAAAAACCATCGGCGGAAGTCACCGAGGCCGACATCGACGCGATGATTGAGAGCATGCGGCGTCAGCGGCCGGTGTTCACGGCGGTGGAGCGACCGGCGCAGGACACTGATCGGGTGACGATTGATTTCGACGGTCGAATCGACGGGCAGCCCTTCGAGGGCGGTGAAGGCCGCGATGTCACCATCATCGTAGGCGCGCGTCAGGCTCTACCTGAACTCGAGAGTGGTGTGAAGGAAGCGTCCGCAGGCGAAAATCGGGCGATCTCCCTTTCTTTCCCGGCCGACGGCCCCAACAAGACCATTGCGGGCAAGACGGCCGAGCTGCAAGTCACTATAAAGCGGGTGGAGCAGCAGAGTCTTCCGGAAGTGGACGAAGAGTTCTGCCGCGCGTACGGTGTAGAAGAAGGTGGGATCGAGGCTCTGCGTACAGAGGTGCGAAAGAGCATGGAGCGCGAGCTGGGCGACGTCGTCCGCAATCGCGTCCGTGGACAGGTCATGGAGGCGCTGTATCGGGAGAACGCGTTCGAAGTGCCACGCGCCCTGGTTGATGAGCAAGTGCAGCGATTGCAGGTTGATGCCGCGCGCCGGATCGGCGCGAAGGATGCGAGCCAGGTTCCTGGACGCGAGGTATTCGAGGATCAGGCACGCCGTCGCGCAGCATTGGGGTTGCTGATGGGCCAGATTGTGCAGTCGGAAGGGATCAAGGTCGATCGCGAGCGCGTACAGACCCGCCTGAATGACCTGGTTGCGAGCTACCCGAATCCGGAGGAAGTTCGCCGTGCGTATCTGCAGAACGTGGATGCCATGCGCCAAGTGGAATCCGTGGTCCTGGAAGACCAAGTCGTGGACTGGATCGTGGACCGCGCGCGCGTTACGGACAAACCTATGACCTTCAAGGACCTGACCGGCTTCGGTCAGAACATTGAGCAGAATAGTGAGACACACACATGAATGAGCGGGCGTTGAATCTCGTTCCGATGGTGGTTGAGCAGACGGCCCGCGGCGAGCGGGCCTACGACATTTATTCACGCCTCCTGAAGGAGCGCCTGATTTTCATCGTCGGTCCGATCGATGACTACATGGCGAACATCGTGGTGGCGCAGATGTTGTTCCTCGAGTCGGAAAACCCGGAGAAGGATGTCTCCCTGTATATCAATTCGCCCGGCGGTGTCGTGACCGCGGGCTTGGCTATTTACGACACGATGCAGTTCATCAAGCCGGACGTCAGCACGATCTGCACGGGCCAGGCTGCCAGCATGGGTGCCGTGCTGCTTGCGGCGGGTGCCGCCGGCAAGCGCTTCTGCCTGCCCCATGCGCGCGTCATGATCCACCAGCCCCTGGGCGGCTTTCAGGGCCAGGCGGCGGACATGGAAATCCACGCCAAGGAAATGCTGGAAACGCGTGACCGACTGAACAAAATCCTGGCAAAGCACACCGGCCAGAGCGTCGATCGCATTAAACAAGATACGGATCGCGACCGGTTCATGGATTGGAGCGAGGCGGTCAAGTACGGTCTCATAGACCGGGTGCTCGAGAAGCGCGGCGAGGTGATCGCGACGTCCAAGTGACCGGAACTGGACAGCAGCGCCTCAGGCGTTGCCGCGCAGCGCGGAGCTGCCCGGAACGGGCCGTTTGGACAAATGGAACGGGTCTCAAGGAGACCCTGATTGAGCCGGCCGGGAAGCGGGGCTAATAATGGGCCCAGACCGGGCACAAGGCTTGCCCTTTCGACGGGGGGACTTGCGGAACGGGCAGGGGACCTCCCCAGAGGGCCAGGAAGGACCTGGCCATTCAGGCTATCTCGGAAGGCAGATAGGATTCAGGCAGCTTACGACCCAAATTGAACACAAATTCAAGGTTGAATCCAAGACAGTGAATCCGGCCAAGATGAGGACAAGACAATTCCCGTCTACACAAGGGCTTAGCCGTGCGCCAGTGCTTTGCTTCGCGCTCCCACGCCATGCTATAAGAAGTCGCGCGCGGGATTTTTATGCGCTGCGCGCTCATGAGGACGTTCGATGAGTGAAGATTCCCGCGGCCGCCATGACGACGGAAAACTTCTCTACTGCTCCTTCTGCGGGAAAAGTCAGCACGAAGTTCGCAAGTTGATTGCCGGCCCATCCGTGTTCGTCTGCGACGAATGCGTCGAGCTGTGTAATGACATCATCCGCGAGGAGCTCGAGGACCGCGCCGAGCGCGCCCGTGACAAGCTCCCCAAGCCGCACGAGATCAAGAAGGTTCTCGACGAGTATGTCATTGGCCAGGAACGCGCCAAGAAGGTGCTGTCCGTCGCCGTTTACAACCATTACAAGCGCCTGCAGACCCGTACGGGTGGCACGCGTTCCAAGGACGATGTCGAGATCGCAAAGAGCAATATCCTGCTGATCGGCCCGACGGGCTGCGGCAAGACTCTGCTCGCTGAGACACTCGCCCGTCTGCTCAACGTCCCGTTCACGATTGCCGATGCGACCACGCTGACTGAAGCGGGCTACGTCGGTGAGGACGTCGAGAACATCATTCAGAAGTTGCTGCAGAAGTGCGACTACGACGTCGAGAAGGCACAGACCGGTATCGTCTACATCGACGAAATCGATAAGATCTCGCGCAAGTCGGACAACCCGTCGATCACCCGTGACGTGTCCGGTGAGGGTGTGCAGCAGGCTCTGTTGAAGCTGATCGAAGGCACCATCGCTTCGGTTCCGCCGCAGGGTGGCCGGAAGCATCCGCAGCAGGAATTCCTGCAGGTGGACACCTCCAACATCCTGTTCATCTGCGGCGGTGCGTTTGCAGGTCTCGAGAAGATCATTCTCAACCGCACCCAGAAAGGGGGCATTGGTTTCACGTCAGAAGTACGCGATGTCTCCTCGCGCCCGCATGGCAGCGATCTGTTCCACGACGTGGAGCCCGAGGATCTGATCAAGTACGGTCTCATTCCGGAGTTCGTCGGCCGCTTGCCGGTCGTTGCAACCCTGGACGAGCTCGACGAGATTGCGCTCGTATCCATTTTGACGGAGCCGAAGAACGCGCTGACTAAACAGTACCGGCGGCTGTTCGAGATGGAAGGTGCCGAGCTCGAGTTCCGTGATGAAGCATTGAAAGCTGTTGCACACCGCGCAATGCAACGCAAGACGGGCGCTCGTGGCCTGCGCACGATTCTTGAAACCGTGCTGCTGGACACGATGTATGAGCTACCGTCCATGCGTAATGTTGCGAAGGTTGTCATTGACGAAACGGTCATCGAGGGGCAGACAAAGCCATACGTGGTGTACGGCAGCGACGAGGGCAGGCTTGCCAGCGTCGATGAGCCCCGCCGCGCTTCCGGAACGAACCATCACTGACCCCGGTCCAAGTCGAATCGGCCTTTCACGGGCTTTGGCGGCGCCGCTGAAACAGCGCGCCGCCTCCCCATTTCCCGTTATAGTCTACTGGCCTAAAGGTCCGCCTCATTGCGGGTACTTGGACCTTTGGGCAGGCTGGGATTGCACGTGACTCTTTCCCAGCTAGATCTACGGCGTCATAGGCACCTGCTCGCACCGGGTGCTGTGTCCCAACTGCCATCGAGGGCTTGAGCGTGTCCGAACCAACCACTACGAATCCAACATCGACTGGCATTGAAAACGTGCCCGTGTTGCCGCTCCGGGATGTAGTCGTTTATCCGCACATGGTGATCCCGCTGTTCGTCGGCCGTGAGAAGTCGATACAGGCGTTGGATGTTGCCATGCGCACAGACAAGCGAATCATGCTGGTCGCGCAGAAACAGGCGGATGTCGACGATCCGAAAGCGGACGACCTCTACCGCATCGGCACCGTTGCAACCATTCTGCAACTTTTGAAGCTCCCCGACGGCACCGTCAAGGTTCTCGTCGAAGGTGTTGACCGTGCACGCATCGAGAAGCTGCATGCCGGTGAGCACTATTCCTCAGACGTGACGTTGCTGCCGGACCAGGAAGCGTATGACGAGCGCGAGATGGATGTTCTCGCCCGCTCGGTCATCTCGCAGTTTGAGCAGTACGTAAAGCTCAACAAGAAGGTGCCACCCGAGGTACTGACTGCACTCGCGGGTATCGAGCATGCGGGCAGGCTGGCCGACACGGTCGCCGCCCACATGTCGCTGAAGCTCGCCGAGAAGCAGAAGGTGCTGGAAATTCTCGATGTCAGGAAGCGCCTCGAGCACATCCTCGTCGCCATCGAAGGCGAGATGGACGTGTTGCAGATCGAGAAGCGCATCCGCGGCCGCGTGAAGGCGCAGATGGAGAAGAGCCAGCGCGAGTACTACCTGAATGAGCAGATGAAGGCCATTCAGAAAGAGCTCGGCGAAATGGACGAGGGCGGTAACGAGATTACCGAGCTCGAGCAGAAGATCGCGAAGGCCGGCATGCCGAAAGAGGCGCGCGAGAAGGCCACGGGCGAGCTGAACAAGCTCAAGATGATGTCGCCAATGTCCGCCGAGGCGACTGTTGTCCGTAATTACATCGACTGGCTGGTCAAGGTGCCGTGGAAGAAGCGGACCAAGATCATCAAGGACATTGCCCGCGCCGAGAAGGTGCTGGACGAGGACCACTTTGGCCTGGACAAGGTCAAGGAGCGGATCATCGAGTACCTCGCTGTCCAACAGCGCGTGGACAAGCTGCGCGGTCCCATCCTGTGTCTCGTCGGGCCGCCAGGTGTTGGCAAGACCTCCCTGGGCCAGAGCATTGCGCGTTCGACCAATCGCAAATTCGTGCGCATGTCATTGGGCGGAGTGCGCGACGAGGCCGAGATTCGGGGCCACCGCCGCACCTACATAGGCTCGATGCCAGGCAAGATCGTGCAGAACATGTCGAAGGCCGGCGTGCACAATCCGCTGTTCCTGCTCGACGAAGTGGACAAGATGTCGATGGACTTCCGTGGCGACCCGTCGTCGGCGCTGCTGGAAGTGCTCGATCCTGAGCAGAACTCGGCGTTCAACGACCATTACCTCGAGGTCGACCTCGACCTGTCGGAAGTGATGTTTGTCTGCACGGCGAACAGCCTGAACATTCCGGCGCCGTTGCTCGACCGCATGGAAGTCATTCGTCTGCCCGGGTACACCGAAGACGAGAAGATGAACATCGCGCGTAAGTACCTCGTGCCGAAGCAGATGAAGAACAACGGCTTGAGGGACGAGGAGCTGAAGGTTTCGGATACTGCGCTTCTGGATATCGTGCGCTACTACACGCGCGAAGCCGGTGTGCGCAACCTCGAGCGTGAAGTTGCGAAGATTGGGCGCAAGGCCGTCAAGCAGATGCTGCTGCACAAGAAGGAGCAGAAGTCTGTAACGGTAACCCCGCGCAATCTGGACAAGTTCCTGGGCGTGCGCCGCTTCCGCTACGGTAAGGCCGAGGATCTCAACCGTGTTGGCCAGGTCACCGGCCTTGCGTGGACGGAGGTCGGTGGTGAGCTGCTGACCATCGAAGCGGCAGTCGTTCCGGGCAAGGGCAAGTTGCAACACACCGGCCAGTTGGGCGAGGTGATGCAGGAGTCCATCCAGGCAGCGATGACCGTGGTACGCAGCCGCGCTTCAGTGCTCGGCCTCGAGGCCGAGTTCTATCAGAAGCTCGACGTTCACCTGCACATCCCGGAAGGTGCAACTCCGAAGGACGGACCGAGTGCCGGTATCGGAATGTGCACGGCGCTGGTCTCGGCGCTCACGAAGATTCCGGTGCGGTCGGATGTTGCGATGACGGGCGAAATCACGTTGCGTGGTGAAGTGCTCCCCATCGGCGGGTTGAAAGAGAAGCTGCTGGCAGCTCACCGGGGTGGCATCAAGACCGTCTTGATTCCCGATGAGAACCAGAAAGATCTCGTCGAGATTCCCGACAACATCAAGGGCAATCTCGAGATCAAGCCGGTGAAGTGGATTGACGAGGTGTTGACCATCGCGCTGACTCAGCAACCGGCGATGGGGGCTGTGGAGCCTCCGGCCCCGGCTGCGGCGGCGGCTGAGGATAAACGGTCGCCTCGGCGTAACGGGCGCAGGTCTGGCAAGCAGCCGGTACCGGCTCATTGAGTTGGGTGAGGGGTACGCGTTCGCGTACCCCTCACGTCTGGCTTGGGTGCGCGCTTCCTGCGCCACCTCATGTGAATCCCCTTCCTCACGCATAAGTCCCTTTCGTCACAGGGGCATCGACGTCAAAGCTTGGTCGCGGGTGTACTGCTGTAACTCTTATCGCGGGGTTGCACGATGCATCGACGAAGGCTGCTCGCCGGCGCGGCCGCTCTTTTAGCGCTGCCGTTTCTGTCTTTACTGCCGCCGCTCGCGAGCGGCTCCGGGAATGTGCGGGCAGCAGGTGCCGGCGCCCGCGCGCGCGACAACGGCCGGCTCCGACGGGCTCGTCCGGGCGAGCCTGAGTGGCCTGGTGCAGCAGCGTGGGACAAGCTGAAAGCGGACGTCGGCGGGAATCTGATCGAAGGCTCGCCGCTGCTGGGGGCGTGCGTTCGGGATGGAGCGGGCTCCTCCGGCTGTAAAGACACTCTCCAGAATCTTCGAAATCCGCTCTACATCGGGGATCAACCGGGTGGCACGCAGGTTTCCGGCTGGGTGGATGCGTGGGAGCCAGCGGCAAGTGCGTACGTAGTGGCAGCTCGGAATGCTTCTGATGTGGTTGCCGCCGTGAATTTCGCACGTGTGAATAACTTACGGCTGGTCGTGAAGGGCGGAGGTCATAGCTACCAGGGCACTTCCAACTCTCCCGACTCGCTGTTGGTCTGGACACGGGCAATGAATCGTATCGGTCTGCACGATGGCTTCGTGGCGCAGGGGTGTCGAGGCAAGACGGCCCCGCAACCCGCGGTTACTCTGGACGCGGGCGCAATGTGGATCGATGCATACGACGCCGTGACCACCAAGGCCGGACGTTATGTTCAGGGTGGGGGATGCACTACGGTCGGTGTTGCCGGGTTGGTCCAGAGCGGTGGGTTTGGTTCGTTTTCGAAAGGCTTCGGCACAGCCGCGGCCAGTTTGCTCGAAGCGCGAATCGTGACCGCAGACGGAGTTCTGCGGACAGTCAATCCATGCCAGGACGCGGAGTTGTACTGGGCCTTGAAGGGCGGCGGGGGAGGGAGCTGGGGGGTGATTACGGAGATCACGCTCCGCACTCACGACCTGCCGCAGTTCTTTGGTGGAGCCCAAGGGACGGTTCGAGCGCGAACCGATCAGGCGTTCCGCGAATTGATCCTGCGGGTGCTCAGCTTCTATCACGACCACCTCTTTAATCCACACTGGGGCGAGCAGCTTGCCTTCGGCCCTGATAACACGCTGCAAATCTCGATGGTGTGTCAGGGACTCGATAAGGCGAGCGTGGAGGATGTCTGGCGTCCTCTGTTCGACCACGTCAACGCGAATCCTGATCTGAGTGTTACGGAGGCGCTGGGGGCGGGTGCGGGACCTGCGCGGCGTTGGTGGGATGCGGTTTATCGCGAGAGCCGCGGCGATTCCATGATCGGCGATCCGCGGCCCGGAGCACCTTTGACGCACGCCTGGTGGCGCGGCGATCAGGAGCAGGTGGGTGCGTTGCTGTATGGGTTTGAATCTGCCTGGTTGCCGGGGTCGTTGCTGGATGCCGGCAAGCGTGGGCGGCTGGCCGATGCGCTGTTTGCAGCGAGCCGTCATCGGAAGGTTGAGTTGCATATCAACAAAGGGCTCGCGGGCGCTTCCGCGGAACACATTGCGGCCGCGGCGGACACTGCGATGAATCCGCAGGTGTTGTCGGCGTTTGCGCTCGCGATCATTGCTGATGGTGGCCGGGCAGCTTACCCGGGGATGCCTGGTGCCGAGGCGGATGTGCTCGCGGCCGCACGCGAAAGCAGGCGCGAGGTGGCGGCGGCGATGCGGGAACTGAGGGCGATTGCGCCTGCGCCGGGGGCTTACGTGTCGGAGAGTGACTACTTTGAGGCGGCTTGGCAGGGTGCCTTCTGGGGCGAGCACTACTCGCGGTTGCGTGCGGTTAAGGCGAAGTACGACCCGGAGGGGTTGTACTTCGTTCACCACGGGGTGGGTAGTGAGGATTGGAGTGGGGATGGGTTTGTTCGCAGGGGCGGGTGAGGGGTGCTGCTGGGTCGGGGGCTGAAAGGCGGGGTTCAGCGGTATGGAGTGCGAGGGGGTAGGGCGTGGGCGGGCGGCACGGCTGGCTGGGCGGCTGAACGGGTTGCAGAACTGGGGATTTCAGCCGGTTTTTGGCCTGGCGGGTTGAGCCGGGGGCGGGGGTTAGCGTACCCTTCGCGTCTTCCTTTCCGGATGCGCGCTTAGCTCAGCTGGTAGAGCGTCGCCCTTACAAGGCGAATGTCGGCGGTTCGATCCCGTCAGCGCGCACCAAATAAAATCAATCAGTTAACCCCGTCCCGCAAAGGCACTTGCCAGCCTCGCGGCAGATTTGCGGGAGTTTTCTCCCGCAGAGACTCACGCGACCAGACGCAGCACGGTCAGTGTTGGACTGTTTTTCGAGTAATGAGCTAACCCATCCTGCGGGCTAGCGGAACTCCGCCGTGACCTCGATCTGGCCGACGATATTCCGATTGAATTCAGGAAGATCCTCGGCGGGAATCCAGTATTCAGTGTGGATCGCTCCGCCGACTTTCTCCACCCGGTACCGGCTCAAGTAGTACGCATCGACTTGGAACTTGGTTACAAATCCCACACCACTTGCCTTCACGTTCCAGTCGCGCGCGATCTGTGTGGCGTAAGCCTCGTTGGTCACCGGGTAGAAAATCGGCTGATCCGGTAGGCGCGGAGGAAACTCCCGCCATCCTGACGCCGCGATGAGGTCGTATTCCTTCGGTCCAACGGGACGGTACAGCGTGACGGTTCGCCTGCCAGCACTGAAGCGCGCGATGACGTTCTCGCACGCTTGTCGGACTAGCGTCCGATGCCCTTCAGTGATTGCCTTGACCTCAGCATCCGCTTTAGCCAAGGCGGTGGCGCTCCAGAGATTGCGAACCTCGCCCAACGGCAAGTGATCGGTCTCGCTCGCGAGCACCCCAAAGACAACAAAATCGGGATCGGCCGCCCAGTCGGGCACAATGTCATGCGCGCGCGCGGCCAAGACAATGCTGCCTTCGATCATTCCGACCTCGCCGTCGAGCAGGGCCTGTGCCGTTCTTAGGGCGTCGCGAAGCGGCCAAGCCGTTGGTTTCTCGGAAGTCATAGATCAGAGACTACGTGTTGTTCCGTCCTGATGCGATATCGTCCGCAGGGCCAGTGCCTCCATTCTCGGAAGTGGGTGGGCCTCTGCCCGGTATGTCACTTGCCTACGGTCATCACTGCTGTTTTGTCGTTGGCTTTCGCAGCCAGTAGAAATTCTTTGCGTGCGGGCCCGTCCGGAAGCGCTCCAAGTGCACATCCGTTTGCCACTCGTCGTACCCCAGCAAACTCCCCTGGAGTCTTTCAAATCCTTCGCTCCAACCACCTTTGGCGGCGGCGGCCATCATCATAATGTATGCGTCGATGCGCCAAGCTTCGCCTGCGCGGGCATAGAGTAAATGCCGGACTCCGCGCACGTGCGGATGGCCTTTGGGCGGCTCCCGCAGCGGTTCCACAAACTCGCGTTTCACAAATCTTCCGTTTTCGACGTAAGGGGCAAACGCCTGCTCCGGAAAGATCTCTTCGTCGGGCTCTGAAGGATACGCATCATAAAAATGCGCGAGGGGTTTGCCCCTCTCCAGCATGAACTCCAATTCACGGTTGGTATGTACTTCGTAGGGCAATGCGCCCAAATCATTGGGAGGTGTCATATCTGAATCCTATCCCGGATGCCGTCGGCCCGACGCGGTCCATATTATTTCGTGCGGATCCGGCCCAAGCGATCAAGGACGCGGATCCGCCTCGCCGGTATGCCGACATACTCATCAATCGATCGATGGCCATGGTGGTCCGATACGGTAGAGTGCGCTGGCTCATGGCTAAAGGACCGCGCGATATCGGTGTCTCCGTTCGGGCGCGGCTGCTGAATCTCGCGCACGAACGCGGCCAGGTCTTCGATCTGCTGCTCACGCGCTACGCCCTTGAGCGCCTGCTCTACACACTGAGCATTTCAAACTACCGAAACCGATTTGTGCTGAAGGGTGCGGTTCTCGTGCCGACGTGGTTTGACGATCCGCATCGACCCACGCGGGATCTGGATCTGTTGGGCTTTGGGGATTCCTCCTCCCGCGCGATACTAGCGATTTGGAAGGACATCTGCGGCACCGCACTGGAGGATGGAATTTCGTTCGATAGCGACGCACTGCGTGTTGACCCGATCCGCGAAGAGCTTGAATACGGTGGCCTACGACTTCGGACAGCTGCCACGCTGTCAGGGGCACGAATCTCGGTTACAGTGGACATTGGTTTCGGCGATGCTGTCGAGCCTGGTTTCGAGGAAGTTGAACTACCAGTGTTGCTTGATCTTCCTGCACCGCGACTGCGCGCGTACGCTCGAGAAACGGTGGCGCGGAAAAATTCCAGGCCATGGTGGCGCTGGGACATGCGAACAGTCGCATGAAAGACTTCTACGATGTGCGGGTGTTGAGCAAGAAGTACAAGTTCGACAATGAGCGTCTCGCACGAGCCGTGGCCGCCACGTTCACAAGGCGGCGAACACCGATTCCCGACATCCTCCCGGATGCTTTTACGCCAGAATTCTTTCGCAACGAGGGCAAGTTGCAGCGATGATGAGCTCATCCCAGCAGACTGCCCGATCACGTTATCGAACCGGAACCGTATCGACGAAGCGTAATCGACGCATCTTGGATCTAAACCAAGCTCCGGATGTTGAATCAGCGTTACTGACCGGACAAATCTCCGTTCGCGAGCTCTGGGAGTTGCGAAATACTGCGGACGTAATACCTGGATCCCGAGGGACGCCGCCGAGATCGGGTCCGACTCTTGTTCGCCCCTACAAGGCGCGACTTGCCTATACCCGCTATCGGCAAGCGTAAAGACGATAACTGCTTACACTCGCTCGTACTTTGCTGCATCGCCACATGTCTGATCAGTTCCGACCCCGAGCAGCCAGTCGCGAACGTCTGCATTCGGGAAGGTCAGCGCGCGCTTCCAGTTCGCTAGCACCGTCCCGCTGATTGCCCCGCAGCGCGGGAATGAAACCCCCTCGGGCCCGATCGTCGCAGGTGCGCTACCGTACAGACACTGTTAGATGCCGGTGCCACGATGTCACATTAATCAGAGGAACTTTATGAATATCAAGCGTCAGATTGCCGCGTGTGCGGCGTTCGTAGGTCTAGCGGTCACAAGCCTTGCGGCGCTTGCGGACGATCATGCATACACTGAAGGACCTGTTGTCAATGTAGCAGCGATTCGAACTGAATATGGGAAGTTCGATGACTACATGAAATATCTCGGGACCACATGGAAGGCCGAACAGGAAGCGGCCAAGAAGGCAGGATATATCACGAGCTACAGGGTGATCACGGTGGAGGCACGTGGCGAGAACGATCCAGACATTTACCTGGTGATCAACTATAAGAATTGGGCGGCTTTCGACGGTGCGACTGTAAAGGCGGATGCGATAGCAAAACAGGTTGAAGGAACTTTGGAGAAGTCAAACCAGGGAGCGGTCGACCGCGGCAAGATCCGACGAGTTTTGGGTTCCTGGACCGGACAGGAACTTGACCTGAAGTAGAACGCGGATCGTGAAGCGTGCATAGGAAGCCGGGCCTCACGCCCGGCTTTTGCCTTGCCGCAACCGGAACGCGGGATCGCTCGATTGTGTGAGCGTGGGATTATTCAGACGCCACAACAAGTGCGAACACTAGCGATGGGTCACTGCGATTTTGGATTGCGAAGGCGACGACAACAATAGAGCCCGGGCAGAGCAGGCCGGCCAGGCCGACGTGTACAGCAACCCTGCGGCCCACGCCGGGAGCCGGCAAGCACTATGTTCGCAGCCGACCTGATTTTCCACTTCCGATTCCAACCTGTGGGGTCGCGGCACAAACGGATCAAACTTCGTGAAGCGCCGCATATCTGGAAGCCGCCCGAACATAGCGGCGCTCGTGCTCACGCCAACATTCCACAGTCAAGCCACAGAAAACGCCTTGCAGCGATCGCTATGCGATGCACGCACCTCAAGCTAGCTGCCGTGGGATGAGAATCTGGAGGGTCGGGAACAAACGTAACTCTGGGTTGCATTGTCCGCGGCGCGCGAGCGGCGTACCATGCATTCCACAAAGTGACACGAAGAACTTCTCCACCGCCTGGGAGGGGCGGTTGGTGTTTCCCTTGTCAGTCATCGGACGTAATGCCGTACTGCCACTAGCGTGCGACGGCGCCTGGCTCTCTGTCGATGCTCACGCGTCTGTGTCGGTTGAG
Source organism: Steroidobacteraceae bacterium (assembly GCA_045810105.1). GTDB lineage: Bacteria > Pseudomonadota > Gammaproteobacteria > Steroidobacterales > Steroidobacteraceae > 13-2-20CM-66-19. The sequence goes on along the minus strand of JBJMWM010000020.1, from coordinate 69,193 downwards.
GATTCTCGCGCCGTTGAACTCAGGCAACCAAGCGAGGCGACCATGAACAGATTATCGCGACTTGTTCCGATCTCGGCTTTATCCCTTCTCGGTTTAGTGAACAGCGCGCAACCTGCCCAACAGAGCCTGCCAGACGCTCTCGACTGCAAGGATCAGGGCGGGTATCTGTGCGCAGAGGTTTTCGACTCGATCGGTTATAAAGGAGGCTACACCGGACACGACGAGCCGTCTCTGCTCTTCTATTCAAACGTACCGGGCTCCGGCAACTCGGGTAGGTACTTTCTGAGGCTGCCGAAAGACCCGCCGACGCTCCCGACGCAGAACGGTAAAGGCGGAACCTTCAACTTCCAGCTGCATCCCGCTTTCTGGGTGAGCATGGCGCTCTGCGACGACCAATCTGCGCCGAATCCGGGCGGGTCCACCGTCTCTCGGAATATCCACTGCGTTCCAAACAGCGACAAAAATATCTTCGATGGCGTCGATCCGACCAGGGGCGACTATATCGGCAGGCATCCCGGCACGGCGTTCATGGAAATGCAGTTCTATCCGCCGGGGTGGGTCAACGGCTGCGGTGACCGTATCCGGTGGTGTTCGGCTCTGAACATCGACAGCCTTTCGGAAAACATGAACACTGGCTCCTTCAACAATCCCGCCTGTGAAGCCGCGGTCGTGGGCGGCGATGAGCCGGTCAATTTCGCGTTCATCACCAAGAGCGGTAAGCCCGTAGGACCTCCAAGTCCGATACTGGCCACAGGTGCGACGTTTACGCCGAACGGTGACACGCTGTTCTACAATTCCGGCGATCTTTTGGAGGTGATACTCGAAGATACCGCGCATGGTTTGCGAATCACCATCCACGATCTCACGAGCGGCGAAAGCGGCTCCATGACGGCCAGCGCGAAGAACGGATTTGCTCAGGTGCGCTTCGATCCCAATGGAACGGAGTGCGACGCGGCCACACACAACATTCCCGCCGACTTCCATCCGATCTACCTGACCTCCAGCGAGCACACGAGAGTGCCGTGGGCCGCTCACTCCTACAACATCGCTTTCTCGGACGAGATCGGCCATTTCGAGTTCTGCAATGGCGTGAACGTGAACGGCGTCTGCATCGACGACGGCGTGCACGATAGGGACAACGGCCTGCCCACCGGCGCCGAAGATGACCAGGGCTGCGCGGACGCAAATACTGCCGGGGCCCTGGGACTGATCGCTATCGGGGGTTGCACAGCTACCGACTTCGACTTCGACGGCGTTTCGTACCTGCGGGTATGGCCTGGCACGTTGCATGACACGAAGCTGGATAGCGCGCTGCATCCACAGGCAGTGGAGTTCACCAGCCCAGTCTTCAGGGCTCCGGACGGTGCTATCAGTAATTACAGCCGCGTCGCCTTCGAAACGGACCTGGGGAGAATCGAGTCGAATACCAATCCGCCATGTCAGCGGCATCTCGCCAATCCTGCGGATCCCAAACCCGGTCAGGATTGTGTGAATCCTCCCAAGGGCGCGGACTTTTACCCCATCTACTCGACCACCTTCCCGCGCGAAGGGCTGTGCGTGTGGCAACTGGGAGGCGCGTTAATTCCCGGGACGCATGACACGTTCGGAGGTACCTCGACCGCAGAGTACGGTCCCCTACTCACGCTCGCGTATCCGGCGGCCAACGCGGCTCCGACGCTCCGCCTGAATGATTTTCGCAACGTGTTGACTTCCAATCCTTGTCCGGCTCGCGCTGCGGATTGAGCCCGCCTGACTCTACGGGCGACGGGAGCAGGAAATGATGCGAGCCGGGGACCGTTCCCGGCTCGTGCTTCCCGCAAATGGCGGTTGGTGGACTTGCGGGAGATTCGTTGCGCCGAGCGGAAAAGAGCTGTGTACTATTTGCCCTGCCAAAGCTGCGGATGCCCGTCAAGGTACCTTATGAGCTCATCCGATACGGTCCGGTCGTCGGCTGTTGACGGATGCGAGTCACAGCCGGTCATGGTCAATCCATTCATGGGGATGAAGGCGATCTTGCGTTCGCCTGCGGCCTCGAGTTGGGTCATGACTCTTTTGACCTCGGACTGGATTTCGCCGTTGGCTCCGTCTGTGGCCATCAGGATGAAGAAGGCATCGGAGTTCCTGGTCCGCAGGGACTGCACGAACTTGACGTAGGCCATTTCGTAGGTTGAATGGAGATCCTCTCGAGAGCTCCATTTCTCTCCAGGATTCAACTGGGTTGAGAAATCGTTAGTGCCGAGCCCGATTACGATGAGCTGCGGGTGCCACGCGTTGTCTTCATAGGGCATCTTCTTGTCGAACTGGACGAACGGATACGCGACGGGCACGGGATCACCGCTGCGGCCGTTGTAGTTGCGAACGATGCCGTGGCCGGAAATAGCGTTGATCTGGTAATCGGCATCGTAGTGCTTGGCCGTGAGGGGACCGAAGGCGCGGGAGTTATCGGTCGTGGCCCAGACCTCCCCGGGCGTGCAGGCGGTTTTTGTCGAGAGGTTGCCGTAGCCAACCGTGTAGGAATCGCCGATGAACTCAATCTGGCGGGCGCGTTTGGGCGGTGGCAGCGCCGTTGCTTGCGCCGGCAGAGCAAACCCGCGGAAAACGCCGGGCGCGTCCTGGCTTTCGGTCACGACCTCGATGCGGATGCCATGGGGTCCCTTGGACAGGCCATTGACCTGATAAAGACCGGATGCCGGCCGGGTCAGTGCAACCGGCGGCTGGTTGTCGATCAAAACGTGGAGAATTTCGTCGCCGGGTCCTATCTTGAAGTAGACACGGCGAGCATTGAAGGCGGCTTCGAAATAGGTACCGGGCCACTGGTAGCTGTAACTCCGGGTGCCGTTGCCGGTGCGTTCGACCAGCATCCGGCCGCCTATGGACATCGGTAGCTCGCGCAGAGTGCGGGGTGTAATTTTCACCGGCTCGATTGCTGCGGCCAGAGTTGCCGAGCTGGCGCATAGCCAGGCGAGGAGCGCTGTAATGAGGGCGCAGTTGCGGGTCATCGTCGCTCCATTGTTAAGTCTCAGATTAAGATGGGGCAACGAAATTCACAACGAGTGGATTTGCTCGGGATTTGCGCACAATGTGGGATTTGGCCGGAGCGGGTATCTCGCTCACGGGAATGATGATCATCATCATGGGCTCGAGGCCGGCCTGAAACACCGCAGGGTCGCTTCGGCCAGATCGCATCTTGATGGCCGCATTCATTTCGTCACCCGCCTCCACAGCAAGATGAGTTCGCTTGGATCGGTGGGCAGGGAACGGATCCGTACGAGCAGAACACGCAGCAATCTCCCGGCTTCGGCTTCAGTAGGCTGCCGCAACCGTGGCAATCATAGAAATAAATGCACGCATCGGTGGGCATGGTCTCAATTGATCGGTGGCCGCACTTGGGGCATGTCAGTTCCGACTTTGTGACCAACAGTGCGCTCATGGTCAATGTCCCTTCTCAACGTCTCGACGACATGCGATTTGATCTATCAAGCGGACGCTCAGTCCAGCGGCAATCTGGCGCCGATATAGTCCGCCACGTTCGCGGCGTGCGGGTGTCCGCGATTGGACAGCACAATGGTCTGGTAGCCCGACCCAGGATATGCCGCGAAGTCGGCGTTCACGCCGGGAGCGCTGCCGGCATGGCCGTAATAGGACGCGCCGTTGCGGACCGCGACGCGCAGGCCGAGCGACCATTGGGCGCTTCCCGCCGCGATCCGGGCGCGGGTCAGCAGGTCGAGATGGGCCGCGTCGAGCAACCGCGTTTCGCGCAGGGCGGCGCTAAAGAGATGCAGGTCGCCGAGTGTGGAATAGCCGCCACCGGCAGGCAGTCCGACGTAGAACGGCAGCGGTCTGAGTCTGGTCTGGGCCGCGCCCGTACAAGGCTCGGCGGTATTCCCGTCGGACGCCAGCGGCGACGTCGATGTCATGCCGGCGACGCGGAAGACATGGGCCTCCAGATAGGCGTCCCAAGGCATGCTCGAGACCTGCTCGACGATCGCGCCAAGCAGGATGAATCCGAAATTGCTGTAACCCCAGCGCGACCCGGGCGGGAATGCAGGCTCTCTGTTTCCGAACAGGCGGACGAAATCGGACGGCGTGCGCAGCTCAGCCTGATGCGCGTCATAGTCGGCGCCGAAGAAATCGCCGGTGCCGCCGCTGTGCGTGAGCAGATGCTCGACCGTCACCTCTCGGGCGAGCGGTGTGTCTGGATAGGCCGGCAGCAACGCTGCGATCGTGTTGGTCAGGTGCAGCCGGCGATCCTGGATCAGTTGTAGCACCGCGACGGCGGTGAACATCTTGCCCATTGAGCCGATGCAAAAGCGCGTCTCCGGCCTCGCCGCGCGCGCCGGCGCGACGGTTTGGGCGCCATAAGCCTCGCGAAACAGGATCGTGTCGCCCTTTGCGACCAGCACGGCACCGGAGAAACGCCCGCCCGCCGCTTCGGCGCGGAGCTTGCGGCGGAGTTGGCCGAGCGCGTTCCGTTCGCTAAGCCGGCGCACCGCGAAATTGGCCGGGGCCGGCGCGCCCACAAAAGACAGATCCTCGATCCGCCCGTCGCCGATCGTAAGCACGACCCGCGAGAAGCGATCCCAGTTGCGGTCCCGCACCCAGGCGGTGATCTCCCGGGGCGTGGTCTCCTCACTCCTGAGCAGGATGAAGCCGCCGGCCGTCTCGCGAACGCCGAGATCCTCGTCCAGATAGGGGACGAGGCTCGGCATGTGCGCGCGCACGAATGCGGCATAGGTTGACGCACGAGCGCTGTTGAAGGCGGCGAGCCACCGCGCGAGCCATTGCCGGGACTCGATGCCTATTGGTGCGGCCTCGGCGGCACGCGCCGATCGCGAGATACAGGCCAGCGCCAGCGACGCGCCCACGAAATTACGTCGGGTCAATGTCACTGCGTGTGCTCTTCCATTTTTGTGGCGTCTGGGCCCACGGCCACAGGTGCCGCGGTGATGCGCCCGAACGGCGATTGTTGGTCCAGCGCCCTCTGCAGTGGATCCCAAGGCTCCGTGAGAACCATTCCGCACCTCATGACGCATTCGTTTCGATTGCAAACAGATTGCGTAGGCGCCTACCATTCTGTCAAGATTCAGCATGGGGGCATTGTCAAAGCGATGGATTACACCAAGCGAAAGGGCGCAGCGGCGCTCGGCGCCCGCTTGCGACGACTGTCGGAAGCGATCGATCGCGATGCGACCCGCGCCTACGCGACTATGGGCATAAGGTTCGAGCAGCGGTGGTTCGGCGTACTCAACCAGCTGGCGCTCAACGGCCCCATGACGGTCAGCGAGCTCGCCGCTGCGCTGCGCATCACCCGTGCCTCAGTGAGCCAAGCACGGCAGTCCCTCGAGGATGCGGGAATAGTCGAAACGGAAGAACATCCAACGGATGCAAGGCAGCGCCACCTGCGGGTGACCAATGCGGGATCGAAGCTGATTCGCCGTCTAAAGCCGCTGTGGCAAGCCATGGAGAATGCTGCTCTGGAGGTCGATGCTGAGGCCGATAACGCGGTCGCTGCGCTCGACCGTCTGGACGAGGTGCTCGCTCGGCAATCGATGTTCGATCGGATAGTCGAAAAGCTCTCGCGGGCTGACAGCAAGCCTGGAACTCGGCCGGCGAAATCGAAAGCGTAGTGCCGCCCCAGCCACGCTGTCCGCTTTGAGTCGAGGAGCGTCCGCTTCTGGAAATCGAACCGTCGGCGGGGGGCCTCGAAGGTGACCTTCTGCTCAATGGCCGTTAACATTGAGTAAGCTTTAAAGCGCAGGCGGTATGGTAAATCGAAGAGCAATGGCCAAAGCAATAGCTTCACTGTGTGTCGTTTTGGTCGGCGTGATGTTGTTGTGGGGCCCGGCGTACTCCCAGGATCTGCATCCCGACATCCCCACCCATGCGCATTTCAGCGCCAGTGGACAGGGCTGGGACTGCGATGATGGTTTCCGGCAGGTGGCTGGATTCTGCGTTTTGGATTCGCAGGACGCGCCGAGGCGGATGGCCTCCGAAGTGTTTGATGGGCAGTGGCGATGCCGCGCCGGTTATCAGCGCACGAATGGTTCTTGCGTGCTCCCCACCGCACCCCCACATGCGAGCCTCGTGGGGGATGGAGATCGCTGGGAGTGTGACTGGGGATTCCGAAAGCTCGGATCCCGATGCGAGGAGGTCACGCCGCCGGCGCACGGTTACATCGATGCGTCAGGGCGCGATTGGGTGTGCTTTCCAGGATTCGAACGGAGCTCGGATCATTGCGTGCCGGGGCAGGGGGCTGCACCGCAGGGGGCTGCACCGCCTCCCGCAATGGCGCCAGCGGGCGATGACAAGCCAAGCGCGACGCCTGACACGGAGGCGGCTGTCCCGCATTAGCACGGTGCCTTGCACGGCGATCGTGTTGCGGGCGAATTCCCAGATCCACGCGAGACCCCGGAGCAGAGCCGTAGAGAATAACAGTGTCACCCAGCGTTCGCTCCTTTCATGGTTCTTCCCCTGGAGTTTGGTTACCAAAGCGAAGGCGCGGCGGGGTCACGCTACCGGTTGCCGGGCTTTGATGAGCCTGTCGCCGCGCCAGGTGAATGGCGGCGCCCGCTCCTGAGCGAGCGCCGCGTCAGGGCATCTTTCAAGGTTGAAACTCGATGGCTCCGATGTCGCAGATGTTGACTCCCTGGTGGCCAGGCTGACCGTTTCTGCGGTGGCCGAGCTGATCGAGGGGCGTGCAGTTGGGGCCAACACTGCCGCCGGTGTCTATCAGGGGACTGTCACCCAGGGGCGCGTAGTGCGGGTTGCCGGGGGCTCCATTGTCCTGGAGGTCGCCGAGGCGCACGGCCACGTTGAGCAGGTCGTTTGCGGGCTTTCCGCCCAGGTATGCCGAGGGTTTCACCTTGCAGGCAGGACCTGTCTGCAGAGCGTTGCGTCCCTTTGTAACCAGCGTGCCGTTACAGTCTTCACCGTTGTTTGCGGATATCACCGAGTCTGCCACGATCAGTGTGGCAGTGGGCTCGTTCCAGATGCCCGAACCACCATGGATGCATTGTTCCGGGTGTTCGATACCACAATCTGGAGGCCAGGCAGGGCCGGACCCGATGTCGCCGCTGTTGCCCTGCTCCGCGTTGCCGGTGATGGTCACGCCATGAAGCTCCGCCCTTCCGGAGTTGAACAGGCCGCCTCCACGTGTTCCAGCAGTGTTGCTTCCAATGGTGGAGTTCTGGACCGTCAAGACCCCGGAGTTGTCTATCCCACCGCCGTCGCCGGCATCCCCGAAAGACATTTCGGAGTTGAAGTTCCCGGTCACTGCGCTGCTGACGAGGGACAGCGTGCCGGCGTTCCATATTCCGGAGCCGAACATCAGAAAATCGCCATTGTCGTCGCCGATGAAAAAGTTCCCCGAGATGGTACTGTTCGTAATGTCGACATGGGTGCCCTCGGTGGCATACAGGCCGCCTCCCAGGGAGGCAAAACCCTCGCCCCGGCCTATGAGTAAAATCTCGTTCCTGCTCAGCACCGACTTGCGCATGGTGACTTGGCCACCCGTCACGGCAATGCCAGCTCCGTATCCGATGACGCGGTTGCCAACGATGGAAGTGCGCTCGATGAGCAGGTCACCGTCGAGGTTCAGGATCGCCCCTCCAAGGGTCGGTCCTCCTTCTTCCTCAAAAGCGATATTTTCAGTTAATACGCAGTCGTGAAACTGAAGTATCCCGCCGACATTCACAGCAGCGCCGCCACCTTGAGTGGAGCATTTCGAGCCGCTACAGATGGAGGTCCCGGAACTCAAGGTAACTCCCGTCAACGACACAGATCCCGCACGGAAGATCGTAAAGAACCGGCCTGCAAGGTGAGTCTGAAAGATGGTGTTTGCGGCGCCATGTCCGATGATTTCAATCGGAGTCGTCACCGCCGGCAGTACGCTGGGGCCGTAGGGCGAGCTGAAGAGACGATTGAAGTCGTAATGGCCGGGCGCCAGGCGTATGACCGCGGGTTGTCTGCTTTTGTCTGCGATGATCATGGCATTCACCAGTTCATTCGCATTGCCGGCTCGCAAGGTTTGTGTTGTAGCAGCCCCGGAGTCGGTGGAGATGGCGCAGGTCGCCGCCAGCAGCAATGATCCGAGGCAGGTTGCGTGATACTGATCCATGACAGTCCCCTTTATTATGATTTTCCGTTCGCGGCGTGCGTGACGCAGCTGGATAGGATCCGTCGGCCAAGAAGTCCGAGATTAATCTTGCGGCGGACCCTTGTTATGTCTTATATGCCCGTTGCCGGCCGATAGCCCGTGACTTGGATCACATTTTTTTGGGACATCGAGGGCACGCGGCAACGGTCGCTGTTGCGGTAACGTTGCGCCGCGCGGCATTCGGCAGCTACGCTCGAGCTGTGATGACCACTAGCACTCAACAGGACGAGGCGGCGCGCTTCAGGCTCGACGGCGTTGATGTCCTGCGCGGACTGTGTGTGCTGCTCGTAGTCATGCACCACATTCATCTGCGGTTCGTGCTCAATCACTACGACGTCGGCAGCGCGCTTCCGAAGCTCTTGAGCCAAGTGCTGTTTTGGTCCGGGTACTATGCCGTGATCACGTTCTTTGTGATTTCGGGATTCCTCATCACCCGCCTTTCGGTCCGGCGCTGGGAGTCTCTGGAGAAGGTCCATGTCGGCCGCTTTTACAGCCTGCGTGCCGCGCGAATCCTGCCATGCCTGCTGCTGCTGTTAGTCATCTTAAGCATTCTTCATTGGGTGGGCTCGCCGGAATTCACCATCAAGCCGGAGCGCGCCTCGTTGGGCCGAGCGTTACTGGCTGCGCTCACGTTCCATGTCAATTGGCTCGAGGGTCACCATGGGTACCTCCCCGGCACTTGGGACGTATTATGGTCCCTGTCGGTGGAGGAGACCTTCTACCTGCTGTTCCCGCTGACGTGCGTGTTCCTGCGCAGGGAACGCCTGCTGCTGATGGCGCTGCTCGGCCTGATCATCATCGGCCCGATCAACAGAACCCTGTTGGCCGATCAGGACCCCTGGGGAGACTATTCGTATCTCTCCTGTATGGACGGCATCGCTTTTGGCTGCCTGGCGGCGCTTGTGAGTGCGAGACGAAAGCTGTCGAGGCGCACACTGCGCATCCTGCTGGCACTGGGCGCCAGTGGAGCGTCTCTCGTGGTGCTCCTGTGCAACGAGGACGCCCGCGTCGGTTTGTCGCGTTTTGGGTTGAACGTCACCGTCCTGGAAGCGGGGATTGCAATGGTGGTGCTGGCCTTCGGCAGTGGCGTAGGCAATGAGGCAGTGTCGTTGGGCACCCGGTGGTTGCGAGGAATCGGCCGCTGCAGCTACGAGATCTACCTGTTCCACATGCTCGTCGTACTAGGCCTCATAGGCGTGTTCAAGCGGATGCATCCGGCGATCAACACAATCCCCCTGTGGTATCTGTCAATGCTGTTGCTGAGCATCCTTTTGGGCTACCTGGTGGCCAGGTTTTACTCGGAACCACTCAACCGCCGCTTGCGCGCCCCCGCTCAGGGCGGATACTCGAGCGCCCGCACAATAGCCTGAAACCGCGGCTCCCCACGCAGCGGATCCAGGAACGCATCGGTCCTCACGCACTCAATGCCGGGATCGAACACCCGCAACCCCGTCTCTAACCAGTCGAGCGCTTCCTTGGTCTTGCCCCACTGCGCATAAATCTGCGCGTACTGATATGAACCGTAGTCGCCCTGTGCCCGCATCGCCGTGGCGAGTGCCGCCTGAGCTGCTTCGTGTTGTCCGAGCTTTTCCAACACGAGGGGCATGCAGGCCTGCTGATGGTAGACATCGAGCTCGGCTTCGCACGAAACCTTGGCGAGTTGATAGTTGCCGATCAGATAATACAACCGGCCGCGGCGCTGGTAGGCCTCGGTTGCGTGGCCTGGATTGAGCTTGATCGCATGCTCGAAAGCTTCGATGGCTTCGGGATAGCGGCGCGAATTCTCGAATGCATTGCCGAGAACGCGATACGCCAGGACATTCAGGGGGTCCAATTCAACACTGCGTTGCGCTGTGCTGATGGCAAGATCGTTGTGGCCCAGAATGGCTGCGAAATTACTGTAGGCTCGCAGCACCCGTGCGTCGCCCGCCGCGAGCGCCATGGCGCGCTCGTACTCGGTGGCGGCCTGGGTGAAGTCACGGAATCCGATCTCGAGCGCCTGGCCCAGCGCGGCGTGGGCCTCTGCAAGGCCGGGCTCCAGGGTACTCGCCCGAGTCGCGTCGGCCTTTGCTTTGAAGAACACTTCGCGAGTGGCTTCGATCAGGAAGTAGCTGCCGTAGTCCACGAAGGCCCTGGCGCGGCCCGTGTAGGCCAGAGCGAAGTTGGGGTCCAGGCGGATGGCTTCGGTGAAAGCGGCGACCGTCTCGCGGGCTTCGTCACCGCTGCCAACTGTCGCGGTCGAGAGCTTCAGACCGCGCAGGTAGGCATCCACCGCGAGTGCATTTCGTGTGCCTCCCAATCCGCTTCTCGCGGCGGCATCGCCCAGTAACGTAACTTTGAGAGCCGCGGCCACGGCATTCGCGATCTCGCTCTGGACGGTCAGCACGTCATCGAGATTACGGTCGTATGTTTGGGACCAAACATGGAATCCCGTGATGGCATTGATGAGTTGTGCCGTGATGCGCACGGTGTGCCCGGAGCGCCGGACACTTCCTTCGAGAACCGTTGCCACGTTGAGCCTGTGGGCCACGGTAGTGAGCTCGACGGACTTGCCTTTGAAGAAGAAGGAGGACGTCTGCGCGGCGACCTGGATCTCACCAATCCGGGACAGCGCGTTCAGTAGCTCTTCGGATAGCCCGTCCGAGAAATAGTCCTGGCTGACGTCGCCGCTCATGTTCAGGAACGGAAGCACCGCGACCGAGTGGGGAGGTGGTGTGAACGCGGACAGTGGTGCGGCCGGTGAATCTGTGCTCAACGAAGTGTGGAAGACTCCGAGGCGCAGCAGCCATGCGAGTACCGCTGCCGTCAAAATGAGCGCAGTGGCCAGGGCGATCTTTGGGAAGGCACCCGGCTGAGGCGGCGAGGGAACGGACGTCGGTGCACCCTCCGACGTAAGTCCATCGCTCCCCGCGACGGGAGCAATGAACCGATACCCCCTCCGCGGCAAAGTCTCTATGTACCGGGGGGTATCGGCCGTATCCCCCAGAGCTGCGCGTAGCTTGCGCACGGCTGTGTTCAATCCGGTGTCGAAATCGACCACGCTGCTCGGCCAAAGACGCGCGATGAGCTGCTCGCGTGTCACGACCTCACCGGGGCACTCGAGCAAGGACGCGAGCACTTGCAGGGGGTGTTCCTGGAGCCGGGTACGAGCGCTTCCACGGTGCAGCTCGCCCGACTGCAGGTTCAGCGTCCAGTCGTCAAAGCGAAATATCTGCGCGCTCACAGCGATTCAGTATCCAGTCAGCGATAAATCAGCCATCGATCAGAGCGCGTACATGGAGTCACGCGGGCTACCCCTTCAGGCTCTGCACCCGCCATGGTGCCACGCCTCGGCGAGTTTTGGATTTCTACGATGCCACTCCTTGAACGCGAGCAATGTTTTGCCGAGCTGGCTCAATGGGTCTCGGCCACAGACCGTGGCGGCTGCATCGGTCTCGTGTGCGGCGAGGCAGGTATTGGAAAGACTAGCCTGGTACAGGAGTTTGCCCACCGGCAGCAGGGGAGGCGGGTCCTGTGGGGCGCGTGCGATTCGCTCTTTACGCCGCGCCCCCTCGCGCCGTTGCACGATATCGCCCGGCAGACCAAGGGCGCCCTATTAAGTGCGATCAATTCCGCGAGCAATCGAGCGGCGATTTTCAACGCAGCTCTCGACGAACTGGAGCGGGGTGCCCCGTCGCTCTTGGTTTTCGAGGACCTGCACTGGGCTGATGAGGCGACGCTCGATCTCCTCAAGTTCCTAGGCCGCCGGATTCAGCGCACACGTAGCATGTTGATCGTCACGTATCGCGACGACGAAGTAGATGCCCGTCATCCACTCCGATTCGTCATTGGCGACCTACCTCGGGCATGTACCCGCCGCATAGCCCTCGCACCGCTGTCCGAGCTCGCCGTTGCGAAACTTGCCAGGCAAGCAGGCCGTCCGTCCACAGGTCTCCACATTGTGACTGGCGGAAATCCCCTCTTCGTCACAGAAGTATTGGCCGCCGCACCAGAGACGGTTCCCGTCACGGTGCGCGACGCCGTGCTGGCGCGAGCTGTCCGACTGTCGCCCGCGGCACGGGACATCGCCGAGCTCGCCTGCGTCGTGCCTGGCAAGATTGAAACATGGCTATTGGAGCGCACGGCGAAGCTGGACGAGGCGGGGATCGAGAGTTGTCTTAGCATTGGAATGATCAGGGACGAGGATGGCTCACTAGCTTTCCGACATGAGCTCGCGCGACGCGCGTTGGAGGGCTCACTCTCCGAAACGCGGCGACAGAGTCTGCACGCCGGGGTGCTGGCAATTCTGACGGCCCGACCGGATATTCCGGCGGCGCGCCTCGCGTACCACGCGGATGGTGCTCGCAACACCGAAGCGATTCTGCGCTACGCGCCGATTGCCGGCGCCCAGGCGGCTGCGGTTGGCGCACATCGCGAGGCGGCGTCTCACTATCAAGTCGCCCTCCAGTATGCGGACGGGCTGAAGCCTGGAGAGCGCGCGAGCCTCAACGAGCGACTCTCGTACGAGTGCTATCTCACTGGGGAGAATGAGCGTGCTGTTGAGACGCGAGTTTGCGCTTTGAACATCTGGCGCGCGGCCGGGGACAGGTTGCGTGAAGGCGATACGTTGCGCTGGCTTTCGAGACTTGCTTGGTATGGCGGCCGGCACCAAGAAGCCACACAGTACGCGGCTGATGCTGTTACAGCCCTTGAATCGTTGCCTCCTGGTCCTGAGCTGGCAATGGCCTACAGCAATCGCGCGCAGCTGGATCTCGAGGCGCACAACCTGGAGTCGGCAGTGCGGGTTGCCCAGCAGACGATCGAGCTGGCGCAGCGGCGCGGAGAAAAAGAAGCGATCTGCCACGCCCTGGCGACGCTCGGCGCCTCCCAGCTTCTTGCAGGCGATACCGAGGGTTGGGCAGCCATCCATGAAAGTTTGCGCCTGGCACTGGCCGGTTGCTTTCACGAACATGTGGCCCGCGCCTACTACAGCCTGTTCTCAATGGCCGTATCGCGACGCGAGTATGAGTTGGCTAACGGCTATCGGGCACAAGGGCTGGAATACTGCGATGACCACGACCTGAACACTTGGCGCCTGTACATACTCGCCTGCAGTGCGCGCTCTAAGTTAGAACAGGGGGATTGGGTGGGCTGTAGCGACGATGTGGACGCGGTGTTGCGGCATCCCAATGCGACGCCAATCACCCGTATTCCGGCGTTAACCGTTCTTGGTCAGTTGCGCGTCAGGCGCGGTGATCCAGACCCGGGTTCACCGCTCGAAGAGGCGCGAGCTCTCGCAGGCGCTTTGCAAGAGCTGCAACATGTCAGCGCGCTGGCCACCGCGCGTGCTGAAGCTGCATGGCTGACTGGGGACCGGGAAGGGGTTATCCGGGAGACAAGAGCAGCCTATGTACTTGCGCGAGAAAAGGGGGATTCTCGGATAAACGGTCGGCTCGCGGTCTGGCTCTTCCGTGCAAATGCCCTGGATGGACAACGGACGTGTATTGCCGAGCCCTATGCCTCGGAAATTGCAGGCGACTGGCGAGCTGCAGCAACAGCCTGGAAGGAGCTTGGATGTCCTTATGAGCAGGCAACCCTGCTTGCGTTACATGGCAGCGAGCCTGACAAGCGTGAGGCTCTGGCAATTTTCGAAGCTCTCGGCGCATCGCCGGCCGCACGGGCACTTCGCAAGCAGTTCCGGACTGCGGGGGTGAGAGGGGTTCCGCGTGGCGCACGGCCGTCCACGCAGAATAACCCCCACGGCCTGACCAGGCGTGAGGCCGAGATTCTGGCGCTGTTGTCAGAGGGCCTGCGAAACGCCACGATCGGCGACAGGTTGTTTATCTCTGAGAAGACCGTTGCGCATCACGTGTCGTCCATTCTGATGAAGCTTGGCGTTCCGTCCCGGGCAGAGGCGGTCCGGGCCTGCAGGTAGATCATCGATTTCGGCTGGCGCCCAGTGCTTGACATACCTCACCTGGGTGGTTGTGATTGCCATCTTTTAAGTCCCACAAAATGGCATCATTCGCGATCACCCGGCCCCAGGCCAGGCGCATCTGGCTGCGCGCCCAGAAGTTGGATACACCAGCACCCTTTGGCAGCGGACCCGAGGCGACGCCTGCGGCTATTCGGCATCTCGGCTACGTGCAGATCGATACGATTCACGTCATCGAGCGCTGCCATCACCATATCCTGTTCGCGCGAATCCCGGAGTATCGGCGCGAGCACCTGCATCGTGCGCAGTCTGTCGACAAAACAATCTTCGAATATTGGACGCACGCCCTATCGTATATTCCGATCGAGGACATCCGGTACTACGTGCGTGCCATGCGCCACTATTGGCGGTCCCGGCATGTCTGGTTCACGAATGTAAAAGACAACGACGTTCGCAAGGTCTTGACGCGGATACGCAGGGACGGCGCGCTCACTATCCGTGATATCGACGACGATGTCCTGGTCGAGAAAGATCACGCCTGGGCAAGCCGCAAACCCTCGAAGCGCGCCTTGCAGTTGGCATTCTTCAAAGGGCTGGTGACGGTCAGCCAGCGCGCCGGGATGTTGAAAACCTACGAGCTCATGGGACGGCACTTCGGTTGGGAGCGGCTGCCGCCCGGGGCCTCGATCTCCGCGACGAACGAGCATCTGGTGGACCGGGCGCTGCGGGCGCAGGGCATCGTGAGTGTCGATTCCATCTGCTACCTGAAAACCGCGCACAAACCCGGCGTTCGGGCTGTCATCCAGAGGCGCGTGCGGCGCAAAGAGTTGGTGCCGCTGGAGCTGGAGGGCGCCGGAAAATTGGAACACTGGGCACGCCCGGAAACACTGGAGCAGCGCCTCGGGGATAGCGAGTTGGTGCACATCCTCTCGCCGTTCGATCCGCTCATCAACCAGCGCAAGCGATCGCAGTTGATTCTGGGCTACGAGCATCGCTTCGAGGCGTATGTGCCCAAGGCCAAGCGCGTGTTTGGTTATTTCGCCTGCCCGGTGTTGTGTGGTGAGGACGTCGTGGCCGCCATCGATCTGAAGACCGACCGCGAGCGGCAGAAGCTGCTGATTCAGCAATGGACGTGGGTGGGCAAGGGCTCCGCGCGCGCACACAAGAAGAAGATCGAGGCCGCGCTGGAGGCCTTCGAGCGTTTTCAGCTGGCGCGTTGATGCGGCGCGGCGTGACGTGGCGCGGCGCGGCGCGGCGCGGCGCGGCGCGGCCTGCGACAAATCTCCCGCTCGCCACAGTTTCCTATGAACCAGTAAAAGACATGAGATCAGGGCGGGCGCCCTAAGGAGAACGCGATGGCCGGGAAGAAGACAAAGAAGCCCCAACAGCCGCAAAAGAAGAAACACCCGGCGCAAGCGCCTCCGGGCACTAATGTGCTCAGTTTGGAAGCATCCGCGAGGTAATACCCCGGTGTCCGTGCCGACCCGGATCCTGCCGAAAGACCACTGGCGTTGCGCTTCCCCCACCCCCGCGCCAGCGGCAAGGGCAGTATCCGCTCGGCACGGCTTCATTCCGAGATGGAGGGCTGTCGAAGCTATGCGCCGGGAGCCGGTTTTCGGCCCTTTTAGTTCAGACCGTTAATTTGGTACATTGGCTTGCAGCCATGAACAGCTTCGTACGGAACATTGGACGCATTACCTGCCCGGCTTTCGCGGAAAGCCGGGGCTTGGTTGCGTTGTGTGTTCCAGGATCCAGTACGAGGTTGCAGGTTCATGAGTGCCGAACATCCATTGCCCAATCCGGGGCCGAATCAGGGGCCAGCCTCCACGTCCGCGCTGTTGCGGTTGCGGGTCACGGCTGAGGCCGACCTCGGCGCGCTATCGCGCGTCCTCGAGCGATTCCAGAATCTGAACGTTGTGCCGCGCCGGGTCGTGGCGGAAATGGGCAGTGGCGACGTTCTGTATATTCAGGTGGACATCGTTGGAATGGCCGAGGACCGCTTAACGCTCATCACCGCCAAGTTGAACCAGGCATTGAGCATCCGGGATGCCCATTGGCATGCGGTCTGAACTATTCGTCCACCCAGCCGGGCGTATCTGCCGACGGCGGCTCGGATGGAGCTGGTGGGGGATTTGGCGGCGGAGGACCGGGGTGGCCCGGTTCTACTGCTGAGGCATCGGAGTCCGCTTCGGCCTGGACCTCCAGGTCAGCGGCCGTTGCAGCGGGAGTTTCGTTCCGTATAGGGAGCGGACTGGCGGGCTGCTGAGGGGATGCTTCCCAGGCGAAGAGTTTCTGGGGAGTAGGGCGCTCGACGGCTGCGACGAGCGGCAGGGAAGTGTGGCCGATCGAGTTGTTGGCGTTCAACATGAAGAATGTCAGGACAGCCGCTGTAACCGCCGCGAAAACTCCCGATCCTACGAAGATGGCAGCGCGTTTTTTGCCGCCGGCGGTGCTACGCGGCTCGTATGTTGGCCGACGTGTCGTAGCGAGGCGTGCGAGCTGAGCCAGTGAGTCGTTGGACATCGCTGGCTCTTGCCGGCGCTCGCCCCGGTTGCCGTGCGGGCCGGGTGCCCGCGCGACGCCAAGCACTTCCATCGCTGAAATGTGGGTGTTGGTGTCGAGCTTGGCTGCGTTGCGCTTCGCGAGTGCACGCTTAAAGGCGTCGCTCTCGGGAATTCGCGCATCGCGACGCGATGCACTTGCCGGCGTGGTTGGGATTGACCGTGCAGTTGCCTGAATGGCCGCGGTGGTCCGCGCCGGCGCCGGCGCTACGGCCTTGTTGGGTGTGCGTTGCGCTGTTGAGTTGGTGCGAGCCTGTGGGGTGCGGGCGGCACTGTTGTTGGCAGCCGCAGTCGCGCCGGTGCGCGCGCGTGCCGCGGTCGCGTTGGCTGTGCGCTGCGTTGCTGCGCCGTTGCGGGCCGGAGCGGTGGCCGCGTTGGCTGTGCGTTGCGTTGCTGCGCCGTTGCGGGCCGGTGCGGTGGCCGTGTTGGCTGTGCGCTGCGTTGCTGCGCCGTTGCGGGCCGGAGCGGTGGCCGTGTTGGCTGTGCGCTGCGTTGCTGCGCCGTTGCGGGCCGGAGCGGTGGCCGCGTTGGTTGTGCGTTGCGTTGCTGCGCCGTTGCGGGCCGGTGCGGTGGCCGCGTTGGCTGTGCGTTGCGTTGCTGCGGCCGTGCGGGCCTGCGCAGCGCGGCGAGGCTCCTGTGCCTGCCGCGAAGTGGCGGTACCCTGTGCGCGCGCCAGCGGTCGCTGCACCGGCGTCGTGCCCTGCTGGCGCACCTCACTGGCCGGCTCACCCGTCTGCCAATCACTCTCCAACACAACATGCCGAACACCAGGTGTTCGCGCCCGCACCTGCACCTGCGGCCCCGGCTCCTTCTCCGCGCAGCAGCTGCGCGCAAGGTTGATCGCAGCCCACAGCTTGCGGAAATTGATCGGGTACGGAAGCGTACGAAACAGGCCAAACAAGCCGAGCTCGCCCTTCAGGATCTCCAGCGTCGAAGGTCGGGCGGCGAAAATGCGCAAGGCATTGGGCGTGTTGACGGCGGCGTGACTCAACACCTCGAGTCCCGATCCGTCGCCGAGGGTCTCGCAAGCGACGATCAAGTCGAAATCGACGCGCTCGAGCAGCGCAATGCAAGCGGCCTTGGTGGAGGCCGCCTCGATCGTCAGGTCGTGCGAAAACGTGCCCGCCGCCGTGGCCAGGACCTTAGCGTTTCGACCTGCAACGAGTACCCGCATACACACTGAATACTACAGATCTAAGTTAATTTGCAGTGCCTGCAGAATGCGACACTGTCGGGATCAGAAGACATCCTACCGGTTCGCCACCTCGATGCCGCGCCAACCTCCGCCCAGCGCCTTGAACACTGCGATCTGATCCTGGATCAGCGCTGCGTCTGAACTGGCTACGGCACCATCCGCAGCAATCAACGACTGTTCCGTCGTAAGCAGGTCGAGATTGCTGAGCGAGCCGGCCAGGAACTGGTCGTGGGCCATGTCGAACGCCTCGTGCGCCCGCTCCTGCGCATCCGAGAGCGCCTGACGGCGGTCTAGCTCAGAACTGTAGGTCGCGAGGGCTTGTTCCGTCTCCTTCAGAGCCTGAAGCACCACCGAGTCGAAGCTGGCCAACGCTGCGGCCGCAGTGGCTCTGGCAGCCCGTACCCGAGCGCGAGGGCCGGCAATGTTCGGAAAGGTCCAACTAATGCTGGGTCCGACGCTCCAGATCCGGGAGTTGGGCGACGTAAACTCGTCCAGTTCGGAGGCCGCGGCACCATAGAGCCCCTTGAACGTGATTTTTGGGTAGAGGTCCGCCGTTGCGACCCCAATTCTGGCCGTGGCCGCGGCCATTCGCCGATCTGCCTGCCGCACGTCTGGCCGCCGTTTTAGCAGCGTCGTCCCGTCGCCCACGGGGATGAGCTCAGTCAGATGCGGGGGCGTCACGCAGCCGTTCACCTCATCGGGAGCCATGGAAGGAGTTCGTCCCAGCAGGGCGGCGAGCTGGAACAGTGCCGATCGCCGCTGTCCTTCCAGAGGCGGGATGCTGGCCCTGACCTGCGCGACGAGACCTTCGGCACGGACAACGTCAAATTGGGAGTTGGCCCCGGCCTCGTTACGGTGGACGGTTATTTCAGCCTCATGGCTCACGACATCGAGCGAATGTCGTGCCACCTGCAGTTCTTCACCAATTGCGCAGATCTGCGCGTACGCGCGTGCAGTCTCCGCTGCGACCGTTATCCTTACACTGTCGTGCGCCGCAGCAACGGCATCGGTGTCCGCGCGAGCTGCCTCGATGGACCTGCGCACGCGGCCCAGGTAGTCGAGCTCATAGCCAACGCTCAACACAGCGTCATAGATCCAGATGTTCCGCGGTGCATGGCCGGTGATCGCCAGGATTTCGTTGGTGCCCGCATCCCGTCCATAGGTGACTGCGACTCCGGCGTTGGTTTGCGGGAAGCGGGCGTCACGTGCTCCTTCCAACACCGCACGGGACGCCAGCAGGTTGGCTTCGGCCGCCCTCAGGTCAGCATTGGCCTTGAAAGCCTCCTCCAACAGATGATCCAGGGTTGGGTCATGATACAGACGCCACCAGTCATCGGGCGGCTCGGCGGCCGTTTCGGCTGTCGTCGATACCGACACCAATGGAGCTTGCGATCCCGGTGCGGAGGGGGCAGGGCGAAAGTCGGGTCCTACGGTGCAGGCGGCGAGGAGGCTGGCGAGAGCGCAACCGGCGAGCGCGAGACCGCGGAGCGCGAGACCGCGGAGTGCCGAATCGGGAGGGGCCGGATCGGGAGGCGTGAAACCGGCGAGCGTTATTGGCGCAGTGTTGGGATTCATCGTGGCGCCGCCTTGCGAGGAGCGAAGACTGGCACGTGCGATGCGGGGCCCGCCGGGGCTGCCCTCCGGGTGATAATCAGAATCACCGTCACGGCTGTAGCAGCGGCGATCACGACAAACGCATCAATGATCCCCTGGGTGATCGCCGTGCCGTGAACTACGCTGTTCAACACTGCGGCACCTCGGGTCAGCGCCGAGCTGGGATCTCCGGCACGCGCGGTGGCGGCTCCGTACGCCTGCAGCCGTTGAATAACCTGGCCATCGCCGATTTGAATGTGTTGACCAAGATGGTTCGAGGCGATTTGTCCGCGGACTCGCACAAAGGTGGAAATGAAAGCCTGCCCCAACTCACCGCCAAACAAACGGGCAACCTGTATGGCGGCGCCGAAGCTCAGTGCGACCTGGGGCCGCAGGTGCAGCACCGCGAAGAAAATGGTTCCGGACAACGCGAAGCTCTGACCGACGGCCTGCAACAATCCGGACGGCATGAACTGATCGGATCCCCACAGAGGTGTCAGGCCATGGGCTACCGTGAGGCAGGCAATGCAGATACACGTGAAGCCGAACGTCGCGACGAGACGTGCATCGGCGCGGCGCAGGATGAAGCCTGCCAGAAAACAGATCAACAGTTGGGGAGCGGCGATCCAGGCCAGCGTCTGACCCACCTCGAGCGCACGGAACCCACGCACGGTTTGCAGGAATTGTGGGATCACGAATGCGGTGGAGAGGATAGTCAGCCGCAGAAAGGAGATCAGCACCAGCACGCGCGGCAATGGCGGCTCCAGCACCACCTTCAGGTCTATGACAGGGTAGGGGCAGCGCCACTCGTGTATGAAGAATGCAATCAGCAGGATGAACCCGGCACACAACAGGCCAACCACGAGCGGCGAGTTGAGCCAGTCGAGCCGGTTACCCTGGTCCAGGGCTGCATAGACCAGCGCGAATCCACAGCCGCCGTAGATGAATCCAAACAAGTCGGCGCGCGGGCGGACAGGGTTCGGCTGTTCGGGGCGGATGCCGAAGTACAGGCAGGCCACCATCCCGATTGCAAACGGGATGTTCTGCCAGAAAATCCAGTCCCACGACAGGTGATCCGTGTACCAGCCCTCGAGCGAGGCCGAGATGTTCAGCGACACTTCCAGGTTGAGCGCGTAAATGGCAATGCCATACGCCCATAGCCTGGGAGGAGTGTTCTTCAGCACGAAACTCAGAGTCAGAGGAATGAAGAAGCCCGAGGCGAGCCCTCCCAGGACCTGGAAGACCAAAAGCGTCTGCAGGTTGGGCGAGAACGGTTCGAGCAGCGAGATGACGGCGAAAGCCGCGGCCGCTTCCATTAACACCTTGCGGGTGCCATAAATGGCACCGAGCCAGATCGCCACGAGAGTGATGAGCATCTGCGCGACCGTCTGGGCCGTGGGGATCCACGCCCCCTCGTCAAAACCGGCATGCACGGCGCCACGGATGTCGGCAAGACCGAGTGATGACAGGCGTGTGTTGAGAGTGGAGATGAAAGTGCCGAGCAACACGGCTGTCAGGCCCAGCCACGGGATGGAAGTAGCAGGAGCTGGCGACGTGGCAGCGGGCACCACGGCAGCGACATCGCCCGGGGGCGCGGTCGCGGTACCCGCAGCGATCGCGGTGCCGCCAACGCCAGGCACCGACGACGATGGTCCGCTCAGCGCGGTGCTGCCAATCGCCGGGGCCGTCGATTCAGTCATCGACGCCCACCATCACGCGTATCAACTGTCGCAACCACGGACATGCCGGGGCGCAGGCGATCCGTAAGACCATCCGGCTCATCGATCACGATTTTCACCGCCACCCGCTGCACGACCTTCGTGAAATTCCCAGTCGCATTGTCGGGCGGCAAAAGAGCGAACTGCGACCCTGCACCGGGAGCAAACGCCAGCACGTGCCCGCGCAATGTATGCCCGGGAAACGTATCCACGCGGACCTCGGCCCTTTCCCCCACCGCCATATGCGTCAGCTGCGTCTCCTTGTAATTCGCTATCACCCAAACATTGGGCAGCGGCGTGAGCGATGTAATCTGGCCTCCCACCCCCACGAACTGCCCAGGCTTGACCTGGCGCTGCCCGATGACCCCATCCTGTGGGGCCACGATCTGCGTATAGCCGAGATTGATTCTTGCGATGGCCAGATTGGCTTTCTGCGCTGCGAGAGCGGCTTCTGCCTGCGACTGCTGGGCGGCAAGCACAGTGAGCTGTCGGGCCGCAGCGCTCGCCTGCGCACGACTCTGCTCGACTTGAGCCGCCAGCTGCGCTCTGGCGGTTTGTAACTTCTCGGCGGCTTCAGTTGACGAAGACCCCGTCTTGAAAAGTACCTGCTGGCGCGCCAGGTCGCGCGTGTTCTGCTCTGCATTGGCCGTAACAGCCGCGACGCTCGCCTTGGCGGCCTGCACGTTGGCGGCCTGCAGCTGCTGCTGCGCCTTTAAGGCTTCGATCTGTGCCGCGGCCGCCGCAACGCTGGCGGTCAGTTGATCGACGGTGGCCCGATAGTCGTCATCGACGATTTCGGCCAGCACCTGGCCCGCATGCACCCGTTCGAAGTCCTGCACGGGCATGCTGCGCACATAGCCGGCGACCTTTGCCGAGATGGGCGTCAGGTCGGACTGCAGATAGGCGTCGTCGGTCGATTGGCGCCTCGAATTGGATTCCCACCGGTTCCAGCGCGTGGTGATGAGCACCAGCACGGCCACGGCGAGCACAAGAATGACGGCCCGCCAGATCCAGTCAGGGGGTGCATGCCATTTGAAGGTGGACTTGCTATCCGTCATCGAGCTCTCCGTCCGTACCATCGCCGAATTTTCATTGAAGTATCCCGGCCTGTCTTGCACGCTACTGTCGTGAATCAACCGCTTACTCAGAACTCTGACGTCCGCTTCCTGGGCAAGCTGCTGGGCGATGTAATTCGTGCTCATGGGGGTGATGCACTCTTCCAGCGCATCGAGGCCATCCGCGCAGGCTCGGTGGACCGCTATCGCGGAATCGCCAACCCGCGCGGCGTGACTACGGGCCTGGGGAGCCTGTCGCTCGACGAGACGGTGGCGTTCGCCCGTAGCTTCATGCTCTTTTCGATGCTCGCCAATCTGGCTGAAGACCGGCAGGGCGTGAGCGCCGACAAGAACAGCAGCCTGGCATTCACGCTGCAGTACCTGCAGTCGCACGGTGTCGGCGCGGAGCGGGCCAATGACCTGCTGGATCGGGCGCTGATCGTGCCGGTGCTCACCGCTCATCCCACCGAGGTCATGCGCAAGAGCATGATCGATCATCGCAACCGCATCTTCGAGCTGATGCGACTACGCGATGCAGGCCTCACCGAAACGGCCGATGGCGAGCTGATCGAGCAGGGCATCGCGAGACAGATTGCCTTGCTTTGGCAGACGCGCGCCCTGCGCCGCGAGCGGCTATATGTTGCGGACGAAGTTGATATCGCCCTCGCATACCTGCGTGATGTGTTTCTGCCCGTAGTGCCCATGCTGTATGCACGGTGGGAGCGTCTGCTCGGGCGTCGCCCTGCAAGCTTCCTGCGGGCGGGTAGCTGGATTGGCGGCGACCGCGATGGAAACCCACATGTCACTGCCGAATCGTTGCGCCTGACCCTCGGGCGCTCGTCGCAGGCGCTTCTGGCGAACTACCTGGATCAACTGCATGCCTTGGGCGCCGAGCTGTCGATTTCAAACGAGCTTGCGCAGGTGTCCAGTGCCGTAACCGCTCTGGTTGAGCAGAGCGGCGATCTGAATGCCGCCCGTGCAGACGAACCGTACAGAAGGGCCATTACGGGCATCTATGCCCGCCTTGCCGCGACATACAGGCAGCTCACTGGCCATGTGCCAGCCAGGCCGGCGTCGGTGACGGGGGAACCGTATCCGGATGCGCAGAGCTTGCGCGCCGATTTGCTCACCCTGGAGCAATCACTGCGAGCACAAAGCAAAGACGGGCTGAACGAGTCCGGCGTGTTGACCCGGCTGATCAGGGCGGTCGAGACATTCGGTTTTCACCTGGCCACACTCGATCTGCGGCAAAACGCCGATGTACATGCACGTGTGGTCGGTGAGCTGCTCAGGGTCGCGGGTGTTTCAGCTGACTACGGCAAGTTGGATGAGGCAGCGCGCGTGGAGATTCTCAGGCGCGAGCTCGCAAGCGAGCGCCTGTTGGCCAGCCCCTATGCACGCTATAGCGACGAGACGCTTTCGGAGCTAGCCATCGTACGCGCTGCCGCCGAGGCGCATCGAACTTACGGTGCGGCTTGCATTACGACCTACATCATTTCCAAGTGCGAGAGCGTCTCGGATCTGCTCGAGGTCAACACCCTTCTCAAGGAAGCCGGGTTGTATCGTGTTGCCGGTACGCCCAGCGCTGCCATCATGGCCGTGCCGTTGTTCGAAACTATCGGTGATCTCGAGAACTCCTCGCGTGTCATGACGGCCTGGCTCGCGTTGCCGGAGGTCGCGGCAATTACGCAAGCGAAAGGCTTTCAGGAGGTCATGGTCGGTTATTCTGATTCAAACAAGGACGGCGGGTATCTGACTTCCGTATGGAGCCTGCAACAGGCAACGCAGGCACTGGCGGAGGTTTTCGAGCGTTCTGGAACGGTAATGCAAGTGTTCCACGGGCGCGGTGGCGCGGTAGGCCGCGGTGGTGGCTCCTCTTTCGATGCCATCCGCGCTCAGCCGCCCGGAACAGTCAAAGGACGCATCCGAATCACCGAGCAGGGCGAGATCATCGCCGCGAAGTACGGCACCCGTGAGAGTGCTGCCGCCAACCTCGAAGCCATCGCCGCGGCGACCTTACTGACTTCGTTGGAGAACGCCGCGCTATCCCCGGACAGCCGCACCCGCTTCGCCGCTGCGATGGATTCACTCTCCAAAGAGGCTTTTCGCGCCTATCGCAGCCTGGTGTATGGGACCGAGGGCTTCTCCCGGTTCTTCCGCCAAATGACCCCGTTGGTGGAGATCGCCGAGCTCAAGATCGGCTCGCGACCCGCTTCCCGTAGCAACTCCGAGCGCATCGAGGATCTGCGCGCCATCCCTTGGGTTTTCAGCTGGGCGCAGGCGCGTGTCATGTTGCCCGGCTGGTATGGGGTAGGGCAGGCGCTGCGATCCTTCGCAGACCCGGCTTTGTTGCGTGAGATGCTCGAAGCCTGGCCGTTCTTCCGGGCGACCGTGGACAATCTCGAAATGGTGCTTTCGAAATCCGACATGGGAATCGCCGCGCAGTATGCGACGCTGGTGCAGGATCGGGCGCTCGCCGATTCCATCTTCGGTCACATCCGCGATACCTGGGCGGTGACTCAGGAGAGCTTGCTGAGTGTCACCGGGCAGGCCCGGCTGCTGGAGCGGCATCCGGCGCTCGATGCCTCCATTCGGCTGCGCCTGCCGTATATCGAGCCCCTGAACCTGCTGCAGGTCGAAATGCTCAAACGGCATCGCGCCGGGGAGAAAGACCCGCGCGTGCGCGAAGGTATCCAACTCTCGATCAACGCGATTGCAACGGCGCTGCGCAACAGCGGTTGAGGTGGACCGTACGTCCCAGGAGATCGAGAAGACTGATGGCCCCTGGCGGCCCGGCATCCTCTCGCAGGTACCCTTGGAGCTGCGGCACCTGTGCACCATTTTTCAGCCACAAAACGTGCTCACCAGCGTCGCGGCCGCCACCGAGCTGCAATTACTGACCGGCTTCCCGTTGAGTGAGCTCGTGGTCTTTCGGCCGCAACGGCTGTTGCTGCACGAGGTGCTGATCCGGGTAATGGCCGACCTGTCGGTGCCCGATGGCTCGAAGATCGGCGATCTCGGCATCAATTTCCGTGAGATCACCAATCGGCTGCTCAACCGCTACATCGAGCCGATGCTGCCCGCCATCATCGCTGAATACGAGCAGGTACGGCGGCGCCTGGGTGATGAAATCGGCGCCGCATTTGCAAAGGCGCGGGGTGCTCACCCGCGAGGTGCCCACCCTCAGGACCCCCAGTCGCGCCTGTCGCCGCTCTCACGGCTGTTCTCTCGAGTCGCGCAGCGCCGCCCAGGTCCCAGTCCAGGGCCCGTAGCTGCAGCCGGCTGGTGGGGACCCGGCGAAATCTCGGAATGTGAGCGAATGGCAGTCAACACCGACGATGTCCTGTTGCGTGCCGGCTACCGGGCGCTCGCCCGCGTCATGTCCGCACTCTTCACGACTCACGGACGTGGATGGGGCACGCCCGAGCTGATTTGCTCGATCGCGACGGATCTGGCGTCTAACAGTCACGGGAGCGATGCTATCGGTCGGATGATCGAGCCCATTTTGCGTGAGGCCGCTGCCGCGGAGGGTTATTGGCTGCTTCCCAGGCAGGAGCGGCCCGTCATCATCAATACCAAGGGTCCGTCCGCCGCCGGTAAAAGCACGCTGCGGCCGTTACAGAAAAAGCTGGCCGGTGACATAGGCGTTCGTTGGCGCGACTTTGCGCTCATCAGCCCTGACATCTGGCGCAAACAGTTACTCGACTACGGCTCCTTAGGCGCTGCCTTCAGGTACGCCGGCGCATTCACCTCCGAAGAGCTGCAGATCATCGACCACAAGCTCGATCGCTACATGGCGCTCAAACAGCAGCGCGGTGAGATGGTTCACCTGCTGATCGATCGCTTTCGTTTTGACAGCTTCGCGCCTGATTCGGACGAGGCTGGGAGTAATCTGCTGACCCGCTTCGGTGATTCGGTGTACTTGTTTTTCGTGATCACACCGCCCGAGCAACTCGTCGAGCGCGCGTGGATGCGGGGCCTGGAGTTTGGGCGCTACAAGGCGGTTGATGACACGCTGGCCCACAGTGTTGAGGCCTACACCGGGATGCCCAACGTCTTCTTCACTTGGGTTCGCCGAACGGACAAGCGGATTCATATCGAGCTGCTGGACAACACCGTGCCACTCGGCAAGCTTCCCCGGACGGCGGCTTTTGGCAATAACTACACGTTGAATGTGCTCGACATCAACAAGTTACTGGACATCGAGCGCTTCGGGCGCGTCGACGTCAACGCTGCAGATCCGCAGGGCCTGTACCCCGACCGTACCTTGCTGACCCCCGAACACAACGTCGGGTTCCTGAGACGCTCCATTCGGGCGTTCAGAGAAGTCAATTTCGCCAGCCAGGCTACCGGAAGGATCTACGCGCGCATACGATCGGGAGTACCGGTTTTAGTAGATCGGGCGGCGCTTCAACAGGCGAGTGAGGATCCCGGCACGTACGCAGCCTTGCGCGTCATTGCGCCAGGTGTCTTCGAGGGGGAAGGGCGGGCAGTAGAGCGTCCGCAGTATCTGCAGGAATCGGACCGCTCGCTGGCCGGTCCTACTCTCGGCGAATGGGGTAATGAGCGCCGCGTCTGACCGCGCCGCGCCTGGCCGGCCGTGTCCAACCGAGTCGGGTCTAACCGAGCCCGGTCTAACCTAGAAAATCTCCGTACCGGTCCACGTGCGCCGCAAGGTCGAGAGTGTGCTGCCGGGTCAAACGCTCTGCGAGCTCTGTGTCACGTTTTTCCAACGCTTCAATGATCTTCAGATGGTCGATGATGGAGCGCGCGGCCCGATCGCTCTGGGAGATGGTGGCCCGCCGTACGGCTCGCACGTGCAACAACAGATTCTTCGTGGCATCAATGATGGTCTGCGAGCCGCCTAGCCGTATGACTTCAGTGTGAAACGCGATGTTGGCATCCGAGTACTCGTCCAGGTGCTCGTTCGGAGGCGAGTTCTGGAACTCATCGAACAGATGCCGCAGCCGGGCAATCTCGGCATCCGGGGCGTGCAACGTCGCGAGACGTGCCGCCATCGATTCGAGTGCAGCCCACATCTGAATCATCTCGATGATCTGCCGCTTCGATTTACGAATGATGTAAATGCCGCGGCGCGGGATGGTACGAACGAACCCTTCCTGCTCGAGTAGCGACAGCGCCTCACGGATCGGTGTCCGGCTGACACCCAGAGCGGTGATCAGCTGCCGCTCATCGAGCCGCAGCTCCTGCCCCGGGTTGTAGATGTCAGTATCAGCAATCGCCGCCTTGATGAGCGTATAGGCCTGGTCGCGCAGGCTCGTTGCGTTCAGAGGCGCGAGTGCGAGCGGCGTGGTCGCCGTAGCGCGTTGGATCAGGTTCTCGGTTGTGCTCATTACTCTCTACACAGACTGCTGCCATGGAAGCCGACCGTCAACCGCGCAGCTCGCCCGCGTTCCATCGGCAGGTCTCTCGCCTGTGGCCAAGCCTTGGAAGCGGCCATGACGCTCCGCGTACGCCAGCACAGTCTTCGGCAGCGCTGCATAGAGTGACACGGACAAGCCGGTCACCGCAGCCACCCCGCCGGCCAAAAGAGTAATTAAACCAATGGTTTGCATTACGATTCCCACCCCGTGCGGGTTTGTACGAGATATATGAGATTGTACGGCAATCAGGTGACAGATGCTCAGCCGTTTGCACGAATTGCGGCATTGGCTCACAGCGAACCGCCTTCCCACGCCTGCTTCCACAATGGCGCCGGAGCATTGAATAACAATGTTTCCCCGGCAATTTACGCCTGCTCGGGTACTCGCGGCGGCCCCCAGCCGCGGGTTCGGGTGCCGCCCTGCGCCAACGCTCTCGGGGCCCGCAAGCGTCGATTCGGGCTATGCAGAATTAAAAAATATGATATACCAGAAGCCACGCCAGACGATGTTGCAGATGCGGGCGATGTGCCCCAGGCGTTCCTGACGCGGGTTCTGTGTATCGGTCCTACGAAGTTGAGGGGGTAGGGTGAGCGAGGCCAAGTGCGTCCGCATTCCGTGCAAACCCATCCGTAGTTCGGTGCTGCGGGACTTCCCCCGCCAGCGTTGATTCCGAGATGCACACACGGAAATTCAGTGCGCAATCGCGGCGACTCGCCGCCTCGTTCAGTTCTTTCCTCCTCGAGCTGCGCGGCCAACTCGTTGGCCCCCTTGCCGATTGCCGATCCCACTGGCTCGTGCGCCCGCTTCCACAACCCTCAGGTGAACTTTCTTAAGCCAACCAGGTGAAGAAACAGCGAGGGGCCCGACATGAAGACGACTACGGATCAGCCTGCCGGAGCATTAGGGAATCCATGGATGCAGTTGGCCGTCGGGGTCGTCTGTATGGCCTGTGTCGCGAACCTCCAGTACGGCTGGACGCTGTTCGTCACCCCGATCGACGACAAGTATCACTGGGGACGGGCGGCGATTCAGGTTGCCTTCACATTGTTTGTTCTGGTTGAAACCTGGCTGATCCCCCTCGAGGGATACCTGGTCGATCGCTTTGGACCTCGCTATGTGGTCATCGGCGGAGCCTTTCTGGTTGCCATTGCCTGGGTCATCAACTCCGCCGCCAGCTCGTTACCCGTGTTGTATTTCGCAGCCGCCGTCGGCGGAATCGGGACCGGTTGCGTGTATGGCACCTGTGTTGGCAACGCGCTCAAGTGGTTTCCGGGGCGGCGCGGGCTCGCGGCCGGCATCACTGCCGCAGGTTTCGGCGCCGGCGCGGCCATTACCATCGGCCCCATCGCCGCGATGATCCAATCCGCGGGTTACGAGCAGGCGTTCCTGGTGTTTGGCTTGATTCAGGGCGCCATCGTGTTCGTGATGGCCTGGGGCATGCAGGTCGCGCCGACGTCGTTGCTCGCCGCCAAGGTAAAAGCCAATCAGACCGCGCATGGCTACACGCCGGCCGAAGTCCTGCGCAGTCCTGTGTTCTGGGTTCTGTACCTGATGTTCGTGCTGGTTGCCTCGGGTGGTCTCACCATGGCCGCTTCCATGGCCCCCATCGCCAAGGACTTCAAGATCGACAAGGTGCCGGTCGAGTTGTTTGGACTGACGATGGCGGCCGGGGTGTTCGCGATTCAGCTCAACCGAATCTTCGACGGCGTAGGCCGGCCGTTCTTCGGCTGGCTCTCCGACCAGATCGGCCGCGAGTACACGATGGCGCTCGCATTCACCATCGGTGCCGGCGCGCTGTTCATGCTGAGCCAGGTGGGTACCAACCCGGTCACGTTTGTTCTGCTGACGGCGCTGTACTTCGGCGTCTATGGCGAGATTTTCAGCCTCTTCCCGGCGACGCAGGGCGATACCTTCGGAGCCAGGTACGCCGCCGCGAACGCCGGCATGCTCTACACCGCCAAGGGCTCCGGTGCGCTGCTGGTGCCGTTCGCCGCCGCAATCG
This sequence comes from Steroidobacteraceae bacterium, assembly GCA_045810105.1. GTDB lineage: Bacteria > Pseudomonadota > Gammaproteobacteria > Steroidobacterales > Steroidobacteraceae > 13-2-20CM-66-19. Next base: position 39,616 of record JBJMWM010000020.1, on the reverse strand, counting down.
CGAAGTCCAGCGGCTGGGACTCGGTATTCATGCTCGCGATGAGCTTCAACCTGTTGGCCGCCGTCCTTGCGCTGCTCGTTCTCAGGCCGCTGCGGGTCCGCCACTTTGCCCTCAGTAAAGCAACCTATGCGCCGCCGCCCGGGGCAACGACAGTCGCTGACCACCATCAGCGGACGACTTGAGGCCGATCCGAAGGTGAGCTGACTGCCGCACCCCATGACTGGAATTGACTTTACGACCGTCAAGCAGCTGGAGCAGATATGGCAACCGTAAATCCCGTGCCGTTGCAAACCAAACCGACCACGGCCGAAGACACTCTGCAGAGGAAAAGCCGTGACGCGGGAGTGGCTTCGGGCGGCCACTTGGTCGCCAAGGCGCTGAAGAACGAAGGTGTTGACACGATCTTCACGCTGTGCGGCGGTCACATCATCGACATCTATGATGGTTGTGTCGATGAGGGCATCCGGATCATCGACTTCCGTCACGAGCAGGTTGCAGCACATGCTGCCGATGGTTACGCGCGTCAGACCGGCAAACTCGGTTGTGTCGTAACCACTGCCGGACCCGGCTGCACCAACGCAGTGACCGGCATCGCGACCGCGTTTCGCTCCGAGAGCCCGATCATTCACATTGGCGGCCAGGGCGCGCTGACCCAGCACAAGATGGGCTCGCTGCAGGACCTCCCGCATGTTGACATGATGTCGCCGATCACGAAATTTGCGGCGACCGTGCCCAGCACCGAGCGCGTGGCTGACATGGTGTCCATGGCGGCGCGCGAGGCATTCAACGGTGCTCCGGGCCCTGTGTACCTGGAGATCCCGCGCGATGTGCTGGATCGGGAGGTGGACGTGACCAAGGCGGTCGTTCCCCGGGCGGGTCACTATCGCGCCTCGACGAAGTCCATTGGTGATCCGCGCAACATCGAGAAGCTCGCCGACATCCTCGTCAACTCCGAACGTCCGGCGATTCTGTATGGCCAGCAGGTTTGGACGAGCCGTGCTCACGAGGAGGCCATCGCGCTGCTGCGTGGCCTCGATGTTCCCGGTTATTTCAACGGCGGCAGCCGCGGCCTCTTGCCACCCGGTGATCCGCATCATTTCGACCGGACCCGCGGCAATGCGTTCGCGGAAGCGGATGTGATCGTCATCGTTGGCACGCCATTCGACTTTCGCATGGGCTATGGCCGCCGCATCAGCAACAAGCTGACTCTCGTGCAGATCGATATGGACTACCGCACGGTGGGCAAGAACCGGGACATCAACCTCGGTCTGGTCGGCGATCCGGGTGCGATCCTTGGGGCGGTGCTGCAGGCCGCCACGGGCAGGATCAAACAGGACAAGCGTCAGCTGCGGCAGCAATGGATGAAGAAGCTCTCGGACGCGGAGGCTGCGGCAACCGAGAAACTGATGCCTCTGTTCAAATCAAACAGCACGCCCATACACCCGTACCGGGTCGCATACGAGCTCAACGAGTTTCTCGCCGACAACACGATCTACATCGGTGATGGTGGTGACGTTGTGACGATCTCTGCCCAGGCCGTGCGCCCGCGCGCGCCAGGCCAATGGATGGATCCGGGAGCGCTGGGCTCGCTGGGCGTCGGAACCGGCTTTGCCATCGCGGCCGGACTTGCGAACCCAAACAAGGAAGTGCTTTGCTACTACGGTGACGGCTCGTTCGGTATGACCGCGTTCGACATGGAGACGGCGAACCGCTTCGGGGTGCCGTATATCGCGGTAATCGGCAACAACTCGGCCATGAATCAGATCCGCTACGGCCAGCTGGCGAAGTACGGTGAACAGCGCGGCAACGTCGGCAATCTCCTTGGCGATGTGCCGTTTGGCAAATTCGCGGAAATGCTGGGCGGCTACGGCGAGGAAGTCCGCGATCCCGCGCAGATTGCGCCTGCACTGAAACGCGCCCGTGAATCAGTGCACCGCCTCGGCAAATCGGCCGTGATCAACATCTGGGTAGATCCGCGCGAATACGCGCCGGGGACTAAAAATCAAACCATGTACAAGTGATTCGTATCGGAGCATCGCATGGGTAAGGCACTAGACGGCGTTCACATCCTCGATTTCACCCACGTGCAGTCAGGTCCGACGTGCACACAATTGCTGGCGTGGTTCGGGGCAGACGTAATCAAGGTTGAGCGTGCTGGCGCGGGTGATGTTACCCGCGAGCAGCTGAGAGACATTCCCGACGTGGACAGCCTCTATTTCACGATGCTGAACCACAACAAGCGCTCGATCACACTCGATACCAAGAGCCCCTCCGGTAAGGAGATCCTGGAGAGGCTCATCAAACGGTGTGACGTGCTCGTGGAGAACTTTGCCCCCGGGGCTCTCGATCGGATGGGATTCACCTGGGAGCGTATCCAGTCGCTCAATCCCAAGATGATCGTGGCCTCGGTAAAGGGATTTGGTCCTGGTCCCTATGAGGAGTGCAAGGTTTACGAGAACGTCGCTCAGTGTGCGGGCGGTGCCGCGTCGACCACCGGATTCGACGATGGTCCCCCTCTCGTCACCGGTGCGCAGATCGGCGACAGCGGCACCGGCCTGCACCTTGCGTTGGGAATCCTTGCAGCTCTCTACCAACGCAACTCCACCGGGCGCGGTCAGAAGGTGCTCGCGGCGATGCAGGACGGTGTGTTGAATCTGTGTCGCGTCAAATTGCGCGATCAGCAACGTCTCGCCCGGACTGGGGTCATGCGGGAGTATCCGCAGTATCCGAATGGCAAGTTCGGCGAGTCGGTGCCCCGCGCCGGCAACGCATCGGGCGGTGGGCAGCCGGGCTCGATCGTCAAGTGCAAGGGGTGGCAGACCGATCCCAACGCCTACCTGTACTTCATTGCGCAGACCCCTGTGTGGAAGGAGATCTGCAAGGTCATCGGCAAGGAGGAGTGGGTCACCGATCGTGAGTACGCAACACCCGATGCACGCTTGCCGAGACTCAAGCAGGTGTTCGCGGCGATCGAGAAGTGGACCATGACCAAGACGAAGTTCGAGGCCATGGACCTGTTGAACGCGCACGAGATCCCGTGCGGTCCCATCCTTTCGATGCAGGAGCTGGCGGCGGAGCCCTCGTTGCGGGCCACCGGCACGATCGTCGAGGTGGATCACCCGAAGCGGGGCAAGTATCTGACCGTTGGCAATCCGATCAAGTTGAGCGACAGCATCACGGAGGTGAAGCGTTCGCCGCTGCTTGGCGAGCATACGGAGGAGGTGTTGGGTGAGCTCGGCTACGGGTCACAGGACATCGCAGGCTTAAGGGCGAAGAAGGTTATTTGATCGGGAGGGACCCTTCATGACTATGGACAAGAGTGCTGTTCGCCGGATTCTCGAGCAGGCCAGGGCTGCGGGCCGCGAGGCGCTGACCGCGCCCGAAGCGCGCGGAATTTGCGAAGCCTACGGAATCAACATACCGCGTGAAGGCGTCGCCACGACCGGCGAAGAGGCGGTGAAGCTCGCCACCAGCATCGGCTTTCCGGTCGTCATGAAAATCGTTTCGCCGCAGATTCTGCACAAGACCGAAGCGGGTGGTGTGCTCGTCGGCGTGAAATCCGCTGAAGCTGTAGGGCACGGATTTTCGACGATCGTCGAAAACGCGCGCAAGTACGACCCGAAAGCCGACATTCTGGGCGTTCAGATACAGCAGATGCTCGTGGGCGGTCACGAAGTCATTATCGGTGCGGTGACCGATCCGGCTTTCGGCAAGCTCGTCGCCTTCGGGATGGGCGGTGTCCTGGTCGAAGTGTTGAAGGACATCACGTTTCGATTGGCGCCCGCAACCACGCAAGAGGCGCTTTCGATGTTGGACGGAATCCAGGCCGCGGAGATTTTGCGCGGCGTACGCGGTGCACAGCCTGTGGATCGCGCCGGGCTTAGCTCGATGATCGAGCGTGTGTCGGCGCTCGTCGCGGATTTCCCGGAGATTTCCGAGCTCGATCTCAACCCGGTGTTCGCATCCGAGAGGGGTGCGAGGGCGGCCGACGTGCGTGTCGTTCTGAACTTCAACCCGCCGCCGGCGCGCTTCCGCCCGGACCCGAAGCTGATTGTCGAGCAGATGAACCGCATCATGCGGCCGAACGCCGTTGCGGTCATTGGCGCATCGGCTGAGAACGGCAAGATCGGCAACTCGGTGATGAAGAACCTCATCAACGGCGGTTACCAAGGCACGATCTACCCTATTCACCCCAGTGCTGACAGCATCCTGGATAAGAAGGCGTACAAGAGTGTCAAGGACGTACCGGGCGAGATCGATGTGGCCGTATTTGCCATACCCGCGAAACTCGTCGCGCAGGCACTCACGGAAGTGGGCGAGAAGAAGATTCCGGGAGCGGTGCTGATTCCCTCAGGCTTCGCCGAGACAGGCAACGTCGCCGGACAGAACGAATTGATCGAGATCGGCCGCAAGTATGGCGTACGGCTGATGGGACCGAACATCTATGGGTTCTACTACACGCCGAAGAACCTCTGTGCCACGTTCTGTACCGCCTATGACGTCAAAGGCAAGGCCGCGCTGTCATCCCAGTCCGGCGGCATCGGTATGGCCATCATTGGCTTCTCGCGCTCAGCTAAGATGGGTGTGTCGGCAATCGTGGGACTCGGGAACAAATCGGACATCGACGAGGATGATCTGCTGACCTTCTTCGAGCAGGATGACAACACGCAGATCATCGCGCAGCACTGCGAGGATCTGAAGGATGGCCGCGGCTTTGCCGAAGTGGCCAAGCGGGTCTCCAGGAAGAAGCCTGTCGTGGTGCTCAAAGCGGGGCGGACCAGTATGGGTGCCCGCGCCGCGAGCTCGCATACGGGTGCCTTGGCCGGCAACGATAAGATCTACGACGACGTATTCAAGCAGTCAGGTGTCATACGCGCGCGCTCATTGCGTGATCTGCTCGAGTTCGCTCGCGGGATCCCAGTATTACCGACCCCAAAGGGTAACAATGTCGTCATCATCACTGGCGCTGGTGGCTCAGGCGTGCTGCTCTCGGATGCCTGTGTGGACAACGGCCTCTCCCTGATGTCGATGCCTGCTGATCTGGATACGGCTTTCCGCAAGTTCATTCCACCCTTCGGTGCCGCCGGTAATCCGGTTGACATCACCGGTGGAGAGCCGCCGGCCACGTACCAGAACACCGTACGGTTGGGACTCGAAGATCCACGCATTCACGCGCTGATCCTCGGCTACTGGCACACCATCATCACGCCCCCGATGGTGTTTGCACGGTTGATGGTCGAGGTGGTGGATCAGATGCGCGCGCAGGGTGTCGAGAAGCCGGTTGTTGCTTCACTCGCTGGCGACGTTGAAGTCGAGGAGGCGGCCGAGTACCTCTATCAACACGGTATCCCGGCATACGCATATTCGACGGAAGTCCCCGTCGCCGTATTGGGGGCGAAATACAAGTGGGCTCGTGGAGCGGGACTAATTCCAGGAGCCTGAGTTACCTGGCCGGGCACCCGCGCTTCGTGCCCTGTATAGTGAGGACAGGCGACTGGTTCGTTCAATGTTCGGCGGGCATCCTTATGAAGATTGCGGTGGTGGGTGTCGGCGCGATCGGTGGGTACCTCGGAATCCGGCTGGCTTTGGCCGGCGAGGATGTCACTTTCATTGCGCGTGGCGCAAATCTGCAAGCCTTGCGCACCCATGGCATTCGTCTCGTGATGTCAGATGGCACGCAGGAGTCACTGCGCGAGGTCAATGCAACCTCGGACTATGCTGCCGCCGGGCCGCAGGATGTGGTCATCCTCGCCATGAAGGCTCACCAGGTTGCGGCGGCGGCGCCCGATGTGCCGAAACTGTTTGGACCCGACACAGTGGTTGTTCCAATGCAGAACGGTATTCCGTATTGGTATTTCCACGCTCATCCGGGCGGCCTGGCGGGTACCTGCGTGCGCAGTGCTGATCCAACAGGCGTGATCGGCGAGAACATTCCCGCGCAGCGGGTAATCGGTTGCGTCGTGTATCCGGCCGCGGAGCTCGTTTCGCACGGGGTCATCAAGCATGTCGAGGGCAACCGCTTTCCCGTCGGCGAGCCGGACGGAACGGCCACCGAGCGGGTGAAGCGTGTGTCTGACAGCCTGACGCGGGCCGGCTTCAAGGCGCCGGTGCTCGATGACATCCGCGCCGAGATCTGGTTGAAGCTTTGGGGCAACATGACATTCAACCCGATCAGCGCCCTGACGCGCTCGACACTCGCCGGCATCTGTCAGTACCCGCCGAGCCGGGAGCTCGCCGCGGCCATGATGAGTGAAGCTCAGACTATCGCGCACAAGCTCGGGATCACCTTTCGCGTGCCGCTGGAGAAGCGGATTGCGGGCGCGGAAAAGGTCGGGCACCACAAGACATCCATGCTGCAGGATGTTGAGGCGGGTCGTGACCTCGAGATTGATGCGCTGCTCGGTACCGTCGTGGAGCTAGCTCGACTGACCGAAACACCGGCGCCGCACCTGGATACGGTCTACTCGCTGACCAAACTGCTGGCGAAGAGCCTGCAAGAGAGCCGGTCGAGCCAGACGCCCTGACTCAGGTGACCAGGTGCTGCGGATTGCCCGCACACCAGGACTCGATATTGTCGATCAGCTGGTCGGCCAGAAACTGCATCGCCCCATCTGAGGCCCAGGCGATGTGTGGTGTCAGAATGAAGTTTGGACGCCGCACGTCCAGCAACGGGTGACCGTTGCGCGGTGGCTCGACCGTGAGGACATCGAAACCGGCTCCCGCAATGAGTCCCTCGTCCAGGGCCTGAATGAGCGCCGCTTCATCCACCAGACCGCCCCGGGCGGTGTTGATCAACAATGCGTTACGCTTCATCTTGCGGAACGCATCGATGTTGATGAGGTTGCGCGTCGCGGGCATCAAAGGACAATGTAGCGAAATCACGTCGGACTCGGCCAATACCTGCTCGTGTGGTGTGAACGTCACGCCTTCCATCTTTGGAGGTGGGTGGTCTGCAAACAAAACGCGCATGCCGAAGGCTCGTCCTATGGCTGCCGTACCCTGACCGATCGCACCTTCCCCGATGATGCCGAGGGTGGATCCGTGTAAATCCCCGATGTCGTGGGTGAAGAAGCAGAACTGCTCGGACTCGTTCCAGACCCCGTTCTCGACATCCTGCCTGTAGGCCAGGAGGTTGCGCCGCAACGCCAGTATCAGCGCGAAGGTATGTTCCGGCACGGTGTGAATGGCGTAGTTGCGGATGTTGGCAACCGCGATGCCATGCTTCTTGCAGTAGCCGACATCCACCACGTCATAACCGGTCGCCGCGACCGCGATCATCTTAAGGTTGGGCAGCTGTTTCAGCGTCGCGGCGCGGATCGGCACCTTGTTGGTGATCGCTACCGTCGCATTCTTCAGGCGCGGCACAATCTCCTCGGCCGAGGTCTTCGCGTATTCGACGTATTCCGTGGCGCACGCGGGCTTGCGGACTTGCGCCTTGAGAGAGTCGCGGTCGAGGAATACCACTCGCTGGGTCATGCTGCAATACTCACTTTCGCGCCCGGCGCTTTGCCCTTTGCGGCCCCGGGGCAGACGCGCGGTCGCTCACCTACGCGCGCTTGCCCGAGGGCTGATCCAATGAACGCTTCAAACAGTCAGGACGATCTTGCCGATGTGGTTGGATGATTCCATGAGCCGGTGCGCCTCGCTGGCCTCGGCGAGGGGAAAGGTCGCATGAATCACGGGCCGGGCCCGGCCGGCGCGCAGAAGCGGCCACACGTTCTGCAGCACGGCTGCGGCAACCGCCCCTTTCTGTTCAACGGTCCGCGAGCGCAAGGTCGAGCCGGTGAGCGTGAGACGCTTCATCAGAATCTTGCTCACGTTCACCTCGGCGCGTGCGCCGCCGAGCAGTGAAATCACCACAATCTTTCCTTCGAGCGCAGCACAATCGATGTTTCGCGCAACGTAGGTGCCGGCAACGATGTCGAGGACGATGTCGACACCCTTACCGTCAGTTTCCTGGTTGATGACTGCGACGAAGTCCTCAGTTTTGTAGTCGATGCCGCGGACGGCTCCGAGCTGCTCACATACCTTCACTTTTTCAGGCGATCCCGCGGTTGCATAGACGCGCGCGCCCCAGGCGTGCGCAAGTTGGATCGCAGTCGTGCCGATTCCGCTGGTGCCACCATGAATGAGAACGGTAGCGCCGGCTTTGCAGCCGCCACGCTCGAACAGGTTGGTCCAGACGGTGAAGTAGGTTTCCGGAATGGCCGCAGCCTCGATCATGCTGAGACCTTCGGGAATCGGCAGACACAAGACCGCAGCAGCGACCGCGTACTCTGCATAGCCACCGCCAGCCAGAAGTGCCGTTACCTTATCACCGACCGACACTCCGGAAGTCTCGGGACCGAGCGCCACAATCTCGCCGGCGACTTCCAGACCCGGCAGATCGGATGCCCCGGGGGGCGGAGGATACCGGCCCTGGCGCTGCATGACGTCGGGCCTGTTGACGCCCGCAGCGGCGACACGGATCAACACCTCACCCTTGCCCGGTCGCGGGACAGGCCGCACGGCCGGTTTCAACTGTTCGGGACCGCCAGCAGCGGCGATCTCAACTACTTTCATTTCGAGCGGCTGCGGTGGAATGTTCGTTCTCCCCAGGTGCGGCAAGTGGCCGCTGATCGCGGCGGGCTCTCGGGCCTCGTTTACTTCCCCGCGGCGGCTGCAGGTGGCTGCTGCGTTGCCGGCGCCACATTCACCTGCGCCACGGCCGCACGCGGCAACTCATCGAGCTCGTTGCCCCCGTGCTGCACATACTCCAACAGCTTCTGGCGCATGCGGCGCGTCCAGAACTTGTTGATGTGGTTTGAGATACCGGCAAGCGCCACCTGCCGATCCGGCTCGGCGCGGAAGAAGTTGCCAATGTCGTTCGCCATTTGAACGATATGCTCGTTGCCGCCACTCATCGATTGTCTTTCCGCCTCAAGCTTTACTTGGCTACCGATACGTCCGCGGCCTTCAACAGGCTCTCCTGGGTCTCGCTGAAGTCGCGGAAGCGCTTCTGCCATTCGGAGGGCTGACTGACACGAGTCGCCTGTACGGCAGTGACCTTGTACTCGGGACAATTCGTGGCCCAGTCTGAACTGTCTGTCGTAATGACGTTTGCGCCGGACTCGGGGAAGTGGAAGGTCGTATACACGACTCCCGGCTGCACACGCTCCGTCACACGCGCACGCAACACCGTATCGCCAGCGCGGCTCGCGATGCCGACCCAGTCGCCGTCAACGATTCCACGCTCCTCGGCATCGTGAGGATGAATTTCCAGCCGGTCTTCGTCATGCCAGACATTGTTTGCCGTGCGGCGCGTCTGCGCGCCCACGTTGTACTGGCTGAGAATACGGCCAGTCGTCAGGATCAACGGGAATCTCGCGTTGACCTTTTCGCGCGTGGGGACGTATTCCGTTATGAGGAACTTGCCCTTGCCGCGCACGAACTCGCCGATGTGCATGGTCGGTGTCCCATCCGGGTGCGCTTCGTTGCAGGGCCACTGGATGCTGCCCAGCTCATCGATGCGCTTAAAGCTGACACCCGTGAAGGTCGGCGTGACCCGGGCGATCTCGTCCATGATTTCGGACGGATGCTTGTAGTTCATCGGATAGCCCATGGCGTTGGCCAGCAGCTGGGTGATTTCCCAGTCCGCATAGCCTGACTTGGGCTTCATCACCCGGCGCACGCGCGAGATGCGGCGCTCAGCGTTCGTAAACGTGCCGTCCTTCTCCAGGAACGAGGAGCCTGGCAGGAACACATGGGCAAACTTCGCCGACTCGTTCAGGAACAGGTCCTGAACGATGATGCATTCCATGGCCGAGAGCGCGGCGGTCACGTGCTGGGTGTTCGGATCCGACTGCGCGATGTCCTCGCCCTCGATGTACAGACCCTTGAACTCGCCGTCCAGGGCCGCCTCGAACATGTTTGGGATGCGCAGGCCGGGCTCACTCTGCAATCCAACGCCCCAGGTGGTCTCGAAGAGGTGACGCACGGTGTCATCGGACACGTGGCGATAGCCCGGGAATTCGTGCGGGAAGGAGCCCATGTCGCATGAGCCCTGCACGTTGTTCTGGCCGCGCAGCGGGTTGACGCCGACACCTTCACGGCCGATGTTTCCAGTTGCCATGGCGAGGTTGGCGATGCCCATCACCATGGTCGAGCCCTGGCTGTGCTCGGTCACGCCCAGGCCGTAATAGATGGCGCCGTTGCCCGCGGTGGCATAAAGCCGGGCTGCCGCACGAATCTCGGCTGCGGGGACGCCGGTGATCGGCTCCATGGCCTCCGGAGAATTCCGCTCGAGGGCGACGAATGTACGCCATTTCTCGAAAGAATCGATCTCGCAGCGCGCGCGGACGAAATCTTCTTTCACCAACCCTTCAGTCACAACCACGTGCGCGATGCTGTTGATCAGCGCGACGTTGGTGCCGGGGAAGAGTTTCAGGTGATGGGAGGCGCTGATATGCGGGCTGCGGACGAGGTCGATCCGGCGCGGGTCCGCAACGATCAGCTTCGCACCCTCACGCAAACGGCGCTTCATCTGCGATGCAAACACCGGATGTCCGTCGGTCGGGTTTGCACCGATGACGAAGATCACGTCGGCTTTCATGACCGAGTCGAAGTCCTGCGTTCCGGCGGACTCGCCGAGCGTCTGCTTGAGGCCGTAACCGGTCGGCGAATGACAGACGCGCGCGCACGTATCGACGTTGTTGTTACCGAAGCCGGCTCGAACCAGCTTCTGCACCAGGTAGGTTTCCTCGTTACTGCAGCGGGACGAGGTGATGCCGCCGATCGAGTCCCGTCCGTACTTGGTCTGAATCCGTTTCAACTCGCTGGCAGCGTAGTCGATGGCTTCCTGCCACGATACTTCGCGCCACGGGTCGCTGATCTTTGCGCGGATCATCGGCTTCAAAATACGGTCCGAGTGCGTCGCGTAGCCGATTGCGAACCGGCCCTTGACGCACGAGTGACCATGATTCGCATGGCCATCCTTGTTCGGGACCATACGCACGAGCTCTTCGCCCTTCATCTCGGCGCGGAACGAGCAACCAACACCGCAATAAGCGCACGTCGTGACGACGCTGTGCTCAGCCTGGCCCTTCTCGATCAGTGATTTCTCGGAAAGGGTGGCGGTCGGACAGGCCTGAACGCAGGCACCGCACGAAACACACTCCGAGTCCATGAACGATTGGTTGTCGCTCGGGGATACCTTTGACTCGAATCCGCGACCCTGGATCGTCAGTGCGAACGTGCCCTGTTGCTCCTCACACGCACGTACACAGCGCGAGCAAACGATGCACTTGCTGGCATCGAAGGTGAAGTAAGGATTGCTCGTGTCCTTGCCAAGGCTGAGGTGATTCTCGCCTTCATAGCCGTAGCGCACTTCACGCAGGCCAACAGCACCCGCCATATCCTGCAACTCGCAGTGACCGTTGGCGGGGCAGGTGAGGCAGTCGAGCGGATGATCGGAGATGTACAACTCCATCACTCCGCGGCGTACCTCGGCGATCTTCTGGTTCTGGGTCGTGACCTTCATCCCCTCGCTGACGAGGGTGGTGCAGGAGGCGGGCAGGCCTTTCATGCCCTCGATCTGCACGAGGCAGAGCCGACACGAGCCGAATGCCTCGAGTTGCTCCGTGGCACACAACTTGGGCACTTTCGTGCCCGCCAGCGCAGCGGCCCGCATCACTGAGGTGCCCTCGGGCACGGTCACTTCGGAGCCATCGATACTCAGCGTGACCAGCTTGGCGCTTTCGCGCCGTGGCGTACCCAGATCCTGTTCGTCGATCGATATCATTGTGATTCCCGACTATGCGGCCGCACGGGCCACCCGTACGAGTGATATATTAGATATGATAAGGCAAAGTGGTGCCAATTCAAACCGTTAAAGGGCGGTGGCGGGATATCATGCGCGCCGGCCAACCGCACGCGACCTAATTCCCGCCATGATCGCCACAACGTGGCCCTTGCTCCTGGGCATGGGCGTCCTGATGCTGGGCGCCGGCCTGCAGGGCACGCTCCTTGGTGTTCGTGCCACGTTGGAAGGATTTCCGACGCCGGTCATCGGCGTCATCATGTCCTGCTACTACGTAGGGTACCTGCTCGGTACCTTCACCGCACCGCGACTGGTCCGCAATGTCGGTCATATTAGGGTGTTTGCAGCCCTCGCCGCAGTCGCTTCGGCAGCCATCCTGGTCCAAGGTTCCCTTGTCCACCCAATACCTTGGGCCATCATGCGCCTCGTCTCGGGCGTGTGCTTTGCCGGCATTTACGTGGTGGCCGAAAGCTGGCTCAACGACAGAGCAAGCCGTTCCAATCGCGGAACACTGCTCGCTCTGTACATGCTCGTTCTTTATATAGGGCTGGGCTCCGCGCAATTCCTGCTGGTCGTTGCGAACCCGACCGGCCCCACGCTTTTCATGCTCGTCTCGGTACTGATCTCCTTGGCGATGGTTCCCATCGTGGTGTCCGCGCATCAGACCCCACAGGCGTCGGTTCCGCTCAAGGTACGCTACAGGGACTTGTATCGGAACTCCCCGCTGGGGGTCGTGGCCGTGACGATCTCCGGAATGATCTCGTCCACTATCTTTGCTATGGGACCCGTGTACGCGCGCCTCAGCGGCTTGGGCACATCTGGCGTCGCTACTTTCATGGCGGTAAGCATTCTCTCTGCCGTCGTTACGCAATATCCGGTGGGCCGATTGTCCGACCGCATGGATCGCCGAACCGTAATTGCCATCGTGTGCACCATCGCCACGCTCGTGGCGGTAAGCATCGTCGTGTTCAACGACATGCCGCGTGGTCTATTTCTGGTGTTCGCAGGCCTCTTCAGTGGGTTCGTTCTGACGCTTTATTCCCTCGCTGTCTCACATGTCAACGATAAGCTCGAACCCGGACAAATGGTCGCTGCGAGCAGCGCCCTGTTGTCGTTGAACGGAACGGCTGCCGCAATCGGGCCAGTGTTGGCCGGTAGCCTCATCGCCGCGTTCGGCCCGAAGGCCTACTTCGCCACGCTGGCGACATTGACGGGCACACTGACGATTTATGATCTCTGGCGTAAAACCCGCCGCAGCGCGGTCCCGGCCGCGCAAAAGGGGCCCTTCATCACGGCACAGCCTCAGGGTATGGGCGGCCAGATACTGAGGGGCGCCGAGTTGGGGGAGGGTCCTCGCTAGCGAGCCTGTCAGACAGGCTCCCAAGGAGCGCCTCACGTGGGGAGCAGGGAGGCAGTAAAAATATCTGCGACTTTCCGCCGGCAGCCGTGTTCTATGTACAAACGCTGACACGCCTGTGCAAACATCGGCTGAATTCGTAACGTTCATGCACGCCTATCAGGACATGGTCTTCTCTACGGCCGCTCGCCTTACGGGCAATGACGCCCAGGCCGAGGACATTGCCCAGGACGTCTTCCTGAAGGCCTACGAGAATTTTGAGCACCTGCGCAGCAGTCCGACTGCCGGCGGTTGGCTGAAGACCGTTGCGACTCGCCTGACGTTGAATCATCTGTCCCGATACCGGCGGCGCTGGCGTTTCTTCTCGGAACTGCGCCATGACGATTGCGCTGAGGACTCGGAATTGGAGTTTACAACTCCCGATCTGACAGGCGACTCCATCGTTGCGGACATCGATGCCGAACAGCGGCACGTGATCATCGAGCAGGCTTTGCGCGAGTTGCCGGAGCATCACCGCGTGCCGCTCGTTTTGTATCACTTCGAGGAGATGCCGTATGTGGATATCGCCAAACAACTGCGGCTGTCGCTGCCGAAGGTCAAGACCGATATTCAGCGCGGCCGGGCCGCACTTGCGAAGATACTGGCCCGGCGCGGCGTGCTGCGCGCGAGTGTGGTGGGTACCTGATCATGAGCAACGGCCCGGAAAAGCTCGAGTCATTCGTCCATCAACTGGTTCGCGATCAGCCGCTGCGCCGCGCCCCGGCTACACTCGAAGCGCGGGTCCTGGCGCAACTGGCTCTGCAGCAGACGCCCATGCGCTGGTGGCGCAGGGGATTCACTCAGTGGCCGCTAGCCGCGCGCGTGGCGTTCCTGATCGCGTCCTACGGGTTCGTGAGACTCGCGTTTGCGGGTGTCATGTCAATCATCACATTCGTCAGTTCCCGTGAAGCTGCCGGGACGGCGATTTCCTGGGTGCACGCGGGTGCCACGGCTGTCTCGGCAACCGCGTCGTTGTGCTCTCTCATCGTAAGCGCAATTCCCCCCTTGTGGCTGTACGGCGCGGCAGTTTGTGGGTTCGCGCTCTATGCCTTGCTGTTTGGCCTTGGAACAGTTGCTTATCGGACTCTGTACGTACAAAGATGAAAACTAACATCCTCAAACTCGTTAGATGGTGGACGCTCGTGTTGTGCTGCGTGCTGCTGAGTGCAGCGCGCGCGCAAGACGTCGAGACGCCCGCGGCTGGCAAGGATGCGACGGTTCAAGCGCCCGGCGGTGCCGGCGGCGAGGCGGAGCGGGGCGCTCGCGCGCCGGCCCATAAGGCTGACGACGAGCGTCGGGCTGAGGAGGCGCTCAAGGCCCCTGGCGCGCACAAGGCCGACGACGCCCGTCAGGATGATCAGGCGCGCGAAGCTAACGACGCGCATAAAGCCGACGGGGCCGAAAAAGGAGACGAGGCAACCGACGACGAGCAGTCGGACGATTCCGCGCGACGCGAGAGTGAGGCATCACGGACCACGTCATCGAGCGATGGGGACGACGAATGGGCCGGGTCGAATCGCCACCGCTACCACCACCGACATAACGACGCGGACGGGGACGCCGTTGTATCGATTGGCCATAAAGCCGAATTGCTGGCAGGTCAGCACGCAGAGTCGGTGGTCGCAATTTTCGGGTCGGCTGTCAGCGCTGGGGATGTCGACAACGCTGTTGTCTCCGTTTTCGGCGCCGCACACGTAACCGGGAAGGTCGGCGACGCCGTTGTTGCAGTACTGGGAAGCGTATACGTCAATAGTGAGGTGGACGGAGACGTGGTTTCCATACTCGGGAAAGTGGAGCTCGGGCCGGAGGCAAGAGTCCGCGGGAACGTCGTTATCGTGGGTGGTGACCTGACCCGAGATCCCAGCGCAACGATCGATGGTCATGTGCAGACCATAGTCAGCACGGACTGGGAGGGCTTCGATTGGCTGCGGCCCTGGGTGAATCGCTGCCTGTTGTATGGCAGGCCACTTGCATTCACATCCGGCATTGGATGGGCATGGGGAATCGCGCTGGGTCTACTGGCGCTTTATGTTTTTACAGCGTTCCTGTTTCG
Source organism: Steroidobacteraceae bacterium (assembly GCA_045810105.1). Lineage (GTDB taxonomy): Bacteria > Pseudomonadota > Gammaproteobacteria > Steroidobacterales > Steroidobacteraceae > 13-2-20CM-66-19. The sequence goes on along the minus strand of JBJMWM010000020.1, from coordinate 24,370 downwards.
CGGTGCGGTGGAGCATTGCGTAAAGGTGTTCGAGGCGAAACCCAGCCATTCGATTCTGGCCGCTCTGCTGACCATGCTCCTGACGCCGGTGCTGTTCGTGCTGCTGTTCATCACGGTGCTCGGCATTGCTGCGGTCCCGTTCCTCGCCTTCGGGCTTCTATGCGCCGCCGCCTTCGGCAAAGTGGTCATGCTGGCATTCATCGGCCGCCGTTGCACACCGATGCTGGCAGACGATCCGGTGAAGCACACGGTGGTGGGGGTTGCGGTGGGCGGGGCAATCGTGTTGGTGCTGTACACCATCCCGTTCATCGGATTCATCGTGTACAAGCTGCTCGGCATTTTGGGCCTGGGTGTGGTCGTGTATGCGTTGTTGATTGCCATGCGGTCGGGGCGGATAGCGCGCGCTGCCGCGCGTAACGGCGGTGGCGGTCCCAACGCGGGCGGCGTTGGTCCAAATGGCGGGGGCCCGGGCGGCGGTGTTGGGCCGCAGGCTGGTGTTGGGCCCGGCGGCGGGGCTGGCCCGGCTGGCGGGGGCGCGCAGGCGGCGGGTTTCAGTGGCACTGCAACCGGCGGGACGGCAGAGGGTGCGGCGGCGGGTTCCACTGGCACTGCAACGGGCGGGACCGCAGAGGATGCGGCCGCGGGCGCTGCGTCCGGCGGCCGCCCCGAATTCGGCGATTTCAACGCACGATCAGACCCGCCCCTGGGCGGATTCACTTCGTCCTCCAGCTCCTCCAGTCCGAATTCGCCGGGCGGAGGTTTCAGCTCATCCGCAGCCTCGGGCCCCACAATGTCGTCAGCCACAATTGCAGCGCTGCCGCGCGCCGGATTCGGCATTCGCATAGGTGCACTACTGTTGGACATCGTGCTGATAGGAATAGTCCTGCACCAGTTCCATGAAAGCACGCGACTGGAGCTGATCGTTCTCGCGACCTACGGCGCCGTCATGTGGAAGCTCAAGGGTTCCACGATCGGAGGGATCATCTGTGGGCTCCAGGTTGTACGACTGGATGGCCGGCCCATCGATTGGCCAACCGCAATCGTGCGTGCGCTCAGCTGCTTTCTGTCGCTGGCTGTCGTCGGCCTGGGATTCCTGTGGATCGCTATCGACAGCGAAAGACAGTCCTGGCACGACAAGATAGCCGGCACCGCGGTAGTGCGGGCGCCCAAAGGCGCGTCGCTGTTATGAGCGAGCCGCGGGGCGGTGGGCAATCAGCCGAGATACACCAAGGCTACCCAGAACTAACAGTGCAACTGCGTCCAGAGCACCACCACCTCCGCCGCCGGATGGAGCAGCGACGGTAAGGTCCGCTGTGCTCGACGCCGTTCCGTTGGGGTTGGCGCAAGCCAACGTGTAGCTGGCCGTTCCTGCCGTCATCGGTGCAGTGATTGTCATGCTTCCACTCGTGGCCTGAGATCCTGTCCAAGCCCCGGATGCAGTACAGCTCGTTGTGTTGATGGATGACCAGGTCAGGGTGGTCGTGGCGCCAGGCGCGATTGAAGTGGCGGCCAACTTCAGGCTGGGCGCCCCGGGAGTCAGGGTAGCCAACGCCGCATCCGCCTGGATAAACCCGGATCCCGCCAAGTCGGCGGTGGTATTGGTCATGGGCAAGGCCGTGGTCTGTAACGCGGTATAAATCTGCGCCGGGGTGAGGGCGGAGTTCGCCTGCAACATCAGTGCAGCGATCGCAGCGGCGTGCGGTGCCGCGGCCGATGTACCGAAGAAATTGGGGTAGCTCCCGTTGTTGGCGCATTGCGCCACGGTGCTCGTATCCCTGCCAGCCGCTATCTGGAATCCCAGGAACGTGTTGTTGCCGCCGTCGGGACCGACGAAGTTGGGCTTCTGACGGATTAGCGGTGTTAGAAGCCGTTTCCCGGATTTATCGAAAAGGATGGGCGAGCCTCCTTGCGCGGAGTAGCGCTCCAGCACGGCCGTGGTCGTACCGCAACCGGGAGTGTTGTAAAACGCCGCTGCCCCGACCGCCGCGGCACCCTCAGCTCCCGGATGCCCCTGCAATGTCGGGTTCTTCACATCTGCGTTGCTGTTATTGAACACCACCTTCAAACCGCCGCCCTCAACGGCTAGTTTGACGCGCCCGGGAGGAAGCGTCCCATCCGCCAGCCCAATCGATACGCTGATCGTCTCGGGATCAGTTGCAGCAGTGGCATTCGCTGGATTGCTGACAATCAGTATCTGCACCGGATCGGCGCCGTTGCTGTTTGGTCCGGTACACGTCACCGCACTTCCGGAGAGGTTGATGATCTTGTCGTTGCCAGTCCCGGTAACGCATAGATCCAGATGGCTGCTGGCGCCCAGGCTGCCTGGCGCACCGGTTAGGTAGGGCTGATCCCACTGCAGGACCAAAGCAACCAACTGGCCTTGCTCGAGACTGGGTATGGTAATGGACAGCGCGCTGACGGTAGTCGTACCTGAGTTATCGAAGTTCAGGAGGGACTCGCCGGCGTTGGGCGCGGTGGTGGACAACTTCGAGAAGCTGGGAGCGGTATTCTCGTAAGCATCGGATCCGTCGTTGCCCGCCGCCGAAAAATACGCAACGCCCTGAGCAACGACTGTGTCGATTGCCTGTGCCACCACACCATCCTGGAAAAATGGCTCGTCGAAGTACCCGACATCGTCAACTATGACTTTCGCTTTCCCGCTCCCCGCCAGCGAGCTGATTCCATTCGCAAAGTCTGCTTCGCCATTGTCGGCGGTGTAGAAGGCCAGGCCGGCGCCGGGCGCCACGTCGTGAACGATTTGCAACATCGCGCGGCCTTCATCGCCAAACGGCAACTGAGTAGGCGCGCCGTAAGCCATGCAGCTGACTTCACGCACAACACTCACTCCCGATGGTAGATCGCCGGTGCCCACATCCGTGGTGGCCGTCGCGAGGAAGCCGTTGCTCGCATATCCGGTGGGACCAGAGGCAGCAACATGGTTCTGCGCATAAACCGGGTAACAGTTGTAGCTGTCCGACAGTGCACCGACCGTCACACCGGTGCCGTCCAGAGTTGGATACTTAGTACGTATCACATCACTGCGTTGCGCGAAATCGCCCTGCGACGTGACCGCCCCGCTGCGTGCCCGCGACATCGCAGCCCGCATTGAATGAAGCTCGCCGCGGGCGGCCGCGGCCTCAATCTGTGTCACCGGCAACCAACCGCTGATATCGTTCGAGTACACCGAAGCGTTTTGAAGCCCTAGTGCTACAAGAGCGTTTTTGAGTTGTTGGGGATCACCTCGTGTAACTGCATCGACGAGCACGAGCGGCGTCGCATCGGCCGAGCGCTGCGTGAATTTCGCTGCCGGGCTCAGTGACCGCAGCTCGGCCACCGCGTTTTGCGGACTCACCCCACTGAGGTGAGTCGTAAGCTCAGCAAGAGCGGGATCGAGCTTGGAGCCGTTGACGCCCAGCCGTTGCCTTGCGGTTCTGCCGTCGCCGAACACGAGGAGGGGGGAGGACGCCGCGCCGTGCGCGGACGCCGTTGGCGGCGCCGGCAGTGCGGCAGGATGCGCTGCGTACGGGGCGAGGAGGGCCAGTGCGATGGTCAGTGGCAGAGTCGGCGCGCGGGCCCGAGTCCGGCCCCGTGTTTGGGCGCGCATAGGTGCTCGGCCATGCCCCAGCGTGTGGCCCAGCGTGCCGAGCGCCTGGTAAACCGATTTCATCTGACTCCGGGTCGCGGAAGCGCGAACTTTTCGATGAGCCCACGATACTCGGCCAACCCGGGGGTCTTCAACCCAGAGACCTTGCCTTGGTCATCCCAACGGCGTACCCGGAGCGCCTGTGGGTGGTAACGCTCTGTTTCAAATCGTAATACTTCAGAGCGTCCCATAGGTCCGCCCTGAAGTTTGAGCGTTACCACCGACGCCTGACTCAACATGGCGACATAGCCGGGATCGGTGGCACACAGGTAGCGTTTGGCGGGAACGTGCAGACGCACAGGCTCAGAAACTTCCGCAGCGAATCGCCGCGACAGCCACCTGGCGCCGATTTCTTCGTGCCGGGCGTCAGAGGTCCACTCCGCAAGCTCATCGGGCGCAGCCTCGATCAGATGCCCGATATCGTGCAGCAAGGCTGCGAGCACGAGGACCTCCGGCGCTGATTCCTGGCGCGCGAAGTACGCCGCCTGCAGGGCATGTTCGCTCATCGACACGTGCTCGCCGAAGTAGGCTCCGGAGCCACGGCGCTGGAAAATTGCGAATATGTGCTCAGCAATGGTCATCGCGGGACCTCACGGTGTCGTTTGTTGAACTGTGGCGACCCGCGAGCCCAACACATACAGATAACCGGCGACCACGGCGGCCAGCGCACTGACTGCCGCCAGCGCCACGAACACTCCTTGCCAACCAAACACAACGGAGATCCGCGCGGCGCTGCGGGCTGCGAGGGCGCCGCCGAGATAGCCGATTCCGTCGATCATTCCCGATGCGAACGCGCTGCCCTGTTTGCCGCCGAAATCCAGGGCAAACGCGCCGCCCAGGTAAGAATAGGGGCCGAGGAGACAGAATGCGATTACCCCGATAGCGAGCAGCGGCAACAGCGCGCCGCCCGTCGCAGATGGCAAGGACATCAGCCCGAGCAGCGCTGCTGCAGTGGCGCTCAGTCCTACAAACATCAGCAGCGCCCGCCCATTCACGCCGAGCCGGTCACTCAGCCAGCCCATCATGAGGACCGAAACGACACCCACGCCCGGAAAGATCGCGCTCAGTCCGGCAGCATCCCCTGCGCTGTAACCAAGGTAGTCGCGCAGGTACTCAGGCGTCCAGAAGTTGAAGGTCTCCCGCACCATGGTGCAAGCGAATGACAGCAGGCAGATCAATTGAAAGCCTCGGCTGAGAAACAGTGGCCGCAACAAGGCTCCAACGCTGGGCGGGCGCGATTCTGACTGCGCGAACAGGCTCAGCGGGTTGGTGCGGGCTGCCTCGAAGCCGAGCCCTGCCCGCGACTCGTGCAGGAACAGAAAGCTGATGAGGAGAAATACGGCCGCCACGGCGGCCGCGAAGTAGAAGAGTGCGCGCCAGCCGAATCCGTGGTGGATGAGCGCTCCCATCAGCTGGCGGGCCACCGCATCACCCACGAGGTAACTGACGCTCAGGATGCCGATGACCGTTCCATACGTAGAGTAGTTGAACCATTTGGACGAAACCTTGATCAATCCCGCCCAGGAGAGCGACTGCGTGAGGCGGTTTCCCACCCACGCTACCGTGAACACCGGAATCAGCCCGGTCATGGCGAACAACAGCGTAAATACGATGGCGCCCGCCAGGCCGATCAGGAAGTTGATGCGGCCGCCCCAGTAATCACCTAGCCCGCCCAGGAAGAGCTTCCCAATGGCGTAGCCAAGAATACCCAGCGAGGCGATCGTGCCCAGCAGCTCGATCGCATCATGCTGGCTCGTACCCCGTGATTGCAGCTCCTCGATCAGCAGCGGGGTCGCCACCGAGAGGTCGGCCCGGCAGAAATACAGTGACGCATACCCGCCGAAGAGCAGCAGTACGGTGACAATTTGCCGCCGCCTGAGGGAAGGGTCTGGCATAGACTATCCTCGCATGGAATCCCAGGACCCCGCGACCTGAGCTCCGTTACACCCGCATCGGCGGATGCCGCACGGGCTGCGCGCAGCCCGGTCGTGTTCCTGCTCGCGGCGGTGCTGTTCCTGAACTATGTGGATCGCGGCGCCTTGCCGACCGCCGCGCATCTCATCCAGGCCGACTTGCATCTGACGATCCCGCAATTGGGCGTGTTGCTGTCGGCATTCTTCTGGACCTACGCCACCGTTCAGATTCCCGTCGGCTGGCTGGCGGAGCGCCACGGGGCACAGCGTGTGCTCGCCATCGGACTGACCATCTGGGCTCTGGCAACCATGCTGGTCGGCGCTGCTTCGAGCTTCGTGCTGCTGCTGGTGCTGCGCCTGATGCTCGGTGTGGGGGAGAGCGTAGGTTTCCCGTGCACGTCCAAAATTCTGGCCGTGGCCGTGCCGAACGAGAGCCTGGGGACCGCCAACGGCATCATTGCTTTCGCGTATCTGCTCGGTCCCGCGGCCGGCATGTTCCTGGGCGGGCTGTTGATCGAGGCGTACGGGTGGCGAGTTACGTTTGTTGTCCTGGGCCTGCTGTCGCTTCTATGGCTATGGCCCTGGTCGCGGATTGCAGTGCAGCAGCGTTGCGCACACCCAAAATCCGCGGACGTCACCACTCTGTGGATGATTCTCAGGCAACGCGCGTTGTGGGGCTCGGGTCTGGGGCACTTCTCGAGTAACTATACCTTTTACTTCATGCTCTCCTGGCTACCACTGTACCTGGTGCGCGAGCGCGGGTTCTCGAACCTCGAGATGGCACAGCTCGCCAGCAGCGCGTATCTGGTGAACGCGGTGTTTGCCATGGGAGGCGGCTGGGCGATCGACCGTTACATTGCCCGCAGCGGCTCGACTAACTTCGGCTATAAGCTGGTCATGGGCGCAACTCACCTGGGCGCAATCGGCTGCATGCTCTGCATGGCACTCGGCCCGCGGTCCGTGGCCCTCGCCAGTATCTTCGTCTATCAGGCGCTGTGCGGACTCCAATCACCGGGGGTGTTTGCAATTGCGCAAATCCTGGCAGGTCCCGCCGCAGCGGGACGCTGGGTGGGAATCCAGAACACCCTCGGCAATCTCGCCGGCATCATCGCTCCGGCGCTGACCGGTTTCATTGTCGAGTGGACCGGCCACTTTACGCTTGCCTTTGTGTCAGCCGCGGCGGTCGGCGTCCTGGGATTTGCCGGTTGGGTACTGATGATCCCGCGGATCCGCGAGTTGGATTGGGAGGCTCAGACCGCGGGCCGTTCTTCGATAGCATCTACCCGGCCGGGATAGAACGCGATGCCTTGCATTCTAGCGACCCCGTGGCGCTATCCCCAGCGCCGCCTCGATCTGGGCGGGGTCGTAAACGTGTCCAGCCTTGATGACCACCGCGATCTTGTGAACATCCTCGATGTGCGCAGTTGGATCGCCATCGATCAGAATCATGTCGGCCAGCTTTCCAGCCGCGACCGTGCCGCGCTCTGTCTCAGCGCCGCTGACCTGCGCGGATGTCAAAGTCGCCATACGCAGCACCTGTGCAGCCGGGATGCCGGCACGCGCGTACAACTCCAGCTCGTGCAGCAGGGAATACCCCGCTAGCGCGTCTGTGCCTGGAACGATGGTGACTCCGGCATCGTTCAACGCCTTCAGCAGGCGAAGCATCGTTGGGAACGCATCCCGGTAGGCTGCTTCCTGACCTTTCGGTGGCGCCAGCGCCCCGGATAACATGGTGCGCCTGACCTGTGGAGGAAATCGCGGCACGATTCCTTCCAGCCCGGGCGTCAGGCCGGCGGGATCACCGGAAAACAGACTCTGAAAGATGCCCATGGTCGGGTCGAGCACCGTGCGATGCGCTCTCAGGAAGCCGATCATTTCCTGCACGTTCGGGTTTTCAGGACCCAGCTCGTGAGCATGTTGAGCAACCGCGGTGAAACGGGTCGTGCCCCGCGTGTCCTTCACGGTGTCGAACAGGAAATTCAACACAATGAAATTCATGTGCTGAATTTCATCCGCCCCCGCCTCGACAAACATTTGCGCCGACATGAAGGCCGGAACGTGGCCGCTGACTCGCAAGCCGCGTGCGTGCGCAGCGTCCGCAATGATCGGCACGAGCTCTGGTTTGACGGATGAATAAATCTTTATCTGTCCGTAGCCGTGGTCTGCGTACCAGTTGACGTCTTTCAAGGCTTCCGCCGCCGAATCCACCCGCATCCTGGTCGGACCCGCGAGCGGGCCGGTCCCATCGATGATTCCGGCCTTGAATACGCGCGGACCCAGCTCGGTCCCGGCGTCAAAACGCGCTACCCGGCTGGGGAACTCGTCCAGGTCGTTCGCCATGTCACGGGCGCTCGTGACCCCGTTCGCGAGATCCAGCGCGCCGTCATTGTTGGAGAAGTGCTGGTGGTTGTCCCACAGACCCGGCATCAGGAACCGTCCGGCCGCGTCGATGACTTCCGCTCCCTCGGGAGTCTTGAAAGCGGAATCTTTCGCCGTGCGTACGACATGCTCGTTACGGATCAACACGCTCATCCCGGGAGTGACGCTCAGATCGCGCGGATCGAACAGTCGCGCATTGCGGATCAGCAGATCCCCGGCGGGCACGTGCGTGAGCTGGGTGGCGAGCTTTGCGGACCATGCACTGTTGGCGGCTGCTTGCGCCTCGACGAGTTTGCCCAACGCCCCCGTGTTGGTGGCCGACACGACCGAGAACCAACCCGAAACCGAGGCTGCGGTAATGCCATCACTATCGAGCCAGATGCGTGTGGGGCCGAAGTCGAGTCCAGTGATTTCGTATTGCGTCAGTTGCGAGCTCGAGCCGCTGGCAGCCGGCAGCGAGATAGAACCGGCCGGGCTGATGCGCGCTTCGCCGGCGGGAAGGAGAGGCAATGTATGCCCGGGCGCCTTGAGCAATGCCCGCGCCAGGACTGCGGTGAATTCCGGTGGCGCGTTGCTTGGGACGTAGAACGCCTCGCCAGTAATGACCTTGTCGCCGTGCTCCGCGCGGTTGCGCCATGTCGCCTTGCCGCCGGTGTGGCGAAAGGACTCCGTGACCGCAGCCTTCATATAGTCGTTGCCGCTTCCCGAATACTCGATCGGCACACCCGCCGCATCCAGTTTCCAGGTCGCGATGATGTGATCCCCGCGGCCACGGTCATTGTAGGAATACTCGGCGCGCACCGAGCCAGTGCCTTGGGCTGTGACGGTCTGCGAGCCGGCGACATTGCCTTGAAGAAGAATCTGATCGTCTCGCTTGGCGGGAGCCGCGGCCGCAAGCGCTGTAGCGAGGGTCAGGATCAGCGCCACCAGCGGGCATTCCATGCGGTTAGTGAGCATTTCCAAGAAACCTCAAGTTACGAAGAAATTCATGAAAATCATGAACGGAGTGGTCGAAGCCGCATGTTAGCATCCGCGCCCGCGATCCGTTGAACCGTCCGTGAAACAATGAAAGCCCGCTCCCTTTTACTCGCGCTGCCTTGCGCCGCTGCCGCAGCCGTCCAGGGCGCCGCGGCTGCAGGCGCGGAGCCACAGCCACTGCACGAAGTTGTCATCACGGCCACCCGTGTCGAAGCCGATCCGTTCAACCTGCCGGCCGCCATCAGCTCCGTGTCCGCAGAGCAGCTGCGCAACGATGCCCTGGGCGTGAATCTGGCCGATGATGTAGCAACGGTGCCGGGGCTCCTGGCGCGCAATCGAAACAACTACGCCCAGGATCAGCAGGTCTCCATCCGTGGCATCGGAGCCAACTCGGCTTTCGGAATCCGCGGCGTGCGTGTCTACCAGGATGGCATCCCGGCCACGGGACCTGACGGGCAGGGCCAGGTTTCGCAATTCAACTTGGATTCGGCCTCCCGGGTGGAGATTCTGCGCGGTCCCTTCTCGGCGCTGTATGGCAATTCCTCGGGCGGTGTCATTCAGCTCTTCAGCGCAACGGGTAAAGGGCCGCTGCAAGTGCGCAGTGGCCTGGCGTATGGCAGTTTCGATACTTTCCGTGCCGGCCTGAATGCGCTCGGCTCCGTGGGGCCGCTCGGCTACAACCTCGACTTCACACACTTCAAGTTCGGCGGGTTTCGCGAGCACAGCAGCGCCCGGAACGAGTCCTTCAACGGCAAATTGAACTACTCGATCAATGATTCCAACCGTCTCGCGCTGATCGCGAACGTCATCTCGAGGCCGGATGCACAGGACCCGCTGGGCATCACGCCGGCGCAGTTTGCCGCCGATCCTGAATCAACCGACTCCGCCGCAATCCGCTTCAACACTCGTAAGAGCCTCCAGCAACAGCAGGGCGGGCTGATCTACGATCTCGACCTGACCGATTCGCAATCGGTGCGCGTGCTCGGCTACTACGGTCATCGTAGCGTCCTGCAGTTTCTCTCGATTCCCCAGGGCGCGCAGGTAGCCGCCGGTAGCGCCGGGGGTGTCGTTGACCTGAATCGCAGGTATGGCGGCGCCGATACCCGTTGGTCGTGGAAAGGGGCGCTTGCGCAGCGGCCAATGACCTGGGTCGCCGGCTTGAGCTACGACCGCCAGAATGAGCTGCGCCGCGGGTACAACAACTTCATCGGCCCGCAGTTGGGCGTGCAGGGAGCACTTCGCCGGGACGAAAATAACATCGCCCGTGACTTGGACGAGTACGCACAGGGCACCTGGGACTTCGCGTCCCTTTGGTCAGCCATGGCCGGCGTGCGGCACAGTGACGTGAAATTCGATTCCGAGGATCACTATATCTTTGGCGCCAATCATGATGACAGTGGCGGCGTGAATTACAGCTCGACCTCGCCGGTTGCGGGGTTGGTGTTCAAGCCGCAGGAGTGGCTTCGCCTGTATGCATCGTATGGGCGTGGCTTTCAAACGCCGCTCGGCTCGGAGTTGGCCTATCGCGCGGATGGCACCTCGGGCCTGAACCTGCAATTGCGGCCGGCCCGGAGCAATAACACCGAGCTCGGCGCAAAGCTTGCGATCGATCCGGATATCAGCGCGGAATTCGCCGTGTTCCAGGCGCAGACGCGTGACGAAATCGTTGTGGCCACCAACATCGGTGGGCGCTCGACCTATCAGAACGCGGGGCGAACCCGCAGGCGAGGAGCGGAATACTCCCTCAACTACCGCCTTGCGCCGGATTGGCGTTTCCAGCTCGCCTACACCTATGTGGATGCCTATTACAGTGACGCGTATAGGACCTGCACGGTCGCGCCCTGTGCCGTGGCAAACACACCCATACCCGCCGCGAATCGCCTGCCTGGCGTGCCCAAGCACAATGCCTACGCTGCCCTTCGTTGGGGGGCAGATGTGGGCTGGCATGCCAGCGTCAGCGGTCAATACGTAACTGCGGTCGCGGTGGACGACGTGAATGACGCATTCACGCCCGCCTACGCCCTCATAGGCTTGGATGGCGGTTACTCAGTCGAGTTGAGCAGGTTCAGGATGAGTGGCTTTCTGCGTATCAACAATCTGTTGAACCGGCGTTACGTGGGTTCCGTGATCGTCAATGACGGCAACAACAGGTATTTCGAGCCCGGGGCCGGTTTCAATCTGCTGGGCGGAGTCAGCGTGACGATGAAGTAGCCTGCCTGTGCTTTGCACAGGCGGTAGGTCAGGCTGGAAACGGTATTCCCGCGAGGCGCGCGCACTCCGCGAGAAAACGCTCCTGAATCGATTTGTCTTTCGCAGCGGGATTCGGCTCGCGCGGCTTCAGATGATAGAAGTAGCCACCAGAGACCTTGGCGGCGCGATCCTCGCTGGTGGCAAGCCAAACCTGGGTCCTGGCTCCCGCAGCCAGGTCGTCCGGAGCGCCCCGTCCGCCCATCTTTGTCGCCACCCAGCCTGGCTCGAGCGCATTGGACAGGACGTCCGGCCATTTGCGGGCTACAGCAAAGGCCAGGATCACATCGTGCAGTTTGGATTCGGCGTAGGCCCGCGCGCCGCTCCACCCTCGATGCGTCCACACGAGATCGTCAAGCTCGGGTTCCGCGTCGTGATGCATTCCCGAACTCAGATACACGAGCCGCTTAGGCTTGTGTATCAGCACCGTCAGAATGTAGGGGGCGAGCGAATTGATGGCGAATACATTCGGCAAGCCGTCCACTGTCGCCGTGCGCTGCCTTTCGCGATAGCCGATTCCCGCGTTGTGAATCACCGCATCGAAGGCCCCGAGACGGTTAACCTGGTTTGCGACCTCACGAGTGGAGTCGATGCTCGACAAATCGCCGATGACTACTGCTTCCGCACCCTGGACGCCGGCCCGAGCAGCGGCAGCTCGTTGCTCGTTGCGCGCGTGCAGTACGACTTTGTGGCCCGCCGCGACCATGTGCTCGGCAGCCATCTTCCCGAGTCCATCCGCCGAGCCAGTAACAAAAACCCGTGCCATGCGCAAAGTGTAACCGGTTTGCGAAGCAACACGGTGCGCGCTTTCTGCCGTGCCTGAGGTCACCGCCGTGGCAGCCCGAATAACTGCAGTGAGCCCATTGTCCGCCTGGCGTTTGTGCTGAACTGCCCGCTTCAGTAAAGTCGAAGGCTGTGCCACACAATGATGGTCCCACAGCCGTGACAGGCGCCGAACCGCGCAAAGCCGTCGTACTTTTAAGCGGCGGCCTGGATTCGACCACCGTACTTGCGATTGCCAGGTCGCAAGGCTTCGAGCTGTACGCCATGTCATTCCGATACGGCCAGAGACACGTGGTCGAATTGGAGTCCGCGAGGTACATCGCGGCGCAGATGGAGGTCCAAAAGCACGTGATCGTGGATATCGACCTGCGCCAGTTTGGCGGCTCTGCACTGACCGCGGACATCGAGGTACCGAAGGGGCGCCCGGCGGCCCAGATGTCCACGGGTATCCCCATCACCTATGTGCCGGCGCGGAACACCATCTTCCTTTCATTCGCGCTCGGCTGGGCCGAGACGTTGGGGGTGCAGGATATCTTCGTCGGCGTGAATGCCCTGGACTACAGCGGCTATCCGGACTGCCGTCCGGAGTTCATCGCAGCGTTCGAGCGGATGGCTAATCTCGCCACCAAGGCGGGAGTGGAGGGCAGTCAACGGTTGAAGATTCACACTCCGCTGATTGAGCTCACCAAGGCGCAGATCATTGCGCGCGGCCTCGCGCTGGGGGTTGATTATGGATGGACGAGCAGTTGCTACGATCCGGGCGTCAATGGCGAACCGTGTGGCTCTTGCGATTCCTGCGTGTTACGTGCGAAGGGATTCAGCGAGGTGGGTAGCGCTGATCCGCTCCTGAGGCGGATGGGCTCAGGGTGACGACTCGAACCTATTCGGTATGACTTACGCCGTCAAAGAAATTTTCTACACATTGCAGGGCGAGGGCGCGCATGCCGGCCGGCCCGCTGTATTCCTGCGCTTCGCCGGGTGCAACCTGTGGACGGGACTCGAACGCGATCGCGACAAAGGTCCGGGCGGCTGCTCTCGTTGGTGCGACACTGAGTTCGTTGGGACCGATGGAACTGGTGGCGGCAAGTTTCAATCACCGGCGGATCTCGTCAGTGCCGTTGCGAGTCACTGGCCGCACTCGTCGGAAAAGCCCGGTCAGCCTGTCAGGCCCTTTGTCGTCTGCACGGGTGGGGAGCCTTTGCTGCAACTCGACGAGGCGTTGCTGGCCGAGTTCAACGCGGCGGGCTGGTTCGTGGCGGTCGAGACCAATGGCACCGTGGATCCACCCGCGGGTGAGTTATGGTTGACCGTGAGTCCGAAGGCGAATGCACCCTTGCGGGTGTTGCGCGGGAACGAGCTCAAACTCGTTTATCCACAGGTCGGTGTGGAGCCGGAGCGCTTTCAGGATCTGGCCTTCCAGCATTTTTTCCTGCAGCCCCTGGATAGTCCGCAAGTTACGCAGAACACCTCGCAGGCGCTGCAGTATTGTCTGGCGCATCCGCAGTGGCGGTTGAGTTTGCAAACTCACAAGATTCTGCAGATTCGCTAGCAATGCCCGGCTCTGGCCGGTACCAGGCGGGAGCTACTACTTGTGCAGGTCGTCCACCCAGCGCACCAGCTCCGGTATCTCGGCGGGTTCGATGTCCAGATTTACGACGAGTCCCTGCTGACCACTCCGCGCCAACACACAATGCAGCTGTAGATCGTCGCTCGCGTTGATTTCCTGATGTGGGACAAACGGGGGAACGTAGATGAAGTCCCCCTGTGTAGCTTCGGCTACAAACTCCAACCGATCGCCCCACCGCAACCGAGCAACGCCGTTGACCACGTAGATTACGCTCTCGAGGTCACCATGGTGGTGAGCGCCGGTCTTGGCTTTGGGATCGATGGTGACAGTACCGGCCCAAAGCTTGGAGGCGCCGGTGCGTTCCGTAGTTACGGCAGCGCGTCGCTGCATCCCAAGAGTCTGGGCCGTGCGGTCGTCCAACTCGTTGCTCCGGATAATCCGCACGCCATCCGTTCGCCATCGGCCGGAACTCTTAGTCATGTGTGGTCACGGCGTGCTCTGATCCATACCAACGCGATCAGTGTCACCATCCCGGCGGCCGACAGGTAGTAACCGACAGAGGGCAGGCCGTACTTTTGCGCCAGCGTGGTGGCGATGTAGGGAGCCAGCGAGGCCCCGACAATGCCCGCCAGATTGAAAGTCAGTGATGCCCCGGTGTAGCGAACCGGAGTTGCGAACAACTCCGCCAGCGCCGTGCCGAGCGGTCCATAGGTCAAGCCCATCAACGCCAGCCCGAGACACAGGAAAGTGAGCACACCTGCCGGGCTACCTGATCCAAAAAGAGGCGCGAGCGTCAGGCCGAACGCAACGATCGCAACTGTTGCTCCAATCAGCACTTCCAGCCGGCCGTAGCGGTCCGCAACCAGCGCTGAAATGGGAATCGTTGCGGCGAAGAAGAGTACGCCGATCATCTGCATGACCAGGAAATGCGGGCGTGGAAACCCGAGTGCCGTCGTGCCCCAGCTCAACGAGAACACGGTCATGAGATAGAACACGACGAAAGTCGCCGTGGCCGCGAATGTGCCCAGGATGAGCGTCGCGCCGTACTGGCGAATGACAGCAAACATCGGCACTGGTACCCGCTCGTTCTTCTCCATAGCCCGTTGGAAAGCGGGCGTCTCTGTCAGGCGCAGCCGGACATACAAGCCGACGAACACCAGCAGCGCGCTGGCGAGGAATGGCACTCGCCAGCCCCAGGCAAACAACTCTGCGTCGTTCAGCCTGGTGGTCAGCCACAGAAACGTGCCCGACGAGCAGATGAAGCCGATTGGCGCACCCAGTTGCGGAAACATCCCGTACAGCGATTGCTTGCCTGGCGGCGCGTTCTCGGTAGCCAGCAGCACGGCTCCTCCCCATTCACCCCCGAGACCCAAGCCCTGGCCGAAGCGCAGTACACTGAGCAACAGCGGCGCCAATACTCCAATCTGAGCGTAGGTCGGCAATAGCCCAATGAGGACGGTGGACAAGCCCATCGTCAGCAGTGCAGCCACGAGCGTTGCCTTGCGTCCAACGCGGTCCCCAAAGTGCCCGAAGACAGCCGAGCCTATCGGCCGCGCAAAGAATGCCAGGGCGAAGGTCGCGAGCGACTGCAGGCCTGCTGCCTGGAGATCGGCAGCGGGGAAGAACAGCTTGGGGAACACAAGGACTGCTGCCGTCGCATAGATGTAGAAGTCGAAGAACTCGATCGTCGTACCGATGAGGCTCGCGAGCAGTATGCGCCGGGGTGAATTCCGGGGTTGAGTGGTGGCGGCGGCCAGGGAAGCAGGCAGCGGCCGCAGGTCGGCATTGGTCATGCCGCCTAGCGTAGCCGCTGCCGATGCTCATCGCCAGCGCGTATCGTGTTAAGAATCCCGCGGTGCGTGGTTACTCGTGACGGGCCGCGGCGGACTGGGCTTCGCACTTCTCGGGCTGGTAGGGGGCGGTACCGGCGTCCAGTGCCCTAACGAGTGTTTCGATTTTCCTGACGTTTGCATAGCTGTCGGCGATCAACAGGGAGTTCGAACAGATGTCCGCCGCAAGCTGTGCTACCGGCGGCAGCAGGGGGCGCAGAATCGGCACCAGATGAGCCGCCGGCACGGTCTTGACAGGCAGGACGTAGTTGACGAATTGAGCATCCGGGTAGGTCTGTCCGCTGGAGAGCTGTGGCAACGCCCACTGCCTTATGCTTGCATCGGGTATGACTCGAACGTAGCCGCCACCTTCCGTCGCCGCAAATCCGTACACTTGCAGAATCGTCAGCAGATCGCTGTAGGTGATGTTTGATGGGTCCTGACCGATGAGTTGGATATTGGCATGGACTCGGGGGTCAACGAGGTATCGCTTGCCGGTCTTGTGTGCCACGGCGGCGATAATGCGCTCGATGGGAATGCCGGCGTCTGCTGATGCGCTGGCGTTTGCGGATGTGCTGTCGGCTGCCATGGCCGCTCCAGCCGATAAAGCTACGGCCAGACCAGCCGTTGCACATGCGGCAATGATCAATTTCATCGTCTACTCCGTTGTTTGCAGTTTCAGATCTGGAAGCGGTCCCAGGTACTTACGCGGCCCTTTTACCTCTGGCATCGCTACGGACAACGTGCTCGCCTCGACGCTGGTGTCTGCGAGCCAGTTGGTCAGATACGCGGCTCCGTAAGATGCGCGCCGCTGATTGAGATACAGGTACAGGGTCCGGGAACCCGGATACGTGCCATCCGCGATCGCTTGCGGGGTGGGTTCCACGCCGCCGACCGGGTTGATGATCAACATGTAGTTGTTCTTGAAAATCGACCCGAAAAAGCGCAATTGCGCGTAGCCGAGCACGCCAATGGCATCCGGGTGGGATTGGAGAGTCTGCAAGGCTTCTGTAGTCACCTCCTCCCGCATCTCCACGTAGGCGCCGTCCTTGCGCAGAGTCTTGCAGACTTGCTGATAGCGGGCGCCATCGGTTCGACTCAGGGCTGCGAGGGCCGGCACGGAGTCGCAGCCCGCCTGGAGGAGAGTCTCCCGGAGGGCGATCCCCGCCGTAGACTGTTCGGGCGGGCCAAATACCTCGATCGGCGCAGCTCCCAGCGAGGCATTGATCCGGTCCCAGGTAGTGTTTGGGTTGCGGATGAGCGCGCCCGGATGCTCCGGGTCGGGTATTTCGGCGGCGAGAGCGAGAAAAAGATCCCTGGCAGACAAGGCGAGGGTGCCGTAGAGCTTGCTACGCGCGAGCACGAGCGCCTGGTGCTCCATTTGTACTTCTGCGATGTTGCCGATGTTGGTGGTGCAAGTCTCAAATTCGGCCCGCGTGATTCGCCGCGCGATCACGGCGATGTCGGGCGCCGCGGCTTGATTTCCTACCGTTGCGGGTTTGCTGCAGAGCTGAGCCAGAGCCTCGGTAGCGTTGTCTGCGGCTGTCACCAATACATCTGCACGGTAGGGGCGGGCGAAATTGGCGACCCGCGATTTGAGGTAAGCCTGCAGGGTTTTCGGGGTGACGAGCGTGATCACCTGAGGGGGGCGTGTTGAGGCTCCAGGGACAACGGACTGCACGCTCGGAGCGGTGTTGGTCGCGCTTGCCGGCGTCGCGGCGCCGCGGGATGGATTGGGCGCCTGCCCGGCATGCTGCGGGCCTTCTGGTGCTGTGATGCCGGGGCTTGCCGAGAAATCTGCCCAAGAATTGCGCCCCGGGTGCGTCACATCTGAATGCCCCGTTGCATCCGGTTTCGGTGTCGAACCTCGACGTACGCCCTCAACCCAAGCGCGGGTGAAATCGGGAATGCCATTGACCGTCAGCAGGCTGATCGCAAACACCGAGCCGCCGAACAACAGCCCGAAGACCAAGACTCGAAACAGAGAGCGCCGCGGTGCAGTGGCTGCCGGTGGCAATTGCCGATCCAGGCGGGCCTTCAGGTCCGCCATGAAGGCTCGCGGCGGCTCGGCTCGAATGCGATGGAGAAAATCGTCGTTCATCGCTGTACTCCAATCACCATCGGCTGCGAAGCGTTTGTACGACGCGGTGCAGAATGGTTCCGACGTTCGACTCGCTCAACCCGGTGAGTTGCGCGATGAGGCGATTGTTGATTTCGGCGCCATACTTGAGTGCTATCAGTTCGCGCTCACGATCCGGCAGGTGCTTCGTCAGAGTGTTCAGACGCGCGAGATCTGAATTGCGCTCAGCCTCCTTTTCAGGTGTCCCATCTGCCGCCACGTCGAGCGCAGCATCGAGCGGCAGGTGCCCACGGCGCGATTGCAGGAAGTCCAGGCGGACGTTCTGTGCAATTTTGAACAGCCAGGTCGAGAAACCCGCAAGGTCGCGGCGGTAATGTGCACGGGAGCGCCAAGCTCTTTCGAAAGTGCGCGCCGTCAACTCTTCTACGTCGGCCTCCCGACCCAGCCGGAAGCGAAAGTAGTTGTAGACGCGCGGCGCCTGGTCGGCATAGACGGCATCCCAGTCCAGGTCGTCCGTCCCTGCCAACTCTCGCATCCGTTGTGCTGCTACCTGCTCGAGGCTCATGCGGGTATATACCGGCCGGTGGGTGAAGTATCACACGGTACCTGTGATAAACTTTCGGTCAGCTAGTCAAATCAACGAGTTGCGCATTGATCCGAGGAGCCGCCAGGTATGTTCTGGGAAATTGCACAAATCGAAGTCAAGCCAGGCGAGGAGGCGGCTTTCGAGGCAGCCGTCGCCAAAGCCGTGCCGCTGTTCAAAAGCTCACGCGGCTGCAAGGGTATGCGGCTGCATCGATCCGTCGAGCATCCGAGCCGCTATCGGCTGGTCGTCGACTGGGAAACCGTCGAAGATCACACGGTGCATTTCCGCGGATCGGAGAATTTCCAGGAGTGGCGCCGGCTGGTGGGCGCACATTTCGCCAGCCCTCCGGCCGTAGAGCACACGCACCGCGTAGTTGATGGCTTCTGAGGTAAATGTCAGATGAGTTTCACCACGGCCGATCTCGTAGATGCACATAGCGATATAGTCAAAAGCTGTGAGGCACAGTTGCGGCAATATGGCGGGCGAGTCCGTTTTCACGGTCCCATCCGTACGGTGAGGTCAACCGAGGACAATGCGTTGCTCAAACAAACATTGTCGACTGCGGGTGACGGTGCTGTGCTGGTGGTCGACGGTGGCGGGTCGCTCCGTAGCGCTTTGGTTGGGGACATCATCGCCGGCTTGGGTCAGAAGAACGGCTGGGCGGGCCTCGTCCTCTGGGGCGCGGTGCGTGACACGGTTGCTTTGGCCGGCCTCGATATCGGCATCAAGGCGTTGGGGTCAAATCCGTGGCGCAGCAATAAGAACGGTACCGGGCAGGTAGACGTGCCAGTCAGCTTTGGCGGTGTTGAATTCCGGCCGGGCAGCTGGTTGTACAGCGATGAGGATGGGATTCTGGTAAGCAGCCGGCGTCTGTAGCGATCACGGGGGGAGCGGCGCCCTGGCGCGGCAAGCATTTCCGCCGAGCCGATATGCCCCCCCTCTCACACTGTTCGGCCGTCGTAGTCGGCCGATTTCGCCCGCTCATCCCGCACAAACGTTTCGAACGCCGGGCCGGACGCAGCGCGTTCCAACGCGCGCGATTCGACATCCAGGCGTTGAATCGCATGCAGCCGGTCGGCATTTCCCAGTTTCGCCCGGTCAACGGCGCTCTTCAGTACACGAATCGTTTCGTCGTAAACCTTCAGTGGCACGGGGAAGGGATGTCCATCCTTGCCACCATGCGCCATTGCAAACCGCGCCGGGTCCGAGAAGCGGGATGGCGTGCCGTGAACCACCTCTGCCACGAGTGCTAGTGATGCGACTGTGCGGGCACCTACTCCCGGCGTCAGGAGCAACTCAGTGAAGTCCTTGGGCCCTCGGTCCGCCGCGGCAGCAAGCACCCCATGCAACCTGCGCAACACAACATCCGACATGCGTACGTCGTGATGCGCTGGCATGTGGAGGTAAGGTAGGGGAGGCTCGGCCTGGAGTTGCGGTTCGAGCTCGGGGAAAAGGCTGAGTGCGGTGTTGCCTTGGTGGGCGCGGGACGCCCGCTTCGACCTGCCGGCACCGTTGGCCCTGTCGCCGCCGTTGGGGTGTGCGGCGCCAAACTTGCCGGTGAGGACGCGCTGTCCCGCAGGGCTCGCCTGGATACCGCTGTCACGAAGTCGCTTCAACACGGCAATCGTAAGATCGGGACCACCCTGCACCAACTCAAGTCCCGCGTGGCGGTTGCGCGCCGCGCGCACATCGGCCAGATTGACTATCGTCCCCTGATTGCGCCCCTCGATAGCCGAATGCGGCGAATCCAGGAAGCTCTCCAGGTTCTCCGATAACCAGTGATAGCGACGCGCCTCCGAACGCGCATCGCTCATGCCCTGTTGAACCACGCACCACTTACCATCCGCAGTGACGATGAATGAGTGTAGATACAAATCGAAGCCGTCCTGGACGGCGGCACTATCAACTTTCGCGACCAGGCGGCTGGCACTCACAAGAGGTACCGCATCCAGGCCTGTCCGCTCGCCAACCTGTATGAGTTCATCCGGCGTCCGCCGGGAATGTCGCCCGCGGCCACCGCATACGTACAGGCCAAGTTCATCCTGAACAGGTGAAAGACCGCGCTTCAGGGCACCAATTACGCTCGTCGTGATCCCCGACGAATGCCAGTCCATTCCCATGACGGTGCCAAAAGCCTGGAACCAGAAAGGATGCGCCAGCCTGCGCAACAGCTCATCGCGCCCGTAATGATGAACAATTGCTTCAACAATGACGCGCCCAAGCGAGGCCATTCGCGTCACGAGCCACGGAGGTACGTGTCCGCTGTGCAGCGGCAGATCAGCGCTGCCGGTTCGGTTTGCCATGGGCGCTAGTATCGCGCACCGTGCATGCGTTCGCACCGGCCACACGGATATCGATGGGTCTTGGGAGCTGCCCGCTATCGCAACGCCGCGCGTGAAGCGCTGACCACGGCTTTGGTCAACCGCGCCAACATCGGCATCTGTAATCGGGTGTGCTGCCAATAGAGCGATACCGACAGCGATCGCCCAGGCACGAGCTCGACTAACGAGCCATCACGAAGATGTGAGGCGACCAGCGATTGCGGATTCATGCCCCAGCCGATTCCCGCCACGCTTGCGTCGATGAAGGCCTGGGTCGATGGCAGCCAGTGAGCCGGTACATCGATCTCTCGCCTGCAGATCGCACGAACCCACTGCGCTTGCAAACGATCTCTAGGATTGAATTTCAGGCTAGGCGCCGCTGCGAGGGCCGCTGCTGTCACTCCGTCCGGGAAATGCCGCCGAACGTACTCGGGGCTCGCGACCGCACAGTATTTCAACTTCCCAAGCGCAACACTGTCGCAGCCCTGCACGGGGTGCGAATCGGCAGTCACCGCAGCCAATACATCCCCGGCGCGCAGCCATTGCTGAGTTTGTTCCTCGTCATCTATCGCGACGTTCAACAACGCTCTATCCACCTCGAGGAACGAAGCCATGGCCCTGATGAACCAGGTTCCGAGACTGTCGGCATTGACCGCAACGCGAATCGTCACGCGCTCGTCTGTGGATCCGGCAGTAATCAAGCGGGGGAGCGTGCCACGGAGCTCATGCTCGAGCATGCCAACCTGTTCGACGTGCCGGCATATCAACCGCCCCATTTCGGTAGCCGTGCACGGCTGCCCGCGTACGATCAGAACACCGCCTAACCGGTCCTCCAACTGCTTGACCCGCTGCGATACCGCGGATGGAGTGACGTTGAGAGCCCGGGCGGCACGCTCAAAGCTTCCTTCCCGAACCACCACGGCAACAGCGGCCAGCGAGCCATAATCCAGCATGATTAGCTGTCCTTAAGTGAAGACAGTAAGTTTAAATGGATTCATGCGCTCCGGCACGCCACTCTCTGCCGCATGCCAATCTCTGCATTTACAACCGGGTTCGCCCTGGGTGCGACACTCATCATCGCGATCGGGGCCCAGAACGCCTTCGTCCTGCGGCAGGGCCTGCGGCGCGAGCACGTCCTGATCATCGTCGCGTTCTGCGCTCTGGCCGACCTCGTTCTGATTAGTGCCGGCGTTGCGGGTGTTGCGCGTGTGTTGGGCGAAGCGCCACATCTGACCCTGGCGTTGACGGCAGCCGGAACTGCATTTCTCGCGTGGTACGGGATACGTGCCCTGGCCCGCGCGAGGCGGGCGAGTTCGATGAACGTGGCAGAGCACGCTAACGGAATCTCGCTCCGCAATGCGGTGGCTCAAGCAGCCGGATTCACCTTCCTGAATCCGCACGTGTATCTCGACACAGTTCTGCTCATGGGATCTATCGGCGCCCGCCAGCCGGCCGACCTACGCTTTTGGTTCGTCGGTGGCGCCGCTGTTGCCAGCGGCGCGTGGTTCACCACGCTTGGCTTCGGCGCGCGCTTACTTAGACCGGTATTCCGAACGCCGCGTGCCTGGCAGGTTCTGGACACGCTGATCGGCCTCACCATGCTGGCGCTCGCCGCAAGCCTGCTCGGCAAGCTCCATGGAGGCTAAGTCCCTGAAAACGCTTGGCCCGATCTGCCCGGGCGTGGCCCGGCGCGGCAATGCAGTCAAGCTGCGAAATAGCTTGAACGCGGATTCGCCAATCAGATAGGATTCGCCCCCCTCTAGCCGGAGCGGTAGTTCAGCTGGTTAGAATACCGGCCTGTCACGCCGGGGGTCGCGGGTTCGAGTCCCGTCCGCTCCGCCAGATTTCAATGGCTTACGTCACTTAGTCGAGTTGCTTTCGTGCAACTTTCTAATGGCCGGCATTAGAGACACCAGTAGCGAAGCCGGGCATCAGCGGAGTGCCCAGGAATCGGCGAGGTTGTTCGAGGCGACTTAAAGAAGGCTAAGAGATTCTGCCGGAACAATGGCCTAGCTCCGTCCCGCAAGCATGGCTGCAGGATCTCGTCTTGCTCGTATCCTACCAGGGTAGTATCCTCGTAGCATGAAAGCGAAAGTCTCTCTTACGCTGTCGGCAGATCTGCTCCAGGAGCTGGACCAAATGGCTGGCAGGGCAGATTCCCGGTCCTCCTTCATCGAGAAGATATTGCGAAACTTCGTAGCGCAGCGAGCACAGCGGCGGCGTCTCGCGCGAGAAGTGGCCGCTATCAACGAGCATGCGGCGAAGCTCAACGCCGAGATGAGCGATGCGCTGTCATTCCAAACGGCGCTGGACTGAGAGTTGAGGCGGGGCGAGATCTACCGGGTGCGCCGCCCGCCGGGTGACATCAAACCCGCACGCTCATTTGTGATCGTGAGCCGGCAAGCGCTCATCGATTCGAACTACTCGACGGTCGTCTGTGCCCCCATCTTTTCTGAGCGCTATGGCCTGCCAACCCAGGTCAACGTGGGCATTGCCGAAGGTCTAAAGCACGATAGCGCCATTCATTGTGATGGACTGATGAGCATCGAAAAATCGAGACTGACCGATTTCGTGGGCGAGTTGAGCGAGGACAAGGGTGCGGAGTTGGACAACGCTCTACAAGCCGCATTGGCCTTCACGGCAGAAAAGTCTCGCAAGGGCGCCAGAGGCTAAACAACGCGTCTTCTGGAGTGTCGGAATCGGGAAGTGCAGGTCGTCGCCGGCTTTTGGCTGCTTTATGAACGGCGTAAGCGCAGGAGCGCTCGGCTCAAGGCTTCAACCCGTACCCCTCGAATGTTTTGCCGACCTGCCGATCAAAGACCACTGCCAGTTTCATGTCCCTATCGCTCCCCGCCGTGTCGCCCTTTAGACGTTTCGCCAATCCGCGACCGTAAAGCGACTCGGGCTGCGTCGGCCGTAGTTCCAGAGATTGGTCGTACGAAGTAATCGCATCGTCGTAACGACCCATTCTTAACAACGCAAACCCGCGGCTGTCGAGTATAGATCCATCCCGCTTCAGCGCGAGCGCGGCGTCGCAGGCCTCCAATGCCATCTCCAACTCCACTCCTGAGCTTGCAAGTGACCAGCAAACATCATTCAGAGCACCGGCGCTGGATGCTGCCGCGCGAGCAGCCCCGATATCTTTCTGCGCCAACTCCTGGTGGTGAAGCCGGGTATGGTCAATCCCCCTTCGGATCAACAACTCAGAAGTCTCGCCCTTGATTGCTATCGCTTTATTGAGTGTAGCCAAGGCCCCCTCAAGATCGTTGTGGTCGAACTGAATCTCCGCCAGAAACACGAGCGGATGCACGGATAGCGGATCCAGTCGTACTGCCGCTTCCGCATCAGCGATCGCATGTTCAAGATCACCACTGGCCTTGTAGGCTTCTGCTCGACGAGTTAGCGTGAACACGCTGTCCACATGCAAGTCGAGTGATTTCGTAAACTCCTCTATGGCTTCAGCGTAGTGCCATTCACGCATGGCGAGCACCCCACGCCCTCGCGGCACTACTTCATTCCGAGGGTCAATCTCGAACGCCGCATCGAAGTCCGCCTTGGCACGATCTATGTCGCCCTTCCACTGATAGGCCATCCCACGGTCTGCCAAGGCCATCGCCGCCTTGGGGTTGAGCTGCAAAGCCTTGTCGAGCTCGACAATGGCACGTTCGTACTCCCGATTATTGAGTGCGCGGTTGCCGGCATCAATTAACGCATTGACTTCCTGGTCCTGCGGCTTCTCAAGTTGGTCGATGTCTCCGTTCGGATCAGCTCCCACCAATGCGGCGGCCAGATTGGGTACCTGTGGAAGCACCGCTGCGGTGGTTATCCCTTGCGCCCTCAGGTAGCTCGGCGGAGCGTGCAGATAAATGCGCGGACTGTTGATATCGGCCAAGCTCTTTTCGGCGGCCTTGGCTTCGGAGGACGGTATTTCGGGTACCAGTGTCCGAATGGTCGTCTCCACGCTGAGCACGTTGTGCTCTATGCGGGTCTTGCGATGAAACTCGGCCCCGGCGACGACCCGATTGATGTCATCGCCTTCCAGCC